>NZ_JALMUV010000048.1 GCF_023155275.1 Streptomyces rhizoryzae
CCCCCTCAGGAGCTGCCGCGTGTTCCCCTCCCGACGACGCGTCACCACTGCCCTGCTCGGCTCCGCCCTCGGCCTCGGCGGCCGCACCGCCACCGGCGGCGCACCGGCCGGTGCCGCCACCGCGCCCCGCGGCCGGCGGAGCACCCCGCCGCCCACCCGCCGGGTTCCGCTGCACGGCGCGGTCAACTGCCGCGACCTGGGCGGCTACCGCACCGACCGCGGCCGGACGCTGCGGTACGGGCGGCTGTTCCGCTCCGACTCACTGGCCAAGCTGACCCCGGACGACCTGACCGCCCTGCACGGCCTCGGGCTGCACACCGTGATCGACATGCGGGTGCCGTCGGAGGTCTCGTTCGACGGCGCCGACCGGCTGCCCGCCGGGCTCGCGGTGACCTCGGTGGCGGTGGACGACACCGGCCTGTTCGCCGCCATGCAGGCGGCCATCGCCACCAAGGACCCGGCGGAACAGCAGCGCAGACTGGGCGGCGGCCGGGCCGAGACCCTGATGCGCGACGTGTACCCGACGTTCGTGACCAGCGCCGCCAACCGCGCCGCCTTCGGCGCGATGCTCACCCGGGTCGCCGACCGGGGCCACCTGCCGCTGCTCTTCCACTGCACCTCGGGCAAGGACCGCACGGGCTGGCTCGGTTACCTCCTGCTGCGGCTGCTCGGCGTCCCGCACCCCACCGCCGAACGGGACTACCTGCTCTCCAACGCCCTGCGCCGGGACGCCGACGCCGCGGTGCGCGCCCAGCTGAAGCAGGCCGGCCTGATGCAGGACCCGGACCTGCTGATCCCGCTCCAGGAGGTGCGCACCGGCTACCTGGGGGCCGGACTCGACCGCCTCCGGCGCGACTACGGCGGCATCCCGCGCTACCTCACCGCGGGCCTGGGCCTGGACACCGCCACCCTGGCCCGGATCCGCGCCCGGCTGCTGCACTGACCCGGGCCGGGCACACCGGCCCGGCCCCGCCCGCGACCCGGCACCGCCGGGACGCGCGGAAGCGCCGGGGCGGCCCCCACCGCCCCGGCGTCCCCGCCCCCTCCAGACGCGCCGTCAGAGGCGTTCGATGATCGTCACGTTGGCCTGCCCGCCGCCCTCGCACATGGTCTGGAGGCCGTACCGGCCGCCGGTGCGCTCCAGTTCGTTCAGCAGCGTGGTCATCAGCCGGACGCCGGTCGCGCCCAGCGGGTGGCCCAGCGCGATGGCGCCGCCGTTGACGTTGACCCGTTCCGGGTCGGCGCCGGTCTCCTTCAGCCAGGCCAGCACCACCGGCGCGAACGCCTCGTTGATCTCCACCAGGTCGATGTCGTCCAGCGTCATCCCGGCCTTCTTCAGCGCGTACGCGGTGGCCGGGATCGGCGCGGACAGCATCCGGATCGGGTCCTCGCCGCGGACCGAGAGGTGGTGGATCCGGGCCCGCGGGGTCAGACCGTGCTCGGCCACCGCCCGCTCGGAGGCCAGCAGCAGCGCGGCGGCGCCGTCGGAGACCTGCGAGGAGACCGCGGCGGTCAGCCGGCCGCCCTCGACCACGGGGGCCAGTTGCGCCATCTTCTCCAGCGAGGTGTTCCGGCGCGGCCCCTCGTCGGCGGTGACCTCCCCGTACGCGACGATCTCGCGGTCGAAGCGGCCCTCGTCGGCGGCCCGGACGGCCCGCCGGTGCGAGCGGAGCGCGAACTCCTCCATGTCCTGGCGGGAGATGTCCCACGTGGTGGCGATCAGCTCGGCGCCGTGGAACTGGTTGACCGGCTGGTCACCGTAGCGGGCCCGCCAGCCCGCCGACCCGGCGTACGGGCCCTGGGTGAGGCCGAGCGGCTCGGCGGCCCGGCGGCTGGCGAACGCGATCGGGATCTGCGACATGTTCTGCACCCCGCCCGCCACCACCAGGTCCTGGGTGCCGGACAGCACGCCCTGCGCGGCGAAGTGCACCGCCTGCTGGGAGGAGCCGCACTGCCGGTCGACGGTGACGCCCGGCACCTCCTCCGGCAGCCCGGCGGCCAGCCAGCAGGTCCGGGCGATGTCCCCGGCCTGCGGCCCGACGGTGTCCAGGCAGCCGAAGACGACGTCCGCCACGGCGGCCGGGTCGATCCCGGTGCGGTCCATCAGGGCGGTCAGCACATGGGCGCCGAGGTCGGCCGGATGGACGGCGGCCAGCCCGCCGCCCTTCTTCCCCACCGGGGTGCGGACGGCATCGACGAGGTACGCCTCGGGCATGGTGAACTCCTTGGTCCTTGGTGAGATTCTGCGGAGGGCGGGGTCAGTCCCGCAACGCGATGCCGTCCAGCACCACCGACAGGTACTGGCGGGCGATCTCCTCGGGGCTGTGCTGTGCGCCGGGCCGGTACCACGACGCGGCGACCCAGACGGTGTCGCGCACGAACCGGTACGTCAGCCGGATGTCGAGGTCGGCGCGGAAGGCGCCGCCGGCCACCCCGCGCTCCAGGGTGCCGAGCCAGGCCCGGGCGAACCGGCGGCGGGCGTCGGTGAGGTAGCCGAAGCGGGGGTGCCGGGCGGCGAGGTGCCGGGCCTCCTTCTGGTAGATCGCGACCGCGGCCCGGTGCCGGTCGATCTCCCGGAACGACTCGGTGACCAGCGCCTCGACGGTCTCCCGCGGCCCGAGGCCGGCGGCCAGCACCGCGTCGTAGCCGGCTCCCAGCTCGTCCAGGAAGGCGGAGAGGATCTCGTCGACCATCGACTCCTTGGAGTCGAAGTGGTAATAGAGGCTGCCCGCGAGGATCCCGGCCGCGTCGGCGATCTGCCGGACCGTGGTCGCGTTGTAGCCCCGGGCGGCGAACACCTCGGCCGCGGTGGCCAGGAGTTCGCCGCGGCGCTCCTCACGCATGCTGCGAGCTGACCGAGACCGTCTCCCCGGTCATGTACGACGCGTAGTCCCCCGCCAGGAAGACGATCACGTTGGCCACCTCCCACGGCTCGGCGTAGCGGCCGAACGCCTCCTTCTCGGTCAGCTCGGCCAGCAGCTCGGGCGTGGTGACCTTCACCAGGTGCGGGTGCATGGCCAGGCTCGGCGAGACCGCGTTGACCCGCACTCCGTAGCCGGCCGCCTCCACCGCGGCGCAGCGGGTCAGCGCCATCACCCCGGCCTTGGCGGCGGCGTAGTGGGCCTGGCCGCGCTGGGCGCGCCAGCCGACGACGGAGGCGTTGTTGACGATCACACCGCCCTGCCCGGCGGCCTTCATCCGGCGCAGCGCGGCCCGGGTGCAGCGGAAGGTGCCGCCCAGGGTGACGTCGATGACCCTGGCCCACTGCTCGTCGGTCATCTCGGTCAGCTCGGCGGTACCGCCCAGCCCGGCGTTGTTGACGACGATGTCGAGGCGGCCGTGCCGCTCCTCGGCGAGCGCGTAGAGCGCCGCCACCTGGTCCTCGTCGGTCACGTCGCAGGGCAGCCCGGCGACCCGGTCGGCGCCGAACTCCGCGGCCAGCTCGGCGGTGCTCTCCGCCAGCCGCCGGGCGTGCGCGTCCCCGATGACGATCCGGGCCCCCTCCTCCAGGAACCGCCGCGCGGTCGCCCCGCCGATGCCGGCCCCGGCCGCGGCGGTGATCACCGCCGTCCGCCCGTCCAGCAGTGCGTGCCCGGCCACATAGGCCGGTGCCCCGGACCCCGTCATGCCTTCGCCTCCTTCGGCAGGCCGAGCACCCGCTCGGCGATGATGGTGCGCTGGATCTCGTTGGAGCCCGCGTAGAGGGTGTCGGCGCGGGAGAAGAGGAAGAGCCGCTGCCAGTCGTCGAGGTCGTACGGCTCGCCGGCGGCGAGCAGGCCGCCGGCGCCGCAGACGTCCATGGCGAGTTCGCCCAGTTCCCGGTGCCAGGTCGCCCAGAAGATCTTGCCGATGGACGCCTCCGGGCCGGGGGCGCCGGCCGCGACGCCGTCCAGCATCCGCAGGGCGTTGCAGCGGATGGTCTCCAGGCCGATCCAGGCCCGGGCCAGCCGGTCGCGGAGCAGCGGGTCGTCCGCCGCGCCGTTGCGCCGGGCCAGGTCCATCAGCGCCTCCAGCTCGCGCCGGAAGCCGACCTGCTGGCCGAGGGTGGAGACACCGCGCTCGAAGCCCAGCGTGGCCATCGCGATCCGCCAGCCGTCGCCCGGCGCGCCGACCACGTGCGGCGCCCACGCCCCGTCGAAGAACACCTCGTTGAACTCGGAGGTGCCGGTGAGCTGGGTGATCGGCCGGATGTCGACACCGGGCTGGTCGAGCGGCACGAGGAGGTAGGACAGGCCGCGGTGGCGCACCGAGCCCGGCTCGGTGCGGGCGACCACGAAGCACCACTGGGACTCCTGGGCGAGCGAGGTCCAGATCTTCTGGCCGTCCACCACCCACCCGCCGCGCTCCCCGTCCCAGGCGGCGCGGGTACGGACGTTCGCCAGGTCCGAACCGGCGTCCGGCTCGCTGTACCCCTGGCACCACAGCTCCCGTACGGCGGCGATCTCCGGCAGGAACCGGGCCCGCTGCTCGTCGGTGCCGAAGGCGATCAGGGTGGGGCCCAGGAGCTGCTCGCCGATGTGGTTGACCCGGGCGGGCGCGCCGGCGAGCGCGTACTCCTCGTGGAAGGCGACCTGCTGCTCCAGGGTGGCGCCGCGCCCGCCGTACTCCTCGGGCCAGCCGACGCAGGTCCAGCCCGCGGCGGCCATGTGCCGTTCCCAGGCGAGGCGTTCGGCGAACGCCTCGTGTTCCCGGCCGGGGCCGCCGCGGCCGCGCAGGGCCGCGAACTCCCCGGTGAGGTTGGCCCGCAGCCAGCTGCGGATCTCGGTGCGGAAGCTCTCGACGGTGGTGGGGGCCTCGACGCTGCTCATGGCGGTACGTTAACCTACCAAACACTTGTTAGGGAAGGAGTCGCCGATGACCGCCGGTGAAGAGACACCCGTGGTGCGCTATGCCCGGCAAGGCCCGGTCGCCACCGTCACCATGAACCGCCCGGATCACCGCAACGCCCAGAACTCCGCGATGACCTACGCCCTGGACCGCGCCTTCTACCGCGCCGCGGACGACGACGAGGTCAAGGTCGTGGTGCTGGCCGGTGAGGGCCGGCACTTCTCCGCCGGCCACGACATCGGCAGCCCCGGCCGCGACGCCCACCTGCCCTTCGACCGCAAGGCCGGGCTGTGGTGGGACCACTCGGACAAGGCCGGTGCGGAGAGCCGCTACGCCCGCGAGTCCGAGGTCTACCTCGGGATGTGCCGCCGCTGGCGGGAGCTCCCCAAACCGGTGATCGCCGCCGTCCAGGGCGCCTGCGTGGCGGGCGGGTTGATGCTCGCCTGGATCTGCGATCTGATCGTCGCCGCCGACGACGCCTTCTTCGCCGACCCGGTCGTCCGGATGGGCATCCCCGGCGTGGAGTACTTCGCCCACCCCTGGGTGATGCCGCCGCGGATCGCCAAGGAGTTCCTCTACACCGGCGACCGGATGCCGGCCCGCCGCGCCTACGAACTGGGCATGGTCAACCGCGTCGTACCGCGCGCCGAACTGGCCGAGCGCACGCGGGAGTTGGCGGAACGGATCGCCGAGATGCCGCGGATGGGCCTGGCGCTGACCAAGCGCGCGGTCAACCAGGCCGAGGACCTCCAGGGCCTCCACCCGGGCCTGGACTCGGTCTTCGGACTGCACCACCTCGCGCACGCGCACAACGCCGAGACCGCCCGGGACTCCCTCGGCGGCATGGACCTCGCGAAGATGAAGGAGGCCGGTTCCTGATGGACCTGGACGCAAGCGACGCCGATGCCGCGTTCCGGGCCGAGGCCCGCGCCTGGCTCGCCGCGCACGTCCCCGCGACGCCGCTGCCGTCCCTGGAGACCCGCGAGGGCTTCGCGGCGCACCGCGCGTGGGAGCACCGGCTCGCCGCCGACCGCTGGTCGGTGGTCTCCTGGCCGGAGGAGTACGGCGGCCGGGGCGCCTCCCTCTTCCAGTGGCTGATCTTCGAGGAGGAGTACTACGCGGCGGGCGCGCCCGGCCGGGTCAGCCAGAACGGCATCAACCTCCTCGCCCCCACCCTCTTCGAACACGGCACCCCCGAGCAGCGCGCCCGGATCCTCGGGCCGATGGCCACCGGTGAGGTCATCTGGGCCCAGGCGTGGTCCGAGCCGGAGGCCGGCTCGGACCTGGCGTCGCTGCGCTCACCGGCGGTGCGGACCGACGGCGGCTGGCTGCTGCGCGGCCAGAAGACCTGGTCCTCCCGGGCCGCCTTCGCCGACCGCGCGTTCGGCCTGTTCCGCAGCGAAGCGGGCACACCCCGCCCGCACCAGGGCCTGACCTACCTGATGTTCCCGCTGGACGCACCCGGGGTGACGGTCCGCCCGATCGGCCGGCTGGACGGCAAACCGGCCTTCGCCGAGCTGTTCCTCGACGACGTCTTCGTCCCCGACGAGGACGTCATCGGCGCGCCCGGCCAGGGCTGGCGGGTGGCGATGAGCACCGCCGGCAACGAACGCGGGCTGACCCTGCGCAGCCCGGGCCGCTTCACCGCCGCCGCTGACCGGCTGGCCGCCCTGTGGCGGGAGGCGGCCGATCCGGCGGACACCGCGCTGCGCGACCGGGTCGCCGACGCGGTGATCGGCGCCCGCGCCTACCAGCTGTTCACCTACGCCACCGCCTCCCGCCTCGCGGACGGCGCCGGCGTCGGCGCCGAGTCCAGCCTCAACAAGGTCTTCTGGTCCGAACTGGACATCGCCCTGCACGAGACCGCCCTGGACCTGCTCGGCCCGGCCGGCACCCTCGCCGACGACGCCGACGAGGCCCCCGCCCACGGCAGCTGGGCCGAGGGCTACACCTTCTCCCTCGCCGGCCCGGTCTACGCCGGCACCAACGAGATCCAGCGCAACATCATCGCCGAGCGCCTGCTCGGCCTGCCGAAGGAGGCCAGGGGATGAACGTCCGCACCCACCCACCGGCGGGCGGTCCGGCACACCGGGACACACCGGCACCCCGGCGGCCCGGCCGGGGGTCCGGGGGTCGCCCCCCGGGACAGCACAGCGCCGAGCGCCTGCTCGGCCTGCCGAAGGAGGCCAGGGGATGAGGACCGGCGACGAGACACCGGCGGGCGGTCCGGGGCGGGGCGGCTCCGGGGAGGGGTGGCGGCGATGCGGTTCCTGCTGACCGAGGAGCAACGGGACTTCGCCCGGACCCTGAACGCCCTGCTGGGCGCGGCCGGCACCCCGGCCGCCGCCCGGGCCTGGGCCGCCGGCGAGCACAAGCCGGGCCGCGACCTGTGGACCCGGCTCGCGGAGACCGGGGTGTTCGCCCTCGCGGTCCCCGAGGAGCACGAGGGCCTGGGCCCGCTCCCCCTCGAACTCGCGGTGGCCTTCACGGAGTTGGGGCGCCACGCGGTGCCCGGTCCGCTGGTGGAGACGGCCGCCGCGGCGGTCTTCCTGCACCGGCTGGGCGACGGCGCCGCGGCGGCCGCCTGGCTGCCGCGGATCGCCGCCGGTGACGCGCTCGTCGGCCTGTGCGCCGACGGCGCGCCGTACGCCCTGGACGCCGACGCCGCCGACACGGTCCTCGTCGTCCGGGGCGACACGGTGTGCCGCACCGAGGCGCACGGCCCGGTCCAGCCCGCCCTCGACCCGGCCCGCCGGCTCTCCCGGCCGCTCGGCGGCACGGTCCTGGCCCGCGGCCCGCACGTCACCGCCGCCGCCGGCCACGCCGCCGACCTGGCCCGGCTGCTGACCGCCGCGCAGGCGCTCGGCGTGGGCCGGGCCCTGCTGGACGCGACCGTCGACCATGTGCGGCAGCGCACCCAGTTCGGCCGGGCGATCGGCTCGTTCCAGGCGGTCAAGCACCGGCTCGCGGACACCCTGATCGGCCTGGAGTTCGCCCAGCCGCTGGTGCACGCGGCGGCCCTGGCCCTGGCGGCCGGTGCCCCGTCGGCCGGCGCGGAGACCGCGGCGGCCAAGGCGGCGGCGGGCGAGGCGTGCTACGCGGCGGCGCGCACCGCGCTCCAGCTGCACGGCGCGGTCGGCTACACCGACGAACCGGACCTCTCGCTGTGGATCCGCAAGGCCCGCCCGCTGCGGGACGCCTGGGGCACCCCGGCCGCGTGCCGGGCCCGGGTCCTGGCCGGTTAGCGGCCCCGTACGGCAGCGCCGCGGCCCCGGGCCGCCGGACTTACTCCGGCGGCCCGGGGCCGCGGTGCGGAACGAGAAAATAGCGTGAGGATCACGCTACTTGACTGGGCGTCAGGCCCAGGGCGGCGGCCAGGCGGCGGCGGTGGGCGGCCGGGGAGCCGAGCAGTTGGGCGCTGCCGTGGGCCCGCTTGAAGTAGCGGTGGGCGTCGTGCTCCCAGGTGATGCCGATCCCGCCGTGCAGCTGGATCATCTCCCCGGCCACCGCCGAGAACGCCTCGGAGCAGGCCGACTTGGCGGCCGCGGCGCAGCGGGCCGGCTCCTCCCCCGCGCCCCCGCCGCGAGCGGCGGCGTACGCGGCGCCCAGCGCGATCGACCGGGCCGCCTCCACCTGCACATAGGCGTCCGCGAGCCGGTGCTTGACGGCCTGGAAGGAGCCGATCGGCCGCCCGAACTGCACCCGCTCCTTGGCGTAGGCGACGGTCAGTTCCAGGCAGCGTTCGGCCGCGCCCACCTGCTCGGCGGCGAGCGCCGCACAGCCCAGGTCCCGTACGCGGGCCAGCGCCCGCTCTCCGTCGCCGTCCGCGCCCAGCAGCCGGCCGGCGGCGGCGTCCAGCACCACCCGGGCCTGCGGGCGGGTGGTGTCCATCGTCACCAGCCGCTCGCGGCGGACTCCGGGCCCGCCGGCCGGGACCTCGAAGAGGGAGACGCCGGCGCCGGTCCGGGCGGCCACCACCAGGACGTCGGCGTCCGCGCCGTCCAGGACGTGGTCCTTGGCGCCGGAGAGCCGCCAGCCGCCGTCCGGTGCCGGGCGGGCCGTGGCGCGGACCGCGGCCGGCTCCCAGGAGCCGGCCTCGGCCCAGGCCAGCGCGCCCACCGCGGTGCCCTCGGCCAGCGCGGGCAGCAGCGCGGTGTCCCCGGTGGCGAGCAGGGCCTGGGTGGTGAGCACCGCGGAGCCCAGGAACGGCACGGGGGCCAGCGCCCGCCCCAGCTCCTCCATCACCACGTGGATCTCCAGCGGGCCGCAGCCCGCGCCGCCGTGCTCCTCGGGCACCGCCAGCCCGGCGGCGCCGATCTGCCCGGTGAGCGGACCCCACGCCTCCGGCCCCGGATACCGGGCCAGCAACTGCCGTACCGCGGCGCGCAGTTCCTCCTGTTCGCCGGTCGGTCTCATCCGCCGTTCCTCCCTTCGTTCCCGGCCGTCCGGCGCAGTTCGCCCTTGAGGACCTTGCCGCCGGCGTTGCGCGGCAGTTCGGGGACGAGGTGGTAGCGCCGGGGCACCTTGAAGTTGGCGAGCCGTTCGCGGGCCCACCCGTTCAGTTCCCCCGGATCGGGTGCGCTGCCCGCCTCGGGGACGACGAATGCCACCCCGACCTCACCGAGCCGCGGGTCCGGCGCGCCGACCACGGCGACGTCGGCGATCGCCGGGTGGCCGCGCAGCACCCGCTCCACCTCCGCCGGATAGGCGTTGAACCCGCCGACGACGTACATGTCCTTGAGGCGGTCGGTGAGGGTGAGGAAGCCGCGGTCGTCCAGGACGCCGACGTCGCCGGTGTGCAGCCAGCCGTCCGGGTCGACGGCGGCGGCGGTGGCGGCCGGGTCGTCGAGGTAGCCGGGCATGACGTGGTAGCCGCGGACCACCACCTCGCCGGGTGCGCCGGGCGGCAGCGGCCGGCCCGCGGGGTCCACGATCCGCAGTTCGGTGCCGGGCAGCGGCAGTCCGACGGTGTGCGCGAGGGTCTCGGCGTCGGCGTCGGTCGGGCAGACCGTGACGACCCCGGCGGACTCGGTCAGCCCGTAGGCGGTGAAGACGTCCGGGATGCCCAGCTCCCGGCGGACGCGGACGACGAGTTCGGCCGGCACGGTGGCGGCGCCGGTCCCGGCCAGCCGCAGCGAGCCGAGCCGGTGCCGGGCGCGGTCGGGGTGGTTGAGCAGGCCGTGGAAGACGGTCGGCGGGCCCATCAGGACGCTGACCCGCTCCTCGGCGGTGCGGCGCAGGATCCGGTCGGCGTCGTAGACCGGTTCGGGCAGCATGGTGACGCCGCGCAGCAGGCAGGCCAGCACCCCCGCCTTGTAGCCGAAGGTGTGGAAGAAGGGGTTGACCAGCAGGTAGCGGTCCCCGGGGCGCAGCGTCACCAGGTGCGCCCAGGCGTCGAAGACCCGCATGGTCTGGCCGTGGGTGGCGAGCACGCCCTTGGGGCTGCCGGTGGTGCCGGAGGTGAAGAGGATGTCGGCCAGGTCGTCCGGGCGGACGGCGGCGGTCCGGGCGGCCAGTTCGGCGTCGCCGACGCGGCGGCCGGCGGCCAGGTAGGCGGGGTAGGAGAGGGTGCCGGGGCGCGCGGGCCGCCCGGGCGGGCCGTCGTCGCGCAGCACCACGGTGCTCCCCAGCCGGCCCAGGTCCTCCCCGGAGTCGTGCAGCAGGTCGTCGTAGTCGCAGCCGAGGAACCCGCGGGCGGTGAAGAGGCGGGTGGCGCCGCTGCGGCGGATGATGTCGGCGGCCTCGGCCGCTTTGTAGCGGGTGTTGAGGGGGACGAGGACGGCGCCGACGGAGACCGCGCCGAGGACCGCGGTGATCCACTGGCGGCTGTTGGGTGCCCAGACGGCGATCCGGTCGCCGTGCCGGATGCCGTGGGCGACGGCGGCGCGCGCGGCGGCGGTGATCTCCTTCCCCAACTCGGTGAAGGTCCAGCGGACTTCGCCGTCCGCCAGCGCTTCCCGGTCGCCGTGGACGCGGGCGGCGTGTGCGGCGAGCGCCGCGACGGTATCGGGTGCCGCCGGCTGCGGCGGCCCTTGGGTGTGGTGGTGTGCCCAGGTCATTGGCCCTCCCGCTCCCTTGCTCGGAGGTGGCGGCGGCGTGTGGTGCGGTGCCGCCTACTTGACGTGCGGACGTGGCCGGTATCCAATCACAGTGTTTCTGTTAGGCATATACCTAGTAGAAATAGTCCGAAGAAAACTCCACACCCGGGAGGTCGAAGTGCCCGCCTTCACCCCGCCCACCACCACCCCCACCGCCCCGGTCGACGACACCGCGATGCGCGAGGTGCTCAGCCGCTTCTGCACCGGCGTGGCGGTGATCACCGCGCGCCGGCCCGACGGCCGCCCGGCCGGTATGGCCGTCCAGTCGTTCTCCTCGGTCTCCCTGGACCCGCCACTGGTCTGCTTCTGCCCGGCCCGGACCTCCACGACCTGGCCGAAGATCAGCGAGGCCGGCCGGTTCGCGGTCAACGTCCTGGCGGCCGACCAGCAGGAGCTGTGCCGGCAGTTCGCGGTGACCGGCGGCGACAAGTTCGAGGGCGTGGACTGGCGTTCCGGCGTCAACGGCGCACCGCTGCTGACCGCGGCGCTCGCCACCCTCGAATGCGAGCTGGTGGAGGCGCTGCCGGGCGGCGACCACCTGATCGCGCTCGGCCGGGTCACCGCGCTCACCCCGCCGGAGCGGCTGCGCGAGACCGACCCGCTGCTCTACTTCCGGCGCACCTACGGGCGCTTGCGCTCCGCGTCACCGGCCGCGCCGGCGTCCTCCGCGGCCGCCAGTTCGTCCAGGTCGGCCAGCATCGCGTCGGCCAGGTCACGCTCGGAGGCGTAGTACCGCTCGGACCACTTCAGCACGAGGGAGGGGTAGGCCCAGGCCGCCTCGGCGCGGGCGCCCGCGGCGTCCACCTCGGCGCGGTGCCGCATCGTCTCGGCGTACTCCCGGTGCCGGCCGAGGACTTCGCGCATCCGGTCGGCCTCCAGCAGATGGCCCAGCCAGAGCCGCAGCATGACCCCGTGCTTGAGCACCGGGGGCTCCACCGGCGCCTCGCGCGCCCAGTGGCGGACCGCCGCCAGGCCCTCGTCGGTGATGACGTAGACCCGCTTGTCGCGGTTGCCGGTCTCCTGGGCGACCATCCGCGAGGTGACGTAGCCGACCTTCTCCAGGCGCTTGAGCTCGCCGTAGATCTGGCTGAACGACGGGCTCCAGTAGAAGAAGCGCAGCGACCAGTCCGACCACTTCTTCAGGTCGTAACCGGACAACTCCTCACCGAAGGAGAGGAGTCCGAGCACCGCCCAGCTGGTCGCCGGCAGCGCCGGCCGCTCCGCGCCGTCCCCGGCCTGCGCTCCGCGCGCCTTCTTCTCCGTCACCCTCCGCAGTCTACGGCCTCCCCGTCCGGCGCCGGACGGGACGCCGCCCGGCCCCCCTTCCCCCCGGCCACGTATACCTGCTAGACATATTCCTATTAGAAATAGTCTCCGTACCCTCCAGAACGAGGAGGCAGTTCCGTGAAGTTCTCGATGATCTTCGAGGCACAGCTGGCCGACCCGACGCCCGAACGCGAGCGCCAGGTCCTCCACGACTGCGTCGAACAGGCCGTCTACGCCGAGGAGATGGGCTTCGACCGCATCTGGGCGGTGGAGCACCACTCACTCACCCAGTACGCGCACATGAGCGCGTCGGAGATCTTCCTGACCTGGGTCGCCGCCCGGACCTCCCGGATCCGGATCGGCCACGGCGTGGTCACCATGCCGTTCGGCTACCAGCACCCGGTCCGGGTCGCCGAGCGGGCCGCGATGCTCGACGTGCTCTCCGGCGGCCGGGTCGACATCGGCGCCGGGCGCGGCGCCACCAAGCAGGAGATGTCGATGTACGGCGTCCGGCCCGAGGACACCTATCCGCAGATGGAGGAGGCGCTGCGGATCTTCAGCAACGCCTGGCGGAACGACACCTTCGAATGGCACGGCACGCTCGACATCGGCCCCGGCGCGATCCTCCCCCGGCCGGTGCAGGACCCGCACCCGCCGCTGTTCATGGCGTGCAGCAAGCACGACACCCTCAAGCTCGCCGCCGAACTGGGCATCGGCGCCCTGGTGATGGGCTTCGCCGGCGCCGACGACGTGCGCGCGATGCGCAAGGTCTACGACGAGGCGATCGCCACCCGCAGCGGGGAGCGGTTCGTCTCCACCGGGGCCAACGACCACTTCTCCGCGCTCTGCCCGACGATCGTCTCGGACGACGGCCCGGCCGCGTACCGCATCGGCACCCGCGGCCAGCGGTTCTTCGCCGAGGCGATCGCCCACTGGTACGGCAACGGCCCGGCGCCCACCGTGCACGACGAGCACGAGGACCACGTCGCGGCGCTGGGCCGGGACCGCGACCAGCTGGTCGCCAAACTGCACGAGGCCAACATCCCGGCCCGCCCGGTCGACACCGGCACCTACAACGCCCGGCACGCCTACGGCACCGCCGAGGACGCCATCGCCTACGTCGAGCAGCTGCGGGAGATCGGGGTGGACGAGGTGATGTGCCTGATCCAGATGGGCGGCGTCCCGCAGGAAGCCTGCCTGGAGACCATCCGACAGTGGGGCGAGACGGTCATCCCGCACTTCCGGGCGCTGGAGGCGAGCGCATGACCGGCGGCGTGGACCTGGACGGCAAGGTCGCGGTGATCACCGGTGCCGGGCGCGGACAGGGCGCGGCCGAGGCCCGGCTCTTCGTGGCGTCCGGCGCCCGGGTGGTGCTCGGCGACGTCCGCGAGGAGGAGGGCCGGGCGCTGGCCGCCGAACTCGGCGACGCGGCCCGGTTCGTCCGGCACGACGTCACCGACGCGGACGGCTGGCGGGCGGTGACCGGCACCGCGGTGGACGCCTTCGGCCGGCTGGACGTCCTGGTCAACAACGCCGCGCTGTGGCGCACCGCGCCGGTGGACCGGGAGACCGGGGAGAACTTCGAGCTGCTGTTGCGGGTCAACCTGCTCGGCCCGTTCCTGGGCATCCGGGCGGCCGTCCCGGAGCTGCGGAAGGCCGGCGGCGGCTCGATCGTCAACATCTCCTCGACCGCCGGCCTGCGCGGCATCCCGGGCCACTCGGCGTACGGGGCGAGCAAGTTCGGGCTGCGCGGGCTGACCAAGTCCGCGGCGCTGGACCTGGCGGCGGACCGGATCCGGGTCAACTCGGTCCACCCCGGCATGATCGACACCCCGATGGTCGCCGATGTCCTCGGCCCGGACCCCACGGAGCAGGAGTGGCCGCGGGTGCCGCTGCGCCGCGTCGGGCAGCCGGACGAGGTGGCCGAGCTGGTCCGCTTCCTGGCCTCCGACGCGTCCGCGTACATCACCGGCGCGGAGTTCGCGGTGGACGGGGGGCTGACCACCCGATGACCGGCACCCCGCCCGGCCCCGCGGCCCCCGCCCCCGACCCGCTCTCCCCCGCGGCCCGGCGGATCGCGGACGCGATGGCCGCCGGCTTCCCCGACCCGGCGGACGGGCCGCTGGACGCCGCGGCGCTGCGCCGCGCCTCCCGGGCCGCGCCGCCGGAGCCCGGCGCCGGCGGGGTGACCGCGGCCGGGGCGACGGTCCCCGGCCCGCCCGGTGCCCCCGGGGTCCCGGTGCGGATCTACCGCCCGGACGCACCCGCCGCCGGGCCGCGCCCGCTGATCGTCTTCTGCCACGGCGGCGGCTGGGTCCTGTGCGACCTGGACACCCACGACGGGCTGTGCCGCCAACTCGCCCGGCGCGGCGGCGCGGTGGTGGTCTCGGTGGACTACCGGCGGGCCCCCGAGGACCGCTTCCCGGCCGCCGCCGAGGACGCCTACGCGGCGACGGCGTGGGCCGCGGCGCGCGCCGCGGAGCTGGGCTGCGCCCCGGAGCGGGTGGCGGTCGCGGGCGACTCCAGCGGCGGCAACCTCGCGGCCGCGGTGACCTTGATGGCCCGGGACCGCGGCGGCCCGCGGCTCGCCGCCCAGCTGCTGGTCTACCCGGTCCTGGACCACCGCCTGGCGGGCGCCTCGGCCACCGCCTACGCCACCGGCTTCTTCCACACCACCGCCCATATGCGCTGGTACTGGGACCAGTACCTGGGCCCGGACGGCGACCGGGACCACCCGTACGCCTCCCCCGGGCTCGCCGCGGACCTGTCCGGGCTGCCGCCCGCGCTGCTGGTGCTGCCCGAGTGCGATCCGCTGCGGGACGAGGGGCGCGCCTACGGGCGGGCGCTGCGCGCCGCCGGCGTCCCGGTGCGGGTGGACGAACATCCGGGCACCTTCCACGGCTTCCTCGGCGCGGCCGGGGCGCTGCCGGCCGCCGACGCGGCGCTGGACGCGGTCGGCGACTGGCTGACCGGCACCCTGTGTGACGGCGGCGTGACGAGCCGGTGAGGGCCGGATGACGAGGGTGGTGACAGTGTGCGGGGGCGCCGTGGCGGGCGGTCGATGCGGTGCGCGGGCGCACGTCGGGTGCCAGACTTGAAGCACCGTGCCCGGCGGCCGGCCGGGGCCCTGGTGACGAGGGGAACGACATGACCTGGGCATCTTGGACCACGGTCGGGATCCACGCCCGCCCCGGCGCGGTGCAGACCGAGGAGATCGGCCCCATGCAGGGCGATCTGACCATCCACACCACGTGGTCGGAGGACGAGGCGCACGTCGCCGTCCAGTACACCGGGTCCTCGGACTGGTACACCATGACCGGCAGCCCCGTCCCCTGCCACTCCGAGGCCGACAGCCGCGCCTTCCACCAGGCCGTCGTCGAGGCGGTGCGCGGCGGCGAGAAGGCCCAGGCGTCGCTGGAGGAGCTCTTCCACACCGGTTAGCGCGGCCCCGGGAGGGGCCGCACGCCCCTGACCGCACCGGCCGGGACGGCATCCGCCGCCCCGGCCTTCGGCGTGCCGGGAAATTTCCCGGCAGTGCCGTACAACCCCGGGGCGAGGTGGTGAGTCTTCACCCCCGGAACACGATTGGTCATCTTCCGACTACATAAAGGTGATCAATTATCAATTTTTGGCTTCCAGGCGCCCAAAATTGATCATTTTCCTTTACATGCCCATGCCAGGCATACCAGGGTCTGTGCGGGGCCGGACGGTCCCCGCGGTGCGCAACGGCACCGCGTGTACGGGCGGTTGCCACCTACCGCCGCCCACAGCGCAAAGGGACCTGAATCAGTGCGTAGACCCCACATACGCAGCCGCCGCCTGGCGATAGCCCTGGCGGTCACCACGGCGGCCGGCCTCACCGCCGGCGTCGGCGCCGCGGCCACCGCCTCCCCCGCCCCCGCCGCGGCCGCCCCCTCGGTCGTCGACACCGCCCGCGCCGCCGCCTACGCCCACGCCGCGACCACCGGCGTGAGCCGGGACGACACCCTCAAGGCCACCGACACCCTCGTCGACCCCGACGGCCGCCGGCACGTGCGGTTCGTCCGGATGCACCGCGGGATGCCGGTGCTCGGCGGCGACCTGGTCATCCACCTGGGCGCCGACTCCGCCTACCAGGGCGTGACCCGGGCCGCCCGCCACCAGGTCGCCCCGCCCGCCGCCGCCCCGAAGCTGTCGGGCCGCCAGGCCGCGGCCAAGGCCGCCGCGGTGGCCCAGGGCACCGCCGGCGAGCCCCGGCTCGTGGTGGACGCCCGCGACGGCCGCGGCACCCTCGCCTACCAGGTCCAGGTCGCCGACAGCCGCACCGACGAGACCCGCGGCGCCCGGACCGTCGTCATCGACGCCACCACCGGCGGCGTGCTCAGCAACATCCCGGTCAACGAGCCGTTCCTGTCGCCGTCGGTGCTGCACAAGCTCCGGCAGCGCGGCGAGCGGCCCACGCCCGGCACCGCCGCCGTCACCCCGCCCGCCCCGCCGGCCCCGCCGGCCGGCCGCTACCCGGCCCCGGCCACCGGCACCGGCGCCTCCCTCTTCGTCGGCCCGGTCACCCTGTCCACCACCCGCACCGCCAAGAACGCCTACGTCCTGCGCGACGCCACCCGCGGCAACACCGAGACCCGCGACGCCGGTGGCAAGGAACTGGACACGTTCATCACCGGCCGGCCGTTCACCAGCGGCACCAACCGCTGGGGCGACGGCACCGCCGCCAACCGGACCACCGCCGCGGTCGACGCCCAGTACGGCATCACCAGCACCCTGGACTTCTACAAGAAGACCTTCGGCCGCAACGGCATCAAGAACGACGGCGCCGGCGCCCACGCCCTGGTCCACTACGGCAACCGCGTCGGCAACGCCTTCTGGTCCTCGGACTGCGGCTGCATGCTCTACGGCGACGGCGACGGCAAGGTCTTCAGCAAGCCGCTGGTCGTCCTGGACGTCACCGGCCACGAACTGACCCACGGCGTGGTGGACGCCACCGCCCGCCTGGAACCCACCCGGGTCGACGCCGAGGGCCACCAGTTCGGCGAACCGGGCGCGCTCAACGAGTCACTGGCGGACATCTTCGGCACCGCGGTGGAGTTCGCCGCCCACAACCCGAAGAACCCGCCGAACTACCTCATGGGCGAAAAGCTGGGCCTGGCCCAGAAGTTCCTGCGCCGGATGGACCGCCCGTCCCTGGACACCCTCGAAGGGACCGTCGACTACTGGTCGGCGGACACCTACGACACCGAGGTGCACGCCGGGTCCGGGGTCTCCTCGCACGCCTTCTACCTGCTGGCCGAGGGCAGTGGCCGGAAAACCCTCGGCGGGGTCGCCTACGACTCCCCCACCTACGACGGCGGCAAGGTCACCGGCATCGGCCGGGACAGGGCCACCGCCATCTTCTACCGGGCGCTCACCCGGTACATGGTCTCCACCACCGACTTCCACGGCGCCCGCCTGGCGACCCTCCAGGCCGCCAAGGACCTCTACGGCGCCGGCAGCACGGCGTACCGGACGGTGGACCGCGCCTGGGCCGCCGTCAACGTCACCGCCGCCAACACGCCCCGGCGCTGACCGCAGCGGATGAGGCCGGACGCACGGTGCCCCCGCCACGCGCGGGGGCACCCGCCTTCTCGCGCCGGCGGGCCCCGGCGCCTACGTTGATGCCATGACCATGACCACCCGCCGGCACCACCGCCCCGGCAGCGCCGCCGCGGCCGGCGTCTTCGCGATCGGCATGGCCGGGACGACCCTGCCCACCCCCCTCTACGGCCTCTACCGCCACCAACTCGGCTTCTCCGAACTGGTGGTGACGGTGGTCTTCGCCACCTACGCGGTCGGCGTCATCGCCGTCCTGGCGCTGGCCGGCAACCTCTCCGACCACACCGGCCGCCGCCCGGTGCTCTTCGCCGGCCTGGCCCTGTCCGCCGCCAGCGCGCTGTGCTTCCTCCTGGAGGGCGGGCTGCCGCTGCTGCTGCTCGGGCGTCTGCTGTCCGGCTTCGCCGCCGGGCTGTTCAGCGGCGCCGCCACCGCCGCCGTCCTCGAACTGGCCCGCCCCGGACGGGAGTCCCGGGCCGGTTTCGCCGCCACCGCCGCCAACATGGGCGGCCTGGGCTGCGGCCCGCTGCTCTCCGGGGTGCTCGCCCAGTACGCGCCCCACCCGCTGGCCCTGCCCTTCCTCGTCCACCTGGCCCTGCTCGCCGTCGCCGCCGGGCTGACCTGGCTGCTGCCGGAGACCGTCGCGGACCCGCACCTGCCGCGCTCGCCGCGCCCCCAGCGGCTGCGGGTCCCGCCCGAGGTCCGTCCGGTGTTCACCCCGGCCGCGGTCGCCGCGTTCGCCGGCTTCGCGCTGCTCGGGCTGTTCACCGCGGTCGCACCGAGCTTCGTCGCGCAGACCCTCGGCGTCGGCAACCTCGCGGTCTCCGGGGCGATCGTCTGCTCCGTCTTCGCCGGCTCGACGCTCGGCCAGGCCCTCACCGGCCGGCTCGGCGCCCGCGCCGCCCTGCCGGCCGGCTGCCTGGTCCTGGTCGCCGGGCTGCTGCTGGTCGGCGCCTCGCTCGCCGCCACCGCGCTGCCGCTGCTGGTCGCCGGCGCGGTCTGCGGCGGCACCGGCCAGGGCCTCGCCTTCCGCGCCGGGCTGACCGCGGTCGGCGCCGCCGCCCCCGAGCAGCACCGCGGCGGCACCCTCTCCGCCTTCTTCCTCGTCGCCTACCTCGGCATCTCGCTGCCGGTGGTGGGCGTCGGCGCGCTCACCCAGGGCCTGGGGCTGCGCGGTGCCGGACTGACCTTCGCCGGCTGCGTCATCGCGGTGGCGGTGGCGGTCGGCGGCTATGTGCTGCGCCGTCCGCTCCCGGCCGAACGTCCCGCATGATCCGGCGCCGGGACTGCCCGGCCGATTTCCGGGCAGGGCTCCCCTCGCGGCGCCCTGCCGCCGCGTCCCAGATCCATCAGGGAGGAGCGCCCGTCCGCCGGCCGGTCCGGCGGTGCCGATCCGGTGGCCGCGCAGCACACCGGTACAGGGCCCGCGCGCACCCCACGAGCCCCGTGCCGGCGCGCCGGCACACCGTCTCACAGGAGTCCTCGCATGGCCGACACCCCCACCCGCCCCCACCCGGACACCCCCGCCGGCCCGGCCGACGGCTGTGACCTGCTCGTCCGGGACGCCCGCTTGCTCGTCATCGACGGCAGCACCGAGATCCCCGGTGGCTGGATCGCGCTGCGGGACGGCCGCGTCGCGGCGTACGGGTCCCCCGGCACCGAGCCGGCGCGGGCCGCCCGCACGCTCTCGGCGGCCGGCCGCCTGGTCACCCCCGGCCTGATCAACACCCACCACCACATCTACCAGAACCTCACCCGCTCCTACGGCCCCGCGGTCAACGGCACCCTCTTCGACTGGCTCACCACCCTCTACCCCCTGTGGGCCGCGCTCGACGAGGAGGCCGTCCACCTCTCCACCTACGTCGGCCTGGCCGAACTGCTGCTGGGCGGCTGCACCACCTCGGCGGACCACCACTACGTCCACCCCCGGCCCCGCCTGATCGACGCGCAGATCCGCACCGCCCAGGACCTCGGCTTCCGCTTCCACGCCACCCGCGGCTCGATGACCCTCTCCACCGAGGACGGCGGGCTGCCGCCCCGGTCGGTCACCCAGACCGCCGAGGAGGTGCTCGCCGACAGCGAGCGGCTGGTGACGGCGTACCACGACCCGGAGCCCGGCGCGCTGATCCGCGTCGCGCTGGCCCCCTGCTCCCCGTTCTCGGTCACCCGGGACCTGATGACCGCCACCGCCGAACTCGCCGAGCGGCTCGACGTCCGGCTCCACACCCACCTCGCCGAGGACCCCGACGAGGACGCCTACTGCCTGGAGAACCACGGCTGCCGGCCCGTCGAGTACTTCGAGTCGGTCGGCTGGATGACCGACCGCACCTGGGTCGCGCACTGCGTCTACCCCACCAAGGAGGAGCGCGCCCGGCTCGCCGCCGCCGGGGTGGGCGTGGCGCACTGCCCCAGTTCCAACATGCTGATCGCGGGCGGTACCGCCGCGGTCCAGGAGATGCGCGGGCTGGGCATGCCGGTCGGCGTCGGCTGCGACGGCTCCGCCTCCACCGACCACGCCTCGCTGTGGCTGGAGACCCGCAACGCCCTGCTGCTGGGGCGCTACCGCGGCGGCCCGGCCGCGATGGCGGCCCGGGACGCGCTGGACATGGCCACCCGCGGTTCGGCCCGCTGCCTGGGCCGGGACGACGAGCTGGGGCACCTGCGCCCGGGCGCCTGCGGTGACCTGGTGGTCTGGGACACCCCGGAGGTGGCGCTGGCCGGTGCGCTCACCGACCCGGTCGAGGCGTGGCTGCGCTGCGCCCCGTCCCGGGCGTGGACCACGGTCGTCGGCGGCCGGGTGCTGGTGGACGGCGGCGAACTCCGGCTGCCGGACCTGGCGGAGAAGCTGCGGGCCCACGAGCGGGTCGCCCGCCGGGTGCAGCAGCTGGACTGACGTGGCGTCAGATCCCTTACGGGGCAGGCAGTCCGGTGCGGCCGGCTGCCTGCTCCGGCGCCACCCCGGTCCGGCCGCGGCGGAACGCCAGGTGGAGTCCCAGGGCGACCACCAGGGCCGCGGTCGAGGGGCTGCCGAAGAGCAGCTGCCACCACTCGGGGAAGCGGTGGTAGATCCGCGGGGCGACCACCGGCAGCATCCCGTACTCCCGGGCGATCATGATCATCGGGGTGACGCAGACGAACGAGCCGCCGGTGACCAGCGGCCGCCGCACGCCCAGGAACCGCCCCGCGCCCAGGCTCTGGACGACGGTGACGAGGCCGGCGACGAACAGGTCCGCGTTGACCAGGACGCTGACGTCCTCGGTGTCCAGGCCCGCCCCGGCGCCGAACATCAGCGGCACCGCGATCGCCCCGGCGTACATCACCAGGGCGTGCTGCACGCCCAGGCCCAGCGTCCGGCCGGCGCCGGGGCCCCGCGCGCCGTCCGGGCGGACGGGGCGGGGGCGGCGCCGGGCGGTGCGGCGCGGCGTCAGGGTCACCGGCCCTCGGTCCTGGCCGCGAGCAACCGGGCCGCCTCGCGGGGCGAGTTGGCGTTGAGCTTCCCGGCGCGCGAACCGCCCAGCTTCTCCGCCAGGTGGCGGCCGACGGTGGTGGGCGGGTACAGCGGCTCCGCGCCGGCCGGGGCGCAGCCGGGCAGGCAGCTGATCTCCGCGTCCCAGTTGCCGTCGTGGAAGAACGCGGCGGAGCGGCGGCGCCCGACGCGTCCGGTGGCGTCGGCCGGCGGCAGCACCCGGTGCAGGGTGGACAGCCACCGGTCGTTGGTCCAACGGGCCAGCAGATCACCGAGGTTGACGAGCAGGCAGCCCGGTTCGGGCCGGACGTCGTGCCAGCGGCCCTCGGTGTCGAGGATCTGCAACCCGGGGACCCGGTCGGCCCACAGCACGGTGACGATGCCGTAGTCGGTGTGCGCGCCCATGCCCATCTGGTCGCGGTCGATGACCAGTTCCCGCTCGGGCAGCGCGTAGTGGTTCATCCGCAGCACGTCCAGCGAGTGGTCGGTGAACGGGGTGAAGTGGTCCGGCGCCAGCCCCAGGGCGTGCGCGAAGATCCCGGTCAGCCGCCGGGCCAGTCCGCCGGCCCGGCGGCACCACTCCTCCACCGCGTCCCGGAAGCCCGGCACCGGCGGCCAGATGTTGGCCGGGTAGTGCTCCTCGGGCAGTCCGAGGCCGGGGAACGCGGCCGCCTCCGCGCCGACGTTGAACGCCTCGAAGAGGTCCTCGGCCGCCGCCGGGACGCCCAGGCTCAGGCTCAGCCGCTCGGTGCGCGGCGGGGTGTAGCCGCGGTTGACGTCCGGGGAGGGCGCGCGCAGCGCCTTCTTCTCCGCCATCGGCAGCCCGAAGAACGCGTCCTGCGCCGCGGCGAACGCGTCCACCGCGGCGTCCGGGACGCCGTGTCCGGCGATCTGCATGAAGCCGACGGTCCGGGCCGCCCGGTCGACCTCGGCCGCGATGCGGTCCCGGTCGGCGGCGGTGCCGCCCGCCCATGCGGAGATGTCGATGACGGGTACGTCGAGGACGCCGTTCACGGCTGTGGCCCTGCCCATCGCATGCCTTCCTTCCGTCGCGCCGGCGGTCTCCGGCGGCGCCCGGCACCGCCGCCCGGCGCCCACCCACCCCTTTCCGCTTCAACAGTTTGATGAACATGCTGTTAACGGCCCTGATCGGAACCAGCTGAAACCAGCCGCCGGTTGACCGAGACGCCCGCCCAACCCCCCGCTGTGCGGCGACACTTCGCCGGATACCGAACGGTCGCCCGTCTACTCTCCCGGCATGACCACCCCTGCGCGGACCGCCGTCCGCTCCCCCGCCTGGCCCGCGGTGGCCGCCGCGGCCGCCACCGTCGTCCTGTGGGCCTCCGCCTTCGTCGTCATCCGCAGCGCCGGGACCGCCTACTCGCCGGGCGCGCTGGCCCTCGGCCGGCTGCTCACCGGCTCGCTGGCGCTGGGCGTCCTGGTGCTGGTGCGGGGCGGCGGCTTCCCGCCGCGCGCCGCCTGGCCGGGCATCCTGTGCTCCGGTGTGCTGTGGTTCGGCGCGTACACCGTGGCGCTCAACCAGGGCGAGCGGGAGGTGGACGCCGGTACCGCCGCACTGCTGGTCAACACCGGCCCGCTGCTGGTGGCGCTGCTCGGCGCGCGGCTGCTGGGCGAGCGGCTGACGCGGCGGCTGCTCGCGGGGCTGGCGGTGTCGTTCGCGGGCGCGGCGGTGGTCGCCCTGTCGATGTCCGGCGGCGGCCGGTCCTCGCTCCTGGGCGTCCTGCTGTGCCTGCTGGCCGCGGTCGGCTACGCGGGCGGGGTGGTCGCGCAGAAGCCCGCGCTGCGCCACACCGGCGCGCTGACGGTGACCTTCTACGGCTGCCTGACCGGCGCCGCCGCCTGCCTCCCGTTCGCCGGCACGTTGCTGTCCGAGGCCGCCCGCGCCCCGCTCCCGCGGACCCTGGACATGCTCTACCTCGGCCTCTTCCCGACCGCCGCCGCCTTCACCACCTGGGCGTTCGCGCTGGCCCGCAGCACCGCAGGCAGGATGGGCGCCACCACCTACGCGGTGCCGGTGCTGGTGGTGCTGCTGGCCTGGCCGCTGCTCGGCGAGGTGCCCGGCCCGCTCACCCTGGCCGGCGGGGTGCTGTGCCTGGCCGGGGTGGCGGTCTCCCGCCGGCCGGCACCGGTGCCCGCCCCGGTGGACGAGCCGTCCCCGGAGACCGCCTGACCACCGGCGGGCACCGGGACGCGCCCGGCGGCCGCCCCCGTCACCGCCCCGGCGCGCGCCAGTCGGGTGCGCGGCCCAGCATCGCCAGGATCCGGTCCAGCGGTCCGGCACCGTCCGCGGCGGGCAGGGCGGGCCGGAAGGAGCTGCCGGAGGCCTGCCGGGCCGCGCCGTCGGGCACCGCCCGGGCGATCGGCAGCGCCGCGTCGAGGAGCCGGGGGTCCGGGTCGTAGGGCAGGTCCAGGGTGCGGGCGAGGTCCCAGCTGTGGACGACGTAGTCGATGAGGTGGAAGGCGATGGCCCGCGCGGCGGGCACGGTCCGCTCGGTGGTGAACTCCGGGAGCGCGAACGGCCGGTCGGGGCGGTCCACGGCCGCGAAGGCCGCCCGGACGTCCGCGGCGGCGCGGCGGTAGCCGGCCACGGCCGCGGGGACGTCGTCGCCCACCGGGTGCACCGCCCAGTGCGCCAGGTCCCCGCCGCGGCCCAGCGCCGCCGCCGCGAACCCCCGGTGCTGGGCCGTCAGATGGCCGAGCAGCGCGGCCAGGTCCCACCCGGCGCAGGGGGTGGGCCTGGTGAGGTCCCCCGGGGCCAGCCGGTCCACCAGGGCCACGCTGTCGCCCACCGCGCGGGCGTCGAGTGCGCACAGGCGGTCCAGGGCCGCCCGCTCCGTCGTCGCGGACGCCGTGCGGTCCGCCCCCTCGTTATTCATATGCATGCGCTTACGATGTGCGCAAGCCTACGATTTGTCAACGGGTATTTTCCTGTCCATGGCCGAGAACGCAGCAGACCGGGACACCCCGACCCCAGGGCCGCCGGCGGCCCGCCCCGACCTGGCCGCCATGCTGGTGCCCCTGGGCCGGGCACTGATGGACGCCGAGCGGCCGGTGCTCGACGCGCACGGCGTGACGATGTGGGGGTACGCGGTGCTGCTGCGCCTCGGCGAGACCCCGTTCCGCACCCAGGCGGCCCTGGCCGAGGCGATCCGGGCGGACAAGACCCGGATCATCCCGGTCCTGGACGACCTGGCGGAGCGCGGTCTGATCAGCCGCCGCCCCGACCCCGGCGACCGGCGGGTCCGGCTGCTCTCCCTCACCCCCGAGGGGCGGCGGCTGCGGGACGCCGTCCGGTCCGACATCCAGCGCGGCGAGGAGGAGTTGCTCGCCCGGCTCCCGGCCGCCGACCGCGAGGGCTTCGTCCGCGGCCTGCTGGCCCTGCACGCCCTGCCCGAGATCCCCCCGCACCGCCCCTCGCCCGGCGCCTGACCGGCCCGGCGGCCCGCGGGCGCCCCGGGGTCCGCACGCGAAGCAGCGGGTGCCGGCGCCGGGCCACCCGGAGGCGGGGATCCCGGCCGGCACCCGCTGCCGGGTGTCCGATTACGTCACAGAAGCTACGCCCGCCCGCTCACCGGCGGTGGTGGTGCATTCTGCCGTGCTCGTAGCCGCCCTTGCCGCAGCCCTCACTGAAGATCGGGTTGCCTTCGAGGACGGCCGCGGAGAGCGAGCAGCCACCGAACCAGCCCTTGCCGTAGTGGTCGTGGTGGTGCTTGCCACCGGCGAGTGCGGCACTCGCTCCACCCAGGACGATGGTGGTGGCCAGAGCGCTGGCTGCGATCGCGGCGCGGATGCGCATGTCTGCTCCTCAGGAGTATCGAGGGGGGATATCGACCTTTTCAGGAATCACCCTGGCGAAAGCTATTAAAACCTGCCTTACCGCCAATCGTGTGGGTCCCCGCCGGCCGGCGGACGGCCCGGACGCCGCACCTCCGAGCCGCCCCGCCCTCAACTCCCGGACGGGGCGGCCGAGTTGGCCGCGGCGCCCGGGACCGGTCCGGGCTCCGGCCGCGGCAACCGCGGCTGCGGACGCAACCCGAGCGTCACCAGAATGACCGCCACCGCCAGGAAGCCGGCCAGCACCGCGAAACCGGTCAGGCTGGTGCCCGTGGTGTCGGTCAGCCACCCCACCAGGTACGGGCCGGCGAAGCCGCCGAGGTTGCCCAGCGCGTTGATCAGCCCCATCGCCACGGCCACCACCTCGAAGCGCAGCAGCCGGCCGGGGATCGCCCAGAAGGGGCCGTAGGGCGCGTAGACCGCGGCGGCGGTGACGCACAGCAGCACCATCCGGGGCAGCGCGCCGTGCACCACCTGGCCCAGCAGCAGGGAGGCGATGCCGACGGCCAGCGGGACGGCGACCGCCCACCGCTGGTTCCCGGTGCGGTCCGACCAGGCCGCGTTGCCGATCATCGCGGCCAGCGCGACGGCGAACGGGACCGCGGTCAGCAGCCCGACCTCCGTGGCGGAGCCGTCGTGGGTCAGCTCCTTGATGACGGACGGGAGCCACAGGCTGAAGCCGTAGAAGCCGGTGACCCAGAAGAAGTAGACGCCGATCAGGACCAGGACGGACCGCTGGCGGACCGCGGCGCGGTAGGAGCCGCCGGCCGCCGCGGGCTTGGCGGCCTCGTCGGCGGCCAGCGCCGACTCCAGGTGGGCGGCCTCGGCCGGGGATATCCAGCGGGCCCGGGCCGGGCGGTCGGCGACCGTGAACCACCAGACCACGGCCCACAGCAGCGGCGGCAGGCCCTGGAGGACCAGCACCCAGCGCCAGCTGGCGTGGTCGAGCATCCAGCCGGACAGCGGCGCCATCAGCACCGAGGACAGCGGCAGGCAGGCCATCCACAGGGCGTTGGCGCGGGCCCGTTCGCGGAGCGGGAACCACGAGGCGAGCAGGATCAGCACGGCCGGCCAGACCCCGCCCTCGAAGAAGCCCAGCACGAACCGCGCGGCGTAGAACTGGCCCCGGGTCTGCACCAGTCCGGAGAGCACCGCGGACAGGCCCCAGGCGACCATGAGGATCAGCACGGTCTTCCGGGCGCTCCAGCGCTGGGCGAGGACCGCCGCCGGGATCTGGAGGAAGACGTAGCCGAGGAAGAAGATGCCGCCGGCCAGCCCCTTGTCGGCGTTGGAGAGGTCCAGGTCGCCGTGCATGTAGGGCAGGACCACCGAGACGTTGTTCCGGTCCAGGTACGCCAGCATGTACATGATGGCGGCGACCGGGATGACATAGACCCAGCGTTTGGCCGGGACCGCCGCGGGCGGTGGGGCGTCGGTCATCGATCACCTTTCGGAAGGGGCGCGGCGCGGGAGCCGGCCGCGCGGTGCGGAGCGCCGCGGCCGCGGTCACCGTCGTCCGAAGTGCCGCCGCGGGCACGGCTGTTGCCCGCCGCGCGCAGTGCGGCGGGGCGGGCGCAAGGGAGGGTAGCAGCCGGTCGGCCGCAGGTCAGGGGCTTCCGGGACCGGCCGTCCGCGGGGCCCCGTCGGGCAGCGCCTGCTCGGTCCAGATCACCTTGCCGTCGCCGGTGTAGCGGGTGCCCCAGCGCTCGGCCAGCTGGGCGATCAGGAAGAGCCCGCGCCCGCCCTCGTCGGTGGTGGCGGCGTGCCGCAGGTGCGGGGAGGTGCTGCTGCGGTCGGCGACCTCGCAGATCAGCGAGCGGTCGTGGATCAGCCGGACGCCGATCGGGCCGGCGGCGTAGCGGATGGCGTTGGTGACCAGTTCGCTGAGGATCAGCTCGGTGGTGAACGCCTCGTCCGCCAGCCCCCATTCGATGAGTTTGCGGACCGCGGCGGCGCGGATCTGGGCCACCGCGGTGGGGTCGGCGGCGACTTCCCAGTCGGCGATGCGGGCCGGGTCCAGCCGGCGGGTGCGGGCGACCAGCAGCGCGATGTCGTCGGCCGGGCGGTCCGGCAGCAGGGCGCCGAGCGCCGCCTCGCAGGTCTCCTCCGGCGTCCGGGCGGGGTGGTCGCCGAGGGTGCGGTGCAGTACGGCCATGCCCTCGTCGATCCCGCGGGCGCGGTCCTCGACCAGCCCGTCGGTGTAGAGGACCAGGCGGCTGCCCTCGGGCAGGTCCAGCCGGCAGGTGTCGAAGGGCATCCCGCCCAGGCCGAGTGGCGGGCCGCCGGGCACCTCGACGAACTCCGCGCCGCCGTCCGGGCGCAGCAGCAGCGGCTGGACGTGTCCGGCGCGGGCCATGGTGCAGGCTCCGGTGACCGGGTCGTAGATGACGTAGAGGCAGGTGGCGCCGGTCACCGGGGCCTTGGCGCCGTCGCCGGTGGACTCCGCGCCCTCGTCCTGGTCGATCCGGGCGACCAGTTCGTCCAGGTGCCAGAGCAGTTCGTCGGGCGGGACGTCGAGGTTGGCGAAGTTGTGGACGGCGGTGCGCAGCCGGCCCATGGTGGCGGCGGCGTGCAGGCCGTGGCCGACCACGTCGCCCACGACGAGGGCGACCCGGGCGCCGGGCAGCGGGATGATGTCGAACCAGTCGCCGCCGACCCCGCCCAGTCCGCCGAGCCCGGCCTGGGCCGGCAGGTAGCGGAAGGCGGCCTCGACGGCGTCCTGGTCGGGCAGCGCCCGCGGCAGCAGGCTGCGCTGGAGGGTGACCGCCATGGTGTGCTCGCGGGTGTAGCGGCGGGCGTTGTCGATGCTCACCGCGGCCCGGGCGACCAGCTCCTCGGCGAGCGAGAGGTCCTCCTCGTCGAACGGCTCGGGGGTGGCCGAGCGCCAGAAGAGGGCGACGCCGAGGATGGCCCCGCGGGCCCGCAGCGGCACCGCGATCAGCGAATGGATGCCGTGCTCGATGATCCGCCGGGCCCGCTCGGGGTCCTGGAGCTGCCAGCCGGTGGACGCGGCGAGGTCGGGCTCCAGGACCGGTTCGCCGGCCGACAGGCGGGTGCCGAGCACGGTGACCGGCGGGAAGCGGACCGGCTCGCCGACGGGGTAGAGCGATCCGTCGGGCAGCTCGCCGCCGACGGCGGTGCGGCGCAGCTCCAGGACCGGGCCCCCGGCGGTGGGCTCCTCGCCGCGCAGCACCGACTCGGCGAGGTCCACGGTGACCAGGTCGCTGAACCGCTCGGCGCCGAACCGCGCCAGCTCCTGGCAGGTGCGGATCACGTCGAGGGTGGTGCCGATCTCGGCGCCGGCGTCGTAGAGCAGCCGCAGCCGGCCGCGGGCGACGTCGGCGCGGCCGGTCAGGGCGCGGAGTTCGGTGGTGTCGCGGAGCGTGGTGACGCTGCCGGGCGGGCCGCCGGCGCGGTCGGTGGGGCGCTGGTTGACGGCCAGCAGCCGGTCGCCGACCGGGTGCACCTCGTCGGTGACGGCCCGGCCGGACTCCAGCAGCGCGGCGGTGGCCGGGTCCAGGCCCAGCGCGGCGACCGGACGGCCCTCGACGTCGGCGGGCAGGCCGAGCAGCCGCCGCGCCTCGTCGTTGGCGAGCACCAGCCGCCCGTCACCGCGGACGATGAGCACGCCTTCGCGGACCGCGTGCAGCACCGCGTCGTGGTGCTCGTACATCCGGGTCATCTCGGCCGGGCCGAGGCCGTGGGTCTGGCGCCGCAGCCGGCGGCTGACCAGGGCGGTGCCGCCGGTGGTGAGCAGCAGGACGCCGGCCGCGGAGCCGAAGATCAGCGGGAACTGGTCGTCGACGACGCCGCTGACCTTGCTGAGGGTGACGCCGGCCGAGACCAGGCCGACGACGCGGCCGCCGGGGCCGAAGACCGGCACCACGGCCTGGACGAGCGGGCCGATCGTGCCGGTGATCTTCTCGGTGGCCACCCCGCCGGCCAGCGCGGGGGCGATGTCGCCGACGAACTTCTTGCCGATGCGGTCCGGGAGCGGGTGGGTGTAGCGGATGCCGCGGGTGTTCATCACGACGATGAAGTCGACCCCGGAGCCCTTGCGGGCGGCCTCCGCCCGCGGCTGGAGCACGGCGGTGGGGTCCGGGCTCCTCAGGTCGGCCGCCAGGCCCGGCCCGTTGGCGAAGGTCTGGGCGACGGCGACCGAGCGGTTCCGGGCCTCGCGTTCGGAGTCGGTCCGGGACTGGAGCACCAGGGACACGAGGGCGGCGGCGACGAGCAGGACCACGATCGCGACCTGGAGGAGAAAGACCTGGCCTGCGACAGTTCGCATCCTCAGAACCGAACGCGGGCGGCCGTAGCGTCCGGCCATGTCCTCTTTCTACACCTCCCGCATACGGTGGGCGAGCCGCGCACTGCGCAGCGCAGCGGCACGGGGGGGCGGACCGCGCGCAGTACGCAGCGCCAGTAAAACCTGTCGGTAGGTTTCCCGGCTACGGGTGTGCGTTCCCCGGTCGGGCGCGTGTAACTCTTGCCACAGCCCCGGACGGTTGCGGACCGGCGGCCCGGCCGCCGGGCGGTGCCGGGGCGCCGGTCAACATCCCTGGTCAGTGGTGGTTACCGGGGAGTCGGGCCGGGGGCGGGGGCGGCGGTCGGGCGGAAGGAGGCGTTCCGGGGGCCGCCGGGCGCGTATGAGACGTTCGTGGGCATGCATGTTGCAGCAGAGGAGATCCGGGCCGGGGCGGCCGTGCTCATCGACCACCACGCACGCGGTGTGTGGCGGCCGAACGACGCCGACCGGCGGCTGGCCGGTGTGCTCTTCCGCTTCCTGGAGAGCGGGCTGCCGCTCGGCGGCGAGCAGATCCGCTCCGCCCTGGCCGCCGCGGACCCGGCGGCGCCGGCGAGCGCCGGGCTGCTGGCGCTGCTGCGGGGCACCGCCGGGCTGCTGGACGACGCGGACGCGGCCGACGGCCCCGCCGGGCGGGACGCCGTCGACCACGTGTGCCTGCTGCTGGACGCGCTGGCGCTGGCCCGGCCGGAGGGCCGGTAGGCGCCGGCTTACGTCAGGTCCGGAACCGGTGCGGCGGCCGCGGGGAGTTCGTCCTCGGGGACCGAGATGACCCAGTGGGTGGCCTGCCGCGGGCGGAGGTAGACCGCCCAGTAGACGGCGGCCACCGCCACCACCCCGCCGGTGATCAGCAGGCTCTTGGTGCTCTGCTGGCAGAGCACCCAGGCCAGGACGACGATCAGCAGCGCGGGGACCACCGGCCACAGCGGCATCCGCCAGGCGAGCCGGTGCTTGTGCTCACCGCGGCGCGAGACCAGCGCCCCGAGCGCCACGAAGACGTACATGCCGGCGACCGCGACCCCGGTGACCTCGTTGAGGGTGTCCAGGGTGGCGAAGCAGAGCCCGGCGCCGGGGACGCCGACCGCGAGGGTGGCCGCCCAGGGGGAGCCGAAGCGCTTGCCGACGTGTGAGAAGATCCGGTTGACCGGCGTCGGCCAGGCGCCGTCGCGGGCGGAGGAGAAGACCACCCGGGAGTTCTGGATCACCATCACGATCGCCGCGTTGATGATCGCCAGGGCGATGCAGAGGCTGACGAAGGTGCCGATCGCGGAGTTGCTCCAGCTCTGCACCATGCCGGCCACGTCCCCGGCCGCGAGGGTCTTCAGGTCGGGGGCGCCGAGGGTGATGGCGACGACCGGGACGAGGACGACGGCGGCGCCGATGGCGAGCGTCCACAGCACCGTGCGGGAGACGTTGCGCCGCGGGTTCTCCATCTCCTCGGCGAGGTACACCGCGGTGGAGAAGCCCTGGAGGATGAAGAGCGCGGTGGCGAGCCCGGTGATGATCAGCCCGCCGGTGACCGCGGTGCCGGTGCCGTGGCCGCTGTCCATCACCGGGTGGACGAGGGTGGCGGCGGAGCGGTGGGTGTGCGTGAAGCCGAGGAACGCCACGACCGCGGCGGCCACGACTTCCAGGACCAGGAAGATGCCGGTGATCCAGGCGTTGGCGCGCAGGTCGAGCAGGCCCATGGCGGTGGCCAGCAGCATCACCGCGGCGGCGGTCAGCTGCTTGTCCAGGTGGACGATCGGCGCGAGGTAGTCGGCGGTGCCCAGCGCGATGATGGGCGGCACGATCATGACAACGATCAGCGAGAGGATGAAAACCAGCCAACCGGCGAGCCGGCCCATCAGGGTGCCGACCATCGCGTACTCACCGCCGGAGCTGGGGATCAGGGTGCCCAGTTCGGAGTAGGTGAAGGCGACGCCGATGCAGAGCACCGCGGCGATCGCGATGGTCAGCGCCGTCCCGGTGCCCAGGGTGGCGAACGAGTCCGGCACGATCACGAACAGCGAGGACGCCGGGGTCAGACAGGACAGGGTGAGCAGGGTGCCGCCGACCACACCGATCGACCGGGTGAGTTTGGGACTGTCCGCCGGTGTCGCGACCCGGGTCGGTGCGACCGCGGGTGCGGTGGCGACTGGCGTGGTGGGCATATCGGTCATCCGTGTCCCATCGGTGCAGGAGGGCAGGGAGGCGGCACGGTCACGGGGTGCGTGCCGGTCGAGCGGTCGCGCCGGCAGTGCGGGGCCGCTGCGGTGACCGGAATACAACCTCCGCGGACCCTTCCCGTCAAGAGTTCATTAAGACCCTGTGGCAACGAAATCCGCAGCCGATGATCCAGGCGGCGGGCTTATCCACGTCTTTCCCGCGTGATCTCCGCGGATTTCGCGGGTGGTTGACGCTCTGCGGATTCTTCCGCACCGGTGCGCGGCGAATTTCCGCGGCGGCGGCCGCCGAGCCCGGGGCTCAGTCCTCGGGGGCCCGGATACGGGCGATCAGCAGCGCCACGTCATCGTGGTCGTTGCCGTGCCGCAGCTCGGCCAGCAGGCGGTCGCACAGCTCCTCCAGCGGCCGCTCGGGCTCGGCGAGCAATGCCAGGAAGCGGTCCAGCCGGGTGTCGATGGCCTCGTCGCGGGTCTCGATGAGCCCGTCGGTGTAGAGCACCAGCTGATCCCCGGGCCGCAGCTCCACTGCGGTCTGCTCGAACGCCACGTCGCCGACGCCGCCCACCCCCAGCGGCGCGCCGGTGGGCAGGTCCAGCAGCTCCGGCGGCCGGCCGGGCCGGACCACGACCGGCGGGAGGTGGCCGGCGACCGCGATCCGGCACTCCGCGCGCGCCGGGTCGTGCACGGCGTAGAGGCAGGTCGCGAAGGCCGGGTCGAGGCCGCCGGCGATGTGGTCGAGGTGGCGCAGGAGCTCGTCGGGCGCCAGGTCGAGGTCGGCCAGGGCACGGGTGGTGGTGCGCAACTGCCCCATCGTGGCCGCCGCGTTGAGGCCGCTGCCCATCACGTCGCCGACGACCAGCGCGGTCCGGCCGCCGGGGACCGGGATCACGTCGAACCAGTCGCCGCCGACCTCGCTGGCCGCCTGCGCGGGCTGGTAGCGGTAGGCGATGTCCATGCCGTCGGGCCGCGGCGGCCGGTGGTTCATCAGGTGGCGCTGGAGGGTGAGCGCGGTGCGCCGCTCGCTCTGGTACGAGCGGGCGTTGTCGATGCAGACCGCCGCCCGGGCGGCCAGTTCCACGGCGAGCACCACGTCGTCCTCGTCGAACGGCAGCGGGTTGTCCAGCCGGTAGAGGGAGAGCGCGCCCAGCACCTCGCCGCGGGCGATCAGCGGCACCGCCAGATAGGAGTGCAGTCCGGACGTCCGCAGCAGCTCCGCGCCCTGCGGGTCGGCGGCGATGTGCCGCAGGTCGTCCGGGCCGACGTCGCACACCAGCACCGGGCGGCCCTCGGTGACGCAGCGGGTGATCAGCCGCTCGGTCTCGTAGGCGGCGAGCTGCCCGGTGGGGTCGGCGGCCCGTACGGCGGGCGTCCGGCCGGCCGCGGCCACCGCCAGCGCCCGGAAGCGCGCCGGGCCGCCGCGGCCGGCCGGGGCGGGCCGGCGGCCCTCCAGGATCGCGTCGAGCACGTCGACGGCGGCCAGGTCGGCCAGCTCGGGCACGATGACGTCGGCCAGCTCCTGCGCGGTCCGGCCGACGTCGAGGGTGGTGCCGACGGCGGCCGAGGCGTCCGCGATCACCGCCAGCCGGCGCCGGGCGCGGGCCGCCTCGGCCGCCGCCCGGTGCTGCTCGGTGACGTCCACGACCGAGGTGGCCAGGCCCAGCACCCGGCCCTTGGCGTCCTCCAGGCGGTAGTACGAGACCGACCACGCCTGGTCGGTGTCGGGGTGGGCGGCGGTGCGGCCGACGGAGAAGTCGTCCAGCAGCGGCCGGCCGGTGGCCAGCACCTCCCGCATCCGGCCCTCTATGGCCTCGGTGTCCAGGAACGACAGGGCCTGCCGGACGTGCCGGCCGATGTGCCGCTCGGCGGGCAGCTGGTTGATCCGCTCCAGCGCCGGATTGACCATGACGAACCGCAGGTCGGTGTCGAGCACGGCGAGCCCGATCGGCGACTGGGCCACCAGCCGCACCGAGAGCGCCAGGTCCCGCTCGACCTCGCGCAGCACCGCCTGGTCGGTGGCGATGCCCAGCGCGTAGCTGGCACCGTGCTCGTCCTGGAGGCGCATGTTGCGGAACTCGACCAGGCGGGTGCTGCCGTCCTTGTGCCGGATCGGGAAGACCCCGGCCCAGCTCTCGCCGCCGGCCATGACCTCGGCGAACAGCCGCAGGACGAGATCGACGTGCTCGGGGTGGACCAGCAGCCGGACGGCGGGCCGGCCCAGCGCCTCCTCGGCCCGCCACCCGAAGAGCTCCTCGGCCTGCGGGCTCCACAGCGCGATCCGGCCCTCGGCGTCGAGCATGACCGCGGCCACGCCAAGGACGTCGAGCAGGCCGCCGGCCTGCGCCGGCCCTGCTCCGGCACCGGCAGCACTCTCGGGGAACGCGTCGGTCGCACCCATCCAGGCACTCCTTCCGCCGGTCGTCGTCAGACCGACAGCCGTGGCGCTCCGTGCACGGCCTGGTCGGTGCCGTGCTGCCGCTGCCCTCCATCATCTCTCGACACCGGACGGACCCGCAGGCAGAGGGGGTTCACCAGGGGCGGGCCGTACCGGATGGATCATTATGGGCAGCTGCTCCCCGCACGGGCGACCGGGTTGGCGATATTGATCCATTGCTCCGGACCCGCCCCGGATGGCGGGACAACGCCCGCCCTTGTGCTCCCGACTTGGAGATGTCGATCTCTTGGGACTACCCTGATAATAGTTGCTGGAGGCAACCAATATTCGATTACCGCGCCACCGGCGTACCCCCTACGCCGCCGGGGTCAGGAGGAAGCCCTCGATGCCCATATCCGACCAGCCGTTCCGCACATACGTGGAGGAGAACCTTGACGCACTTAACCGCGATCCGGGCCGCGAGGCCCTGGTCCACCAGGGCCGCCGGGTCACCGCCGGCGAGTTCCGGTCGCTGGTGCTGCGGATGGCCCGGGCGCTGCGCGAACGCGGCGTCGAGCGCGGTGCCACCGTCACCCTGCTGAGCGGCAACCTCCCCGAGACCCTCGCCGCCCGCTACGCCGCCAACCTCGTCGGCGCCCGGGTCAACCACCTGTACAACAAGCTCTCCGCCGAGTCCCAGGCCGCGATCGTCCGCGACGTGGAGACCCGCGCCCTGATCGTCGACCCCCGGCTCGGCGAACGGGCCGCGGAACTGGCCGAGTTGGCTCCCGTTCCGGACATTCTGGTGCTGGGTCCGGCGAAGCTGGGCACCGATCTGCTGGAGCTGGCGGCCGGCCAGAGCGACGCACCGCTGGCCACCTCCGCCCGGCCCGAGGACATCTGCACCATCCGCCACACCGGTGGCACCACCGGCCACCCCAAGGGCATCTGCACCTCCTTCGAGCAGGTCCGCTGGTTCCAGGGCGTGCTCCCGGAGTTCGAGGAGGTGGTGCACCGCCAGCTGGTCTGCACCACCCTCGCCCACGCGGCCGGCTACATGGCCGACACCGTCCTGTACTCCGGCGGCACCGTCGTCCTGCACGACGACTTCGACCCCGCGGAGGCCCTCGCCACCATCGAACGCGAGCGGATCACCGCGCTGTTCCTGCTGCCGCCGCTGCTGTACCAGCTGATGGATCACCCGGACCGGCCGGCCACCGACACCTCCAGCCTGCGCATGGTCACCTACGGCGGCTGCCAGGCGTCCCCGGCCCGACTGGCGGACGCGGTACGGGCGTTCGGCCAGGTGCTGGTGCAGGGCTACGGCCAGAACGAGGCCGGCGGCATCAGCGTGCTCACCCCGGAGGACCACGACCCCGAGCGCCCCGAGCGGCTGCGTTCGGCGGGCAAGGTGCTGCCCCACGTGGAGGTGGCGATCCGCGGCGCCGACGGCCGCGACCTGCCGCCCGGCGAGCACGGCGAGATCTGCGTCCGCTCCCGCATGATCATGCAGGGCTACTGGAAGCAGCCGGAGCTGACCGCCGAGGTGCTGCGCGACGGCTGGCTGCACACCGGCGACGTCGGGTTCCTCGACGAGGAGGGCTACCTGACCATCGTCGACCGGCTCAAGGACATGATCGTCGTGGTCGGCGGCCACGTGTACACCACCGAGCTGGAGGACCTGCTGAACTCGCACCCGCAGGTACTCCAGAGCGCGGTCTACGGCGTCCGCGACGCCGACCGGATGGAGCGGGTGCACGCGACGGTGGTCCGCACCCCCGGCGGTGACGTGGACGCGGACCGGCTGCGGGCGATGGTGCGCGAGGTACGCGGCGCGATGTACGAGCCGGCCCGGATCACCTTCACCGACGCGCTGCCGCTGACCGACGCGGGCAAGCCGGACAAGAAGGAGCTCCGGCGCCGCGCCGAGGAGTCGGGCGCCGCGGTCTGAGCCGTGCCGGTGCCGGTGCCGTCGGCGGCACCGGCACCGGCACCGGCAGCGGCGGGCCGCCGCAGTACTGCACTGCGGCGGCCCGCCGTGTCGCGTCCGGTCAGAACCACCAACCGAACAGGCCGTGGAAGAGGCGCCCGAGCAGCCCGAACTCGCGGCCCTCGCAGCCCTCCCGGCCGAAGTTGCCGAAGTTGCCATGGTGGCCCCGGCCCTCGTGGCCGAAACCTTCGCGGCCGCCGAAACCTTCGCCGCCGAAGCCCTCACGGCCGCCGAAGCCCTCACGGCCACCGCCGAAACCGAAGAAGCCGCCGCACTCGTCGTGCCGGTGGTGGCCGAAGTTACGGCCGTGGTGGCCGTGGTGGCCGTGGTGGCGGTGGTGGCCGTGGTGGCGGCCGTGACCACGGCCGTGGTCGTCGCTCACCGCGACGGACTGGCCCTGCGGGGCGGCCTCGGCCATACCGGCGAGCGGTACGACGGTGGCGGCGGCGAGCGCCGCGGTGGCCAGGGAACGGCCTATGTACTTGCGCATTGCGTTTCTCCTGGTTGGCAGGAAATCGGACACGGGATGGGTACCTCGCGGTGTCCGTTTCTCCGCAGGCGCGGCGCGCGTCCACTCCAACGGCTCCCGCAATTGCCCCGATCGGCGCCGTCCGCGGGCCGAGGGGGACGTCAGCGCTTACGGGCCCGGCTGGGCTGGACCCGGGCCGGCTCGCCGGGCATCTTCGGGTGGTCCGGCGGATAGGGCAGATCGCCCAGCCCGTCGTCCGCGGCCTGCCGGTCGGCCAGCTCCAGCAGCGACTCCAGCCCGAAGGCGTGCCCGGCCATCTCCGCGTGGACGTCCCCGAGCTCGGCGAACCGGGCCGGGACGGTCCGCAGGTCGAAGTCCTCCGGTTCGGCCGCGGGCAGCTCCTCCCAGCGCAGCGGGGTGGAGACGGTGGCGCGCGGGCGGGCGCGCAGCGAGTAGGGCGAGGCGATGGTGCGGTCGCGGGCCATCTGGTTGTAGTCCACGAAGACCTTCCGGCCGCGCTCCTCCTTCCACCACGCCGAGGTCACCAGCCGCGGCAGCCGCCGCTCCATGGCCCGGGCCACCGCGATCGCGGCCCGCCGCACCTCGGTGAACGTCCAGTCCGGGCGGATCGGCACGTAGACGTGCACCCCGCGGCCGCCGGAGGTCTTCGGCCAGCCGCGCAGCCCGTGCTCGGCCAGCAGCCCGCGCAGTTCGCGGGCGACCCGGACGGCCTCGGCGAAGCCGGTGCCGGGCTGCGGGTCGAGGTCCAGGCGCAGCTCGTCGGGGTGCTCGGTGTCGGTGCGGCGGACCGGCCAGGGGTGGAAGGTCAGGCAGCCCAGGTTGGCCGCCCAGACCACCGCGGCCGGTTCGGTGGGGCACATCTCGTCGGCGAACCGGCCGCTGGGGAAGGTGATCCGGGCGGTGGGCACCCAGTCCGGCAGCCCCTTCGGCGCCCGCTTCTGGTAGAAGAACTCGCCCTCGACGCCGTCCGGGAACCGCTGCATGGTCGTCGGCCGGTCGCGCAGCCCGCGCAGCACCCCGTCGGCCACCGCCACGTAGTAGCGGGCCACGTCGAGCTTGGTGAAGCCGCGCTCGGGATAGTAGGTCTTGTCCGGGTTCGTCACGCGTACCGCGCGCCCCGCGACGTCCAGTTCCACCGCCCGTGCTCCGGCCATGCCTCCACGCTAGGTTCCGCCCGGTGGCGCCGCGCGCCGGGCGTCCGGCCGGCCCCGGGCGCCCGGCGCGCGGGAAAAGGCCGCGACCCGCAGGATCGGGAGCATGGACCTGCCCGTGATGCCCCCGGTCTCCCCCATGCTCGCCAAGCCGGTGGCCGAGATCCCCGACGGTATGCAGTACGAGGCCAAGTGGGACGGTTTCCGCGTCATCGTGTTCCGGGACGGCGACGAGGTGGAGCTCGCCAGCCGCACCGCCAAGTCGCTCAGCCGCTACTTCCCCGAGGTGGTGGCGGCGGTGCGCACCGAGCTGCCGGCGCGCTGCGTGCTGGACGGCGAGATCGTCATCGCGCACGACGGGCGGCTGCACTTCGAGGAGCTCCTGGAGCGCATCCACCCGGCCGACTCCCGGGTCCGGACGCTGGCCGCCCGCACGCCGGCCTCGCTCGTCGCCTTCGACCTGCTGGCGCTGGACGACACCGCGCTGCTGGCCGCTGGGCAGTCCGAGCGCCGCCGGGCGCTGGTGGAGGTGCTGCGGCCGGCCCGGCCGCCGGTGCACACCGCGCCCGCCACCACCGACCGGGACGTCGCCGAGCGGTGGTTCGCGCAGTTCGAGGGGGCCGGGCTGGACGGCGTGATCGCCAAACCGCCGCACCTGCCCTACCGGCCCGGCGACCGCGCGATGTTCAAGGTCAAGCACGCCCGCACCGCGGACTGCGTGGTCGCCGGCTACCGGCTGCACAAGAGCGGGCCGGTGGTCGGCTCGCTCCTGCTGGGCCTGCACGACACCGCAGGGCACCTCCAGCACGTCGGGGTCTGCGCGTCGTTCCCGATGGCCCGGCGGCGGGCGCTGGTCGAGGAGCTGGCGCCGCTGCGGATGGCGGAGGCGGCCGGCCACCCCTGGGCCGGCTGGGCCGACGAGGCGGCGCACACCGCCCGCCGGATGCCGGGCGGGCCGAGCCGCTGGAGCGGCGGCAAGGACCTGTCCTGGGTGCCGCTGCGCCCGGAGCGGGTGTGCGAGGTGGGCTACGACCACATGGAGGGCAGCCGGTTCCGGCACACCGCGCAGTTCCGCCGCTGGCGGCCCGACCGCACGCCGGAGAGCTGCACCTATGCCCAGCTGGAGGAGCCGGTGGGCTACGACCTGGGCGAGCTGCTGGGCGGCTGAGCGCGCGGCGCGGCGGGCCCGCGGCCGGTCAGCCCTCCGGTGGCCAGGCGCGCCGCCGCTCCCCCGGCGCGAGCCGGTCCACCACCTCGGCGAGCTCCTGGCACGCCTGCTCGACGCGGTGCCGGATGGCGTTCTGCTCGGTGACGATCGCCGACAGCAGCAGCGCGGTGAGCGCGGCGGAGGCGTTGAGGGCCTGGAGGTTGACCATCGCCTCCAGCAGGCTGTGGCCGGTGAACGGGCCGTACCGGCCGGTGGCCGCGCTGATCGCGAAGACCGAGATCACCAGGACGCAGGGCGCCGCCCCGATCAGCTGGAACCGCAGCGCCGCCCACACGATCAGCGGGAAGACGAGGAACAGCACGGCCAGCGTGGTCCGGGTGACCAGCAGCGACATCCCCACCGTGGCGGCCAGCAGCGCGGCCGCCTCCGCCCACCGGTAGAGCGGGATGGCCCGCGGCGGCTGCGCCGTCCGCAGGGCGAGCAGCAGCGGGGTGACCACCAGGACGCCCATCGCGTCCCCCGCCCACCAGGACGCCCAGGTGCGCCAGAAGTCGGCGGCCGGCAGCGCCCCGGTGAGCACCTGGGTGCCGCTGCCCAGCGTCGCGCTGATCACCATCGCGGCGAACGCGCCGAGGGCGACCAGCGCCACCCCGTCGCGCAGCCGGTCCAGTTCGGGGCGGAACCCGGCCCGCCGCAGCATCACGCAGGCGCACACCGGCGCGAGGGTGTTGCCGGCGATCACACCGATGCCGGCCAGGTCGAGGCGGGTGAGGGTGGAGATGACCAGCAGGGTGCCGAGCGCGATGCCCGGCCACATCCGCAGGCCCAGCAGGAGCAGGAAGCTCAGCGCGATCCCGGTGGGCGGCCACAGGGGGCTGACCACCGCACCCGCGACCACCACCTGCTCCAGCAGGCCGACCTTCGCGGCCCCGTAGTAGACGGCGGCGAGTACGAGGTTCCCCAGGAGGACCGCCGGAGCGGCCCGACGGATGTCCCCGGTGCCCACCACGTCTGCCATCAGACAACGCCGGCGGCCGGGCACCGGACGCGACACGCGCGCCCGGCCGCCTGCTTCACCCGGCCCCGGCCCCGGCCCCGTCCGCGCCGTGGCGCAGCACGATCACCGCGGCGTCGTCGGTGTGCCCGGTCAGCTCGGCGACGCCCATCACCGCCCCGGCGGTCTCGGCGGGGTCGGCCCCGGCCCGGGCGCTGACCACGCGGGCCACCTGCGCCAGCCCGGCTTCGATCGGGAACGAGGGGCCCTCGACGACCCCGTCGGTGAGCAGCACGAACGTACCCGCCGCGGTGAGCCGGCGGCGGGTGACCGGGTAGCCCTGCCCGGGCAGGACGCCCAGCGGGAGGCCGCCGGGGTCCTCGGCCAGGCCCCAGCGGCGGTCGGTGGTGGCCCAGACGCCGGGGACGTGCCCGGCGCGGGCGCTGGCCAGCTCCCGGGTCGCCGGGTCGTAGCGGACGAAGGTGCAGGTGGCGAAGAGTTCGCAGTCGATGGAGAGCAGCAGGTCGTTGGCGCGGCTGAGCACCTCGCCGGGGTCCGGGGCGTGGGCGGCGACGGCCCGCAGCCCGATCCGGATCTGCCCCATGAAGGCGGCGGCCTCGACGTCGTGGCCCTGGACGTCGCCGACGGAGAAGGCCAGCGAGCCGTCCGGCAGCGGGAAGCCGTCGTACCAGTCGCCGCCGATGGCGAGGCCGTGCCGGGCCGGTGCATAGCGGGCGGCGGTGCGCAGGCCGGGGATGTCGGGGAGGGAGGCCGGCAGCATCTCGCGCTGGAGGACCTCGGCCAGCTCGACCCGGGCCCGCTGGAGTTCCGCGCTCGCGCGCGCCTGGGCGGTCAGCTGCCCGAGCGTGGTGAGCAGGTCGTCGGCGCTCGCCGGCCGCGGGGGACGACGCCGCAGCATGCGTTCATCATATTTCGGCGGCCCGGCCTCCGCTTGGCGGCCGTCCGGCGCGGGGGCGGGCCGCCGTTCAGACGGCGGGCCGCCGGGCCGCGGCCAGCTGGGCGGCGCCGGACCGCACGGCCCAGAAGAACACCGCCAGCGCCACGGCGGCCACCGCCAGCGAGTCGTACGGGGCGGGCAGCCGGCCGGAGCCCTTGAAGGTGCCCAGCCAGGACAGCGCGGTGAGCGCGAGGAGGTGGACCACCAGCCAGGCGCCGGTGCGCAGTTCGGCGGCCAGCGGGCGGCGCGGTCCGGCACCGTCGCGGGCGGCGGCCCCGGCGCCGGGCCGCCGCATGACCAGGAAGAGCGCCACCCCGGCCAGGACCAGCGGCAGCGCCAGCCGCAGGTCGTGCCAGCCCGACCAGTAGATGAACTCGCTGGCCACCACGAAGCTCAGCGGCGCGATCCAGCGCAGCCCCGGTACCCAGCCGGCCGTACCGCCGCCCTCCTCGGTGCGGAAGACCGCGACGGCGACCGCGGACGCGGCGTAGACCAGCAGGTACATGTCGCCCATCACGCTGACGATGTCCTGCCAGCCGCCGAACGGCAGCAGGAACAGCACGATCACCACGAGGTTGATCACCAGTGCCCGGCGCGGCATGCCGGAGCCCTCGTCGACCTTCATGAAGTAGCGCGGGATGGTGCCGTTCTTGGCGAGGGCGTAGGTGTGGCGGGCGTCGATGGCCACGCCCACGTAGGCCGAGCCGCCCGGTGAGAGGACCGCGTCGGCGTAGAGCAGGCTGGACAGCCAGTGCAGGTTGAGGATGAGCGCCAGCTGCCCGAACGGCGATTCGAAGGAGACACCCTTCCAGCCGCCACCCAGCAGGTGCTCGGGGACGGTGAAGAGGTAGGCCACCTGGAGCGCCAGGTACATCAGGACGGCCAGGCCGATCCCGGCCAGGACGGCCCAGGGCAGGGTGCGGCGCGGGGTGCGGGTCTCACCGGAGAAGTCCAGCGGGGCCTGGAAGCCGTTGACGGAGTAGACGATGCCGCCGCCGGCCAGCGCGGTCAGGCAGGCGACGTAGCCGTACGGGGCGAAGCCGCCGTGGTCGGTGAGGCGGCCGCTGTGCCAGCCGGAGGCGATCAGGGCGAGCACGGTGGCGACCGGCACGGCGATCTTGAAGATCGAGACCAGGTTGTTCAGGCGGGCGAAGAGCCGGACCGCGAACCAGTTCAGCGCGGTCAGCAGCACGCTCAGCCCGATGGCCAGGCCCAGCCCGGCCAGGGTGAGGGTGTGGCCGTTGTAGAGGCCCGGGAGGTAGTGCGCGGTGTACTGCATGATCGCGCTGATCTCGGCGGCGGTGCCGCCGACGGACAGCAGCACCGACCAGCCGACGAGGGTGCCGACCAGCCGGCCGTTGGCGAACAGCGGCCAGCGGACGGTACCGCCGCCCTCCGGCCGGGACGCGCCCAGCTCGATCATGACCAGGGCGACCAGCCCGCACAGCAGGCCCGCGCCCACCCAGGACAGCAGCGCGGCGGGCCCGGCGGTCTGGGCCGCGTACATCGCCGCGAACAGCCAGCCGGAGCCGACGATGTTGGAGAAGCCGATCCCGGTCAGCCCCCAGAACCCCAGGTCCCGCCGCAGTCGGCGCTCCTGCGCCCGCACCTCGGGCGCGCCGTCCCCGACGGCCTCACCCGACACCTGACGTTCCGCCACCGAAACGGCCTCCTCGACTCGCTGTCCGCGCTGGTCAGGACCCTACTCGACGGGGTCCCGCGCGCGGGCGGCCGAGTGTTGCGGCCGTGTGAAGCCTGTGTGACGACGTGGGCGAACGAGCAGCTCAGGGGGTGGCGACCGGGGGGTCAGCCGCAGGTCCAGCAGCCGGCCCAGCAGGCGCACCGGACGCGGTGGTGGTCCAGCTGGCGATCGGTGAGCCCGTTGCCGCCGGGGGCCGCGCCGCCGTCGCCGGCCGTCGCGCCGTCGCCGGCCGCCGCCCGGGCCAGGGCGAGCCGGCCGAGCAGGATGACGGTGAGCGCCGCCAGCTCCTCCGGTTCGGCGTGGCCCCGGACGATGCGCAGCGGGACCGGTACGGGCTCCTCGGTGGTCACCTGGCCGACGCTAGGAGGCGGCCGGCGCGGCGGCGCGGGGGCCTGCGCCGTTCGGCGGCCGGGCGGCCACCCCAGGCGTGATTTCGGCGGGCCCGGCCGTGTTGTTCCCGGCGGCCGCCGGGCCGGCGGCGAGGATCGCGCGCAGTACGTGCACGGACACCGGCGGCGGATGACGCAGTGGGGATGGCGGGCGATGAGATGTGAGCGGACCGACGGGCGGGACCCGGCCCGGGACGACGGACGGCGGGACTTCCTGAAGTACGCGGCCGGGATCGCGGGGGCGGCCGCGACCGGTGCGGCGGCGGCCGGCGAGGCGGTGGCCGCCCCGGTGGGCCCGCCGTCCGGGGACCGCGCCGCGGGCCGCTCGGCGGACGGCCGGGAGCTGCCGCCGGACCGGGTGCCGTTCCACGGCCGCCACCAGGCCGGCATCCTCACCCCGCAGCAGCTCTTCGCCGGCTTCGCCGCGTTCGACGTGCTGGGGCAGGACCGGGCGGACCTGACCCGGCTGCTCAAGACGCTGACCGAGCGGTGCCGGGTGCTGTCCGCCGGGGTGAAGCCGCGGGACGAGCGGACGGCCGCGGAGCCGCGGACCCCGGACTCGCTGACCGTCACGGTGGGGCTGGGGGCGTCCCTCTTCGACGACCGGTTCGGGCTGGCCGGGCACAAGCCGCGGCACCTGAAGGCGATGCCGGCGTTCCCCGACGACCGGCTGGAGCCGGCGCGCTGCCACGGCGACCTCTCGGTCCAGGTCTGCGCGGAGCACCCGGACGCGATCGTGCACGTGCTGCGCGACCTGGGCCGGGCGACGCACGGGATGGTCCGGCCGCGGTGGCGGATGGACGCGTTCATGAACCCGTCCCGGCCCTCGGGGTCGCCGCGGAACTTCCTCGGCTTCAAGGACGGCATCGTCAACCCCGACACCGCCTCGGCGCGGGAGCGGGACCGGCTGATCTGGGTGACTCCGCCGTGCGGCGAGCCGGAGTGGGCCGAGGGCGGCAGCTACCAGGTGCTGCGGCTGATCCGCTTCCACACCGAATCCTGGGACCGGGTGCCGGTGACCCGCCAGGAGCGGATCTTCGGGCGGCACAAGGCCAGCGGCGCGCCGCTGGGCCGCGAGCGGGAGAACGACGCGCCGGACTACCGCCACGACCCCGACGGCCGGACCATCCCCCTGGACGCGCACATCCGGCTCGCCAACCCGCGCACCCCGCACACCGACCGGTCCCGTTTCCTGCGCCGCAGCTACAACTACGACCAGGGCTACGACCGGCACGGCCGGATGAACCTCGGGCTGGTCTTCTGCGGCTACCAGCAGAACGTGGAGCGGCAGTTCGCCACCGTGCAGCGCCGGCTCCGGCACGAACCGCTGGCCCGCTTCATCACCCCCGAGGGCGGCGGCTACTTCTTCGTCCTGCCCGGCGTCCGGGACGAGGACGACTGGTTCGGTTCCCGGCTGATGCGGGACACCCGCTAGCGGCACCGGTAACGCCGGCCGGCGCGACGGGCCCCGGGCCGCCTCCCCACCGGAGCGGCGACCCGGGGCCCGTCGCGTCAACTCACCCCATCGGCAAGGCGGTTGACAGGTAGAAGGGGCGGGCGGCGGGAAGGGCCCCGCCGCCCGCACCCGGCTCAGCAGATCCGCGGGAGCTGCTCGCCCAGCGGCAGGTCGACGACCCGGGTGCCGCCCAGCGGGGTGCGGGCCACCACCATGCCGGGGTGCGCGGCGACCGCCTCGCCGATGATCGCGGCGTCGGTGCCCAGGGGGTGGGCGCGCATCGCGTCCAGCACCGCGTCGGCGTGCTCGCGGGGCACGAAAGCCACCAGCTTGCCCTCGTTGGCGACGTACATCGGGTCCAGGCCGAGGATGGCGCAGGCGTTGGCGACGGCCGGCGGGATGGGCACGGCCCGCTCGTCGAGGACCACACCGGTGGCCGAGGCGGTGGCGATCTCGTTGAGCGCGGCGGCCAGTCCGCCGCGGGTGGGGTCGCGCAGCACGTGCAGGTCGGGGGTGACCGCCAGCATGGTCTGGACGAGTCCGCCGAGCGCCGCGCAGTCGCTCTCGATCTCGACGCCGAACTCCAGGCCCTCGCGGACGCTCATGATGGCCACGCCGTGCACGCCGATCCCGCCGCTGACGATGACCACGTCGCCCGGTACGACCCGCTGCGGCCGCAGGTCCACGCCCGGCGGGATCACCCCGATCCCGGCGGTGTTGAGGTAGACCCCGTCGCCGCGGCCGGCCTCGACGACCTTGGTGTCGCCGGTGGCCAGCTCCACACCGGCGGCCCGGGCGGCGGCGCCCATCGCATCGGCGACCCCGGCGACCACCGGCATCTCCACGCCCTCCTCCAGGATGAAGCCGCAGGAGAGGTAGGCGGCCCGGGCGCCGCTCATCGCCAGGTCGTTGACGGTGCCGTTGACGGCCAGGTCGCCGATGCTGCCGCCGGGGAAGAACAGCGGCCGGACGACGTAGGAATCGGTGGAGAAGGCCAGCCGCTGCCCGCCGAGCGAGAAGACCGCGGAGTCGCCGAGCTGGGCGAGGAGTTCCCCGCCGAAGGCCGGCACGAAGATCTGCTGGACGAGTTCGGCGGAGAGCACGCCGCCCCCGCCGTGGCCCATCACCACGCGGGGGGTCTCGCGCAGCGGGGTGGGGCAGGTCCAGCCGGTGATGTCGACGGTGGGCAGGTCGCGGCTGCGCGGGGTGGGGGGCTGGGCGGTGGTGTCAGACAACGGGGGTCGCCTCCAAGGGGGTCGGCGCGGTGCCGAGCCGGCGGTAGAGGTAGTAGGCCGCGCAGGCACCCTCGTTGGAGACCATGGTGGCGCCGAGGGGGGTGCGCGGGGTGCAGGTGGTGCCGAACGCCTCGCACTCGTGGGGCTTGAGCAGCCCCTGGAGGACCTCGCCGCTGCGGCAGGCGGCGGGTTCGCGGGTGGTGATGCCCTCGACGGCGAAGCGGTGTTCGGCGTCGAAGTCCCGGTAGCGGTCGGCCAGCCGCCAGCCGCTGGCGGGGATGGTGCCGATCCCGCGCCAGCTGCGGTCGGCGACCTCGAAGACGTCGGCGAGCATGGCCCGGGCGGCGGGGTTGCCGTCGGGGTGGACGGCCCGCGGGTAGGCGTTGTCGACGGTGTGCTCACCGCGCTCCAGCTGGCGGACGGTGCGCCGGATGCCCTCCAGGATGTCCAGCGGCTCGAAGCCGGTGACGACGATCGGCACCCGGTGGCGGTCGGCCAGCGCGGGGTACTCGCCGGTGCCCATCACGCTGCACACGTGGCCGGCGGCCAGGAAGCCCTGGACGCGGCAGCTCGGCGACTCCATGATCGCCTCGATCGCGGGCGGTACCCGCACGTGCGAGACCAGCATGCTGAAGTTGCGGATGCCCAGCCGGCGTGCCTGGTGGACGGTCATCGCGTTGGGCGGGGCGGTGGTCTCGAAGCCGATGCCGAAGAACACCACCTCGCGGTCCGGGTTCTGCTGGGCGGTCTTCAGCGCGTCGAGCGGGGAGTAGACGACGCGGACGTCGCCGCCCTCGCCGCGTACCCGGAACAGATCGCGGTCGGTGCCGGGCACCCGCAGCATGTCGCCGAACGAGCAGAAGATCACCCCGGGCCGGGAGGCGATCTCCAGCGCCTTGTCGATCACCTCCAGCGGCGTGACGCACACCGGGCAGCCCGGCCCGTGGATCAGCTCGACCTCGTCCGGCAGGAGCTGGTCCAGGCCGTGCCGGATGATGCTGTGCGTCTGGCCGCCGCAGACCTCCATCAGCGCCCACGGCCGGGTCACCGTGGCGCGGATCTCGTCCAGCAGCCGCCGGGCCAGCTCGGGGTTCTGGAACTCCTCGATGTACTTCACTGCCCTACCTCCTGCGCTTCCTGGCCGGCGGCCGCCTCCCACGGGTCGCCGAACTCCTCCTGGAGCAGCCCCAGTTCCTCGAAGAGGGCCAGGGTCCGGCGGGCCGATTCCTCGTCCAGCCGCTGGAGCGCGAAGCCCACGTGGACGATCGCGTACTCACCGACCGCGAGGTCCGGTACGTACTCCAGGCACACCTCCTTGACCACCCCGCCGAAGTCGACGGTGGCCATCCGGGTGCCGTCCCGTTCCTCGATCTCCATCACCTTGCCGGGCACCGCCAGGCACATGGCTCCTCCTCGTCGTGCGGGTGCGGGTTACTGCGGGGGGATCACCGGGCTACGCGCCGCGCCTGCGGGCCGCGACCAGCAGCTGGCCGAGCGCCAGTCCGCCGTCGTTGGGCGGGACCAGGCGGTGCCGCAGCACGGTGAAGCCGTCCTGGCGCAGCGCGCGGGCCGCGTCCTCGGCCAGCAGGGTGTTGGCGAAGACCCCGCCGGTCAGGGCCACGGTCGCCAGGCCGGTGCGTTCCCTGGCCAGTCCGCAGCAGCGCCGGACGAGCCCGGCGACCGCGGCGTGGAAGCGGGCCGCGATCCGCTCCGGGCCGGTGCCGGCCCGGACGTCCTCGACGGCGGCGGCCAGGACCGGGGCGGGGTCGGCGACCAGCGCGGCCCCGCCGGCCGGGGCCCCGGTGCGCAGCGCGAAGGTGTAGCCGGGCCCGCGGTCCGCGCCGGCGGTGCGGGCCGCGGCCTCCAGGGCGGTGGCGGCCTGGGCCTCGTAGCCGGCGTGCTGGCAGATCCCGGCGAGCGAGGCGACGGCGTCGAAGAGCCGGCCCATGCTGGAGGTCGGCGCGCAGTTCACCTCGCGCTCCAACTGCCTTGCCAGCAGGCGTAGTTCGTCCGGCGGGCAGGCGGCGACCGGGGGCAGGCCGGCGGTCCAGGGCAGGCCCGCGGCGTGCAGGTGGGCCAGCGCCATGCGGTACGGGCGGCGGACGGCGGTGTCGCCGCCGGGCTGCGGGACGTAGCCGAGCTGGGCGAAGCGGCGGTAGCCGGCGTAGTCGGCGAGCAGGATCTCCCCGCCCCAGACGGCGCCGTCGTCGCCGTAGCCGGTGCCGTCGAAGGCGACGCCGATGACCGGCTGCCGCCCGTCCAGGCCGTGTTCGGCCATCGCGGCGGCGATGTGGGCGTGGTGGTGCTGGACCCGGACCAGCGGCCGGCCCGCGGTGTGCCGGGCGGCCCACTGCCCGGTGCGGTAGCCGGGGTGGCGGTCGGTGGCGAGCAGCCGCGGCCGGACGCCGGTGATGGTCTCCAGGTGCGCCCCGGCCCGTTCGAACGCCAGCTGGGTGGCCAGGTCGTCCATGTCGCCGATGTGCGCGGAGAGCCAGGCCCGGCGCCCCTCCCCCAGGCACAGCACGGTCTTGAGGTCGCCGCCGGTGGCCAGCGCGGGCCGGACCGGCACCGGCAGCGGCACCGGGTACGGCGCGCAGCCGCGCGAACGCCGGACGTAGAGCGGCTCCCCGTCGCTGATCCGGACCACCGAGTCGTCGCACGGGACCTGGATCGCCCGGTCGTGGGTGAGCCAGGCGTCGGCCAGCCCGGCCAGCCGCACCAGGGCGTCCGCCTCGTCCGTGACGAGGGGTTCGCCCGCCACGTTGCCGCTGGTCATCACCAGCAGCCGGGGGCCGGGCGGGTCGCCGGGCAGGCCGAACAGCAGGTGGTGCAGCGGGGTGTAGGGCAGCATCAGACCGAGGTCGGGGCTGCCGGGGGCGACGGCGTCGCAGACCGCGGGCGCCCCCGGCGCGGGCCCGTCCGGACGGCGGCGCAGCAGCACGATCGGCCGTACCGGCCCGGTGAGCAGCGCCCGCTCCTCCGCACCGACCTCCACCAGCTGTGCCACATCGGACAGTTGACGGGCCATCAGTGCGAACGGCTTGTCGCCGCGGCACTTCCGGCGCCGCAGCTCGGCCACCGCCCGTTCGTCCCCGGCGTCGCAGACCAGGTGGTAGCCGCCGAGCCCCTTGACCGCGACGATCGCGCCCCGGGCGAGCAGCTGCCGGGTGCCGGCCACCGGGTCGCCGGGGACCGGGCGCGGCGGGGCGGCCGGGTCGTCCCCGGCGGCCAGCAGCCGCAGCCGGGGGCCGCAGTCGTGGCAGGACAGCGGCTGGGCGTGGAACCGCCGGTCGGCCGGGTCGGCGTACTCGGCGGCGCAGCGCGGGCACATCGGGAAGCCGGCCATGGTGGTCTGCGCGCGGTCGTAGGGCAGCGCGCGGACGATGGTGAAGCGCGGTCCGCAGTGCGTGCAGGTGACGAACGGGTGCCGGTAGCGGCGGTCGGCCGGGTCGGTCAGTTCGGCCAGGCAGGCGTCGCAGGTGGCGGCGTCCGGGGCGACCAGGGTGCGGGCCGGGCCGGTGCTGCGGGACGGCAGGATGGTGAAGCCGGTGCCGCCGGAGGCCGCGAGGTCCTCGCCGTCCACGGCCTCCACGACCGCCAGCGGCGGCGCCTCGGCGCGCAGCCGCGCGCCGAAGCGGCGCAGCGCGCCGGGCGGCCCCTCCACCTCGGCGACCACGCCCTCACCGGTGTTGGAGACGTGGCCGGTCAGGCCCAGTTCGGTGGCCAGGCCGTGGACGAACGGGCGGAATCCGACGCCCTGGACGATGCCCCGCACGGTGATCCGGCGGCGGACCGGGGCCGCCGCGGGGGCCGCGTCGGGCGGCCGGACGGTCATGAGCGGCTCGACCCCACCGCGCCGCGGTCGCCCGCCCGGTCCGCCGGACCGTCGTGCAGGTGGTGCGACCGCCGGGTCATCACCGGGATGTGCGCCGGACCGCCGTCCCGGGCCGCCAGTGCCCGGTCCAGCAGCACCCCGGCGCCCTCGCCGCCGCGCACCGACGTGCGGAGGACCTCGGCGCCGGGGTTGACGCGCTCCACATTGGCGCGGAACTCCGCCTCGTCGAAGTCCACCGCCGCGGCGATATCGCTCTTGGTGATCAGGACCAGATGGGCCAGGCCGAAGGCGGTGGGGTACTTCAGCGGCTTGTCCTCGCCCTCGGTCACCGAGGCCAGCACCACCCGCAGCGTCTCCCCCAGGTCGTACGAGGCCGGGCAGACCAGGTTGCCGACGTTCTCGACGAACAGCAGCTGGGTCCCGGCGGGCAGCCAACCGTCCAGATGGCCGCCGAGCATCTCGGCCTCCAGGTGGCACAGCCCGTCGGTGAGCACCTGCTTGACGGGCACGCGGGAGCGGGCCAGGCGCACCGCGTCGTTCTCGGTGGCCAGGTCGGCGGTGAGCGCGGCGACCGGCACCCCGCGCTCCCGGGCCAGGGTCAACTCCCGTTCCAGCAGGGCGGTCTTGCCGCTGCCCGGGCTGGACAGCAGGTTGACGACCGCGGTGCCGCGGGCCGCCAGGTCCTCCCGGAGGGTGTGCGCGCAGGCGTCGTTCTTGGCGAGCACCGCCTGCTGGAGGTCAAGGACACGGCACATGGGATCAGCGCTCCTCGTGCGTCGGGGTGGGTACCGGGGCGTCGTGCCAGGTGACGTCGGCGATCCTCAGTTCGCGGCCGGACAGCAGGTCCACGGCCGCGCCCCCGCATCCGGGGCAGCTCAGCCGCGGCGGCACGCCCGCCGGCCAGGTCCGGCCGCAGCCGCCGCAGCGGGCGCGGGCCGGGACCTGGTCGGTGACCAGCTCGGCGCCGGCCAGGACGGTGCCCTCGCGGGCGAGCTCGAAGGAGAAGGCCAGGGCGTCGGGGACCACTCCGGCCAGTTCGCCGATCTCCAGCCGGACGCGGCTGACCGCGGTCGCGCCTTCGGGCCGGACCGCGCTCTCGACCTGGTCGATGACCGCCAGCGCGATGGACATCTCGTGCATCGGCCCGTCTCTTTCGGTGGGTACGACCGGTTGCCGCCGGGCTTCATTAGACGGCGCGGCCCCGGGGCGTCCGGGGTGCCTCGCCGGGGCGGGGCGGTGGCGTACACCGTTCGGTGCAGCGGAAAACGGCGGGCGGGCGCTCAGCCGGTGGCGGCGGGGGTGCCGGCGGGGTCGCTGTCCGGGAGCGGTGCGCCGACCAGCCGCAGCACCATGCGGACCGCCTCGTCGACGGCGGCGGCGACCGGTGCGCTCAGGCCGATGCCCTCGGAGATGTCGGCGGGTTCGCAGCCGACGACCAGGACGCGTTCCGGGCGGCGGGCGCCGGTGCCGGCGCTGAGCATGCCGAGCAGCGCCAGGACCGCGTCGGGCGTCATGTGGTGGGCGTCGACGGGGACCGGCTCGGGCGGGGCGGCCGGGGCCTCGGTGGTGGCGTCGAGCAGGTAGAGCGAGCCGGGTGCCCCGCCGCGCGCGGCGGCGTCCACCAGCAGCACCGTGGCGTAGCCGTCCAGCATCCGGTAGGCCAGGTGGACGCCGCGGACACCGGCGTCGACCAGTTCCACCCCGTCGGGCAGCGGATGCGCGCCGAGCGCGCGGACGGCCTCGACGCCGAAGCCGTCGTCGCCGAGGAAGATGTTGCCGACGCCGGCGATCAGGGTGCGGCCGGGCGGGAGGGGGCGGGGCGGGGCGCTGCTCACTGGTCCTCCAGGGCGCGGGTCCGTCGGGCGGGAAGCGGCGTCGGCACGGCTTCCGCCCCCTTCGTAGCACCGCCGGGGACGTGGCGAGAGCGGACGGGGGCCGTTCCGGTGACGCACCAGCGCCGGAACGGCCCCCGCGGCCCGAGGGGGAACGGGCGTCAGGACGGCGACCCGGCCTCCACGGTGGTCACGGTGAACGTCCCGCCGCAGACCCGCAGCCCGTTGCTGCCGGTGGTCATGGACTCCTTCGACCCGGGCGGGTAGACGAAGACGATCTGGGAGTTGCCCCAGCAGGGGATGTCCGAGACGCCCTCGTTGACCGTGTGCAGCAGGGCGTGCGCGCTCTGTCCGGGCTGGAGCCGGACCGCGCCGCCGGCGCCGCCCTCGCGGGTGGCGGGCGTACCGACCGCCGAGCCGTCGCGCTGGATCAGCGAGACGCCCGGGAAGCCGCGCAGCGTGCACGCCTTCTTGCCCTTGTTGGTGAAGACCAGCGGCACGCGGATGTTGCCCGCGCCGACGTCGGTGCGGCCCAGGCCCAGCGACATGTTCGCCGCGGTGCAGCGGTCCGAGGCCGTCATGGCCGAAGGGTTGGCCTGGCTGGCGTTGGGGACGCCGGAGGTACCGGCGGAGGGCTTGGCCGCACCGGACGGCCGGGCCGCGTTCCCCGAGGACTGCGCGCTGCTCCCGGCCGACGGCGCGCCGGTGGCGCCCGAGGTGGCGGGCGCGGCGGCCGACGAGGGGCGAGAGGCGCCGTCCGTGCCGTTCTGGCAGGCGGACAGCGTCAGCGCGGTGACGGCGATCAGCGATCCGGCGGCGACCCGCCGGCCACGGCCGCGGGTCAGGGTGGCGAGCGACATGAGTCCCCCTCCTCTGGTAGGTGGGTCCCTGATAACAGTGGGTGCGTTCGGTCCGTCCGTTGCTCTTCCAGCGTGCGCCCGGACACTGCCGGTCCGCTAACGAGGCACTAACACACCACTAACGGGGCCGCGCGCCCGGTACCACGCCGCCCCGGCCGGCCCGGACGACCGGCCGGGAATTCCGGAGCGCCGCCCAGGCTCGCAGAAATCCCCGCGGGTTGCGGCCGCGGCACCACGAGCTTCGGCCGTTTCAGCGTTCCCGCCCACCGTCCCCGTAAGCACCTTCCGCCCCAGTTGTCACACGGTGGACGCCCCGGCCGCCCGGATGTGCGCAGGACCGGGCCCAGGACGTCGGCGCTGGTGGCACCGCCGGCCACCCGGACCACGGCGGCCGCCCCCACTCGACCGAAATCCCACCATAGGGTGTAGAGGAGACGCCCCACTTGACACGGGGGTTGCACCCCACCACCCCATTCCGGCCACCCGGCGCCACCCCGGCCCTCCCCGACCACGGCCCCCCACGCCGAACGCCGGACCGGCCGACCGTCCCCACCCCCGAAGGCCGCACCCGCGCCCGGTCCCCCTCCCGAGCCCACCCCAAAGGGCCCCTCAAGCCCACCCCACCCAACGGGGGCCGCCTCACCGACAGGGGCAAGACCCGTCTCAAGGGCCCCTCCAGGGGCCTCAGCCACCCTCCAGGGGGACGAGACCGCGCACCGCCACCAACGGCCGCAGGGAAGGGGGCCCACCGGGGGAAAGTCGGCGACGGTGCGGGGCGGAGGGGATGACCCGGGGTGCGCCCGCAGGATCTGGAGCGAACCGCGGGGTATTCCTCATCACACGGACCAGAAGCGCCCGCACCGAGGACGTACCCCGGGGCAGCCCCTCCGCCCCCCACCCACGGCGGAACGCCGAGGCCACCCCAGCCACCCACGGCGCCCAGCGACGACAACGTGGGGCGGCCCCACAAAGAACACCCACGGCGCGCAACGACGACAACGTGGGACAGCCACAAACAACCCACCCCGCCGTAACCACAGCGCGGGCAGACCCCTCACCGCTGGGACAGCGCCACCTCAACCCAGGCGTCCGCGCCCCCCGCCAGGGATATCGGCTCCGCCTGCGGCGGGTACCCCGCGGCCGAAAGGGTGTAGTGCCGCCCGCTCAGATCGGTGAAGGCGTAGGCGCCGTCCGGGCCGGTGACGGTGTGGCCGGCGACCGCGCCGTCCTCCAGCAGCGTCACGGACGCGTCGGCCACCGGCTGCCCGTCCGGCCCGCGGACCGTCCCCCGCACCGTGGCCGTCGGCCGGAGCCGGACCTCGAACTCCCCGGCGGACGCGGCCGGTTCACCCCCCTCGGCACCGGCACCAGCACCGACCCCAACCCCGTCGCCGCCACCCAACCGCACCGCACGCGCCTGCGGCTGATGGCCCGGCGCGCTCAGGACGAGGGTGTAGTCCCCGTCGGGCAGTTGGGCGACCGCCCACCTGCCCTCGGCATCGGTCGCCGTACGGGCCACCACGTCCCCGTGGCCGTCGGTGAGCACGACGCCGGCCCCGGCCAGCCCGGCCCCCTCCGGACCGCCCCGCACGGTGCCGCGCAGCCGGCTGCCGACGGCCGTGAGGACCAGGTCCGTCCCGGCCCTCGCGGTCTCGCCGTCGTAGGTGGCGGACGCGGCCTGCGGGGCGTGGCCGGGAGCGGTGGCGGTGAGGACGTAGGTGCCCGCGGCGGGGGCGGCGAGCGCGTACATCCCGTCGGCGTCGGCGGTGGTGACGCCGGCCTGCCGCCCCTGACGGTCGATCAGCGTGACCGTGGCCCGCGCGACCACGCCGCCCGCGGCGTCCACCACCCGCCCCAGGAACGCACTCCCGCGCCCCTCGGCGGAACCCACCGAGCCCGGCGCACCAGCCGCATCAGCGGACCTCACCGAGCCCACCGACCCAGCAAGACCTGACGGGCCATCAGGGCTCGCCGCCCCAACGGCCTCAACACCCCCCGAGCCACCGACCGCATCGGCACCCCGCCCGGCGCCCGGCTCCGCACTCGGCTCCACCCCCGACTCACCGCCCGACTCCGCGGCCGCCACCAACGTCTCCCGTGCCCGCACCCGTCCCTGCCCCGGTGCCGTGCGCGGGGACGGCAGGAAGGCGGCCAGCAGCACGCCGAGGGCGACGGCGGCCGTGGCGATCAGGAAGGAGACGCGGAAGCCGGCCATCGTCGGGACCGCGACCGGGCCCAGCGGCTCCGACATATGGGCCAGCACCATGCCGATCACGGCGCTCGACACCGAGGTGCCGATGGACCGCATCAGGGTGTTCAGCCCGTTGGCCGCACCGGTCTCGGACGGGTCGACCGCGCCGATGATCAGCGCCGGGAGGGAGGAGTACGCCAGGCCGATGCCCGCGCCGACCACCACCGCGATGATGACGGTCTGCCAGGGCGCCTGCATCAGGCCGATACCGCCGCCGTAGCCGACGCCGATGACCAGCATGCCGATCAGCAGGGAGACCTTCGGGCCGCGCCGGGCGGCGATCCGGGCGTACAGCGGCGCCACGAACATCATCGTCAGGCCCAGCGGCGCCACGCACAGCCCGGCCACCACCATCGACTGGCCGAGGCCGTAGCCGGTCGCCTTCGGCAGCTGGAGCAGCTGCGGCAGCACCAGGGAGATGGCGTAGAACGCCACGCCGACCGTGATGGAGGCGAGGTTGGTGAGCAGCACCTCGCGCCGGGCGGTGGTGCGCAGATCGACCAGCGGGTCGGCGATCCGCAGCTCCATCACGCCCCACAGCACCAGGATCAGCGCCGCGGCCCCGAACAGCCCGAGGGTGGTGGGCGAGCCCCAGCCCCAGTCGCTGCCCTTGGTGATGGGCAGCAGCAGGGCGACGAGCCCGGCGGTCAGGCCGAGGGCGCCGGCGACGTCGAAGCGGCCGGGCGCCCGCACCGCCGTCTCCGGGACGACGAGCACGGTGAGCAGCATGGAGAGCACGCCGAGCCCGGCGGCACCGAAGAACAGCGTGTGCCAGTCGGTGTGCTGGGCCACCAGCGCCGCGGCGGGCAGCGCGAGTCCGCCGCCGACGCCGATCGAGGAGCTCATCAGGGCCATCGCCGAGCCCAGGCGCTCCCGGGGGAGTTCGTCGCGCATCAGGCCGATGCCGAGGGGTATCGCGCCCATCGCGAAGCCCTGGAGCGCCCGGCCGACGATCATGACCAGCAGCTGGCTGGTGAAGCCGCAGATCAGCGACCCGACGACCATCACGGCGAGGCTGGCCAGCAGCATCCGGCGCTTGCCGTGGAGGTCGCCGAGGCGGCCCATGATCGGGGTGGCGACGGCGCCGGCGAGGAGGGTGGCGGTCATGACCCAGGTGGCGTTGCCGGGCGCCGTGCCGAGCAGGGCCGGCAGGTCCTTGATGACCGGGACGAGCAGGGTCTGCATCACCGCGACGACGATGCCCGCGAACGCGAGGACGGGGACGATCCCGGCGCGCGCTCTGCGGTGGCGGCCCTCGGGGGGCGGCGGCAGCGGCGCGGCGCGGTCCGCCGTCCTGGCGGGGAGCTGGTCCGTCGTCGTCGGGGTCATGCGGGTGGCCTCCAGGCGGCAGGAGTGGCGGAGAGCGGTGCGCCGTGCGCGGCGCCGCACGGCGTGCGGACAGGGGCGGGCCCTGATACGTGCATGACGAACGTGTCAGCCGGAGGGGCTATTCCGCGGCCCCGGGGCCCGTCTCACCCCCCGGGCGGTGATCTCCCTCACGTCCGCCGCCCCGGGCCGCCGCCGCGCTCCCCGGACGCGCCCCCGGCCGCGCCAACTCCCGTACACCGCACGGCACGTGGAGCTCTCCGCTCCGTTCGGCACCCCGCCCATCGGACCTCCCCCGTTCCCGTCCTCATCCCGCCCCGGCCCCGCCCCGGCCCCGACCTGATCCCGCGCCGGTCTCGGCCCGGACTCGGCCGGGACTCGTACCGGCCTCGACCCGGCACCTCGCGGCCGCGCCCCGCACTCGTTCGGGACACTGGATCCAGTGAACCGCACACCACTGACAATCAGCCGACCGAGGGATCGCGAGCGGGCCGCGGGGCGCCGGCGGGGCCCCTCAGGGCGCCGCGTCGACCAGGGCCTTCCCCTCACCGTCCGCGGCCGTGCCCGGGTCCGCGGCGGGCGCCTCCCCGGCCGCCTCCCGCTGGAGTTCGGCGTCGAGCCGGGCGCCGCGCTCGGGGTCGAGTCTGAGTCTGGCGAGTATGGCGGGCACCGCGATGGTCGGCAGGACGTGCTCGAAGAACACCGTGAGCCGGTGGCTGAGGTCGCCCTGGTTGGTGAACGCCTTCGACATCATCTGGAGGCCGGCGAAGGCACCGACGAACAGCTCGGCGGTGTCCCGGACGTTGACGCTCTCCAGCATTTCGCCGCGCGCCTTCGCCTCGTTGAGCAGGCCCTCGACGAACGCGGACCACGCCGTCATCGACTGCTTGCGGTCGAGGTGGTTGGAGCCCTGCTCGATGGCGAGGCGGGCGGCGCCGCGCTGGATCGGATCGTGCCGGAGCCGGTACGCCAGGACCTGGCCGGCGTCGACGAACTCCTGGAGTTTGATCGCCTGCGGGCGCACCGAGATGTCCAGCACCTGCTCGTGCAGGACGGCGAGCGCGAGTTCCTCCTTGGAGGGGAAGTGGAAGTACAGGGCGCCCTTCGTCACCCCCGCGCGCGCGAGGATCTCCGCGATGGTCGCGCGGTCGAATCCGAGCTCGTCGAAGACCGACGCGGCGGCTTCCAGAATCACTCGCCGGGTCCTGATCGCGCGGTCCTGACGTGCCACAGGACGCCTCCCATTCCTCAAAGGCTTGAGTCTCTCAGCATTTCGCTACGGCTCAAGTCTCCTCCAGTTCCATGGGTCCCCCGCACCTCCATTGAAAAGAAAACCGGATGGTACGTATCTTAACCGTGTCCGGAGCTCTCCCGTTTTGATGCCTAGGGGCTGTCATGAGCGACACGTTGCAGGTCAGCGGTGCGGTTCGGCCCGCGACCCGACGTCAGGCCCAGCCGGTCCGGAACCACCCCGCCCCGGCCCCGGCGCGGCGGACGGCGGTCACCCCCGTCCCCCGCGAGCTGGTGCACCGCCCCCGCGCCGAGGACGTCCTGATCACGGCGTGGCGCCGACTGGGTCCGGGCCGCTTCACGGTGACCGCCCGGTGGCCCCACGACCACCACTACCTCGCCCCGCGCCACGGCCGGCACCACGTCCTCCTCGCCGGAGAAACCATCCGGCAGGCCGGACTGCTGCTGTCGCACGCCGAGTTCGACGTTCCGCTCGGCCACCACTTCATCCTCGGCGACCTCGTCTACACCACGGATCCCGACTACCACGTGGCCGGGGAGGGGCCGACGCGGCTGACCATCGGGGTCGAGTGCAGCCGGACCCGGATGCGGGCCGGCATGCTGGCCGGCAGCCGCTTCGACATGACGCTCCGGGACGGCGACCGCATCGTGGCGCGCGGCCACTCGCACGTGAACGTGACCTCCCCGGCCGTCTACCGGCGGCTGCGCGGGGAACGGCTCACCGCGCGCCGCGCCCCCGGCCCGCTCCCCGGGGCCGTCCCACCGGAGCTGACCGGCAGCGCCGCCGACCGCGATGTGCTGCTCTCCCCCACCGGGCACCCGGGCCGCTGGCGGCTGCGGATCGCACCCGGCCACGCCACCGTCGTCAACCCGGCGAACGATCACATCCCCGGCCTGGCGCTGCTGGACGCGGCGCAGCAGGCGGCCCGCGTGCTGACCGCTCCCGAGCCGTTCGTCCCGTACGCGTTCGCCACGGAGTTCCGCCGGTACGCGGAGCACGGCGCACCCTGTCTGATCGAGGCGCACCGGCTGCCGACGGCGGTCCCGGGCACCGCAGCGGTCGAGGTCACCGGCACGCAGCACGGCGAACCGGTGTTCGTCTCGACGCTGACGGCGGTGGTCCCCCACCGCTGAGCGGGCCGGACGGACCGGCACCGGTCCGCCCGCCCACCGCTTCCCCGATGGGCCCGCGCGGTCCATCCTCCCTTCGTCGCGGGCCCGCCGGGCCCGTTGACCACGTGGGCGGACGACGAGCCGGCGACCGGGCGGCCCGTCCGGCCGGGAGCCGGTCCGCCGGCTCCCGCCGCGCCCGCGCACGCACGACCCCGGTCACGGCGGCAACGGGCCGCCATGAGCACTACGGAAGGCCGAATTCGACCATGGGTGACCTCAACGGAAAGACCGCGCTGGTGACCGGATCCAGCCGGGGCATCGGCCGGGGCATCGCGCAGCGCCTCGCCCGGGACGGTGCGCTGGTCGCCGTCCACTACGGGAGCAACGACATCGCGGCCAAGGAGACCGTCGAGACCATCCGGGACGAGGGCGGCCGGGCGTTCCTGATCAACGCGGAGCTGGGCGTGCCGGGCGACGCCGAGGCGCTGTTCGCCGCCTTCGACGCGGAACTGGCCGCGTCCGGCGCGGCGCCCGGCCTGGACATCCTCGTCAACAACGCGGCGATCAGCCTGCCCGGGCACATCGGCGAGGTGACGCCGGAGGAGTTCGACCGCACCATCGCGGTCAACACCAAGGCGCCGTTCTTCCTCATCCAGCACGGCCTGCGGCGGATGCGGGACGGCGGGCGGATCGTCAACATCTCGTCCGCGGTGACGACCACGGCCTTCCCCTCGACCATCGCCTATGGGGTCTCCAAGGGCGCGATCGACACCCTGACCCGGACGCTGGCCAAGGATCTCGGCGAGCGCGGGATCACGGTCAACACCGTGGCGCCGGGCTTCATAGAGACCGACATGAACGCGGCGATGCGGTCAACTCCCGAGGCGCAGGCGGCCCTCGCGGCCATCTCGGTGTTCAACCGGCTCGGCCGGACCACGGACGTCGCCGACGTGGTGGCGTTCCTCGCCTCGGACGACTCCCGGTGGATCACCGGCCAGCGGTTCGACGTGACCGGCGGATCGATGCTCTGACGGCGGCGGGAGCCGGCCCGCCCGGCTCCGTCAGTCGCCGTCCGGGACCGCCACCCCTTCGAGCCGGAGCAGCTGCCGCTTGCGCGCCAGGCCGCCCGCGTAGCCGGTGAGCGAGCCGTCGGCGCCGATGACGCGGTGGCAGGGCCGGATGACCAGCAGTGGGTTGGCGCCGATCGCCGTGCCGATGGCGCGGACGGCGCCGCGCGGCGCCCCGATGGCGGCCGCGATCGCCCCGTAGGTGGTGGTCGTCCCGTACGGGATGGCCTCCAGGGCCGCCCAGACGCGGCGCTGGAAGTCCGTCCCGCGCACCGGGGCGGGCGCGAGCGCGAAGGGGGCGCGCGCTCCCTCGAAATAGGCCCGCAGCTGCCGGGCGATCCCGGCGAACGCGTCCGGGTCGTGCGTCCAGCCGTCCCGGACGGCCGCGCCGCCCTTCTGGTCCGGCACGGACAGCGAGGCGAGGGCGGTGCCGCCGGGGGCGCCGGGGTCGGGCTCGCCGACCAGCAGCAGTGTGCCCAGCGGGCTGTCGAGGGTGGTGTAGAGGGTCATGCGCGGTCGTCCTGTCCGGTCGGTCGGTCTGCCGTCGCCCCGGTGGACGGGGCGGCGGCCCAGAGGTGGTGTGTGGCGTACGAACGCCAGGGCTGCCAGGCCGCCGGGTCGCCGCCGGTGTCCGGCGCCGCGGCGAGCAGGACATCGGGGTCGCCCAGGGCCCGCATCCGGATGTAGCCGGCGGTCCAGGGGCCGATGCCGGGCAGACCGCGGAGCGCGCGTTCCGTCCGGTCGCGGTCGGTGCCGGCGTCCAGGATGACGTCCCCGGCGGCGAGCGCGGCGGCCAGGGTCCGCAGGGTGGCGGCGCGCGGCGCGGACATCCCGGGCACGGCCGGCCCGGCGTCCGGGATCCCCGCCAGGTCGGCGGGGCGCGGGAAGAGGTGGGTGAGGGCGCCGGAAGGCCGTGGCAGCGGCGTGCCGTACGCCGCGACCAGGCGTCCCCCCAGGGCCCGGGCGGCGGCGGTGCCGGTCCGGCGGCCGAGGGCGGCGCGCACCGCGAGCTCGTCCGGGTCGGCCGCCCCCGGCGACCGCAGTCCCGGCCGGCGGGCGACCAGCGGCGCCAGGACGGGGTCCCCGCCGAGCCGTTCGCCGACCGCGTACGGATCGGCGTCCAGGTCGAACAGCCGGCGGACGCGCTGGGCGGCGGTGGCCAGGTCCCGCAGCTCGGTGAGGTGCAGCCGGCAGTCCAGCCAGCCGTCGCCGGCGGCCTCGTCGACCTCCGCGATGCCGGTGCCGTGCGGGAGCCGCAGCGTGCGCCGGTACGTGCGGCGGCCGGGCTCCCCGGTGACCTCCTCGACACCGGCCAGCGCCCGGTCCGCGAGGTAGTCGAAGAGCTGCCGCGCCGCGTACGGGCCGCGGAACGCCAGCCGCAGCGGCAGCACCCCGGCGGCGGGCGGTGCGGCCGGGCCGGAGCGGGCTCCGGGGCGGACGGCGCGCAGCGCGCTCGGGGTGAGCGCGTAGACCTCCTTGATGGTGTCGTTGAACTGGCGGATGCTGGCGAAGCCCGCCGCGAAGGCGATGTCGGCGACCGGCAGGCCGGTGGTCTGGAGCAGCACCCGCGCGGTGTGCGCACGCTGGGCGCGGGCCAGCGCGGCCGGACCGGCGCCGAGTTCGGCGGTCAGCTGGCGCTGCACCTGCCGGGCGCTGTAGCCGAGCCGGGCGGCCAGGCCCCCGACGCCCTCCCGGTCGACCACGCCGTCGCCGATCAGCCGCATCGCCCGGCCGACGACATCGGCCCTGATGTTCCACTCGGCCGACCCGGGGACGGCGTCCGGGCGGCACCGGCGGCAGGCGCGGAAACCGGAGCCCTGGGCGGCCGCGGCGGTCGGGAAGAAGGTGACGTTGCGTCGGCGGGGGGTGGTGGCGGGGCAGCTCGGCCGGCAGTAGATGCCGGTGGTGGACACCGCGAAGAAGAACGCCCCGTCGAACCGGCCGTCCCGGCTCCGCACCGCCTCGTACCTGCTGTCCTCGCTCATCACACCCCTACTGTGCGCCCTCCGGCCGGCCGCCTCCGGCGGAAATCGGACAGGGCGCTGCGGGGCGGGGCGACAGGCGGGGAAGGGGCGGCGGGGTGGGTCAGGGGGGCGGCATCGGCCAGTCGTCCAGGGAGCCGCCGCGCCATTCGACCAGGCGGGGGTCGTCCAGGGCGATGTCCTCGGCGGGGTCGGCGACACCCGCCCGGCGCAGGAACTCGGCCACGTCGCCCCGGCCGTGGGCCAGCCCGACGATCTGCCCGTGCACCGTCACCCGGCGGCCTCCGGACGGCGTCGGCGGGTGCACGATGACGGGCGGATGCTCGGTCATGCCTCCAGCCTGCGCCGGGCTCCGCGGGCGCGCACCTCGGCGCCCACCACGCGCGGACGGAGCGCCGGGCCCGCGCGGGCCCGGCGGACGGCACGGCCGGCGCCGCGGCCGCAGTGCGGCGGCCGCGACGCCGGCAGTCGGTGCTCCGGCCCGGGGTGCCCGGCCGTCCGGGCGCCCCGGGCCCCGGGGCTTCAGCCCTTGAGGTCGTATCCGGAGAGGCGCTCGACGCCGCGCAGGAGGGCGGAG
>NZ_JALMUV010000049.1 GCF_023155275.1 Streptomyces rhizoryzae
TCCGCCGAAGGCGGAAAGACAGACACCCCCACGGCGGGACAGCCGACCACGTACGTGACCTACGGCGTCAGCCGAAACCGCAGGCGGCAGATCACCGCATCCGTATCCCGCCGCACCGCGTGGGCCACCACGCCGCCCCGCTGGTTCTGGAGCAGCCGCTGCCACACGTGGGCGGGTTCGGCCTCGGGGATCAGGACGGTGATCCGGGCGTCGGGGCGGCGGGCCGCCAGGGCGCGGACGTAGGAGGCGAGGGGGCGGCCCAGGGAGCGGGTGGCGGAGGGGAGTTCGAGCAGGTCCACGCCGGGGTTCCACAGTTCCCAGTCGCGGCGCAGGGCCTCGGCGGCGGAGCGGTCCTCGGGGGCGTCGTGGGTGACGGTGACGGCGATCACCTCGTCGCCCAGGGAGACCGCGGCGCCCAGCGCCTCGCCGGTGAGCCGGGACAGGTGGGAGACCGGGACGACGACCAGGGAGCGGGTGCGGTGCGGCGGCTCCGGGACCCGGCCGAGGCCGAGGCGGTCCGCGATCCGCCCGTAGGCGCGGTGGACGGCCTCGAAGGTGAGGACCAGCAGGGGCAGCGCGAGGACGATCAGCCAGGCGCCGTCGGTGAACTTGGTGGCGGTCACGACCACCGCGGACGCGGCGGTGAGCAGCGCGCCGGAGCCGTTGAGCAGCGCCTTGCCGGCCCACCCGGCGGACCGCCGGCGGTACCAGTGGCGGACCATGCCGGCCTGGCAGAGGGTGAAGCCGACGAACACGCCGATGGCGAAGAGCGGGACGAGGGTGTTGACGTCGCCGCCGGAGAGGATCAGCAGCAGTGCGGCGGCCGCGGCCAGGGCCAGGACGCCGTGCCGGTGCACCTGGCGGTCGGCCTTGAGGCCGAAGACGTGCGGCAGGTAGTTGTCGCGGGCCAGCAGGCCCATCAGGACCGGCAGCCCGCCGAAGGAGGTGTTGGCGGCCAGCGCGAGCAGCACCACGGTGGCGAACTGGACGAGGTAGAAGGCCCCGTTGTGGCCGAACGAGGCGTCGGCGAGCTGGGCGAGGACGGTGACGCCCTCGACGGGCTGGAGGTGGAAGCGGCCGATCAGCAGCGACAGGCCGATCAGCATGGCGCCGAGCAGCGCGCCGAGCGCGACCTCGGTGCGCTGGGCGCGGCGGGCGGCCGGGGCACGGAAGGACGGTACGGCGTTGGCGACCGCCTCCACGCCGGTCAGCGCCGAGCAGCCGGAGGCGAACGCCCGGAGCAGCAGCAGCGCGCCGACGGAGGTGGCGTGCTGGGCGAGGACGGAGGGGTGGCCGGCGGCGGTGGCGGTGGAGGCCGGGGCGTCCCGGAACAGCCCGACCGCGATCATGGCCAGCACCGCGCCCACGAAGACGGCGGTGGGCAGCAGGAACGCCCGGGCCGAGTCGGCGATCCCGCGCAGGTTGACCGCGGTCACCAGGACCAGCACGGCCAGGCAGATCCACAGCCGCTGGCCGTAGAGGGCGGGGAAGGCGGAGGTGAGGGCGGCGACGCCGGCGGTCACCGAGACGGCGACGTTGAGGACGTAGTCCAGGACGAGGGAGGCGGCGGCGACCAGGGCCGGGCGCCGGCCCAGGTGGGTCCGGGCGACGGCGTAGGAGCCGCCGCCGTCCGGGAACGCGGCGATGACCTGCCGGTAGGAGGCCACCAGGACGGCCAGGAGGACGGCGATGGCGAGGGTGACCGGGAGGGTGAAGCCGAGGCCGTGGGCGCCGGCCGCGGCCAGGACCAGCACGATCGACTCCGGCCCGTACGCGACGGAGGCCATCGCGTCCAGGGAGAGCGCGGCCAGGCCCTGGAGGGCGGTGAGGCGGTGCCGGTCGGTGGTGGCGGCCGGGTCCGGGGCGGCGGCGCCGGTGGCGGGCGCCGGGGGCGGCTGCTCGGGCCGGTTGGCGGGCTGCGACACCGTGGACATCGTGGGGCGTACCTCCGTGCGGCACGGGTGGGACCAGCCCAGCGTGCGGGGCCCGGCGGCGGCCCGCGAGCGGCCTTGGCGCGGCCTTGGCGGGGCACCCGGTGATCTTCACGGGATCTTGACGGCGGGCGGCGGGCCGCGCGCCGGTCACCCGGTGCGCGCGCCCGCCGGAGAGGCCCTCACGCCCCGGCGAGCGGGAACCGTACGCCGGTCAGCTCCTCGGACGCCGTCCACAGCCGGGCGGCGGTGCGGGCGTCGGTGGTCCACGGGGCGCGGAACGAGCGGGCCGGGGCGCCGCGCAGGCCGCTGCGCGGCCCGATGAAGGCGTCCGGCCGCATGTGCGGGGCGGTGGCCGCGCACAGGGTGCCCAGCGCGCCGCCCTCGGCGGGCTGCGCGATCAGCCGGTTGCCCAGCTCCGCCAGGCGCTCGGCGGCCTTGCGGTCCTCCATCCGCACGCCGGCCGTCTGGAGGTTGGTGGCCGCGTAGCCGGGGTGCGCGGCGGCCGCGACGACCCCGGACCCGGCCGCGGCCAGCCGTCGGGCCAGCTCGTGGGTGAACAGCAGGTTGGCGCTCTTGGAGCGGCCGTAGGCGCGCCACCGGTGGTATCCGCGCTCGGCGTTGAGGTCGGTGAGGTCCACGTTGGCCGCCAGGTGCAGCATGCTGGAGACCGTGACGACCCGCGCCCCGGGGGTGGCCAGCAGCTTGGGCAGCAGCAGGCCGGTGAGCGCGAAGTGGCCCAGGTGGTTGGTGCCGAACTGCATCTCGAAGCCGTCCGCGGTGGTGCGGTACGGCAGCGCCATCACCCCGGCGTTGTTGATCAGCAGGTCGAGCCGGTCGCCGCAGAAGTCGGCCAGGCCGTCGGCGAAGTGCCGGACGGATGCCAGGTCGGCCAGGTCCAGCGGCCGGAACTCCGCCTCGGCGGTGGGTACTTCGGCGCGCAGCCGGGCCAGCGCCGCGGTGCCGCGCCCGGTGCTGCGGCAGGCGAGCACCACCCGGGCGCCGCGCCGGGCCAGTTCGCGGGCGGTGACGTAGCCCAGACCGCTGTTGGCGCCGGTGACGACGGCCGCGCGGCCGGTCTGGTCGGGGATGTGGCTGGTGTTCCACCGGGTCACGCCGTTACTCCTCGGTAGGGGGTCACCCAGCCTACGCCCGGCCGTCCGCAGGCCGGGTCCGCACCCGGTAGGCCGCCACCCGCACCGACGGGTCGTCCAGGCACTCCCCGGTCCGCAGGTCGAACCGCTGCTTGAGCAGCGGCGACGCCACGAACGGGCGGCCCCGGTCGGTGCCGGTCAGGCCGCGGGCGAGGACCGCGGCGCCGGTGAACGGGTCGCGGTTGCCGATCGCGTAGAGCCGGCCGTGCCGGTCGCGGAACACCGCCGCCTGCCGGCCGTCCGGCAGCAGGGCCGCGACGCCCCGGCCGGGGACCAGCGCGGCCAGCGCGCAGACGGGCAACCACCCCCCGCCGACGTCGAGTTGGACCTCCAGGCCGGTCTTCTCGGGTGCGGTGGTCGTCATCGGGTGCTCCCTTCCAGCAGGACGTCCTCGGTGGGCCGCCGGCCGATGTCCAGCAGCGGCAGGTCGGGCTTGATCTGGTCGCGTTCGGGGACGAAGCCGACGACCGGGTCGGGGGTGTCCGGGGCGTTCACGAAGGACACGAACCGGGCCAGCTTCGCGGGGTCGTCGAGGGTCTGCGCCCACTCGTCGCGGTAGTGCGCCACGTGGGCCGCCATCAGCGCCTCCAGTTCGGCGCACAGGCCGAGCGCGTCGCGGACCACCACGTCCCGGACGTGGTCCAGCCCGCCCGGGATCCGTTCCAGCCAGGCGCTGGTGCGCTCCAGCCGGTCGGCGGTGCGGATGTAGAACATCAGGAACCGGTCGATCAGCCGCACCAGTTCCGCGTCGGAGAGGTCCTGGGCGAGCAGGTCCGCGTGGCGCGGGGTGGCGCCGCCGTTGCCGCCGACGTAGAGGTTCCAGCCGCCGGCGGTGGCGATCACGCCGAAGTCCTTGGAGCGGGCCTCGGCGCACTCCCGGGCACAGCCGGACACCGCCGCCTTCAGCTTGTGCGGGGCCCGCAGCCCGCGGTAGCGCAGCTCCAGGTCGATCGCCATGCGCACCGAGTCCTGGACGCCGTAGCGGCACCAGGTCCGCCCCACGCAGGACTTCACGGTCCGCAGCGACTTGCCGTACGCGTGCCCGGACTCGAAGCCGGCGTCCACCAGGCGGGCCCAGATCCGCGGCAGCTGCTCGACCCGGGCGCCGAAGAGGTCGATCCGCTGCCCGCCGGTGATCTTGGTGTAGAGCCCGAAGTCGCGCGCCACCTCGCCGATCACGATGAGCTTGTCGGGGGTGATCTCGCCGCCCGGGATGCGCGGCACGACCGAATAGGAGCCGTTCTTCTGGAGGTTGGCCAGGAAGTGGTCGTTGGTGTCCTGGAGCGCGGCCTGCTCGCCGTCCAGGACGTGGCCGTCCGCGCCGATCGACGGGGCGAGCGAGGCGATGATGGAGGCGACCGCCGGTTTGCACACCTCGCAGCCGTCCCCGCCGCGCGCCGCCGCGTGCCCGTGCTCGTCGAGCAGCTGCGCGAACGCGGTGATCCGCTTGACCCGCACGATCTCGTACAGCTCCTGGCGGCCGTGCGGGAAGCAGCCGCACAGCCCCGCGTCCCCGGACTCCGGCAGCAGCTGCCCGACGAGCTTGACGCAGCCGCCGCAGCCGGTGCCGGCCTTGGTGCAGCGCTTGACCTCGGCCAGGGTGTGGTGCGCCTGGATCGCCTCCTTGGTGACGTTGTGGCAGGAGCAGATGACCGCGTCGCCGGGCAGCGCGTCCGGGCCGAGCTGCGCCGGGGCCCCCGCGCCGGCCGGCAGCACCAGCTGCTCGGCCGCGACCGGCGGCACCGAGCCGGTCAGCGCCCGCAGCGTGCCGTACGCCTCCGCGTCGCCGACCAGCACCCCGCCGAGCAGGGTGCCGTCCGCCCCGATGACGAGCTTCTTGTACAGGCCCGCCCGGGAGTCGGCGTAGACCACGTCCAGGCAGTCCGGGGCGGTGCCGTGCGCGTCGCCGAAGGACGCGACGTCCACGCCGAGCAGCTTGAGTTTGGTGGACAGGTCGGCGCCGGTGAAGGCGGCGTCGTCCCCGGCGAGCGCGGCGGCCGCCGCCGCGGCCATCTCGTAGCCGGGGGCCACCAGCCCGTACACCCGGCCGTCGGCGGCCTGCGCGCACTCGCCGATGGCGAACACCCGCGGGTCGGTGACCGAGCGGCACTGCGCATCGACGGTGACGCCGCCGCGCTCGCCGACCGCCAGCCCGCAGTCCCGGGCCAGCTGGTCGCGCGGCCGGACACCGGCCGAGAACACCACCAGGTCGGTGGCCAGTTCGCCGCCGTCGGACAGCCGCATCGCGGTGACCGCGCCGTCCGGTCCGGCGGTGATCTCCTGGGTGCCGGTGCCGGTGTGCACGGTCAGGCCCAGGCCCTCGACGGTGCGCAGCAGCGCCGCGCCGCCGCCCTCGTCGACCTGCACCGGCATCAGCCGCGGGGCGAACTCCACGATGTGGGTGTCCAGTCCGAGCCCCTGGAGCGCGCCGGCCGCCTCCAGGCCGAGCAGGCCGCCGCCGACCACCGCGCCGGTCTTCGCCCCGCGCTTCGCGTACGCCTCGATGGCGAGCAGGTCCTCGATGGTGCGGTAGACGAAGCAGCCCTGCGCGTCCCGGCCCGGCACCGGCGGGACGAACGGCGCCGAGCCGGTGGCCAGCACCAGGGTGTCGTAGCCGACGGTCAGTCCGGAGCGGGCGGTGACCCGGCGCGCGGCCCGGTCGATGTGCGCGGCCGGGTCGTCCAGGCGCAGTTCGATGCCGTGGTCGCGCAGGAACGCCGGGTCCGTCAGACCGAGCTCCTGCGGGGTGGTGCCGGAGAAGTACGAGGTGAGCCGGACCCGGTCGTACGCCGGCCGTGGCTCCTCGGCGAACACGACCACCCGGTGGGTGGCGGTCAGGCCGCGCCCGGCGAGCGCTTCGAGGAAGCGCTGGCCGACCATGCCGTGCCCGATGAGCACGAGCGTGGGCCGCTCGGGGAAAGCCGTCGTGGGCATCAGGAGCCTCCGTCGTCGGTGAGCAGGTGGAGCAGGGGCCCGCGGTCCGCGGGGAGCGGTTCGGTGCCCTCCCAGGCCCGGGCGAGCGCGCCGACGCTGCCGAGCGCGCCGACCAGCACCCCGCCGACCAGCCGGTCGCCGCGCACGACGACCTTGCGGTAGGTGCCGCGGGTGGGGTCGGAGAGCCGGGCCACGTCGTCGCCGGGGCGCGGTACGGGGTCGCCGAACGCGGCGAGGTCGAGGAAGCCGTCGCCGGACAGGGTCAGCCGGGTCAGGGACCGGGTGCCGGTGTAGCGGGCGCGGCCGTCGCCGGTCAGGACGCCGGCGAGCACATCGGCCTGTTCCAGGGCGGGCGTCGCCAGGCCGTAGACGGTGCCGTCGTGCTCGGCGCAGTCCCCGAGGGCGTGGATGCGCGGGTCGCTGGTGCGCAGCGCGCCGTCCACCCGGATGCCGGTGCCGACCGCCAGGCCGGCGGCCCGCGCCAGGCCGGTGCGCGGGCGGGCCCCGCAGGCCGCCACGACCAGGGCGGCGGGGTGCGGCGGCCCGCCGGCCAGGGCGACGGCGGTCACCCGGCGCGCCCGCGGCGCCCCGGGGGCGGGGGCCGGCCGGGTGCGGACGGCGCCGACCGGGCACCCGGTGCGGACCTCGACGCCGAGCCCGGTGAGGTGGTCCCGGAGCAGCGCCGCCGCCTCGGGATCCAGCTGACGGTGCATCAGATGCGGGTGCCGCTCGGCCAGCAGGACCCGGGCCCCGCGCCCGGCCAGCGCCCGGGCGGCCGAGACCCCCAGCGGCCCGCCGCCGACCACCACCGCCGGCAGTCCGGGCCGGACCGCCGAGGCCAGCGCGGTGCAGTCGTCCAGGGTGCGCAGCGGCCGCAGCCCGTCCGGCAGCTCCGGCCGCCCCGCGGCGGGCACCCCGGGCAGCGGCGGCAGCACCGGACGCGCGCCGGTGGCCAGCACCAGCACGTCGTACCCGGTCTCCCGGCCGTCCCCGGTCCGCACCCGCCGCGCCGCCCGGTCGATCCGGACCGCCCGGACGCCGCCGCGCCACTCGGCCCCGTTGCCGGGCGCCGGCAGTGCGATGACCCGGGGCGGGTAGCGGCCGGCCAGCACCTCGGTGAGCAGCACCCGGTTGTACGGCGGGTGCGGCTCCTCGGCGAGGACGGTGATCCGCAGCGGGGCGGATCCGGGGACGCGGCCGGGGCCGTCCGGCGCGGCGGTCAGCCGGTGCACGAGCCGGGCGGCGGCCATCCCGCCGCCGATCACCACCACCCGCACCGGGGCGCGGCCAGGGCGCGCAGCGGCCGCCGGAGCGGCACCGGTGGGCGGTATGCCGGTCACTGTCATACCCGCCAGCCTGCGACGCGCCTGTTACCTGTCCGCATCGTCCGTGTTTCGCCCGCGGAACGCGGACCTCAGCGGCGGGGGCCCGTCCCTGTGAGGGAAACCGGGGCCGGCGGCGGGCAGGCCGGGGGAGCAGGCGGTCAGGCGCCGCCGCCCCGGTCGGCGCCGCCTCCTACCGGGCCCGGTTCACGGGGCCGGGGTGTTGACCTGGGCCGGGCACAGGCGCCGCGGGTGGGCGTCGCCGCGCAGCCGGGCGTCCACGCAGCCGCCCGGCAGCCCGTGGTACGCCGTGCCGCCGAAGTTGGCCGTCACCGTCAGCACCCCGTCCCCGAACACCGTCCGCTGCACGCTCCGGTCGCCCGTCAGCCACCGGAACGACGTCATCCGCTCGGTCCCCGCGGCCCGGTGCAGCGGCGCGAAGTACTGCTGCAACGCCGCCAGTTCCTTCCCGTTCCGGGTCAGCGACGGCCCGTCCAGCACGAAGTTCAGCGGGGTGTTGGAGAGCATCGCCAGCAGCGCCCGGGTGGTCTTCTGCGCCGGCAGCTTGTCGTACGACAGCTCCCAGCGCTCCACGTTGACCAGCGAGCCGTGCAGCGCGGTCTCGTAGAGCGGCACCCGGTACTTCGGGTCGTACATGGCCGTGGCCAGCGCGGCCGGCAGGGCCACCGGCTGGAAGAAGTTCTTCGGCGCGTCCTGCGGGTAGTAGCCGCCCCAGGTGCCCTTGTCGCGCTCCAGCGCCCACAGGCCGTCCGCGGTCGGCGTCGCCGAGCCGTGGTCGAAGGCGAGCACGCCGTTGGCCCACGGCTGCGCGGACTCCGACCCGAGCACGAAGCCGCGGGCCAGCCGCCGCATCCGGGCCAGCCGGTTCGCCCGGTCGCCGGCCTTGGTCATGGTGTGCTCCGGCGCGTGGTCGCGGAAGACCTCGCCGGTCGCGTCCACGTCCAGGAAGTAGCTGTCCGCCCCGTTGGCGGTCATCGCCCGGGTCCGGTCCGCCAGGTAGTGGCGCGACGGCTCCGCCTGCTCGAACGCCTGCGAACTCAGGTAGCACCCGCGCCCCCCGAACCCGCTCTCCGCCGACCCGTCCGCCTTCCGCACGCAGAAGTCCGGGTACACCGTCCCCGGCCACGCCGAGGTGGGGCTGTCCGCCGTCTTCGGGTCCTGGCCGTTGGCGAACGAGTCGTACGGCCCGACGAGGTACCCCGCCTGCTTCGCCGCCCGCACCGCCGCCGCGTCCATCGGGTCCGGCCCCGCGTCGTAGCCCAGCCACATCCGGTCCACGCCCAGCTTCCGCAGCCGCGCCACCCCGGCCGCCGTGCGCGCCTCGCCCCACACGTACGCGTGAAACGCCCCCAGCAGCTTCCCGTTCGCCGGGTTCCGCGCGATCTTCCGCGCCAGGCTGCCCAGTTGGCCGCGGTCCGCCAGGTACGCCCGGTAGTCCGCCGCCGGCGCGACCGGGTCCCCGTCCGTCAGCGCGAACGACACCTCGTAGTCCGAGGTCCCCTCCCCGCCGCTGAAGTCGTGCGCCGCGGTCGCCCGCAGCGCGCCGCCCGCGGAGGTGAACGCCAGCGACGTCCCGAGGTCCGTCGGCGTCAGATAACTCACGCCGTGCCGCGGCCCGCCGGGCGCCGAGCCGGTGCCGTGCGGGCCACCGCCCGCGCTGCCCGTCGAGAACCCCCACAGCGGCAGCGCCAGATCGGCCCCCACGTCCACCGTGCTCCCGGCCAGCCCGCCCGGCCCGGAGTTCCAGAACGCGTCCCGCACCGGGATGTCCAGCCCCTCCCCGCGCGGCAACTGGAGGTCGGAGGCGGCCCGGTCGGTCCCGGTCACCGGCCAGCTGACCTTCTGGTCCCGTTCCGCCCGCATCCTGACCCGCAACCGGCCGTCCGCCGCACTGACCGTCACCGTCAGGCCCTTGTCCGGATACGACCAGTGCGCCCCGCCGGCCGTCCGGGTCACCGGCCCGGGTGCCCCCAGCCCGCCGCCGGCCGCCTCGGACAGCACCAGCCGCGTCCCGTCCGCGGCCCGCGCGGTCACCGCCAGCGACGCGGTGTCCACGGTCGCACTCCCCCCGTTCACCGGCAGCGTCAACCGCCCACCCTGAAGCGTCCCCGCCTCCGCCCTCCCACACCCGGCCACCCCGAACGAAACAGCCGACAACGCCAACGACGCAGCAATCCCACGCATGAGCTTCGATGTCATGACCATGTGAATAGTGGTGGGGGTTAAGAAGGTTCTAAGAGCGGCCGTCGGCACGCACCGTGCGTTCACGGGGGCCCACGCGGCCCTCGACGACCGCTCGGACGACGCGGCCGGGCAGCTCAAGACGCCGGCGCACAACTACGAGCAGGCCGACGCGTACGCGCAAGGGCGCCCGCAACCGTACGGTGCCGGACGGTGGGGCGGGGTCAAGAAGTGGTACGAGTCCCCTCCGCTGGGCGATCCCGAACGGGACCCGAGGCCGAACAGGCGCAGGTCCACCCCTGCGCAAGGCCCGCAGGAAGCCGGCGGTGCGTCCTGGGAGGCCAAGCTGTGGGAGCGGGTGAACGCCCCGGAAAATGCGCGGCCGGAGGGCCGGCCGCCACCGCCCCTACCCCTTCGACAGCCGCCGTGCCGCCAGTTCCGCGTACACCGCTGCGCCGTCGGCCAGGACCGCGTCGTCGAACTCGGCGAGCGGGGAGTGGTTGTTGGGGGTGTGTTCCGGGTCGGCGCCGCGGGGTGGTGCGCCCAGCATCATCATCACGCCCGGCACCTCCGCCAGCACCCGGGAGAAGTCCTCCGACGCCGGCACCGGATTCGGCCGCGGTGCGAACCGTTCCTCGCCCAGCGCCTCGCGCACCGTGTGCGCCGCGAACTCCGCCTCCGCGGCGTCGTTCACCGTGACCGGGTAGTTCTCGATGAACTGGGCGTCCACGGAGACCTCATGCGCCGCGGCCACCCCGCGGCAGACCTCCACCGTCCCGTCCTTGACCCGCGCCTGGGCGGCGTCGGAGAAACTCCGTACGGTGGCGGCGAATTCGGCCGTGTCCGGGATCACGTTGTGCTGCGTCCCCGCGTGCAGCGTTCCGACCGACAGGACCACCGGGTCGAAGACGTCGAAACTCCGCGTGATCCACGCCTGGAGCGCCGTCACCATCGCGCAGGCAGCCTGCACCGGGTCCTTGGCCCGGTGCGGCATCGAGCCGTGCCCGCCCTGCCCGCGCACCGTCACGCGCAGCACGCTGGACGCGGACATCATCGGCCCGCCGCGCGCCCCGAAGACCCCCGTGGGCTGTCCCGCCGACAGGACGTGCAGCGCGTACGCCGCCACCGGCCGCCGCCCCGCCGCCTCCAACACCCCCTCCGCCAGCATGTGCCGGGCCCCGTCGTACCCCTCCTCGCCCGGCTGGAACATGAACACCACGTCCCCGGCGAGCCGGTCCCGGTGCGCGGCGAGCAGCCTCGCCGCCCCGATGAGCATGCTGGTGTGCAGGTCGTGCCCGCAGGCGTGCATCCGCCCGTTGTCCGCGGCGAAGTCCAGCGGCAGCCGCTCGGCCACCGGGAGCGCGTCCATGTCGCCGCGCAGCAGCACGGCGGGACCGTCGCCCGCCCCGCGCAGCACCGCCGTCACCGAACTCAGCCCCGTACCGGTGCTGATCTCCAGCGGCAGCCCGTCCAGTTCGGCGAGCACCGCCTCCTGCGTGCGCGGCAGTTCGAGCCCGGTCTCCGGGATCCGGTGCAGCGCCCGCCGTAACCGGATCAGGTCGTCGGACAGGGCACGGGCATCGTCACGCAGGTCCACGGGGTGCTCCTCCTCTAGACGGCGGCGAACCCCTCATTCTTGACCGCGGCCACGAACGAGGACCACCCCGTGACGGAAACAACGACCACGGGCCCGCCGGGAACCTTGCTGTCCCGCACGGGGACGAGGGCTTGGGGGGCGGCGTGGGAGGGCGAGAATTCGAGGCAGTTGCCGCCGTTGGCGTCGCTGTAGGACGACTTGATCCAGTGGGCCGCCGTGAGATCCAAGTCGGCACTCATGGGCGGTACTCCTTCAGCAGCGTCTCGATCAGGGCCGTTGATTCGCCAAGGGACAGCGCGTTCGCCCTGAGAAGATCGTAGTCGTCCAGGGCTGCGTCGACCGTTTGTGCGGAATCATGCATCCTGGCTCCTACCCGGGTCTCGGTGTAGAGCACCGCAGGGGCGTCAGTGAAGCGCAACACAGTGAACGGCCTTGTCGATGCGGCTGGTGCGCCCGCTGAAAAGGGCATGACCTGGAGGTTGATACGCGGTGCGGCTGCTGCGGTCAGCAGGTGCTCAAGCTGCCCGGCCATGACCTCCTTGCTCCCCACGACGGTGCGCAGGCACGCCTCGTGCAGGATTGTCCACAGGGAGGGCGGGGACTCCCTTTCGAAGACCTCACGCCTGCGCAGCCGTGCGGCGACCTTGCCCTCGATCACCTCTGCTTCTTCTTGGGAGTGGTACGCGCAGAAGATGGCCCGCGCGTAGTCCTTCGTCTGCATGAGCCCCATCGGAAGGCTGGTCGAGTAGTCCAGGATCCTCGACGCTTTCCGCTCCAGATTCAGGTACGGCACGAACCACGACGGATGGTCGCCGTCGTCGATCCTGCGCAGCAGGTCCGTGAACAACTCGCCGGTCCCGAAGGCGACATCGCAGCCCTGGGCGAACTTGATACTGGGCCGGGGCAGCAGCTTTCCGGCCTCGACCCTGCTGACGTACGCCTCGGAGTACCCCGCCGCGGTGCCCAGCTGCTTCTGCGTCAGCTTCCGTGCGAGTCTCACCTGTTTGACGTCCCGCCCGAAGCGCTGGAGCGGGTTCAAGTGCTGGGGTGGAGTCGTCTCGTCCAAGGCCATGACCTCTCGCCATGCGGTCGCGTCCAGCATCACGGCAGGTCGGGGACTTGCGAGCTGCCGTTAAAGTCCCGCCATCCTATTGCCCGCCACCCCTCCCCGTGACCGAATGGCTACACCCCGTACGTAAACGGGGCCCGCCCTCGCCACCTGGAGGCTGATGACGATGACCGACGCTGTTCCGCGGCTGCTGCCGTGGTCGAGTCCGGACGGCAAGCCCGCCTACGTCCTCGGTGACGGGACCGGCTTCGTGTCCCGGATGGCCGACGAGGTCGAGGAGGCGCAGCTCGCGCTCGCCGACGGGCTCATCGTGGATGCCCGGCGCACGCTGGACGCCCGTACGTGGACGTCGGGGGAACTGCACCTGCTGACCGTGGAGTTGGCCGAGTCGCTGGTGGAGGTCCGGCGGGTCGCCAGGAGCCGGGGGGACCGCCTGCGGGCGCTGGCGCAGGCGCTCGTGGCGGCCCCCCCGGGCCCTGCGGTACCTCCGGCCCCTACGCGAGCCCGTCAAGTCGCGTCAGCTCCGCCTCCGTGAGGCGGATGCCGGCCGCCGCGAGGTTCTCGTCCAGGTGAGCGGGGGAGCTGGTGCCGGGGGTCGGCAGGAGGACGGGGGAGTGGTGGAGGAGCCAGGCCAGGGCGATCTGGCCGGGGGTCGCACCGTGGGCGGTGGCGACGGCGGCCACGGTGGCGGCCGCGGCGGCCGCGGCAGGGGTGGCGGGCGTCCCGGCGCGGCCGGTCAGGGCGCCGTTGCCCAGGGGGAACCACGGCAGGAACGCCGTCCCGGTGCGTTCGCACAGGGCCAGGAGGTCCTCGGAGGCGCGGTCCAGCAGGTTGTAGCGGTTCTGGACGGAGGCGATCGGGGCGAACTCGCGGGCCCGGTCCAGCTGTTCGCCGGTGACGGTGTCCAGGCCGATGTGGCGGATCTTCCCGGCCCGCCGGAGCTCCAGCAGGGCGCCGAGCTGGTCCGCCATCGGGACGTCCGGGTCGAGGCGGTGCAGCTGGTAGAGGTCGATGGTCTCCGTACGGAGCCGCCGCAGGCTCGCGTCGCACATGGCGCGCAACCGCTCCGGGCGGCCCGCGATGTGCCAGGCGTCGGGGCCGGTGCGGACCACCCCGCCCTTCGTCGCGATCACCAGCCCGTCCGGGTACGGGTGCAGGGCGCGGGCCACCAACTCCTCGGCGACGTCCGGGCCGTAGTTGTCGGCGGTGTCGATGAGGGTGACGCCGGCATCGACGGCCCGGCGGAGCAGGGCCACGGACCGTTCCGGGTCCGCGTACCGCGCACCCCAGTAGCCGGGGCCGGTCAGGGAGGCCGTGCCGAACCCCAGCCGCCCGACGGTCAGCGAGCCGCCGACGGGGAAGGAGGCGCGGGGGAGCGGGGGTGCGGCGGCGCTCGGTCGGTTGTCCATGGCGGGAGCCTAGACGGGGCGGGGCGGCGGGGCCGGGGCCTCGCGCGAGGGCGCTTCATAAGATCACCGGGTGCCCCCTGACATATCGCTGTTCACGCTGGCCCTGCTCTGCCTGGCCGCCCTCGCCGCGGGATGGATCGACGCGGTGGTGGGCGGCGGCGGGCTGCTGCTGCTCCCGGCGCTGCTGGTCGGACTGCCCCACGTGCCGACCGCGTTCGTCCTCGGGACGAACAAGTCGACCGCCATCGTCGGCACCACGGCCGCCGCCGTCACCTACGTCCGCAAGACCCCGATCGACCTCGGCACCGCGCTGCGCATCGGTGCGGCGGCGGTCGCCGGGTCGCTGGGCGGGGCGTTCTTCGCCGCCGGGATCAACAGCGAGGTGCTGCGCCCGCTGATCATGGCGGTGCTGCTGGGCGTCCTGGTCTTCCTCCTCGTCCGCCCGGCGTTCGGCACCGCCCCGCCGCCGTCGGGCCCGGTCCCGCGGCGCCGGATCCTGGCGGCGATCCTGGTCGCGGGGCTGGGGATCGGCTTCTACGACGGCCTGATCGGCCCCGGCACCGGCGCGTTCCTGGTGATCGCGCTGGCCGCCGTGCTGCACATGGACCTGGTCACCTCGTCCGCCACCGCCAAGGTCATCAACGTCTGCACCAACATCGGGGCGCTGACGATGTTCGCCTTCCAGGGCACCGTGCTGTGGCAACTGGGCGCGCTGCTGGCGGCCTTCAACCTCGTCGGCGGCATGGTCGGCGCCCGGATGGCGCTCAAGCGCGGCGCCGGCTTCGTACGGGGCGTCCTGGTGGTGGTCGTGGTCGTGCTGCTGTGCAAGCTGGCGTACGACCAGTGGTTCGCGGGCTGAGGGGTGCGCGGTGGCGGGGCGGCCCGCCGGCCCCGCCGGTCACGCCCCGCCGCCGGACGGTTACGCGGCCGTCCTCCCGCCCGGGGCCGCCACCGGTCACCCGCCCGTGGGCACCGCCGTCCCCGCCCCCGTCGCCGTTCCCGTCCCTGCTCCCGCCCCGGCCGGCCGGGGCTGCCTGCGGACCTCGGTGACGGCCGTGAGGAGGACCGCCGCGTCGTCCAGGGCCTGCACGCCGTGGCGGGCGTGCGGGACCGGGCCGATCTGACCGGCGGTCAACTCCTGGCCGCCGCCCGGGCCGGTCAGCCGGATCCGGCCGCGGAGCACCTGGAGGCTCGCCGCCGGCGGCGCGTTGTGCTCGTCGAGTTCGGCGCCGGCGAGCAGCGCGATCACGGTCTGCCGCAGCGGGCCGTCGTGCAGGAAGAGGTGGGCGCTGCGGCCGTGGGCGGAGGCGCGGGCGTCGTCGAGCTGCTGGCGGACGAGGGTGTCGAGGTTCTCCATGGCGCTCGCCTTTCGGTGCGGACCGGGCTTCCGGGCGCGGGTGGGCGGCGGGGCTTCCTCCTCCATCGTTCTCCGTGACCCGCCCGGCGCAACCGGACGTTTTCCGCCTTCCCTCGGCGTACCGGCGCACACTGGGGCGTCCGGGTGCTTGCCGGGCGCGAACGGCCCGCCCTCCACGGGTTGATCACCGCGGTCCGTACGATGCCAGACGTCCCGTGATCGACGATCGAACGATTGACAGATTGCCGGGCCGGAGAAGATTCAACGATCTGCCGGCCGCCGGTACGCGCAGACGGGCCGCCGCGGGACGCGCGGCCCAGCAGCCCCACCTGCCCCACCGACCGCGAAGGGTGTCCACCGTGGCCGATCCCACCGCCCTGAACGAACCGTCCGCCACCCCCGCCCCGGCCGGGCCCCCGGCCCGCTTCCTGACCGTGCTGACCACCACCGACAGCGAGCAGAAGGCCGAGCGGCTGGCCCGCGGCGCCATCGAGGACCGGCTCGCCGCCTGCGCCCAGATCAGCGCGCCGGTGACCTCGGTCTACCGCTGGGACGGCGCCGTGGAGACCAGCCGGGAGTGGCAGGTCCTGTTCAAGACGGTCACCGGGCGCTACGCCGCGCTGGAGGCGTACCTCCTGGCCGCGCACGACTACGACACCCCGGAGATCATCGCCACCCCGGTCACCCACGGGGGCGCCGGGTACCTCGCCTGGGTCGCAGAGGAGACGAGCTGACGTGGCGCGGAGAGCGGAGCACCGGTCCCGCCGCAAGGGCAGGGCGGCCACGCTCGCCCTGGGGGTGGCCTTCGGGCTGGCCACCACCCCGGTGAGCCACGCGGCCGGCCACGACCGCGGCGCGCCCGGTACCCAAACGGACGTCGGCCACGCGGCCCGCCCGCGCGCCACCTGGACCAGCAAGGACGCCGAAGCGTTCTGGACGCCCCGGCGGATGGCCGCCGCCGCACCGCCCGAGCGCGGTACCGGCCGGCCCGCGGCGGCCTCGCGACGGGCGCCGACCGCCGAGCACTTCGAGGGCGTCCCGTCCGTCGGCGTGCTGTTCTCCGTGGACGGCGAGGCCCGCGAGCACCACTGCACCGCCAGCGTGGTGCACAGCCCGCACGGCAACCTGATCCTCACCGCCGGGCACTGCAACCCGGGCGCGCGGGCCGCCTTCGTGCCCCAGTACCGGTCGGGCGAGGACGACCAGCCCTACGGGGTGTGGGCCATCGAGGACAGCTACGCGTACTCCGACCGCGGCACCAGCGGGGACGCCGCCGACCGCGACGTCGCGTTCGCCACCGTCGCGCCGGACGACGACGGCCGGCGGATCGAGGAGGTCACCGGCGCCAACGTGCTGGCCGCCACGCCCGGTTACCGCAACGAGGTCCAGGTCATCGGCTACCCCAGCGTCCACAGCGACCCCGAGGACCGGGCCGTGCGGTGCGCCACCACCACCCGCCGCCTGGCGGGCACCCGTCAGCTCCGCATGGACTGCAACGGCTTCTACGGCGGCACCTCGGGCAGCCCCTGGCTGGCCGGCTACGACCCGCACACCCGCACCGGCAAGGTCATCGGCGTGATCGGCGGCGTCAACGGCGGCGGCCCGCGCGGCCCGCACAGCGACCGGACCTCCTACAGCCCGTACTTCGGCAAGGAGATCCTCAGCCTCTACGACCGCGCCACGAAGGGGAAGCACGCGGACGACGCGGACGAGGACTAGCCAGGGGGTGTCCGCACAGTCCCGTCTGCCGTCCACCGCCCGGCCGCCCTCCGGGCGAACGACGCGACTTCGCGGACACCCCCTGGCCGCCGCCCCGGGGACGGGACGGCGGCACCACCGGGAGGGCCGGGCGCCGGCGCGCTAACGCAGCGCCTGCGCCAGGCCCTTCTCCTTCGGGCCGAGGAAGTGCGGATCGGGCCGCAGCAGCGCCTCGGCGGTCGCCTTGCCCGCCGCGAAGATCTCCCGCACCCCGCCGTACGCCCAGGTCACGTCGTGGTCGGCGGCGACCCCGACGCCGTACGCGTCGATCCCGGCGGCCTCGCACAGGGCCAGCGCCCGCCGGATGTGGAAGCCCTGGCTGACCAGCACCGCCCGGTCCACCCCGAAGATGCGGCGGGCCCGGGTGCAGCTGTCCCAGGTGTCGAAGCCCGCGTAGTCGCTGACGATCCGGCGGGCCGGGACGCCGTGCCGCACCAGATAGCCGCGCATCGCGTCCGGCTCGTCGTAGTCCCGGCGGCTGTTGTCCCCGGTGACCAGGACCGCGCGCACCCGGCCGTCCCGGTACAGCCGGGCCGCGGCGTCCAGCCGGTGGGCGAGGTAGGGCGACGGCGCGCCGTTCCACAGGCCGGCGCCGAACACCACCGCCACCGGGGCGGCCGGCACGTCGGCGACCGTACGGACGCGCGACCCGGCGGTGGCGTTGAGCCAGGTCGCCGGCAGCAGCGCCAGCACCGACAGCACCACCACCGCCTGGAACGCCCGGCGCTGCCCGCGCCGGGTCCGCGGCGGCCGGATCCGCCGCAGCCCGCCCGGTATCCGGCCGAGCCGCGCGCGCAGCTCCCGCATGCCGTCCCCCGTTCCCCGGCCCCGCCGCGGCCCGCCCCGGGCCGGCACCGTCCGCGGGACCGATGTCGCCCACTCCGACGCGCCCCCGCCCGCCGCGGTTGCAGGTGGGCACCCGCCGTCGGCAAGGTCACAGCCGGCACGAACCGCCGCACCGCACCGGGAGGGCCCGCATGACCACCGAGGCCGAGCGCCTGCCGTTCTTCGTCTACGGGACGCTGCGCCCCGGCGAGGCCAACTACGCCCGCACGCTGCGCGGCCGCACCGCCGCCGAGGAACCGGCCACCCTCAGCGGCGTGCGGCTCTACGCCGGCCCCGGCTACCCGTACGCCACCGCCGGGCCCGCCGGCGCCGTGGTGCACGGCACCCTGATCCGCCCCCGGGACGCCGACTACGACGCCGTACGGGCCGCCCTGGACCGCCTGGAGGGCTACACCCCGGGCGCCCGCGCCGGGAACCTCTACGTGCGGGTCGCCGCCGACGCGCGGTGCGCCGACGGCCGGACCGAACGGGCCTGGGTCTACCTGGCCGCCGAACCGCTCGCCGGCCGGCTGCGGGCCACCGGCACCCCGCTGCCCGGCGGCCGCTGGACCGGCCGCGCCGAACCCGGCGCCCCCGGATAGCCTGGGCAACTCGTCCGCAGCACAGCAGAAACAGGTGTGACCCGTGGCTCCCGACAGCACCCCCGCCCCCCACCGCCCCCTCCCCAAGGCCGAGCTGCACCTCCACATCGAGGGCACGCTGGAGCCGGAGCTGGCCTTCGCGCTCGCCGCCCGCAACGGCGTCACGCTGCCCTACGCCACCGAGGACGAGCTGCGCCGCGCCTACTCCTTCAACGACCTCCAGTCCTTCCTCAACCTCTACTACGCGCTGATGGAAGTGCTGCGCACCGAGGACGACTTCGCCGACCTCGCGCACGCCTACCTGGCGCGCGCGAAGGAGCAGGGCGTCCGGCACGCCGAGATCTTCTTCGACCCGCAGGCGCACACCTCCCGCGGCGTCCCCCTGGGGACGGTCGTCAACGGCCTGTCCCGGGCCCTGGACACCGCCCCGGAGACCTACGGCATCACCACCGGCCTGATCATGTGCTTCCTGCGGGACGAGAGCGCCGACTCGGCCCTGGAGACGTTCGAGGCGGCCCGCCCCTACCTGGACCGGATCACCGCCGTCGGCCTGGACTCCGCCGAGGTCGGCCACCCGCCGGCGAAGTTCCGGGAGGTCTTCGCGCTGGCCCGGGAGGCGGGCCTGAAGTGCGTGGCGCACGCGGGCGAGGAGGGCCCCGCCGCCTACGTGTGGGAGGCCCTGGACGTCCTCGGCGTGGACCGGATCGACCACGGGGTGCGCTGCATGGAGGACGGGGCGCTGGTCGCCCGCCTGGTGGCCGACCGGGTGCCGCTCACCGTCTGCCCGCTGTCCAACCTCCGCCTGCGGGTCGTCGACGACCTCGCCGACCACCCGCTGCCCGCCATGCTGGACGCCGGCCTCCTGGTCACCGTCAACTCCGACGACCCGGCCTACTTCGGGGGCTACGCCGACGACAACTTCACCGCCGTCCGGGACGCCCTGGGCCTGGACGAGGCGGCGCTGCGGACGCTGGCCCGCAACTCCTTCCTCGCCTCCTTCCTGGACGAGGGGACCCGCGCCGCCTACCTCAAGGAGCTCGACGCGCACTGACGGCCGCCTCAGGGGCGCGCCCCGGGCGGGCCGGCCACCCGCTCGACGCGGACGGCGCACACCTTGAACTCCGGCATCCCGGAGACCGGGTCGAGCGCCGGATTGGTCAGCGTGTTGGCCCGGCCCTCGCCCGGCCAGTGGAACGGCATGAACACCGTGTCCGGGCGGATCGCCGGGCTCACCCGGGCCGGCGCCACCGCCCGGCCCCGCCGGGACACCACCGCCACCGGCTCCCCGTCGGCGATGCCGAGCCGGGCCGCCAGCCGCGGGTGCAGCTCGACGAACGGGCCGGGCGCGGCGGCGTTCAGCGCCGCCACCCGCCGGGTCTGCGCGCCCGACTGGTACTGCGCCAGCACCCGCCCCGTGGTCAGCACCACCGGGTACCCGGCGTCGGTCTCCTCGTCCGCCGGGCGGTGCGTGACGGGCACGAAGCGGGCCCGGCCGTCGGGCGTCGCGAAACGGTCCAGGAAGAGCCGCGGGGTGCCCGGGTGGGGCTCGGGGCCGGACGGGGCGCCGGAGGCCGCCGGTGCCCCCGATACGGCCTCCGGCGGGCCCGCCGGGCACGGCCAGAACACCCCGTCCTCCGCCGCGATCCGCGCGTAGCTGATCCCCGAGTAGTCCGCCGGGCCGCCCGCCGACGCCCGCCGCAGCTCCTCGAACACCTCCTCCGGATCGGCCGGGAAGCCCTTGGCGTGCCCCAGGCGCTCCGCCAGCCCGCCGAGCACCTCCAGGTCCGTGCGCACCCCGGGCGGCGGGGCCACGGCCCGGCGGCGCAGCAGCACCCGGCCCTCCAGACTGGTCGTCGTCCCGGTCTCCTCCGCCCACTGGGCCACCGGCAGCACCACGTCCGCCAGCTCCGCGGTCTCCGACCGCACCACATCGGCCACCGCCAGGAAGTCCAGCGCGCGGATCCGCTCCTCCACGTGGGCGGCGCGCGGCGCCGACACCACCGGGTTGGACCCCATCAGCAGCAGCGCCCGCACCGGCCCGCCCAGCGCCTCCAGCAGCTCGTACGCGCTGCGGCCCGGCCCGGGCAGGGCCTCCGGCTCCACGCCCCACACCGCCGCCACGTGGCGGCGCGCCGCCGGGTCGTCCAGCCGCCGGTAACCGGGCAACTGGTCGGCCTTCTGGCCGTGTTCCCGCCCGCCCTGCCCGTTGCCCTGCCCGGTCAGCGCGCCGTAACCGGACAGCGGGCGGCCGGCCCGCCCGGTGGCCAGGCACAGGTTGATCCACGCCCCCACGGTGTCGGTGCCCTTGGCCTGCTGCTCCGGGCCGCGCGCGGTCAGCACCATCGAGGACGGCGCGTCGCAGAACAGCCGCACCGCCGCCCGCAGGTCCGGCACCGGGACGCCGGTGATCCGCTCGACCTGCTCCGGCCAGTGCGCCATCGCCGCGGCCCGCGCGGCCGGCCAGCCGCTGGTCCGCGCCGCGATGAACTCCTCGTCCGTGCGCCCCTGCGCGACCACCAGGTGCAGCAGCCCCAGCGCCAGCGCCAGGTCCGTGCCCGGCCGCGGCGCCAGGTGCAGATCGGCCTGCTCGGCGGTCCGGGTGCGGCGCGGATCGACGACGATCAGCCGGCCGCCGTGCTCCTTGAGTTCGGTCAGGTACCGCAGCGCCGGCGGCATGGTCTCCGCCAGGTTGGAGCCGACCAGCAGCACGCACCCGGTACGCGCCACGTCGGCCAGCGGGAACGGCAGCCCCCGGTCCAGCCCGAACGCCCGGTGCTGCGCCGCCGCGGCCGAGGACATGCAGAACCGGCCGTTGTAGTCGATCTGCGAGGTGCCCAGCACCACCCGGGCGAACTTGCCCAGTGCGTACGCCTTCTCGTTGGTCAGCCCGCCGCCCCCGAACACCCCCACCGCGTCCCGGCCGTACCGCGCGCCGGCCCGCCGCAGCCCGTCCGCGACCCGGTCCAGCGCGGCCTCCCAGGTGGCCGGCACCAGCTCCCCGGTGGCCTCCTCGCGCACCAGAGGGGTGGTCAGCCGCGCCCGGGGAGCCAGGAGTTCGGGCGCGGTCCGGCCCTTGCCGCACAGCGCGCCGCGGTTGACGGGGAAGGCGGTCCGCTCCACCACCTCCAGCACCGGCCCGGGCGGCCCGCCACCGGTCCCCGCGGCGGGCCGCAGCCCCATACCGCACTGGAGGGCGCAATAGGGGCAGTGGGTCTCGACCGTGGCGAGGGGCGCGGTGTCCATCCGGCCAGCGTGCGGCGGTGCTGTTACGCCCGTGGGTCGCCCCGGTTTCCGGCTCGCGGCGGAAACCTCCCACCGGGCGGGCGGCCCCGCGCGCCCGGTGGAACACGGAGTTCCCCGGCCGGAAACGGGACCGCAACGACCCGCTGCCAGGCTCGGCCCATGACGGCGTCGACAGCGCACCAGCCCGCCCCGGAACCGAGCCCGGCACCCGGCCCGTACGCCCCGCCCCCCGCGCCCCCGGGCAGCGCCGAACTCGCCCACCGCATCACCGCCGAGCTCACCAGCCGCCTCGCCACCGTCCGCCTGCACGGCTTCCGCCGCCCCGGCGGGCCGCCCGCCCTGGTGGCCGTCGCGCACGGCAGCCGCCACCCCGGGGCCGCCCCCGCCGTCCGCGCCCTCCTCGCCCGGGTCCGCGCCCTCCGCCCCGGCCTGCCGGTCCACCTCGGCCACCTCGAACTCGACCGGCCGCCGCTCGCCGAGACCCTCGCCGCCCTGCGCGGCGAGGTCGTGCTCGTACCGCTGCTCTTCGGCCGCGGCCACCACGTCGCCCGCGACCTGCCCGCCGCGCTCGCCGCCGCCGGGCACCTGACCGGCCGGATCGCCGCGCCCCTGGGCCCGCACCCGCTCCTGGCCGAGGCCCTGCACGACCGCCTCCTGGAGGCCGGGGTCCGCACCGGCCCGCGGGCCGCCGGCGCCGCCGTCGTCCTGGCTGCCGCCGGCTCCCGCGCCCCCGGCTCCCTCCGGGACACCGCCCGCACCGCCCGCCTCCTGGCCGCCCGCCTCGGCGGCGTGCCCGTCCTGCCCGCCTACGGGTCCGCCGCCGCCCCCACCGTCCCCGAGGCCCTGCGGGCCCTCGCCGCCCGGGGCCACGACCCCCGCCGCACCGCCGTGGCCGCCTGCTTCACCGCCCCCGGCCGCTTCGCCGACCGGTGCGCGGCCCTCGCCCCCGGGCCCGCCGCCGCGCCCCTGGGCGACCACCCCGCGCTGGCCCGCCTCGTCCTGCACCGCTACGACCAGGCGCTCTGCGCGCCCGCCGGATCCGGCACCGCACCCCCGAGGGCGGCTACCGTCGCGGTATGACGGGCACATCACCGGCCACCCCTTCCGGCTCCGGCCAGGACCCGCACGCGGGGCTCGCCGGCTACACCGCGGCGGACACCGAACGCTGGGTCCCCGAACCGGACAAGCGCCCCGGGCGCACCGCCTTCCAGCGCGACCGCGCCCGGGTCCTGCACTCCGCCGCCCTGCGCCGGCTCGCCGGCAAGACCCAGGTCGTCACCCCCGGCAGCGCCACCCAGGCGTGGGACGCCAGTCCCCGCACCCGGCTGACGCACTCCCTGGAGTGCGCCCAGGTGGGCCGCGAACTGGGCGCCGCCCTCGGCTGCGACCCCGACCTCGTCGAGACCGCCTGCCTGGCGCACGACCTCGGCCACCCGCCCTTCGGGCACAACGGCGAGCAGGCCCTCGACGAGGTCGCCGCGGCCTGCGGCGGCTTCGAGGGCAACGCCCAGTCGCTGCGCCTGCTGGCCCGGTTGGAGCCCAAGCGGTTCGTGCCCGCCCCCCAGGGCGGCACCCTCAGCGTCGGCCTCAACCTCACCCGCGCCGCCCTGGACGCCGCCACCAAGTACCCCTGGCCGCGCGGCGCCCACCCGGCCGGCCCGGACGTCCCCAAGTTCGGGGTCTACGCCGACGACCTGCCGGTCTTCGCGTGGTTCCGGCAGGGCGCCCCGTCGGCCGCCCGCAGCTTCGAGGCGCAGGTCATGGACTGGTCCGACGACGTGGCCTACTCGGTGCACGACGTCGAGGACGGCCTGCACGCCGGCCACCTGGACCCCAACGTCCTGCTCGCCGACCCCGAGCGCGCCGAGATCTTCGCCCTCGCCGCGGAACGCTACGCCCCCGGCGCCGGCGAGGCGGAGCTGGCCGCCGCCCTGGACCGCCTCCTGGAGCAGGAGTGGTGGCCGCACGGCTACGACGGCACCGCGCTCGCCCAGGCCCGCCTCAAGGACGCCACCAGCCAGCTCATCGGCCGCTTCTGCCTGGCCGCCGAGGGCGCCACCCGGGCCCGGTGGGGCAGCGGGCGGCTGACCCGGTACGCGGCGGAGCTGGTGGTTCCGGCCGAAACCCGGCTGGAATGCGCCGTTCTCAAAGCCGTCGCCGACCGCTACGTCATCCAGCGCCCCGACCAGGAGGCGCTCCGCGCCGACCAGCGGGTGGTGCTCGCCGAACTCGCCGAGGCGCTGCTCGCCCGCGCCCCCGACGGCCTCGCCCCGCAGTTCCGCTCGCTGTTCGACACGGCCGCCGACGACACCGGCCGGATGCGGGCGGTGATCGACCAGATCGCCGCCCTCACCGACGCCTCCGCGCGCACTCTTCACGCCCGCCTCACGCGTCCCCCTGGTAACAGTTAGGGCAACGGAGGGTGACCTCGGGGGGACGGCCCCTCTTCCCCCTTCACGCTCCGTGCGGGACCCTCGTCCACGCACCGGCGCACGGGGACCCGAAATCCGTCGAAACACCGCAAGGGAGCGCGGCACCACAGGGGGCAGCGGGGACCGGCACCGGGCACGGGCACCGCACACGGGGGGACGCAGGGCACGACGGGGGCACCAACGGGGGCGTTCACGGACGCGGACGCGGACGTACGGCACCGCAACGAGGAGGAAGCAAGTGGTCGACGCACACCAGACGTTCGTCATCGTCGGGGGTGGCCTGGCCGGGGCGAAGGCCGCGGAGACGCTCCGCGCGGAGGGGTTCGCCGGCCGGGTGATCCTCATCTGCGACGAGCGCGACCACCCCTACGAGCGCCCCCCGCTCTCCAAGGGGTACCTGCTCGGCAAGGACGAGCGGGACAGCGTCTTCATCCATGAACCCGCCTTCTACGCCCAGGCCCGCATCGAGCTCCACCTGGGCCAGCCCGCCGTCCACCTGGACCCCGCGGCCCGCACCGTCCGCCTGGGCGACGGCACCCTCATCGCCTACGACAAACTCCTGCTGGCCACCGGCGCCGAGCCCCGCCGCCTGGACGTCCCCGGCACCGGCCTGGCCGGCGTCCACCACCTCCGCCGCCTCGCCCACGCCGAACGCCTCCGCGGCGTCCTCGCCTCGCTCGGCCGCGACAACGGGCACCTGGTCATCGCGGGCGCCGGCTGGATCGGCCTCGAAGTCGCCGCCGCCGCCCGCACCTACGGCGCCGAGGTCACCGTCGTCGAACCCGAGCCGACCCCCCTGCACGGCATCCTCGGCCCCGAACTCGGCACCCTCTTCTCCGACCTGCACCGCGACCACGGCGTCCGCTTCCACTTCGGCGCCCGCCTCACCGAGATCACCGGCCGGGACGGCGTGGTGGTCTCCGTCCGCACCGACGACGGCACCGAGATCCCCGCCCACGACGTGCTCGCCGCCATCGGCGCCGCCCCGCGCACCGCCCTCGCCGAGCAGGCCGGCCTGGACGTCGTGGACCGCGCCGACGGCGGCGGTATCGCCGTCGACGCCGCCCTGCGCACCTCCGACCCGTACATCTACGCCGCCGGCGACGCGGCCGCCGCCGACCACCCCCTCCTGGACGCCCGGTTCCGCGTCGAGCACTGGGCCAACGCCCGGGGCGGCGGCCCGGCCGCCGCCCGCGCCATGCTCGGCCAGGACGTCAGCTACGACCGCGTCCCGTACTTCTTCTCCGACCAGTACGACCTGGGCATGGAGTACTCCGGCTACGCCCCGCCCGGCTCCTACGACCAGGTCGTGTGCCGCGGCGACGTCGCCAAGCGCGAGTTCATCGCCTTCTGGCTCCGCGAGGGCCGGGTGCTGGCCGGGATGAACGTCAACGTCTGGGACGTCGCCGGACCCGTCCAGGGGCTGATCCGCGCCGCCGCCCCGGTGGACGCCGACAAGCTGGCCGATCCGGGCGTTCCGCTGGACTCCCTGCTCACGTAACGTGCCCGTATGACCCACGGCCCCACCAGCCCCAGCAGCCCCGCCGGCGGGCCCGGCGCCCCGGCCGTCACCCTCGACGACGTCCGGGACGCCGCCCGGCTGCTGGCGGGCGCCGCCCACCGCACCCCGGTGCTGCGCTCCCGCACCCTGGACGCCCGCACCGGCACCCGGGCGTTCCTCAAGTGCGAGAACTTCCAGCGGGCCGGCGCCTTCAAGTTCCGCGGCGCCTACCACGCCCTGTCCCGCCTCACCCCCGAGCAGCGGGCCCGCGGCGTGGTCGCCTACTCCTCCGGCAACCACGCCCAGGCCGTCGCCCTCGCCGCCCGCGAACTGGCCACCTCCGCCGTCATCGTGATGCCCGAGGACGCCCCGCGCGCCAAACGGGAGGCCACCGCGGGCTACGGCGCCGAGATCGTCACCTACGACCGCTACACCGAGGACCGCGCCGCCCTCGGCGCCCGGATCGCCGCCGACCGCGGCCTGGCCCTGATCCCCCCGTACGACCACCCGCACATCATCGCCGGACAGGGCACCACCGCCCTGGAGCTCCTGGAGGAGACCGGCCCGCTGGACGCGCTCCTGGTGCCGGTCGGCGGCGGCGGGCTGATCGCCGGCGCCGCCACCGCCGCCACCGCCCTGGCCCCCGGCATCCGCGTCATCGGCGTCGAACCGGAGGCCGGCGACGACACCCGCCGCTCGCTGGCCGCCGGCCACCGGATCACCATCCCCGTGCCGCGCACCGTCGCCGACGGCCAGGCCGTCGACGCCCCCGGGGAGCTGACCTTCCCGATCAACCAGCGGCTGGTGGACTCCGTGGTGCTGGTCACCGACGACGAGATCCGCGCCGCCATGGCCTTCGCCTTCGAACGGCTGAAGATCGTCACCGAACCGAGCGGCGCCAGCGCCCTCGCCGCCCTGCTCGCCGGCCGCCTGGACCCCGTCCCGGCCCGCACCGGCGTGATCGTCTCCGGCGGCAACATCGGCCTGGACCGCTTCCGCGAGATCCTCGGCTGACCGGCCGCCGCCCCGGGACTGTCCGACCCCCACCGTAGAATTCACCCGTGGCAGGCAGGATCAACGATGACGATGTGAAGGCGGTACGGGACGCGGTCCCGATCGACGCCGTCGTGTCCGAGTACCTCCAGCTCCGCAACGCCGGCGGCGGCAACCTCAAGGGCCTGTGCCCCTTCCACGACGAGAAGTCCCCGTCCTTCCACGTCAGCCCCGCCAAGGGGCTCTACCACTGCTTCGGCTGCCAGGAGGGCGGGGACACCGTCGACTTCGTCATGAAGATCGACCACCTCTCCTTCGCCGAGACCATCGAGCGCCTCGCCGCCCAGGCCGGCATCACCCTCCGCTACGAGGAGGGCGGCTACACCCCCGGCCGCCAGCAGGGCGAACGGACCCGCCTGGTGGAGGCCCACAAGGCCGCCGCCCAGTACTACACCGAGCAGCTGGACAGCCCCGAGGCCGAGATCGCCCGGCGGTTCCTCGCCGACCGCGGCTTCGGCCAGGACGCCGCCCAGCACTTCGGCCTCGGCTACAGCCCGGCCGGCTGGGACCACCTCACCCGCTTCCTGCGCGGCCGCGGCTTCAGCGACAAGGAACTGGTCCTCTCCGGCCTCTCCCAGGAAGGCCGCCGCGGCCCCATCGACCGCTTCCGCGGCCGCCTGATGTGGCCGATCCGCGATATCGCCGGCGAGGTCGTCGGCTTCGGCGCCCGCAAGCTCCGCGACGACGACAACGGCCCCAAGTACCTCAACACCCCCGAGACCCCCATCTACCGCAAGTCCCACGTCCTCTACGGCATCGACCTCGCCAAGAAGGAGATCGCCAGGACCAGCCGCGCGGTGGTCGTCGAGGGCTACACCGACGTCATGGCCTGCCACCTCGCCGGCGTCACCACCGCCATCGCCACCTGCGGCACCGCCTTCGGCGAGGGCCACATCAAGATCCTCCGCCGGCTGCTGATGGACAACTCCGGCGCCGAGGTGGTCTTCACCTTCGACGGCGACGCCGCCGGCCAGAAGGCCGCCCTGCGCGCCTTCGAGGACGACCAGAAGTTCGCCGCGGAGACCTCCATCGCCATCACCCCCGGCGGCATGGACCCCTGCGACCTGCGGCTCGCCCAGGGCGACCAGGCCGTCGCCGACCTCGTCGAGTCCCGCACCCCGCTCTTCGAGTTCGCGCTCCGCCAGGTCGTCTCCCGCCACAACCTCGACACCCCCGTCGGCCGCGCCGCCGCCCTCGACGAGGCCGCCCCCATCGTCGCCCGCATCAAGAACAGCGCCATCCAGCACGAATCCGCCGTCCAGCTCGCCGGCATGCTCGGCATCCTGGACACCCAGTTCGTCGTCCGCCGGGTCGCCCAGCTCGCCCGCTGGGCCCGCGAGCGCGGCCGCGACGGCGCCGGCCCCGGCCAGGGCCGCCCCCAGCGCCGCGACGCGCCCCCCGCCGCCGAGCCGCCCCGCCCCGCCCCCGGCGGCCCCGCCCTGAATCTCCGCAGCCCCGCCCACCGCGTCGAACGGGAACTCCTCAAACTCGCCCTCCAGCGCCCCGACCTGGTCTCCCCGGCCTTCGACGCCTACGGGACCGACGAGTTCACCGCGCCCCCGTACGCCGTCGTCCGGCAGTGCATCGAGGAGGCCGGCGGCGCCACCGCCGGCGCCGCCGACGACGGCTACCTCGCCCGGGTGCGCGACGCCGCCCCCGACGACACCGTCCGCGCCATGGTCACCGAGCTGGCCGTGGAGCCGCTGCACACCCGCCGGGACCCCGACGAGGCGTACGCCGGCGTCCAGTTGGTCGCCGTCCGCCTGGCCGCCGTCAACCAGCGCATCACCGAGATCCGCGGCTCCCTTCAGCGCCTGGGCCCGCGCGCCGACCCCCAGCAGCTCACCGCGGTCCAGAACGAACTCTGGGTCCTCCAGCAGTACGGCCAGTCCCTCCGCGAACGCGGCGCCGCCGCGCTGTAACGACCCCGCCGCCGCCCCGCCCGCCCCAGGAACCCCACCGCCCTCCGGTAGCACCTCCGGGTAGCCGTCCGGTCACGGACCGGACTCAGAAAGTGCTCGCACGCCCCTCGTGGCAGGCGCGTGTCGTACTCCACACTGAGGAAGTGCCGTAAGGCCCCGGAGCGCGGCACCCCCGGCCGCGCGCGCCGCCGTACGCGCCCGCGCCCCCGGGCAGCCGCCCGTGCCCGCGGTGCGGACCCGGCGACTCGGCCGCGTCCGCACCGGTCCTCGTGCCGCCCCAGCCGCGATCACCTGGAGGTCGCCCCCGTGCAGACCCGGACCCTCTCCGCCGCGCCGGCCGGCGGCGCCCCGGCCGCGCCCCCCGATACCGGCCTGCCGGCCGTCCCGGTCGCGGTGCCGCAGCAGGCCGAACCGCCCGCCGCCGAATCCCTCACCGCGGAGAACCCCCCGGAGCCCCCCGAACCCCCCGGCCCCCCGCGGCCCGGCCCCGGCACCGCCCGGCACACCCCGCAGGACCCCGCCGCAGCCCCCTCCGCGGACCCCGCCACCGACGGCGAACCGGCCGGCGAAACCACCGAAGAGCCCGCCGAGGATCCTGCCCAGGACCCCGCCGAGGAGCCCGCCGACACCGCTCCCCGCGCCGACACCGGCGGCCCCTCCTCCGACCTCTTCCGCCAGTACCTCCGCGAGATCGGCCGGATCCCGCTGCTCACCGCCGCCGAGGAGGTCGATCTCGCCCGCCGCGTCGAGGCCGGCCTGTTCGCCGAGGAGAAACTCACCCGCACCCCCGACCTGGACTCCCAACTCGCCCACGACCTCGACCGGCTGGTCGTCCTGGGCCGGATCGCCAAGCGCCGCCTGATCGAGTCCAACCTCCGCCTGGTGGTCTCCGTCGCCAAGCGCTACATCGGCCGCGGCCTGACCATGCTCGATCTCGTCCAGGAGGGCAACCTCGGCCTGATCCGCGCCGTCGAGAAGTTCGACTACGCCCGCGGCTACAAGTTCTCCACCTACGCGACCTGGTGGATCCGCCAGGCGATGTCCCGCGCCCTGGCCGACCAGGCCCGCACCATCCGCGTCCCGGTCCACGTCGTCGAACTCATCAACCGCGTGGTCCGGGTCCAGCGCCGGCTGCTCCAGGAACGCGGCAGCGAACCCACCGCCGAGGAGGTCGCCGCCCACCTCGGCCTCACCCCCGAGCGCGTCATCGAGGTCCTCCGCCTGGCCCAGGAACCGGTCTCCCTGCACGCCCCCGTCGGCGAGGAGGACGAGGTCGCCCTCGGCGACCTCATCGAGGACGGCGACGCCGCCTCACCCGTCGAATCCGCCGCGTTCCTGCTGCTTCGCGAACACCTCGACGCCGTCCTGTCCACCCTCGGCGAACGCGAACGCAAGGTCGTCCAGCTCCGCTACGGCCTCGCCGACGGCCGTCCCCGCACCCTGGAGGAGATCGGCCGGATCTTCGGCGTCACCCGCGAACGCATCCGCCAGATCGAGTCCAAGACCCTCGGCAAGCTCCGCGACCACGCCTTCGCCGACCAGCTGCGCGGCTACCTCGACTGACCGCCGGCGGGCCGGGCTCAGCCCTCCCGCTGGAACGCCCCCGGGTGCGCCTCGTCCCGCACCGCCGCGTACTGCTGGCGCACCGCCTGCCACACCGGCAGCTCGTCACCCGCCTCGAAGACCTGGCTCGCCGCCGCCGGCCAGCGCGGCGGCTCCGGGTAGCCCGTACCGCCGTCCCCGCCGGCCGCCGTCCCGTGCGCCACCTGCCAGGCCCACGCCGCCTGCCGGGCCGCGCCCAGCGCCGCGTACTCGGCCGGCTGCGGCACCACCACCTGCGCCCCGAACAGTCCCGGCGCGGCCGCCTGCACCGCACCCAGCTCCGCCGCCGCACCCAGCAGGAACACCCGGTGCACCGCCACGCCCCGGCCGCGCAGCACGTCCAGCGCGTCCGCCAGCCCGCACAGCATGCCCTCCACGGCCGCCCGCGCCAGGTGCTCCGGCTTCATGCTGTCCCGCCGCATCCCGTGCAACGACCCGGCGGTGTGCGGCAGGTACGGCGTCCGCTCGCCCTCCAGGTACGGCAGCATCACCATCCCGTAGGCGCCCGGCGACGACGCCAGCGCCAGCTCCGAGAGCCCCGCCAGGTCCGTGCCCAGCATCTCCGCGGTCCCGCGCAGCACCCGCACCGCGTTGGTGGTGTGCACCACCGGCAGATGCCGCCCGGTCGCGTCCGCGAACGAGGTGATCGTCCCGCTCGGGTCCGCCAGCGCCTCCTCGTGGATCGCGAACACCGACCCCGAGGCGCCCAGCGACACCACCGCGTCGCCCACCCCGACCCCCAGCCCGAAGGCGGCGGCCATGGTCTCCCCGGTCCCGGCGGAGATCAGCAGCCCCTCCGGCGTGAACCCCGCGGTGCCCGACGGCCCCAGCACCTCCGGCAGCCGCACCTGGTGCCCCAGCGCCAGCTCCACCAGCTCCGGCCGGTACGTCCCGGAGGCCGCCGACCAGTAACCGGTCGCCGACGCGCCGCCGCGGTCCGTGGTCCGCCGCGCCGGCCGCCCCAGCAGCTGCCAGGCCAGCCAGTCGTGCGGCTGCATCACCTCGGCGACCCGCGCCGCGTTCGCCGGCTCGGTACGCGCCAGCCACCGCAGCTTGGTCACCGGGTGCTTCGCCTGCGGCACCGCCCCGACCGCCTCGGCCCAGGCCGCCCGCCCGCCCAGCGCGTCCACCAGGTCCGCCGCCGCGCTCTGCGCCCGCTTGTCGTTGCCGACCAGCGCCGGCCGCACCGGATTGCCGTCGGCGTCCAGTGCGACCAGCCCGTGCTGCTGCGCGGAGACCCCGATCGCCTGGACGCCCTCCAGCAGGCCGTTGCCCGCGGCCTCCCCCAGCGACATCAGCCACGCCTGCGGATCGACCTCGGGCCCCTTCTCGACGGGGTGCGGCGCGTACCCCTGCCTGATCACGGCACCCGTGTCCGCATCGCACACCACGATCCGCGTGCTGACCGACGAACTGTCCAACCCGGCGACTATCCCCATGGCCCCAGATGATGCCGCATGGGACCCCCGGGGAAAGAGTCAGGGTTTGCCCGCCGCCCGCCCGCGCGCCCCGTGCGCCTACGTGTTGCTGGTGCCCCAGTCGTCCTCGTCGTTCGCCCGCTGCTCCCGCAGCGACCGGACCCGCTCCGCGACCGGCCCCGGCAGCCGGTCCCCGACCTTGTCGGAGACCACCGCGAACGCCTTCGACGCGGCCTGCCGCCCGCCCAGCGCGGCCGACTCCGCGGTGTTGCGGACCGCGGGGTTCTGCGCGATCCGCCGGGCGCTCTTCCGGAGCTGCTCGTACCGCTCCCGCCCGGCCCGGGTGCCGAGCACATATCCCACCGCGAGTCCTGCGATGAACGTGAGCCGGTAGCGCATCGCTCCACCTTTCCTTGCCGCTCGATCCCGTCCCGGTACCGGCCGGCACCGGACGCCGGGCAGGCACCTGCCCACCGGCACCGGATCCACCCGCGGCGACCTGGTGGCGATACCGATTGGCGGAGCACCCCCCTGCTTGCGCTAATGTATGTGTCGCAGCGAGCGCACGCCGTCCGGAGCCCCGGACAACGATGCATTCGAGGCAAGCAGAGCAGTCCCCTGTAGCTCAATTGGCAGAGCAGCCGGCTGTTAACCGGCAGGTTACTGGTTCGAGTCCAGTCGGGGGAGCTCAATCCCCTGTAGCTCAATTGGCAGAGCATTCGGCTGTTAACCGGAGGGTTACTGGTTCGAGTCCAGTCGGGGGAGCAGAAGGAACGAGGACCCCGGAAGGGGTCCTTTTTCTTGTGCCCGGGAACCGCATACCGGGTGATCGAAGTCCTCTTGGGCGTGCAAGGTCGCCCGACGGCAGCCCGCACGGGCAGCAGATCGTATGAGCGGCTATGCTGCGGCAGACGGCGCGCACAAATGTGCGCGACGCGCCGTGAGGGGCGGTAGCTCAGCCGGTTAGAGCAGCGGACTCATAATCCGTCGGCCGTGGGTTCGAGTCCCACCCGCCCCACTACTCCACGGAAGTGGAGCAACGTTCTGACCAGCTCTCCAGCTGGTCAGGGCGGCGCACGAGGAGATCTTGGCGACCCGTCCCGATCATGCAATCACGCGTGTTGGGACGATGTTGGGACGCAGGTCACGCGGCGGGACGAAGTCCCTCGTCCGGCTCATCGCCCTCGGCGTCCACACCTGCCTCAGGTGCCTCATCCTGCTTCTCCGGCGGCTTCGGCTTGTCTCGCGGGGGAGCGACCTTCTTCGAGCGGGGTACGACCGCGCTCGTGGATTCCGCCTCGGCGGTCAGCAGCTGCGGCAGGACGCTCGTGTAGGTGTCTGAGGTGATCTGGCGGGAGCTGTGCCCCAGCCGCTCCTGGACGACCTTGATGTCCGCCTTGCCGAGCAGCGCCAGCGTCGCTGACAGATGCCGGGTGTCGTGCAGGCGGATCGGAGGAAGCCCAGAGAGTTCGACGAGCCGGTTGAAGCGCCGGCTGATCCAGTCGGGGTGGAGTGGTTCGCCGTTCTCGTGGGTCCAGACCCGATTGCTCTCAACCCACGCCTTCTCCCCGGACCACTGCTGACGTTCCTGTTCCTGGGTCTCGCGCCACGCGGCCCACAGCGCGCGTGTCAGAGCGTCGAGCGTGACCGTGCGGACGCTGTCCTGCTTCGGGGCCTCGTCGTACATCCGGTAGGCGATCTCGACGATCTGCGCGGAGATGCGGAACCAGGAGCCGGTCAGGCTGACCTCCGTCCAAGGCAGCGCGCACATCTCGCCGCGCCGGGGGCCCCGGAAGATGAACCCGTGCCACATGCCGCACAGCCTGTCGTCGGCGATGAAGTCCAGGAACTCGCCGGTCTGCTCCGGGGTCCAGACCATGACGGGGCTGGGCTTCGCGCCGGTGCGCTTCCACTCTGCGACCCGTTCCGGCGTCCAGACAAGTGCCTTGGGCCGCTTGACTGGCGGCAGCTCGACCATCGCGGCCCAGTTGGTCGTGTACTCCCCGCGCTTGATGCCGCTGCCCAGGAACGAGCTGAGGGTGGCATTGATGCGGTGCATAGTGGCGGCGCTGGTGACCTTCCGCTTCCCCTTGCTGCCTTCGCGGAGGGCGGCGTTGGCATCGAGGTAGGCGCGGCGCATGGCGCGGCGCTCCTCCTTCTTCCCTGCGGCGCGGACCCAAGCCGCGTGGGCGGCGTCGCGGGCTTCCTGCAACTCGACTATTCGGGCGCGGTGGATCAGTCGCTCGGCGTTTTCCCGCTCGATCGCGTCGTACATGGCCTCGACGTGTCGCAGCTTGAGGTCTCGCCGCTTGATGTGCCCGAGGTGCGGTTCGAGGTAGAGCCGGACGTGGTCCTCGTACCCGTGGGAGGTCGTGCGGGCCAGGCTGCGCTTCCTCTTCAGCCAGGCTTGCAGGTCCTCTCCGACGGTGGCGTTGCTGAGCACGTCCGTGCCTTTGACGGCCTCCCGGTAGACCTCGGCCGCCTTCTCCTTCGCGTCGTCCTTCGTGCGGAAGCCGCCCCGCCGAGCGCGTCGTCGCGTGTTGTGTTCGCCGGCTTCGAGCTCGAAGTAGAAGTACCAACTGCCGTGGCCCTTCTTCTCAAGCAAGGGGCAGCTTGCGCCGACGAGCCGCAGCTTGGGGCGGCCGCGGGCGTCAAGTACCGGAGTGCCGTCTTCTCCGATCACGGGTTCCCGGCAGGCGCATTGCCGGTAGTAGCTGGGGTTGAACACGACGATCCCCTCCGTTGCTCCGTTTGTGGATCTTCTGTGTCGGTCCTTGTCGAACCGATGCCCTATCTTGCCCCAACACTCCAGTGTTGGCGTATCCTTAAATCACGTTGGCGCGGGGGAGAACGCGACAACGGACATGACAACGAAGAACGCTTCAGCAGCCACGGACTCCAGGGGCAGCGTGATGACTCTGGAGGAACTGCTCGCGCTGCCGCCGACCGTGAACGTCACGACGGCCGCGCGGGCGCTGGGGATCGGTGTGCACAAGGCTTACAGCTTGATCAAGACCGGGTCTTTCCCCGTGCAGACCCTGTCGCTGGGGAGCACGGTGAGGGTTCCCACGGCTGCGCTTTGGCGACTGCTCGGTGTGACGCCACCAGCGCAGTGATCACTCCGTAGCCTTGGCGTACCCGACCTCCCAAAGGCCGCAACCTGACATAGGGCTGTGGCCTAGGATCGGGCGGCTACGCAGTACGAGAGAAGAACGGACAACCGCATGCCACGGCTCTACGGGTTCGACGACCAGTCGCGTCAGCGACTGCGTGATGACGAAGTGGATCCGCTTCGGCAGATGGTGAGCCGGGCCCTGACCGGTCAATCCAACGCGGAGGTTGCCGAGTGGGCGACCGGCGAAGGCTACCGGGGAACGCTGGGCGGAGAGTGGAAGGACGCGTCCGTCGGACGTCTCTTCCGTAACCCGGCCATCGCCGGCCTGCGCTACGACGAGAACGGCGAGCTCGTCGATGCTGGCCACCCTGGTGCCATCACACCCGAGGAGTTCGCGGCCCTCCAGGAGCGGGACAAGAGTCGGAAGACAGCGGACGCAGAAGCGCCGTACGAATATCTCCTGGTAGAAGGAGCTAGTCAGTGCGGTAAGTGCACGCATGCTCTGCAGGGCGCTCGCACGAACGCAGGTACGCCGGGCTACCGCTGCCGCCCGAAGAATAAGCAGGGGCGGGGCGGCTGCGGCGAGGTCCGCATGGATGCCGAGCTGCTGGAGAACTACGTCGGCGAGTATGTGGTGGCCGAACTTCTCAAGCCTGGAATGCGGGAGCAGATCTACTCTGCCCGAGCCGCCGTGCGGGCACAGGTGAGGGAGCTGGAGGCAGAGGTCAAGGCCCTGGAGGGCCGCCGGACGGAAGCGGCGACCCTCTACGGGAATCGTCAGATCAGCAGTGATGCGTTCGTGACAGCCGACGGTGAGATTACCGCCAACCTCAAGGACTTCCGCTCGCGACTTCGCTACGCAGAGCAGATGGGCAACTTCTCGCTGGGCAGTGCCAAGGATCTCGTCCGGTGGTGGAACACCGCGCCGCTCGCATCAAAGAAGGCCATCGTGAGGCTCCTCTTGGAGAAAATCGAGGTCTTCCCTGCGAGTGCCAGGGGCGTACGCACTGTGGAGCCGGGCCGAGTGCTCCTCCATTGGCGCAAGCTGTCTCGGGTGTCAGACCAGGCTTGAGTTGGCCGCTTTCCGGTTCGCGAACCGCCTTCCGGCCATGGCCATGGTCAGGCCCGTGATGAGCGTGATCACGGCGAGCCCCGCAAGAAGTGGAGAGACGATCTCCTCGTAGCGCAGCGGCCACGGGTGGCCCAAGTAATGCATCACGAGGTACGACCCTTTGCTGGCTGCGTAAGCGACACCGAACAGTGCGGCCGTTGCCGACGCGGCTAGCCCGCGGGCCGTCCAACGGTGACCTCCCCGGTGCGCCGACAGGGCCATCCCGGAGCACAGGAAAGCAATTTCACCGCAGGTGATCGCTACGTAGCTGAGGTAGACCATGAGGTACACGGTGACGCCCGGAGCGGCAGCGTACTCGGTCGTGAACTCGATCCTCGCACCCGTCGTCGAGATGAATAGCGGCAGCATCGCCGCCAACACACACACGCCGAGTGCGATGCGCGCATAGAGGCTGGCCTTTAGGACGTCCTGGTTGTACGACCAGTCGACGAGCATGAGCTGCAGGCTGCCGCACCACAGGACGGCGCAAATGTGAGCCCCGAGCTTGGCTGCGTTGTTCATTCCGGTCGTGGACTCGACGAGGCTTTCGACCGCGGGCACGGCGAGAAGGACGCCCACACTGCACACGCCGAAGGCCAGGGTGCGTGTGAAACGGGCGATGCGGTACTCGTGTCGGGCGCGCTGTCGCCAGGCTTCCCGGCCGGAGAGCACGGTACCGGCTATACAAGCCAGTGTGCACAAGCCGAAGACGATGCCGTCCATGTGTTCAGTTTCCTTCCAAATCAGAGACGGCCCGTTCGGCTGCTTCGGTGAAGCTAAGCCGCCTTCGCCGTCCTGGCCGCGGAGGTTCGGCGGCAGGCGGTAGCGGATCAGGGACCTCTGGGACGGCGAGGTCGCCGGCGCCGTGTCGCCGCCGGATCTCACGTGCCGCCTCCAGGAGTTCGGCAGCTCCAGCTTCGCCCAGGTCGTGGACAAGTCGAAGCGCCTCACGGGCGTCTTGGTGCTCCTCGTAGACAGAGAGCGAGGTCAAACCGTTGTAGCCGGGAAGCAAGTAGGCCGCTGGACACTCAAGCGCCCGTGCGAGGCCCATGAGTTGCGAGGTCGACGGATTGGATTTGACCCCGTTCAGCAGGTCGTTCACGACTTGGTGCGTCATTGCTGGCTTCCCGCCAGGCGTCTCAGCTGTGGCGGCAGCGATGACGCGTGTGCTCGGAGTCTTTCCGTCTCCCCCGCGTCTTCTACCGAGCAATACGGCGAGCTTGCTGGATAGAGGGGTGTCCGGGCCAAGCGGCATGGTGCTGACTACTCCTCAGCGGGGCGGGGCCGACCGGGGTCGGTGTCGAGAATTGGCGCATTTTCGATGTTGTTCGCGGCGACAGTGACTCGCGGGCAGTCTAATGTCTAGGTTGGTTGACATTAGGAGTACCTGCAAGCAGGATCACGCTAGACGCAAGATCAAGCACTTACATGTGGTCGTCACCCCTCACCCGCCTTCCAGGCTGCGAGTTCGTGACCGGCACCCCCAGGCCGCCCCATGTGTGCCACGAATTCGTCTGTGTGGGGATCTAAGCAGTGCCGCTTGTGAGTGGGCGCTGGAACATGGGGAGGATCGGGGTGGGAATCGAGCTGGAACGTGTGCTGGCCCGGTTGGAGGAGTCTGGGGGTGCCTCGAACGTCCATCTGGATGGAGGGGTGGCACGCGAAGTGCTCGGCGCTCTGTCGATGGTCGACCCTCGACGGGTTGAGTGCGCAGCCGAGCAGTGCGGCGTGGCCGACTTGGCGACCGCGGGCTGACCGGCGAAGGTTCGTTAAGTGCGGGCCCCTCGGGGCCCGCACTAGGCGTTTGACCTGCAAAAACTTCTCGAAAATTGTGGACCCGGATCGGCAATGCATATAGAATAGAACCGTAAGGAAGGGGGGGAAGGAGAAGCCCCCACCGATCTCTTGGAGTCCGAAATGCCGCACAAATACGCGAACCTGAAGATGCGCCAGATCCGCCGCAACCCGAACCAGCCCCGCGAGACCTTCAACGAGGAGGCCCTGACCGAGCTTGCCGACTCGATCAAGGAGCACGGCCTCCTCCAGCCCATCGTCGTCCGCAAGGTGGAAGAGGGCGGCTACGAGCTGGTCGCCGGCGAGCGCCGGTTCCGCGCCAACGAGCTGGCAGGCAACATCACCATCGAGACGAAGATCCTCCTGACCGAGGGTGACGCCGAGATCAGCGACATGGAGTCCTTCAAGAAGGCGATGGCCGAGAACCTGAACCGCGAGGACATGCTCCCGCTGGAAGAGGCGCGCGGCTTCAAGAAGGTCTTGGACGAGGAGGAGGATGCCACGGTCGCGAGCGTGGCGAAGACTTTCTCCAAGTCGGTCCAGTACGTCAACCAGCGCCTGACCCTGCTCGCCCTGCGCCCCGAGATCCAGACGGCTGTCGACCTCGGGCACATCGGCACTCAGGCCGCCGTGCAGATCGCCGCCCTGTCCCGAGACAACCAGAAGGCTGTCTTCGAGAACTGGAAGAAGGGTGACAAGAGCGACAACCAGCTCGTCCACATCGCCTACGCCATGCGCAAGCAGGAGAAGGTGGCGCAGCAGGACTCCATGGTCAACGTCGAGGACATGACCTCCGAGGAGAAGGCCCAGCACAGCCGGGCGCAGGCGAAAACCAAGAGCGACCTCGACGAGATCGAGCGCATCTGCGAGCTGCTGGACAGTATCGGCAAGACGGACCCGATGGAGCTGGCTCGAACCCTGGAGGGCCAGGTCGGCAAGCGGCTGGAGCAGATGGACCGGGTCGCCAACTTCGTCCAGAAGGCCCGCTTCCAGCTCCGTCAGGCCAAGGCACACGCCGACGCCAGCGAGCTCATGGTCAACCCCGCGGCGACTGCGCCCGACCTGGTCGCGGAGGCCGACGCCGCACTCGCCAGCCTGGAGCCCGCTGCCGAGCCGTTCGCCGACGTCGCCCCGGAGACGGACGCGGAGGCGGAGACGACTTCCACCGCCCCGCAGGTCGAGGTGGCCGACGGCACGGAGCAGGAGAACGCCCCGGAGTCGAAGACGGAGGTAGGGGCGGACGACGCAGAGGCCGAGCCGGTCGCCATCGCAGCCTGAACGACCCACACCGGGGCGGCCCCCAGCGGGCCGCCCCCTCTTTCCACCGGGAGACCCGCAGTGATGAACGACATCCGCACCATGCGCAACATCAATCGCAACCTGTTCGAGGGGGTGCCAGCCACCGCCAATGCCCTTGAGGAGTACGACGCAGACGCCGCCCAGCTCGTTCGGGAGGCCGCGCAGCATCTGGTCAAGGCCCGCTGCGACAACGACCCGCAGGCTCTGAACGAAGCCAGCAACGCGACCTTCCACGCCGCAGCCGAACTCCTCAACCAGGCCGGTGGTTCCGTCTACGTCCGCTTCCCCATCATGGTCGCGGCGCGCCTGGTGGAACTTGAAGCGGCGCTGCTCGTCGCCGGCGCCGCGAACGAAGCTGAGGGCCAGACCGTATGAAGCGGCCCGAGCGCATCAACGGCCTCAAGACCTGGCCCGAAGACGGCACCCTGCCGCCGGAAGTCTGTCGCCGCTGCGACACCGACCTGGCCGAGACCCACAACCAGCTCGCCTCCGCAATCTGCGTCGTCTGCGGCTATTGGGTGTGCGAGCTGTGTGACGGCGGCACGGACCCTGCGACGGGGGACGCCGTCTGCGCGGACCACAAGGGCCATCCGCTCGCCGCCAACTGCACCGAGTACGCCTGATCAGGAGACCCGACCATGCAGATAGATCCCGACGTTCTTGCCGTACTCCGCGCGGCCACGGTCGACGGGCCGGCGCTCCGCCTGAACGGCCAGCTCGAACGCAAGCTGTACGAGCGCGTCAACCTCGCCCTTCACGCGGTGGGCGGCGTCTGGCACCGCTACAAGAAGGCCCACATCTTCACCATCGACGCCGCCGACGCCATAGCCGGACTGCTCGCCACGGGCGAGGTGATCACCGATGTCGACCGGGGGTTCTACCCGACGCCGGAGCCCACGGTCGAACGCCTCCTGGGTTTGGCCGAACTCGAACCTGGATGCGAGGTACTGGAACCCTCGGCGGGGCGTGGCGCCATCGCCGAAGCCGTCGCCGCCCGAGGGGCCATCGTGGACTGCGTCGAACTCGACACCGCTCGCGCCGAGCACATCCGCGCCGGCGGGTACGCCCGGCAGGTCACGAACGCCGACTTCTTCAGCGTGCCGGTGGAGCGCCGCTACCAGCGGGTCATCATGAATCCGCCGTTCGCCGGACGCCAGGACATCCGGCACGTGGAGCGGGCGCTGCGCTTCATCCAGCCCGGGGGCCTCCTCGTTGCGATCATGTACGGCAGCCTCACCTACCGGGGCGATCACAGGACCAAGGACTTCCTCGCCCGCATCTGGGAGGCGCGGGGAACGCTGTGGGAGCTGCCTGCAGACGCGTTCCCAGCGGTAGGGGTAGCCACGGTGATCGCGGTGATCCCGGTTCGCGACGTGGCTCACCCTCGCGGCATGCGACAGATCGCGCTCAGGCCCGAGGACTTCACCGCTCAGCCCCGCGCGGTACAGCAGGACCTGTTCCTCACGGACGAACCGACCGCCCATGGAACAGCGCCTCTCGACGGGCTCGGCTGCGGAGCGCCGCATGACGGGCGGGACCACTCTTCGCGCAAAATAGATCCCAACACTCAAGAGTGATACGGTCTATCTCGTTGGAGGGAACGGCCACAGCCGAGGAACCGGCCCACCAACATGCCGTGGCATGCGGCATCCCCTTCGGTGCCTGGCGGGTGGCCAATCCCCCGCGCCCTACCTGCCAGGCACCGGCTCCGCGCCGACGTGAAGCCGCCCGGGATGCCGCCACGTCCACGATCACGCCCGGACCCGCCCTCGCCCACGTGGGGGCGGGTCCCCGTGCACTCAGGAGTGCCATGAACGCAGAAGACTTCAAGGGGGATCCAACGGACCGCGAGCTGTACCTGCGCCTCCTCGTCGAGCGTGACGGCCCGCCGATCAACGTCCTCATCGAACGCGACCCCGGTCTCAAGGCCCCAAGAGGCCAGAACAACGACGCCCAGCGGCACTTGGCCGATCTCGAAGCGGCCATCTCGCAACGATCAAGGAGAAGAGCGGCATGAATCACGACAACCAGGAGACGACGGAAACCCGCGTCCCGCCGGTTCCTGGAGCTGTGTGGTGCGACTCCTGCGATTCGTGGTGCCTGCCGCCCGGCATCTGTCGCTGCAACAACCGCTAGATTCAGGCGCCATGACCACCTCGCGCCACTGCGGCGGTGAGCCGGTCGACCTCGATCAGCTCACCGCCAGCACCATCACAGACGACCAGCTCGACTCCATACGGGCTGAACTCCGCCACTACCGAGCCATCGTCACGAAGGAGACGACGTCCACCGAGACGGGCTCGACCGCACAGGCCGGCCACGTGGACTCGGAGCCGCCACAAGTTCAGTGATCGTCTAATGTTGGCGTGCGTAGGGCGCGGGGAACGGCCTACACAAGGGACGACCGTGACCGCGCTCGCCAACATCCCCGAACAGCTCCTGCCGCTGGCCGTCCCCATCGGGGACCTGGCGCCGTACTACCGCAACCCCCGTAGCGGCGACATCCCATCCATCGCCGAGTCGCTGACGGTCAACGGCCAGTACCGGCCGGTCGTGGTGAACAAAGGCACCCACACCGGGCGGCCGAACGAGATCCTGGCAGGCAACCACACCGTCGCCGCCGCTCAGCAGCTCGGCTGGGAACAGATCGCGGCCACCTGGGTCGACGTCGATGACGAAGCAGCGGCCCGCATCGTCATCGTCGACAACCGGACCAACGACCTTGCCGGTTACGACAGCGCCCTGCTCGCCGAAGTCCTCTCCGAGATCCCCGACCTCGCGGGGACGGGATACGACCGCGAGAGCGTCGACCGACTCCTGGACGACACCTCGCTCCCCGAAACGCTGGAGCTGACCTCGGACGGCGCGGGCACCGGAGCCGCCGCCACGGTCGACTACCTCCAGTGGGGCTACCTCCAGTGGGAGTCCAAGCGAGTGCGGATCACCTCCGAAGAAGTCGAAGCCCTCAACGCCATCTACACGAAGTTCGTCGACGACACCAACAGCGACCTCGGCTTCGGCTGGCACGTCCTCCAGGAAGCCCACCAGGAGGGCGACATCGTATGAGCAAGGCACCCACCACCACCTTCCACGAGGCGTACCCGCTCGATCAACTGCGCCCCGCCGACTACAACCCGCGCCGCCTCAGCGAGACGGCCTTCGTCCGCCTCCAGGCATCGCTGCGCCGTCACGGAGTCGTCAAGCCGGTCATCCTCAACGCGGACGGCACGCTTGTCGCAGGCCACCAGAGGACCAAGGGCCTCAAGGCCATCGGCCTGACCCACACCCCCGCGGTCATGCTCGGCACGAAGGTCCGCCTCCAGGACGAGATCCAGTTCAACCTGCTGCACAACCGGGTGGAGACCGAGGCCAGCGTCGTCTACGCCGAGCCCGGCGAGATCGGCGCCTGGTCCTGGATTCCGTGGCAGTCCATCCGCGTCGCCGAGCGCAAGAACCTCTCCTTCGTCAACGCCATCGGCCACATGACCGCCGGCCACGGCCCCTGGGGCAGCGTCGTCATCGACGACCAGGGCCGCATCGTCCTCAACGCCGAGTACGCCGTCGTCGCATCTTTCTCGCGCTTCGACCTCCTCGCCTGGACCGTGGCCTCGGCCGACGCCGCCCAGCTCCACGCCGACCTCACTGGCGAGTACGGCGTGTACGACTGGAGCGCCATCGAGAGCAAGGCGCCCGTCTGGAACCAGCACATCGTCCAGCCCAAGCGGCTCCGCCAGTTCTCCTCCAAGGCCAAGGCGGGCAAGCTCGCCTACGGCTCCGAGACCTGGGACCAGCTCGTCACGCCTTGGCTCAAGCCCACCCATCGCGTGGTCGACTTCGGCGCCGGATACGGCGACTACGCCAAGCACCTGCGCGCCAAGGGCTTCAACATCCACGACTACGAGCCCTACCGCTGCCGGGACGGCTCGTACGCGGTCGACATCCGGGCCGTCGTCGGCATGATCCGCGACATCGACAAGGACATCCAGGCCAACGGGCTGTACGACGTCGTGGTCCTGGACTCCGTCATCAACGCCACCACCTCGCTCGACTACCAGCACTGGGTGATGACCACCGTCAACGCCCTGTGCGCCGCCGACGGGGTGGTGTGCCTCGGCACGCGCAATCTGGCCCGCGAACTGCGCGACGAGCAGGCGAAACGCGTCACCTCCCAGACGGCGACGACGAAGATGAGCTTCCTCGACGAAGACAACGTGGAGATGAACTTCGTCAAGGGGAAGTGGCAGAAGCTCCGCTTCCACACGCCCGAAACGCTGGAGCCGTTGCTCCGCCGGTACTTCAAGGACGTGCAGGTCAGCGACCTCAGCGGGTCCAACCTCAAGGCCACATGCCGCCGCCCGATCGCGCTCCCCAAAGAGGAATACGAGAAGGCATTCGAAGAGGAATTCAATATGCCTTACCCGAATGGCTTCCGTCATGACAGGCATCTGGAATTGGTGGGAAATTTGATAAAATTGACAGTAGAGAGAAATGAATCTCTCGCCCATTGAGAAGAGTTTGGGGAGTGCGTGTTGCAGCGAATACAGGTCCAAATTGAATCGCGAAGTCGGTACCACATCATGTGGCTGGCCGGCGTGCGGCACGTAGCTCTCGACCAGCACTGTCTGCGCAGCTTCGGCCAGCCAGACCGTCCACGGGTGGATGTCCGCCGCCGGCACCAGACCGTTGAACTCCCGCAGGACAACCCGCCGCTGGCCTGGTACCTGTGTGCACTGCCCAACCCCTGGAACTGGAGAGAGAACGCCCACCTGGCCTTCGAGGGGGCTCCAGGGGAAGAGTGGGACGGCCCCGCCATGGTGCCGGGGCTCCACGTACACCTCACCAACGCTCGCCCCATCACTGGATGGGGCGAGCACAGCATTCCCGCCGACGAGCCGCGCCGGAACTCGGTCCGCTACCGAACTTGCCGCAACTGGCAGTTCGCCTGGTGGCTGCGCGCAAACCGCAAGGCGCCGGAAGCGCCACCCGAATTCGTCCCGCCCAAGCGGCCGGACGAGGGTGAACAGATGGCGCTGATGTGAGGCAGCGGGCCGCCGGCACGCCGACGGCCCGTACGGCGTCATGTCCCGTCGCCGCCTGAGCCTGGTCGCCCGTCATTGCTGAAGGCGTGCCTGGCCCGATGCCACGACTGGGCGAGGTCAGGGAGCTGGTCGAGGAGCCCCTTGAGCACGAACAGCGCGATCGACAGGACGCCCGCGGCGCCGAGAAGCCAAAGGATGGCGGAGTCCACCGTTCAAATCCTTCTGTGAAGGGTGGTCGACCGGGGCCAGCAGGCAGACCCCAGCTCGACCACCACGCGAATGCGTGAGGTCGGCTGAGGTCCTGCCGACGTTCAGAACTCAGTCGGTGCGCTGCTAACGCGAGCTGAGACGGGCCGCTACCTTTCGGCATCCCTCGATAGGAGAACGGCAGGGGAAACCCCTAGCTCATCTGGGACGTCGGTTCCAGATCTCCCGAGAACTGTTGGTTGGGGGCAGCTTTCCCCCCGATGCCGCACAGCATAGCCAATACGGCTCGTCGCAGACCGGTTTCGCGATAGACCGCGAACAACGCTGGAAGTGCGATCATGGAGCCAGGTGCGGGGGCTCACCCGAGCTGTGGAGGACCCCGCCGTGGGACGCCCCGACAAAGCCGCGCGCGCGGCCATCGCGCGCCGTCGCTCGGACGCCATCGACCTACGCCTCGCCGGCGTGGACTGGCTCACGATCGCCCGCAAGCTCGCCGCCGATCCGACCGCAAACTCCGACGGCATCGCCTACCCCCAGGGCTACGGCATCGAGCGGTACCGCAAGAACCAGGACCCGCCCACCGACGAGGCCCTGATTCATGCCGCCTGCCGCGATGTCCGCACCGCACTCGCCGACCGCCGTGCCGAGCTGAACGACGACGTCGATGAGCTGCGCGCGCTGGAGGCCGACCGTCTCGACCGGCTGTTCTTCGTGGCGTACAAGAAGGCGGTCCGCGACCAGGACCTCGCGGCCATCGACCGCACCCTGCGGATCATGGAGCGGCGTGCCCGCCTGCTCGGCCTCGATATGCCCGTCCGGACCGAGCTGTCCGGCCCCGACGGCGGACCGATGCAGATCGAGAACGTCACCGTCGACGAACTCGACGCCCTGATCGCTCTCACCGACCCGGACGCCGAATGAGGCCCCGCGACAACGAGAGCGTCATCGCCCACTACAAGGCGCTTCCCCCAGCCCAGCGCCGTGCCATCGCGCGGTCTGCCTCCCCAACGCTGCGGGCCGAGCTAGCGCACGCGGAACGGCAGTTGGCCATGGACCGGTCGCCCGGAGCCCTCGCCGCCGTCCTCACCGGCGGGCGGGAGATGCAGGCGCCGCACCTGGACCTGATCGACAGCGCCTTCATCGACATGGCCGAGGGCCGGTCCGACCGCGTCATGCTCACCATGCCGCCGCGGCACGGCAAGAGTCGACGCGCCTCGCGCTGGGCACCGCTCTGGTACCTCCGGCGCAACCCCGGCCACCGCATGATGATCGCCAGCTACTCTGCCGACCTGGCCGACGACCACGGCCGCTGGATCAGGGACGCCATCTACACCTGGGGCGACGACCTCGGCATCCAGCTCGCACCCGGCAGCAAAGCCGCCAACCGCTTCGACATCGTCGGCGGCGAAGGCGGACTCCTCGCCGCCGGCATTGGAGGCGGCCTCACCGGACGCGGCGCCCACATCGCCATCGTGGACGACCCGGTCAAGGACATGGCCGACGCGGACTCTCCGACCATGCGCAAGCGCGCCTGGGACTGGTGGACCTCCGTCATACAGACCCGACTCGAACCGACCGGCGCCATCTGCCTGATCCAGACCCGCTGGCACGAAGACGACCTCGCCGGACGCATCCTCGCCACCGAGCGCGACGCATGGCGCGTCATCGACCTCCCCGCCCTCGCCGACAGCCCCGACGACCCGCTCGGCCGGGAACCCGGCGAGCCGCTGTGGCCTCAGCGGTTCGACGCAGCCCACCACGCCCGAACCCGCAAGCGCGTCGGCGAACGAGTCTGGGGCGCCCTCTACATGCAGAAGCCGCGTCCGCCGGAGGGAGGCGTCTGGAAGCGCGAGTGGATCGACACCGCCAGGATCAACGCCGTCCAGTTCGCCGGCATCGACATGGCGCGCATCGTCGTGGCCGTCGACCCCGCCGGCGGAGAGTCCACCGTCGGCGACGAGACCGGCGTCATCGGCGTGGGTCGGGCCTTCGATAGGCAGCTGTACGTCCTCGCCGATCGGTCCGGCTCCATGGGCGCGAACGACTGGGGCCTGGCCGCATGCCGCCTTGCGCTCGAACTCAAGGCCGACGCGATCGTGGTCGAGAAGAACTACGGCGGGGACATGGCCCGCCAGATCGTCACGCAGGCATGGGAGCAGTTACGCCGTGAAGGCGTCACCAATGGCCTGCTCATGCCGATGATCCTGGAAGTCACTGCCAAGGTGGGCAAGCGCCTGCGCGCGGCACCGGTGGCACAGCTTTACGAACAGCAGCTCGTCCACCACGTCGGCGAGTACAGCGAACTGGAGGACCAGATGGTCACCTGGGTCGAGGGAATGGATAGCCCGGACCGCATGGACGCCGCGGTGCATGGGCTGACCGAACTAGCTGACCCGGATCAACTGGACACCCTGCCATCCGACATCGACGACGACCGCTTCGACGGGCGCCGCTGAACCGGCTGGCCGGCTGGCAGTAAAACGGCCCCATGAAGAAACGGCCCATAGCCGCGCAGCGGGACGGCCACGTACTCACGTGAGTAGGTGTTCGTCACAGGAGGCAAGTTTTACGCGCCATCCGGCTATGCTCGGCAGGGGCTACCCCACCAGGGGGCAACCCCTGTGGAGTAAGCACCACCCGTGAGATGCGGGCACCGGCCGCCAAGATGCCAGTCGAGAACGGCCGATGCCCAGCCCGGCTACTGGTCGCCGAAGTGGCTGCTCAGCCAGACCGCAATCTGGATGAGTAACCAGACTCGGCGGCCAGCCAGCCGCCTCCGCTTCGGCTTGGCGTGCTCTCCCACCACACTCTCCCTTCACCGTTAAGGCATAGAGGACATGCCCGAACTCATGAACGGGCGAGCGGGATGGGTGACCTACAGCCGTAGCAAGCCGACCCTACGCACTGCACCTGCGTATGGTGGCAGCTTTCGCGAACTCTGCGGCTAATCAGCCTTGTGCTGTGGACAACTACTGGGTGCCGCCTCGCTGCTAGCCTCCGAACATGGGGATCAGGGGGAGTTGGGCCACAGTCCTGTGCACCGCAGCCATCGCCGCTGCGTGCCTCACGGGCTGTTCGTCCAAGGCTGAGAAGCCGAGCCAAGAGGTGCAGCGCGTCGCCCATCTTGACCGAGTACGCGAGACGTACCGGCTCGGGCGCCGCGAAGGGCTGGCCATGCAGCGCCAGAAGATCGCCAGCGGTGCAGCACCTTCCTACTCCAGCCCGAGCGAGAAGGAGTGTGCCGACCGATGGGATCAGCTCGGTGAGCACGAGCAGAGCGCAGGCGACCGAGTCGGCTTCCTCTCCGCGTGCTCCTCATTCCCGGCGCCGGGCATGCCCGGCTATGACGAGGCTGTGGCTGAGGTCGCCGGGAAGAGGCCGTAGTTCGTGGTGTGAACCGACGGCGTGATCTGCCTCGGGCAGGGTGGCGGTCGTCCCCCTGGAGCGACCGCCACCGGCTAGCTATCGCCGCTGCTCGAACATGACCAGGAACGGGGACACGAATCCCGACGCTTCGACCGGGCTGGTGACCCCGAAGACGATCAGCAGCGCGCCGGCCACCAGGGCGAGCCCGTAGATTCGGGCCGCGGTGGCGTCGTGGCCGTTGCGGACTTCGGGGACGGCGTTGTTTTCGCACATAATGGAGTAGCTCCTGTTCTTTGCTGGACAAGGGCACACGGTTACTCACAGCGACTAGGACCCCTGTGGTAACCAGACGACGGCTGGGGCGGCGGCGCATTGCAGTGCGCGTACTGCCTCAGCCGTTAGTCATGGGTCGACGTGAAGCCTTCACCCCCATAGTTCGGCCATACGACCTCGATGCACAGGGACGCGCAGAGGTCGAGCAGGTCCTCTCTCGGAGCTGCGGGCACGAGCAGCGTGAGGGTGGGGGTCGGGTGGAAGAAGCGGCGGTAGTCCATGAGGGTGCCGATCGCACTTCGAACTGACTGCCGGGTGGTGTTGTGTTTCACCTCGATGAGTCTGTTCTCGGTGGCGTCCAGAAGATCGACGCGGGCAATTCTGGTTTCGCCCTTCACCCGTACCTGTGCGCTGACGACCTCGCGTCCGAGACCGTGCAGGTGGTTCGCGTAGTCCCCGGTCAAGCGTCGGAGGATGTCGGTCGGGGATTCCTGAGGCTGACGGCGGACACGGGCAACGGTGATCTCGGGTGCCTTGGTGATGCGTGTTTCAGTCAACGGAGTGACCGGCAAGCGGGGGCCCTCGGGGACGGTAGCTCCTACCGGCCGTAGCCGGAAGACGATCACGGTCCGGAGGTCGCCGTTCGCGTCCGGTGCGTCCGCGATGTAGTACGGCTGCTCAGAGTCGACCTCGAAGCGGCCCAGGTGGCGATAGAACCGGCCTGGTTCGTCTGAATGCCTGCGGAGCTGGTGGAACAGGTGCACCGCGCGGCCCTGCTCCTTATGGCGCAGCAGTGCCAGGTTCCCCCGTGTCATCTCCTGGTCGCCGTGCATGCCGGCGCCCGAGAAGTGGAAGGTTCCGTCCTCCCCCCACCCCGTGATGTCATTCGGGCTTGGTCGCTCGGTGACGAAGACCATCACCATCTGAGACTGGGTTGACGGTGAGATGCCGCCTTGAGGGGTACCGCCGAAGCGCGCGTGCAGATCGCGCCGCGCTACTACCTCGCCTACCTTCAGCTCATCCTTGGTCACCGTCCACCTCCCGTGCCATGAAGGCTAGCGCAGTCACCGTGATGAAAGAGGGTGACCTCGGGTCATCACCTGAAGAACGCGGTTACTTGAACTGCGCTTATGCGTCGAAAGCCCCGCGAAAGATCCTGTGCACCCGCCCTCGATGTTATCGAGTCGTTATGTGCGGCCTTGGGGGTGGGCATCGGGCACGTAGGGTGTTGCCTGCGGCGCGGGGCCGACTGCCTGGAGGGGCACTGTGGGCCTGCGCGAGCTGATCACCGACGTCTGGAGCTGGCTGGACTACAAGCCAGTCATGGCTGACCCGCGCCGACCGGGCCGGAACGCCTGGGCGGAGCTGACTTCCTCGTGGGTGCCCGACGAGGACCTGCGGCGCCTCGCCGCCTACCGTCTGCTGGCCGCGTACGACTCCAACCAGGCCGGCCAGGTAGCTGCGATCACCGGGGACGACGAAGCCGGAACCGAGCGGCGCGAACTCGGCGATGCCTCGAAGCTCGTGGATACCGCGCTCGGCTACCTCCTCGGCTCCGAGCAGACGATCACGGTGGCGGGAGCGGAGCACGCCGACGACGAGCCAACCGACGAAGCTGCCATGGCGCTGGCGGTCCAGGACAAGCTGAGGGCGTGGGCGGAGAAGGAACTGCTGCCTCTGCGCATCCAGCAGGCGGAGCGGACCGCGATCCTGCTGGGCGACGCGGTCTACAGTCTCGCCTGGGACCCGGCGAAGGGCCGCGCCCTGTTGCGCACGTGGGATCCGGGCCTGTACTTCCCGGAGTGGCCGGAGGACGGGGAGCAGGATGGCGCCGAGTTTCCCATGCGTGTCCATCTGGCCTGGGAGCTGCCGGAGGACAAGCGGCGCGGGCTGAAAGCCAGGCTCCGCCGCATCACCTACGAACTGGGGCCGATCGCTCCCGCCAGTCGACGCGGCACCGGGAAGAACGGCAATCCCGTGCGCGAGTACATCTACGCCGATGACGGCGAGCCAGTCCTTAGCAAGGGCGACTCTCTCAGCGGCGACGCCGGCGTGATCACCCGCACTTACCCGTGGGCTCCGGGACGTCCGACCCCGTGGACGTGCTACCTCACCGACGCCGAATGGGAGTTGGACGACCTCAAGTACGCCGACCTCCTCTACGACCTGCCGATGCACAAGGCCACCTATCGGATTCGGTCGGACGGCGAACTCCTCGACAGGCTTGACCTGATGGTGGACTTCATCCCCCTCGTTCACGTCACCAACTCCATACCAGCCAGCGGTGAGCATTGGGGGAAGCCGACCGTCGCCACCGTCCTCCAGGCCCTCGACGAGCTGGCCGCCACTGACACTGACAGCTCCGGAGCGTCGGCCACCACCGGCTCGCCGATCATCGGCCTGGCCGGTGCCCGACTGCCTATCGACCGTGCCACCGGCCAGCCCCTCCCGGTCAAGGTACGGGCCGGGACGGTGTGGCAGCTCAACGACAACGGGCGCATGGACGTCCTGGACACCTCCGCCCAGCTCGCCGAGCTACGAGCCCGCGTCGACCACATCCTCGACCGCATCGCCGCGAACTCCCGCCTCACGGCTGCTGGCCTGGGCACCCTTGACCCCACCGCCCTGCCCTCGGGCTACGCCCTGCAGCTGGCCCTGGGCCCGCTGGACTCCCTGGTGGCCGCCATGCGCCTGGCCCGGACCCACAAGTACGCCGTCCTGCTGCGTATGGTGCAGCGACTCCACCAGGCCGGGCAGGCCGAGGGCTGGCCCGCGGGGGAGTCTCTGCCCGCCCGCTTGATGTGGGGGCCGCACACCCCCACCGACCGTGCTGCCGTTCTCGACGAGGTGGTCAAGGGCGTGGGCGCCGGTGTGCTGTCCGTCGAGACCGGCGTCCGAATGCTGATCGATGCTGGGTATCCCATCGATGACGCTCAGGCGGAGATCGAGCGGATCCAGGCCCGCGCCTTCGATGCTGCTGCGCGACTCGCCGACGCCACCGGAGACAATGCCGCTGTTCGTGAATACCTGGGGCTGCCCGAGCCCGCCCCGGAGCTGCCGAGCACGCCCATGATTCCAGACGCAGCACGTGGTGAGTGAGTGGAGGGAAACGCCGCGCCTGGCGGTGCTGTGCATCGGATAATCGAGCGTATGTCGTCCCACCACCGGCACCCCGGCATAGCTCAGTTCCCGCGCCCTGTACCCGTTGATGTGGAGGTGCTGGGTCTTGCCTTTGACGTGACGATCGGAAGACACCAAGTCACGGTTACTCTTCCCGTCCTCGAAGGTGAAGCCCAGTTCACCCCACCCCCTGACCGCCTTGGGCGGCTGGACCGACTCATCGCTCCGCCTGACGTGACCGGCGAGGCGCTGCCCAAGGCCCTGCTGCGCACCTCCACGGATGCGTGGGGGTATCGCAGCACGCAACGCATCTGCTATGTCGAGGCAGTAGCCATCTCGCCGATCCTCGAACATGAACAGGACGTGCTGGACGAACCTGTCCGTGATCTCGGTAACAAGTTCTTCACGTGGTTCCGCATCTTCCAGGAATGGGCCTGTGCGTGGAGTGGTGAGCCGATGCAGGACTTCGACCCGTACCGGCCTTCCGCTGTTCACGTCGTGGACGATCAAGGGGAGGTAATTAGCAACGGGCCGAGGGAACGTGGAGTGTATGTCTGGCCAAGGCCCCTCAATCGAGATCAAGTTGCGGGTGCGATGCGACGGGCGTCTGCTGGGGAGTTGCTCCCGCCTGAGCACCGCACGCTGCTCGAAGCTGTGGAGGCGAAGATTGGGGCCATGCCCCGCAAAGCAGTTGTTGATGCGGCCACGGCCGTCGAGGTGGCGATGGGCGGCTACATCACTCGCGAACTCACCTCCAGGGGCATAGGTGCGTCATTCATCGATGAGGTGATCAAGGGTGTTAATGGACTGATGAATCTGCACAGCCTTTGTACGGAGCTGGGCGCGGATCCAGGTGTGTCCAGGAACAAGCTTGGCGCGCAACTCGCCAACGTCAGGAATCGGGCTGCGCATGCGGGGGTGCGGCCCACATGGGCCGAAGTCAAGGCCGCTTGTGATCACGCTGCCACAATCGTGCATGCCATTACTCCTCTTCCGGAAGCGTGATTGGCACCATCCGCTCGAGCCCGATATCACGGGCTTCGCCCGACGTGCGCTGCCGAGTGCATCAGGAAACAGCCCCGTCCAGCAGATCGCTAGACTGATCATCGGTGCGGGGGCGCTGGAGACCTGTGGATGGTTCACGCATGACGCGCCCTTCGCTCCCTAACCCACTTGTGCCGCTCGCGCACCGCCGCGACGGGCGGCCGATCTACCCGATACTCGGAGCTTCCCCGGAGGATGACTCCAACAAGCCCGAAGGCGATGGTGGGGAACCGGGCGGTGCCGTCTCGCAGGAGGATCTGTCGCGGCTGCTGGCCCGCGAAAAGACCCAGGGTGGACGTGCCGCCGTCAAGAAGTTGCTCGGGGCACTCGGCTTCGACAGCTCCGAGGCGCTAGCCGAGTTCATCACCGCTAAGCGCGACGCCGACCAAGCCGCACTGACGGAGATCGAGCGCCGTGAGCAGGCAGCCGAGGAGAAACTGCGGGCCGCCGAGGCTCGCGAGGCGCAGGCCGTGCGCACTGAGCGTGCCGCTATCCGGCGCTCCGCCCTCGCAGGGCTCGGTGCGGCCGGAGACGACCTTGATGACGCGGTGCTCCTCATCGATCGTGCCTTGGACGACCAGCCTGACGCCGACGAGGAAGTTGTTGCCGCAGCGGCCCAGCAGCTACAGCAGCGGCGACCCGAGCTGTTCGGGCAGCACCACGAGACAACGCCGCCCGCCCCTGGTGGATCTCCCGCCGGCGGGCCGCCGTCGCGTGGCGGAGTACCGCCCAAGCCCGGCGCGGCAGGACTCGAAATGGCACGACGCAGGGGCTACGTCACCGGCTGACCAGCTCATCAACGTCATGGCTCGCATTCCATGACCCCACCGGCGGGAAGCCGGACATGGGGACCACGCCCCTCACACCTCCCGTGGACGGCGCCACTACCCGGTGAGCGCGCGAACTCGATTCGCTTCACGTCCACGGGAGGACGGCTGTGACACTCCAGCCCATCACCACGTCGACGTCGTACACCGCCGACCGAGCCTGGCTCGGCGCGCTGCACGGCACTGACTCCGTCGAGACCATCACGCTCGACATTTCGAAGCTGACTGCGGGTACGCACACCGCCGCGTCGGCCGACACCACCCAGCCGTACAGCCGAGTCCTGTCCGGCGTGGCCGTCGGCAAGATCACCGCGAGTGGCCTCTACGGGGCGTTCGACCCGGCCGCGACCGACGGTCGACAGAACCTCGCCGGCCACGTCTTCGCCGAGGCGCTGTTCGCGCCGACCGCGACGAAGGTCCCTGCCGCGCTGCTGTGGCATGGCGTGGTCGTCGCCGCGAAGGTGCCCGGCGGCATCGACGTCAGCAAGGTCGCCCCGTCGGTGACCGGCCCCCAGATCCGGTACGTGTGAGGGGAGCCGACGATGACCATTCAGGACCTGATCAAGAACGTTGCCGCCCGCGACCTGACGACCTTCGCTCGTGCCATCCCCTCGCAGAAGGACCACCTGCTCACCCAGGACGGTGGGATCATCCCGACGCTGGAGCAGGACGAGGTGAAGTGGCGGGTCAAGGACAACGGTCGGTACGTCAACGTCGCCAAGTACCGGGCCTTCGACGCCAGCGTGCCGTTCGCGTCCCGCGAGGCGTGGCAGACCACCCGCGAGGGCATGCTGCCGCCGCTCGGACAGAAGCTGCTCGTCGGCGAGCAGGAGCAGATCCTGCTGGAGGCGTCCCGCGGCGCGGACGAGGACCGGCTGGTCGAGCTGCTGTACGACGACACCGAGCGGCATGTCGAGGCGATCCGCTCCCGTGTCGAACTTGCCTGGGGCGACGTCCTGGTGGACGGCAAGTTCTCGCTCAACGCGGAGAACGGCCTGACGATCGAGGTCGACTGGGGGGTGCCGGCGGGCAATCTGCCGACCGCGCCCAAGCTGTGGTCGGACCCCACCTCCGACCCGATCAAGGACGAGCTGGCGTGGATCCAGTACCTCGATGACCGTGGAGCCCCCTTCCCCGACATGGTGGTCACCAGCCGTAAGGCGTTCTCGTTCCTGGCCGCCAACAACAGCTACAGGGCCGCCTACTACGGATCGGTGAACCCCTCGAACACTCCGACGGCCACGCTCACCCCGCAGCAGATCAACGTGGTCCGCGACAACTATGGCCTGCCGCCGATCACCTTCTACAAGGGGCAGGTGCGCGTCGATGGGGTGCAGACCAAGGTGCTCCCGGAGGACCGGTGGATCATGCTTCCCCCGGACCGAACGAAGTGGGGGCAGACGATCTTCGGTGTGACCGCCGAGGGGTTGGCCCTGTCGCGGGGCACGAATCCCGAAATCACCAAGGAGGACCGGCCGGGCATCATCATCACCCGCGGTGCTCAGGATGACCCGGTGCAGATCTGGACCAAGGGCGCGGCGGTCGGGATGCCGGTGCTGCACACGCCGGACGCTCACATCGTGGCGAAGGTGATCTGATGGGACGCCGACTCGCCACCGCGGTGCACGTCCAGCACCCCATCTCGCGCGAGTGGGTAGTGCTGGAGCCGGGCGACGAGCCCGACGAGGACCTGGCCGCCGAGATCACCAACCCGCATGCCTGGGAGGACGAAGCCTCCGACCTCGAAGATGGGCCGGAGCCGGGCCCCGAGCCTGGTGCTGTCGCTTCGCCCGAGGTGGCGCAGTCGGCGCCCAAGCGGCGCAGGAAGCCCACCGAGACCGACGAGTAAGCCCCGGACCATCCCGGCCCGCCCCCTCACCCGCGGGGGCGGACCACGGTTATCCAGGAGCACCCATGGATCCGATACTCCTCGCCTGGCTGCGGGCGCAGCTTGGCCCCGCCACCGATGAACAGGGCCTCACCGCCCGCTACACACGCCTTGGCCGGGCGCGCGACGTCGCCGCGGAAGTCCTCGCCGAGCGCCGCGCCGCGCTCCTCGCCGAGCCGCTGCGCATGACGGTCGACGGCGTGGTCACCATCGACCAGAGCAACAACCTCGCTGGGCTGGAACGCCAGATCGCCAGCCTCCCGGACCTCGTCGCCCCCGACGATCCGACGCCGGGGGAAGCGAGCGCCGACCTGGTCACCGCGCCGCTCCTGCCGACGCGGCGCACCAGGTAGGCGACCATGCGCTACGAGTGGCCGCCGTTGGTGCCCGGAGACCCCGACGAGGTCGCGCGCCGCGTCGCGGCCGTACTAGAAGAAGCCTGGCGACGCCTCGCCAGCAAGCAGCGGGAGGTGATCATCAGGTTCGCGGAGCACCCGCGCGCGCCCTACACCGTGGCGACCCTGGAGGAGTTCAAGCAGGCCATCGGCGACTTCCGCCGGCGAGTGGACCGGGAAGCCCAGCAGTTCGTGCAACGGCAGCTCCCGCACCTGTACGAGGAGGGCGGGCAGAAGGCGGCGGAGGCTCTGGGCGTGACCTTCACCTGGACGACGTTCCACCGAGACGCGCTCCAGTCGCTCGCCGCCGACTCCTACGCCGACTTCCTGCGCCGTTCGCAGGAGGCCGAGCGGATGGCCACCCAGTTCTACCGGGCCGCCCGCGAGGCCGCGCGGCGGGAGGTGCCCCTTCTAGCTGCGGGGAACATGACCGCGAAGCAGGCGGCGAAGAACCTCGCTGACCGACTGGCCGCCAAGCACAAGTTGATGCACGTCATTTACCGCAACGGAGCGCGTGTCCCGGTGCGCGCGTGGGCCGAGTCCGCCACGCTCGCGAAGTCGGCCGTCGCCTACAACGCCGGCACCCTCAACCGGACGAGACAGGCTGGAGTCGCAACCGTCGAAGTCTTCGACGGGCTCGACTGTGGATGGGCATCTCACCAGGACCCAGACAAGGCCAACCGGACTGTGCGGAGTGTGGAGGAGGCGGCAGAATGGCCGATCAGCCATCCACGCTGTCGTCGGAGTTTCGGGCCGGCGCCGGACTCCGCTGCTCTTGCCGAACGGTAAGTCCCGATAGCTGCCCCAGTCCGGCCAGTAGTTGATAGGCACTTCAGTTGCCAGGTTCTGCGGCGCTCGGCCGGGTCCCTCGCTATTGTAGGCAGAGCTGAGCCCCCAGCCACCTTGTCTGGCTGGGGGCTCCTTGGCGAGTCGATCAGACAGTGTGCTTCGCCGCGTAAGAGACGAAGGTTGCCCAAGTGCGGACCGAGGTGGCCAGCTGGGGGCCGGAGGGGTGCTTTGAGTCACGGATGCGCACGGCCCCGTGATCCGCTGCGACCTCGATGCAGGCTCCGCCTTGGTTTCCGCTGTAGCTCGACTTGCGCCATACCGGTTCGGTCTTGAGCATCGGGTGCTCGGTCATAGGTCTGCTGCCTTTGCTCTGATGAGTTCCAGTGATCGATCCGGGCTCAGTGCCTGAGACCGGATGATCCCATACCGTTGCTCCAGGTCGCCCACCCATACTGGGTCCGTCAGCAGGCGGTTGACGCCTTGTACCTCGACGTAGCCCAGCGTGGTGCCCTCCGGGGTCTCCAGGAGCATCATGGGCCCGTCGAGGCCGACGTGGGTCGTGACGTTGGTTTCCATTACCTGTATTGAGACGTTCCGCAATTGGGCGCATGAAGCGAGATGTTCGAGCTGCCTCTTGTGGACTTCGGGCCCGCCGATAGGGCGTTCCAGAGTCACCTCTTCCAAGACGAATCCCAAGGTGGGTTGTGGCGTCCGGGTCAGCAGTTTCTGTCGATCGAGCCTCGCCGAGACGAGCTCTTCTACCCGCTCCTCGTCGAGCGTGGGCACGTTCGTGCTCAGGACGGCGCGTGCGTGGTCCTCGGTCTGCAGGAGCCCGTCGATCGTGAGGGCAGAGTAGCTATAGAGCCGACGAGCCTTGGCTTCGGTGAGCGCGTACTCCTCGAACCATTCTGGGTGTCGTCGGGTCTCGAGGAATTCCTCCGCGACGGTGAGGAGAACGCCACTGGCCTCCAGCGCACGGTCGATAGCCTCGACGTATGCCAGGGTGGGCTTCCGCTTTCCGGTCTCGACTTCCCTCACGTGGCCCGTCGAGTACCCCGCACGAGCCGCCAACTCCTCCTGCTTCATCTTCTTCTTCTCCCGCAGCGCGCGCTGCTGGGCACCGATCATCCTCCACGACAGGGGGGCATCTCTGACGTACGTGTTAGTTGCGCTGTCGTGTCGCACAGTCTTTCGCTCACCTCACATGACCACACATGAGCTCCCAAGCAACCAACCCGGACCACCAAAAGCGAAGTTGGTGGGTGGTGGTGGGTGCCAACGTACCGTGGAGCCGCGATTCTCGGTTGCATGACCAGCGAATCACCGACGCGTGAACCGCGCGGGCTGCACGGCGAGTTGACGGCTCCTGCTGTCCCACCCTTCAGGCCGTCGTGGGTCCCGGAGGCCGCGCACGTGTCCTACGGGACCGGCCATCACTTCGACGTCGTCCGCATCCCTGGAGCCAGGGGAGCGGAGGTCGCTGAGGAACTGATAGCGGGGGCTGGAGAAGGAGGCGCGGGACCGATCCTCGTCCGTGTGACGTCGTCGGCGCAAGACGCATTCTTTCTTGTCCCGCCTGGCACCGCGGAGTCGAGGCGATGGCCGCCGGGGGTGTACGCCCATGGCGCCCGCCGCCGCGAGTACGTCGCGATCCCTGCCTTGGAAGATGGCGCAGCGGTTCGCGTGCGTTGGGTTTCGCGTCCGGATGTGGCTCATCAACTCGTCGACCCCGAGGCGCTGTTCGCGACGGTGTGTCGCCTCACGCACTGGCCTCTGGGGCCGCCGCCGTGAGTTCACGCTTGCACTACAGGTGCTGCAGGGTGTGGCTCGGGCCTGGTGACGACCGCGTGGCAATGGCTTCTGACTTTGTCACCTTGTATCCGGGCCGTGCCATCACCTGGATCCGTCGTGAAGTTCGGACGACGACAGACAGCTTGGTAGCCGATCTGGACGGCCCGGCGCGGGCGGCGGCCGCGGCGTGGCTGAACGACCTGGTGGCTGCCGGGTGTGCCGTTCGCGAACTGCGCTCTGGTAGCTACGCGTACTACCTGCAATCCGCATCCGGCGGGTGGGCGTGGTTGGCCTACCGGATCGTCGAGCAGCCGTCGCTGTCAGTCGCGCACGATCCCCGTCTGGTGCCCCTCGCGCTCAACTAACCGCTAGTTGAATCTCTCTTGGAGAGCCATGTTCCAGGGCAACACCCCTTTCCCTCGTCTGAGGTGGGCGCTGCGGCACCCCCTTCGGGCCCTCGATCGCTCGGGGTTCGGCCCCTGGCAGACGGCATTCATCAGTCTCTTCACCGGCGCGGTGGGGTTTTGGGCGATCCGGGTCTACCTCTCGCTCCGCCGCTAGCGGCGTTCTCGAACCGGCCACCTCATGTCGTTTCCCTCGCATGGTGAGGTGGTCTCGCTGGGCTCGCTGTTCACCCCTGGTGCCCGCGAGTGGCGTGTTCTGTCCTGGTCAGTCAGACACGCTCCGGCCGCTGCTGCCGCTGAGGGTGCAGCAGCGGCCGGCCCAGCTCGCCTCCTGGCGGGCGCCCTCTCGCCCGTCTCGGAGGGGGCAGCCCCGGCATTCCTCCCCTCAGCACCCACCCCGTCGGCGCGGTCCGCCACGACCTGGTCTGAAGCGGGTTGGCTGGCCGGGGTTCGCTCGCTTCCTCACCGTCATGACCGACACCAAGAAGGACGACCGTGTTCATCAGCGACGAGCCGCCATGCTCGAAGGCCGCCCATCAGCAGCCCAGGGCAGCCGCCATCGAAGAACGGAGCTCGTACGCGATCAGCGTGCAAGAGATGCGCTTCTTCGTGCGCCATGTGTGGGGCCGGGCCATTGGTTCGATTGCTGTTGATGCCGGTTGCGGGACTGGCGGCTTTGCTCGGCGCCTGCGCAGCCTCGGGTACCACGTCACGGGGATCGACCGCTCCCTGTCGGCGCTGCAACTGGCGTGTGCCGGGGGGTATGGACCTCATCTCAAGTACGAGTACGCAGACCTGGAGAACGGCGCGACGAGTGCCTTTCCGCTTCACGGTGTCGATGTGGTCGTCGCTCGCGCTGTGCTGCCCTTCCTCGCCCAACCTGGCGAATGGCTCCAACAAATACGTGACCTCTGGCTCACGCCCACCGGCTTCGTCTACCTGGTCATTCCGCTCGGAGGCGGGCCCCAGCTCCAACCTGGCCAGATGACCCCTGCCCACATCGACGCACTGTGCGACGGCTGGACAGTCACCCGGCAGGACACCGCCGAGCTGGCCCGGATCATCCTGCGTTCGCCCGCCCCTCAGCGTGGCTGACCAGCCGCCCTTGGGCCCTGTCGGGTGTGTGCCCCGTCAGGCTCTACCCGCACCGAGCAGGAGCCTTCCGGCTATCTGGCAGGACACGAAAGGAGGCGAGCGATCAGGTGCGTGAACTGCGGCAGAGCGTTGCATTTCCACGGCAGTCTGCTGAGGGCGAGGACCGCGGCGAGACCTACGAAACGTAGCCGCCGAGCGACTCGCCCCCCTCCCCATGGACCTGGGCTGAGGGTCCGCATTCGGAAGACCGGCACGGGATCTGTATGACCAGCACCGTGCCTATGCCGCCGTCCTCCCCCCCCCCGGCAGGGCGGCGGCCCCGGAACACCCGCCCTATCTCCCGCTGCCTCTCTTAGGACTTCCCATGTGTCAGCATCAACCTTCATGCCCGTCAGCTGAATCCACTGACCGCGAAGCCGCCCAGCTGGTGGCGCACTACCCTGAGCAGGGCTGGAGCCTGCTGTGCAATGGCGTCCTGCTCTTCGAGGACACCGGTGAGCTGCTGCCCGACGGGCAGGTCATAGGTCCTCATCGTCCCGGCGCTTCCGCGATGGCCACGGCGTGACCCCGCCCGAGATATCTGCTCACGACAAGCCGTACCGCCTCGTGCTGCGGCTCGGAGTGCTCGTAGCCATCGCGAGTTTTGCGCCGCTGGCCAGCGGGTTACTCCGGTTCGGCGCACTCTACGGAGTGCACTGGCCGCCCCGAGCCTTTCACCTGACTCAGGTCGGACAGCTGGTGGCCGCCACGTCCCTGTTCTTCTGGTTGTCGCTGAATGTGATCGGCAGGACTGGTCGCGATCGGTGCACGCCCGTGCGGCGACTGCTCTTCCGCGGCGCCGCCGTCGGCACGGGGGCGGCCGCGATCTACACGGCGATGCCTGCCGCCGGCCTCCAAGGGGTGGCCCCGCTCGTCTTCGGATGCGCTGTGGCGTGGCTGGCAGTGGAAGAGTGCCGGGCGCGGGGCCTGGTCCTGGACCGGCGCGAGGCGTCGGCTGGGCCGTCGGCACGTGCGGAGGGCTGGGCGATCACCGAGCAGACCTTCTGGGCCTGCGGGCTCGGCGGGGGTGCGTCGGTTCTCCTCGGCAAGATACTGAGCTTCGCCGGCGTACCGGTGATGGATCAACAACTCGCCGCCCTCGGCATCAGCAGCCCACTCGACCTGGTCGTCGCCGTCCTCTGGGCGGCGGCCATCGAGGACGTCGTGATGGTGGCGGCAGTCACCGCGCTGCTTACCGCAGCACGGCGGCCGCCGTGGTTGATCTACGTCGTGGTCTGCGGGCTGGAAGTGGCGGCGCACGCCTACTTCGGCATCTCGGCCATTGGCATGACCCTTTACGCCTGCAGGCGTGTTTGGCTCTACCGACGGTATGGCCGCCTGGCTCCTATGATCGTCGGCCATATCGCCCTCGACCTCTTCGCGGTCGTGAATCAGACACTTCCGGTGGTCTACCGGTTCCTCAGTGCCGTGCTCCTCGTGCTCTTGGCGACCCTGATCGACCGGTGGGTAAAGCGCGCAGGATGCGCACCACCAGCTGCCCGGGAGGGGGTGACGTCACAGCCGTGAGCTACCACCCAAACTGTCCAGACTGTCTGCGCTCCGCGCACGCCCAAGGGCACCCGCCACTCGACCCGCCAGAACCAGGGCCGCCGATCCCGGTAGTCGCGCTGCTCATAATTCTGATAGCACTTGCCCTCCTGATTGGCGGGTGGGTCGGCCTTATGTGGCTCTTCCATACGATCTTTGACTAGGACCTGCCCGACGGTTCAGGGACTCGCTCTCATCTTGTCGTTTATCTGGTGCCGGTTGTTCGGGCGCGAGCCCTTGAGGGGCGTTTGAGGCAATTCATACAGTGAAGGGCTTCCTCAAGCACAGGGCGTTCAGCCGGGCGAAAGCGCAGTTCGGCGGGGCTTTGTCCCCTTCTTGTGGTGGGTGGGCCGTGGGGGGGGGGGGGGGGGGGGGCG
>NZ_JALMUV010000004.1 GCF_023155275.1 Streptomyces rhizoryzae
GCCCTTCGACTGCAAGGCGGCCCGCCCGCCGTCCCACCACGACCGGCACCATCGCGGCACCGACCGCACACTGACCCGTAACTCGTCGGCGATCACACCATTGCCCTGCCCACCTGCGAACCTCTCGGCCGCCTCCGCGTCGTTCCTCATCCCCCGGCCCCGAACGGCCGAGGTGACCGCGGAACCGGCCGACGCCGCACCGCCGGTACCCGCCTGACCCGGCCCGGTCGCCGGGCCACCGCAGCGCCGGGGGTGCCGCAGCGCCGGGGGTGCCGCAGCGCCGGTGGCGCCCCCACCCTGGGGCGGCGCCACCGGCGTTCGGCTCTCCGCGGCGCCGGGCCTCCGCGGCGGTGGCCCCCTCCGAACGCTGCCGCGCGCGCGGTGCCCCGCCCCGACGACATCTCCTCCTGCCATCCGACGAGTCGGCCTCGTCCTCTTCGTCCAGGAGCCATACGTCAGAAGGCCGAGTCGAAGACCATCACCTGGACGGTGCCGCAGGCGGGGCGCCGCCGCCACAGTGAACGGAGCAGCTACTCGACTCACCAGCCGGAGGCTGACGGTGGACACCCCGAACCCGACGCACCAGCCGACCCCCTCCCACCAGCCGAACCCGACGCACCAGCCGCCCCACTCCCCCCACCCGGACCCGTCCCCCCAGCCGAACCCCCACCCCGACCTCACCGCCACCGCGACGCACGCGGTCGCCGGGCAGCTGATAGAGCAGTCGCTGGGGCACCTCTACTCCGCGGCATTACGGACCGCGGCCCTCCTCCACCTGGCCGACCACCTGGCCGCCGGCCCCCGCACCGCCGCCGAACTGGCCCAACTCACCGGCACCGACACCGCGTTCCTGCGGCGCTGCCTGCGCTACCTCGCCGGGCGCGCCGTGTTCAGCGAGGACGGCAACGGCGCCTTCCACCTCACGCCCGCCGCCCAGTTCCTGCGTACCGGGGTGCCTGGATCGCTGCGCGACGCGGTCCTGATGCTCACCGACGACATCTTCGTCCGCTCCTCCTCCGCGCTCGACGAAACGGTGCGGACCGGGGCGCCGGCCTTCCCCAAGGTCTTCGGCGCCCCCTTCTTCGAGTACCTCAAGGACCACAGCGCCAGCCGCGCCCTCTTCGACACCGGTATGGCGGCGTTCTCCGAACCGGTCGACGAGTTGGTGGCCGGCGCCTACCCGTTCCCCGCCGAGGGCACCGTGGTGGATGTCGGCGGCGGGCGGGGCGGGTTGCTGCGCCACGTACTGCTGCGCCACCCGGGCCTGACCGGGGTGCTGTTCGATCAGGAGCCCGCGCTGCGCGACCACGTCCTGGACACGGCCGACCTGACCGGCCGCTGGCGCACCGAACCGGGCGACTTCTTCACCGCCGTCCCGGAGGGCGGCGAGGTGTACCTCCTCAAGCACGTGCTGCACGACTGGGCGGACGAGGCGGCCGCGCGGATCCTGAGATCCTGCCGGCGGGGCCTGGCCCCGGGCGGGAAGGTCCTGGTCATCGACTCCGTTCCGGCGCCGGGCAACGCCCCGCACCCGGGCCGGGCACTGGACGTGGCGATGATGACCATCGTGACGGGCAGGGAACGCGGCCCGAAGGAACTCGACGAGCTCTTCGCCCGCACCGGCCTCCGCCGCACCCGGATCCTGCCCACCCCCACCTTCGCCTCGATCGTGGAGGCGGCGGCCGCACCGGACTAGGAGCGCACCGCTGTTCCGTCCCGCCTGAGGGTGCGCGCCCGCCCCTCAGGTCCCGTGTCCGTGCCAACGCCGGGCCGGAGCCGTCCCGGCGTCGTGTCGGAGCCGGCTCACCACCGGTGTCAGAAGCGGTCCGGGAACTTCACCACGAGCACCAGCAGACCCACCAGCGACACCGCCACCAGGATCCCCACCACGCGCTCCGCGCTCATGCCGTCCCCACCGCCCCGCGCCCCGGCACCGGCACCCCACTCGCCGCCGGCCGCCGCCCCCGCCTTCCCTCCCCGACGCCCGGCGCCCGGCTCCCGTCGCCCCGCTCCGTACCGACGGGCCTCCTCGTCACGATGAGTCTCCTCGTCACGATGGGTGCTCTCCTCGTTCTCGCCGTGCTGCGGCCCCCGTCCGGCTCCACGGTGGCGGTTCGGCGGGGTGCCGCACGAGGACCCCGCCCGCTTCCTTGACGGAATCCGAACGCACCGTGGCCCGAACGGCCGGGACGCCCACGGCCGGGACACGCACGGCCGCGCATCCGAACGGCCAGGACGTGACCGGCCAGGAGGCGAACGCCCAGGTCACGACCGGCCAGGACGCGACCGCCCGGGAGGCGCATGTCCCACCGCGGACGCGCCGCCCGCCTTCCGCCCCCGGCGCCCGCTGCCCCTCCCGACCCCTGTCACCGTTCCACGGCGGCCTCCGCCGAGCAGCGGTAGAGGTCGTACCCCTGACCCGGGACGCGGGCGCAGTGGGCGCGCACCCAGGGGGCGAGGGCTCGGCCCGGGGTGGTCGCCGGTCCGCCGAGGACGACGTACCGGAGGCGGCCGGTGGCGACGAGGTGGCGGAACGCGGCCGGGCTGGGCGTCGGGGCCGTACCGGTGAAGCCGCCCATGGGAAGCACGGGCGCGCCCGCGTGCAGGATGTACGGGGAGGCGGTGCGCCAACTGGTGGTGGCGAACAGGTAAACGGCCCCCTCCCGGTGGGCTCGCACGTACGCCAGCAGCTGCTGCTGGCGCGGGGTGAGCGCATCCTCTCCGGGGGCCGGCGGGAGCGCGCCGGTGCGGGGGCGGGACCGTTCGCCGGGTGCCTGGCGGGACGGCTGACGCGGCGGTGGGTGGTTCGGCTGGTCGGTCGGCCGGTGGTGCGCCGCGCCCGGGTCCGGCCCGCCGGGACGGGGTTGGCGCCGGTGGGGGGCCGTATCGTCGGCCGCATGGCGCACGGCGCGGTGCCGGATGGCCACCGGCCCCGTCGCCCCCATACCGGAGTGCCCGTACACCGGATCCAGGACGGACGAGGCCCAGGCGGCCGACGGCAGCAGCATGGCCACGAGGCCGGCAGCAAGGCCGAACACCGCCGGCCGCCGCCGCCCGGCACCGTGCTCGGAGGACGGGACGCGGGTGCGGGCCGGCAGCCCGGCGGCCGCGGACGGTCCCCCGCTCGCCGCCGTCCGACCGCCTCCGGCACGGACCCGGGCACCGGCCAGCAGGGCCAGTGCGGCCGCTCCGCACCCGAGCGCGGCCGGGGCCAGCCACGGCAGGAACGCGGGGAACAGCCGGCCGATGCCCACCGACCAGACCACCGTGCCGGCCACCACCGTCGGCAGCGCCCAGGCACGCGCCCGCGCCCCGCTCAGCCAGGCACGCCAGAACTGCACCGTTCCCGCGCCGAACAGCGCCGCCAACGGGACGGCCACCACCCCCATGTAGTACGTATGGCCGCCGACCGCCCCGGCACTGAACACCAGGAAGTACGTGGCCAGCCACACCCCCCACAGCACGAAACCGGCCCGCAGCGGATCCGTCCGCGGCCGTCCGCGGCGCCAGAGCGGCCCGCACACGGCGGCGAGCGCCGCGGCCGGATAGAGCCAGCCGACCTGGGACACCAGCGACGGTCCGAACATCTTCGCCCACTGCGCGACGCCGGACCCGGAGTGGCCGGTGGGCGGGCCCGGGGCGGTGCCCGCCATGGTGGAGACCGGGACGCTGCCGGTGTCCGCCGCGCTGATCCCGAGCCCGGAGAAGCGGTTGAGGAAGTTGTAGCCGACGACCTGGCTGACCGCCGAGTTGTTCGTCGTCCCGTCGATGTAGGGCCGGTCGTGCGGCGGGGTGAACGTCACCAGCAGCACCCACGACGCCGATACGGCCAGGCACAGCGCGCCCGCCGCCCCGAGGTGCGCCAGGCGGCGCCGCCGCGTCGTCGGCGCCGCCAGTACGTACAGCAGGCCGAGCGCGGGCAGCACCGCCCACGCCTCCAGCATCTTGGCCTGGAAACCCAGCCCCACCCAGGCACCGGCCGCCAGCAGCGGCCGCAGCCGTGCCCGGCGCGCCGCGCGCAGGGTGGCGTCGGCGGCCAGCAGCACGAGCAGGGTGAACGCCGGGTCCTCCACCTGCGTACGGAACAGTCCGGCGATGGCCGGGGTGAGTGCGAAGGCCGCGGCCGCCAGCAGCGCCGCGCTCTCCCCCGCCCAGCGGCGTACCGCGCGACGCAGCACCACGACGCTGAGCACGCCCTCGATCACCTGCGGGAGGGTCAGTGCCCAGGCGTGGAAACCGAAGATCCGGATGGCGAGCGCCTGCGGCCACAGGAAGCCCGGAAGCTTGTCGATGGTGATCGAGTTGCCCGGGTCGAAGGACCCGAACAGGAAGCCGCGCCAGCTCTCCGCCATGCTGCGCGCCGTCTCGGCGTAGAACGCGTGCAGGCCGCTGTGCTGGATGTCCCAGGCGAACAGCACCGCCGCCCCGGCCAGGACCACGGGCCAGCCGACCCTGACCCACCGCGGCCGGCCGCCGCCCCTTCCCGCCCCGGCCGACGCCCCCTCCCCGGTGCCGGGGCCCGTACCGGCGGGCGGACCGCCCGGCACCGCGGACGCCCCCGCGACACCGGTCGCCTCCGTTCCGGAGGTGGTGCTGGCCATGGACGAACCTCCCTGGTGGACATCACCGCTCGGTCTGCGAGATGCCGCTGCCGGGGCCGGGGATCCGCGCCTCGCCGATTGTTCAGCCAACGTTCAGATCGTCCGGCGGGACGAGGGGTGCCGCGGTTCCGGCCCGGTGTCGGTCAAGCACCCCTCCCGCGGCCCGAACGCTCCGGAACCCACGGCGGGCGTGCCGGACAGCGCCGCCGGGAGAAGGCCGCCTCCCGAGCTCCCGCGCACCGGCCGCTCGTTGACCGCCTGGTCCGACGCGCTTCAGGGCGTCCCGCCGCCCGCCATCGCCAGCCTGCGCAGGGCGGCTCTCCGCAGCTCCCCGGGGCCCGCCGCCCCTGCGCGTGCGGGAGTTCGGCCTCGGGTACCTCGTCCACGCCACCTGCGCCAAGCCGACCGACCCCGGTGAGCGGCCGCTGCCCACCTCGCCGGGCGGCAGCAGCTTCGTCGTGGCCAGGGGCACCGGCATGGTCCCGTCGCTCCTCAACCACCCGCCGGAACAAGCCATCGCGCGCTCCCGCAGGCAGCAGGAGCGGGCGGCGGGCGCGGGCGGGTGACGGCGGCGGCGTCCCGCTGAGCGAGGCGCCGGCCCGCGGCCGGTCCGCGCGCCCCGTGGCATGCACACACCGCACCGCGCACCACAGCGCCACCGCCCTGTCAAGATTCCGGCTGGCGAAAAAGTGGCGCTGGATGTTTTGCGGTGTGCGCGCCGGGCAGACGCCGTGTACCAGACCATGATCCAAATTATGGGAGGGCAGCTTCATGGCGGCAGTGGCAGCGCAGACCGGAGTGCGACAGGTCCAGCACCGGGAGGACGACCGGGCGGTCAGCTCCGGGACCGGCGGGCCGGAGCCCACCGGGACCGCGGGGCTGCCGCAGATCACCGACGGGTCCAAGATTGCGCCGAAGGACGCCAAGGTGCTGTCGCGGCCGTTCTTCGAGCGGCTGGCGGAACTGGAAGAAGGCACCCACGCGTACCAGTACGTGCGGAACACCCTGGTCGAGATGAACCTCTCCCTGGTGCGGTTCGCCGCCTCCCGGTTCCGGCACCGCGGCTCCGACCCGGGGGAGATGGAGGACATCATCCAGGTCGGCACCATCGGGCTGATCAAGGCCATCGACCGGTTCGACCTGTCCCGGGAGGTCGAGTTCACGACCTTCGCGGTGCCCTACATCGTCGGCGAGATCAAGCGGTTCTTCCGCGACTCGACGTGGGCGGTGCACGTACCGCGGCGGCTCCAGGAGCTGCGGATCGAGATCGCGCAGGCCAAGGAGCGGCTCTTCGTCCGCCTCGACCGGGACCCCACGGTCTCCGAACTCGCCGAGGAGCTGAAGATCTCCGAGGAAGAGGTGATCGACGGTCTGATCGCCGGCAACGGCTACACCGCCGGCTCGCTGGACCAGCCCACCGACCCGGCGGAGGACGAGCCCAGCCGCTCGCTCGCCGACGCGCTCGGTGACGAGGACCCCCGGCTGCAACTCGCCGAGGACCTGCACGCGCTGACGCCGCTGGTCCAGAAGCTGGACCGGCGGGACCGGCGGATCCTCACCCTGCGGTTCGTGCACGAGAAGACCCAGTCGGAAATCGGCAAGGAGCTGGGCGTCTCGCAGATGCACGTGTCCCGGCTGCTCGCCCGGATCCTGGGCCGGCTCCGGACAGGACTGCTCGGCCAACCCTGATCCCGCGCGGCCAGGGGCCCGGTCCGCCGGTCGGCGGCCGGGCCCTTTCGTGCTCACCGCCGGCCCTGCTCCCGGCCCCGCCGGAACCGCTCGGCCCCCTCGGCCAGTTCGACCAGCCGTTCCGGATACGCGAGGTCCGCGCGTTCGGCGGCGGACAGGCGCCAGGGCTCGTGGACGGCCGGTCCGGGGAGCCCGGCGAGTTCGGGCACCCAGCGGCGGACGTAGGCGCCGTCCGGGTCGTACCGCCTGGCCTGGCGGACGGGGTTGAGGACGCGGTTGGGCCGGGTGTCGGTGCCGGTCCCCGCCACCCACTGCCAGTTGAGCTGGTTGTTGGCGAGGTCGCCGTCCACGAGCAGGTCGAGGAAGTGCCGGGCGCCGACCCGCCAGTCGACGTAGAGCGTCTTGGTGAGGAAGCAGGCGGTCAGCAGCCGGCCGCGGTTGTGCATCCAGCCCTCGTGGCGGAGTTGGCGCATGGCCGCGTCGATCACCGGGTAGCCGGTGCGGCCGGCCTTCCAGGCGGCGATCTCGTCGGCCGCCGCGTCCTCGGTGCGCCAGCGGTCGTGGCGGGTGCGGTAGTCGCCGGCGGCGGCGCCGGGCCGGGCGGCGAGGACCTGGTGGTGGAAGTCCCGCCAGGCGAGCTGGCGGACGAAGGCGTCGGCACCGGGGCCGCCGCGCCGGCGGGCCCGGTGCACCACCTCCACGGGGGAGACCGTGCCGAAGTGCAGGTGCGGGGAGAGCCGCGAGGTGGCGTCGCCGGCCAGGTCGTCATGGCGGTCCGCGTAGGCCGCCGCGCCACCGCGCAGCCAGGCCGTCAGGCGGCTGCGGCCCACCGCCTCCCCGCCCGGCGCCAGTCCCTTCGAGACGCCGGGGACGTCGGTGGACGACGGGACCGCGGCCGAGCGGACGTGCGCGGGCACCGGGACCGTGCGCGGGGCCGCCAGGACCGCGCGCAGCGGGTGCCCGGCCCAGCGCCGGTAGTACGGGGTGAAGACCGCGAAGTGGTCGGTGGACGCGGGGGTGAGCGCACCGGGCGGCACCGCGGTGATCACGGCGTCGTGCACGCGCAGCCGGCGCCCCTCGGCCGCCAGGGCGCGGCGCAGCCGTTCCTCGCGGCGGGTGGCGTAGCCGCTGACGCCGGCCGCCAGGTGCACCTCGCCGGCGTCCGCCTCGGCGGCCACCCGGCAGACCTCCTCGACGGGGTCGCCGGCCCTGATCACCAGGCGCCCGCCGCGTTCCCGCAGGCCGGCGTCGAGCTGGGTGAGGCAGTCGGCGAGGAACGCCCGGCGGTTGGGGGCGTCGAACCCGGCCGCGGTGATCGCGCGGTCGCGGACGAAGAGCGGCACGACGGCGTCGGCGGAGCGGAGGGCCGCGCGCAGCGGCGGGTGGTCGTGCAGCCGCAGGTCGGAGGTGAAGAGGACGACGGCGGTGGGGGGCATGGTTCAACTCCGGTCGCGGGCGGGCGGGTCGGTGGGGGCGGGCGCGGGGTGCGCGGCCTCCGCCGCCGCTTCGGCGATGTTGCGGGCCATCCCGCCGAAGACCACGGCGTGGAACGGGGAGACGCTCCACCAGTAGGCGTGGCCGAGCAGGCCGTGCGGGTGGAACACGGCGCGCTGCCGGTAGCGGGAGCGGCCGTCGCCCTCCGGTTCGGCGCGCAATTCCAGCCATGCGAGGCCGGGCAGCCGCATTTCGGCGCGCAGCCGCAGCAGCCGGCCGGGCGCGATCTCCTCCACGCGCCAGAAGTCCAGGGAGTCGCCGGCCCGGAGCCGTCCGGCGTCGCGCCGGCCGCGGCGCAGTCCGACGCCGCCGGCCAGCCGGTCCAGCCAGCCGCGGACGGCCCAGGCGAGCGGGAAGGAGTACCAGCCGTGCTCGCCGCCGATGCCCTCGATGACCCGCCAGAGCACCTCGGGCGGGGCGTCCACGTGCTGCTCGCGGCAGTCGGTGTAGAGGCTGCCGCCGGCCCAGTCGGGGTCGGTGGGCAGCGGGTCGCTGGGGGCGCCGGGGACCGCGGCGGAGGACCAGCGGGTGGCGACCTGGGCCTCCCGGACGCGCTGGAGGGCCAGACCGACCGCGGTGTCGAAGTCGAGCGGGTGGCCCGGCGGATCGGGCAGGTAGCGGGCGAGGTCGTGTTCCCGGCAGACGACCTCGTGGCGGAGGGACTCGGTCAGCGGGCGGGCGATCGCCGCGGGCACGGGGGTGACCAGGCCCACCCAGAGGCTGGAGAGCCGCGGGGTGAGGACGGGGACGGACAGCACCAGCCGGGGCGGCAGTCCGGCGATCCGCGCGTAGCGGCGCATCATCTCGCGGTAGGTGAGGACTTCGGGGCCGCCGATGTCGAAGGCGCGGTTGACGTCCGCCGGCAGCCGGGCGCAGCCGACCAGCAGGCGCAGGACGTCGCGGACCGCGATCGGCTGGGTGCGGGTGTGCACCCAGCGGGGGGTGAGCATGACCGGGAGGCGTTCGGTGAGGTAGCGCAGCATCTCGAAGGAGGCCGAGCCGGAGCCGATGATCACCGCGGCCCGGAGCACCGCCGTCGGCACGCCGGAGGCCAGCAGCACCCGGCCCACCTCGGCGCGCGACCGCAGGTGCGGGGAGAGGGCCTCCTCGGGCACGCCGGCGGGGGTGAGTCCGCCGAGGTAGACGATGCGGCGGACGCCGGCGGCGCGGGCCCGGTCGGCGAAGACCTCGGCGGCCCGGCGGTCGGTGGCCTCGAAGTCCTTGCCGGTGCCCAGGGCGTGCACCAGGTAGTAGGCGACGTCGACCCCGTCCAGGGCCGCGCCGACCGACGCGGCGTCGGTGACGTCGCCGCGCACCACCTCGACGTCACCGGCCCAGGGGTGGTCGCGGAGCTTCTCCGGGGAGCGGGCGAGGCAGCGGACGGTGTGGCCGGCGGCCAGCAGTTCGGGGACCAGCCGGCCGCCGATGTACCCGGTGGCCCCGGTCACCAGACAGACCGGTCCGGGGCCGTCTCCGGGTGCCGTCTCCCGGTCGTTCATGCCGCCACCGCCTCGCCTCGTCGGGTACCCGTCCTGGCTGAGCACCCATCACAGCCGGTCGGGGGTCGCGCGGCGGCGCGCCACGCCGCCGGGGACGTCAGGCCCGCGGTGTGTCCGGCAGCACCGAGTGGACGAAGGCGGTCAGCCGGTTCCGGATCTCGTCGAACGGCAGCCGTTCGACGGTGGCCAGGTGGGCGATCAGGTCGGCGCGGACGGCGGCGAGCAGGGCGTGGGCGAGGAAGCCCGCCTGCCCGGCGTCGGTGCACCGCGCCAGGCTGTCCCGCAGGGTGGTGTGCCACCAGGTGTAGGAGGGGCTCGCGTACGGGCTCGACACACCAGATTCCTCCAGGGCCAGGTGGAGGCTCTGGTTGTCGAGCTTGAAGCGGGCGAGGGCGTCCAGGACGGCGGGGATGCGCTCGTGCGGGGGCGCGTCCGGCCCCAGGGGGGCGGGCCCTTCGGCGACGGCCCGGCGCAGGGGCGCGGAGCGGCGTTCGGCGAGGGCCTGGAGCAGGCCGGTGCGGTCGGTGAAGGCGCGGAAGACCGTGCCCTTGCCGACGCCGGCGGCCGCGGCGACGGCGTTCATGCTCACCTCGGCCGGGCCGCTGCGGGCGAACAGCTCCTCGGCTGCGTCCAGGACGGCTTCCCGACTGCGTACGGCGTCGGCGCGCTGCCGTGGTGCGGGCATCGGTCGAGACCTCCCTTGCGAAACGGACCGGCGGTCCGTATGGTTGAAACGGACCGGCGGTCCAACCGTAGCGGACGACCGCGCCGCACGCACCTGCGCGGCCCCGGCTCCCGCCCGGCCGCCCCGCCCCCACCCGCTCCCCGAGGAGAGACCGCATGACCTCCGCGCCCGCCCCCGCGACCGCACCCGCCCGCCGGACACCGGAAGAGCTCTTCCGGCACGGGCTCCGCCTGCTGCTGGACCAGGACATGACCGGCTGGGTGGACCTCTGGGACGACGCGGGCGTCTTCGAGTTCCCCTTCGCCCCCGAGGACCGCCCGCGGCGCCTGGAGGGCAAGCCCGCCATCGCCGCCTACATGGCCGACTACCCCCGCCACATCGAGCTCCACGACTTCCCCGAGGTGACGGTCCATCAGACGCAGGACGCCGCGACGATCGTCGTCGAGATGGCCGCGACCGGCCGGCTGGTCGCCACCGGCGCCCCGTTCGCCATGTCCTACGTCGCGGTGGTCACCGTGCACGACGGCCGCATCGCGCACTACCGCGACTACTGGAACCCGCTCGGCGTCCCCGCCTCCATGCGCGCCTGACGCCCGCCCCTCTACGACCGCTCCCCCACCCAGGAAGGCACCCATGACCCCGTACGGCAGCCCGTCCCCCGCCCCCGGCCCCGTCCTCGTCACCGGCGCGACCGGCACCACCGGCAGCCGCCTGGTGGTCCGGCTGCTGCGCGCCGGACACCCCGTCAGGGCCGCCGGCCGCCGGGCGGCCCCGGTCGCCGGTGCCGAACCGGTGGCGTTCGACTGGTCCGCACCGGCCACCCACGACGCGGCCCTCGACGGCGCGGCCGCCCTCTACCTCGTGCCGCCGCCCGGCGCCACCGACCCGGCGGACGTCATGCTGCCCTTCCTGGACCGCGCCCGGCGCGCCGGAGTGCGCCGGGCGGTGCTGCTCAGCTCCTCCCTGGTCCCCGCCGGCGGCCCGGCGACCGGACAGGTGCACCGGGCTCTGCCCGGCCACTTCCCCGAGTGGGCGGTGCTGCGCCCGTCGTGGTTCATGCAGAACGTCACCGGCGGGCACCCGCACGCCCGGAGCATCCGCGGCGACGGGGTGCTCACCACCGCGACCGGGCGCGGCCGGGTCGCGTTCATCGATGCGGACGACATCGCGGCGGTGGCCGCGCACGCCCTGACCGACCCGGTGCCGCACAACACCGACTGGGTCCTCACCGGCCCGCAGGCGCTCTCCTACGACGAGGTCGCCGCGCTCGTCAGCCACGTCGCGGGCCGACCGGTGCGCCACCGGGCGGTGTCCGGGGCGGAACTGCGGGCCCGGTACGCGCGGGACCTGCCGGACGCCTTCGCGGCGTTCCTCGCGGAGCTGGACCTCCGGATCGCCGGCGGCGCGGAGGACCGGGTGACCGACAGCGTGGCACGCGTCACCGGGCGTCCGCCCACCTCGTTCGCCGCGTACCTGCGGGCCAACGCCGCGCTGTTCGAGGCGGGTTGAGCGGTCGGCGGGCACCGCGCTCCGGTTCACCTCGCCGCGGTGCCGGGCTGCCGTTCCGGTAGCGGTCCGCCAGGGCGGCCACCGCGTCGGCCACCGCCCGGCGCAGCGCGGGCGGGCCGAGCACCTCCGCCCCGGCGCCCAGTCGGAGCAGGTCGCCGACGGCCACGGCCGGCCCCTCGACCGGCAGCTCCACCTCCACCCAGCCGTCGCCGTCCGGCTCCCCGGCGGCCTCCAGGGCGCGCCGGCCCACCGCGCCGTAGTACATCGGCAGCAGCTTGCGGGCCGGCGGGGAGAGCCGCAGCCGGGCCGTGCCCTGGTACAGCGCGGCCTCCAGCCGGCGGGAGGACTCCGCCCAGTAGGCGGCCAGGTCGAAGCCGGCCGGGCGCTCGAACCCCTCGCCGGTGGCCTCCACCTCCAGGAACCGCGCGATCCGGTACGTCCGCACGGCGTCGTCCACCTGCGCCACCGCGTACCAGATACCGCCCTTGAGGACGATGCCGAGCGGGCGCAGCTCCCGGTCGACCTCGCCGCGCCAGCGCCGGTACCGGGCGCGCAGCACCCGCTGCTCCCACACCGCGTGGGCGACCGGCGCCAGGTGCGCGACGGGGTCGGCGTCCCGGAACCACGCCGGTGCGTCGAGGTGGAAGCGGTCCTGGATCCGCCGGCTGTGCTCGGCCGGGCCGTCCGGGAGGGCGGCCTGGAGCTTGAGCTGCGCGGTCGCCAGTACCGGGCCCAGCCCCAGGTCTCGGGCCGGGCCGGGCGCACCGGCGAGGAAGAGGGCGCCGGCCTCGGTGTCGGTGAGCCCGGTCAGGCGGGTGCGGTACCCGTTCATCAGGCGGTAGCCGCCGTCCGGTCCGCGGTCGGCGCGGACCGGGACGCCGGACGCGCCCAGGGCCTCGATGTCGCGGTAGACCGTGCGGACCGACACCTCCAGTTCCGCGGCGAGTTCGGGGGCGGTCATCCGGCCGCGGTTCTGGAGCAGCAGGAGCAGGGCGAGGAGCCGGTCGGCGCGCATGGCGGGATTATCCCGCGTACCTGACAGGAGGTGTCAGGTACGGGGGCCAGGCTGGTCGCACCCGCCGCACCGGCACCGGCCGTGCGGCAGACCGAGAGGACGTTCCGCCATGCCCGCGCAGACCACCGGCCGCATCACCTACACCAACTGGGAGGAGAGCAAGGCCGGTCCGGACGGCACGCACCCCCGGCTCGCCCGCGCCTGTGTGACCAACAGCTTCGCCGGCGGCATCGAGGCCGCCGGGACGACCTGCGAGTACACCCTGGTCTACACCGGCGACACCACCGGCACCTTCACCGGCCTGGAGCTGCTGGCCGGCCGGCAGGACGGGCGCGCGGGCAGCTTCGTCATCGAGCAGCACGGCACGTTCGGCGCGGACGGCACGGTGCGCTGCGCCTTCGAGGTGGTGCCGGGGACCGGGACCGGTGAGCTGGCCGGTCTCTCCGGCAGCGGCACCTTCACCCACCGGGCCGGCGAGCCGTCCTTCCCGTACACCTTCGACTACCGGCTGGGGTGACCGCCGCTCCGCGCCGCCCGGGGCCCGGGGGAAACCGCGGGTATGCCGGGCGGCGGGGCGGGCAGGCGGTGGGCGGGACGCGCACACCGGCGGCGGCGCCGGGTCCCGGGCCCGGCCCGCACCCCGTCGGAGTAACGCCCGGCGCGGTGACCCGGCGGCCTCCCGTGCGCGTGTGAGCCTGGGGCCGGCGGAGCCGAGTCGTGCGGCGGGAGGTGCGCGGATGACACGCCGGAGGGCGCTCGCGGTACTCGCCGCGGGTGCCGAACTCCTTGCCTGGTGGGCGGTGTTGACCGGCCTGTGGATGGTGCTGATCTCCAGCGTCGACACCCTGGAATGGGTGGTGGGCGGGCTCGCCGCGCTGCTCGCCGCGTGCGCCGCCCGCGGCACCCGGCGCGCCTCCGGCACACCGTGAACGGCTGGACGGCCGCGGGCACCGCGCTGCTGGTGTGCGGTGCCCTCCCGGCCGGCTGGGGCGTGGCCACCGGCCCGGTGCGGCGCCGGGTGGTCGCGCAGAACGCCATGACCACCCTGCTCAGCCTGGTCTTCCTGCTGCTGGCCCAGGGGTTCGTGCGGACCGCGTACCAGGACACGGCGCTGGTGCTGGCGGTGCTGGGGCCGGCCGGGACGCTGCTGTACGTGCGGCTGCTCGCGGACCGGCTGGCGGCCGGGCCGCCGCTGTCCCGCCCGCTGTCCGCCGTGACGCCGCTCAACTACGTCGCCGTGGCGGTGGTCGTGGTGCCGCTGGCGGTGGTCACCGACCCCGGCAGGGCGCTGGTGAAACTGCTGGTCATCGGGGTGCTGCTGGTACTGGGCAGCGGAGTGGCGGGACGGGCCGTCGCGGTCGCGGTGGACGCCGGGCACGGGCCGCGGGGCCACATCTGAGGAGAGGGGAGACACCGTGTCCGAGCTGCCGGTCCTGCTGGGGCTGCTCTTCGTGGCGGTCGCCGCGACCGCGACCGTGCTGGTCCGCGACCCGGTCCGGCAGTCGTTCCTGCTCTCGGTCCTCGGGCTGGCGCTGGCGCTGCTGTTCCTGCTGCTCCATGCGCCGGACGTGGCCCTGTCCCAGCTGGCCGTCGGTTCGGCGCTGACGCCGCTGATGGTACTGCTGTCGGTCCGCAAGGTCCGGCGGCGGGCCCGCGACGAGCGGCGGGAGGAGCAGGCGTGAGCCGGCGGGTGCGGGCCTGGGTGCTGGTCCTGGGCGGTCTGGGCTTCGCGGCGCTGTTCGCCGCGGCGTGCGCCGGACTGCCGCACTTCGGCGGCGACCTGCACCCCTACGGGGACCGGGCGGTGCGGGCCGCGCTGCTGCGGCACACCGCCAACGCGGTCGCGTCGGTCAACTTCGACCAGCGGGCCTTCGACACCCTCGGCGAGGAGTCGATCCTCTTCGGCGCGGTGCTGGGCACCGTGGTGCTGCTGCGCCAGACCCGCGACGAGAACCGCCGCCCGCCCGCGCCCGCACCGGTCGCCGCCCCGGTGCGCCGCTACGCCCGGCTCGCGCTGCCCGTCACGCTGCTGATCGGCCTCTACATCGTGGCGCACGGCCAGCTCAGCCCCGGCGGCGGCTTCCAGGGCGGGGTGGTGGTCGCCACCGCCCTGCACCTGCTCTACATCGCGGTCGACTACCGCGCGCTGGAGCGGATCCGCCCGGTGGGGCTGTACGAGGTCGGGGACGCCGCGGGCGAGGCGGCGTACCTGCTGGTGGGGACGGGCGCGCTGGTGGCCGGTGCGGCGTTCCTGGCCAACGTCCTGCCGTACGGCACCTTCAACACGCTGTCCTCGGGCGGCACCGTCCCGGTGCTGAACGCCGCGATCGGGGTGGAGGTGGCCTGCGGGGTGGTGGTGCTGCTGGCCCGCTTCCTGGACCAGGCGGTGGAGATCGAGGATCCGCCGGCGGACGCGCCGGAGGGGGCCGCGAAGTGAACGCGATCGGGGAGAACGCGATGGGAGTGCTGCCGTACGCGGTGGCCGGCTGGCTGTTCCTGATGGGCTGCTACGGCCTGGCCACCAGCCGGAACCTCATCCACGCGGTGGGGTGCCTGGCGGTCTGCCAGGCATCGACCTATGTGCTGCTGCTGGCGATCGGCTACCGGCGGGGCGGTACGGCGCCGGTCTTCTCCGACGTCACGCCCGGTTCCCGGCCGGTGGTCGATCCGGTGGTCCAGGCACTGGTCCTGACCGACATCGTCATCGGTGCCACGGTGACCGCGCTGCTGCTGTCCCTGGTGATCCAGATCGCCAAGCGGCACCGCACGGTCGATCCGGACGAGCTGTCGGAGCTGCGGGGGTGAGCGTCGCGCGGCTGCTGCCGCTGATCGTGGCCGTGCCGATGTTCGGCGCGGCGCTGCTGGTGGGGGCGGGCCGCCGGCTGCCCCGGCACGCCGCGGAGGTGCTGGGCTGCGTCTTCTCCGGCGGGGCGGCGGCGCTGGCGCTGGGTGCGCTGGCGGCCACCTCCGGCGCCGCCCCCCGCCCGGCCGAGTGGGTGGGCGGCTGGCGGCCGCGGCACGGCGCGGGGGTGGGCATCGTGCTGGTCGGCGACCCGGTCGGCCTGGGGCTCGCCGCGCTGGTGTCCGTCCTGGTGCTGGCCTCGCTCGCGTACGCCTGGCGGTACTTCGACGAGCCGCCGCCCCGGCACGCCGGCTCCTACCCCGGCCTGGTGCTGCTCTTCCAGGCGGGCATGTGCGGTTTCGCGCTCACCGGCGACCTGTTCAACGCGTTCGTCTTCTTCGAGCTGATGGGCGTGGTGGCCTACGCGCTGACCGGCTACCGCGTGGAGGAGGCCCGCCCGGTCCAGGGCGCGCTGATCTTCGCGCTGGTCAACTCGCTGGGCGGGTACGCCGCGCTGCTCGGCATCGGGCTGCTGTACGCGCGCACCGGCGAACTGGGGCTGGCGCAGATCGGTGCCCGGCTGGACGCGCACCCCGGCGGGCCGGATCCGCTGCTGGTCGCCGCGTTCACCCTGGTCGCCGCCGGGCTGCTGGTCAAGGCCGCGGCGGTGCCGTTCCACTTCTGGCTCGCGGACGCGCACGCGGTGGCCCCGACGCCGGTGTGCATGCTGCTGTCCGGCGTCATGGTGGAGCTGGGGCTGTACGGCACCGCGCGGGTGTACTGGACGGTGTTCGCCGGGCCGGGCGGCATCCCGGGCGCGGCGGTGCACCGGGCGCTGCTGGTGCTGGGCGTGCTGACCGCGCTGCTGGGCGCGGTGATGTGCTGGCTCCAGCGCCATCTGAAGCGGCTGCTGGCGTACTCCACGGTCGCGCACACCGGGGTGTTCCTGGTCGGCCTGGCGACGCTCGGGCCGCGGGGCACCGGCGGGGTGGTGCTGTACGTGCTGGGGCACGCGGGCGTGAAGGCCGCGCTGTTCGCGTGCACGGGCGTCCTGCTGGACCGGTACGGCAGTGTCGACGAGCACCAGCTGCACGGCCGGGCGCGCGAACTCCCTTGGGTGGGCGGCCTGTTCGCGGTGGGCGGGCTGGCGCTGGCCGGGCTGCCGCCGTTCGGGACGGCGCTCGGCAAGGCGGTGGTGGAGGAGGCGGCCGGCGGCTGGGCGACGGCGCTGTGCGTGGCGGTGTCGGCGGCCACCGGCGGTGCGGTGCTGCGCGCGGCGGCCCGGGTGTTCCTGGGCCTGGGCGCCCGGCACCCGGCCGACGCACCGGCGCCGGGCGAGGAGGGCGGGGAGGAGACCACCGGGAAGGACGAGGAGCCGGAGACCCGGGGCGGGCTGCTGTCCCGGATCCCCGACACCATGCAGGTGGTGCCCGCGGTGCTGCTGGCCGGGGCGCTGGCGGTCGGCCTGCTGCCCGGGCTGCGCGCGGCCGCCGGGCGGGCCGCGGCCGCCTTCACCGACCACCGCGGCTACACCGCGTCGGTGCTGCACGGCGTCCCGGCGCCGCCGGCGGCGGGGGAACCGCCGGACTGGTCGGCGGCCGGGATCCTGTGGGGCCTGCTGGCCACCGCGCTGGCCGTGGCGCTCGCGCTGGCGGCGGTCCGGCGGCCGGTTCCCCGGGAGGCGGCGCGCTGGACGGTGCCGCTGCGCCGCCTCCACTCGGGCCACGCCGGTGACTACGTGGCGTGGTTCCTGGCCGGGGTGACCGTCCTGGCGGCGCTGGTGCTCTGAGAGCGGCGCCGCCCGGTGGTCACTCGAAGCGGGCCGGGTCGCCGGCGCCGCGCCGGACGATCTCGGGGACGTCCCCGGAGAAGTCCACGACGGTGGTGGGCTCGGTGCCGCAGTCGCCGGAGTCCACCACCGCGTCGATCACGTGGTCCAGGCGCTCCTTGATCTCCCAGCCCTGGGTGAGCGGCTCCTCCTCGTCGGGCAGCAGCAGGGTGCTGGAGAGCAGCGGCTCGCCCAGCTCGCCGAGCAGGGCCTGGGTGACGGTGTGGTCGGGGATCCGGACGCCGACGGTCTTCTTCCTCGGGTGCTGGAGCTGGCGCGGGACTTCCTTGGTCGCGGGCAGGATGAAGGTGTAGCGGCCGGGGGTGGCCGCCCTGATGGCGCGGAAGACGTCGTTGTCGATGTGCACGAACTGGCCCAGCTGGGCGAAGTTCTGGCAGACCAGCGTGAAGTGGTGGCGGTCGTCGAGGTTGCGGATCGACCGGATGCGGTCGAGTCCGTCGCGGCTGCCCAGCTGGCACCCCAGGGCGAAGCAGGAGTCCGTCGGGTAGGCGATGAGTCCGCCGGAGCGGATGGTGTCGGCCACGGTCCCGATGGTGCGGCGCTGGGGGTTGTCGGGGTGAACGTCGAAGTACTTGGCCATTTTCGCGAGTCTAGGGGATGCGGGTGCGAAGCGGCGTGCCCGGCGCGGGGGCCCGGCCACCGCGCCCCGATGGGCCGTCAGCAGGCGGCGTGGACGTAGCCCGGGTCGCCGGGGCGGCCGACGTCGCGGTCGCGCAGGACGAAGGAGAGGCGGTCGCCCCAGGTGCGGCAGGCGGTGGCGAAGTCCTGGCGGCGGTATTCGATGTCGAAGACCCGGTTGCCGTAGGCGTCGGCGTAGTCGGCGCACTCCTGGTAGCGGGCGCACTCCTCGGTGACGGCGAAGTCGAAGCCGGTGCGGCGGCGTTCGGGGAGCAGGTCGCTGGTGTTCTTCTGGGCGGCGGCCAGGCCCCGGTCGTGCGCCCGCCGGGTCAGCAGGGCGGCGAAGGCCAGCGCGTCGTCCTCACTGAGCAGCCCGTCGGAGCGCTGGTAGGAGTCGAGGTTGTCCGGTTCGACGGCGTCGAAGCCGGCCTTGGCGCAGCCGTCGATCCAGGGGCCGACCACGCCGAGGAGTTCCTCGCGCTTGGCGGCGGTGGAGATGTCGAGCAGCGGCTCGTTCCAGTCCTCGTCGATGACCGGCTCGCCGTCCCGGCCGCGCAGCAGGAGGCCGGGGTGGTGCTGCGTCCACCACCGGGTCGCCTCGTCGCCGGGCTGGGCCTGGAAGGCGTTGACGTAGCAGACGTTGTAGCGGCCGGCGGCCGGGGGCGCGGTGCGGTCCCGGGAGACGACCCGGACGTCGCGGGCCGGCGGGTAGGGGCCGCCGATCTGGTAGTCGAAGACGGCGTCGGCGGCGGGCAGCCGGACACCGTGCGGGGCGGTCGCCGGGGCGGTGGGGTGATCGCCGCCGGCCGGCGGCGACGAGGGGGAGCAGCCGGTGAGCGGCAGGGCGGCGAGCGCGAGGACCCCGGCGGCGCGGCGCAGCGGCGCGGGCCTGCGGGACACGGCGGACGTGGGAGGCACGGCAGGCCACTTTATCGGCCCCGGGCGGCGGATGATCACGCGCCGCGGGGCTCCGGTGCGCGGCGCCCCCGGGCCGCACATTGGTCCAGTCCAAAGGCTTGACGTGCCCACGGCGACGGGCCCACGCTGTGGGCAATTGGTCTGGACCACCCCCTCGGTTCATGGAGGACCTGTGCCACCTCGTCATCTCAGAGCCCTCGCGGGCGCCGTCGCGGCGACCGCCCTCGCGCTCACCGCGGCCGGTACGGCGCTCGCCACCGGCCCCCGCACGGCCCCGGCCCCGTCCACCGCCCCGGCAGCCGCCCCCACCGCGCTGGGCAGCAACTGGTACGCGGCCGCGCCCTACTTCATGCCGCTCGACAACGACCCGCCGGACCCCACCGCGGTGATGGACGCCACCGGCCTCAAGGCGTTCCAGCTCGCCTTCATCCTGGCGCCCAACGGCGGCGGCTGCTCCCCCACCTGGGACGGCCTGCACCCGGTGGCGTCGGACACCGCGGTGGCCAAGGTGGTCTCCGCGATCCGCGCGAAGGGCGGCGACGTCTCGGCGTCCGTCGGCGGCTACAACGGCACCAAGCTCGGCCAGGCGTGCGGTACGCCCGAGGCGACCGCCGCCGCCTACCAGCAGGTCATCGACGCCTACGGCCTCAAGGCCCTCGACTTCGACCTGGAGGAGCCGGAGTACGAGAACTCCGCGGCGATCCACAACGAGATCGGCGCCGCCAAGATCCTCCAGCAGAAGAACCCCGGCCTCTACCTCTCCGTCACCACCGCCGGCACCGCCGACGGCACCGGCTGGTTCGGCAAGCAGATGCTCAACGAGGCCAAGGCGCAGTCCTTCGTCCCGGACAACTTCTCCATCATGCCGTTCGACGGCGGCTTCGCCGGCGCCGCCGCCCAGACCTCCGCGCTGACCAACTTCAACGCCGTGCTGCGGTCCACCTTCGGCTGGGACGAGGCCACCGCCTACGCCCACGAGGGCATCTCGCAGATGAACGGCCGCAGCGACACCGGGGAGTTCTTCACCCAGGCGGACTTCAAGGCCGTGCTGGACTACGCCACCTCCCACCACATGGCGCGCTTCACCAACTGGTCGGTCAACCGGGACCGGCAGTGCGCCCCGCCGGACAACAACGGCCGCACCTCCGGCACCTGCAGCAGCGTCCCGCAGGGCGCCTGGGACTTCACCAAGTTCTCGGTGCAGTTCGCCGGCGCGACCCCGCCCACCACGCCTCCCACCACCCCGCCGCCCACCACTCCCCCGGGCGGCAGCTGCACCGCGAGCCCGTACAGCGCGGGCACGGTCTACGTCGGCGGCGACACCGTCGCGTACCAGGGCCACACCTGGAAGGCCAAGTGGTGGACGCAGGGCGAGGCGCCCTCCACCGGCGGCTCGGGGGTCTGGCAGGACCTGGGCGCCTGCTGACCGTACGGGCGGGAGCGCGCCACCGGCCACTCCCGCCCGGCTACGCGACCCGCCGGCGCCGCCCGTAGCGGTCCGGCGGCGCACGCCACGGTCGTTCCGGCCGTCCTCGTGCGATGCTGGGGGCGCCCGGCCGGGGCGCCTGACCTCGGCCGATGCCAAGGATGGGGAGCGTACGGCAGCGTGAAGGCAGTGATACGACGGACCGGTGCGGGGACCTGGGACCGCTTCGCGGCATCCGATCCCGGGCTGCTGCGGTTGATGGCCGGACTGCGGACGGTGAGCGCGATCGTGCTCACCCTGATCGTCCTGGCCCTGCTGGGCACACCCGTCCCGCTCATGGTCGCGGGCGCCATGACGGCGATGGTCTCCACCTTCGCCATCCGGGAGAAGGAGGTGCGCGGCCAGGCCGGCACCCTCGCCCTGGGCCTGCCGGTCGCCCTGGCCGCGGTGGGGCTGGGGGCGCTGCTGCACAGCCGGATCCTCGCCGGCGACCTGTTCTTCATCGCGCTGATCTTCGGCGCCGCCTACGCGCGCCGGTTCGGCGACCGCGGCACGGCGCTGGGCCTGATCGGCTTTCAGCTCTACTTCATCTCGCTGTTCGTGCACGCCACGGTGGCCACGCTGCCGCCGCTGTGCCTGGTCCTGGCGATCGCGTTCGGATGCAGCGCGGTGGTCCGCTTCGCCCTCGTGCCGGACACCCCCGAACGCACCCTGAGCCGGCTGCGGGAGGCGTTCCGGGCCCGGCTCGCCCAGCTGGTGGCCACCCACCGGGAGTTGGTGGACGCCGGCCCCGAGGAGCTGGACGGCGTCCTGGACGACCTGCGCCGGCACACCGCCCGGCTGCACGAGACGGCGCTGATGATCCAGGGCCGCCTGGAGGAGGGCACCCGCGACGCGGCCACCGCGGCGCTGCTCCAGCGCCGCATCGCGGACGCCGAGATCGCCGCCGAACGGCTGGGCATGACCCTGCTCAACGCCCGCAGTGCGGAACGCACCGACACCCTGACCCTGCACCTGCCGCACGCGCCGGTGCCGGCCACCGCCAACCGCATGCACTCCGAGGGCGACGCGGTCACGACGCTGCGCCGGGACCTGGACGCGCTCGGCCTGCTGGTGGGCCGGCGGGCGCCCGGCGACCGCGGCACCGCGCTGGCGCACGTCCGCAACCGGCTGCTCGGCTACCGCGAGGAGGACAACCTGCCGCGCGGCTCGGCCGCCGTGCAGGACACCTTCCGGGCGCTCGGCGAGGCCGCCCGCGCGGTCCTGGGCCTGCGGATCGCGCTGGACGGGCCGCAGGACGAGTCCGACGACACCTCGGCCACCGCCCGCTCCCGGGAGGAGATCGACGCCGAGGACCTGTCGATCACCGGCGCCGAGCCGGACGAGGAGGAGGACGGGCCCACCGGCCTCGCCCGGCCCACCACCCGGGCCGCCTTCCAGGTCACCGCGGGCTCCGCGCTGGCCATCGTCGGCGGCGAGTTCCTGTCCACCCAGCGCTGGTACTGGGCCGTACTGACCTGCTGGGTGGTCTTCCTGAACACCGCGTCCACCGGCGAGGTCCTGGTCAAGGGCTACCGCCGGCTGCTGGGTACGGTGCTCGGCGTGGTCGCCGGGGTGGCGCTGGCCGGGCTGGTCGGCAACCACACCTGGACCGCGTTCGCGCTGGTCCTGCTCTGCGTCTTCGGGATGTTCTTCACCGCGCCGCTGTCCTACGCGCTGATGTCGTTCTTCGTCACCGCGATGCTCGGCCTGCTCTACACGCTGCTCAACACCTACAGCGTGGCCACGCTCGTCCTGCGCATCGAGGAGACCGCGCTGGGCGCGGCGTGCGGGATCATCGCCGCGGCGCTGGTGCTGCCGGTGCACACCGACCGCCGCACCGACGAGCACCTGGGGGCGGTCCTGGACCGGCTCCGGGAGGCGGTGTCGGCGTCCGTCACGCAGCTGTCCGGCGGGCCGGCCGAGGACCTGCTCACCCGCGCCCGCGACCTGGACACCGCCCTCAACGACCTGCGCGGTTCGACCCAGCCGCTGGTCCACCCGATCACCCCGCTGCGGGTCCGCCGGCAGACCGCGCGCTATCTGGTGGCGCTCCTGGAGACCTGCGCGTACCACGCCCGGTCGCTGGCGGCGACGGCCGAACTCCTGCCCGCCAGCCGGTCGGTGGCGGCCGACCCCCGGCTGGCCCGGGCCGGCCGGCGCATCGCGCGCAACATCGACCTGATCACCGCCCGGGTCAACGACCGGCCCGCCGAGGGCGAGGTGGAGGCCGGGGCCAGCATCGCCTCGCTGCTGGAGGCGGACGGTTCGCCGGTGCCGCCGTCGCACACCGTCACGTTCCGGGTGCTGCGCCACCTCCAGCGGCTCGACGAGGGCGTGGTGGGTATCGCCCGGGCCCTGGACGTCCCGGTGGCCGGGCGGGCCGGCCGGAAGAAGGGCTGAGCCAGGGGCGCGCGGGCCCGACCTGCGGCCCGCGCGCCCCGCCCGGCCCCCGTCACACCCGGTGCCCCTCCCCCGCCGCTGCGTCACCTCCCGGTAAAACCTTCCCCATGTTGCGGTATGACGCGGCCGCGGTCGTCCGCCGCCGGGGCCGTCCAGGCCCGCCGCGAAGCCGCAGCTCACCGCCGCGCCGCCGGGCTTCCCCGGCGCCCGCCGCCCGGCCCTGCCGCCGCCCGGCGCCCCGCTCCCCCGTGCCGCCCACGGTTGACGCGACGGAGCCCGAGGAACACTCTCGTTACATAGGTGCTCGATACAACTGACTCTGGCGGAGCGGGTCGGGCAGCGCCGCAACGGCGCCTTGCCCGCAGCTCCCGACCCCGGCCCGCGCGGCGCCTCCCGGCCCCGCGGCGCCGGCGGCCCCAGGGTCGTGACGCAGGAGGGCATGGCATGTGTGGCATCACCGGCTGGATTTCCTTCGACCGCGAGCTGCGCTCCGAGCAGGAGACCGTGGACGCGATGACCGAGACGATGGCCTGCCGCGGCCCCGATGACCGCGGCACCTGGGTCCAGGGCCCGGCCGCGCTCGGCCACCGGCGGCTCGCCATCATCGATCTGCCCGGTGGGCGCCAGCCGATGACCGCCGAGCGGCCCGACGGCAGCACGGTCGTCATCGTCTACTCCGGCGAGACCTACAACTTCGGCGAACTGCGCACCGAACTCGCCGGCCGCGGCCACCGCTTCACCACCGACTCCGACACCGAAGTGGTGCTCCGCGGCTACCTGGAGTGGGGCGAGGCGGTCGCCGAACGCCTCAACGGCATGTTCGCCTTCGCGATATGGGACGAGCAGCGCCGGCGGCTGGTGATGATCCGCGACCGGATGGGCATCAAGCCGTTCTACTACTACCCCACCGCCGACGGCGTGCTGTTCGGCTCCGAACCCAAGGCGATCCTGGCCAACCCGCTGGCCCGGCGCCGGGTCGGCCCGGACGGTCTGCGGGAGCTCTTCGCCTTCGTGAAGACCCCCGGGCACGCCGTGTGGGACGGCATGGCCGAGGTCGAACCGGGCACCGTCGTCACCGTCGACGCCGACGGCGTGCGCCGGCACGTCTACTGGTCGCTGCGGACCCGGGCGCACCAGGACGACCGCGAGACCTCGGTCGCGCACGTCCGGAGCCTGCTCGACGACATCGTCCGCCGCCAGCTGGTCTCCGACGTCCCGCGCTGCACCCTGCTGTCGGGCGGGCTGGACTCCTCGGCGATGACCGCGCTGGCGGCCCGGCAGCTCGCCGAGACCGGGGAGACGGTCCGCAGCTTCGCCGTCGACTTCGTCGGCCGGACCGAGAACTTCATCGCCGACGACCTGCGCGCCACCCCCGACACCCCCTACGTCCACGACGTGGCCCGGCAGGCCGGCACCGAGCACCAGGACATCGTGCTGGACTCCGCCGCCCTGGCCGACCTCGAGGTCCGCCGGAGGATGCTGCGCGCCCGCGACCTGCCGCTGGGCCTGGGCGATATGGACTCCTCGCTGTACCTGCTGTTCAAGGCGATCCGGCAGCACTCGACGGTGGCGCTGTCCGGCGAGTCGGCCGACGAGGTCTTCGGCGGGTACAAGCAGTTCTTCGACGAGGAGGCCCGCCGCGCCGACACCTTCCCCTGGCTGGTCCGGCACGCGCGGGACTTCGGGGACGACGGCGACATCCTCACCCCCGGCGCCAGCAGCGCCCTGGACCTGAAGGGGTACGTCCAGGACGGCTACGACCGGGCCGTCAAGGACGTCGAACGGCTCGACGGCGAGAGCGACTTCGAGTACCGGATGCGCACCATCTGCTACCTGCACCTGACGCGGTTCGTGCGGATCCTGCTGGACCGCAAGGACCGCGCGAGCATGGCCGTCGGCCTGGAGGTGCGGGTGCCGTTCTGCGACCACCGGCTCGTCGAGTACGTCTACAACGCCCCCTGGTCCCTGAAGTCCTTCGACGGGCGCGAGAAGAGCCTGCTGCGCGAGGCCACCGCCGATGTGCTGCCGAAGTCGGTGTACGACCGGGTGAAGAGTCCCTACCCGTCCACCCAGGACCCGCAGTACGCGGTCGCGCTCCAGCGGCACGCCAAGGACCTGCTGGCCGACTCCTCGCACCCGGTGTTCGACCTCGTCGACCGCGACTGGCTGCGCCGCGCCGCGCACCGGGACGCCCCGCAGATCACCCAGGCATCCCGGCGCGGTCTCGAACGCACGCTGGACCTGGCCCTGTGGTTGGAGATGTACTCCCCCACCATTACGCTCTCCTGATCTGCGCGGCCGGGCCCCGGGAGCGGCGGCCCGGCCGCGGGTCCGGTCCGGTACGGCAGGCGGTGGGTTGAGCGATGACGATCCGTGATGACACGGTGCTCCAGCTGGTGATCTCGCTGCACCGGCTCACCCGCAGCCTGCGCAGGTCCGCCACCGCGGGCAGCATCCAGCTGACCCACATCGCGGTGCTGGCCCTGCTGTCCCAGCGGGGCCCGTCCCGGATAGGCGAGATCGCGCAGTGGGTGCCCTGCTCCCAGCCGACCGCCACCGCCGTGGTCCTGGGGCTGGAGTCGGCGGGCCTGGTCCGCCGGGAGGCCGACCCCGAGGACCGGCGCGCCAGCCGGGTCCTGCTCACCGACCAGGGCACCGCGGCGCTGGCCGACGTCGCCCGCGGCGAGGCCCAGGTGCTGGCCCGGCGGCTGGCGGCGCTGCGGCCGGACGAGGTCCGCCGGCTGGCCGAGGTGGAGCCGCTGCTGCGCCGGCTCGCCGAGTCCGGCGACTGACCGCCGGCGGACCGTGACCGCCCTCCGCGGCGCCCCCCGCACCGCACCGCCCTCCCCCTGCCGGACGCCACGCCGACCACGACCAGTGCTTGGCCCGTTCCCGCCCATGCGGTGAACTCGTCGCCACCGGCCGCACACCCGGACCGGAGGAGGGAGCACGGCGGATGACGAGCGCGAGAGAGCTGATGAGGGCCGGTGCGGACTGCGTCGGCGCGGACGAGAGCGTGGTGCTGGCGGCCAAGCGGATGGCTGCGCTGGGCGTGAGCGCGCTGCCGATCCGGGGCGGCGACAACCTGATCCGGGGCATGCTCACCGACCGGGACATCGTGGTGAAGGTACTGGCCAGGGAGCGCGATCCGGCCACCACCAAGGCCGGCGAACTGGCCCAGGAGGAGCTGGTGGCGGCGGACGCGGGCGACGACGCCCCGCACGTCCTGCGGATCATGGCCGCCAACGGCATGCGCCGTCTGCCGGTCCTGGACGGCACCGAACTGATCGGCACCATCGGCCGCGCCGAGGTCGTCCGCGGCCTGCCGGACCCCCAGATCGGGGAGTTGCTCGACGCGCTCGCCCTGGACTGACCGCTGCCCCGCGCGGCCCGGCGGCGGGACCGCGCGGGGCCGTTCGCTCCCGCGCGCGGGCGGTTCCCGGTGACACTCCGCCGCCCTTGCGCCGCGGCGCGCGGTCCGGTGCCCACGATGAGGGCGTTGCCGCCCGGCCGGGCGGGCCACCGCGACCGGCGGGTTCGACCGCCACCGAGGAAGGGCGGGCGCACGATGCGGGCCGAGGACACCGTACGGAGGGCACCGGCCGGGACGGACCGGGCGCATCCCGCCCCGGGCCCGGAGGCGGCCGAGCGCCCCGAGACGGGCGAGGCGGCCGGGACGTCCGCCGGCGGTTCCCCTGCGCCCGGGACGGCCAGGGCATCCGAGCGGTCCGAGGCCGGTGCCTGCGGGCCCGGGGAGTCCGCGTCCGGGGAGTGCGGGTCCGCCGCCGACCCCCGCCGCCGCGTGCTCCGCACCGACGCCGTCCTGGCCGACCCCCGGCTGGCCGAGGCGCTGCGGCGGCTCGGTCCCGGCGTCGTCAAACCGCTGGTCGCTGCCGCCCAACAGCGCGTGCGGGACGGCGAGTTGGCGGCCGACGCGGTCGTGACGGCGGTGCTGCGCGGGCTGCCGCCGAGCGCCGGCGGGCTGCGGCCGGTGCTCAACGCGACCGGGGTGCTGCTGCACACCAACCTCGGGCGCGCCCCGCTGTCCGCCGCGGCCCGCGCGGCGGTGGCCGACGCCTGCGGCTGCACCGACGTGGAACTGGACCTCGGCACCGGCCGGCGGGCCCGGCGCGGCGCCGCCGCCCTCGCCGCGCTGCGCGACGCGGTCCCGGCGGCCGAGGCGGCCCACGTCGTCAACAACGGTGCCGCCGCCCTGATCCTGGCGGTGACCGCGCTGGCCGCCGGCCGGGAGGTCGTGGTCGGCCGCGGCGAACTGGTGGAGATCGGCGACGGCTTCCGGCTGCCGGACCTGCTGGTGTCCACCGGCGCCCGGCTGCGCGAGGTCGGCACCACCAACCGCACCACGCCCGACGACTACCAGGCGGCGATCGGCCCGGACACCGGCTGCGTCCTCAAGGTCCACCCCGCCAACTTCCGGATCACCGGCTTCACCCGCGCGGCGACCGTCGCGGAACTGTCCCGCCTGCCCGTCCCGGTGATCGCCGACATCGGCTCCGGACTGCTGGCCCCGGACCCGGCGCTGCCGGCCGAGCCCGACGCGCAGCGCACCCTGCGGGCCGGCGCGGCCCTCGTCACGGCCAGCGGTGACAAACTGCTGGGCGGCCCGCAGTGCGGTCTGGTGCTGGGCCGCGCCGAACCCGTACGGCGGCTGGCCCGGCATCCGCTGGCCCGCGCGCTGCGCGTCGACAAACTGACGCTCGCCGCGCTGACCGCCACCCTCCGCGGCCCGCACACCCCCACCCACCGCGCCCTGCACACCGACGTCCGCGACCTCCGCGCCCGCGCCGCGGAACTCGCCCGGCGGCTGCGCGCGGACGGCCTGGACGCGCGCGCCGTGGACACCGAGGCGGCGGTGGGCGGCGGGGGCGCGCCCGGCGTGGTGCTGCCCAGTGCGGCGCTGTCCGTGCCGGAGCGGTTCGCCGCGCCGCTGCGCACCGGAACACCCGCGGTGCTGGGCCGGGTCGCGGGCGGGCGCTGCCTGCTGGACCTGCGGGCGGTGCCCGGGGAGTGCGATCCGGAACTGGCCGGGGCGGTCCGTGCCGCGGCGGGCCGGTGAGCCCGGTGGCGGCGGACGGCGAGGCGCGGACGCCCGGGCCGATGCACGTGCTGGCGACCGCCGGGCACGTCGACCACGGCAAGTCCACGCTGGTCAAGGCGTTGACCGGGAGGGAGCCGGACCGGTGGGAGGAGGAGCGGCGCCGCGGCCTCACCCTCGACCTGGGGTTCGTCTGGACCCGCCTCGGCCCGGCCGGCCCCTCCCTCGCCTTCGTCGACGTACCGGGCCACGAGCGGCTGGTGGGCACCATGCTGGCCGGGGTCGGCCCGGTCCCGGCGGTGCTGCTGGTGGTCGCCGCCGACCAGGGCTGGCAGCCGCAGTCGGCGGAGCACCTGGCCATCCTGGACGCGCTGCGGGTACGGCACGGGGTGCTGGCCGTCACCCGCAGCGATCTGGCGGACCCGGAGCCGGTCCGGCACGACGCCCTGGCGCGGCTGGCCGCCTGCTCCCTGGGGCGCGTCGAAGCCGTACCGGTCAGCGCCGTCACCGGCGAGGGCCTGGGCGCGCTGCGGGCGGCGCTGGGCCGGCTGGCCGGGATGCTGCCCGCCCCGGACCGGGACGCCGACGTCCGGCTGTGGGCGGACCGGGTGTTCACCGTCCGCGGCCGGGGCACCGTGGTCACCGGGACGCTCGGGGCCGGCACCCTGCGCACCGGCGACCGGCTCACCGTCGCCGACGGGTCCCCGGACGGCGGCCCTTCCGAGGTCCGGGTCCGCGGCCTCCAGTGCCTCCGCCAGGACCGTACGGAGGTCGCGGCCGTGGCGCGGGTGGCGGTCAATGTGCACGGTCCGGGCGAGGCCCGGATCCGGCGCGGCGGCGCCCTGCTGACGCCCGGCCGCTGGACCGGCACCGCGCTCCTGGACGTCCGGCTGCGCGGCGACGACCCGGCGGCCCTCCCCCGCCATCTGACGCTGCACGTCGGCACCGCCGCCGTACCGGCCGTGGTGCGGCCGCTGGGCCCGGACACCGTCCGGCTCACCCTGCACCGCGCTGTGCCGCTGCGGGTCGGCGACCGGGCACTGCTCCGCGACCCCGGCCGCCACCACGTACCCGGCGGCGTCACGGTCCTGGACGTCCGCCCGCCGCGCCTGGCCCGGCGCGGCGCAGCGGCCGCCCGCGCCCGCACCCTCGCGGGGCTGACCGGCGTCCCGGACGCCGCCGGCGAACTGCGCCGCCGCGGCCTCGCCCGCCGGGAGGACCTGGTCACCATGGGGGTCCCGCCGACCGGTACCGAGGTCGCCCCGGGCTGGCTGGCCGACCCGGACCACTGGTCGCGGCTCCGCGCCCGCCTCGCCGCCGCCGTCGCCTCCCACGCCGCGCAGCACCCCCTCTCCCCCGGCCTGCCCACCGAAGCCGCCCGCCGGCTGCTCGACCTGCCCGACCGGTCCCTGATCGACGCCCTCCTGGCGGCCCCCGGGACCCCGCCCCTGCACCAGCGCGCGGGCCGGATCCACGACGCGACCCGGCGGCCCGCCCTCCCCCCGCGGGTCCGCGCGGCCGTGGAGGCGGTGCTGCGCGACCTCGCCGCCCACCCCTTCCGCGCCCCCGAAGCCGACCGGCTCGACGAACTCGGCCTGGGCCACCGGGAATTGGCCGCGGCCGAGGCGGCCGGCGCGCTCTGGCGGCTGACCGACACCCTCGTCCTGGCCCCCGGCGCGGACACCCGGGCCGCCACCGTCCTCGCCGCGCTCCCCCAGCCCTTCACCCTCAGCGCGGCGCGCCGCGCCCTCGGCACCACCCGCCGGGTCGCCGTCCCGCTCCTCGAACACCTCGACCACCACGGCCGCACCCAGCGCCTCGACCCCACCCACCGCCGGTGCCGGCCCGCCCCGGAGACCGCGGACGCCAGGCCGTAGCGGCGCGGGCCGGGTATCGGGAGTGCCTGGCGGGGATGGCGGGGAGCCCATGGGGTGATCCAGAATGCTTGGATGGTCACACTGGAGACTCCCCGTTTGATCCTGCGTCGCTGGCGCGAGGACGACGTTGCGCCCATGGCTGCCATCCATAGCGACCCCGAGGTCATGCGGTGGATCCGTGACGGCAGCGTCCGTGACGAACAGCAGACCCGCGGCGGGATCCAGGCATGGGAGAGCGAGTGGGAGTCCCAGGGATTCGGCCTGTTCGCCGTGGAGATCCGGTCCACCGGCGAGCTGGCCGGATTCACCGGCCTTTCGGTGCCCCGCTATGTGCCGGAGGTCCTGCCGGCCGTCGAGGTCGGCTGGCGGCTGGGGCGTTCCCACTGGGGTCAGGGCCTGGCAACCGAGGCCGCTGCGGCCGCCGTACGGTTCGGGTTCGAAGAGCGAGGGCTGGAGCGGATCGTCAGCATCACCCAGGTGGGCAACGACGCGTCCCAACGGATCATGACCAAGCTGGGGATGCACCTGGTCCGTGAGACCGTCCACCCCACCGGCGGTCGGCGCGTCCGGGTGTTCGCGTTGTCGTCGGACCAGTACGGCACCACCACGCGCTGACGGCGGCTACGAGGGCGGTTACCCGGCATCCGCGTTCGCCCGGCCTAGTCCGCCAGGAATCCGCGGCCGCCGCCGAACGGCCTGCGGCCGGGGCGCCGCGGCGGGCGCGGCACGTACGGAAGATCGTCCAGGGTGGCGCTCGTCCGGCTCCAGGCCCGGCTGGCCGCCGGCTCGACGTACGCGCCGTCGGGCCGCGGTGCCCGGGCGGCCATGAACTCCCCGGGGTCCTGCTGGGCCACCTCCATGAGGTCGTACAGCATCCGTTCCGCGAGGTCCGGTTCGAGCTGCTCGCCCACGCCCTCGGACCCCCAGCGCAGCACCACCTCCGCCGCCCGGGTCAGTCCCTCGTCGGTGGCGGTCGGGAACGCCAGGGCCAGCGACGCCCGTACGATCTCCGCCGCGCTCTCCGCCTGCATCAGCCGTCACCCTCCAGATAGCTCATCATCCCGCCGCCCCGCCCGCCTGTCACCACCGCGCGCGGCCCGCAGCCCCTCACGGCTTGCGGGCCACGCAGACCAGGCACAGCCCCACCAGCGCGGGCGGGCGGGCGTGGATCCGGGTCACGTCCTGCGCCTGGCGCAGGCACTCGTGCCGGTCCAGCTTGGCGAACTGCTGCGTGCTCATGGTGTCGCGGATGAGCACCTCCCAGTGGTCCTGCGCCTTGTTCCAGTCGTTGCGGTGCGCGACCCGGACGAACGCGTCGACGAACTCCTGCTCCGCGAGCGTGCCGTGGAAGTACCCGCCGAGGTAGTCGATCCGCGACGGCGGCCGCAGCCGCGCCCCCCAGCCGCGCCGCTTGAAGAGCGCACTGGTGGACATCGCCTTCACGCTCTGGATCCGGGTGGCGATCACATGACCGGCCACCCCACCGATGACGGCCGGCACCGCGAGCCAGCCCACCACCGAGGCGATCCACAGCAGGACGTGCTGCGGCGGGTCCATGAGGGTGAGCGTCCGGTACACCGCACCGGGACTCGCCGTCCGCGCGGCGCACACGTACAGCACGGCGACCACCGCGGAGAACGGCAGGCCCCAGTCGATGATCCACTGCGTGAGGCCGGCCAGCGCCTTCCTGGACCGCCACAGCCGCCGCAGCCGCCCCCTGGGGCGGACCGGCGGCAGGGCCAGATCCATGGGTACCGGGATCGGATTGTGCACCTGCGCCCCCGTCGTCTCGCACCTTCCCGTACGGGACCCCACCGCCTCCCGCACCGGAGGAATTCTAGGCGCGTCCGCACCGCCGCCGGCCCCAACCTTCCTGCCCGGGCGGCCCGTTGGGCGCCGCGGACGCCGACCGCACCCGCCCCGGCACGTACCGTCACCGGCCGCGGCGGCTGCCTCGCGCCCGGCCGCCGGGCGGACGTTGACGTGCGTGCGCGCGCGGGCGCACGCTGGGCGCATGGCCGAGTGCCCGCGCGTGGTGGTGCACCCGCCGGCAGCGGATGGCGGCCGGCAGGTGACGGTCGGCGCCGAGAGCCTGGGGACGGCCTACGAGCCCGGCCAGATCGCCGACTTCCTCGCCCGCGCCGGTCTCGACCCGTCGCCGGTGTGGCACGACGACCGGACCGCACTGGTGTGGCAGGGCGGCGGCCGGGACGTGTGGACGCCACCGCCCGGGACGTGAACGGCGCCCCGCCGGCCAGGTAGCCGGCGGGGCGCGGTGGCGCGCGGCAGGGGAGTCAGTCCGCGGCGCAGGGGTCGCAGCAGGCGGGCGCGCGCTGCACGCACACGGTGGCGGAGTCGGAGTTGTTGCCGGGCTCGGGGTCCTTCTCGTTGCCGGTGGCGGTGGCGGTGTTGGTGATCCGGCCGGGTTCGGTGGCCTTGGCCCGCAGCGTGAGGGTGGCGGTGGCCCCGGCGGCCAGGTCGCCCACGGTCCACTGGCCCCCGGCCGGGTCGTAGGCCCCGGCGGAGCCGTCGGCGGAGAGGAAGACGAGACCGTCCGGGAGCTGGTCGGCCACGGTGACGCCGGTGGCGTCGTCGGGGCCGCGGTTGGCGACGGTGAGGCGGTAGGTCACGGTCTGGCCGACGGTGACGGTGGTCGCGTCGGCGGCCTTGGCCACGGTCAGATCGGCGGCGGGATTGACCTCCGTGACCGTCTCGTCGGAGGTGGCGACCAGCGTCTCCGGTGTGTCCCCGAGCCGGTTCTCGTAGGAGGCGGTGGCGGTGTTGCGGACCTCCTTGCCGGCGCTGGCGCGGTCAAGGGTGACCCGGTACTCGACCGTGGTGCCGGCGGGCAGCGTCTCGGTGTTCGCCAGGCTGCCGCCCTGCACCGCGGAGGCGCCGTCGCCGAGCCGGAAGACGACCTTGCCGGCATCGGGGTCGTACTCCGCCTGGTCGTCACCGGGCGCGTCGGTCTTCGGGCCGGTGTTGGGGCCCTCGACGATCCGCAGCGAGCCGGGCAGGTACGTCGTACCGGCCGGGACGGCGTCGGTGAGGACGAGGTTCTCGGCCGCGCCACCGCCCTCGTTCGTGGCGGTGATGCGGTAGGTGAGGACGTCGCCGATCTCCAGCGGCCCGGTGGGGACGGCGGTCTTGGTGAGGACGACGTGGGGAGCGGTGCCGAAGAAGATCCCGTCCAGGAAGTTGCCGATGCCGCGGTTGCCGCCGGCGGCGGAGACGGAGCGGAAGGCGAAGCGGGTGACGGTCTGGCCGGCCGGGACGGTGTAGGTGCCGGTGTAGTAGCCCCAGGCGGTGTTGCCGTCGGTGAACCGCCGCTGCTCCACCGCGGCGCCCGGGGCCCCGATGTCCAGCGCCATGGTGTCCTGTCCGAGGCGGCCGCGGTGGTACAGCCGCCAGTACAGCGTCGCGCCGGGGGTGGTCGCCAGGTCCTGGTAGAGGGTGGAGACCTCGTTGGCGTTGAGTTCGGCGAACTGGGCGCCCTCGGCCGACGGGACGCCGTTGAAGCCCGACCGCCACAGTTCGATCATGTGGTCGGAGGCGGTGGTGAGCCAGCCCGGGACCTGCCGGGGCGCCTGCGTCTGGGAGGCGTCCGGCAGGATCTCCATCGAGGCGACCGCGGGTTGTTCGAAGCTGCCGTTGACGAGGGCGATGCGGAGTGGAACGGACGGAGGCGTGGTCACGGTGGTCCCCTCGGGGTCGGCACTGCACGAAGGCTCCGCCGGCCGGCCGCAAGGTCCGAGCTGCGGGCGGAGCCGGAGCCACCGGTAGGGCAGCGCATCCCCCTCGCCCCGTAAAGCGCCGAGCGGCCGGGACCGGCCAACCCTCCCGCGCACGTTTGCCGCACCGGCCCCCGGTCGGACCCCGCCGCGCCGCCGCCCCCGCGCCGGCCCGCCCCTCCCGCCCCGGCCCACTCGCCCCAGCGCGCCCTGCCACCCCACACCCCCCGACCGAAAACCCCGGCCGCCCCTCCCTCCACCCGCAACCGGAAGGAGTGAATACCCGCACGGCACATTGACGCCCCCGGGCATGTGCCGATGAGCCGTGCGACCAGGCGCGGGGCGGCCGGGGGCCCGGCCCCGGATCCCGGCCACCGGCCCTGCGGGCGGCGGCGAACCGATGGCGAGGCGGGACAAGCAGGCCCCTGGAAGGCGGACTGGCTCACCACGCGCTTTGCAAAGTCGCGCCGCTGCGGACGCGTCGTTCCGCAGACCACCCGCGAGGGTCCCCACTGCTACGCAGTCAGGCCAGGCCGAACCATGGCAGGCACTCCGGCAACCCTTCCGTCTTCACGGGGACCAACTGGTGTTGTCGCCACAGTTCGGCAGTGAGACGGAGCCTGCGCAGCACGGCGGGCTTGGCACGTACGACATGACGCTCAATACCGTCCTCGCGATAGCCAAGCCTGCGCGAAACCTCCAACGAGGCCGCGTTACCCGCATACGCTCCAGAAACAGCGTGCTGTGCACCGAGCCCGGCGAAGGCCAGGTGGAGGACGGCCGCGCGCATCTCGGTCCCCAGGCCCTGGCGGTGGTGGGCCATGCCCAGCCAGGAACCGGTGCCTACTTCACGGCGGACCGAAAAGTCCCGGGCACCGATGCCCTGGGTACCCACGACACGCCCGTCGCGCACGGCCACCAGGTTCAGCTCCCAGTTCTCCGGCTGCCACTCGCCCCAGGAGCGCCAGTGGTACTGCAAGACACTCCGAGCACGCTGCTCGGGCTCGGCATCGGTCCATGCCACGGTGAACGGCTGCACCGCCGGGTCATGCACACCATCGGCGGCCAACGAAGCCAACGCGGCGAGATCATCCAGGTTCGGCAACCGCAGCTCCAACCGCGGCGTGGTCAAACGCAGGCCCGCAAGCGGCCAGTGGGTCAACAGGGTCATGGCTCAGGGATTCTCCTCGCTCCCGGCCAACGTGACCACTGGGTTTCGAGCGGAGGGGTGTTGAGGAGGCGTGCTTCAGAACTCGTCCCGGAGCGCTGCGGGGCCGGTGCCTGGCGCTCCGCGGTCCGTCGAGCGCGTCGTGCGGGCGATCGGGAACCCTGTTCTGTGTCGAGGGCGGGCGGGCTGGTGTGGTCCGGTGTGTCCCGTGCTGTCAGTGGTCCGTCCCGCCGTCGTTGTCCGGTCGCTGTGGTGGATCGTTGGTCAGGATGTCGGCCAGGGGGTTGTCCGGGTGGGTGGCCAGTGTCGCCCAGGGGCCGTCGGCGATGATGCGGCCGGCGGAGAGCACCGCGATGCGGTCCGCGCGGCGGAGGGTGGCCGGGCGGTGGGCGATGATCAGGGTTGCCCGGGTGTGTGCGCCGGCAGCCAGGGCGCGGGCCAGTTCGGCGTCGCCCTGGGTGTCCAGGTGGGCTGTGGTCTCGTCCAGGACCAGGATCCGGGGGGCGGTGAGCAGGGCGCGGGCCAGGGCGATCCGGGCGCGCTGGCCGCCCGAGAGGGTGGCGCCGCGTTCGCCGACCGGGGTGGCGTAGCCGTGCGGCAGTGCGGCGGCGATGCGGTCCACACCGCACAGCGAGGCCACCGCCTGGACCCGTTCGTCCGGGGCGTCGGGGGCGGCCAGGCGCAGATTGTCGCCGAGAGTGCCGTGGAAGAGGGGGGCTTCCTGGCCGACCACCGCGACGGCCCGGCGGAGTTCGGGTTCGGCCAGGTCGCGCAGGTCCACGGGGTCGCCGGTGGCGGGGAGCAGCGCGACGGTGCCGGTGGTGGGGTCCCAGAAGCGGGCGAGGAGGTGGGCGCAGGTGGACTTGCCGGAGCCGGAGACGCCGGCGAGGGCGACGGTTTCACCGGGGTGGATGGTGAGGGTGAGGTCGTTGAGGACGGGGGCGTCACCGTAGCCGAAGTGAACGCGGTCCAGGCGCGCCCCGAGGCGGCCCGCAGGGAGCGGCCGGGGCGTACGGGGTGGCGGGGCGCCGGCGGGGGCGTGTGCCGCGGCGCCGACCCGGGTCGCGGCGGCGCGCAGCCCGGCGGCCTGCCCCAGGGCGGCGGCCGTGTCGGCGAGCGGCGCCAGGATGCCCAGGGCGAGGGTCATGGCGGCGGGGGCCCAGGCGCCGGGCAGCCCGCCGGTGGCGACGGCCCGGGCGGCGACCGCGACGGTGCCGGTGACCGCGCCGACCACCAGCAGGTCGCGGACCGCACCCGCGCCCGCCTCCCAGGTCTGCTCGGCGCGCTGCGCGGCGCCGAGCCGGCGGCCACGCTCGCGCAACCGCTCCCGGCGCCGCCCCAGGGCGTTGAACGCGAGCAGTTCGCGCAGCCCGTCCACCGTCTCGACGGCGTCGGCGGAGAGTTCCGCGGCCGCTGCCCGGGTGCGGGCGCCCCGGGCGGCCCGGCCGCGGCCGTCGACGAGCGGGACGGCGGCGAGCAGCGCGGCGGCGGGCAGGACGGCGGCCAGGAGCCAGGGCAGCAGCGCGGCGAGCACCGCCGCACCCGCCGCGAACAGCAGCGCGGAAGCGGCGAGTTGGGCCACCGCGTGGGCGTAGAAGAACTCCAGGGCCTCGACGTCGCCGAGGGCCGCGGCGGCCAGGTCCCCACTGCGGCGGCCGGCGATCCGGGCCGGGGCGCTGCGGGCCAGGCCGTCGAAGACCCGGATCCGCAGGGCCGCCAGCACCCGGTACGCGAGGTCGTGGGAGAGGTCCATCTCGCGCCAGGTGGCAAGGGCCCGCAGCGCGACCAGACCCGCCAGCAGCGCCACGGCCGCCGGGGACGGGGCGCGGTGGGAGAGGACGGCGGTGCCGACCGTGTGCGCGGCCAGGGTCACCAGGGCGACGAGGGCGGCCTGATCGGCGAGCGCGGCGGCGAAGGTCCGGACCGTCATGGCGCGATGGCCGGCCAGGACGGGCAGCAGGGCGCGCAGGGCGCCCCGGGTGGCGCCCGGGGTGGTGGAGAGCGTCATGCGGCGGATTCCTCGGGGGCGGGAGCGGTGGCGGGGCGGTCCTCGTCGGCGGCGACCAGACGGGCGTAGAGCCCGCCGGCCGCGAGCAGACCGGCGTGGTCGCCGACGGCGTCGACCCGGCCGCCGTCCAGCACCACGATCCGGTCGGCGTGCCGTACGGACGACAGCCGGTGGGCGACGATCAGGCAGGTGCGGCCCCGGGCGGCGGCCAGCAGGGCGGCGCCGATCCGGGCCTGGCGACGCTCGTCGACGGCGCTGGTGGCCTCGTCCAGGACGAGCACGGGCGCGTCGGCGAGCAGCGCGCGGGCCAGCGCGAGGCGCTGCCGCTGTCCGCCGGAGAGGGTCGCGCCGCGTTCGCCGATGACGCTGTCGTAGCCGTCCGGCAGCCGGGCGATCTCCTCGTGGACGCCGGCGGTGCGGGCGGCGGCGCGGAGTTCGGCGTCGGTGGCGCCGGGGCGCGCCAGCCGCAGGTTGTCGGCGACCGTGCCGTGGAAGAGGTACGTCTCCTGGGAGACCACGGCGATGCCCTGCCGCAGCGCGTCCAGCGCGAGGTCGCGGGCGTCGGTGCCGTTGAGCAGCACCCGGCCGTCCTCGGGGTCGTACCGGCGCAGCAGGGTGCCCAGCAGGGTGGACTTGCCGGCACCGGACGGGCCGACGATCGCGGTGGTGCGGCCCGCCCCGGCGGTGAAACAGACCCCGTCGAGGGCGGGCCGGGTGGTCCCGGGGTGGCGGTAGGTGACGTGGTCGAAGCGGATCGCCGGGGCGCTGTCCCACCGCGGCCGGTGCCGGCCGGTGTCGGCGACGCCGCCTTCGGCGGTGCGCAGCCGGGTCAGGCCGTCGGCCGCAGAGACCCCGAGGTAGCCGGCGTGCCACTCACGGGAGAGGTCGCGCACCGGGCGGAAGCACTCCGACGCCAGCAACAGCAGCAGGTACGTACCGGTCGCGGCGGTCCGCCCGGAGGCCGCAGACCAGCACGCGACCAGGGTGGCGGCGACCGTACCGCCCTGGACGGCGAGGTCGGTCAGGCCGGTGTCGATCAGGGAGACCCGCAGTTTGGCGACGGTGGCCCGGTGCAGCTCCCCCGAGGCGCGCTCCAGCCGGGCGCGGGTGCGGCCGACCGCCCCGGCCGCCCGCAGGGCCGGCATGCCCTGGAGCGCCTCCAGGTAGTCGGCGGCCAGCTCCTCGTACGCGCCCCAGTGCCGGGCCCCGCGGCGGGCCAGCAGCCGGTCCCACCAGCGGGGCACGAACACGGCCAGCACCAGCGCCGGGGCGAGGACCGCCCCGGCGCGCGGCTCGGCGGCGGTCACCGCGGCCAGCAGGACGAGCGGGACCACACAGGTGACGGCGGCCTGCGGCAGATAGCGGGAGACGTACGCGTCCACGCCCTCCACCCCGTCGACCAGCGTGGCCCGCACCGCCCCGGACCGGGCCGCCGGGTCCGGGCCGCCGGGCGCCCCGCCGGTGCGGCCGAGCCGCTCCAGGAGGGTGTCGCGCAGCTCGACGCGGACCCGGGACCCGGCCCGGACGGCGAGGTCCCGCTGCCCGCGGACCAGCACCGCCCGCAGCAGGACGGCGCCGAGGACCGCGCCGAGCAGCGCCGGGAGGTGCGGGGAGCCGCCGCGGGCGAGCGCGGCCAGGGCGTGCGCGAGCAGTACCGCTTGGCCGAGGTGGGTGGCGGTGACGGCGGCCAGCAGGGCGGTCGCGCCCACCAGCGGGCCGCGGGCGGCCCGGGCGGCGCGCAGGAGTTCGGGGTGGAGCATCATGACGGGTTGTCGCCTCCTTGGTGCGGCGGGCCGGGACGGCCCAGTGCCAGGCCGTGCACCACCACGTCGCGGCCGGCCGGGCCGCCCAGCGCCGCGCCGAGATCGGCGCCCTGCCAGGAGCCGACCGGCCGGGTGCGCAGGCCCAGCGCGGCGGCGGTGAGCAGGGCGAAGCCGGCCGCGTAGCCGGCGGTGAGGTGGGCGGCGCGGACCGTCGCCGGGGCCGCGCCGGCCGGACAGCCGTAGGCCAGCAGCACCGCGCCGGTGGTGGCGAGCCACGTCTGGCCGGCGGCCCACAGCGCCAGGGTGGGCCGGGCGTCACCGGTGGCCAGCACGCCGAGCCGCCCGTCGCCGCGCAGCTCCCGCAGCGCCGGCCGGGGTCCGCCGGTGGCGGCGCACCACGACAGCGCGGCGGGGAGGGCGTCGCGGGCGGCGGTGAGCACGGCGGCCAGTTCACCGTCGCCGGGGACGACGGGGAAGCCGGGCGGGGCGCTGCGCCGGGCCGCCAGCAGGCCGTCGGGGAACCCGGGCGAGGTGACGGGGTGCCAGCGGGCCCTGGAGCCGGGGGCGTGGGTGAGGGCCGTCAACACCCGTTCGGTGAAGGTCGTTCGGGGCATCGTCAGGTCGGGCGGCGGGGGCGCGGCCCAGCGTTCCAGGGCGTCGGGCGGGACGCCGGGGGTCAGGCGGACGGCGGCCAGCGGGTGGGCCCGGTCGGTGCGGGTCAGGCCGGCGGCCCGGGCGAGGAGCGCCCCGTCCGCGTCCAGGCACACCGCGTGCGCGCCGGCCAGTGCCAGAGCCGCGGCGGCGTGCCCGGCGTCCAGGAGCAGCAGCGGCCAGCCGCGGTGCCCGTAGTGCGCGGTGGTGCGGTGGGCGGTGACGGTGAGGACGGCGAGGACGCCGGGTGGGGCGGTGCGCGGTGCCCGGGCGTACCGGCGCAGCCGGTGGGCGAGCGGATCGTAGCGGTAGCGGCCCGGGGGCAGCGGTCCGCCGGGGCCGGCCAGGAGGCGGGCGGCCACGGGGTGCAGCGCACCGGCGGAGGGCACCGGGCGCAGCCGCCCGGCGCGGGAGTCCGCGGCGGCCAGGGAGAGCCGCAGGGTCCGGTCCAGGGACGGCGGGACCGGTACGGGTGGACCGGCGGACGGGCCGGGCGCCGGGGCGGGCCGCGGTCCGGGGGTTTCCGGGCGCGGGGTCTTGGCGGAACGGGCCCGGGCGAGCGCGGCGGCCACCAGGGCGGCGGGGCCGTACCCGGCGGCCGCCGGGGAGGCCGGGGCGGCCGGGGCCGGGCGGGCGATGGCCGGGGGGTCGGACGGGGACGTGGTCATCGGGAGGGCTCACATATGGGGAGGGGGCGCGAGGGTGAAGTCGCCGGGCCGGGCCGGCGGACGGGTCCGCCAGCCGCGGGCCAGGGCCGCGTCGGCGAAGCGCGGGCAGCCGAAGTAGCCGAAGGCGGCGGGGGCGTTGGGGATCAGGCCGGACACCAGGACGCGCGCCACCCGCAGGGCGGTCTGGGCGACATCCCCGGTGGTCAGGTCGAAGGTGAGGACCCGGTGGCCGCATGCGGCCAGCCGTCTCTCCAGCGCCGCCCGGCTGCCGGGCGCCACCGCGCCGACCGGGACGACGCCGAGCGCGGGCGCGGTGAAGCGTTCCGCCAGCGGCGCGGTGCGCGGGTCGAGCCACACCTGGACGTGCGCGCCGAGGTCCCGGACGTGCCCGAACTCCGGCCCGCACGCGTCGAGATAGCGGCGATCGGCCCGGTGGTCCAGATAGAGGCCGGGGGCCAGCAGGCCCGCCTCGACGGCCCCGAAGACCCAGCCGTCGGCGTCCACGACGCCCTGCGTGAAGACCCAGGTGTGCACGGCTTCCAGCACGGCCTTGCGGGCGGCCTCCGCCGGGTCGTACCGGCAGGCGAAACCGGCCGCGTACAGGCCGCGTCGGGGGTCGTGCACCAGCGCCGCCATGCACGGTGCGAACTCCGACGGCAGCTCCACGATCCACACGTCGAGGCCGCAGCCCGCCAGGTCGCGGCCGAGTCCGGGGACGCTGGCCGGGTCGATGCCCCGGGTGGGGCCGTCGAGGTGCCACCACAGCTCCAGCGCGTCCCGCTCGACGACTTCCAGGAGGCCGCGCTCGACGGCGTCCGCCAGGCCCTGCCCGGTGGCGATCCCGGCGTAGTTGAGGTGGTGGGTGCGGGGGAGGTCGCGCAGCGCGCCCTGGCGCCAGTTGAGGTGGGTGAGGGCGACCGGCGCCCAGCACTCGTCGCCGTCCTCGGTGCCGCGCGCCCACAGGGCGGGGGTGTCGGCGTCGAACGGCCGGTAGGGGAAGCCGGGCCGGCCGTACTGCCAGTCGGCGTACCGGGGCAGCTCGCCGGGCCCGTACAACCGCCGCCCCTCGGCGGCCAGTTCGGCGGCGGTGGCGCGGCGCGGGGCGCCGGGGTGGCCGGCGGGCGGGAGGCGGTTGCCGCAGTAGCGTTCGACGGCCTCGGCGATCGCGGCGGTGCGGGCGCCGTCCGGATCACCGAACGTGGTTCCCAGGGAGACCCGGTCGGCGGGCCAGGCACCGAACCGGCGGGCGTCGGAGACCTCCGCGGTCATGGCGGTGTAGCGGGGCGGGGCGCCGGCGGGATGGGCCACAGGGGCGACGGCGCGGATCAGTCCGCAGACCGGGTCGACGAGCGCGTCGAGGGGCAGCGGCGGGGTGTTCAACGGGATATCTCCTGTACGGGGTCGACGCCTCGGGTCCGGCCGGTGTGCAGTACCAGGGCGCTGCCGGTGAGCCGCACGGACCGGCGGGAGGCGCGCAGCCGGGTGGCGGTCACCGGGTCCTCGCCGGTGTGCGGCTGGCGGACGTGGGCGGGGAAGTGGTGGCCGGCGACCTCGACGCGCAGCCGGGTACCGGCGGGCAGCCGGCGGGCCGGCCGGCCCAGCGGGACGGTGAACTCCGCGGAGGTGCCGGGCGGATCGGCGCGCCGGACGACGCCGAGCGCCAGCGGCTCGGCCCGGCCGTCCGGCGCGAGCGCGGCCACCCGCACCGCCCAGTCTGCGGGGGCCGCGTCCGCGACCGCGGTCAGCCGCGCCTCGGCCGGGCCGAGCAGGTCCAGCGGCCGGGGCAGCGGCGGGGTGACCAGCAGGCACCGGTCGGGCGGGCCGGCGGCCGGTACGTCGAGGGTGTCGGAGCGCACCGGGCGCACCGGGTCGGCGGTGAAGTCCGGGCCCCGCAGCGGCCGCAGCCCGTCCCGGGCCCCGAAGCGCCACACCTGCGGCGCGGTCCGTTCACCCGGCCGGAACCACAGGTCGCTGCCGGCCAGCGCGATCGCCCCGCGCGGACCGGGGAACAGCCGGCCGTCGAGCGCGGCGCGGGCGAAGCGGACGTAGAGCGTGCCGAGCGCGAGGCGGTGCGCGGGACGGGCCCCCGGGCCGGGCTCGGCGGTCAGGCCGTGGCCCCAGGGGCCGGTCAGCAGGCGGGCCGGGCCGCCCCACGCCTGCCACAGGCAGTGGGTGTCGTCCGCGAACGGGTCCCGGCTCCCGGCGACGGCGAGCAGCGGCACGGCGGCGCGGCCGGCGGTCCGCAGCAGCGTGCCCGGGCGTTCGGCGTCCCACACCCCGCGCCAGGACGGCAGCGCGCGGCCGAGGCGGACGGGCAGCGCCGCGACCGGGAGATGAGCGAGCAGTTCCGGGTCGGCGGCCAGGGCGCGCCCGAGGGCGTCGGGGTCGGAGTCGGACCGGTCGCCGTGCGCCGCCCACCAGCCGGCCCGGGCCAGCAGCCGCTCCGGGCCGTGCGGTTCGCGGGCCGCCTCGGCGGGCCCGAGCGCGGGCACGGCGGCGATCACCGCGTCCGGGCGGCCACCGGGGCCGCCGCCGGTGGCGGTGGCGGTGGCGAGCGCGCAGTGCGCGGCGTACGAGCTGCCGGCGGTGACGATCCGGCCGTCGCTCCACTCCTGGGCGCGCAGGAACCGCAGGGTCGCGGCGCCGTCCGCGGCCTCCCCGTGGAACGGCCGCCACCGGCCCTCCGAGCCGTGCCGGCCGCGGACGTCCTGGACGGCGGCGGCGAATCCGTGCGCCGCCCATGCGCGGAGTTCGGCGCGGTGGGCGTGCCGGTCGTAGGGCGTGCGGATCAGGACGGCCGGGTGCCGGCCGGGCCGGTCCGGGAGGCGGAGGTCGGTGGCCAGGCGGACGCCGTCATCCATGGGGACGAGGACGGTGGCGGTCATCGGCCCGTCCGGTCGAGCAGCGGCGCGACCTCCGGCACCGGGAGGACCGGGTGCCCGGTCACCGTCAGATCGCGCAGGTCCAGGCGGCGCAACCGGCGGCGTACGGGCAGCGGCCCGCGGCCCGGGGTGCCGGCGGCCCAGGCGAGCAGATCGGCGGTGAGCAGCGCGGCGATCAGCGCGGCGGCGGCCGCGGTGACCGGCGGCCCGGAGTCGGGCGTGCGGTGACCGGCCCAGTACGCCGCCAGTTCGCGGTACGCGGGTGTGGCGGCCAGGCGGCGCAGCCGGACGTGGCCGGAGGTGACATCGCCGGGCCGGTCGGCCAGCGGCTCCAGCCAGACCTGGGCGCCCTCGCGATGGCAGCGCAGCCAGGCGGTGCGGTGCCGGGGCAGGAGGTCGGCGTCGTCCCACAGTCCTTCCGGCACCGGGGAGGTCAGACACCACACGACCGCCGTGGTGTCCGGCCGATGCGTGCCGTGGGGCAGCCGGGCGATCTCCTCGGCGCCGATCGGGCGGGCGGTGCCGCCCTCGGCGCGCACCAGCCGGCCGAGCGGTGTGGTCAGCGCCGGGTCGCCGAGCAGCAGCACGGTCCGTCCGGCGAGCCGCCCGGGCCGCTCCGGCGGGTCCGTCCCGGCGTGGCCGGCGTCCTCGAACGCCCTGAGCAGCGCGTCGAGCCGAGGGTCCGGGACGGCCGGCTCCGGCTGCCCGGTCAGCGCGCCGATCAGCCGCTCGGGGGCGGTCCGCGCGGTGTCGACCCGCAGGAATTCGCCTTCGGCGGTACGGACGGCCAGTCCGCGGCCGGGGGTGGTGACGAGGCTGACGCCGGGGAGGAGCTGGGGACCGCTGGCCACGGGGAGTCTCCTGGAGAGTCGGGGCAGGGGGACGGGACGGGCCCGTCCGGACGGGTGCCGGACGGGCCCGCTGCGGTGCCTTACTGGTCGGCGTCGGTGCCGGCCGCGGGCGCCTCCTCGTCGAAGGGGTTCTCGACGAGGGCGTTGGAGTGCGTGGCGGAGAGGTGGGCGAGCTGGCCCGGGTCGGCGATCGGGGTGAACACCTTGTGCTGCTCCATGAGTTGATCCTCCGTCAGTAGGGATGTGGCAGCGGCGGAAGTGCCGGTGCACGCCACCCACAGTAATGAAAATGATTGTCATTTTTCAATTGGTTTTCCTTCAGGGAGAGGGTGATCCAGGTAACACACCGGCCACCCCCCTTCCGGGTCCCGGCCCACCCGGCCCGCCACCCCCAGCGCGTCCGCCAGCAGCCCCGGCGTCACCACCGCCTCCGGGGCGCCGTCGGCCACCACCACGCCGTCCCGCAGCGCCACGATCCGGTCCGCGAAGCGCGCCGCCTGCCCGATGTCGTGCAGCACCATGACGACGGTCAGCCCGCGCTCCGCGCGCAGCCGCACCACCGTCGCCATCACCTCCAACTGGTGCCGGGGGTCCAGGTAGGTCGTCGGCTCGTCCAGCAGCAGCGCCCGGGTGTCCTGCGCCAGCGCCATCGCCAGCCGCACCCGCTGCCGCTCACCGCCCGACAGCGCCTCCACCGGCCGGTCCGCCCACTCCGCCACCCCCGCGTCCGCCATCGCCCGGGCACACACCGGGTCCTCGCCGTCCCGCAGCATCCCCAGCGGCCCCCGGACCGCGTACCGCCCTTGCCGCACGATCTGACGCACCGTCATACCTGGTACGGCGGGCGCGGACTGGTGCAGCAGCGCGATCCGGCGCGCGGTCGCCCGGCGCGACAGCCCGGCCACCACCGCCCCGTCCAGCAGCACCCGGCCGGCCGCGGGCCGCAGCAGTCCGGCGCACAACCGCAGCAGGGTGCTCTTCCCGCAGCCGTTCAGTCCGACGAGCGCGACCAGCTCACCGCCGGCCACCGCCAGATCGACACCCCGCAGCACCTCACGCCCCGGATAGCCGAACCGCAGCCCTTCGACCCGGATGCCGCCGGGCCGCACGGCCCCCGTCGCCGCGCCGCCGCCCGCTCGCACACCGGTCTCCGCCGTCGTCATGTCCCTCCAACTCACCATGTCTCCCGATGTCGTTCGTCGCTGCCCTCACCGGTCCGCGCCGCCGGACCGACGGGCCACGACCAGCAGCAGGAGCGCCCCGCACCCAGTGGTGAGGGCACCCGCCGGCACCACCAGCCGGTCGGTGGCCGTCAGCGCCGCCAGCGCCCGGGACAGCCACTGCGCCACCGCGTCCGCCCAGCCGACCACCGTCGCACCCAGCAGCGCGGCCCCCGGCAGGGCGGTCCGCAACTCCGCGCCCAGCACCGCGAAGGCCAGATGCGGTACGAGCAGCCCGACGAACCCCAGCGCCCCCACGGCCGGCACCGCACCGGCGGTCAGCGCCACCGCGCACACCAGCGCCGCGGCCCGGGCCCGGCCGGTGGCCAGCCCGGCCGCCGCGGCCTGCTCCTGACCGCAGCGCAACAGCGTCAGCGGCCCGGCCAGCAGCCAGGCGAGCACCGCCCACACCAGCGTCCAGGGCCACAGCAGATTCCAGTGCGCCCAGACCCGGCCCTCGGTGGAGCCGACCAGCCACTGCACCACACTGCCCAGTTCACCCGGCGCCACCAGCAACACCACCGCGGTCAGCCCGGACAGCACGGCCGAGGCCAGCACCCCGTACACCGCCGCCCGCGCCGGATCGCCCTGGTCCCGCCCGGCCAGCAGCCACAGCAGTCCGGCCCCGGCGAACCCGCCGGCTGCGGCGGCGGCCACCACGGCCGCCGGATGCTCCCAGCCCGCCAGTCCGAGCCCGGTCGCGGCCACCGCGCCGAGCACCGCGCCCGGCGTGACACCGGTGACCTCCGGCCCGGCCAGCGGATTGCGCAGCGCCGACTGGAGCACCGTCCCGGCCAGGCCCAGCGCCGCACCCGCCACCGGCGCCACCAGGGCGCGCGGCAGCCGGAGTTGCAGTACCACGTGCCGGGCCCGGGCGTCCCCGCCACCGCTCAGCACCTCCCACACCTCCGGCGCGCCCAGTGCCCGCCCGGCGACCAGCCCGGCCAACCCGGCAGCCACGACGAGAACGCCCAGCACCCCCAGGACCGCGGCCACGGGCACCCGTCGCGTCCGCACCGCGCAGGCGGCCCGCACCACCACGCTCACCGGACCGCCCCCGTCCGGCGCCGCCCGGAGCGCAGCAGCACCACGCCGGCCGGCACCCCCAGCAGCGCCGTCCAGGCACCCACCGGCGTCTCCACCGGTGCCAGCGCGAGCCGGGCCGGCAGGTCGGCCAGCAGCACCGTGACCGCGCCGAGCAGCGCGGCCCCCGGAAGCCAGCCGACGGCGGTCCCGGCCGGCCACAGCCGCCGGGCCAGGTGCGGCGCCAGGAAGCCCACCCACGCCACCGGCCCGCACACTGCGACGACCGGGGCGATCAGCACCGCGGCCAGCGCCAGCGCCGCCATCCGGGCCTGGCGCACCCGCACCCCCAGGGCCCGTGCGTCGTCGTCGCCCAGCCGCAGCACGGACAGCACCGGCGCGCACAACACCAGCGCGGGCAGCGCCACCAGCGCCCAGGGCGCCAGGCCGGCCACGTCGTCCCAGGTGCGGGCGGACAGACTGCCCAGCAGATAGCGGTAGACGATCTGGAGGTCCAGCTGGTCGGCGAGCACCATCAGGACCAGCAGCGCCGCCTGGAGGGCGGCGGTCACCGCAGCACCCGTCAGCAGCACCGCCGACGGGCTCCGCCCCAGCCCGCCGGCCACCAGCGTCAGCGACCCGCCGACCACCGCCCCGGCCAGCGCGGTGAGCGGCGCCAGGGCGGCCGGCAGCGGCAGTGCCAGGACGAGCGGCGCCGCCACGCCCAGCGCCGCGCCCGAGGACACCCCGAGCAGCTCCGGAACGGCCAGCGGATTGCGCAGCGCCTCCTGGAGCACCAGCCCGGCAGCGCCCAGACAGGCACCGGCCACCAGTGCCAACACCAGTCTGGGCAGCCTCAGTTCACCGACCACCACGGCGGCCAGTCCGTCCCCGCCCAGCACCCCGGGCAGCGCCCCCGGCTCGACGGCCGGCGTGCCCAGGCACAGCGCCGCCACCGCACCGGCCGCCAGCACCCCCGCCACGATCCCCGTCAGGACCCCTGCGCGCCCGGTCACCGCAGCGCGGCCGTGGCCTCGTCGAGGACGATCCCCAGCGACCGGGTGCCCCGGCCCTTGGCCCACACCTCGGGATCGACCTCGATCACCTTGCCGTTGCGCACGGCCGGGATCCGCGCCCACAGCGGATTGCGGGCCAGCCGGTCCGACAGCCGTTGGCCGGGCCCGCCGGCCGCCAGTGACTCGACGAACAGCACGTCCACATGGCGCGCCAGGATCTCCTCCATGCTGTACGTCCCGTCAACGCCCCGGCTCCGCCACGGATACCGGACGATCTTCGGCAGCAGGCCGGCGGTGACGTCGGTGCCCGGCGTGGCGACGCCGAAGTTCTCCGCGGTCCCGAACATCACCAGCGCGGTCCGGCCGCTCGGCGCGCGTTCGGCCGCGGCCAGCTTCTTCCGGAAGGCCCGCTCGGCCCGTTCGCCCTCCTCGGTGCGTCCGGTGAGCGCGGCGAGGTTCCGCAGATAGCCGACGCTGTCCTGCCACGACTCCGGCTCCACCGGCCAGAAGGCCGTGGCGCCCTTCAGCGCCGGGGCCAGCTTGCCGTGGGTGTCCTTCAGCCCGATGACGAGATCCGGCCTGAACGACAGGATCGCCTCGGCCTCGGGGCTGAGGAACCCGCCCGGAACGGACGGGATCTTCGCGGCCTCCGCCCGGCCCAGGAACTTCTCGTGCGCCAGCAGCCGGGAGGTGCTCGCCACCGGCCGCATCCCCAGCTCGGCCAGCATGTCGTCGCACAGGGCGACCAGGCAGACCACCCGCTTCGGCGGCGACGGTGTGCGGACGGTGACGCCCTTTCCGTCCGTCACCGTCCGGGCCGGGGCGAGGGGCCGGACGGCCACCGATGTCCGGCCCCCGCGCCCGTCCCCCGGCCCGTCGTTCCCGGAGGCGCCGTCACCGGCCGCGCCCCCGCATCCCGCCAACGTGCCGCCCATCACCACGGCCACCGCCAGGCGGCGGACGACGCACAGCGCTCTGCGTCCCATGTCACTCCACTCTTCCGCAGGCGAACCCACAACCAATCATCAACATGATAATCATTATCAACCGCCTGCCTCACGCTTCCGGAGACCACATGCCCCCGACCCCCCGCCTGCTCGTCGCCGACCACGTCGCCGGTTCCCTCCGCGTCCTCAACCTCCCTGACGGCTCGCAGAGTTCAGCGCTGACCGGACGACACCTCGCCGAACACGCCGGTTTCCTCGTCCTCCCCGGCGCCCGCGCCGCGTTCGTCGACGACCGCGCCGGCGAACTGGTGGTCCTCGATCCCTACGGCCCCGACGCGGGCCGCCCCCTGACCGAAGCGACGGTCCCGGTCGCCGTCCCGGCCGAACACCTCGCCGCCGACCCCACCGGCCGCCGCCTCGCCGTCACCACCGGCCTCGGCCGCAACCACCGGCCCTGGTCCGACCTCCTGACCGCCATCGACCTGCACGCCCCCGGCCACCCCGACGCCGTACGCATCCGCACCCGCCCCGGCGAACCCGGCGTCACCGTCCTCGGCACCGACGACCCCCTGGTCGTCCTCCGCCACCGCGAACCAGGGCAGTTCACCGCCTACCGCCACACCGCCCTGATGGCCGCCGCCCCCTCCTGCCCGCCCACCGCCCCGCACACCACCCTGCCGCTGGCCGATGACGACGCCCACGGCGACGCCCACGACCCGCACACCGAGCGGCTCTTCGCCGCCGCCGGCTCCGGCGTGCACCGCGCCCGCCACCGCGCCGGGCGCCTCGTCCCGGAATCGCCGCTCCCCTGGGGCGGCCCCGGCCGCGGCTACTACCTGCGCCTGGACCCCGTACGCAGGCTCCTCTGGTCCGGCGTCCGCAGCGGCCCGCCGCACCCCGGACGCTGGCCCGACTGGGACAACCACGCCTGGTGGCATCACCTCGACACCGGACGCACCGGCCGCGTACCGCTCGGCCCCGGCCTGGTCTTCCGCCTCGCCGTCGCCGCCCGCCACGTGGCCTACGCCCGCGTCCACCCCGACGGCGACGAACTGATCCTCCTGGCGCCCGGCCCGGGCCCCGATCCCCGTATCGCCGCGCGGATCCCGCTGCCCCCGATGGCCGGCGCGCCCCGCCCCGGCGACACCCCCTGGGACGGCGTGCAGCGCCGCGCCCTCGCAGCCTCCCCGGCCTCCTCCCTGATCGCGGTCACCCGCGGCGGCCACGGCGAGATCGAACTCCTCGACGCCGACCACCCCCACCACCGCACCACCCTGACCGTCCCCACCCCCCTGGAGGAGGGAGGCCACCTCGCGCTGCTCTGCCCGGACGACCCTGCCTGCGGCGACCCGGTCGGGCGCTGAACCCCCTGCACAGCAGACGCGTTGCGCCCTGCGGCCCGGCGGGCGGTGGCCGGCGCGACGGGGAAGAGGAGCGGCGGCTCCACGACCGGGAGGAGGACGGGGCCGAGGGCGTAACGTGCCCTGCCGCGGCGCCGGTCCGTTCACCAGGCGCGGCGCGATGCCCGCACGCGACGCCCGTAGCGGGCCGGCGAGTTCCCGTCGCCCGCCGCATGGCGTCTTTTGGAACATACCCGCCGAGGACCCGGCGGGTGAGCGCTCCGCCCCCGATTCCACACGGCCCGGGGGCGGTTGCCTGTGGTGGGATGGGAGTATGACGCGCCCTGTGCTGTATCTGTTCGGGTCCGCCGCACCGCCCGTCCACGAGTTCCCCGCCGTGGTGCGACGCGCGCAGGCTGAGGGGTTCGATGTGTGTGTGGGCCTGACGCCCACTGCCGCCAGCTGGCTTGGCGGAGAGGTCGCCAGTCTGGCCGAGGCGACCGGCCGCCCTGTGCGATCCGAGTACAAGATGCCAGGAGAGCCAGATGTGTGGCCGAAGGCAGATGCGATCTTGGTCGCCCCCGCCACCTTCAACACCCTGAACCACTGGGCGCTCGGGCTCACTCACCACTTCATCGTCGGTGTGGTCGCCGAAGGCATCGGCAAGGCCATCCCCACGGTGACAATGCCGTGCGTGAACGCTGCCTACGTACAGCATCCGCAGTTCGACCAGTCCATCACCACCTTGAGCACGTCCGGTGTGAAGGTGCTGTACGGACCAGGTGGCTTCGAACCGAACCAGCCGGGCGAGCGCCGTGCGGAGGGGTACCCCTGGCATCTCGCATTCGCCGCGGTTGAACAGGCTGTCAGAGGCGAGTCGTAGACTCCGCGCCATGGCGACTACCTGTGTCCCCGACGCAACCGCCGAGGCCAACGCGCGGATCCGCGCGTTCATGGCCGCCCGCGCCGGTCGGCCGCCGTGGCCCGAGGAGCAGGCCGTGGAGGAGTAGAGAGTCGCCTTACCGTGCTCTCCGAAGGCGCCGACCCCGCAAGGGCGGCGCCCGCGCCCCCGCACTCAGGCCGGCGGGAACGGGAGTGATAGACCTCGACGATTTCTCGCAGCGCGGAGCGGTCTAAGACTCTGCCCTGGCGCTGATGCGGGCGCGGAGTTCCCGAGCGGCCGGCGCGTCGTGGGCGCTGGGCAGGCGGGCGGTGATGTTGGTCAGACCGTCTTGGATGCGGACCGACTGCACGCCTTCGGCGCAGTCGAGGAACTCGTTCCAGGTGGCCAGGGCAGTCTCTGTGTTGCCGCGCTTGAGCTGCACGTGGCCAAGGTCGGCCAGGACGATGGCCCGCGTGCGTTTGCGGTCCAGACCGTGGATGTCGAGAGCAAGGTGGAGGTGCTCCTCGGCGGCCGCGAGGTCGCCGAGCCGGGCGTGGATCATGCCGGATTCGTGCGCCCACCGGCCGTGGCTGTAGTGGCTCGCCCAGGACTGCCCCGGCGGCGCCGGCGCGTGCTCGATCGCGGCCTGGGCGGAGGTGAGGAGCTTCGCCGCGGTGGCGTGGTCGCCGTCGGCAGCTGCCGCGCGGGCCAGCGTGTTGCGGTAGTACGCGAGCGCCTTGGGGTTCGTCAGCTTCCGGCCGCGCTGCTCGCACGCCTCGGCGAGTCGTACGGCGGTGGGGATGTGACCGAGGTCGATGGCTTGGTCTGCCAGCCCGCGCAGGGCGGTCGCGGCAAGTTCGTTCTCGTCGGCTTCTGCGGCGAGTCGGTAGCTGTGCAGGTGGTACTTCTGGCTCAGGCCCTGGTCGCCCTCGTCGCGGGCCATCCAGCCGATCAGGTGCACCAGTTCGCTGGTGGCGGCGAACAGCTCCCGGCCGGTCTTCTCGGTGTAGCGGCCGTCCAGCCACCGCTTGACGTCCACGGTCAGGTAGCGGACCGCGAGGTGGCGGGCGTGTCCGCCTCCCAGTTCGGAGGCGGCGTCTCCGAGGGTCGTGGTCATCGTGCGGACCGCGGCGACTTCACCTCTGCCGACCGCGGCGGGGCCGGTCCGGTTTGCGCGGCGGGTGACGGCCTCGGCGTCGGGCAGGTCGAGGGCAGCCAGGCCCACAGCTGCGGATGCCGCAAGGAACTGCCGTCGGTCCAGTCGGTCCACGTCGGTGCCTCCCAAGCGCATGACTGAGGTCACGGTATCGGCGAACTGCGGTCCGGTGTCCTCGGACAGATCAAGGTGCAGCACCTGTTCGATGTACGGCAACCACTCCGTGGGCACTCGGCGCCCGGTCTCCCATCGGTAGACCTGCTGCCGGTCGAGGAACCCCACCTTCCCCCAGCGCGCCACTGACAGCTCGTCCGCGAGCCGTTGCTGGCTGCACCTGGGGCGCCGTGCTTCGCGTGCCGCGCGGATGCGCTTCCCGATCGTCATGTGTCAGCCGATCATCCGTCGTGCAGGTTCACAACTGGCCTACAGCTGGCCCACATTCTGGCAGCTCCCCACGCTGCGCGTCTGCGCGTTCACTGGTTGTCGTAGCCCGGTGGGCAGCCACCGGGCGGTGAGCGAAGGGAATTCGTCATGAAGGACACCACCGAGGTCTACGAAGCGCCCGTCGTGCTGGATGCCGGTGACATCGTCGAGGTGACGCTGGGCACCGAGAACTTCGACACCGCCGACGACACCCAGTACAAGAACGCCTGACCCGCGAACGGCCTGGGCCCGGCGGCGGAATCGAGTGCCACGCCCTGACCCCGGCAAGGAGGTGCCGGGCCTGCTTCGTTCCCGTGCTGGGGCACGGGGCGGACGGCCCGGCGCCTTCGCCTTTCGACACGTATGGAGAAGGGAGAGGGCACCGATGAGGTGGAGCGCGGGGTGGTACGGGGCCGCCGGGAGCGACCGGCGGCCCGCCGGAGGCCGGGCCGTGCCCGGCCTGGACAGCACGTGGACGTCCGGGTGGCCCGCCGCCCGGATCACCGCGGTGGGAGACGAGTGGACGGCGCTGGCGGTGGTCGGCGAGTGCGGCGCCGACGAGGCCCAGCTCCGGGATGCGCTGCCGGTGGTACGGGCGAAGGGCTGGCGGGCGCTGACGCGCTGGCCCGGCTCGTACCTCGTCGTCGCCCGCAGCGGCGAGACATCGGCGGTGATCGGGGACCTGGCCGGGCAGCACCCGGTGTACTACCGGACCGATGCGGCCGGCACGTGGTGGGCGACGGCCGCGTCCGCGCTCGCCGCGCTGTACGGCGCCCCCGTCGACGTGACCGCGCTCGCCGCCCATCTCGCCTTCGGGCAGCCCGACGTGCTGGCCGGCCGGAGCCTGTTCCGGGACGTGCGCCGGGTGCCCGGCGGGCATCTGCTGCTGCTCGGTCCGGGCGGGGCGGCGGTGGAGCGGTACGAGCCGGTCTCCTCCCCGCGGGTGGACCTGCGCGCACAGGCGCCGGTGGTGCGGGCCGCGCTCGCCGAGGCGGTCGCCGCCCGGATCGACGGCCGGCCGGTCAGCGCGGACCTGGCGGGGCTGGACTCCACCACGCTCGCGTGCCTGGCCGCCCAGCGCGGGCCGGTGACCGCGGTGACGTTCGCCGACGAGCGCCTGCGTGACGACGACCTCGCGTACGCGGTCCGCACCGCGGCCGCCGTGCCGGGGCTCAGCCACCATACGGCCCCCGGCGCTCCGGACACCGTGTACTACGCGGGCCTTGGCGGCCTGTCGGCCCTGCCCGTGACCGACGCCCCGAACGCGTACGTGGTGACCGCGTCCATCAAGCGGGCCGTCCTGGACACGGTCGCCGAGAACACCCCGGGCCCGGGAGTGCACTTCACCGGCGCGGCCGGCGACGCCGTCCTGTCCGCCCCCTCCTCCTACCTCGCGGACCTGCTGCGCGAACGGCGCCACCGCCGGGCCTTGCAGCACGCCCTCGCCCACGCCCGGCTGCGGCACACCTCCGCCTTCCACATCCTCGGCCGCGTCCGCCCGGCCTCCAAGGTCGACCTGGCCGGCGCCTGGTGGCAGACGGCCGCCGAACTGCGCGGGCCCGCGCGGGACTGGATTCCCCAGGCCCAGCGCCCGCTCGCCTGGACGCCGCTGCTGGCCTCGGCGGACTGGATGACCCACGGCACCCGGCTGATGCTCGCCTCCGCCCTGAACGAGGCCGCGGGCGCGCTCACCGACGCGCCGGCCCGGCTGGCCGAGTGGTCCGACCGGCAGGCACTCGCGCGGGTCGGCGCGGACACTGCCGGGTGGAGGGCGCTCGCGCTCGCCGGGCACGGCATCGAGGTGGCCGCCCCGTTCCTGGACAACGAGGTGATCCGGGCCTGCCTCACCGTGCCCGCCGACCAGCGCGGCGCCCCCGGCGCCTACAAGCCGCTGCTGGACGCTGCGTTCGCCGGCAGCCGGGTGCTGCCCGGCTTCGTGCTGGCCCGTACGACGAAGGGTGGGTTCAACGCCCTCGCGTACGCGGGCCTGCGCGACAACGCTCCTGTCCTGCGCGACCTGCTCGGGGCGTCGTCGAAGCTGGCCGCGCTCGGGCTGGTCACCCAGCAGCCGGTCGCCGACGCGCTCGCTCGGGCCGCGGCCGGGCAGCCCACCGCCCAGGGCGCCCTGCACCTGGTCGTGGCCGCCGAGGTGTGGCTTCGGCAGCACGCCGCCGCCCCGGCGGCGTGGTGGGAGGAGGTGGGCGGCCGTGTGGCGGCTGCGTGAGGGCACCCATCCCGTGCTCACCGACGAGGGCGGCGCGATCCTCAGCGAGCAGACCGGGCGCTGGGCCTACCTGACGCCGACCGCGTCGGCCGCGGTGATGCTCCTGCTCGCCTCCACCAGCAAGAAGGAGGCCATCGGCCAGTACGCCGCCCGGTACGGCATCGACGCTGTGCAGGCCGCCACCGACGTCCGCACGGTCGCCGAGGCGCTGGCCGCACAGGGCCTCGCCCTGGGCGGCCAGGCGCCGGCCCGGACGCGCCGCCGCCGGTGGAAGGGGTGGCGGTCGTGAGCAGCGTGGAGGCGTACTCCACCGTCCGCACCGGCACATATACCGAGCGGCTGGCCGCCACGGCCGGGCTCGCGCTCGCCCTGGTGCTGCTGCGGCTGCCGTTCCGGCACACGGTCCGGGCCACCCGTCTCGCCCGCCGCCTGGGCCGGCGCGAGCTGGGCGCAGCCCGGGCTGAGGCCCTCGTTGGCGCCGTCCGGCACACCGCCCGCTGGTGGCCGGGCCGGGCCGCCTGCATGGAGACCTCCCTCGGGGCCGTACTCGCCGCCGCCCTGCTCGGCCGCCGCCTCGACTGGCACCTGGGGGCCCGGTTCGCGCCGCCGCCGGTCGAGTACCACGCCTGGGCCGAACTGCCCGGCCACGGCCCCGTCGGCGAGTACACCGCCGCCGGATGGCACCACCACACCGCCCTGACGATCTGACCCCGCCGCCGAGCCACCGGGCGCGTGTCCTTTACCCGCCCGGAGCAGTTGCCCGTATACGAGTGCCCGTCCTCGAAGGAGTGAACCTGTGACCGCCGTCGCCGACGCCGCCCAGGCCGTCCCCGAACGCCACTACACCCACCACGACGGCCGCGGCGCCACCCCGCACCGCTCCAACCCGGCCGTCATCCACCGCGAGCTCACCACCCTCGACGTCCAGGCGGGCATGAACGTCGTCGAGTTCGGCACCGGCTCCGGCTACTCCGGCGCCCTGCTCGCCGAACTCGTCGGCCCCACCGGCCACGTGACCAGCCTCGACATCGACGCCTACCTCGTGCGCTGGGCCAACCTCATCCACCATGAGCGCGGCCTCGACCACATCCGCTGCCACGTCGCCGACGGCACCGCCGGCTTCGCGGGCAAGGCGCCGTATGACCGGATGGTGGCCTGGTGCACCCCGCCGCTGCTGCCGAAGGCGTGGGCGGACCAGGTCGCCGACGGCGGCCTGATCGTCGCCCCGCTGCCGATCGCGACCGTCCCCAACATGACGGTGATCGCCAAGATCCGCGTGAGCGGCGGCGAGCCGGTCGTGGAGGCGGTGTTCACCGGCGGGTACATCGAGGCGACCGGATCCCCGAAGGACAACCTCGACCTGCCCGGCCGATGGGTGGACTGGGAGAACCGCACGCCGGCCCCCTCGTGGATCTCCATCGCCTGGCGCGAGCGCGACGACCGCCTCCACACCGGAGCCCGCACCGCGCTCGCCCGCCTGCTCAAGGACGCCCACACCGAGCCGTACGACGGGGACGAGCTCGACTGGCCGTCCTGGCGGACCTTCGCCGCCGTCCAGGCCGACCCGCAGCTGACCATGGCGGGCCTGAGCCCGGACCTGTGGGCCATCGGGCACTCCACCGCGACGACGGCCGCCGTCCTCCAGCAGGACGGGACAATCCTCGCCGACCGATCCGACTCCCCGTCCCTCTCCGTCCTGCGCAACTGGCTGATCGCCTGGGAGACCGCCGGCCGCCCCACCCCCGAGAGTTACACTCCGGCCCTTGTACCCGGCGCGGAAGGCTGGGATCTGCTCTTGGCCCGATGACATCCCAAACGCCCTGGCCGTCGCTCACAGAGGGCGATAGCCGGGGCGTTTTCTATCCGAGCTGGGCAGGCCGAGGGGCCCCCGAACCGCGATGGGCGCCGGCCGCCGGGCCTGCCGGTCTACGGAAGTCCCGGCTGCGGGGCCTTGGACGCTGGCGTCGCTACATCAGCCCGTGCCTTCGGGGGTGATGGCAAGGCCCCCCGCCGCAGTGGACGCACCTCTGGCTCTTCTGGCTGTCATCCTGGTCGCGGTCCTGCTTGTCGTTCCCCATGCGGATCTCCTGCCTGTGGCGTGGGTTGGTAGGTGGTGATGGCTGGTGCCCGCCCCGGTAGTCCGTCCTCACCGTAGGGGTGCCGGGGCGGGGCCGGGACCGCTCAGGGCTGCTGGCCGGTGTGGGCGGTGAGCTGGTGGAGGTCCACCGGGGTGACCTCCCGGAGGCTCACGACCTCGCGCATCGCCAAGACCCAGCGGAAGCGGGGGTCGTCGTACCCGACGAACGTCAACTCCTTCTCGTCGTCGGGGATGAGCGGCTGGAGGGTGGTGCGGTCGTGGACGATGCCGGCCACTCCCCAGGGCATGACATCGCCGACCAGGGCGGCGACGTGCCCCTTGCGCAGCTCGGGGCACTGCTCCACGGCCTCCAGCGCGCACACCTCGTGGACGGGTGGCATGACGGTCAGCTCGCCCTCGGAGATTGGGCGCCCGTCGGCGGAGGCCATCACGAACAGCGTGCGCTCATCGGATCGTGTCCCGCAGGTGTGCCCGCCGCAGACCTGGCACAGCTGGTGACTCATGGCCTGCCGCTGCCGGAGCGGGTGCACCTTCCGGAGCAGCGGCCGGCCACCCCCGCGGACAGCGGCCATCCGGACCCACAGTGCGCCGGCCCGGCGGTCGACGGGGCTGTCCTCGTCGGCGTAGCCGATGCCCTCGCCGCCAATCCCGCGCCGCCGCTCGATGGCGCCCGGCTTCTTGCCCTCTCCGTCCCAGGGCGTGATGAACGGCACGTGGAAGTCGTGCCAGTGGAACTGGCGGGGTACTCTGCCCTGTTCGTGCGGGAGGCGGATGGCGGGTGAGGGCTGCGGGGAGAAGGCGATGGCCTTATCGGCCTGCTGGGCCGCGGTCATGCGGCTGCCGCCGCGGGCGCGGTGTCGGACAGGGCTTCGCGGAGGCGGTTGAGGCTGAAGGTGGCCATCACCGGGCAGTGGTCGGAGACCACCTGGACCTCGGGGATGTCGATGACGCGCAGGTCGATCAGCGCCGCGGCGATCTGCGGAGTGGCGTAGATCCGGTCGATGCGCTGCATCCCGCCTTGGTCGGTCCGCCAGAGCGAGGAGGTCGGGTTGAGAGCGCCCGCTACGCCCAGGCTCGCGGCGTGCTGTCCCAGCTCGGTGAAGATGGGCGGGCGGCCGTGGTGGGTGCCGGCCAGGATCCGGTCGGGGCGGGTGTCCGAGACCCGCTTGCCGCCCCGGTCCACGGTGCGGTGCTCAAAGTGCGTCCGGTCCTGCACGGTGGCCCAGTCCGGCAGCGAAGATGCCTCATCCTCAAAGTGCACGTAGCTGTTGAAATCGCCTCCGAGCAAGGTCTCCATCCCCGGCTTCCCCAAGGTCGTCAGCCGCTTCGCCTCGGTCACACGCAGGTCCGGGTCGAAGGAGCAGAGGTGGACCGAGGCCAGGCTCAGAGCCTTCGAGGCCCCCTTGAGGCGCACGACCGGGTTGCAGATCGGATGCCACATGCCGGTCACGTGCTCGAAGAACTGGACCGGCTCGAACAGAGCCATGTCAACGTAGACGCCGGTGGGGTTGGCGGACTCCGGCGTCGCGCTGGCCAGGAAGGGCATGTGTACGCCGAGGCGAACCGCCTCGGCGTACACGGCACGCATGCCGTACATGTTGGCGCGGGTCAGCTCCTGGCGCAGCAAGATGTGCGGCTGGAGGTCGGCGAGGATGCCCATGGCGAGGTGCCAGCGGTCCGTGGCACCGTCGCGCTCATGGCCGTTGTGTTCCAGGTTCCAGGTGACGACGCGGACCTGGTCATTGGCATTGATCATCAGCAGTCCTGTGGGTGGTGAGTAGGGCCAGCAGATCGCCAGCCGCAGGGGGGAGGAGGCTGCGGGCTCTTGGCCGCCTTCTCGATGAGGGCGGCCAGCTTCTCGGCGAGGGGCGGCGGCACCCGGCGGTTGACGTAGAGGCCGGCACGCGTCCGGCAGTTTCGGCACGGCAGCTGGGGAGCGAAGGAAGGCGCGCCTCGGATCGAGCCTCGGATCGTGCTGTCCAGCGCGTAGATCAGCGCCTCCAGCTCGCGCTCCGTTCCGAAATACGAGTAGTCGCACACCGCCTCGCAGTTGGCGTTGGAGAGCGTGTGCAGGAGGCGCATCGCATCGTGGCGCGGAATGGTGTCGATCCGAACTCCCGGGGCGCGCCCGGTGAGGTCCGCCTGGACCTCTACCTTCACCCCGATCCGGGTCAGGGCCCGGCGCAGCCGCCGCGCGGCGTTCACGGCTCGCTGCTGTTGCGGGTTCGCCGGCGTGGCGGCGGCGGCCAACCCGGCGACCGCGACGTAGGTCGACGCCGCCGACCTTGGCAGTGAGGGAGAAATGGTGGTCTCCGTGGGTCAGGAGTGATCGTGATCGAGCAGGTCGGTGGCGCGGTGCAGAGCTTGGAGGAGGCGGACAAGGTTCTGGGCCCGGCGCACGGTGTGCCCAGCGGGCGGTGGCCGCAGACACAGGCGCCGCGACGCCTCGCCGAGCGTGGCCTGGACGCGCGCAGCGATGTCCGGCGGGACCGGCACGCTGTGGGCCAGGGCCCGCAGGTCGCGCTCGGCGCGGCGCCCGTACTCGTCGAGCAGTTCCACGGCGTTCAGCGCCGTGCAGGTGTCCGGGGGAGCCTGCGGTTCCCACGCGAGGACCATGTCGCTCAACGAGAGGAACGCCATTTTGTCCGGCAGGGTGGTCATTCCTCCGCTCCATCCAGCGGCAGGGAGCACCGGACGGTGACCAGCGAGCTGCTGGTGTGCACCATCCAGGAGCCTCCTCGGCCCCGGGCGATGCCGTCCACGAGCGGCAGTCCGCGGCCGGACTCCGCGTCCCCGCTCGGCGTGCGAAGCGCGGGACGGCAAGACCCCGTGTGGCTGACCCGGAGTTCCAGGTTCCTGCCCACCACCTGGAGCCGCACGGTGATCTCCGGTCCGTGGACGTTGTGGACGATCGCGTTGCCGACCAGCTCGCTGACGACCAGGGCCACGTCGTCCGACATCGGCGTCAGCCCGTAGTAGCCCAGAGCCGCACGGACGCACTTACGCATATGGCGGACACGGGCCAGATCCGCCGACGGCGGGAGCTGCCCCGCGGGCCGCTCGGAGACGAGGAAGGCCGTTTCCATCAGCATGAGGTCGGGGCGAAGCATCCATGCCGGTCGTGCCAGCGCCGACTGGATCATGCGCGGGCCTCGATCAACCTGTCGGGCCCGGAGTTGATCTCCGCGATTGTCTTAACGCCCACCGGCGGCGGGCCGCTTACAGCCGCCGCCACGGACTTTCGCGCACGCTCGGTGTCCATGCGACGACCGTAGGGTGGTGCAGTGCGGAGCGGGGACACAGTTTGTGCCCCCTACCTCACCCGGCCAACAGTCCGATCTGCGCGGCAAGTTCAGAGGCGCGGCGTCGGCGATCAGGCGAGGCCGCTTCGGTCTCTTCCAGGACGATCCGACGCGCGTATCCGTTGTACCGGACCGTCTCGGGGGCGGCTTCGAACGCCTGCTTCAAGGTGGCGAGGGCCGCCTCCGGCTGCCTGTCGAGCTGGTAGCCACGGGCCTGCTCGATTCGATGGCGGGCCCGCCGTGGCCGGGACGGAATCGCTGAGGCTTCGGCCTTGGCCGCCTGCCGCACCGACTCCGTGCCCGACCGCAGCTCCACCGCGATGGTTACCGCATGGGCGCCCATGACCGCTCGGGAGAAACTGGTGACGGGGTGAAAGTAGTTCTTGGGGAGAGCCTTCGCTGTCTGGTCGGCCTTGTCCCAGTGCCGCCACGCGGTACCGGAATCCCCGCGCCGAGCTGCGGTGTAGCCAGCCTCGAACTGGAGGGCACCGGTGATCGCCCGGGTGGCGTCGCTGGCGTCCGCCAGCAGCGGTTCGAGGTACCGGAGAGCTGAGTAGGTCACCGAGTCTGCGGCGTCGAAGTGGGAGGGGCCGGCGTCGCGATGAGCCTGTGCGGTAAGCCAGGCGGCAACACCGATCGTGTGCGGGTCTTCCGATTCCTGGGCGGCCACTATGCCCCGCTCTGCCACCCTCCACAGCAACGCCGGCTCCGGTTGGTAGGCCAGGAAGAACTGGGCCAGGCTGTAAATTTCCGACAGGGTGGCCTGGGCTGCCCGTCGCTCTGGCCCCGAATCCGCTTGCTGGGCCGCGAGTTGAGCGTCTCCGATGAGGTCGGGGAGCAGCGCGCCCACCACCTCTCGGTGATTCGGGGCGGAATGCCGCGCCGCCCAGGCGTGTTCGAGCCTGGCCCGGATGTGCTCAGCCGGGGGGGCCGGCTGGTCGGCCGTGATGGGGAACTTGTCGATGGCATCCCGCACAGCGGCAAGTCGGGGGTGGCCGGGGCCGGTGAAGAGATCAACTCGCATGCTGTTGGTGCGCCCTGTGAGTTCGGAGAGGTCTCGGACCCGCAGCGCCTCGGCGATGCGGAGCATCAGATCCAGGCGGGGAGGCTGCAACTGGCCGTTCTCGACCCGCTTCACCCACGATGTCGACATGCCCACCAGCCCCGCGAGCACATCCCGTGTCATGCCGCGTCGCTGCCGCAGAATCTGCATTCTCTGCCCGAACGCCATGGGTGCTGCGTACGGGTCCGGGGTAGCATCGGTCATGGCCTTGCCCCTCTCTGAACAGCTCGACACTGCCAGGGTATGGGGCGGGGCCTATTTTGTGCGCGCGTTGTCAGCGATCGCCCGTAGGCTCCGCGCCATGGCGACTACCTGTGTCCCTGCCGCAACCGCCGAGGCCAACTCGCGGATCCGCGCGTTCATGGCCGCCCGCGCCGGTCGGCCGCCGTGGCCCGAGGAGCAGGCCGTGTACGAGCAGCGGCGGGCCGGCCGGGCCAGCCGGGCCCACCGGGCCGGTGGCGCCGTCGTCGCCGGCGGCCCGGGCGAGTCATGCTGGGAGCGGCCATCGATCTCCGTGCAGCGGTCAACGTACCGGCGTGCCCACTCAGCAAGGGGCATGCCACCGGAAACAGTTGGTTCCGCGACGAACCCACGTCCCTTTACCCAGCCGGGCGGCCACTGCTGCCCATGAGCATCAACGAGCTTCCCGAAGCGCTCCGCGCTGTCCTTGTCGCCGAAACTTCTCGGCCTCCCACGTAACGCCCCGGCCGCGCTGAACCCAGCGAAGAGGATACGGGTGGTTGGTGCTCCGCCGTCTGGCCAGCGTTTGGCCCCGTCCTCCGAGCCTTGGAAAAGCCACAGGTCACAGCCGTGTGAAGAGCGGAGGCGGACGGGAATCGAACCCGCCTGCCCGAGGTTCTCGGGCACCTCGGTTTTGAAGACCGGGAGGGCCACCAGGCACCCTCACGCCTCCCCGTCCGGCTGGTGGACACGGTGAATGTACGGGCGGCGGCGTGCCGTTCGCGGGAGGTGCGCGGCAGGGAGGGTAGGCAGGGCGGCAGGACCACTCCCCTGGCTCAGGAGGCAGCGCATGACGTTCGTCGGGACAGCGGCCGGTGCGGCGGCGGAGGACGGGGACGGGGAGGCGGTGCGGCTGACGCGGTACGCGCGCGGCGGGGGGTGTGCCTGCAAGATCCCGCCCGGGGAGTTGGAGGCGATGGTGGCCGGGCTGGCCGGCGCGGGCGCCGGGGAGCTGCTCGTGGGCGTGGCGACCGGGGACGACGCGGCGGTGGTCCGGCTGCCGGGGCCCGGGGCGGGCGGGACGGCGGTGATCTCGACGGCGGACTTCTTCACGCCGGTGGTGGACGACGCCTACGACTGGGGGCGGATCGCGGCGGCGAACGCGCTGTCGGACGTGTACGCGATGGGCGGGGAGCCGGTGCTGGCGGTCAATCTGCTGGCCTGGCCGCGGGGGGTGCTGCCGGCCGGGCTGGCGCGGGAGGTGCTGCGCGGCGGGCTGGACGTCGCGGCGGAGGCCTGCTGCCCGGTGGGCGGCGGGCACAGCGTCGATGACGCGGAGCCGAAGTACGGGATGGCGGTCACCGGTGTCGCCGATCCAAAGCGTCTGCTGCGGAACGACGCGGGGGCGCCGGGGCTGCCGCTGTCGCTGACCAAACCGCTGGGGATCGGGGTGCTGAACTCCCGTCACAAGGCCACCGGTGAGCGGTTCGCGCAGGCGGTGGCGGCGATGGTGGCGCTCAACCGGGACGCCGCGCGGGCCGCGGTGGCGGCGGGTGCCCGGTGCGCCACCGACGTCACCGGTTTCGGCCTGCTGGGGCACCTGTTCAAACTGGCGCGGGCCTCCGGGGTGACCGCGGTGGTGGACGCCGCGGCGGTGCCCTACCTGGACGGGGCGCGGGAGGCGGTGCGGGACGGGTACGTCAGCGGCGGGACCCGGCGGAATCTGGCGTGGGTCGCCGGGCACACCGACTTCGGGGCCGCGGACGAGGCGACGCGGCTGCTGCTGGCGGACGCCCAGACCTCCGGCGGGCTGCTGGTGGCGGGCGAGGTGCCGGGCGCCCCGGTGGTGGGCGAGCTGGTGCCGCGCGGGGAGCACACGGTGGTGATCCGCTGACGCGGCGGCGGATCACGGTTCCCGGCCGGTGTGCTCGTCGATGCCGGCGCGGCGCCGGCAGTCGGCCACCAGGGCCGCGGCGGCCGGGCCGCGGGGCCGCCGGCCGGGCCGGATGTCGCAGGTGAACGCCTTGGTCTCCTGGATGTGGGTGTTGGGGTCCAGGGAGAGGTGGAGGAGTTCGTTGGCGGCGTCGCCGGTGGTGTAGCCGTTGGGTCCCCAGTGGTACGGCAGGCCGACCTGGTGGACCCGGCGGCCCTGCACGGTCAGCGGCACCATCCGATCGGTGACCAGCACCCGGGCCTCGATGACGCCGCGGGCGGTGACGACGGTGGCCCAGCCGGTGTGTTCCAGGCCGCGTTCGGCGGCCAGTTCCGGGGAGACCTCGCAGAAGAACTCCGGTTGCAGTTCGGCCAGGTAGGGCAGCCAGCGGGACATGCCGCCGGCGGTGTGGTGCTCGGTGAGCCGGTAGGTGGTGGCGACGTAGGGGAAGACGTCCGCGCCGCGCTCGCGGCCCACCGGGTGGAAGCGGTCGTCGGGGTGCGGGGGCAGGAGGTGGCGGACGGGGTTGCGCTGCTGCGGGTGGAGCGGGTTGGTGAACGGCGACTCCTGCGGTTCGTAGTGGGTGGGCAGCGGGCCGTCGACGACGCCGGCCGGGGCGTAGAGCCATGCCTTGCCGTCGGCCTGCATGATGAACGCGTCGCTGCCGGTCAGCGCGTCGGCGCCGGTCGCGTCCGGCGGGGGCCGGTGGCCGGGTGGGGTGCCGGCGCGGAAGTCGGGGACGTCGTGGCCGGTCCAGGTCCCGCGCTCCGCGTCCCACCACACCAGGGCCTTGCGGGCGCTCCACGGTCTGCCGTCGGGGTCGGCGGAGGCGCGGTTGTACAGGATGCGCCGGTTGGCGGGCCAGGCCCAGCCCCATTCGCCGGCCACCCAGTTCTGCTCCCGGCCGGGGCGGCGGCGGGCGGCCTGGTTCACGCCGTCCGCGTGGACGCCGCAGTAGATCCAGCAGCCGCAGGAGGTGGAGCCGTCGGGGGCGAGCTGCTCGTAGGAGGACAGCGGGCGGCCGTGCGCGTCCCGGCCGTTGATCTCGGCGAGCACCGCCTCGGCGTCCGGTTCGCCGTACGCCGTGCCGTCCTTGGTGGGGTAGTCCCAGGTCAGGTCGCGGACGGGGCGGTCCCGTTCGGTGTCGGAGGCGGCCAGTTTCGCCTTGACGAGGCGGCCGAGGTGGTAGGTGAACCACAGGTCGCTGCGGGCGTCGCCGGGCGGCTCGACCGCCTGGTGGTGCCACTGGAGCATCCGCTGGGTGTTGGTGAAGCTGCCGTCCTTCTCGGTGTGCGCGGCCGCGGGCAGGAAGAACACCTCGGTGCCGATGTCCTCGGTGCGCAGTTCGCCGGTGGCGATCTCGGGGCCGTCCTGCCACCAGGTCGCCGATTCGATCAGGGAGAAGTCGCGGACCACCAGCCAGTCGAGGCGGGCCATGCCCAGCCGTTGCAGTTTGGCGCCGGCCGAGCCGACCGCCGGGTTCTCGCCGATCAGCAGGTAGCCCTTGCAGACGCCGTCGAGCTGGGCGTGGACGGTCTCGTAGGTGCTGTGCGAGCCGGTCAGGCGGGGCAGGTAGTCGAAGCAGAAGTCGTTCTCCTCGGTGGCCGCGTCACCCCAGTACGCCTTGAGCAGGCTCACCAGGTAGGCGCGCATATGGCCCCAGTAGCCCTTGCGCGGGGCCTCGGCGGCGACGAACGTGTCGAGGTCCTCACCGCGGTGGGCGTGCGGCATCGGGATGTAGCCGGGCAGCAGGTTGAACAGCGTGGGGATGTCGGTGGAGCCCTGGATGGAGGCGTGGCCGCGCAGGGCGAGGATGCCGCCGCCGGGGCGGCCGATGTTGCCGAGCAGGGTCTGGAGGATCGAGGCGGCGCGGATGTACTGCACGCCGACGGTGTGCTGGGTCCAGCCGACCGCGTAGGCGAACGCGGTGGTGCGGTCCCGGCCGGAGTTCTCCGTGACCAGGTCGCAGATCTGCCGGAACAGCTCCGGCGGCACCCCGCAGACCTCCTCGACCAGTTCCGGGGTGTAGCGGGCGTAGTGGCGGCGCAGGACCTGGAAGACGCACCGGGGGTCGGTCAGCGTCTCGTCCCGCCGGGGCTCGCCGCCGCCCAGCGGCGCGCCGCCGGAGCCGTGCGCCTCGCCGCGGCCGGACTCGCTGACCGACCGCTCCCCGCCGGTGCGCCGGTCGTACTCCTTGTCGCGCTCGCCGGAGGCCGCCTGGACCTCCATACCGGCGTACTGCCAGCTGGCGTTGTCGTAGCTGCGGCCCTCGCGGTCCAGGCCGGAGAAGACGCCGGCCAGGTCCTCGGTGTCGCGGAAGTCCTCGTTGAGGATGACCGCGGCGTTGGTGTAGGCGAGGACGTACTCCCGGAAGTACTTCCCGCGCGCCAGGACGTGGTGGATCAGGCCGCCGAGGAACGCGATGTCACTGCCGGCGCGCAGCGGGACGTGCAGGTCGGCCAGGGCGCTGGTGCGGGTGAAGCGCGGGTCGACATGCACGACCTTCGCGCCGCGGGCCTTGGCCTCCATCACCCACTGGAACCCCACCGGATGGCACTCGGCCATGTTGGAGCCCTGGATGATGATGCAGTCGGCGTTCTGGAGGTCCTGCTGGAAGGTGGTCGCGCCGCCGCGGCCGAACGAGGTTCCCAGACCGGGAACGGTGGCGGAGTGTCAAATGCGCGCCTGGTTCTCGATCTGCACCGCGCCGAGGGCGGTGAAGAGCTTCTTGATGAGGTAGTTCTCCTCGTTGTCCAGCGTGGCGCCGCCGAGCGCGGCCAGGCCGAGGGTGCGGCGGGTGCGGGCGCCGTCGACCTCCCACTGCCAGCCCTGGCGGCGCGCCTCGATGACCCGGTCGGCGATCATGTCCATCGCGGTGACCAGGTCGATCCGCTCCCAGCGGCTGCCGTAGGGGCGGCGGTAGAGGGCGTGCTGCTCGCGGGCCGGTCCGGTGGTGAGCTGGAGGCTGGCGGCGCCCTTGGGGCACAGCCGGCCGCGGGAGACGGGCGAGTCGGGGTCGCCCTCGATCTGGGTGACCCGGCCGTCCTCGACGTAGACCTGCTGGCCGCAGCCGACCGCGCAGTACGGGCAGACGGACTTGACGACCGTGTCGGCGGTGGCGGTGCGCGGGGTGCGGCGGGCGCTCTCGGGGCTCTTGGCCGCGGCGCCGCGGCCGGTGGGGTCGTCGCCGGTCAGCTGCCGGTAGACGGGCCAGGACTCGATCCAGGTGCGTACGCCCATGGCGGTCAGCTCCTTTCCCGGGTGCCCGCGACGGGGCCTTGGCCGCACCGGTCCGTGTCCGGCCGTGTCCTGCCACGATCGGCCGGGGACCGGGGCGTCCGCAACCGGAGGGCGGCCGGTCCGGTCGCCGCCCGGTCACCGCTCGTGCGCGCGGGCCCGCAGCCGTTCCCGCTGCGGGACGACGGTGTAGCGCGGGTCCTCGGCGGAGGCCACCCCGGCGTGGAAGACGCCGAAGCGCAGGGCGGCGGAGCCGGTGAGCAGCGCTGCGCCGGCCACCGCGGCGGCCCCGCGGCTGCGCCGTCCGGGGCCGGCGGCCAGCAGGGCGCCGCCGGCGGTCAGGGCCCGCGCGGCCCGCATCAGCGGTCGGGCCCGGCCGGTCCGGTAGGGCTCGGCGGCGAGCCCGGTGCGCCGTTCCAGCAGGCTGGTCGCGGCGGTCTCCAGCGCGGCCCCGAAGAGCGCGAGCCGGCGCGCCGGGCCGGCTTCCCGTACGGGCGCGGCGAGCAGGCCCAGGCCGGCCGCCGCGGTGGCGCCGGAGCCGGCGAAGGCGAACGGCAGCTGCCGGTACGCCGCGTGCCAGGAGGGCACGGCGGTGTCGCTGAGCAGGACGGCGGTGTACGTGGTGACGGCCGGGCCCAGGGCCGCCGCCCCGGCGGTCGCGGCGGCACCGGCCCGCCGGTACCGCCCGGAGAGGTCGCTGAGGGCGGCGCCGGCCGCCAGGGGCGCGTAGCCGGCCAGCAGCCAGGAGCCGAGGTTCATCGGCGAGGTGGGTTTGAGCACCCGCAGCATGTGCAGGAAGCGGGCCGGCCGCCCCAGGTCGTGGACCAGCGCCGCCAGCGACAGGGCCGCACCCCCGCAGGCCCCCGCCTTGGCGGCGCGGCCGAGCCGGGGGCGGCCGGTCCGGTGGGCGCCGGCGGCGAGCAGCGAGGAGCTGCCCGCCAGCCCGCCGAGGAAGAGGTACCCGGCGATGTCCCGGGCCTCCCAGGTCGGCGCGTTGAGGACCGGCCGCCCGTAGTACGAGGTGAAGCCGGCCCGGGGGACGACGGGCCGCTCGCCGCCGCCGCGGCGGCCCTCCCGCGCGGTCACCGCCGCCGTCCCAGGAAGGCGGCGGCGGCCCCGGCGGCCAGGGTCGCGGCGGCGGCCGCGGCGCAGCGCCACATGGCGGGCAGGTCACGGGTGGTGACGACCGGGTCCGGCGGCAGCCCGTAGACCTCGGGTTCGTCGAGCAGCAGGAAGAACGCGCCGGCGCCGCCGACGCCGTCCTGCGGGCTCTCGCCGTAGAGCCGGGCGTCGGTGACGCCGTCGGCGTGCAGCTGGGCGACCCGGACCGCGGCCCGTTCCCGCAGGTCGTCCAGGGCGCCGAACTGGATGGAGTCGGTGGGGCACGCCTTGGCGCAGGCCGGTTCGGCGCCGGCGCCGAGCCGGTCGTAGCACAGGGTGCACTTCCAGGCCCGGCCGTCGCCGCGGCGCTGGTCGATGACGCCGTAGGGGCAGGCGGGGACGCAGTAGCCGCAGCCGTTGCAGATGTCCTCCTGGACGACGACGGTGCCGAATTCGGTGCGGAACAGCGAGCCGGTGGGGCAGACGTCCAGGCAGGCGGCGTGCGTGCAGTGCTTGCACACGTCGGAGGACATCAGCCAGCGGAGTTCAGCGGGGGCGGTCTGCGCGTCGGCGGGCGCGGGGCCGCCTGCGGCCCCGAGGTGGGCCGCGGCGCGGAAGACGTCGACGCCGCCGGGGTCCGCACCGGGGGTCCTGCGCTGTTCGACGAAGGCCACGTGGCGCCAGGTGTCGGCGCCCAGGTGCCCGGTGTTGTCGTAGGACATCCCGGTCAGGAGCAGGCCGTCCTCGGGGATGGCGTTCCACTCCTTGCAGGCGACCTCGCACGCCTTGCAGCCGATGCAGACGGAGGTGTCGGTGAAGAAGCCCATGCGCGGCGGGGAGCCGTCGGTGCCGGGCGGCGGGCCGGACGCGGTCATGGCACTCCTCCTCCGTGGGCTGGGTCCAGTGTCGGCGCAGCGGCCGCCGGCGGCACCGGCCGCCGGGCAATCGGGGGACCCGGCCCGGCGCCCGGTACCGCCGATCGCCACATCCGCTCACCCGTGACGATGACCACCTGGCCCGTCCGGCCCGCGCCGCGGGCATGACGGCGCATCAGATCGGCCATGCTTCCCAGTCATCACCGAGGTCGTCGTGGAGGTGCGCACGTCATGGCTGGATTGCTACCGCAGACCACCGACCCGCGAGCGGGGGCCCCGCGGCGCCGGGTACTGGCCGCGGCGGGCCTCGCCCCGCTCCTGGCCGCGGCCTCCGCCGCCCCGGCCGCCGCCCGGCCCGCCGGACGCACCGGCCGCAGCGCGCGGGAACTGATCGAACCGGTGCACACCACCACCACCGACTGGAAGTCCGTGGCCGAAGTGCTGGGCGGCCCCGGCGACATGAAGCGCAACGTCATGTACCACACCGGCCTCCCCCGCCGGGACCTGCGGGTGGTCTCCCACCACGTGCGGATCAAGCCGTCCCTCGCGCTCGGCTCGCACGTCTCGTTCGTCCGCTACGCCGACGACCGCACCCTGCTGATGGGCGATGTGGTGGTCACCGAGCGCGAACTCCAGCGGTTCATCGACACCTTGCAGGACCACGGCATCGGCCAGACCGCGCTGCACAAGCACCTGCTCGGGCAGCGGCCGGACATCTGGTGGGTGCACCTCCACGGGCACGGCCGCCACCCGGTGGCGCTGGCCCGCGGGCTGCGCGCCGCGTTCGACCGCACCGGCACCCCGCTGCCGCGGCCGTCCAGCCAGGCGAAGCCGCGCGACCTGGACACCGCCGGGATCGACGAGGCGATGGGCGCCAAGGGCTCCGGCGACGACGGGATCTACAAGTGCATCTTCGTGCGCCGGGAGCAGATCACCGACGACGACCTGGTGCTGCCGCCGGGCCTCGGCTCGACCAGCGCGTTCAACTTCCAGCCGCTGGGCGACGGCCGGGCCGCGGTCAGCGCCGACTGCTGCATGGTCGCCGACGAGGTCCAGCCCGTGCTGCGGGCGCTGCGGCGGGCCGGCGCCAAGCTCGTGGAACTCCACAACCACGGTCTGACCGACCATCCCCGGCTGTTCTTCGTGCACGTCTGGGCGGTCGGTGACGCGGTCGACCTCGCCCGCGCCCTGCGCCCGGCGGTGGACGCCACCAACGTCAAGGCGGCCGCCGGCTGACCGCCCGGCCCCGGTGCTCCCCCTGTATGGTCCCTGTGCTCTGCTGGGCTCCACACCGGCGAAGGGGAGACACCGATGACCGTGCTGCTGCTCGATGACGACGACGTCCGCGCGCACCTGGACGCGCCGACGGCGGTCCGGGCCGTCCGGGAGGCGCTGCTGGCCGCGCACCGCGGCACCCTGACCGGGCCGCGCCGGGTCCAGGCGGACCTGGGGGGCGGTGCGGAGGGCGGCCGGCTGGTGTTCACCGCGGGCCACCTGCGCGACCGCGGGGTGTTCGGCTTCCGGGCCTACGACACCCTGGTCGGCGCGGAGCAGCTGGTCGCCGTGTGGGGCGCGGGGGACGGCCGGCTGCGGGCCGTGGTGCACGGCAGCGAGCTGGGGCCGCGGCGGACCGGGGCGATCGGCGCGGTGGCGGTGGACGCGGCGGCCCGGCCGGGCCCGGTCCGGGTCGGCCTGGTCGGCGCCGGTCCGCAGGCGTGGACGCAGCTGTGGGCGCTGCGCGCGGTCCGGGAGGTGGCGGACGCCGCCGTGGTGGCCCGCCGCCCCGGGCGCGCCGCGGCCTTCGCCCGCCGGGCGGCCGCTGAACTCGGCGTCGCCGTACGGGCGGTGGCGGCGGTGGAGGACGCGGTGCGCGACCGGGACGTGGTGATCGTGGCGACCGGCAGCCCGGTGCCGGTCCTGGAGGCCGACTGGCTCGCGCCGGGCACCCATCTGTCGACCCTGGGCCCGAAGTCGGCGGACCGGTGCGAAGTGCCGCCCGCGGTGGCCGAGCGGGCCGGGACGGTGCTCACCGACTCCCTCCCCCAGTCGGCCGGTCTGCCCGGGCCGCCGCTCTTCCCGGCCGGCCGGCTGACCGATCTCGGCGCGGTCCTGGCCGGCGCGGCCGCGGCCCGCAGCCATCCGGACGACCTCACGGTGTTCAGCTCGGTCGGCCTGGCCGGTACCGAGGTCGCGGTCGCCGCGGCGCTCTGCGACGCCGTGGCCCGGTGAAGCCCGCCTGCCGCACGGTATGCCCCTCATCCTTTCGGGGACACCGGCCCCGGGGCCCCCGCGGCTCCCCCAACGGGCGTCCGGCGCACGCCCGTTGCGCCGCGGCCGGAAAATGGCGGGCGCCGGCGGCGGGCGCCGCACTACGGTCCGGCCATGGACGACAACCAGGGCGGGCCGTCGCACGGGAGCGACGGGGACGGGTATTTCGGGGAGCGCGTCGCGGCGGAGTACGAGGCGGGGGCGGCGGAGATGACAGCTACGACACCGCGACGCAGGCGATGAGTTCGCACTACGTCGAGGTCGTGGGCGGCCGCGGGTCCTACCGGTCGATCCCGTTCCGGTACGTCTGGCCGGCGGAGCTGGACCTGATGGCGCAACTGGCCGGGCTGCGGCTGCGCGAGCGGTGGGGCGGCTGGGCCGGGGAACCCTTCACCGACGCGAGCGGGCGGCACGTGTCCGTCTGGGAGAAGCCGGCGGTGGGCCTCCGGTGATCCGATACAGTGCCGAAGCGGGATGTGATCTCCGTCTTCCGAGTTTGGGCCGATCATGGGGCATGTAGAAGTCGCGCACGTGGAGTACTACCTGCCGGACGGGCGGGTGCTCCTCGATGACGCCTCCTTCCGGGTGGGCGACGGGGCGGTCGCCGCGCTCGTCGGGGCGAACGGGGCCGGCAAGACCACGCTGCTGCGGCTGATCTCGGGCGAGCTGAGACCGCACGGCGGATCGGTGACGGTCAGCGGCGGACTGGGGGTGATGCCGCAGTTCGTCGGGTCGGTGCGGGACGAGCGCACGGTGCGCGACCTGCTGGTCTCGGTCTCGCCGGAGCGGATCCGGCACGCCGCGCGCGCCGTCGACGAGGCCGAACTCGCCCTCATGGAGCGGGACGACGAGGCGGCCCAGATGCAGTACGCCCAGGCGCTGAGCGACTGGGCGGAGGCGCGCGGCTACGAGGCCGAGACCGTGTGGGACATGTGCACCGTGTCGGCGCTGGGGATCCCGTACGAGAAAGCGCAGTGGCGGGCGGTGCGGACGCTGTCCGGCGGGGAGCAGAAGCGGCTGGTGCTGGAGGCGCTGCTGCGCGGCCCGGACGGGGTGCTGCTGCTCGACGAGCCGGACAACTACCTGGACGTGCCCGGGAAGCAGTGGCTGGAGGAGCAGCTGCGGGAGACCCGCAAGACGGTGCTGTTCGTCTCGCACGACCGGGAGTTGCTGGCGCGGGCGGCGGAGCGCATCGTGAGCGTGGAGCCGGGTCCGGCGGGCAGCGCGGTGTGGGTGCACGGCGGCGGCTTCGCGACGTACCACGAGGCGCGCGCGGAGCGGTTCGAGCGGTTCGAGGAGCTGCGGCGGCGCTGGGACGAGAAGCACGCGCAGCTCAAGCGGCTGGTGGCGGACATGCGGCAGTACGCCGCGCGCAGCGACGAGATGGCGTCCCGGTACCACGCGGCGCAGACCCGCCTGGAGAAGTTCGAGGAGATCGGGCCGCCGCCCGAGCCGCCGCGCCCCCAGAAGATCACCATGCGGCTGAAGGGCGGCCGCACCGGCGTCCGGGCGGTGACCTGCCAGCGGCTCGAACTGACCGGTCTGATGAAGCCGTTCGACCTGGAGGTCTTCTACGGCGAGCGGGTCGCGGTGCTGGGCTCCAACGGGTCGGGCAAGTCGCACTTCCTGCGGCTGCTGGCGGGTGAGGACGTCGCGCACACCGGGCGGTGGAAGCTGGGTGCCCGGGTGGTGCCGGGGCACTTCGCGCAGACCCACGCCCGGCCGGAGCTGCTGGGGCGCACCCTGGTCGACATCCTGTGGACCGAGCACGCGCAGAGCCGGGGTCCGGCGATGAGCGCGCTGCGCCGGTACGAGCTGGACCGGCACGGGGACAAGCCGTTCGAGAAGCTGTCCGGCGGGCAGCAGGCGCGGTTCCAGATCCTGCTGCTGGAGGTCGGCGGGGCGACCGCGCTGCTGCTGGACGAGCCGACCGACAACCTCGACCTGGAGTCGGCCGAGGCGCTCCAGAAGGGGCTGGAGGCGTACGAGGGGACGGCGCTGGTGGTCACGCACGACCGCTGGTTCGCCAAGTCCTTCGACCGGTTCCTGGTCTTCGGGCAGGACGGCCGGGTGCGGGAGACGCCGGAGCCGGTGTGGGACGAGCGGCGGGTGGAGCGCCGCCGGTAGCCGCCGGGCGGCGGGGTGGCCTTCTCGGCCGTGTTCCGGCCGGATCGCGCTGGGCCGTTCGGGGTCCCGGGGCCGGTGCGGGGCGGTGGCGGGCGGCTTCCGGGGCCGGCCGCGGCGGTGCCGCGCGGGCCCGGCGGGTGCACCGCGGACCGGGTGGCCCAAGGGGCCGGGGGCGTACCGCGGGGTGGGCGCCGGGGCCGTAGCCCAGCGCGGAGACACCGTCAAGACGGCCCCTTCCGCCCGGCGGCGGGGTTATTGACCGCCGTCCGGGTCCGGCCCAGGATCGGGGTCCAGGCCGTGGTGCGCCGGGGACGGACGTGGTGGACAGGAGCGGGCCATGAGGATCAGCGTCGTCATCCCCTCCTACCGGGCGCGGGACGCGCTGGAGCTGTGCCTGCTGTCGCTGGCCCGGCAGGCGCTGGACGCGGACCACACGGCCGAGGTGATCGTGGTGGACGACGGTTCGGCGGACGGCACCGACCGCATGGTCGCGGCCTTCCCCGCCGGTCTCGACCTGCGGTACGTCCACGTGCCGCGCTCCCCGATATCCGGCCCGGCGCGGGCCCGCAACCTCGGCCTGGCGCGGGCCACCGGTGACCTCGTCGTCCTGCTCGACGCGGACCAGGTGGTGGCGCCGACCTTCCTCGCCGAGCACGCGCGGGCCCATGCCGGGGACGACGATCTGGTGGTGGTCGGGCGGACGTTCCAGCTCGGGGACGGGCCGGTGGACCGGGAACGGCTGCGGTACGAGTTCAGCTTCGAGGCGCTGCCGCCGGTGGTGCGGGGCGACGAACGGGAGCCGGTGCTGGAGGCGTTCGGCTGCGAGCTGGCCGGTCTGGAGACCGCCTGGCACTACGTCTGGGCGTGCAACGCCTCGGTGCGGCGCCGCCATCTGGTGGCCGCGGGCGGTTTCGACGAGGCGTTCACCGGGTGGGGGCTGGAGGACGCCGAACTGGGCTACCGGCTGGTCCGGCGCGGGCTGCGGCTGCGCTACCACACCGAGGCGGCGGTCTACCACGAGCCGCGGGGGCCGGTCAGCGCGGCGATGTACCGGTCCTGGCGCGCCAATCTCGCGCACTTCACGGCGGTGCACGACGCGTTGGTGGTGGTGTTGCAGCGGGCCCTGGCGCCGGCGCTCGATCCGGCCGCTCCCGGCCCGGGCCGGCACGTGTGCCGGGTCCGGTTCGAGCTGGCGGCGCGGGCGCTGGCCGGCCGCGCGGACGGGCCGGCCGCGGGCGCCGCACCTCACGTGCCCCTCCGTCCCCTGGGGGGCCACCGCGCGGGCTCGGCGTTCTAGGGGGCGTCGCGCCCCGGGCCGGCGACGGTGCGCCGGCCCTGCAACGCCCCGTCGCTGACCGATCGGCCGGTCACGGGCGTGCCGACCGGCCCGGTGACCCTGCTCCTCCCGCGCGGGTGCCGGGCGCGGCGGAGGTGGCGGCCCTGCTGCGCACGGGGCCTGAGGCGATCGGCGCCGGGCGGCTGTGGGGCGGTCCGGGCTGCGGGCCGAAGACCCGTGGCCGGCCGGAGACCCGTGCCGCGCCGGTGGACCCGGTCGCCGCGGCCGGGGCGGTGCGCGCGCGGGTCCCCGCGGTCCCGGGGCGGGCCCGCCGGCGCGTCTACTCTGGAGGTGCGGCGGGTCCGCCCGTTCCGGCCGCGCCGGGCGCGGCGGCCGGCGGTCCGCGCCCCGGGCCGCGCGACGACGCACGAAGGAGAGCCGTGTCCGGCGCACCACGCACTCCCGCCACCGGGACGCCCGGCCCGGACCGCCGCTGCGTCCTGCTCAAGCACGGGGAGATCTTCCTCAAGGGGCGCAACCGCCCGCTGTTCACCCGGCGGCTGCACGACAACCTCCGGCTGGCGCTGCGCGGGGTCGGCGGCTCGACGTGGATCAAGACCGCGCAGAACGTCACGGTGCTGGGCGGGCAGGTCCCGCAGGAGGTCCTTCTCGACCGGGCCCGCCGGGTGATCGGCTTCAACTCCGTCGAGCCGGCGATCCGGGTGGCGAGCACGGTGGACGCGATCACCGCGGCGGCGGTGCGGGCGCTTGGCGAGGTCGCCGCCGGGCGGCCGGTGGCGAGTTTCGCGGTCCGGGTCAAGCGCCGGGACAAGGCGTTCCCGATGAGCTCGTCGCGGCTGGAGGCCCATGTCGGCGCGCGGATCCAGGAGGCGCTGGGCGGCCTGCCGGTGGATCTCGCGCACCCCGGTGTCCGGCTGGCCGTGGAGATCGACCGCCGGGAGACGTACCTGTCCTGGGCCCGCTATCCGGGGCAGGGCGGGCTGCCGGTGGGGGCCAGTGGCCGGGCGCTGGTGCTGCTGTCCGGCGGCTACGACTCCCCGGTGGCCGCGTACCGCGCCATGCGCCGCGGGCTGGCGTGCGACTTCGTGCACTTCACGGGCGCGCCGTACACCGACGCCTCGTCGGTCTACAAGGCGTACGCGCTGGCCCGGGAGCTGAACCGCTATCAGCCGCCGGGGCGGCTCTACGTGGTCGCGCTGGGGCGGGCGCAGCGGCAGCTGGCGGTGGCCGGGGCGGGCCGCCTCCAGGTGGTCGCCCAGCGGCGGCTGATGGTGCGGACGGCGTCCGCGCTGGCCGGGCGGATCCGGGCGCAGGCGCTGGTGACCGGCGACAGCCTGGGGCAGGTGGCGAGCCAGACGCTGGCGAACCTCGCCGCCGTGGACGAGGCCGCCGCGCTGCCCGTCCTGCGGCCGCTGGTGGGCTGGGAGAAGCAGGAGATCATCGACGAGGCGCGCGCCCTGGGCACGGCGGACGTCTCGGTGCTGCCGGACGAGGACTGCTGCCGGCTGCTCGCGCCGCCGCAGGTGTCCACCCGAGCCGGTCTGCCGCAGCTGCACGCGGTGGAGCGGCGCCTGGACCTCGACGAGGTCGTCACGCGGCTGCTGGCCGGTGTGCAGGTGCTGCACCCGGGCGGCGACGGTGCCGCCGCGCCCGGGGTGCGCGGCTCAGCCGGGCCGGCCGGTGATCTCGACCCGGCGTGGGGTGACGGGCCGTGCCTTGGGGAGGGTGACGGTCAGCACGCCGTCGGTGAGGCCGGCCGTGACCTCGTCGGTGCGGACGTCGACGGGCAGCAGTGACCGGAACTCGAAGCGGCCGGTCCGGCGGGTGGAGCGGCGGAGCACACCGGCCCGCTCGCATTCCTCGTACGCGCCGCTGATCCGCAATTCCCGGTTGCCGATCTCGACGTCGATGGCGTCGCGCGGGACGCCGGGCAGTTCGGCCTCCACGACGTAGGCGTCGTCGGTCTCGTGCACATCGGCCGGCGGGGCGGGGTGGGGCTTGCTGCCGCCGGCCGGCCGCCGGCCGGCGGTTTCCAGCAGGCGGGACATCCGGTCGCGGAGCGCGTCGAACTCCGCGACCAGAAAGGCGCCCCGGTCCGGGGGCGTCCCGGTCCGCTCCCGGCGGCCGGGCCGGTGTCGAAGGGGCTGGTTCATCGCGGTCACCTCCGCGGGACGGATGGGGTCGGCGGGTGCCGTGGCTGGTTCCATGCTGCGCGCCGCGGCCCGGCCGGGCGACTCCGCCCGGCGGCGGCCGGTGCGGCCGGTCGGTCCGCGGCGCCCGTCCCGGCGGCCCGGTCAGCCGAACAGGCTGCGGACCCGGATCGTGCGGACCGGCCGCTTCGGCTTCGGCTCCTGGTGCGGTGGCAGCCGGCCGCCGGGCACGTCGTCGGCGCGCGGGGGCCCGTCGGCCGGGAAGGGCGGGGTGCGGTCCGCGGCGCGCTGCGGCCGGTGCCGGCGCGCCCCCGTCCTGCGTCCCATGGCGCTACCCCCCGGTCCCGGCCGGGCCGGACCGCGCCGGGCGCGGCCCGCCGGTGCCTTCGGTGACGCAGCCGGGGCCCGGGAAGATCTCCGTCTCGTGGCCGTCCTCGTAGCGCACCCGGTACGGCGGTTCGCCGTGCGGGCCGAGGACCTCGACCACCGTGGCCCGGTGTTCCGGGCTGCCCACCGCGCGTCCGGTGAAGCGCAGTACGTCTCCCTTGTGCGCCTGCATCGCCGCTCACCCTTCCCTGCGCCGGCCGTGGCGGAACGCTGCTGCGGCTGCCGTGCGGTGCCCGTGCACGGGTCAGCCCTGGATCTCGATGTGGCGGGGCTTGGCGGCCTGCGCCTTGGGGATCGTCACGGTGAGGACGCCGTCCGAGAGCGAGGCGGTGACCTCGTCCGACTTGACGTCGACCGGCAGCAGCGCCCGGTACGCGAACTGTCCGGTGGGGCGGCCGCGGTGGCGCAGCACGCCTTCCCGTTCGCACTCCCGCAGTTCGCCGGAGATGCTCACCTCGTGCTCGCCGACCTCGACGTCGATGTCCTCGCGGGCGATCCCCGGCAGTTCGCATTCGACGCGGTACGCCTCGTCGGTCTCGTGCAGGTCGGCGGGCGGGGCCCAGGCCATCGCCTCGGTCAGGGCCGGGGTGAGGGCGGCCGACTCCAGGAAGCGGTTCATCCGCTCGAAGAGGTCCCCGAACTCGGCGGCGATCGGCTCGGACCAGGGGAAACCGCGTTGCCACGGCGCTCCGGACCGGTGTCGGATGGGCAGATTCATCAGGGCTCACCTCCCGGTGCGGCGGCGCGGCGCCACCGCACCTTCCATGGTGGCCGCCGTCGGCGGGCGCGCGCTACTCGCCGTGGTAGAGCCGGTCCGCGCCGATCAGCAGGACCTCGCCCTTGGCCTCCGCGGCGCGCAGCTCCGGGCCGAAGCCGACGCCGCTGTAGCAGGCCGGGACGGCCTGGGCGGTGTCCTCGCCGGATGCGGTGAGCAGGGCGAGGATCCGGTGCAGCAGCTCCAGGTGGGGGCCGTCCATGATCTCGTTCCAGCGGGCCAGTCCGACCGAGAGCAGCACCCCGGGGCGGCCGTCGGCGATGCCGCGGACGACCACCTCGGCGGTGAGCGGCCTGGTGGCGTCCGGGTCCGCAACGGTGCCGCGGACCGCCGTGCGGGGCTCGCCGCCGAAGGTCTCCCACGCGGCGTAGGTGGTGACCCAGTCCCGGCAGAGCTGGGCGAAGTGCGGGGCGGCCACCCGGTCGTCGAAGGCGGGCCGGACCCGGTGCCACACCGTGGCGGTGTCCTCCTGCTCCAGCGCGGCGCGGTGCGGCCAGGCGAGGGCGTGCTCGAAGGCGAGCAGCGGTTCGGCGATGCGGTAGCGGGTCAGGCCCGGGCGGAAGGCGTCGGGCTCGCCGTGCAGCAGCCCGTGGTTGGCCATCGCGGCCAGGACGTGCGAGACCTCGGTGAGCGGGGCGCCGAGCCGGTCGGCGATCCCGCCGGGCGTGGAGCGGCCGCCGGCGATGGCGACCAGGACGGAGTGGCACAGGGCGCGGTCGGTGCACTCGCCCTCCCGCTCCAGGAGGTGCCGGGCCTCCCAGAACAGCGGTACCCGGGGGTTGAGGACGGTCCGGCACACCCAGGCGTCGAAGTCGTCGGGCCCGGCGGGGGTGTCGTCGCAGACCAGGTCGCCGCGGTAGGCGGGGGTGCCGCCGACGACGGCGTGCACCTGCACCGCGAGGCCGGGGGCCCGGATGCCCCAGAAGCGGGCCGCCTTGCGGAAGGTGAAGGGCCGCACCGCCACCTCGGTGGAGGCCAGGGCGTGCAGGGCGGAGGCGCCGGAGAAGAGCCGGCGGACGACGGCGGGGCGGGCGCCGCTGAGGATCAGCCGGGCGCGGTTGGCGGGGCGGTCCCGGCGCACCCGGAGGAGGGCGCCGTGCAGGACGGAGGGGAGCGCGGGGCTGTGGCCGACGAGTTCGGGGATGTCGTCGAGGATGACGGGGGCGGGGCGGTCGTCGCCCAGGGCCAGCAGCGCGTCGGCGGCCTCGTCCCAGTGCTGCCAGTGCGGCGGCCGGGCCGCACCGGTGTGCTCGGCGAGCCGCTCGGCCAGCCGGCGCAGCGTCTCCGCCTCCGCGGCGGCCTGGCCGTCGAAGTAGAAGCCGCCGGTGGCCTGGGCGACCGCCTCCAGCAGGAAGGTCTTGCCCTGCCGGCGCTGCCCCGCGACCAGCGCGAGGGTGGCTCCGGGGGCCGGGTCGCAGGCGAAGCCGGCCAGCTCCGCCCATTCGTCGGCGCGGTCGAAGATCCGGTCGGGGCGGGCCGGCAGGGCGGTGGCGTCCGATGACGGCACGGGGCCGCTCCCCTCGTTCACCGGGCACCGGCGGGGCCGGCGGCCGGTCCCGGTGTCCGTACGGCGGGCTGTGGGGTCAAGTACACCTCCGGGGTGCGGCCGCCGCCCGGTCCGGTGGGCCGTCCGGGGCACCGGGCCGGGCCGCGGTCAGACGGCTCCGGGCGCGGGGTCCCCGGGGCGGTCGGCGGGGCGCGGCGCGGCCCGGCCGCCCTGGGCGGGGGCGTCAGGGGCCGCGCCGGCCGGGTCGTGGCCGGTGCCGTCGTGGGCGGGGGCGTCGGTGGAGGCTGCGTCGTGGGCGGCGCCATGGCCGGTGTCGTCGTGGCCGGTGTCGTCGTGGCCGGTGTCGTCGTGGGCGAAGCTGAGCCGGTCGATGACGTCGACCACCCCGTCGACGCTCTCGCAGAGCCGGACCGCGATCGGGATCAGGCTCCGGCGCTCCAGCGCGCCGGTGAGGGTGACGGTGCCGTCGCCGACGTCGACGGTGACCGCGGACGGCGCCACGCCGAGGGTGCGGGTCAGCACCTCCTCCAGGATCTCCTCCTGGATGGCGCGGTCGCGGCGCAGGAACAGCTGGACGAGGTCGCTGCGGCTGATCACGCCGATCAGCCGGCCGTCGGCGTCGACCACGGGCAGCCGCTTGACCTTCCGCTGCTCCATCGTCCGGGCCGCCTCGACCACGTTCCACTCCGGGCGCGCCACCACGGCCGGGCTGGTCATGATCGCCTCGGCGGTGGTGGCCCCGGTCTTGGAGAGCTGCCGGCGCAGCAGGTCGGCCTCGGACACCACGCCCAGCGGCCGCGCGTCGTCGTCGACGACCGGGACGGCGGTGATGTCGTACTCGTCGAGCAGCCGCGCGATCTCCCGGAACCGGGTGCCCCGCTGGACGGTGACGGCGTTCGGGGTCATCAGGTCGGCCACTCTGCGGTGCCTCATGGGGGCCACTACCTCCGGGGTGCCTGGCTGGGTGGGACTCCGGCAGGTGGGCGCCGGAGTGCGCTGCCTCCATGATCCCGCGTTCCGGGAGCAGGCGGGGCCGGTGGCCGGGCCCGGCGGCAGGAGGCCGGCCACCGGCCGCCCGCGGCCCGTTCAGTCGTGCGGGACGACCGCGACCGGGCAGGTCACATGGTGGATGGCGGCATGGGCGACCGGGCCGACGCGGGGCGCGCCCGGCAGTCTGCGGTGCAGCCGGCGGCCGACCACCAGCAGCCCGGCGCCCCCGGCGGCCTGGACGACGGCCCGGGCGGCGCTGTCGTGCAGCACCGTCGGCTGCACCGGGACGCCGGGGAACCGCGCGCGCCAGGGCTCCAGCGCCTCCCGCAGCTCGCTCTCCGCCGCCGCGGTCACCTCGGCCGAGGCGTCCGGGTCCACGCCCCAGGGGGTGAAGACGTGCACCGGGAACGGGCGGCCGTGCACGGCCTGGAGCAGCACCCCGCGGCCCGCCGCCTCCTCGAAGGCGAACGCCAGCAGCCGGGTGCACGGGCCGCCGAGGCCGAGCGCGGCGACGACGCGGGGGCCGGACGGTTCGGCCGGGGGCCCGGGCGGCCCGGTCGCGCCGGCCGGTCCCGGCCGCTCACCGTCCGCCGGGCCGCCGGGCGCCCGTACCAGCACGACCGGCCCCTGGGCCCGGCCGACCACGCTCAGGCTGACGTCGCCGAGGACGAAGCTCTCCCAGGCCGACAGCGCCCGGGAGCCCAGGACCAGCAGCCGCGACTCCGCGGCGGCCCGCAGCAGCGCCGGTTCCGCCTCGTCCCCGACCAGGTCCTCGACGATCGGCAGCCGCGGGTGGCGGGCCCGGACGGCGGCGCTCGCGGCCCGGACGACCTCCCGGGCGCAGACGTTCTGGTCGCGTTCGGGGGCGGTGTCGGGGGCCTGGGCGGCGAGCATGATCCAGGCGTACAGCAGGCGGAGCACCGCGCCCCGCCGGTCCGCCTCGTCGGCGGCCCAGTGCGCCGCCGCCAGGCTCTCCGCCGAGCCGTCGAGCCCGGCGGTGATGGTCTCCGGCTCCATGGCTGTCCCCCAACGCGTTCCGGTACGCGGGGCGCGCGCCCCGCGCTATCGAGCCTGCGCGTCCCGGCGGGCCGGTGCCAGTGGGCCGAGCGGCACGGCAGGGGGCCGGACGACCGGGGCCGGACGGCCGGGGGCGGGTCCCGGGCGGGTTCCGGGCGCGTCAGGCGCCGGCGGGCCGGTGCGGCAGGGTGACGGTGAACGCGGTGTGCCCGGGGCGGCTCTCCAGGGTGGCGGTGCCGCCGTGCGCGGTCGCCACGGCGTGCACGATGGCCAGGCCCAGGCCGGTACCGCCGGCGGCACGGGAGCGGCCGTGGTCGGCCCGCACGAACCGGCCGAAGATCTCCGGCCGCAGCTCCTCGGGGACGCCCGGGCCGTCGTCGGCGACCGTCAGCCGGACGCCGTCCGGGCCGGCCGCCAGCCGGACGGTGACCGCGGCCCCGGCGGGCGTGTGGGTGCGGGCGTTGGCCAGGAGGTTGCCGATGACCTGGTGCAGCCGGTGCTCGTCGCCGGTCACCGTGACCACCGTCTCGGGCAGGTCCAGCAGCCAGCGGTGGTCCGGGCCGGCCGCCCGCGCGTCGTCGGTGGCGTCCAGGACCAGCCGGGTCAGGTCGACCGGCGCGCGCTCCAGGGCGCGGCCCGAGTCGAGCCGGGCGAGCAGCAGCAGGTCGTCCACCAGGCGGGACATCCGCTGCGATTCGGCGTGGATGCGCTCCAGGGCGTGCCGTACGGGACCGGGGACCGGGCCGCGGTGGCGCAGCGCGAGTTCGGCGTGGCCGCGGACGTTGGCCACCGGGGTGCGCAGTTCGTGGCTGGCGTCGGCGGCGAACCGGCGGAGCCGCTCCTCGCCGGCGTGCCGGTGCTCCAGGGCGCTGCCGACGTGCCCGAGCATGCGGTTCAGGGCGGTGCCGACCTGGCCGACCTCGGTGCGCGGGTCGGCGACCGGGACCGGCGCGGGCATGGCGACCTCGCCGCTGGCGAGCGGGAGTTCGGCGACCCCGGCGGCGGTGGCGGTGACCCGGCGCAGCGGGCGCAGCGAGAGCCGCACCCACAGGGCCCCGACGACACCGGTGGCCAGCAGCGCCCCGCCGAACACCGCCACCTCCACGGCCTCCAGCCGGTGCACGGTCTCCTCGACCGGGTGCAGCGGCAGGCCGGTGACCAGGACGTCGCCGTCGTCGCCGGTGACCGCGTTGACGCGGTAGCCGCCCAGCGCGGAGAGCCGGACGCTGTGGCCGCTGCCGTCGGCGGGCAGCCCGGCCAGGGTGCGGCGGTCGTGGCCGCTGAGCGGCACCGCGGCGTCGGTGGCGGCCCGGACCACCGCGGCCTGGGTGGCCGTACCGCGCAGCAGCCGCGCGCCGAAGGTGCCGTCGGCCTGGCCGCGGGTGTCGGGGCGGTTGTCGGCGTCGGCGTGCGTCTCGTGCTCCAGGCTCGCCGCGAACCGGCCGGCGGAGGCGGTCAGCTGCTGGTCCAGCCGGCGCACCAGGAACCCTTCGAGGGCGAGCACGGTGGTGACGCCGACGGCGGTGCAGGCCAGCGCGAGGAGGGCGACCAGGCCGGCGGTGAGCTGACCGCGCAGGCTGCGCGGGAACGGCGGCCTCACGCGGGGTCCGGCTTGAGGACGTAGCCGACGCCGCGCACCGTGTGGATCATGGGCGGCCGGCCGGCGTCGATCTTCTTGCGGAGGTAGCTGATGTAGAGCTCCACGACGTGCGCCCGGCCGCCGAAGTCGTAGGACCAGACGCGGTCGAGGATCTGGGCCTTGGACAGCACCCGGCGCGGGTTGCGCATCAGGAAGCGGAGCAGCTCGAACTCGGTCCGGGACAGTTCGACCGGGTCGCCGCCGCGGAACACCTCCCGGGCCTCCTCGTCCATCACCAGGTCGCCGACGGTCAGCCGGTCGCCGTCCGGCTCCCGGGCCATACCGGCCCGGCGCAGCAGCCCGCGCAGCCGGGCCACCACCTCCTCCAGGCTGAACGGCTTGGTGACGTAGTCGTCGCCGCCCGCGGTGATCCCGGCGATCCGGTCCTCGACGGCGTCCCGGGCGGTCAGGAAGAGCACGCAGACCGTCTCCAGCTCCTGGCGCAGCAGCCGCAGGACGCGCAGGCCGTCGGTGTCGGGCAGCATCCAGTCGAGGACGACGGCGTGCGGGCGGAAGGCCCGGGCCACGGTGAGCGCGGTGGCGCCGTCCGGCGCGGTGCGGACCTCCCAGCCCTCGCCCGCCAGGGCTCCGGAGAGCACCTCGGTGAGGTCCGGCTCGTCATCGATCACCAGGACCCGGACGGGTGAGCCGTCGCCGCTGCGGAGCGGGGCGGGGGCGGTGCGGTGGTTCGTCATGGTGGTTCCAGCATGCCGGACCCGTAACGGGTGCCCGGCGCGGGTCCGGCTCTGAGTTTCCTGTGAATCGCGGCGCGGGGCCGGCGCTCAGAGGTTCCTCAGAGGTTCCGCTGCGAGGCTGGCGCCCGTACCGAACGGAGCCCCATGACTGTCCTCCTCACCTCCCGCGACGTCCTGCGCGGCCGGGCCGCGCCCCGGCTGACCGCCCTCGTCCCGCCGCTGGCGCTGTGCGCCGTCTGGGCGGGCGCGGCCGGTGTGCTCGGCCTGTGGTGGGCCGACACCGCTTCGGTCTCCGGCCCGGCGGGCTGGCTGACCGGGGCCGGCCGGATCACCGGGCTGCTGGCCGGGTACGGCTGTGCGGTGCTGCTGGCGCTGATGGCCCGGGTGCCGCTGCTGGACCACACCGTGGGCACCGACCGGCTGGCGCGCTGGCACGCGGCCGGCGGCCGCTACACGGTCTGCCTGGCGCTGGCCCACACCCTGCTGATCATCTGGGGGTCCGCGCTCACCGTGCACAGCGGCGTGGTGCAGGAGACCGCGACGCTGGTCCTGGGCTACCCGGACATGGTCGCGGCGACCGCGGGCTTCCTGCTGCTGGTCGGCACCGGTGTCGTCTCGGCGCGGGCGGCCCGCCGCCGGCTGAGCTACGAGACCTGGCACTACCTGCACTTCGCCACGTACCTGGCGGTGTTCCTGATCTTCGGGCACCAGCTCTCCAACGGTGCCGACTTCGTGGGCCGCCGGCCCGTCCAGCTGGCCTGGTACGCGCTCTACCTCGGGGTGGCGGCGCTGCTGGGGTGGTACCGCTTCGCGGTCCCGGTGCGCCGGGCGCTGCGGCACCGCCTGCGGGTGGCGGAGGTCCGCCCGGAGGCGCCGGGGGTGGTCTCGGTGTACCTCACCGGTGCGCGGCTGACCGAGCTGGGCGCGCTGCCCGGCCAGTTCTTCCGCTGGCGGTTCCTGGCGCCGGGCCTGTGGTGGACCGCCGGCCCGTATTCGCTGTCCGCGCCGCCGCGCCCCGACGTCCTGCGCATCACGGTCAAGGCGGCCGGCGGCCACAGTGCCGCCCTGGCGCGCCTGCGGCCGGGCACCCGGGTGTGGGCGGAGGGCCCGTACGGGGCGTTCACCGCGGCGCGCGGCAGCGGCCCGAAGACGCTGCTGCTGGCCGGCGGGGTCGGCATCACCCCGCTGCGGGCGCTCTTCGAGACGCTGCCCGGGCAGGTCACCCTGGTCTACCGGGCGCGCCGCCCCGAGGACCTGGCGCTGCGCGGGGAGCTGGACGCGATCGCCGCGGCCCGCGGCGCGGTGGTGCACTACGCGGTGAGCGGTCCGGGCGGGTCCGGCTGTCCGCTGACCGCCCGCGCCCTGGGGCGGCTGGTCCCGGACCTGGCCGCGCACGAGGTGTACCTCTGCGGGCCGCCCGGGATGACCGAGACGGCGCGCCGGGCCCTGCGGGCCGCGGGGGTCCCGCGCCACCGCGTCCACCACGAGTCCTTCGACTTCTGACCCCCGGCCCGCTTCCCGCCTTCCCGTCCCGTCCCGATCCGTCTTCCGAGGAGCCGCCGCGTGCGCCGAGCCGTCCTCACCACCGCGTCCACCGGCGCGCTGGTCGTCCTGCTGCTGTCCCTCAAACCGCACCACCCGGCCGGGCTGCCGGCCGCCGCGCCCGCGCCGTCCCCGGCCGGCAGCCGCCCGTCCGGCGGCCGGCCCGCCGACGGCACGTACACCGGCTCGCCGGTCCCCACCCGCTACGGCACGGTGCAGGTCGCCGCGACCGTCAAGGGCGGCGTGCTGACCGCGGTCAAGGTGCTCCGGGTGCCGTCCGAGAACGGCCGCGACCAGGAGATCGCCGCCTACGCGGTGCCCCGGCTGACGCAGGAGGCGCTGAGCGTGCACGGCGCCGCGATCGACGCGGTGTCGGGCGCGAGCTACACGAGCGCGGGGTACATCCGGTCGCTCCAGAGCGCGCTGGACCGGGCCGGTGTCTGAACCGGGCGGGACCGGGCCGGTGTCTGAGCGGGGCGGGCTGCGGCACGTCGAGCACGTGATGGGCACGGTGTTCTCGTTCGACGTGCGCGGGCCGGTCACCGCGGCGGTCGGGACCGCCCTGGCCGCGGCCGTGGCGCGGCTGCACCACATCGACCGGGTCTTCTCGCCCTACCGCCCCGACAGCGCGGTGAGCCGGCTGGCCCGCGGGGAGCTGCGGCCGGCGGACTGCTCGGCGGAGGTGCGGGAGGTGCTCGGGCGGTGCGAGGCGGCCCGGCGGGCCACGGACGGCTGGTTCGACCCGGCCGCCGGCGGCGTCCTCGATCCGTCCGGGCTGGTCAAGGGCTGGGCGGTGGAGGACGCCGCGCGGCGGCTGCGGGCCGCCGGGGCACGCCATGTCTGCGTCAACGGGGGCGGCGACCTCCAGATGTTCGGCGGCGCGGCGCCCGGGGTGCCGTGGCGCGTCGGCATCGCCCACCCGCTGCGGCCGGGCGCCCTGTGCGCGGTGGTGTCCGGCCACGACCTGGCGGTCGCCACGTCCGGCACCGCCGAGCGCGGGGCGCACATCCTGGACCCGCGCACCGGCGCCCCGGCCCGCGGCCCGGCGTCGCTGACCGTCGTCGGGCCCCGGCTGACCATGACCGACGTGTACGCCACGGCGGCCTTCGCGCGCGGGGCGGGCGCGGCCGGCTGGCTGGAATCGCTGCCCGGCCACGAGGCGCTGGCGGTCACCGGGGACGGCGGCTCCTGGCACACCGCGGGCTTCCCCGCGTACGGCGTGCCGGTGGCCGCCGGCCGGTGACCGCGGCGCCCGTCAGCGCAGCGGCAGCGCCAGTTCCGCCGGGCGGTCCGCCGGGGAGCCGAACGCGACGGTGCTGCCGCGCGGGGTGCGGCCGCCGTACAGCGGGTCGGCGGTGTCCAGGACCAGGGCGAGGCGGTGTCCGGCCGGCAGGTCGTAGGCGGTGGGGAAGAGCGTGACGTCCAGCGGGACGGGGTGTCCGGGGCGGGTGCCGGACCAGCTCTGCGGGGCGTGTGCGAGGAGTCTGCCCAGGCCCAGCGCGTCGACGTCGTAGAGGTAGGCGTAGGCGGTGCCCCGGGGGGCGGAGGCGGTGACGGTGGTGTGCAGCCGGGCGGCGCCGCGCAGCCGCTGGGTGGCCGGGTACGGCGCGGACTGCCAGACGGCGGCGGCGCCGCGGGGCAGCAGCGGGACGGCCGCGGTGGGCGGCGGGCCGGTGATCTGGTCCAGCGCCCCGGAGAGTTCGGCGATCCCGCCGTCGGCGCCGGAGTCCTGGCCGCCGGTGATCCGCCGCCACCAGCCGGTGCCGCCCGGGCCGCCGAGGGTGCCGGTGCCGTGGGCGTCGGGGCGGCCCAGCCGCAGGCGGGCGGTGTGCGTGCTGACGGCGGCCCAGTCCGGGTAGCTCTCGTGCCCGCCGGTGGACCGGACCTCCAGGGCGACGCCCTGGCGCGGGCCGGGTCCGCCGGTGCCCTTGAGGTGGTGGTCGAGCCAGCTCCGGGCACCGTCCCAGGTCGCGTTGGGCAGGCCGAGCAGGCCGGTCAGTTCCTGGGTGGCGTGGTCGCCGGGACGCAGCTCCAGCCGCTTGGGGACGGTCAGCCGCTGGTAGAAGGCGGTCATCTGGCCGGGGTGGAAGATGCTGTCGCCCCAGGCGTTGGCCAGGAAGACGGCGGTGCCGTGGGCGTTGATGCGGTCCGCGTAGGCGGCCGGGGAGCGGGTGTGGGCCCAGCGGACGACGCGGGGCAGGTCGCGGTCGGCGTAGAGGTCGGCCAGTATCCCGGCGAACTCGGGGCTGCGGCGGCCGGTCGGGGCCTGGATGGCGGCGAGCAGCCGGGCGGCCTGGAGGTGCCGGGTGCGGCCGCTGTAGAGCGAGTCGGCCAGGTCGGCCCAGCCGCTGAGCGCGGCCACCGCCTTGACCCGGGGGTCGAAGGCGGCGCCCATCAGGGTCAGGCCGCCGCCGAGGGAGAGCCCCACCATGCCGACCCGCCGCCGGTCGGCGGGGGTGTGCGCGAGGGACCAGTCGATCACCGAGGAGACATCGGCCACGTCCGTGGGCCCGGCGACGTCGATCCGGCCGCCGGAGCCCCAGAAGCCGCGGACGGTGTACGTCACCGCCACGTAGCCGGCGGCGGCCAGTTGCCGGCTCTGGGCGACGTACTCCAGGTCGTTCTGCCCCCAGCTGGCGGGCTGGACGACCAGGGGGTAGCGGCCGTCGCGGTCGGCGCCCGGGGTGCCGGGGGCGGGGGTGAAGACGTCGGCCTTGAGGACCGTGCCGTCCTTCATCGGGAGGTCGGCGAGGCGGAACGCCGGTGCGGCGGTGCGGGCCGCGGGCCGGGCGGCCGCCGCCGCGGGCCCGGCGGGGGCGGCGCAGACCAGCGCGAGGGCCGCGGCCAGGACGGCCGCTGCCGCCCGGTGCCGTCGGTGCGGGGGCCGGTGTGCGGTACGGCGGGGTCGCGCCATCGCTGCTCCAGGGGTCAGACCGCGGCGCCACGGTGGCGTCCGTCCGGTGCGGTGATCGGGAGCGTAGGGGCGCCGGGCACCGGCCACGAGATCACGATCAGCCAAACTACCGGCCGGTAACTCGCGGTACACAGCGCGCCGTTGGCGAGTCCGTCGGAGCGATATGCGAGAGATGCGGCAAATGATTTAGAGTACGCGGATGATCTTTATCGTTGTGAAGTTTCCCGTGAAGCCCGAATACACCGAGGAGTGGCCCGAGAAGGTCGCGGCGTTCACCCGCGCCACCCGCGAGGAGCCGGGCAACCTGTGGTTCGAGTGGTCGCGCAGCCTGGAGGAGCCGGACACCTACGTCCTGGTCGAGGCGTTCCAGGACGACGCGGGCGAGGCCCACGTGAACTCCGACCACTTCCGCGCCGGTCTGGAGGCGATGCGTCCGCTGCTGCGTCGCACGCCCGAGATCGTGAGCACCACGATCAAGGACGCGAACGGCTGGAGCGCGATGGGCGAGCTCACCATCGGCTGACTCCCCGTCCGGAGCCGGACGGAGGCGGCGGGCCACCCCCTGGGGGCGGCCCGCCGCTTCGTCATGTCTGCGTACCGCGCCGGGTGTTGCTCCGGTCGCGGAGGCGGTCGGTGTGGTGGGTGAGGCGCTCGATGCGGTCGGCCAGCTCGGGGTGGCCTGGCCGCAGGTGCGGCTCGGCCTCGGTGAGAGGGGCGAGCAGCCGGGCGGCGTCGTCGTCGGCCAGTGCGCGGGCCAGCCGGCGCACGGGGGGGCGGGCGGCGGGCGGGAGGTCGGGCAGGGCCGCGATCCGGCCGGCCAGACTGCGGAGTTCACCGGCGTTGTCCCGGGCCCAGGCGGTGATCGTGCGGTCGGCGGCGCGGCGGTCCCGGGTGGCCTTGACCCGCTGCTCGCCCGTACTGCCGGCGGCACCGGGCCGCACCCGGAGATAGCGGCGCTCGGCGGCCTGGCGGCTGGCCACGCCGAGCGGACCGGCGAGATCGGCCCAGCTGGCGCCCGCCGCGCGGGCCGCCTCGATCAGCCCCGGCTCCCAGCCGGCGAGCTGGTGCCGGACGTCCCGCAGCAGCAGGAGGACGGCGAGCGCCTGCTCCGGGCCGGGCGGCTCGGCGGCCGGCTCACCGGAGGGCGCGGTACGGGCGGCGCGCACCGCTTCCTCGATGGCGCGCAGGGCCGCCTCCGCGGTGAGGAAGGACGCCGGAGCCGGCTGCGGGGCCTGCTCGTCGGCCGAGGTCACGGAACCAACCTCCTCTCGTCGTCTTACCGACGACACCATCATTTGTCATCGTTCCGATGACATGCTACAACGGAATGCAGGTGAAGCGCATTGGCAGCAGTTACTGCCCGTCTCACTGGAGGTGTTTTGCGATGTTGATGCGCACCGACCCGTTCCGCGAGCTCGACCGGCTCACCCAGCAGCTCCTGGGCACGTCCGGCACCTGGTCGCGCCCGTCCACGATGCCGATGGACGCCTACCGCGAGGGCGACGTCTACGTCATCGCCCTCGACCTCCCCGGGGTGAGCCCCGACGCCATCGACATCGACGTCGAGCGGAACATGCTCACCGTCAAGGCCGAGCGCCGGCCGACGACCAAGGGCGAGAACGTCCAGATGGAGCTGTCCGAGCGGCCGCTGGGGGTCTTCTCCCGCCAGCTGATGCTCGCCGACACCCTCGACACCGAGCACATCGAGGCCGACTACGACGCAGGGGTGCTGACCCTGCGCATCCCGATCGCGGAGCGCGCCAAGCCCCGCAAGATCGCCATCAGCGGTTCGTCCGGGCAGAAGCGGATCAGCAGCGGCTGACCCGGTTCCGGCCCGCAGCGGCGGAGGCGGGCGCGCACTCCCCCGCGCACCCGCCTCCCGGCTTCCGGAGGAAGGGGGCAATGATGGTGGCCATCCGGGAGGACACGTTCCTGGAGCGCGTCCGGGAACGCGGCGAGTACCCCACCCGGCACGAGGCCGAGCGGGCCGCCCGGGTCGTCCTCGCCCTGCTCGGCGCCCACCTGGTCGGCGAGGAGCGGGCCGTACTCGCCGCCCGGCTGCCCGAGACCTACGCACTGATCCTGCTCAACCCCCTGCCCGCGGCCGAACCGCTCGACCCCGAACGGTTCGTACGCGCCACCGCGGCATGGATCGAGGGGGCCACCGAGGAGACCGCCAAGTGGGATGTCGGCGCGGTCCTGAGCGTGGTGGCCGAAGCCGCCGGTGACGACCTCACCCGGCGCCTCCTGCTCCAGCTCCCGGTGGGCTACGACCTGCTGTTCGGCCGTCCCCTGCCGGCCTGACATCCCCGCCCGCCGCCCGGCCCGGCGGGCGCGGCGCCACCCCGGCACCGCGCCCCGCCCGGCCGGGCCCGTTCGCGGCGCGGACCGGCCGGCCCGCACGCCGGCCACCGCCCGCCACCGGACCGGTCCCGCCCGCCGGACCGGTCCACCGACTCCACCGACTCCACCGACCCGACCGAGACGAAAGGCATGCCACCCGCCATGACCGACCAGCTGCACCTGGACCGCCCGGACGTCGCGATGTCCTTCCCCGCCCTGCTGGCGAAGGTCCGGTACGAAGGGGCCTATCCGACGGAGGAGAAGGCCCGGGAGGTCACCCTCCAGGTGCTCGGGGCGCTCGGCCGCCAGCTGATCGGCGAGGAACGCGTCGCGCTGGCCGCCCGCCTGCCGCTGGAAGCCGCCCTGGAGTTCACCGGACAGGCGCCCGCCGCCGAGCGGTTGACGGGCTGGGGCTTCGTGAAGGACCTGGCCCGGCGCACCGGCACCAGCCCCGCGGTGGCCCGCTGGAACGCCGGCACCGTCTTCTCGGTCCTGGCCCGCCTGGCCGGCCCGGACCTGCTCGACGACATCCTCCACCAGCTCCCCGACGGCTACCCCCTCCTCTTCGGCCGGGCCGAACTCCGCCTGCGCCAGACGGCGTAGCGCGGGCGCCCGTCCCCCGCGCGCCCGCCGCCCCCGGCCGGTCCCGCCGCGCGGTCAGAGCCGGTCGAGGGGGATGGCGCGGGCCAGAGCCCGGGAGCCGGTGTCGTTGGGGTGCAGGCCGTCGGCGGCGGCGTAGCGGGCGCGAGGGCGGTCCGGGTGGGCGGGGTCGGCCAGCGCCCGGTCGAAGTCGGCGACGGCGTCGAAGGCCCCGCCGGTACGGATCCAGTGGTTGACCCGGGCGCGCAGCCGCTCCGCGTCGGCGGTGTGCCCGGGGTAGCCGTGCAGCGGGATGACGGTGGTGCCGATGACCTTGATGCCGCGCCGGTGGGCGGCGCGCACCAGGGACGCGTAGCCGTCGATGAGCTGCCGTGCGGAGAGCGGGCGGTGGGACGGCGGGAGGCACCGCGTACGGGACCGGTTGAGGCCGATGTCGTTGCTGCCCAGCTCCAGGATCACCGTGCGGACGTCCGGCCGGTCCAGTACCTCCCGGCGGAAGCGGGCCACGCCCCGCTCGCCGGAGCAGGGGCTGTCGGTGAGCAGCATGTTGCCCGCGATACCGCGGTTGACCACGCCCAGGCCGCGCCGGGCGGCGGTCAGCCGCTCCGCTAGGTCGTCGGGGTAGCGGCCGTCCGCCCCGGGGGTGGTGCCGACGCCGTCGGTGACCGAGTCGCCGAAGGCCACCACCGTGCTGCGGGCCGGTGCGTCCCGGCTCAGGACATCGACGCCGGTGAGGTAGTACGTCGCCCGGGAGGTGCGGGTGTAGGCGGTGGGCAGGACGTCGGCCAGGTGGTCGCCGGGCGCGCGGTAGGCGGGCGTCAGGCCGACCCGGTGGAAGGTGGCCGGGCCGGTCCGGCCGGTGAGGCGCAGGGTGATCGCCAGTTCCTGGCGCGGGGACGCGGGCAGGGGCAGCGGGTCGCCGGTGAGTTCCCCGCCGGGCGGCACGACCGCCGAGCCGGCGCCCCGGAAGGTCACCCGGCGGGTGGTGCCGGGCCACACCGCGCCGCCGCCGGCGGACCGCGCGACGGCCGCCCCGCCGAGCTTCAGGGGCGCGGTGCCGTAGCGGTTCGACAGCCTGATCCGGATCTGCGAGCCGCCGGCGGTGACCCGTACGACCTGGCGGACCGACTCGTTCCGGAAGCCGCCCTCGGACCAGTTGCCGGGGGCGTCCTCGGCGCGTCCCGCGGGCGGCTGGACGGCGGCGCCCCAGGCCTGCGCCCAGTGCGGGCGGCCGGTGCCCTGCCCACCGGGGGCGGCGGGCGCGCCGGGCACGGCCGGCCCGGCGGGCGCGCAGCCGACCGCGAGGGACAGGACGGCGGTGGCGGCGGTGACGGCGCCGACGGCCGGGGCGGTGGTGGGGGCCGGCGGGCGCGGCCGCGCGCCCAGGGCCGTGGGCTGCCGTTCCGGGATCCGCTTCCGCGTGCGGAGCAGGCTCGAAAGGTGCATGGGTCGTTCCGCTTTCCGTTCGTCGTCGCAGGGACCGCGTACGGGTCGCAGGCGGGCGCCGGGCCCGGCGGCCGTCAGCTCGGCCGCTCGGCACAGGCTCCCCGGCCGCCGGAGGCTCCCTCGCCACCGGGTGCCCCGCCTCTTCCGGGCACCCCGCCGCCGTTTCCGGGCGTGCGGCCGCCCTCGCGCTCCCTCCCGTCCCCACCGGTCCCGGCCCCGCCGGACGCCCGGCCGGAGGGGGCCCCGGCAGCGGGCGGCGCCTCGTCCCCGCACAGCCCGGGGGCCACCTCCGCCGCGAAGAGCCGGAGCGAGCGCAGGGTGCGCTCGTGGCCGGGGTCGACGGGGTGGACCTGGAGGATCAGGTCGGTGGCGAGGGGCAGCGTGCGGTCGGCGCGGAGGGCGGCCAGCACCTCGTCCGGGGTGCCGGCGCAGGTGTCGTTGCGGGCGGCGCGGGCCGCTTCCGGGCCGGCCTGCGCGGCGTAGCGGGCGAGCCCGGCCTCGGCGTCGGCCACCGCCTCGGCCCGGGTGGGCGCGACGTACACCGACCGGGAGAGTCCGATCCGGGGGGCGGTGTCCGCTCCGGGGTGCCGCCACCGGTCCAGGTACGCCTGGGCGAGGGGGAGTTGGACGTCGCCGAGGGGGGCTGCGGTCGGGCTCGGGCGGCTGTCGGGGGCGGGGCCGGCGGAGGTGCGGGCGAGCAGCAGGCCGTTGCCGCGTTCGGCCGCGCGGACGGCGCCGGCCCTGCCGAACGTCGCCTCCCACAGCCGGCCGGTGAGCCCGGGCGCCGGCGGGAACAGCGGCGGTCCGCCGGGGATCAGCCGCGCGCCGCCGAGGGCGTCGCGGACGGTCCGCAGGGACTGCGCGTACCGCTCCCGGCGGCCTTCGGGGGAGCGGCCGAAGAGGGCGAAGGCGGTCGCGCCGCCGCCGGTCCCGAAACCGAGTTCCAGCCGCCCGCCGCTCAGCGCGTCGAGCACCGCGGCGTCCTCGGCCAGCCGCAGCGGGTCCTCCAGCGGCAGGGTGATGATGCCGGTGCCGAGCCGGAGCCGTTCGGTGCGGGCCGCGGCCGCGGCGAGGAAGCCCAGCGGCGCGGGCAGTCCGCCCTCCTGGTGGGCGTGGTGCTGGGCGACCCAGCCGGACGCGAAGCCCAGCTCCTCGGCGGTGGTGAGGAGCTCCAGCGCCCGGGCGTACAGCTCGGGGGGCGGGACCTCGTCCACGAGCCGGGTGAACACGCCCAGCCGGAAGGGGAGTTGCGCGGTCATCCGGTCCTCTCGTTCGGCCCGGGCGGCCGGCGGCGGCGCGCCCGCGGTGCTTCGAGTGGTGCAGGGATATCCCTGCCCGCTCACCGGCCGGCCAGTCGGCCGCCGCTCCCCTCCCCGGGCAGCCCGGTGGGCGTACGGGTCACCGTGCGGCCCGCGGCGGCCGCGGCGCGGGCGAACCGGACGGCGTCGAGGACGGCCGCACCGCCGGGGTCGTTGTTGAAGTACACGTAGACGTCGGCGCGGTCGGGCCAGGTGGCGGCCAGCCGCCGCACCCAGGTGTCCAGCGCCTGCCGCCCGTAGCGGGGCCAGGGCTGGGCGCGGCCCTCGTGGCAGCGCAGGTAGCCCCAGTCCGCGGTGCGCCACAGCGGCGTCACCGGGCGGGCGCCGCGGTCCGCCCAGCACAGCGCGGCGCCGCGGCGTTCCAGCACCGCGCGGATCCGGTCCGTCCACCAGGAGGCGTGGCGGGGCTCGACGGCGACCCGGACGCCGGCGGGGAAGCAGCCGAGGCAGGCGTCCAGCAGCCCGGCGTCGGCGGGCAGCGTGGGCGGCAGCTGGAGCAGGACGGGGCCGAGCCGGGGGCCGAGGCTCTGCGCGCGGGACAGCAGCCGCGCCACCGGCTCCTCGGGCTCGCGGAGCCGTTTGATGTGGGTGAGGAAGCGGCTGGCCTTCACGGCCATCACGAAGCCGTCCGGGGTCCGGTCGCGCCAGTCCGCGAAGGTGCCGGCCGCCGGCAGCCGGTAGAAGGCGGCGTTGCTCTCGACGGTGGCGAAGCCGCGGGCGTACTCCTCCAGCCAGCGGCGCTGCGGCACCTCCGCGGGGTAGAGGACGCCGCGCCAGTCCCGGTACTGCCAGCCGGAGGTTCCGAGGTGGAGGGTCATACGGGGAGGGTCCCCGGTCGGGCGGGGCGCGTACCGGCGGGCGGGCCGCCGGGCACCGGGCGGCGACGCTCCGTGAGGGCGGCGGGCCACTGCGTGCGGGCGGGGGGGGGTGAGCCGGCCACTGCTCCGCCTCCACCCGGTGAACATTCACCGCAAAAGGTGCATCTTGACAGCTGTCGGGGCACGTTCTATGCAGAGGATGTAGCCGACCCCACTGCCATATCAGCAGGTGAGAGGGGTCGCGAGGGGTACGCCGGGCACCGCGTCAGCGCCCCGGACCGGGCCGCGAGACGAGGAGAGAACCATGGCACGAGCAGTCGGTATCGACCTCGGGACGACGAATTCGGTGGTCAGCGTGCTGGAGGGCGGTGAGCCCACGGTCATCGCCAACGCCGAGGGCGCCCGGACCACTCCCTCGGTGGTCGCCTTCGCCAAGGGCGGCGACGTCCTGGTCGGTGAGATCGCCAAGCGCCAGGCCGTGACCAACGTCGAACGGACCTGCCGCTCGGTCAAGCGCCACATGGGCGACGCGCACTGGCGCTTCCCGGAACACGGCGATATCGACGGCAAGCGCTACACCGCCCAGGAGATCTCCGCACGGGTGCTCCAGAAGCTCAAGCGGGACGCCGAGGAGTACCTGGGCGAGGAGGTCACCGACGCGGTCGTCACCGTCCCGGCGTACTTCAACGACGCCCAGCGCACCGCGACCAAGGAGGCCGGGGAGATCGCCGGGCTGCGGGTCCTGCGGATCGTCAACGAGCCGACCGCCGCGGCGCTCGCCTACGGGCTGGACAAGGAGAACGACCAGACCATCCTGGTCTTCGACCTCGGCGGCGGCACCTTCGACGTCTCCCTGCTGGACATCGGTGACGGGGTGGTCGAGGTGAAGGCCACCAACGGCGACACCCACCTGGGCGGCGACGACTGGGACCAGCGGATCGTCGACCACCTCACCAAGCAGTTCAAGAACGCGTACGGCATCGACCTGGCCCAGGACAAGATGGCCACCCAGCGGCTGCGCGAGGCCGCCGAGAAGGCGAAGATCGAGCTGTCCGCGGCCAGTGAGACCACCGTCAACCTGCCGTATCTGAGCGCCTCGCCCGAGGGGCCGCTGCACCTGGACGAGAAGCTGACCCGCGCCCAGTTCGAGCAGATGACCGCGGACCTGCTGGAGCGGTGCAAGGCGCCGTTCCACAACGCCGTCAAGGACGCCGGGGTCGAGGTCGCCGACATCAACCACGTGATCCTGGTGGGCGGTTCGACCCGGATGCCCGCGGTGACCGAACTCGTCAAGCAGCTGACCGGGAAGGACCCGCACAAGGGCGTCAACCCGGACGAGGTCGTCGCCATCGGGGCCACGCTCCAGGCCGGTGTGCTCAAGGGCGAGGTCAAGGACGTCCTGCTGCTCGACGTCACCCCGCTGTCCCTCGGTATCGAGACCAAGGGCGGCATCATGACCAAGCTCATCGAGCGCAACACCACGATCCCCACCAAGCGCTCGGAGATCTTCACCACCGCCGAGGACAACCAGCCCTCCGTGCAGATCCAGGTCTTCCAGGGGGAACGGGAGATCGCGGCGTACAACAAGAAGCTCGGGATGTTCCAGCTGACCGGGCTGCCGCCGGCCCCGCGCGGCGTCCCGCAGATCGAGGTCTCCTTCGACATCGACGCCAACGGCATCATGCACGTCACCGCCAAGGACCTGGGCACCGGCAAGGAGCAGAAGATGACGGTCACCGGCGGCTCCTCGCTGCCGAAGGACGACATCGACCGGATGGTCCGGGACGCCGAGCAGTACGCGGAGGAGGACCGGCGCAAGCGGGAGGCGGCCGAGACCCGCAACCAGGGCGAGCAGCTGGTCTACCAGACCGAGAAGTTCCTCAAGGACAACGAGGGCAAGGTGCCCGCCGAGGTCAGGACCGAGGTCGAGACCGCCGTCGGCGAGCTGAAGGAGAAGCTCAAGGGCCAGGACAGCGCGGCGATCCGGGCCGCCTCGGAGCGGGTGGCCGCGGTGTCCCAGAAGCTGGGCCAGGCGATGTACGCCGACGCGCAGGCGGCCCAGTCCGCGGCCGGTGCCGAGGGGGCCGGCGGGCAGGCGGGGCACCAGGGCAAGGCCGAGGACGACGTGGTCGACGCCGAGATCGTGGACGACGACAAGCAGGAAGGGAGCGGACGATGAACGGCCCGACCCACCGCGGCCGGCTCCCCCGCCCGCCGCTCGCGCTGGTCGGGCGCGGCGGCCCGGAGCGGGGCCCGGCCCCGCCGCCCCGGCCGTCCCCGGACCGGGACGGGCCGGACCCCCGCGCCGCCCGCCCGGCGACGCCCTTCACCCGGCCCGCCGCCGGGCGCCCCGGCGGCGACCCGCCCGGCCCGGCCCGCACGGGACCGCCCGCCGACGAGCCCGGCACCGCGGGGCTGGAGGACCGGCTGCGGGAGCGCACCGCCGATCTCCAGCGGCTGAAGGCGGAGTTCGACAACTACCGGCGGCGGGTCCGCCGGGACCGGTTGGCGGTCGGGCAGATCGCCGTGGTCAATGTGCTGGAGCGGCTGCTGCCGGTGCTGGACGCGGTCGCCGAGGCCACCGAGCAGGGCGAGGTGACCGGCGGCTTCCGGCGCGTCGTGGACGTCCTGGAGCGCGAGCTGGCCGGTCTGGGGCTGGTGGCCGTCGGCACGGCCGGCGAGCCCTTCGACCCGACCGTCCACGAGGCGATGCTCTACACCCCGCCCGCGCGGCCCGCCCGGCCGGGCCGAACCGCGGGGGACGACCGCGCGGTCTGCGCCGAGATCCTCCGCCGGGGCTTCGCGGTCGGCGACCGGCTGCTGCGCCCGGCCCAGGTGGCCGTCACCGGCGAACCGCCGCCGCGGCCCGGCAGCCCACCCCGCTAAGGCCGGTCCCGGGCCGGCGCGCCCGCCCCGCCCCGCGCCGGCTGCGCGGCCTCCCCGGTGATCCGGTGCAGTGCGTCCGCGGCGGCCGTCCGCAGCGCCTCCGGTTCCGCCGGATCGCCGCACAGGCCCCGCAGGACCGGCGCCGCGTCCCCGGCGAGCGGGCCCAACTCACCCAGCCAGGCACAGGCGTTGGCGTCGAACCGCCAGCCGCGCCGCCCGGCGACCCGGCCGGTGCGGGGGCGCCGGGCGAGCACTCCCAGCAGCAACGGCACGACCTCGTCGGCCACGTCCGGCCCCACCGCCCCACCGGGCACCCGGACCCCGCGGCCCATGAGCGCGCGGATCGCGGCCAGTCCGGTTTCCGGGTCGGCTCCCCCGGCCACCCGCCGCAGCACGGCCAGCGCCTCCGGGTCGTCCGAGCCGCGCCGCCGCAGGAACGTGCAGGCGGCCGCCGCGGCCTCCAGTGCGGCGAAGCCGGGGCAGCCGCCGGGCCCGGTGCCGTCGCCGGACCCGCCGCGGACCGTCGCGTCGATCCGCCGGCTGAGCCGCTCCAGTACCCCGGCGGCCTCCGGGACGGCCCGCTCACCGCCGGGCCAGCCCGCCGTACCGGACAGCAGCGCACCGGCCTCCCCGGGCGGCAGGTCCCGGCCCAGCCGCTCCCGGACCACCGGCCACAGCTCGCCGGCCCGTTCCCGGGCCTGCTCCAGCAGGGCGGCCGGTGCGGTGCCGGCCCGCACCCGCGCCGCGATGCCCGGTACGCACCGGGGGTCGCCGCGCCGCGCGAGCGCGCCCAGCGCCGCATCGGCCACCGCCGGGTCCTGCTCCGCGGCGGCCCGCCCGTTCACCACCGCCGCCAGCGCGTCCAGGCAACTCCCGTAGTGCGTGAGGCAGTCGGCCAAGACGGCGGCGCGCCGCACCTGGGGGTCCGGGTGGGCGAGGAGGGCCGCGACGGCGGTGGCGTGCGGCGCGTACCGCTCCGGGTCGGCCGCGCACAGCCGGTCCGCCGCGGCGATCAGCACCCGGGCCACGGCGGGGTCCATGTCCTCGTCCACCGGGCCGGCCAGCAGCCGCGCCAGCCAGCGGGAGCGGAGGGCGGGCACCGGGGCGAGCCAGGAATCGACGGTGTCCACCGGCCCGGACGGCGGCGGCCCCGCCCACTCCGGGTCGCACCAGGCCAGCTCGGCGAGCGCCGGGCCGGCGTCGCCCGCGCAGCGCGTCAGCGCCCCGAGCACCGCCTCCTCGTCCTCGGGCGCGAGCGGCCGGGTGGCGGCGCTGCCGGACCACGCGCCGGTGCCGTGCGCAGCCGGGCGCAGCAGCAGGCCGAGCGCGGCACCGAGCGCCTCGGCCGGCTCGCCGCGCAGCCCGCGCCGCAGCCGGGCCCGCGCCTCGGGAGCCTCCGCGCACCGGCCGAGCGCGAGCAGCAGGCCGAGCCGGACGGCCGGTTCGGCGGCGGTCCGCAGGTGCGCGCAGATCCCGGGGACGAGGTCCTCCTCGGCGGCGGTCGCGTATGCCAGCACCACCGGGACGATGCGCCGGACCGCCGGTCCTGCTCCGCGGCGGCCCGCCCGTTCACCACCGCCGCCAGCGCGTCCAGGCAACTCCCGTAGTGCGTGAGGCAGTCGGCCAAGACGGCGGCGCGCCGCACCTGGGGGTCCGGGTGGGCGAGGAGGGCCGCGACGGCGGTGGCGTGCGGCGCGTACCGCTCCGGGTCGGCCGCGCACAGCCGGTCCGCCGCGGCGATCAGCACCCGGGCCACGGCGGGGTCCATGTCCTCGTCCACCGGGCCGGCCAGCAGCCGCGCCAGCCAGCGGGAGCGGAGGGCGGGCACCGGGGCGAGCCAGGAATCGACGGTGTCCACCGGCCCGGACGGCGGCGGCCCCGCCCACTCCGGGTCGCACCAGGCCAGCTCGGCGAGCGCCGGGCCGGCGTCGCCCGCGCAGCGCGTCAGCGCCCCGAGCACCGCCTCCTCGTCCTCGGGCGCGAGCGGCCGGGTGGCGGCGCTGCCGGACCACGCGCCGGTGCCGTGCGCAGCCGGGCGCAGCAGCAGGCCGAGCGCGGCACCGAGCGCCTCGGCCGGCTCGCCGCGCAGCCCGCGCCGCAGCCGGGCCCGCGCCTCGGGAGCCTCCGCGCACCGGCCGAGCGCGAGCAGCAGGCCGAGCCGGACGGCCGGTTCGGCGGCGGTCCGCAGGTGCGCGCAGATCCCGGGGACGAGGTCCTCCTCGGCGGCGGTCGCGTAGGCCAGCACCACCGGGACGATGCGCCGGACCGCCGGGTCGGAGTGGGACAGCCGCCGCAGCAGCGCCGGCACTCCGGCCGCCAGCGCCCTGGAGAGCCGTTCCGCCCACTCGCCGACGAGCGCGCAGCCCGCCTCCGCCGCCGCCGCTCCCAGGTCGTCCAGCAGCGCGTCGAGCGCCGCGCCGCTGCGCTCGCCCGGCTCGTCCAGATCGACGTCGAAGTCCCGGTGGACGACCGTCCGCCAGTCCAGAACGGCCGCGTCCCCCGTGGCGCCCGCGCCCTCGCTCGCTCCCATGCGCGCACCCTAACCGGCGGGCGCCGGGGGCCCGAGATGGGGCGGGCGCGAACCGTCAGCGCGGCTCCGCGCCCCGCACGGCGCCGTGCGTCCTCAGCGCCACCACCCGCCCCGCGGGCGACACCGTCACCTCCAGCCGCACCGGACGGCCGTCCCCCGGGTCATTCTGACGGTACGTCAGGAGGTGGCCGCCGGGCTCACCGGCCGGCGGCGCGAGGACGGCCTCCGCGCCCGCCGCCGCCCCTGGGCACCACTTCCGGACGAAGCGGTCCGCGACCGCGCGCGCCCGGGCCGCGGGCAGGCTCCCGGTCCCCTTCCCGGTGCCCCCGGCCGGCTGCCACGTGAACCGCTCCAGCACGCGGTCCGGCCAGAGGGCGACCACCGAACCGCGCCCGGGCACCTCGGCCATGAGGCGCCAGCGCCCGTCGGGCAGCTTCCGGCCGTCCCCTCCTCCGGTCGGCGCGCCGGGGCCGAACAGCTCGACGACGGCCGCGGTCAGCCACGCCTCCTGGGCCATCCGCTCCGCACGCCGGTCCTGCGCCCGCGCTTCCCCGTGCGTCGGCTCGACGGCGAGCAGGAAGAGGCCGGTCAGCAGCAGCCCGCCGGCGGCGGCCGCTCCGGTGCCCCACAGGGTGTCCCGGACCGTAAGTGGCGGGCGGCGCCGGCGGACCCCCAGGGCGGTGGTGCCGAGCAGGACCCCGAGCAGGCCGCCCAGCGCGTTAGCCTTGAGGTCGTCGTAGCTGCACGCCCGCCCCAGTCCGGCCACCGCCTGGACCAGTTCGACGGCGCCGGTGAGCAGCAGCGCCCCGGCCAGCACGGCGACCGGGCGGCGGAACAGCAGGACGGCGAGGAAGCTCACCGGGAGGAACAGCGCGATGTTCCAACGCGAGGACTCCGAGCCGAGAAATCCCCAGCCGGGCAGGCCGGTGTCGCAGAATCCGGTCTGCCCCGAGCCGCCTCCCCCGGGCAGCAGGGTCACGACGAGGACCCCGGCGAGGGCGGCCGCGGTCAGCGCGGACAGGGCGACCGGGCCGCCCCTGGCGCGGGCGGCGGCCGCGGCGGCGGCCCCCAGGAGCGCGGCGAGGACGAGGAAGGCCGGTATGAGGCCCGGCAGGGCGCCGATGGATGCGTTGATCACCGGGGTTCCTCCGAGGTGGGCGGGGTCGGGGCGGAAGGCGGCGGCAGGAGGCGCCGCACCGGTCCGGCGGGGCTCCGGCGGCGTCCTCGGGGAGGTGTTCGGGACGGCCCGGGAACGGGGTGCCGGCGCACAGGTGCACGGCTGCTCCGGCCGGGCCGGCGGCCGCGGCCGGACGCCGCGGCGCACAAGCCGTCCGGGGCGGAACGAAAGGGGCGGGCCATGGAGGGGAGCGTACTTGCCCCCTGCGGGCCGGGCGGGGCGGCCCTCTTGCGGGGGCGCGGGGCGGCGGCCAGGGTGGGGGGACGTCATCGCCGGGTGCGCGGACGGGTGCCGGCCCGTGGCCCGGCACCGGACACGTGAGGAGAGCGCGTGGCGTCCTTGGCCGATCCGGGCGGTGGCGGAACCGCCGCGGCACGACAGCGGCGGAACGGTGCCCCGGCGGGCCGGGCGGACGGCGTCCCCGACGTCTTCGACCCGCGCGGCTACGCCGCCGGACTGCCGCACGATGCGTACCGGCTGCTGCGCGACCGCCACCCGGTGGCCTGGCAGGACGAGCCCGAGGTCCTGGGCTGGCCGACCGGGCCCGGTTTCTGGGCGGTCACCCGGCACCGGGACGTGGTGCGGGTGCTGAAGGACGCGCGCACGTTCTCCTCCTGGCTCGGGGCCACCCAGATCCGCGATCCCGACCCCGCCGACCTGCCGTTCATCCGGCGGATGATGCTCAATCAGGACCCGTCCCCCGGCACCGGGCCGGAGGCGGACACGGCCGGACCCAACGACCACGGGCGGCTGCGGCGCCTGGTCAGCCGGGCCTTCACCCGCGGCCGGGTGGAGCGCTTCGAGTCCGCCGTACGGGCCCGGGCCCGCGCCCTGCTGACCGCCGCGGTCGGCGCCGCACGCACCGGCGGTGACGGGGTGTGCGACCTCGTCACCGCGGTCACCGACGACTACGCGCTGCTCAACCTCGCCGATCTGCTGGGCGTTCCGCCCGGCGACCGCGGGCTGCTGCTGGACTGGACCCGCCGGGTCATCGGCTACCAGGACCCGGACGAGGCCGGGCCCGCGGTGGCCGGCGCGGACGGCCGGCCCGCCGATCCGCGCGCCCCGGCGATGCTCCAGGACATGTTCGGCTACGCCCGCGAGCTGGCCGCGCACAAGCGGCGGAACCCGGGCGACGACGTGCTGTCGGTGCTCGCCGCGGACCGCGAACTGACCGGTCCCGAGCTGGAGATGTTCTTCTTCCTGCTGACCGTCGCGGGCAACGACACCGTCCGCAGCGCCGCCCCCGGCGGGCTGCTGGCACTGGCCCGGCACCCCGCCGCCTACCGGGCGCTGCGCACCGGCGCGGTACCGGTGGCGCGCGCCGTGGAGGAGCTGCTGCGCTGGCACCCGCCGGTGCTCAGCTTCCGCCGGACCGCCGCCGAGGACACCGAACTCGCCGGCCGGACGATCCGGGCCGGCGAGAAGGTCGTGGTCTTCCACGGCTCGGCCAACTACGACGAGCGGGTCTTCGCCGACCCCGGCCGGCTCGACCTCGCCCGCGCCCCGAACCCGCACGTCTCCTTCGGCGACGGCCCGCACGTGTGCCTGGGCGCGCACCTGGCGCGGTTGCAGCTACGGGTGCTCTACGAGGAGACCTGCGCGCTGCTGCCCGCTGTGGCGGTCGGCGGCCCGCCCCAGCGGCTGGTGTCCAACTTCATCCACGGTCTGAAGTCGCTGCCCCTGCGGGTGGCGGGGTGCGGCCCGGTCAGCGCGGGGCCGGTGTGATGCGGCGTCCGGGGGTGTGCGCGGTGGTCCAGTCGACGATCTGGACGGCCGCGCCGGCGGCCTCCCGGCCCCGGCACCGGGCGTGGTGGCGGCGGGCGATGGCGTCCAGGTCGAGCGGGCGCCCGAAGGCGGGGTGGGCGGCCAGCCGGCGGGCGTAGGCCCACAGGCGGCGGTGGCCGGCGATGCGGTGCACGGCGTCGGCGTCCAGGTGCCAGCGGTGGACGGTGTCCAGCTGGACCAGGGTCACCCACACCTGCACGTCCGCGGCGGTGAGTTCGCCGCCGAGCAGGTACGGGCGGTCGGCCAGCCGGCGGTCCAGTGCGGCGAGCGCGCCGAGCAGGGTGGCCAGCGCGGTCCCATACCCGGGGTGGTCGCTGCCCAGGCGGCCGGCGTGCTGGGCCGCCCGGTTGATGCCGTCCTCGCCGAGCCGCTCCAGCACCTCCAGGGCGCCGTCGGCGCCGGCCGGGTACAGGACCGGGCCACGGGCGCCGAACCGCCCGGCGAGGTCGCGCAGGATGTCCGGGGCGTGCGTGCTGACGATCCGTCCGGTCCAGTCGTCGCTGAGCACCGGCGCGGTGGCCGGGCCGCGGTACTGGTGGGCGCCGGCCTCGTAGAGCGGCCGCAGCGCGGCGTATCCGCAGTCCGGGGCGTCGGGGACGGCGGGCAGCACGGTCACCGGGAGGGTGTCGCCGAGCTCCAGCAGGCCGTGGGTGATGGCGAGGGCCAGACAGTGCGGACAGGAGGGGGAGAGGGAGAGGCGGTAGCGGTGCGGGACCGGGTAGTGGCCGCTGCGCATGTCGGACCCGATCCGGCCCCGGAAGGCCGGGCCGGCGGCCCGGTGCGCGGCGGGGCCGTCGGCGGACGGCTCGGCGGAGGCGGCGGCGGATGCGGAGATGGAGGTCATACGAGTCCCTGGGTACGAGGTCCGGTGGGTGGACGTACGGGCGGGCGGCCGGGGGCGGCGGCCGCGCAGGGGCGTGGACGGGACGCCCGAGCGGTGGCCGCGGGCACTGCCCGTGGGCCCGCAGGGTGGCGCGGCGTTCAGGGGAACCGGGCCGCCGGCGCCCCGCGGGAGGGACTACGCCGCGCTACAGACCCGCAGCAGATCGATGTGCCGGCGCGAGGTGAGGAGGGGAAGCGGACGGGCCGCGCGCCCGGCGCGGTCGCTGTCCCGCTCTGTGTGCCCCATGTTTTCCCTACCTGTTGGCCAGGATTCCCGCCCTTGAGTGTCGAGGCGGCGGCGGGCGCCGTCAAGGGTGGTGCGCGCGCCCGCTCCGGTCGCTCGGGGATAATGCCGCCATGCGGATTTCAGCCAGAGCGGACTACGCGGTGCGCGCCGCGCTGCAACTCGCGCACGCCCCGGACGGCGGCCCGCTCAAGGCCGAGGCGATCGCCGACGCCCAGGACATCCCGCACAAGTTCCTCGAAGGCATCCTGGGCGATATGCGCCGGGGCGGCCTGGTGCTCAGCCAGCGCGGCGGGAACGGCGGTTACCGCCTCGCCAAGCCGCCGGAGGCCATCAGCATCGCCGATGTCATCCGGGTCGTGGACGGGCCGCTGGTGTCCGTCCGCGGGGTGCGGCCGCCGGAGTTGTCGTACACCGGCCCCGCCGAGGCGCTGCTGCCGCTGTGGGTGGCGCTGCGGGCCAACGTCCGGCAGATCCTGGACGGGGTCTCGCTGGCCGATGTCGCGTCGGCCGAACTCCCGGGCCGGGTCTCGGCGCTGACCGAGGATCCGGCCTCCTGGACCAACCCGTAGGCACCGCCGGCGGCCTCGCGGGCGTCCGGAATGCGGCCCCGCGGCGTCCACCCCTTGAACACCCCTTGCCCCGGGCGAAAGTTCAGCCGCATCATGCGGGTAACCCAATTCCCTACCAATCCAGTGGGAAAACTGGGGAAGCGCGGTACCCCAGCTCAGCGCCCGCAGCCCGGGCAGCATCAGCTCAGACACGCTCAGCACGCGCGGAACGGGACTCCCCCACGGCCCCGTTCCGGCCGAGGAGGACGGTGAACGGCGCCATGCCGAAGAGGTCCGCAGCACGCCCCGCCGCCCCGCCGGCCGCGCCCCCGGCCGAGGACGCGCACTGGCCGCGCGTCACCCGCGAACTCGCCGACGACCTCGCCGTCGACGCGCTGGTCCGCGACCGGGCCGGCAAACCGCCGTTCGACGAGCTGTCCCGGCTGCGGGAGGCCGGGCTGCCGGCCCTGCTCACCCCGCCCGGACCGCTGCGCGGCGGCAGCGACTGGCGCACCGCCTGCGCGGTCATCCGGGAGATCGCGGCGGCCGACAGCTCCATCGGCGAACTCCTCGCCCGCCACTACGCGCTGACCTGGAGCGCCCGCTTCTTCGGCACCCCGCAGCAGGCCGACGCCTTCGAAGGCCGGGTCGCCGACGGGCAGTGGCTGCTGGCCGGCGACACCGGCAACCCGGCCGCCGACGGCGAGCCGCCCACCGCCCCGGCCGGCACCCCCGATCTCACCCTCACCCCGGACGGGAGCGGCGGTCTGCTGCACGGCCGGCGCGCGTTCGCGGCCGGGGTCGCCGTCGCCGACCGCCTGGTCGTCGGCGCCGGCTGCACCGAGACCGGCGACTGGCTGATCGCGCTGGTCGACCCGGCCCACCCCGGGATCACCACCGAACCGGCCCACGACCGGCTGGGCCAGCGCCTCACCGGCGCCGGCAGCCTCACCTTCGACGGTGTCCCGGTGGCGCCCGGGCAGATCCTCGGCACGGTCTCCCACGACGAGCAGCACATCACCCCGTACGCCACGCTGGCCCCGCTGGCGCTGCGGCTGGGCCTGGTCCACGTCGCCCTGGGCATCGCCGAGGGGGCGCTGGCCGAGGCCCGCGACCTCAGCCGCGCCGCCCCGCGGCCCTGGCAGTCCGCGGAGCCGGACCCGGCCGGGTATGCGGAGCAGCCGGGCCGGGACCCGTACCTGCTGCTGGCGTACGGCGAGCTGGTCGCCGCCGCGCACACCGCCGCGGCCGTGGTGGAACCGGCCACCGAGGCACTGGCCCGGGGCCTGCTGATGGGCCGGGAGCTGGGCGTGAACGAGCGCGCCGACATCGCGGTGCTGGTCGCCGCGGCCGAGGCGGTCACCGGCCAGGCCGCGCTCCAGATCACCACCCGGATCATGGAACTGACCGCCGGCGAGGGGACCGTCCGCGACCCGGGCTTCGACCGGTTCTGGCGCAACGCCCGGGTGCTGACCGCGCAGCGCTCCCCCGCGCACAGCCTCCGCGCGATCGGCGACCACTACCTGAACGGCGCGCATCCGCCGCTGACCCTGCGGATCTGACGCACCGGAGCCGGCAGCGGGCCCGGGCCGCGCGGGCGGCCCGGGCGGGCGGCTCAGGCGGCGGCCAGCATCCCGCGGCCGAACCAGTCGGAGCTGTCCCGCACGCCCGGCAGGGCGAAGAAGTAGCCGCCGCCGGTCGGCGATATGTAGTCCACCAGCGGCTCGTCGATCAGCCGCTCCTGGGTGGCCTCGAACTGGCGGATGACGTCCTGCTGGTAGCTACAGAAGACCAGCCCCATGTCCAGGTTGCCGACGTTGTCCACGCCGCGGTCGTAGTTGTAGCCGCGGCGCAGGATACGGGAGTCGTCGGTCTTCGCGGTGCGCGGGTTGGCGAGCCGGATGTGCGCGTCCAGCGGGATCGCGGTGCCGTGCGGGTCCTTGTGGTACGCGGGCACGTCGGACTCGTTCGCGCCGTCCAGCGGGGCGCCGGTGTCCTTGCGGCGGCCGAACATCTTCTCCTGCTCGGCCAGCGAGACCCGGTCCCAGAACTCCACCAGCATCCGGATGATCCGGATCACCTGGTAGCTGCCGCCGGTGGCCCAGGCCGGCTCGCCGAGGCCGTCGGCCACCCACACCAGCCGGTCCATCTCCCGGCCGGACTTGGTGTCCGGGTTGGCGATGCCGTCCTTGAAGCCGAGCAGGTTGCGCTGGGTGCCGCTGGGCCGGGGCGCGTTCTGGAAGCCGTCGATGCGCCACTTGATCTGCATCCCGCCGCGGGTGTGCCGGGCGATGTCGCGCAGCGCGTGCAGCACGACGTCCTGGCGGCCCGCGCAGATCTGCAGCGAGAGGTCACCGTGGCACTCGGCGGCCTGGAGGTTGTCGTTGGGGAAGGTCCGCATCGGCGTCAGCTTGCGCGGCTTGGCCCTGGCCAGCCCGTAGCGGTCGTCGAAGAGCGAGGCACCGACGCCGACCGTGACGGTCAGCGCGTCGGCCGGGACGACCGGGCCGAGGATGCCGTTGTCGGACGGCGGGGCACCGACGCCGAGGTCCTGCGGCGCGCCGCCGGCGGTCAGGAACCGCGCGCGCTCGGTGAGGGTGCGCAGCAGCTCGGTGAGCTCCTTGCGGTTGTCCGCGATGACGTTCAGCGAGACGAAGGCCGCCGCGGTGGGCTGCGGGGTGAGGATGCCCGCCTGGTGGACGCCGTGGAACGGCACCTTCCCGGCGTTGGTGGTGTCGGCGGCCTCGGCGGTGCCGGACTGGCTCTGGCTCAGCGCGAACCCGCCGCCGGCCAGCACCGCACCGGCCGCGCCGGCGCCCAGCGCCGTCTTCACGAACGAGCGCCGGTCGGCGGGACAGCGGCCCTGCGGGCCGGGCGTTTCGGCGGACATCTCGTGGTGTTCCCTTCGGACGTGCGGGGGTGGTGCGGTTCGGGTGGTGGGTGCGGCGGTGGGGCCGCGGCGGCCGGCGGGGCGGGCGCCCGGGGTGCCCGGGCGCCCGCGGTCCCGGCCGGTCAGGCGGACTTGCGGATCTCCAGCAGGTCCGGGACCGGCGCCAGGTGCTCCAGCAGCTCGCCGGTGGCGCCGTTCAGCCGCTGCCGGGTGGTCGCGTCGAGCTTCTCGACCGGCGTCCAGGTGCCGTCGTGGTGCGCGCCGTCCAGCAGCTTCTGTAGCCGGTCGATGTCGTCCCCGATGGTCGCCAGCAGCTGCGGGTCGCGCCGGGTGATCAGCGGGTTCAGGACGTCGAGCAGCTCCCGGGTCCCGGTGAGGTTGGCGTCCGCGGTGGCGAGGTTGGTGCCGCTGCCCTCGTCGGTGTCGCCGGTGAGCTCGAACTGGAGGGTGTTCTCCAGGATCTCGTGGGCCCGCAGCGGCAGGTCACCGGGGTCGAAGTCCTGGGTCGGGAACGCCTTGCGCAGGCCCACCACGTTCTCGTGCAGCTGCTGCGCGGGCCCGCTCAGCTCGTCCGCGGACGCGCCGTGCCACAGCCCGTACTCGATCCGGTGGAAGCCGCTGAAGTCCTTGTCGTGGACGCCGTCCGGCAGCCCGTCGGCCCGCCCGTTGATCTTCTTGTCGAAGTCCTCGAACGTCCCGTAGGCCGCACCGAGCGAGGAGTACGTGCGGTGCGCGGTGAGCCAGTCGGTCCGCGCGCTGTCCAGGTCGCCGCCGGCGAGGTCGTCGCTGAGCCGCTGCGTCTGGTCCGCGAGGGTGCCCAGGCCGCGGTCGACGTACTCCTTGTAGGCGCGCAGCGGAGCGGCCAGGTCGGCCTCGGAGACCGGCACCACGGCCTTGGCGCCGCCCCCGCCGCTGACCCGTACGGCGGCCGAGGTGACCGCCTTGCCGCCGGTGGGCACGCAGCGCCAGGCGTACGAGCCGCCGGCGATGGTCGCGACCAGGTCGCGGGTGGTGCCGGGGGCCAGGCCCTCGATCTCGCCGTAGACCGCGTTGCTCGCCGGGTCGACGAGGTAGACCTCGGAGGTCTTGTCGCCGGTGTTCTGCATCTGGAAGGTCTGCCGCCCGGGCTTGGGGGCGGTGAAGCCCTTGCCGCACTCCTTCTCGGAGACCGCGATGGTCGGCGCGCCGGCCGGCTTGGACTTGCCGAAGGCGACGATCCCGCCCGCGACGACGGCGGGTACCGCGACCACCGCGACCGGCAGCAGCCACGCGGGCCGCTTCCGCCCGGCCCCGGCGGGCGCACCGTCCGGTGCCGGCCCGGCGTCGGCCGCGGGCTCGGCGGCGGGCTGCTCGGCGGGCGCCGCCGCGGGTTCCGCGGCCGCGTCCGGGGCGGTGTCCGCCGTGGTCTTGTCCGACCCGGCCCGGTCGCCCGCGGCCTGGTCCGCTCCCGCCGCCTCCGCGACCGCCGGAGCCGCGGCGGCCGCCGGAGCTGCCGTGGCCGCCGTAGCTGCCGTGGCCGGCCGCGGCGCCGGGGCCGCCTTCGCACCGGCCGCGGACCGCACCCCGCGGATGAACAGCGTCATCACGATCACGAGGTAACCGGCGTACGCGAGGACCTGGAGCCAGGTCATGGCCGGCATCAGGTTGAAGACGCCCTGCACCAGCGTGGTGTACCAGGCGTTGGGGTCGATGCCGTGGCTGAGGTCGAAGGCGAACGCGGCCTTGCCGGGCAGCACCCCGCCCTCCTGGAGGTCCCGCAGGCCGTAGCCCAGGACACCGGCGGCGATGACGATCAGCACGGCGCCGGTGGCGGTGAAGAACTTGGTGAGGTTGATCTTGAGGACCCGGCGGTAGAGGCCCCAGCAGAGCCCCGCCGCGATGACCAGCCCGATCCCGGCGCCGAGCATCGGCCCGGCGGATTCGCCGGCCGCCCGCGCGGTGGTCCACAGGAACAGCGCCGTCTCCAGCCCCTCCCGGCCCACGGCCAGGAAGGAGGTGACGATCAGCATGCCCGAGCCCATCGCGAGCGCGCCGGTGACCTTCTCCTTGATCTCACCGGAGAGGCTGCGCGCGGAGCGGCGCATCCAGAACACCATCGCGGTGACGAACGCCACCGCGATCACGCTGAGCGTGCCGCCGAAGGCTTCCTGCGCGGTGGCCGAGAGCGAGGCGGCGGTGAACGTGAGGACCGCGCCGAAGCTCATGGCCAGCGCGATCGCGGCCAGCACGCCGGTCCACACCTGCGGCAGGCGGGATTTGGCCCCGGCCCGGACGAGCGTGGCGACGAGGATCGAAACGATGAGTCCGGCTTCCAGCCCTTCTCTCAAGCCGATCAAGAAGCTCGGAAACGCGTCGTCCCACATAGTCGTCCTCTCCGGCCCGCACACAGCACCGGTATGCCTTACCTCAGTTAGCGAAGGCATACCTTAGTCAGCCGGTCTGAAGATGTCTACATGGCTGTAGTCAGCTCGTCACGAGGAGATAACGACCCTAGCTCAGCCCCTCGGCCGCACTCACCGGAGCCCCCCACTCCCCTTCCCTCCGCCACCTGCCGCACCGCCGTGACCCCCGCCGCCGCCGCGGCGTTCTCCCGTCATGACCGATATGACCGCCATGACCGGCATGCCCGGCAGCACCGGAACAGCCACCTCGCGTGCCCGCCGCACCGCCGCCGCGCTCCCCCTCGCCCTGGGCGCCGCCGCCCTCGCCGCGCTCGTCCCGGCCACCGCGGCCCGCGCCGCCGACGGCACCATGCCCGACCTCAGCGGCAAGGGCCTGGTTTCCGCCTATCAGGCGCTGAATTACGACACCGGCGTCCGGCTTCACGACGGCCGGGGCGCCGGACGGCACGTCCTGTGGCCCGGCAGCTGGAAGGTCTGCGACCAGCGGCCCAGGCCCGGTACGCCGCTGCGGCACCAGAAGATCGTCCTCACCGTGGTGAAGGCCAACGAGCGCTGCGGCGGCCATGGCGCGCAGCGGGGCGACCGCCCATGACGGCGGGATGACGCAGGAACGGACCGCACTGCCGCGGGCGGTGGACGGCGCGGCACCGGGCGCACCGGCCGACGGTCATCACCCGCGCAGCGCACGGCCGTTGGGACTTCGGGAGGCCGGCGGCCATCCGGTGAAGCTGTACGCGCTCCGGGCGCCGGGACGGACGGTGTCCGAGCGGAAGGACGGCGCGATCCGCTGACGCGGCCGGATACCCGGGCCGCGAAGAGGGCCCGAACGGCTCCGGACAACACAGTCCCCGGGAGTCCTCATCGCAACCCTCTACCTCAGTCGTCGCTGAGGCTCCGGTTCGCGGGGCTTCCGGGGGCCTGACCAGAGCCACGTCAAGGGTCTCCTGCCAACAGACGTCTCTGTCGACGGTGCGGCTCTCCGGTTGTCTGGCTATGTCCCAGTTTCCTCCCATTTCGCGTGGAGTCAAGAGGCGCAGACCGGGCATCTCGCACCGGGCGGCGGCGACCGGGCCGCACATCAAAGACGCGTAAAGATTGCCGGGGTACGGCAATGTGCGGCGGCCCGGCCACGTGTGACGATCATGCCCGTTCGAGCGGTGGGAGCGAGCACGGAAGGGCTGGTCATGGGCTGGTTTCTGGGTCTCGGTATCGGCGGGATCGCCGTGCTCGCGCTGTCGCTGGTCTTCGACGGGGTGCTGGAGGGCCTGTTCGGCGGTGCGCCGGACGGGCTGTTCGACGGGTTGCTGTCGCTGCCCGTGATCGCCGGTTTCCTGTCGATGGCCGGGTTCGCCGGGGCGATCGCGTCCGGCACCGGACTCGGTACCGCGTCCGCCGCGGGCACGGGGGTGGCGGCGGGCGCGGTCGCCGGGTGGGCCACCTGGCGGTTCAGCCGGGCGCTGATGCGGGACCGAACGGATCCGGCGCCGCGCCAGGGCGACCTGGTCGGCACCGCCGGATCGGTGGTGACCGCGATCCCCGCCGACGGGTACGGCGAGGTGCTGCTGCGGCTCGCCGGGCAGCCCGTGAAGCTGGCCGCCCGGAGCGCGGTCCCCGTGGAGCGGGGCGCCGAGATCTGGGTGGAGGCCGCGCTCTCGTCCACCTCGGTGGCGGTCCGCCGCGTCGAACGCTGACGGCGGACCCGGCTCCGGTCACCGACGCCGGTCACCGGAGCCGGGTATCCCGGCCGGACGCCGCACCGGCCCCGGCGCGGCCCCGCCCTCCGCCGGCCACCTGTTCCATCACCCCAAGGGGGATTTTTCATGAACTCAGTCGCCATAGCCGTCATAGGCGCCGTGGTCCTCGTCGTGCTGCTCGCCCTGGTGGTGATCACCCGGTACAAGGTCGCCGGGCCCAACGAGGCGTTCCTCATCACCGGCCGGCGCGGCAAGAGGTCCACCGATCCGGAGACCGGCCGGGTCAGCGTCGACAACAGCGGCCAGAAGGTCGTGGTGGGCGGCGGTGTCTTCGTCGTCCCGTTCGTCCAGCAGCGCTTCACGCTGGACCTGTCCAGCAGACATCTGCCGGTGGCGGTGCGCGGGGCCGTCACGCTGCGCGGGGTGAAGGCCAACCTCGACGGCGTCGCGATCGTCAAGGTCGGCGGCAGCGAGGACGCCATCCGGGCCGCCGCGCAGCGCTTCCTCCAGCAGCAGGACGGCATCGTCGGCTTCACCCAGGAGGTGCTGTCCGGCGCGCTGCGGGCGATCGTCGGCCGGATGGCGGTCGAGGACATCATCCGCGACCGGGCCGCGTTCGCCGGGCAGGTCGCCGAGGAGGCCGAGGCCAGTCTGTCCGGGCAGGGCCTGATCCTCGACGCGTTCCAGATCCAGGACATCACCACCGAGGGCTCGTACCTGGAGGACCTGGGCCGGCCGGAGGCCGCGCGGGCCCGCCAGGAGGCGGACATCGCGGAGGCGAACGCCAAGCGGGCCTCGGAGCAGGCGCGGCTGAAGGCCGCCGAGGAGATCGCGGTCGCGGAGCGGACGCTCTACCTGAAGCAGGCCGAGATCCGGGTCGAGACCGAGGCGGCGGCCGCCAAGGCGAACGCGGCGGGTCCGCTGGCCGAGGCCGCGCGGCAGCAGGAGGTCCTCTCCGAACAGGAGAAGGTCGCCGAACGCCGGGCGGCGCTGACCGACCGGGAACTGGACACCCAGGTCCGCAAGCCCGCGGACGCCGCCCGCTACCAGGCCGAGCAGGAGGCCGAGGCGCGCCGCATCGCCCAGGTCAAGGAGGCCGAGGCGGCCGCCGAACGGGCCCGCCTCACCGGTGAGGGCGAGAAGCTGCACCGCGCCGCGCTCGCCGAGGCGGTACGGCTGGAGGGCGAGGCGGAGGCCGCCGCGCTCGCCTCGAAGGGCACCGCGGAGGCCGAGGCGATGCACAAGAAGGCCGACGCGTTCGCGCGCTACGGCGACGCGGCCGTCCTCCAGATGCTGGTCGAGGTGCTCCCGCAGATCGTCGCCAAGGCGTCCGAGCCGCTGGCCGCCGTCGACAAGCTGACCGTCATCTCCACCGACGGCGCCGCCCAACTCCCCCGCACCGTGGCCACCAACGTGGCCCAGGGGATGGAACTCCTCAGCTCGCTCTCGGGCCTGGACCTCACGGCCCTGCTGAACCGGGTGACCGCGGGCACCGCCGGCCCGGCCGGCACCGCCCCCGCCCCGGCCCCGTCCTCCGCGCCCACCAAGGACACCATCGACATCACCGGCTAGCGGAGCGGGGGCGGCAGTTGGCAGGCGGCGGTCGGCAGTTCCCGGCGGACGCGTACCGGCCTGTCGGCGGGCCGGTGCTCGCGGCGTGGCCCGGCCACCCCGCGCGTACCGGCCCGCCCCGATTCCGTCAGGACGGTTCTTCCCCGCCCCTCCGCTCGTTCCCGTCCGTCCGGCCGTCCCGGTCCGTCCGGTCGATGAGTGCCTGTACCCCGTCCAGGACGCGGGCCAGGGGGAAGTCCAGGGGGTCGGCGGTGTCGGGGGTGAAGGCGCCGTGCGCGATGGCGTGGGTGAGGTGGGGGAAGCGGGCGGCGTGGCGGGTGATCAGCTCGCCGGTGAGGCGGTTCCATTCCTGGTCGTGCTGCTGGTCGAAGTCGACCTGCTCCTGGGCCACGGTGCGGACCAGGCCGGCAATCAGGACGAAGATGCGGTGCTGCTGGGCGGCGGGCAGGCCGGTGGGTTCGAGGGCGGCGAACGCGGCGTCGAGCCAGCCCAGTTGGTGCGGGCCCATGGCCTGGCGGCGCAGGGCGGTGGCGGCCAGCAGCCAGGGGTGGGCGCGGTGGACCTGCTGGGAGAGGCGGGCCCAGTGGGTCAGGCGCGGCCGCCAGCCGCCCTCGACCGCCGAGAGGTCCGGCACCTGGGCGAGGACCGACTCGACCATCAGCTCGACGAGTTCGGTCTTGCCGGGGACGTAGCGGTAGAGCGCCATCGCGGAGAGGTCGAAGGCGGCCGCGACCTTGCTCATGGAGACCGCGGCCAGGCCCTCGGCGTCCGCGAGGTCCACCGCGGCGTCGGCGATCCGGCGGGGCGTCAGGCTCGGCTTGGGCCCGCGGGTCGGCCGGTCCTGCTCGCCCCACAGCAGCGCGATACCGGTGCGCAGGTCGCGGGCCTTCTCCTTGGCCATGTCGGCTCTCCTCCTCGTCCTGGTCGGCGGGCCGGTTGACGCCGCCCAAGAACTGTATATACCTTAAACGCATCTGCTGACGCGATAAACAGTTTAGGGGAGTAACCGTGATCGTCGCCGTCGCCTCCGTCACCGCCGCCGCCCTTGCCGCGCCCCTGGCCGGCCTGCTCGGCCACCGGCAGCTCAAGCGCGCCGCGCTCGCCAGGAAGATCCGCCTCACCACTCCGCACGGCATCGACGAGTCCGGGTTCGTACGGATCGGCGGCCTCGACCAGTGGATCTCGATCCGCGGCGAGGACCTCGGCAACCCGGTGGTCCTGGAGATCCTGGGCGGCCCGGGCGCCTCCAACCTGGTGTTCCTCCCGCGCACCCGCGCCTGGGAGAAGCACTTCACGGTCGTGCGCTGGGACATGCGCGGCGCCGGTTTCACCTTCGCCGCCGCCGGCCCCGGCGGCCAGGGCGAGCTGAGCTTCGAGCAGCTGCACCGCGATGCGCTGGAGGTCACCGAGTACGTCCGGACCCGGCTCGGCGTGCCGAAGGTGCTGCTGGTCGCCAACTCCTTCGGCACCGTGCTCGGCCTGCGGCTGGCCCGCAACCACCCCGAGCTGTACTCCGGTTACGTCGGCACCGACCAGAACATCCTCGACGGCGGCCGCGAACGCTCCGCGTACGACGCCATGGTGGACCGCCTCCGCGCGGCGGGGAAGAAGAAGGAGCTGGCCGCCGCGCTGGAGATGGGCGCCGACCGGCGGGCCTGGACGGTCCGGCAGGTCGCCGCCTTCAACAAGCTGGTCCTGACCAGCGATCCGCTGTCCTACGACACCATGAAGACGGTGGTGGTCCGCTCGCTGTGGTTCTCCCCCCTGCACACCCTGCGCGGCCTGCGCGCCTACCTGGGGGCCATGAACTACTCCGAGCAACTCCAGGTGCAGGCCGCGGCCATCGACGAACGGGCCGAGGGCACCGCGTTCGCGATCCCGTTCTTCGTCTTCCAGGGCGATGCAGACGTGCTGACCCCGCCGCAGCCGGCCAAGCGCTTCTTCGACGAGGTCAGCGCCCCCGTCAAGGAGTTCGCGCTGATCCGCGGCGCCAGTCACTTCGCCGGCTTCCGCCACCCCGACCAGTTCCTCGACCTGATGCTCACCAGGGTCCGCCCGGCCCTCACCGCGCGGCCGCCGGCCGCCTGAGGCCCGCCGTGAGGGGGTTACCCGTGGGCGCTGATGATGCCGCCGGTGCTGAGGACGATGGAGACGCCGTTGGCGTCGACGCCGACGTCGTGCCCCTTCGTCTCCAGGGTGGCGTCCACCGAGCCGTCACGGCCGATGATCTGCGCGCGGTACCGCTGTTCGCCGGCCTTGGTCACCTTGGCCGTCCAGCCGCCCGCGAGCGTGAAGGTGCCCGGCCCCTGCCGGCCGCCGCCCATCCAGGAACGGACCTCGCCGCCCATCGTGAGCAGGACGAACATGTCGTTGGCGTCGAGGCCCGCGTCGACCTGCTGGTCGCTCGTCTCCAGGGTGGCCAGCACCGCACCACGGCTGACGATCTTGGCGCGGTAGTGCCCGCCGGCGAGCCGGTAGATCTCGGCGGTGCTGCCGTCCGCCAGGGGCTGGGTGTGGACCGGGGACGACGCCGTGGCCGCGCCGGTGTGCGTGCCGCCGGACCGCGTACCCGCGGTGCTCTCCTTGGCGGTGCTCCCCTTGGCGGCGCTCGGCACACCGGAATCCGCCCGGGAGGACGAACCCTGGGCCGCGGCGGACGCACCCGATCCGGCGGCCGCCGCGCCGGTGTCCGCGTGGCCCGCGGGCTTTCCCCCGGCGGCGTCCGAACCGGAACAGGCCGTCAGGGAGAGGGCGGCGGCCGCGGTCAGGGCCGCGGCGGCGACGCGCAGCGCGCGGCGGCGGCCGTGGGTGCGGGCGCGGGCAGTGGTGCTGGAGCTCATGCGAGGTCCCTCCGGGACGGTCGGTGGCGTGGTCTGCTCGGTACGGCATCCACTCTGCCCAGGGCCGCTACCGCGGGCCTGCCGCGCGGCTAACGCCCGGCTAACGCAGGGGTGGAGGACCGCCGTGGGGGGAGGGGGCCCGGCCGCTCCGCCGGATGCTCCATAACGTCCGTGTTATGGCGAAGCGTTAGTACTGCGTTCACACCGCCCTGCGCAAGTATGTGCGTGTCCATGGCGAACCGGCCGGTCGTTCCGGCGGTCGCCGTGGGCGCGGCCCCCGAGGCCGTCGGCCCCGTCCCCGCACGCCGACCGCGGTGTGCCTTCCGGATCGAGGAACCTTGCGTATACCCAAGCTCGTGCCCGCGCTCGCCGCCGCGGCGGTCGCCGTCCTCGCCCTCGCCGCCCCCACCGCCACCGCGGCGCCGGCCGGCCCCGGCGCCCCGGGGCCGCGGCCCATCATCGGCGGGCAGTACGCCGACAGCGGCCCCTGGGCCGCCCGGCTCTACGCGAACGGCCAGGAGACCTGTTCGGCCAGCCTCATCGCCCCGACCTGGGTGCTCACCGCCAAGCACTGCGTCGCCGGCGGCGCGCTGTCGTTCCGCATCGGGAGCCTGGACCAGTACAGCGGCGGCACCGTGGCCAACGGCGTGCAGACCTACACCCACGGGGCGGATCTGGCGCTCGTCCGCCTCGACCGCCCGGTGTCCACGACCTATGCCGTCCTCGGCCAGCCGGGCTCGGTGAGCGTCGGGCAGAACGTGCAGGTCTACGGCTGGGGCGCCACCTCCCGGTGCGGTTCGGAGATCAACTGCCAGTCGCGCTACCTGAAGTACGCCGACGTCACCGTCACCGGCGGCTGCACCGACGCCTACGGCGGCTCCGCGATCTGCGCCTCCTGGGGCGACGGCATCACCGCAGGCGGCGACTCCGGCGGCCCGATGATGGCGAACGGGGTCCAGGTCGGCGTCGCCTCCACCAGCGACCGCCAGTCGACCACGGCCTACAGCAACGTGACCGCGTACCGCTCCTGGATCCGGTCCGTCGCGGGGGTCTGACCCCCTGCCGCCGCCGTCCCCGCCGGCACCGGGGCCCGCATCGCGACGCGGTGCGGGCCCTTGCCGCGGCCCGGCCGCCGACCGGGAACCGCGGCCCACGGGCCCGACACCTGAAGTTTCAACAACCTCTTGCCCGCCGTCCCCGTATTGCGCAAGCTCCCTTCATGGAACTGGAGTTACGACATCTGAGGATCCTCCGCGCGATCGCCGACGCGGGCAGTCTGACCAGAGCCGCGACGGCGCTCGGCCTCGCCCAGCCCGCGCTCAGCGCGCAGCTCAGACGGATCGAGCGGGCCTTCGGCGGTGCGCTGTTCGAGCGCGGGCGGTACGGCGTACGGGCCACCGCGCTCGGCGAACTCGTCCTGGAGCGCACCCGGGTGGTGCTGCCGGCGGTGAGCGAACTCCAGCGGGAGGCCGCCCGGTTCGCCCGCACCCGGCGGGAGGCCGCACGCCTGCGGCTGGGCGCCACCCACGGCCCGCTGCTGGGCGCGCTGGTGGACCGGCTCGCCGACGCCGCCCCGGACACCGCGGTCAGAACCCATGTCTCCTGGTCCGAGCGCGAGTTGGCCGAGCTGCTGGCCGAAGGGCGCCTGGACTTCGCGCTCGCCGGGGCCTGCGGGACCGCCCCGCCCCCCGGCGCCCCGCACCTCGCCTGGCGCGATATCGCCGTCGAGCCCATCTTCGTCATGCTCCCCGACAGCCATCCGCGCGCCCGCGACCGGGAGGTCGAGCTGGCCGCCCTGGCCGGGGAGACCTGGGTGTGCGTCCCCGGCGACGGCTGTTTCGGGGACTGCTTCACCGCCGCCTGCGCCCGGGCCGGCTTCAGTCCCCGCCGGATGTACGAGACGGACACCGTCTCCTGCGCGCACCTGGTGCAGGTGGGCCGGGCGGTGGGCCTGTGCCGCGCCACCTTCCCGCCCACCCCCGGCCTGACCACCCGCCCGCTCGCCGGTACGCCCCTGCAATGGCGGCACGTACTGGGCTGGCACCCGGCGCACCAGCGGCCCGACACCGCGGCCACGATGCTGGCCCAGGCCCTGCACGCGCACGCGCGGACCGCGGCGCACTGCGACACCTACACGGACTGGCGGACCCGGGCCGGCCAGGCCGCCCGGCCGGCGGCCCGCGGCGCCGCCGCGCTGGAGGAGGGGGCCGTCTGAGCGCGGCACCCGGGTGGGCGGCGGGGGCCGCCGCAGGCGCGTTTTCCTCCATAACGCCGCCCAGAGGGATCGAGCGGTATCTCGCTGAACCGCCGCCCCCGCCCGTACCGTCATCGGCGGTGACCGCACCGCGGCCGGCCCCGCGCACGGCATCGCGCGGCGTGCGCGCCGGGGCCCGCCCCGTCCGCGCGCCGCCGTGTTCACGGGCCACCGCGGCCGCGCTCCCCGGTCACCTGTCAGGCACGTCCCGTCCCTCTTCCTTCCCTACTCAAGGAGACCGAGGAATCGCCATGACACCCCTCCCCCACCGCGACACCGGCGCCGGCCGGCCGATCAGCCGCAAGAGCCTGCTCAAGGCGGCCGTCGCCGCCGGGGCCGCGGTCCCGCTGCTGTCGTCGGGCACGGTGGCGCTCGCCCGCGACGCCGCCGGCCGCGGACGCACCCTGTCCGCGACGCCCGCCTGCGACGACGGGGACGGCCCGACCCACGACCAGATCGAGGGCCCGTACTTCAAGCCCGCCTCCCCGCTGCGGACGAACCTGGTGGACCCCGGCACGCCGGGCACCCCGCTGACCGTCAGCGGCTACGTCTTCGGCCGCCGCTGCGCCCCGCTCTCCGGGGTGCTGCTCGACTTCTGGCAGGCCGACGACGCCGGCGACTACGACATGGCCGGCTACACCCTGCGCGGCCACCAGTTCACGGCGGCGGGCGGCGCGTTCTCGCTGACCACGATCGTGCCGGGCCTCTACCCGGGCCGCACGCGCCACCTCCACGTCAAGGTGCAGGCCCCCGGCCGGCCCGTCCTGACCACCCAGCTGTACTTCCCCGGCGAACCGCGCAACACCACCGACGCCCTCTTCGACGCGGCGCTGCTGATGAACGTCCGCGGGGCCGGCGGCGGGCGGGAAGGCACCTTCGACTTCGTGCTGGACGCCGACGGGACGCCGGGGCCGGGCGACCCCACCGATCCGCCGACCGACCCGCCCGGCGGCGCCTGGACGCCCGGCCGCCCCTACGCCGCGGGCGACCGGGTCACCTATCAGGGCGGTGCCTACCGCTGCGTGCAGGCCCACATCTCGATGGCCGGCTGGGAGCCGCCCCGCGTCCCTGCCCTGTGGCGCCGCGAGTGACCCCCGCCCCGGGCGGGCGGGGCGGCCGCCGGGGAAATGCCGTGCCGCTTCCCGCCGTTCGTGCCAGGGTGCGGGCATGGTGGAGAGCGGAACGGCGGAGGTGTTCGCGCCCGGGTGGCGGGGTCGGCGGGGGAGTCTCCACGCCTACCGGGTGCGCGGGACCGGCCGCGGCGGGGTGGTGCTGTGGGCCGGCGGTGCCGGTGACGACCCCGATCAGGTGGTGGCGCTGCCGCACGCCGGCGGCCGGCGGGTGCCGGTGTTCGGCACGGTGCGGCAGGCCCGGGTGTACGCCGGCCGGCGGGGGCGGAGGCTGACCACGCCCGAGGCCGGCATGCTGCACCTCGCCCTCGTCGAGCGCTGGTTGGACGCTCCGGAGCGGCGGCGCGTCCCTCCGGGCGCGGTGCTGGAGGCGTGGAACTTCTTCGAGGATCTGGCCCGCGGGCTGGGCGGGGCCGCCACCCGGCTCCCCCGGCCGGGCCCCGCGCAGGACGGCGCCTACGAGAAGCTGTGCGGCGGCGAGTGCACCGCGTGGACCCCCGCCGAGCGGCGCGCGGTGGCGGAGCTGCTCACCGCCGGGGTGGCGCTGTGGAACTCCTGCCCGGTGCTCGTCAAGCCCCGCTCCGGCGGCGTCCTCGGCGGCGGGCGGGGCACCTCCCGGGGCCGGTGAGGCCGCCGCGCCGCGGCGTTGCGGGCCCGACGCCCCCGGACGGGGTGTCGGGCCCGGCGGCTCGGCATCGCCGGCCCGGGGCCGGTGGGGTGGGCTACTCGGTGTCGCGGAGGCGGGCGGCCAGGGCGGTCAGGGACTCGGCCTCGTCGGTGTGGCCGTGGGCCGCGAGCTGGTCGATCGCCGCGTCGAGGCGGGCCAGGGCGGGCCCGGGACGTCCTCCTCGACGGCCCGGCCGATCCACTCCTCCAGGCCGGCCACCTCGGCGAGCCGGCCGAGGACCTGGTGGTCGCGGCCGAGGTCGAAGGGGGCGGCCGCGGCCTTGACCGCCGCCCAGTCGCCGGCTCCGGCCGCCTCCACCAGCGCGTGCACCCGCGCGTCGCCGAGCGCGCGCAGCGGGTAGATGCCGTTCTTCTGCCGGGGCGGGACGGGCAGGGCGTGCGGATCCGCCGCGGGTCTCTCCGCTCCCCTGCCGAACAGCTTGCCGAACATGCCGCGCCCCCTCGTGGTGCCTTCGCGATCTACCGGTGCAGCATAGGCGGACCCACCGACATCGCCTCCACAGGGTTTTCACGGGGTCTTCATGCCTGAGGTGACCGCTGCGGGACGGGTACCGGGCGGGCAGGCCGCCCGGCCCCGGACGGTCAGGCGGTCGGTACGACCAGCATCTTCGTCACCGTGCCGTCCTCCCCCACCACGTCGCGGACGTGCCGGAAGCCCAGGCGGGCGCAGAGTGCGAGGCTGGCGGTGTTCTCGGCGCCCACCATGCCGTAGACCTCGGGGAGGCGCAGGGTGCCGGCGGCGTAGTCGATGAGGCCGCGCACCAGTTCGGTGCCGAGCCCTCTTCCCCAGCTGGGTCTGGTCAGCGCGGCGACCAGTTCGTGGCCGTCGACGTTGCCGGTCTTCTTGACCTCGGCGTGGCCGACGTAGCGGCCCTCGGACCAGACGGCCCACACGTCGAACCGGGCCTTGGGGTAGACGTCGTCGAGGATCGCCCGGAACACCGTCCGGATCTCCTTCTCGGGCGCGCGTTCCTGCCCCATCCAGCGGCAGACCGCCTCGTCCCGCAGGAGGGCGACGAAGGCGTCCTCGTCCCCGGGGCGGTAGGGGGTGAGCACCAGGCGGTCGGTGTGCACGGTTGTCGGGGTCATACCGGAAGTCCCGTCTCGTGGTGGGCGGGAGGACGTCCGGAGGGGGTGCGGTGCCGGTCCGGGCCGCCGCCCGGGCACCGCCGCGGCGGTGTGCGGACCGGTGTGCCCGGTGGAGCCCCCGTGCTCCGCGCTTCCCCCGCCGTGGTGGACGTATCGGTGCCGCGCCCGGGTGCCTGGCCCGGGCGCGGGGTGTGCGGTGGTGGTGCCGAAGGGTGCCGCGGTGCGGCGGTGGCGGTCCGTGCGGGCCGGCCCGGCGGCGGCCGGGCGCGGGCCCGCACGCGGCGGCCGGGTCAGGCGCCGGCCTGCTCCATCCGCTCGCGCAGGCTGCGCGGGCGCATGTCGGTCCAGACCTCGTCCACGTAGGCGGCGCACTCGTCCTGGGTGCCCTCCTTGCCCACCGCTTCCCAGCCGGCGGGGATCTCCAGGTCCGCGAGCCACAGCGAGTACTGGTCCTCGTCGTTGCGCAGCACCTGGTAGCGGGCGTTCTCGTCCATCTCGGGTCCTCCTGTTGGGGGTTGGGTGTCCATACGGTGCGCGGGTGCCGGCGGGGCGGGGCCGGGCGCCGGGGCGCGCGGGCCCTTGCCGTAGGCCGTGCCCACGCCGGACGCGCCGGTCATACGCTGTCCCGGGCGTGCCGGGCGAGCTGCCGCAGGGTCAGGGCGAAGTCCCCGGCGACCGCCCGGACGGTGGCCTCCTCGTGGACGCCGGGGCGGTAGTGCCAGGTGAAGGCGAGCCGGCCGTCCTGCACCGCGCCGACCACCTCCAGCAGGTGGGAGCCGCCGTCCCGGGGGTCGTGGTCCCGGCCGAAGGAGCCGTGTTCGGCGCGGACGAGCGCGCCGCCGGTGCCGTCGGGCCGGGCGTCCCACTGGCCCAGGTAGTTGAAGACCAGCTGGCCGCCGCCGGTGCCCGCCAGGCGGGCGCGGGCCGCCGCCGAGCCGTGGGTGCGCAGCGCGCCGTAGCCCAGGCCGTTGCCGGGTACCGCGCGCAGCTGCCGGCGGACCGCCTTGACCAGCGCCCGCCAGTCCCGGCCGGGTCCGGCGGCGGCCGGGTCGGGGACGCGCAGGCCCACCGGGTGGACGGTGGTGAACCAGCCGACCGTGCGGGACAGGTCCACACCGTCCAGGAGGTCCTCGCGGCCGTGGCCTTCGAGGTCCACGCAGACCCGCTCGCTGCCGGTCCAGCGGGCCAGGGCGAGCGCCAGGGCGGCCAGCAGGACGTCGTTGATGCGGGTGCGGTAGGCGAGCGGGGCGGCGCGCAGCAGTGCGGTGGTGTCCGGTCCGTCCAGTGCGACGGTGACCGTGCGGGACGCGCCGCCGGGGGTGCCCGGGTCGTGGTCCACGGGCAGCGGGGCGGAGGCCACCGCCTCTTCCCAGTACGGCAGTTCGTGGTCCAGGCCGCCGTCGGCGACGTGCGCGGCCAGGCCGCGGGCCCAGTCGCGGAAGGCGGTGGTGCGCGGGCCGAGGTCGACCGGGTCGCCCGCGGCGGCCTGCCGGTAGGCGGTCTCCAGGTCGTCCTGGAGGATGCGCCAGGACACCGCGTCCACGACGAGGTGGTGGGCCACCAGCAGCAGGAAGGCGGGGCGGTCCGGGCCGCCGGTGAACAGCGCCGCCTTGAACAGCGGCCCACGGCCGAGGTCGAAGCCGGTGTGCAGCGCGTCGGCCGCCCGCTCCATGGCGGCGTCCGCCTCCTGCGGCGACCGGCCGGTCAGGTCGTGCCGGACGAGGAGGTCCTCGGGCTCGGACGGCGGCGGGGTGTGCTGCCGCCACCGGCCGTCCTCCTCGGTGAACCGCGTCCGCAGCGCGTCGTGGTGCTCCAGCAGCGCGGCCAGCGCGGTGCGCAGCGCCGACTCGTCGGGGGCGCCGGCCAGTTCGAGCAGCGCCGACTGGTTGAAGTGGTGGCGGTTGGCGCGCGGGCCGGTGAGGAACCACTCCTGGATGGGGGTGAGCGGCAGGTCCCCGGTGACCGGGCCGGTGTCGGCGCGGTCCCGGCCGGTGGTGACGACGGTGGCCAGCGCGGCGACCGTCTGGTGGGTGAACAGGTCCTTGGTGGCCAGGTGGAGTCCGTCCCGGCGCAGCCGCGAGACCACCTGCATGGACAGGATGGAGTCGCCGCCGAGGTCGAAGAAGTTGTCGTCGGCCCCGACGGTGTCGAGCCCGAGCACGTCGGCCCAGACGCCGGCGATCCGGCGTTCGGTGTCGGTGCGCGGCGGGACGTGCGGGGCCGCGGTGGCGGCGGCCGGGCCGGGGTCCGGCAGGGCCCGCCGGTCGGTCTTGCCGTTCGGGGTGAGCGGCAGCCCGGCCAGCGGGACGAACAGCGCGGGCACCATGTGCGGCGGCAGCAGGCGGGCCAGGTGGTCGCGGAGCGCGGGGACCGGCAGCGGGTCGGGGGCGCCGGGGGCCGGGACGACGTAGGCGACCAGCCGGCCGGGGCCGTCGGCGGGCCGTCCGTCCCGGCTGCCGGACCGGACCGCGACCGCCGCGTCGCGCACCAGCGGGCTGCCGCGCAGTGCGCTCTCGATCTCCCCGGGCTCGATGCGGAAGCCGCGCACCTTGACCTGGTCGTCGGCGCGGCCGGCGAACCGCAAGTGGCCGTCGGCGTCCCACCGCACCAGGTCCCCGGTGCGGTACATCCGGGCGCCCGGGGGGCCGTAGGGGTCGGCGAGGAAACGGCTCGCGGTCAGGCCCGGGCGGCCGTGGTAGCCGCGGGCGAGGCCGGGCCCGGCCACGTACAGCTCGCCGGTCACGCCGACCGGTACCGGGCGCAGCGCGGCGTCCAGGACCTGGACGCGGGTGCCGGCGGCGGGGCGGCCGATGGGCGGCGGGCCGGCCGCCGGGGCGAGCGGGCCGGTCCAGGTGGCCACCACGGTGGCCTCGGTCGGACCGTAGGAGTTGATCATGCGGCGGCCGGGGGCCCAGTGCGCCACGAGGTCGGCGGGGCACGCCTCCGCGCCGACGATCAGGGTGCGCAGGCAGGGGAGTTCGGCGGCCGCCCCGGGCGGCACGGTGGCCAGCGCCGCGGGCGGGACGAGGGTGTGGGTGATCCGCCGTCCGGCGAGGACCTCGGCGAGCCGTTCGCCGAGCAGCGGGCCCTCCTCCCCCGCGACCAGGGTGGCGCCGGCCAGCAGCGAGACGCACAGTTCCAGGACCGAGGCGTCGAAGCTGGGCGAGGCGAACTGGAGGACCCGGTCGCCCGGGCGGACGTCGTACCGGGCGGCGGCGGCCGCGGCGAAGCCGGCCAGGCCGGTGTGTGGGACCACCACCGCCTTGGGCGTGCCGGTCGAGCCCGAGGTGTACAGGACGTAGGCGGGGTGCGCGGTGGTGAGCGGGGCGCGGCGGTCGGCGTCGGTGGGCGCGGTGTCGGGGCCGTCCGGGTGCCAGACGGCGGCGGGGTCGTCGAGGACCAGGGTCGCCGCGGCGTCGCGCACCATGAAGGCGCGGCGGTCGGCCGGGTAGGCCGGGTCGACGGGCAGGAAGGCGCCGCCGGCCTTGGCGACCGCCAGTTGCGCCACGACGGTCTCCGCGGAGCGGGGCAGCGCCACCGCCACCACGTGCTCCGGGCCGACGCCGCGGGCGATGAGGTGGTGGGCGAGCCGGTTGGCGGCCCGCTCCAGTTCCGCGTAGGTCAGCTCGCGGGCGCCCGCGGTGAGCGCCACCGCGTCCGGTGTGCGGGCCGCCTGCCGCCGGAACAGCTCGCCGAGGGTGGCCGGGGGCACCGGGCGGTCCGTGCCGCGGCCGTCGGCCAGCAGCCGCCGGAGTTCCGCGCGGGGGGCCAGCGGCAGCGCGCCGAGGGGGCGGTCGGGGTCGTCGGCGACGGCGGTCAGCAGGGTGGTGAGCTGGTCCGCGATCCGCTGGGCGGTGGCCGCCTCGAACAGGTCGGTGGGGTAGGTGAGCAGGCCGTGCAGGGCGCCGGAGTCCTGCTCGGCGAATTCCAGGGTGAGGTCGAACGCGGCGCGGTGGGTGTCGGTTTCGATGTCGCTGACCTGGAGGCCGGGCAGGTCCATGGCGGCCCCGGGGGCGTTCTGGAGGACGACCATGGCCTGGAAGAGCGGGGTGCGGCTGGGGTCCCGGTCGGGCTGGACCTCGTCCACCACCCGCTCGAACGGCACGTCCTGGTGGGCGAAGGCGGCCAGCACCGTCTCGCGCACCCGGGCCAGGAAGGCGGGGAACGGCAGGTCCGGGTCGGCGTCGGAGCGGAGCACCAGGGTGTTGACGAAGAAGCCGATCAGGTGCTGGGTCTCGGCGCGGTCGCGGCCGGAGGTGACGGTGCCGACGGCGATGTCACGCCGGCCGGAGAGCCGGGCGAAGAGCGTCTGGGCCGCGGCGACCAGGGTGGTGAACAGGGTGGTCCCGCGGGCCCGGCCGACCTCCGCCAGGCGGCGCGCGGTGTCCGGCGGGAGGACCAGCCCGACCGTGGCGCCGTTCCCGGTCCGCACCGCGGGGCGCGGCCGGTCGGTGGGGAGCTGGAGGGGTTCCAGGCCGGCCAGGTGGTCGCGCCAGTAGGCCAGTTGCTGCTCCGCCTCGGTGTCCTGGGCGGTGCGCTGCCAGTACGCGATGTCGGCGTACTGGACGGGCAGCGGCGGCAGGGCGGCGGTGGGGGCGCCGGTCGCGGCGCGGTAGAAGTGGGCGAGGTCACCGGTGAGCACCGCGGTCGACCAGCCGTCGGTGACGATGTGGTGCAGGGTCAGGGTCAGTACGTGGTCGTCGTCGGCCAGCCGGATCAGCCCGGCCCGCAGCAGGGGGCCGCGGCGCAGGTCGAAGGGGCGGGTGCGCTCCTCGGCGAGCAGCCGGGCCAGCCGCTCCCGGCGGGCCGCGGCGGGCAGCGCCGACAGGTCGCGCAGCGGCAGCGGGACGTCCTGGGGCGGGTGGATGATCTGGACGCCGCGCCCGTCCACGGTGTCGAAGGTGGTGCGCAGCGACTCGTGCCGGGCGGCCAGCGCCGTCAGTGCGGTGCCGAGCGCGGCGGGGTCGAGGCGGCCGCGCAGGCGCAGGGCGAGCGGGGTGAGGTACTCGGTGCCGCCGGGCTCGAACGCGTCGAGGAACCACAGGCGCTGCTGGGCGTAGGAGAGCGGCGGCGGGGTGTCCCGGGGGGCGGGGGCCAGGGCGGTGGGGGCGGCGGTGCCCGGGCCGCTGAGCAGCGCGGCGAGCGCCTCGGGGGTGGGGTGGGTGAAGACCGCCCGCGGGGTCACCTCGGTGCCGAAGACCTCCGCGAGGCGGGCGGCGAGCCGGATGCTGAGGATCGAGTCGCCGCCCAGGGCGAAGAAGTCGTCGCGGACGCCGACGTCCTCGACGCCGAGCACCTCGGCCCACACCTGTGCGGTGCGGCGTTCGGCGCCGGTGCGCGGGGCGACCGGTTCCGGCCGGTCCGGGGCGTCCCCGGGTGCGGGCAGGGCGGCGCGGTCCACCTTGCCGTTGGGGCTGAGCGGCAGGGCCGGCAGCGGGACGAACGCGGTGGGCACCAGGTAGTCGGGGAGGGCGGCGCGGGCGTGGGCGCGCAGCGCCTCGGTGTCCAGGCCGTCGCGGCCCACCACGTAGGCGACCAGGTGCCGGGCGCCGGAGCGGGCGGTGCGCGCCACCACCGCCGCGTCCGCGACGCCGGGGTGGGCGGCGAGGACGGCCGCGACCTCGCCGGGCTCGACCCGGAAGCCGCGGATCTTGACCTGGTCGTCGGTGCGGCCGAGGAACTCCAGCGTGCCGTCGGGGAGCCGGCGGGCCAGGTCGCCGGTGCGGTACATCCGGGAGCCGGGCGGGCCGAACGGGTCGGCGGGGAACCGCTCGGCGGTGGCGCCGGGGCGGCCGAGGTAGCCGCGGGCCACGCCCTCGCCGGCCAGGAAGAGTTCGCCGGCGGTGCCCGGCGGCACCGGCCGCATCCGGGCGTCGAGGACGTGGGCCCGCATGTCGTCCAGCGGCCGGCCGATCGGGACGGTGGCGGGGACCTCCGCCGGGCCGGTCAGGGCGTACGAGGTCGCGAAGGTGGTGGTCTCGGTGGGGCCGTAGCCGTCCACCACGCTCAGGCCGGGGCAGGCGGCCAGCACCCGGCGGACGGCGGCGGCCGGGACCACGTCGCCGCCGGTCCACACCTGGCGCAGTCCGGTGAGGCAGTCCGGCGCGTCCTGGGCCAGCAGCCGGAAGAGGCCGGCCGTCAGCCACAGCGCGGTGACCGCTCCCCCTGACGCCAGCCGGCGCAGCAGCGCGGCGTCCACCGCGCCGGGCGGGGCCACCACCACCCGGCCGCCGCCCAGCAGCGGCACCCACACCTCGAAGGTGGCGGCGTCGAAGGCGACCGGCGAGTGCAGCAGGACCGCCTCGAAGGCGGGCCCCGTGAAGCGGCTGTCGGTGGCCAGCGCCGCCACGTCCCGGTGGCGCACCCCGACGGCCTTCGGGGTGCCGGTCGAGCCGGAGGTGAACATCACGTAGGCCAGCCGGTCGGGGTCGGCGGGCGGCAGCGGCGGGGCGGCGGCCGGGTCGGCGGTCCGGGCGGCCAGCACCTCGGCCGCGGTCAGGTGGACGGTCGCCCCGGCCTGGTCGAGCAGCAGCCGGCGGCGCGCCTCGGGGGCGCGGCCGTCCACCGGGACGTAGGCGCCGCCGGCCTTCAGGACTGCGAGCTGGGCCGCCACGAGGGCCGCGGAGCGGTCCAGGTGGAGCGCCACCCGGTCCTCGCAGCGCAGTCCGCCGGCCCGCAGGGTGCCCGCCAGACGGCCGGACCAGTCATCGAGTTGACGGTACGTCAGGTCGGTGCCGGCCTCGGTGAGCGCGACCGCGTCCGGGGTGCGGCGGACCCGCTCGGCGAAGAGGTCCACCGGTGAGCCGCCGGGGGCGGGGCGGGCGGTGGTGTTCCAGGCGCGCAGCACCTCCCGGTCGGCCTCGGTGAGCAGGTCGAGGTCGTCGAGGGTGCGGGCGGTGCCGTCGGCGAGCGCGGTGAGCAGGGTGGACAGCCGCCGCGCGGCCCGCTCGACGGTGGTGCGGTCGAAGAGCGCCGGGTCGTAGGCGAGGTCGAGGCCGAGGCGGTCGGCGAGGTAGGCGCGCAGGCACAGCGGGAAGGTGGTCGCGTCCTCGGCGCGGACGTCCTGGACGTGGATGCCGGCGCAGGCCGTGGCGGCCTCGTCGAAGGGGTAGTTCTCGAACACCACCATGCTGTCGAACAGCGGCTCGCCGGGCGGCAGCGGGGCGAGGGCCTGGATCCGGGCGAGCGAGAGGAAGTCGTAGCGCCGGGCGTCGCTCTGCTGCTCCTGGAGCGCGCGCAGCCAGGGCAGGACCGCGGGGGCGCCGTCGGTGCGGACCCGGGTCGGCACGGTGTTGATGAACATGCCGATCATCGACTCCACACCGGGGAGTTCGGCCGGGCGGCCGGAGACGGTGGTGCCGAACACCACGTCGGTGCGGCCGCTGTAGCGGGCCAGCAGCAGCGCCCAGGCCCCTTGCACCACGGTGTTGACGGTCAGTCCGCCGGCGCGGGCGGTCTCCCGCAGCCGGGCCGAGACCTCCTCGTCCAGCTCCAGGTGGACCGCCTCGGTGGAGCGGGCGCGGTGCGCCTCGACCGGCGGCCGGTCGTACGGGAGCGGGGTGCGGGCGGTGCATCCGGCGAGGACGGCGGCCCAGTGCTCCTCGGCGGCCGCGGTGTCCTGGCCGTCGAGCCACTCCAGGAAGTCCCGGAACGGCCGGCGGGCCGGCGGGCGGACGGCGCGGCCCCGCACGTCCGCCGCGTACTGCGCGCAGACGTCGGCGAAGAGCGCGCCGGTGCTCCAGCCGTCGAGCATCACATGGTGCGAGGTCCACACCAGCACGATCTCGTCGCCGGGGAGCGCGGCCACCGCCAGGCGGCTGAGTGGTGCGGTGGCCACGTCCAGGCCGGCCGCCCGGTCCTCGGCGAGCAGGCGGTCCAGCGCGCGGTCGCGCTCGGCGGGGGTCAGGGCGCGCCAGTCGTGGTGGGTGACCGGCAGCACGGCGCGCCGGTGGACGACCTGCACCGGGTGCGGCAGACCGCGCCAGTGGACGCTGCTGCGCAGGGCGGGGGTGCGGTCGGCGACGGTCTGCCAGGCGGCGGCGAACGCCCGCGGGTCGGCGACCCCGGCGATCCGCAGCACGCTCCGGTCGAGGTAGGAGCCGTCCTCGCCGACCAGGCCGTGGAAGACCATGCCGGCCTGGAGCGGGGTGAGCGGGAGGACGTCCGCCACGTCCCGTCCGTCGCCGGCCACCAGGTCGACCTGGCGCTGGTCGAGCCGGGCGAGCGGGAAGTCGGAGGGGGTGCGGCCGCCGGCGTCCGGACCGGCGCAGTGCGCGGCGATCCCGGTCAGCGCCGCGAGGGTGTCCTCGGCGAGGCGGCGCACTGTGGCCTCGTCGTGGCGTTCGGGCGCGTAGGTCCAGGCCAGTTCGAGCCGGCCGTCCTGGACGGCGCCGGTGACCTCCAGGAGGTAGCCGCGGGGTTCGGCGGGGTCGGTGTCCCGGCCGGCCGGGGGCAGGGCGGCGCGGAAGGGGCCGGGCGCCTCCGGGCCCTCACCGGCGGCCGGGTCCCACCGGCCGTGGTAGTTGAAGCCGATCCGCGGGGCGGGGGCTCCGGCCAGCGGGCTGCCGGGCAGCAGGTGGCGCAGGGCGCCGTAGCTCAGGCCGCGCCGCGGGACGGCGCGCAGCTGCTCCTTGACGGAGCGCAGCGTGGTGCGCCAGTCGGCGTCCGCGTCGACGGTCAGGGCGAGCGGGAACTCGGCGGTGAACCAGCCGACCGTGCGGGACAGGTCCAGGTCGTCGAAGAGGTCCTCGCGGCCGTGGCCCTCCATGCCGATGAGCACGGTGTCCCGGCCGGCCCAGCGGGCCAGGGTGCGGCCGAGGGCGCTGAGCAGGACGTCGTTGACCTGGGTGCGGTAGGTGTCGGGGACCTGCCGGAGCAGGGCGTCGGTGGTGGCCCGGTCCAGGCGGACGGTGACCGTGGCGGCGGTGGCCGCGGTCGCGGGGCGGTCGGTGGCGGGGTGGTCGGCGGGCAGGTCGGCGGGGACCTCCCCGGTGCGGGTCCAGTACGCCAGGTCGCCGTCGAAGCCGCCGGAGCGGGTGTGCTCGGCCAGGCGGGCCGCCCACCGGCCGGGGGCGGTGCCGGCCGGGGGCAGGGCCGGCGGGCGGCCGGCGGCGGCCTGCCGGCAGGCGGTCGCCAGGTCCTCCAGCAGGATCCGCCAGGACACCCCGTCGATGACCAAGTGGTGGGCGGTGAGCAGGAGTTGGGCGGGGCGCTGCGCGCCGCGGTCGAAGTACAGGGCGCGCACGACCCGGCCGGCGGTGGGATCCAGGGAGGTCTGGGCCGCGGCGGCGGCGCGCTGGACGGCGTCCTCGGCCCCCGCGTCGTCCAGGCCGGTCAGGTCGTGGCGGGTGAAGACCTCGCCGGGGGCGGCGGGCAGTACCTCCTGGTGCCAGGCACCGCCGGTGCGGCGGAAGCGGGTGCGCAGCGCGGGGTGGTGGGCGACGAGCGCGTCCACCGCGTGCCGCAGCGCCGGTTCGCCGGTGCCGGGGGCGAGTGCGAGGCGGTGGGTCATGGTGAAGCGCAGGGCGTCGCCGGGGCGGCGGTGGTCGAGGTACCAGCGCTGGATCGGGGTGAGCGGTGCCGGTCCGGCCGGGGCCGGCGCGGCGTCGGCGGCGGCCGGCGGGTCCACCGGGGCGGTGCGCAGGGCGAGTTCGGCGACGGTCTGGTGGCGGAAGACGTCCTTGGAGGTGAGGGCGTATCCCGCGCGGCGGGCCCGGGAGACGATCTGGATGCTGAGGATCGAGTCGCCGCCCAGGGCGAAGAAGTTGTCGTCCACCCCGACCCGGGGCACGCCCAGCACCTCCGCCCAGATGGCGGCGAGGGTCCGCTCGGTGGCGTTGCGCGGGGCGGTGTGGCGGACTCCGGTGGCGGGCTGTTCGGGCGGGGCGGGCAGCGCGCGCCGGTCGGTCTTGCCGCCGGTGGTGCGGGGGATGCGCGCGAGCGGTACGAAGACGGTGGGGACGAGGTGGTCGGGCAGGGTGCGGCGCAGGTGGACGCGGAGTTCCTCGGCGGACGGCGCGGTGGGCCCGGCGGGCACCAGGTAGGCCACCAGCCGGGCCCGGCCGCCGTCCTCCCTGGCCGCCACCGCGGCGTCCCCGACGGCGGGGTGGTCGCGCAGGGCGGCCTCGACCTCGCCGGGCTCGATGCGGAAGCCGCGGACCTTGACCTGGTCGTCGGCGCGGCCCAGGAATTCCAGCAGGCCGGCGCCGGTCCAGCGCACGCGGTCGCCGGTGCGGTACATCCGGGTGCCGGGCGGGCCGAACGGGTCGGCGAGGTAGCGGCCGGCGGTCAGGCCCGGCCGGTTGAGGTAGCCGCGGGCGGTCTGGGCGCCGGCGAGGTACAGCTCGCCGGGGACCCCGGCCGGGACCGGCCGCAGCGCGCCGTCCAGGACGTAGGCGCGCAGGTTGCGGCCCGGCCGGCCGAGGACCGGGCGGCCGGGGTGGTCGGTGAGGCGGCCGTAGACCGCGTCCACGGTGCACTCGGTGGGACCGTAGACGTTGTAGGCGGTGACGCCCTCGGCCGCCCGCAGCTCCCGCCACAGGGCGGTGCCGACGGCCTCGCCGCCCACCAGGACGAGGCGGGGCCGGTGGTGGTCGCCGTCGAGCAGCCCGGCGGCGAGCAGTTCGGGGAGGAAGGACGGGGTCACGTTGACGACGTCCAGGCGGTGTTCGGCGACCCGGCGGACGAACGCGGCCGGGTCGAGGCGCTCGTCCTCGTCGAGGAGGTGGACCTGCTGGCCCAGGGCCAGCATGAGCGGACCCTCCCAGGAGGTGTCGAAGGAGAACGCGGCGCTGAGCGCGAAGCGCAGCCGGCCGCCGCCGGTGGTGTGCGGCGCGACGAGCCCGGCCCGGTGATCGTGGCAGAGGTTGACCAGCTGGCGGTGTTCGACGGCGACGCCCTTGGGGCGGCCGGTGGAGCCGGAGGTGTAGACGAGGTAGGCGGTGTGGGCGGGGTCCAGGGGCGCGGTGCGGTCGGCGTCGGTGGGGTTGTGGGCGGGCCGGTCGCCGAGCGGGGCGGCGCGCAGCGCGTCGGCCGTCAGGACGGTGTGCGGGGCGGCGTCGGCGTGCAGGAACGCCACGCGGTCGGCGGGGAGTTCGGGGTCGAGGGCCAGCAGGGTGCCGCCGGCCTTGAGGACGGCCAGCAGCGCGACCACCGCCTCCGAGGTGCGCGGCAGCTGGACGGCGACGACCCGCTCGGGGCCGGTGCCCTGCGCGATGAGGTGGTGGGCCAGCCGGTTGGCGCGTGCGTTGAGGGTGGCGAAGTCGAGGGTGGCGTCCCGGGCGACCAGGGCGGTGGCGTGCGGGGTGCGGGCCGCCTGCTGCTCGAAGAGGTCGACGAACGTGGTGTCGGGGACGGGCAGACGGGCGCCCTGCCCGTCGCGCAGGAGCCGGTGGCGCTCCGCGTCGGAGAGCAGCGGCAGCGCGCCCACCGGGCAGCCGGGGTCCTCGGCGACCGCGGCGAGCAGCCGGCGCAGCCGCTCGGCGGCGCGTTCGGCGGTGGCCGCGTCGAACAGGTCGGTGTTGTACTCGACGAAGCAGGTCAGGCCGGAGTCGCGGGCCACGAAGTCGAAGGCGAGGTCGAACGCGGCGTGCCGGCCGGACGGCTGGACGGTCCGCACGTCCAGGCCGGGCAGCCGCGGGGGCTCGGCGCCCACGTTGTGCAGTGCGACCATGACCTGGAACAGCGGGGTGCGGCTGGTGTCGCGCTCCGGCTGGAGCACGTCCACCAGCCGCTCGAAGGGCACGTCCTGGTGGGCGAAGGCGTCCAGGACGGTGGTGCGCACCTCGGACAGCAGCGCGCTGAACGGCTGGTCGCCGGCCACCCGGCTGCGCAGCACGAGGGTGTGCACGAACATCCCGACCAGGTGCTCCAGTTCGGGGTGGTCGCGGCCGGCGGTCACGGTGCCGACCGCGATGTCCTCCTGGTCGGCCCAGCGGGCCAGGAGCACCTTGGTGGCGGCCAGCAGCGTCATGTAGAGGGTGGCGTCGGCGCGGTGGCCGACGGCGCGCAGCCGGTCGGTGAGCGGGGCGGGCAGGGTGAACTCCAGCACCGCGCCGCCGGTGGTGCGCACGGCGGGCCGGGGCCGGTCGGTCGGCAGCTCCAGCGGTGCCACACCGGCCAGTTTCGCGGTCCAGTAGCCGAGCTGGCGGCGCTCGGTCTCGTCGGCCCGGGCGCGCTGCCAGGCGGCGTAGTCGGCGTACTGCACGGGCAGCGGGGGCAGGTCGGGGCGGCGGTCCGCCAGCGCGGCGGCGTACAGCTCGCCGAGGTCGCGGCCGAGGACGGCGGTGGACCAGCCGTCGGTGACGAGGTGGTGCATGGCCAGGGTGAGGACGTGCTCGTCGCCGGCCAGCCGGATCAGGCGGGTCCGCAGCAGCGGCCCTTCGGCGAGGTCGAAGGGGGTGGCGCCCTCGCGGTCCAGCAGGGTGCCGAGCGCGGCCTCGCGGTCCGCCGGCGGGGTGTCCGAGAGGTCGTCCAGCGGCAGGTCCACCGGCCGGGGGGCGTGGACGGTCTGCCGGGGGCGGCCGTCCCGCTCGGTGAAGGTGGTGCGCAGCGGTTCGTGCCGGGCCACCAGGCCGTTCAGGGCGGTGTGCAGGGCGGGCCGGTCGAGCGGGCCGCGCAGGCGCAGCGCGAAGAAGGTCAGGTAGGCGGTGCCGCCCGGCTCGAAGGTGTCCAGGAACCACAGGCGCTGCTGGGCGAAGGAGAGCGGCAGGGCAGCGGTGCGGTCGGCCGGCGGGATCGGGTCGTGCCCGGCCGGGCGGCCGGCGGCCGGTGCGGGCAGGGCGGCGGCCAGGGCCTCCAGGGTGGGGTGGGTGAACAGCAGCCGGGGGGAGACGCCGGTGCCGAGCGCCGCGCGCAGCCGGGAGGCGACGCGGACGGCCAGGATCGAGTCGCCGCCCAGGGCGAAGAAGCTGTCCTCGGTGCCGATCTCCGCCCCGGCGCCGCCGGTTGCGGGCTCCGCGGGCCCGGGCGCTCCGGTCCCGCCGGTGCCGAGGACGTCGGCCCAGACGCGGGCGACGAGCCGCTCGGCGGCGGTGCGCGGTGCGGTGCGCCCCGCGCCCGCGGCGGCGTACCCCTCGGGCCCCGGGGCGGGCAGCGCGCGGTGGTCGAGCTTGCCGTTGCGGGTCAGCGGCAGCGCGTCCAGGGTGACGTAGGCGGCGGGCACCATGTGGGCGGGCAGGGTCCGGGCCAGGTGGGCGCGGAGCGCGGCGGGGGTGGGTGCGGGGCGGCGGGCGGCGGGGACGACGTGGGCGACCAGGCGCCGTGCGCCGGGGGTGTCCTCGCGCACCGTGACCGCGGCCTCGGCCAGGTCCGGGTGGGCGGTCAGCGCGGCCTCGATCTCGCCCGGTTCGATCCGGAATCCGCGGATCTTGACCTGCTGGTCGGCGCGGCCCAGGTATTCCAGCGTGCCGTCGGCCCGCCACCGGGCGCGGTCGCCGGTGCGGTACATCCGGGTGCCGGGCGGGCCGAACGGGTCCGCGACGAACCGGGCGGCGGTCAGGCCCGGCCGGTTGAGGTAGCCGCGGGCCAGCCCCTCCCCCGCCACGTACAGCTCGCCGGCGGCGCCGGGCGGCACCGGCCGGAGCCGGCCGTCGAGCACCCGCACGCGCAGGTCGGACAGGCCGCGGCCGATGGCGCTGCCGGCGGCCCGGGCCGCGGTGGCGCGGTCCAGCGGGGCGTAGGTGACGTGCACCGTGGTCTCGGTGATCCCGTACATGTTGACCAGGAGGGGCGCGGTGTCCGGGTGCCGGGTGTACCAGTCGGCGAGCCGGGCCGGGTCCAGGGCCTCGCCGCCGAAGACGATCCGGCGCAGCGCCAGCCGCCGCCCCACGTCGCGGTGTTCGGCGTCGGCACGCATCAGGGGGTAGAAGGCCGAGGGGGTCTGGTTGAGCACGGTGACCCGCTCGTCCGCCAGCAGCCGCAGGAAGTCCTCCGGGGACCGGGCCACGTCGTGCGGGACGACGACGAGGCGGCCGCCGTGCAGCAGGGCGCCCCAGATCTCCCAGACGGAGAAGTCGAAGGCGTAGGAGTGGAACAGCGTCCACACGTCGTCGGGGCCGAAGCCGAACTCGCCGCGGGTGCGGGTGAACAGCCGCACCACGTTGGCGTGCGGGACGACGACGCCCTTGGGGCGGCCGGTGGAGCCGGAGGTGTAGATGACGTAGGCGGGGTGCTCCGGCAGGGGGCGGCGGGCCGGGTCCGGGCCGGTGGCGGGGCGCCGGTCCAGGTCGGCGCGGACCCCGGGGTCGTCCAGGAGCAGGCGGGGGCAGGTGCCGGCGGTGCGGGGCCCGGGGCCGGCGGTGGTCGTGGTGACCAGCAGGACCGGCGCCGCGTCGGCGAGGAGTTCGGCGACCCGGGCGGCGGGCAGGTCGGGGTCGAGGGGGAGGTAGGCGGCGCCGGTCCTGAGCACCGCGAGGAGCGCCACGACCAGGTCGGTGGAGCGGGGCAGGGCGAGCGCCACGAAGCGCTCGGGGCCGGCGCCGCTCTCGGCCAGCCGGTGGGCCAGCCGGCCCGCCTCGGCGTCGAGTTCGGCGTAGGTCAGGGCGCTGCCGCCGCAGGTCACGGCGGTGGCGCCGGGGGTCCGCGCGGCCTGCTCGGCGAACAGGTCGACCAGGGTCGCGGTGGGCCGGCCGCGGTCGGTGCCGTTCCAGTCGGTGAGGACCCGCCGGCGCTCCTCGGCGGTGGTCCAGGGCAGGTCGCGCAGCGGCCGGTCGTCGGCGAGGCCGGTGAGGAGCAGGCACAGCCGGTCGGCGAGGGCGCCGGCGGTGGCCGGGTCGAAGCGGTCCGGGTCGTAGGCGAGGTCGAAGCCGAGGCGGTCGGTGTGGTGGGCCCGCAGCACCAGCGGGAAGTTGGTGGTGTCCCGGGAGGCGACGTCGAGGATGCGGACGCCGGCGCCGGCGGTGCGGGCGTCGTCGAACGGGTAGTTCTCGAACGCCACCATGGACTCGAACAGCGGGGTGCCGGCCGGGACGTCGCCGAGCGCGGTGAGCCGCGCCAGGGAGACGGTGTCGAAGCGCCGGGCCTCCACCTGGGCGTCCTGGAGGTCGCGCAGCCAGGCGGCGGCCGGGCGCCGCTCGTCCACCCGGACGCGGGTGGGCAGGGTGTTGATGAACATCCCCACCATGGACTCGGCGCCGGGCAGGTCGTCGGGGCGGCCGGCGACGGTGGTGCCGAACACCACGTCCGGTTCACCGCTGTGGCGGGACAGCAGCAGCGCCCAGGCGCCCTGGACGACGGTGTTGAGGGTGAGGCCGTGCCGCCGGGCGGTGTGCACCAGGCGCCGGGACGCCTCGGGGCCCAGGCCGCCGGTGCGCACCGCGGCGGAGCGGGCCCGGTGGGCCTCCCGGGCGGGGCGGCCGCCGGGCAGCGGGGTGGGGGTGGCGAAGCCGGCGAGGACGGCTGCCCAGTACTCCTCGGCGGCGCGGCCGTCCCGCGCGGCGAGGTGGCGCACGTAGTCGCCGAACGGGCGGCGCACGGGCGGGGCCGCCGGGCGGCCGGTGGTGAGCGCGGCGTACTCCTCGCACACCTCGGTCAGCACCTGCGCCAGGCTCCAGCCGTCCAGGATCAGGTGGTGCGAGGTCCACAGCAGGCGCAGCCGGCCGGCGGGCAGCCGGATCAGGGTGAGCCGCATCAGGGGGGCGGCGGTGAGGTCCAGGCCGCGTGCCAGGTCCTCGTCCCGGACGCGGGCGAGCGCGGCGGCCTGCCGGTCCTCGTCCAGGTCGCGCCAGTCGAGGTGGGCGGTGGGCACGGTCGCCCGCCGGTGGACGATCTGGAGCGGTACCGGTACGCCTTCCCAGACGACCGAGGTGCGCAGCGCCGGGGTGCGGTCGGTGACGCGCTGCCAGGCACGGGCGAACGCCTCGGGGTCGGCCACGCCGTCCAGCAGCAGGCTCGCCTGGTCGAGGTAGACGTCCTCGGGGCCGCCCACCAGGCGGTGGAAGAGCATGCCTTCCTGGAGCGGGGTGAGCGGGAGGAGGTCCTCGACCGTGCGCCCGTCCCCGGCCAGGCGGTCCACCGCGGCCTGGTCGAGCCGGGCCAGCGGGAAGTCGGCGGGGGTGCGGCCGCCGGCGTCCGGGCGGGCGCAGTGGGCGGCGAGGCCGGCCAGGGCCTCCACGGTGCCGTCCGCCAGGGCGCGGACGGTCTCCGCGCGGTGGATCCGGTCGCTGTAGTGCCAGGTGAACTCCAGTACGCCGTCGGTCACCGCGGCGGAGATGTCCAGCAGGTGGTCCAGGGGTTCGCCGGGGGCGGTGTCGCGGCCGGGGGTCTCGCCGGCGGGCGCGAAGTCCCGTCCCGGCGCGGTCTCCCACTGGCCGTGGTACGTGAAGCAGACCTGCGGCAGCGGGTGTGCGGCGAGGGCGCGGGCGGCCGGGTCGGGTGAGCCGAGGCGGGCCAGTGCCTCGTAGCCGAGGCCGCGGCGGGGGACGGCCCGCAGGCGCTCCTTGACGGCCTTGAGGGTGGCGCCCCAGTCCGGTGCCTCCGGGGGGCCGGCCGGGGTGAGGGTGACGGGGTACTGGGTGGTGAACCAGCCGACGGTACGGGACAGATCGGGGCCCTGGCCGCCGGGCAGGTCCTCCCGGCCGTGGCCCTCCAGCGCCACCGTGATCCGGTCGCTGCCCGCCCAGTCGGCGAGCACCCGGCCCACCGCGCTGAGCAGGACGTCGTCCATGCGGGTGCGGTACACCGCGGGCACCCGGCGCAGCAGCGCCTCGGTGGTGGCGCGGTCGAGGCGGGCGCGGACGGTACGGACCGAGCCGGCGAGCGCGGTGCCGGGGGTGTCCACCGGGAGCGGGGTGCGCGCAGCGGCGCACTCGGCCGTCCAGTAGGGCAGGTCGGCGTCGAACGCGCCGTCGCGGACGCGGTCGGCCAGTTGCGCGGCCCAGGTGGTGAACGGGGTGGTGGCGGGCTCCAGGTGGACGGGTTCGCCGGCGGCGGCCCGGCGGTAGGCGGTCTCCAGGTCGGCGAGCAGGATGCGCCAGGAGACGCTGTCGACGGCCAGGTGGTGGGCGGCCAGGAACAGCTGCGGGCGGTCGCCGGGGGCCGCGGGGAGGAGGACGGCGCGCAGCAGGGTGCCGGTGGCGGGGTCGAGGGCGGCGCGGGCCGCGTCGGCGGCGGCGGTGCGCGCGGTGTCGCGGGCGGCGCCGGGGGCGGCCGGCAGCGCGGGCCGGGCCAGCAGACCGGGCGGGACGTCGGTGCGGGGCTCCTGCTGCCAGGTGCCGCCGGTGCGGGCGAAGCGCATGCGCAGCGCCGGGTGGTGGGCGGCCAGGGCGTGCAGGGCGCGGTCCAGGGCGTCGGGGTCGGCGTCCGGCGGCAGGTCCAGCAGCATCGACATGCTGAAGTGCCGCAGCGGCCCGTGGGCGGCGAAGAACCACTCCTGGATGGGGGTGAGCGGCGCCGGCCCGGTGTGGTCGGCCGGGCGGGGCTCGGGGGCGGTGGTGGTGCGGGCGCCGGCGGCGGCGGCCAGTTCGGCGACGGTCTGGTGCCGGAAGACGTCCCGGGAGGTGAGGTGGAGCCCGGCGGCGCGGGCCCGGGAGACCGCCTGGATGCTGAGGATCGAGTCGCCGCCGAGTTCGAAGAAGTTGTCGGTGGCGCCCACCCGGGCCAGGCCCAGCACCTCGGCCCAGATACCGGCCAGGGTCCGTTCGGCGTCGGTGCGCGGGGCGGTGAACTCCCGTTCGTCGCGGTCGGCTTCGAGGTCGGGGGCGGGCAGCGCGCGGCGGTCGAGTTTGCCGCTGGCGGTGAGCGGCAGCGCGTCCAGCACCACGTAGGCGGTGGGCACCAGGTGGCCGGGCAGGGTGCGCCGGAGGGCCTCGCGCAGCGCCGCGGGCGCGGGCCGGGCGGCGCCGGCGGCGGGCACCACGTAGGCGGCGAGCCGGGCGTGGCCGTGGGCGTCGGGGACTGCGGTGACGGCCGCCCCGGCGACGTCCGGGAGGGCGGTGAGCGCCGCCTCGACCTCGCCGGGCTCGATGCGGTGGCCGCGGATCTTGACCTGGTCGTCGGCGCGGCCGAGGTAGTCGAGCCGGCCGTCGGCGGTCCAGCGGGCCAGGTCGCCGGTGCGGTACATCCGGCTGCCGGGCGGGCCGAAGGGGTCCGCCAGGAACCGGGCGGCGGTCAGGCCGGGGCGGCGGTGGTAGCCGCGGGCGACCTGGTCGCCGGCGAGGTACAGCTCCCCGGCGACGCCGGGCGGCACCGGCTGGAGCCGGCCGTCCAGGACGTGGGCGCGCACGTTGGGCAGCGGCCGGCCCACCAGGGGCCGCCCGCCGCCCTCGATGCGGCCGGACAGGGCGTCGACGGTGCATTCGGTGGGGCCGTAGAAGTTGTACGCGGCGACGTCGGGCAGCGCGGCGAGGTCCCGCCACAGGGCCGGGTCGACGGCCTCGCCGCCGAGCATCAGCACCCGGGGGCGGTGGCGGGGGTCGGTGAGCAGTCCGGCGGGCAGCAGCTGGCGCAGGTAGGAGGGGGTGAGGTCGAGGAAGTCGATGCGGTGCTCGACGACGTACTCGACCAGCGCGGCCGGATCGAGCCGGGTCGCCTCGTCGACGAGGTGCAGCCGGTGGCCGTCGGCCATCAGCAGCACGCCCTCCAGCGAGGTGTCGAAGGAGAACGACGCGGTCAGCGCCGTGCGCAGCGGTCCGCCGCCGGCGTCGGCGACGAAGCCGCGCCGGTGCCCGGCGAGCAGGTTCATCAGGGAGCGGTGGGCGACGGCCACGCCCTTGGGGCGGCCGGTGGAGCCGGAGGTGTACAGGACGTAGGCGGTCGTCCCGGGGAGCAGGGGTGCCGGGCGGTCGGCGTCGGTGGGGTCGTCGGCGCGGCCCTCGGCGGGCACCTCGCGCAGCGCGGCCTCGTCGAGGACCAGCAGCGGGTCGGCGTCGGCCAGCAGGAACCGCGTGCGCTCCGCGGGGAGTTCGGGGTCCAGCGGCAGGTAGGCGGCGCCGGTCTTGAGGACGGCGAGCAGCGCCACGATCATCTCGGCGGTGCGCGGCAGCGTGACGGCGACGAGCCGTTCGGGGCCGGCGCCGCGGGCCAGGAGGTGGTGGGCGAGGCGGTTGGCGCGGGCGTTGAGCGTGGCGTAGTCCAGTACGGTGCCGCCGGCCACCAGAGCGGTGGCGTGCGGGGTGCGGGCGGCCCGCTCCTCGAGGACGGCGGGGTAGGTGGTGGGCGCGACGGGCAGCGCGGTGGCGTTCCAGTCGGTGGTCTGCCGCCGCCGCTCCCGCTCGGACAGCAGCGGCAGTTCGCCCAGCGGCCGGTCGGGTTCGGCCGCCGCGCCCTGGAGCAGGCGGACGAGCTGGTCGGCCATCCGGGCGGCGGTCGCGGCGTCGAAGAGGTCGGTGCGGTACTCCAGCAGGCCGCTCAGCCCGTCGCCGTCGGGGACGAATTCGATGCTCAGGTCGAAGGTGGCGGCGCGGCGGGGCACGGGGACGGTGCCGGTGGCCAGCCCGCGCACGGCGGGCGGCGCGGGCGGCTGGGGGTGGAGCAGGACCATCGCGTCGAAGAGCGGGTTGCGGCCGGCTTCGCGGGCGGCCCCGGCGGCCTCCACGACGCGTTCGAAGGGGAGGTCGTCGTGGGCGAAGGCGTCGAGGACCGCGGTGGCGGAGGCGGCCAGCAGGTCTCGGTAGGAGCGGGCGGTGTCGACCGGGGCGCGCAGCACGACGGTGTTGACGAACAGGCCGACGGCGCGCTCCAGTTCCGTGCGGCCGCGGCCGGGGGTCAGCGAGCCGACGGCGATGTCGTCCTGGCCGGACCAGCGGGCCAGCAGGGCCTGGCAGGCGGCGGTCAGCGCGGCGAACAGGGTGGTGTGCTGCGCGGTCGCGACCTCGCGCAGCCGGGAGGCGGTGGCGGGCGGGACGTGGAAGGGGTGCACCGCGCCGGCGCCGGACTCCGCACCGCCGCGCGGGCGGTCCAGCGGCAGCTCCGGCGGCACCAGGCCGTCCAGTTGCTTGGCCCAGTAGGCGCGCTGCTCCTCCAGCAGGGCGCCGGAGAGCCGTTCGCGCTGCCAGACGGCGAAGTCCGGGTAGGCGGTGGCGGGCGGGGCGGCGGGCGGCTCCTCGCCGTGCGCCAGGGCGTCGTAGTGGGCGCAGACCTCGTCCAGCAGGACGCCCATGGACCAGCCGTCGGTGACGATGTGGTGGGCGGTGAGCAGCAGGACGTGGTCGTCGGCGGCGCGGCGGAGCAGCAGGGCGCGCAGGAGCGGGCCGGTGCGCAGGTCGAAGGGGCGGGAGTAGGCGTCGAGCAGCGCCTCGTCCAGCTCCCGGTCCAACGCCTCACCGGACGGCGCGTCCTGACTGGCCGTCAGTTTCTGTAACGGCAGCGGGACGGGGGCGGCCGGGTGGACCACCTGGTGCGGCCGGCCGCCGTCCTCGTCGAAGGTGGTGCGCAGCGCCTCGTGCCGCGCCACCACGGCGTCCAGGGCCGCGGACAGCGCGGCGCGGTCCAGGGGGCCGGTCAGCCGCAGGGCGACCGCGCTGTTGTAGCGGGCGTCACCGGGCCGGAGCCGGTCCAGGAACCACAGCCGCGCTTGGGCGAAGGAGAGCGGCAGGGGCCTGGACCGGTCCGCCCGCGGGATGCCGGGCCGGGCCGCGGCGGCCGGCGGGGCCTGTCCGGCCAGCCGGCGGCGCAGCGCCTCCCGCAGGTGGGGCGGCAGGGCCGCGGCACGGTCCTTCTTCGCGTCCGGGGACGTCATGTCGTGGTTCCTCACCGTTCGTCGTGGTCGGCGTGGTCGGCGTGGTCGCCGGTGCGGGCGGTGTCTTCCAGGTCGCGCAGGACGTACTCCTCCACCAGGTCCGCGAGGGCGGCGACGGTGCGGGCGGTGAGCACGTCGCGGGGCGTGAGGCGCACGCCGAAGGTCTCACCGGCCCGGGAGGCGAGCCGCAGGGCGCGCAGCGAGTCGCCGCCCAGGGCGAAGAAGTCGTCCTCGACGCCCACCGGGCGGTCCAGGACCTCCGCCCAGAGGTCCGCCAGGCACTCCTCGGTGGGGGTGCGGGGCGCGCGGGGCGCGGTGGCGGCGGGCTCCTCCGGAGCGGGGGCCGGGAGGGCGGCGCGGTCGGTCTTGCCGTTCGGGGTGAGCGGGAAGCGCTCCAGGACGACGAAGGCCGAGGGGACCATCGGGCCGGGCAGGGTCCGGGCGGCGACGGCGCGCAGCTCGGCGGCGGACGGGGCGGCGGTGCCGGGGGCGGCGAGCAGGTGGGCCACCAGGCGCGGCGCGCCGGGCTCGTCCTCCCGTACGGTCACCACCGCGTCCCGTACGGCCGGGTGGCCGGTCAGGGCCGCCTCCACCTCGCCGGCCTCGATCCGGTGGCCGCGCAGTTTCAGCTGGTGGTCGGTGCGGCCGAGGTGGTGCAGCACACCCTGGGCGTCGCGGCGGACCAGGTCGCCGGTGCGGTACATCCGGCTGCCCGGCGGGCCGTAGGGGTCGGCCGTGAAGCGGGTCGCGGTCAGGCCGGGGCGGTGGAGGTAGCCGCGGGCCAGCGAGGGCCCGCTGAGCCACAGTTCGCCGGGGACGCCGTCGGGGACGGGGCGGAGCCGGGCGTCGAGGACGTAGCCGCGGCTGCCGGGCCGCGGGCGGCCGATGGGCGGCGCGGCGCCGTCCGGGCGCAGCGGTGCGGACCAGGTGGCGACCACTGTGGCCTCGGTGGGGCCGTAGGAGTTGATCATCCGGTGATGCGGGGCCCAGCGGGCGACCAGGTCGGCGCCGCAGGTGTCCGCGCCGACGATCAGGGTGCGCAGGTCCGGCAGCGTCCCGGCGGCGTCGGGCGGGACGGTGGCGAGCGCGGCGGGCGGCAGCAGGGTGTGGGTGACGCGTTCGGCGCGCAGCAGCTCGGCCAGTTCGGTGCCGAGCAGCGGGCCGGGCGGCGGCACCACCAGGCGGGCGCCGGCCGGCAGCGCCAGGCACAGCTCCAGCACCGAGGCGTCGAAGCTCGGGCTGGCGAAGGCCAGGACCCGGTCGCCGGGCCGCACCCGGTAGTGGTCGGCCTCGGCGGCGGCGAAGGCGGCCAGGCCGCGGTGGGTGACGACCACGCCCTTGGGGGTGCCGGTGGAGCCGGAGGTGTAGATGACGTAGGCGGGGTCGTCGAGGTCGAGCGGGCGGGTGCGGTCCCGGTCGGTGGGGCGGTGGTCCGGTGCGCCGTCGGCGTCGGCGTCGGCGTCGGCGTCGGCCAGGAGGGCGTCGGCCTCCTCGGCGTCCAGGGTGACGGCGGGGTCCGCGTCGCGCAGCATCAGGGCGATCCGCTCGGCCGGGTATTCCGGGTCCACCGGCAGGTAGGCGGCGCCCGCCTTGGCGGTGGCGAGCTGGGCGACCAGCATGGCGGCCGAGCGCGGCAGCACCAGGGCGACGAGGGCGCCGGGGCCCGCGCCGCGGGCGATGAGCCGGTGGGCGAGGCGGTTGGCGCGCCGCTCCAGCTCGGCGAAGGTCAGCGTCAGGCCGGGCGCGCTGACCGCGGGCGCGTCGGGCCGGCGGTCCGCCGCCGCCTCGACGAGCGCGGCCAGGGTGGCCGGCGGGACGGGGTCGGGGGCGGCCGGGGCGGTCAGCCGGGCGTGCTCCTCGGGCGGCAGGGTGCGGACGGCGTCGAGGGTCGCCGCGCCGCCGGCCGGGTCCGCCGCGGCCAGTGCGGTCAGGGTGTGCACCAGCTGGGCGGCGAGCGAGCGGGCGGTGGACTCCGTGAAGCAGCTGGGGTCGTAGCCGAGTTCGACGCGCATCCCGGTGCCGGGCGAGACCACCACGGTGAGCGGGTAGTTGGTGGCCTCCAGGGCGTGCAGGTCGTGGACGCGCAGGCCGTGCGCGGTGGCCGCGCCGTCGTTGATCGGGTAGTTCTCGAAGACCACCAGGCTCTCGAACAGCGGGCTGCCGGCCGGCACGTCGCTCCACTCGCGCAGTTCCGCGAGCGGGAGGTGGCCGTGGCCGCGGGCGGTGGCCTGGTCGGTCTGGAGCGCGCGCAGCCAGTCGGCCGGGGCGGCGGCGCCGTCCACGTCGCACCGCACCGGCAGGGTGGTGATGAACAGGCCGGGGATGGTGTCGGCGCCGGGCAGGCCGGCCGGGCGGCCGGAGACGGTGGTGCCGAAGCACACCTCCCGCTGCCCGCTCCAGCGCGACAGCAGCAGCGCCCAGGCGCCCTGGACCACGGTGTTGAGGGTGAGGTGGTGGCGGCGGGCGAAGTCCTGGAGCGCGGCGGTCTCCCGCTCCCCGAGCCGGTACGGCAGCCAGGTCCCGGCACGGGTGGGCGCGCCGGGGGCCGGGCGGCGGTCGTAGGGCAGCGGGGTGGGGGCGGACAGGCCGGCCAGGGCGCGGCGCCAGTGCGCCCGCGCGGGGGCCGGGTCCTGCGCGGCGAGCCAGGCGGCGTACGCGGCGAACGGGCGGCGGTCCGGCAGCTGCGGTTCGGTGCCGGCGGCCAGCGCCGCGTGGCAGGCGAAGACGTCGGAGAGGACCTGGAAGACGCTCCACCCGTCGAGCAGCACGTGGTGGAAGGTCCACACCACCCGCACCTCGGACGGCGCGAGCCGGATCAGGGTGAGCCGGAGCAGCGGCGGCCGGTCCAGCGGCATGCCCCGTTCCCGGTCCTCGGCGAGCAGTCGGGCCAGCGCCGCCTCGCGTGCCTCCGGTGTGCGGGCGCTCCAGTCGAGGGTGGTGACGGGCAGGGTGACGGCGCGGTGGACGGTCTGGAGCGGGGCCGGTACGCCGTCCAGGACCACCGCGGTGCGCAGGACCGGGGTGCGGTCCACGACCTGCTGCCAGGCGGCGGCCAGCAGCGCGGGGTCGGTGACGCCGTCCAGGACGAAGGTGGCCTGTTCCACGTAGAGGCCCTGGCCCGGTGCGTCGAGGGTGTGGAAGACCAGGCCGGTCTGGGTGGGCGTCAGCGGGTAGATGTCGGTGACGTCCCGGCCGTCGCCGGCGAGCCGGTCCACGGCGGCTTGGTCGAGGCGGGCCAGCGGGAAGTCGGAGGGGGTGCGGCCGCCGGCGCCGGGGGCGGCGCAGTGCCGCAGGATCGCCCGGAGTTCGGCGGCGGTCTCCTCGGCGAGCCGGGCCACCGTGGCGCGCCGGTGCAGGTTGGCCGAGTACGACCAGGTGAACTCCAGCCGCTTGTCGGCGACTTGGCCGATCACGTCGATCAGGTGCGGCCGTTCGGCGGCCGGATCCAGGTCGCCGCCGAGCGCGCCGCAGGGGGCGTGCAGCAGACCGCCGTCCCCGGTGGCGCTCCAGTCCTGCCGGCCGAGGTAGTTGAAGACGATCTGCGGGGCGTCCGGCAGGCCGTCCGGAGCCGGGGTGCGCAGGTGGCGCAGCGCGCCGTGGCCCAGGCCGTGCCGCGGCAGCGCCCGCAGCCCCTCCTTGGCGGACTTCAGTGCGGACGCGAGGTCCGCGTCCGGCGGCAGGTCCAGCGCGACCGGGTACAGGGAGGTGAACCAGCCGACGGTGCGGGAGAGGTCCACGTCCTCGAAGAGGTCCTCGCGGCCGTGGCCCTCCAGTCCGAGCAGCACCCGGTCGCGGCCGGTCCAGCGGGCCAGCACCCGGCCCAGTGCGCACAGCAGGACGTCGTCGATCCGGGTCCGGTAGACGTCGGGCACGTCCTGGAGCAGCCGCCGGGTCTCCTCCTCCTCCAGGCGGACGGTGACGGCCTCCTCGGAGTCCGCGGTGTTGCGGCCGGTGTGGTCGGTGGGCAGGGCGGGGTCGCCGCCGGCGGCCCGCCAGAAGGCGAGTTCGGCGTCGAACCCGCCGGCCTCCGTGTACGTGCGCAGCCGCTCGGCCCAGGCGCGGAACGAGGTGGTCTTGGGGCCGAGCGCGACCGGGCCGCCGGCCCGCACCTGGCGGTAGGCGGTGTCCAGGTCCTCCAGGAGGATCCGCCAGGACACCGCGTCCACGACCAGGTGGTGGGCGGCGAGCAGCAGCACCGGGCGGTCCCGGTCGCCCAGGTGGCACAGGGCGGCCTTCAGCAGCGGGCCCCCGGCCAGGTCGAAGCCGGCGCTCAGCTCGCGGCCGAGCGCGCGCAGCGCGGCCGGGTGCTCCCCCGGGTCCCGGCCGGACAGGTCGCGCACCTCCAGGGCCGGGGGCGTGCCGGGCGCCGTGCCGTACTGGCGCCAGTGGCCGCCGCCGGTGGGGCGGTACCGCATGCGCAGCGCGTCGTGGTGGTCGAGCACCGCGCCCAGGGCCGTCCGGAGCGCGTCCTCGTCGGTGTCGGCGGCGAGGTGCCAGGACAGCGCCTGGCTGAAGCGCGCCGGGTGGTCGGGGAGGGTGGCGAAGAGCCAGTGCTGGACGGGGGTGAGCGGCACCTCGCCGACCACCGGGCCCTGTTCGGCGGTGGTGGCGGCGGCCCGCGGTTCCCCGGCGGCCGCGGCGAGCGCGGCGACGGTCTGGTGGACGAAGAGCTGGCGCGGGGTCAGCGCGAGGCCGGCCCGGCGGGCGGCGGAAACGATCCGGATGCTGAGGATGGAGTCGCCGCCGAGCGCGAAGTAGTTGTCCTCGGCGCCCACGTGAGCCACGCCCAGCACCTCGGCCCAGATCGCGGCGAGCACCCGCTCGGTCTCCGTGCGCGGCGGGACGTGCCCGGCCGCCGGGGCGGTGGCCGGGCCGGGCGCGGGCAGCGCGCGCCGGTCGAGTTTGCCGGTGGGGCCGAGCGGCAGCCGCTCCAGGGGCACGACGAGCGAGGGCACCAGGTGGTCGGGCAGGCTGCGGGCCATGAAGGCGCGCAGGGCGGCGGGGTCGGGGGCGGCCCCTGCACGGGCGACCGCGTAGCCCACCAGCCGCTTGTGGCCGTCGGTCTCGACGACCCGGGCGGCGGCCGCGGCCACCTCGGGGTGGCGGGCCAGCGCGGCCTCGACCTCGCCCGGTTCGATCCGGTAACCGCGCACCTTGACCTGGTCGTCGGTGCGGCCGAGGTAGACCAGGCGGCCCTCGGCGTCCCAGCGGACGAGGTCCCCGGTGCGGTACATCCGCTCGCCCGGCGGGCCGAACGGGTCGGCCGGGAAGCGCCCGGCGGTCAGGCCGGGCCGGGCGAAGTAGCCGCGGGCCACGCCGGTGCCGGCCAGGTACAGCTCGCCGGGCGCCCCGACCGGGACCGGGCGCAGCCGCGCGTCCAGCACGTAGGCCCGGGCGCCGGCGACCGGGCGGCCGATCGGCGGGGTGCGGTCGGGGTCGGCGGGGTCGCAGGTCCCCGCGGTGGCGTAGACGGTGGCCTCGGTGGGGCCGTAGATGTTGACGACCCGGCAGCCGGGGACGGCGGCGCGGACCTCGCGGACGGTGCGGGCGGCCAGCGCCTCCCCGGCCAGCACCACGGTGTCCGCGGTGACCTGGGCGGTGCCCTCGGCGAGCAGCCGGCCCAGGGCGGAGGGTACGGCGCTGAGCAGGCCGGCGGTCCACGGTCCGGGGCGTTCGGCGAGGGCCAGCAGGTCGCGGACGATCTCCACCAGGCCGCCGGACAGCAGCGGGCAGAGCAGTTCGAAGACCGACACGTCGAAGTTGAGCGAGGTGGACGCCACGACGTGGGACAGGCCCCCGGGCCCGAACGCGGTGGCCGCCCACTCGGCCAGCGCCACCACCGAGGCGTGGGTGACCACCACGCCCTTGGGCACGCCGGTCGAGCCGGAGGTGTGGATGACGTAGGCGGGGTGGTCGGGCAGCAGCGGGCCGGTCCGCTCCGCGTCGCGGAGGTCGGCGGCGGGTTCGGCGGCCAGCCGCTCCGCCAGTCCGGGGTCGTCCAGGAAGAGCCGGGTGGCGGGCCCGTCCGGCAGCCGCCCGGCGGTGGCCGCGCTGGTGAGGACCAGGTCCGGGGCGATGTCGTCGAAGAGGAACGCGACGCGCTCGGCGGGGTATCCGGGGTCCACCGGCAGGTAGCCGGCGCCGCACTTGAGGACCGCGAGCAGGGCCACGGCCAGGTCGGCGGTGCGCGGCAGGGCGAGCGCGACGAACCGTTCGGGGCCGGCGCCGGCGGCGGCCAGCAGCCGTGCCAGCCGGTTGGCGCGGTCGTTCAGCTCCCGGTAGGTCAGCCGGTCCGGGCCGGCCTGGACGGCCGGGGCGTGCGGGGTGCGGGCGGCCTGCGCCTCGAACACCTCGGGCAGCGTGCGGCGCGGCCGGGGGACGGCCGGTCCGCCGAACTCCGCCAGGACGCGGTGGCGTTCGGCCGCGGAGAGCAGCGGCAGCTCCGCCAGCGGGCGGTCCGGGTCGGCGGCCATCGCGGTGAGGAGGGTGCGCAGGTGGTCGCCGAGGCGTTCGACGGTGGCGGTGTCGAAGACCTCGGGATCGTGGTCGAGGGCGATGGTCAGCCGCTCGCCGGGCACCACGATCACGCTGAGCGGGTAGTTGGTCGGCTCCAGGTCGCGTTCGGGTTCCAGGCCCAGGCCGTGCCGGGCGAGGGCGGTGCGGTCGAAGGGGTAGTTCTCGAAGACGACGAGGGTGTCGAACAGGGCCGTGCCGGGCGGCAGTTCGCTCCAGGACTGGATGTCCGCCAGGGAGACGTGGTCGTGGCGGCGCGCCTCGGACTGGGCGGTCTGGAGCTCGCGCAGCCAGTCCAGCAGGGCGCGCCGGCCGTCGACGCGCACCCGCGCGGGCAGGGTGTTGATGAAGAGGCCGACCATGGTCTCCACACCGGGCAGCGCGGCGGGCCGGCCGGAGACGGTGGTGCCGAACACCACGTCGTCGCGGGCGGTCCAGCGGGACAGCAGCAGGCCCCAGGCGCCCTGGAGGACGGTGTTCATGGTGAGGCCGGCGCGCTGCGCGGTCTCCCGCAGGCGCGCGGAGTCGGCCGCGTCCAGGGTGACGCGGACCGAGCCGGTGGACGAGGCGCGGTGGGCCTCCGCCGGGGTGCGGTCCTGCGGGAGCCGGGTCGGCTCGGTGAAGCCGGCCAGCGCGGTCCGCCAGTGCTGCTCGGCCTGCCCGGTGTCCTGCTCCGCCAGCCAGCGCAGGTAGCCGCCGAAGGGCGGGCGGGCCGGGACCTCGGGCGGCCGCCCGGCGGTGAGCGCCGCGTACCGTTCGCAGACCTCGTCGAAGACCTGGGCGGCGCTCCAGCCGTCGAGCAGGACGTGGTGGAACGTCCACACCAGGCGGACCCGGTCGGCGGAGAGCTTGATCAGGGCCAGCCGCATCAGCGGGGCGCGGGTGAGGTCGAGGCCGGCCGCGCGGTCCTCGGCGAGCAGGCCGGCCAGGGCGCGGTCGCACGCCTCGGCGCTGCGGCCGGTCCAGTCGTGGTGGGTGACGGGCACGGTGGCGGCGGGCTGCACGACCTGGAGCGGCTCGGGGGTCTGCGCCCACACCAGGCGGGTGCGCAGGACCGGGTTGGCGTCGGCGGTGCGCTGCCAGGCGGTGGCGAGCGCGGCCGGGTCGCGGACGCCGGTCAGCACCAGCTGGACCTGGTTGACGTAGGTGTGCGCGGCGGGGTCCATCAGGGTGTGGAAGAGCATGCCCGCCTGCATGGGCGTCAGCGGGTAGAGGTCCGCCACCTCCCGGCCGTTCCCCGCGACGCGGTCCACGGCCGCCTGGTCGAGGTGGGCGAGCGGGAAGTCCGAGGGGGTGCGGCCGCCGGCGTCCGGGCCGGCGCAGTGCGCGATGAGGTCCTCCAGTGCCGTGCGCATCGCGGTGGCCAGGGCGGTGACGGTCGCGGTGCGGTGCACCGCGCGGCTGTGGTACCAGGTGAGTTCCAGGCAGTCGTCCTCGACCCGGCCGACCACGTCGAGCAGGTGCGGGCGGACGGTGCCGGGGGCGGCGGCGCCGTCCAGTCCGCCGCGCACCCCGCGGATCAGCCCGCCGTCGCCGGACCAGTCGAACCGCCCCAGGTAGTTGAAGCTGATCCCGGGCTGCGGCGCCCCGGCGAGCGCGCCGTCCGCGGCGAGGTGGCGCAGCGCCCCGTGGCCCAGGCCGCGGCCGGGCACGGCGCGCAGCTGCTCCTTGACGGACTTCAGCGCCGTCCCCCAGTCTCCGTCGGGGAGGTCGAGCGCCACCGGGAAGAGGGTGGTGAACCAGCCGACCGTGCGCGACAGGTCGACGCCGTCGAAGAGCGCCTCCTCGCGGCCGTGGCCCTCCAGGCCGACGGCGACGGTGCGCCGGCCGGTCCAGTCGGCCAGGACCCGGCCGAGCGCGGTCAGCAGCACGTCGTTGATCTGCGTGCGGTAGGCGGCGGGGACGTCGCGCAGCAGCGCGGCGGTGTGCCGGCGGTCCAGGCGGACGGTGACGGTGCCGAGGTCGGCGACGGTGTTGGGGCCGTCGGCGTCGGTCGGCAGCGGCGCCGCGCAGTGGCCGGCCACCGTGCGCCAGTGGTCCAGCTCGGCGGCGAACCCGCCGGCCTCGGTGCGCGCGTGCAGCAGCCCGGCCCACTCCTGCACGGAGGTGGTGCGGGCCGGCGGGGCCGGCGGCTGCCCGGCGCGGGCCCGGTGGTAGGCGCTCTCGAAGTCCTCCAGCAGGATGCGCCAGGAGACGCCGTCGACGACGAGGTGGTGGGCGGCCAGGAACAGCCGGGGCGGCGCGTCCGGCGCGCCGGTGAACAGCCGGGCGGCGAGCAGCGGTCCGCGGGCCAGGTCGAAACCGGCGTGCGCCGCCGCGAGCGCCCGCTCGACGGCGGTGGCGCACTCCTGCGGGTCCCGCCCGGCCAGGTCGTGGACGTCCAGGGCCGGCGGCGCGGCGGCGTCCGGGGCCGGGCAGTGCTGCCGCCAGGTGCCGTCCGCCCGCGGGGCGAAGCGGGCCCGCAGCGCGTCGTGGTGGGCCCACAGCGCGTGCAGCGCGGCCCGCAGCGCCGGGACGTCGGGCTCCTCGGCCAGTTCGAGCAGGACGGACTGGTTGAAGTGGCCCGGGTGCGCCGGGCGGGCGTCGAGGAACCAGCGCTGGATCGGCAGCAGGCGGACCTCGCCGCTGACCGGCCCGGTGCCGGCGACGGGTGCGGCGGTACCGCCGGCGGCGGCCAGCGCGGCGACGGTGGGGTGCCGGAACAGGTCCCGGGGGGTCAGCGTCAGGCCCGCCCGGCGAGCCCGCGAGACGACCTGGATGGAGAGGATCGAATCGCCGCCCAGCATGAAGAAGTTGTCGTCGGCGCCGACCCGTTCGACGCCGAGCAGCTCCTGCCAGATGCCGGCGAGGATCCGTTCCGCCCCGGCGCGCGGCGGGCGGGAGGTGCCGCCGGTGGCGGCCCACCGCGGGGCGGGCAGCCGGCGCCGGTCCACCTTGCCGTTGGCGGTCAGCGGCAGCGCGTCCAGGGTGGTGAAGGCGGCCGGGACCATGTAGTCCGGCAGCTGCCCGGCGAGGACGTCGCGCAGCTCTCCGTCGGGTGGCACGGCGGCGCCCGGGGCGGGGACGAGGTAGGCGGCCAGGCGGGTGCGGCCGTCCGTGCGGACGGCGGTCAGCAGCGCCTCGGCGACGGCCGGGTGCCGGGTCAGCGCGGCCTCGATCTCGGCCGGTTCGACGCGGAAGCCGCGGATCTTGATCTGGTCGTCGGTGCGCCCCACGAAGTGGAGTTCACCGCCGGCGCTCCAGCGCACCAGGTCGCCGGTGCGGTACATCCGGCTGCCGGGCGGCCCGAACGGGTCGGCGACGTACCGCGCGGCGGTCGCGCCGGGCCGGCCGTGGTAGCCGCGGGCGACCCCGGCGCCGGCGAGGTACAGCTCGCCGGGGATGCCCGGGGGCTGCGGCCGCAGCGCGCCGTCCAGGACGTGCACGCGGGTGTTGTCCAGCGGGCGGCCGATGGGCAGGGTGGCGGGCAGCGGGTCGCCGGCGCGGAAGACCCGCCGGGTCGCGAAGGTGGTCGTCTCGGTCGGGCCGTAGCCGTCGACGACGGCCAGGTCCGGGCAGGCGTCGAGGACCCGGCGCGCCGCGGCGCCCGGCACCGCCTCGCCGCCGGTCCACACCTCGCGGGCGCCGCGCAGGCAGCCGGGGTCCTCCTGGGCCAGCAGGCGGAACAGCCCGGCGGTCAGCCACAGGCAGGTGACGCCCTGTTCGGTGACCGCCCGGCGCACGGTGGCGGCCTCCACGTCGCCGGGCGGGGCCAGGACGGCCCGGCCGCCGCGCAGCAGCGGCACCCACAGTTCGTAGGTGGCCGCGTCGAACGCCGCCGGGGAGTGCACCAGGACCCGGTCGTGCCCGGCGAAGGCGCGGTCGGCGGCGAGCGCCACGACGTCGCGGTGGCGGACCGCGACGCCCTTGGGGCGGCCGGTGGAGCCGGAGGTGAACATCAGCTGGAGCGCGTTGTCGGGGTGCGGGGCGGGGCGCGGGCCGGGGTCCGGGACGCCCTCCGGGCCGGGGCCGGCGGGGGCGTCCGGGGCGTCGGCCGTGACGGGCAGGATCCGGCCGCCGGGGGCCACCGCGCGGGCGGTGTCCTGCCGGGCGGCGTCGGTGAGCACGAGGTCCGCGCCGGCCTCCGCCAGCAGCTGCCGCAGCCGCTCCCGGGGCGCGCGGGTGTCCAGCGGGACGTACACCCCGCCCGTCCTGGCGAGGGCGACCTGGGCGATGACGAGGGCGGCCGAGCGGTCCATCAGGACGCCGACCGGCCGCTCGGGGCGCACGCCGAGCCCGGCCAGCTCCCGGGCCAGCGCCCCGGCCCGGGCGTCGAGTTCGCGGTAGGTCAGGCGCAGCGCGCCGGCGTCCACGGCGACCGCGTCGGGGGTGCGCCGGACCTGCTCGGCGAAGAGGTCGGCGACCGTCCCGGCGGGCAGCGCGGTGGCGGTGGCGTTCCACTCCTCGACGACCTGGCGGCGGCGCGCGGCGCCGAGCAGCGGCAGCCGCGCGGGCGGGCGGCGGGCGCCGTCGGCCATGCCCGCCAGCAGCTCGGTGAGGTACTCCGCCATCAGCTCCACGGTGGCGGCGTCGAACAGCTCCGGGTCGTAGCCGAGGCGCAGGGCCAGCTCCGGGCCGGGGTAGGCGACCAGGCTCAGCGGGTAGTTGGTGGTCTCGATGCCGTCGAGGCCGCTCAGCCGCAGCCCGTGGGCGGCGGCGGACGCGTCGCCGCCCGGGTAGTTCTCGAAGACCACGATGCTGTCGAACAGGGCGGTGCGCTCGGGCAGTCGGCCGAGCTGCCGGAGCCGGGCGAGCGGTACGTGGCCGAACCGCCGGTCCCCGGTCTGGATCTCCTGCACCCGGCGCAGCCACTCCACGAGGGTGCCGTCGGCCGGGACGGCCAGCCGGGTCGGCAGGGTCGCGATGAACAGGCCGGTCATCGCCTCCGCGCCGGGCAGCTCCGGCGGCCGGCCGGAGACGGTGGTGCCGAAGACCACCTCCGGGCGGCCGCTCTGCCGGGCCAGCAGCACCGCCCAGGCGCCCTGCACCAGGGTGTTGACACTCACCCCGGCGTCCCTGGCCAGGTCCGTCAGCCGGGCGGTGGCCGCGGCGGGCAGGGTGGCGCGCACCGCCGCGGTGGATTCCGCCCGGTGGTTCTCCCTGGGGTCGCGGTCGTAGGGCAGGGGGGTGGGTTCGGTCAGTCCGCCGAGCCGGGCCCGCCAGTGCTCCTCGGCCGCCGCCGGGTCGCGGTCCCGCAGCCAGGCGACGTAGTCGCGGAACGGCCGGCGGGCGGGCAGGGCGGCCGCCGGCGCCGGGCCGTCCCCCGGCGCGCGCAGCGCGGCGTGGTGGGCGAAGACGTCGGAGAGCACCTGGAACAGGCTCCAGCCGTCCAGCACCAGGTGGTGGAAGGACCACACCACCCGTACCTCGGTGGCGGAGAGCCGGACCAGGGCCAGGCGCTGGAGCGGGGCGGTGGCCAGGTCGATGCCGCGCCGCCGGTCGCGGTCGAGGAGGTCGCGCAGCCGGGCCTCGCGGTCCTCTGGCGGCAGGGCCCGCCAGTCCAGGTGGGTGATCGGCACGGCGACGTCCTGTTCGACCACCATCAGCGGCTCGGGCACGTCCTGCCAGGCGACGCGGGCGCGCAGCACCGGGGTGCGGTCGGTGACGTGCTGCCAGGCCGCGGCGAGCACCGCGGGGTCGGGCACACCGTCCAGGACGAAGGTGAGCTGCTGGAAGTAGACGCCGCCGTCGCCCTGGGAGAGCCGGTGGAAGAGCATGCCGGCCTGGGTGGGGGTGAGCGGGTGGACGTCCTCGACGGCGCGGGGGCGGTCGCCCGCCAGCCGGTCCACGGCCGGCTGGTCGAGGGCGGCCAGCGGGAAGTCGGACGGGGTGCGGCCGCCGGCCCCGGGGGCCGCGCCGTGCCGGGCGATCTCCCCCAGGGCGGCGGCGAACTCCCCGGCCAGGTGCGCCACGGTGGCCTCGTGGTGCAGGTTCGCCGAATAGCACCAGCTGAACTCCAGCGCGTCGCCGTCGAGCCGGCCGACCACCTCCAGGGCGTGCGGCCGCTCGGCGGCCGGGTCGGCGTCCAGGGCGAGCGGGCGGTACGGGCCGCGGTAGAGGCCGCCGTCGGTCGCGGGCGGGTCGAACCGGCCGAGGTAGTTGAAGCTGATGCCGGCGGACGGGCCGGCCGGCAGGCCCTCGGGGCGGGTCAGGTAGCGGTGGACGCCGTAGCCGAGGCCGCGCCCCGGTACGGCGCGCAGCTGCTCCTTGACGGACTTCAGCACGGTGTCCCAGCCGGCGTCCGGCGCCACGGTGAGCAGGACCGGGTAGCGGGTGGTGAACCAGCCGACGGTGCGGGAGAGGTCCACGTCCGCGAAGAGTTCCTCGCGGCCGTGGCCCTCCACGTCGACGGGGACCGCCGCGCGTCCGGTCCAGGCGGCCAGCACCCGGCCCAGCGCGCTCAGCAGCACGTCGTTGACCTCGGTGCGGTAGGCGCCGGGCAGGGTGTGGAGCAGGGCGGCGGTGTCCTGCGGGGTGAGCCGCACGGTCACCGCGCGGGCCGACGCGTAGGTGTTGGCGCCGGCGCGGTCGGCGGGCAGCGCCGGGTCGGCGGCGCGGGCCTGCGCGGTCCAGTACGCGGCCTCGTCGCGGAAGCCGCCGGCGTCGGCGTGCGCGGTCAGCCGGCGGGCCCAGTGGCGCAGCGGGGTGGAGGCGGCCGGCAGGGCGGCGGCCCCGCCGCCGCGCCGGGCCCGGTAGGCGCGGTCCAGGTCCGCCAGCAGGATGCGCCAGGACACCCCGTCGACCACCAGGTGGTGGACGGCCAGGTGCAGCACCCGGGGCCGGTCCGCGCCCCGGTCGTGCAGCACCGCGCGCAGCAGCGGCCCGCGCGCCAGGTCGAACGGGCCGAGGTGCGGGGCGTCGTCGTCGGGGCCGGTGTGGTGGCGCAGGTCGACCGGCGGCGCGGTGCGGTCGATGTGCTGGTGGCGGCGGCCGTCGGCGTCCGCCGGGAAGCGGGAGCGCAGCGCCGCGTGCCGGTCGGTCACGTCCCGCAGAGCGGCCCGCAGCGCGGCGGTGTCCAGGTCCGCGGCCAGCTCGACGGAGAGGGTCTGGGCGAAGTGGGCGGCCCGCTCCGGATCGGCCTCGAACAGCCAGTGCTGGATGGGGGTCAGCGGCGACGGGCCGGCGGGGTCGGCGGCGGGGGCCGGAGCGGCGGGCCGTCCGGCGGCGTCCGCGCACCGCGCCAGGGCGGCGACCGTCTGGTGCCGGTAGACATCGCGCGAGGTGACCGCCAGACCGGCCTGCCGGGCCTGGGCGACCACCTGGATGCTGAGGATGGAGTCGCCGCCGAGCGAGAAGAAGTTGTCCGCGGTCCCGACCCGCTCGACCCGCAGCACCTCGGCCCAGACGGCGGCCAGGGTGCGTTCGGTCGCGGTGCGCGGGGCGACGTACGCGGCGGCCGCGCCCGCCGTCCAGTCGGGGGCGGGCAGGCGGCCGCGGTCCAGTTTGCCGTTGGGGTTGAGCGGCAGCGCGTCCAGGACGAGGACGGTGGCGGGCACCATGTAGTCGGGCAGGGTGCGGCCGAGCCGGCGGCGCAGTTCGGCGGGCGCCGGATCCGCTCCGGGCGCCGGGACGACGTAGCCGATCAGGCGCGGGTGGCCGTCAAACTCCCGGGTGGCGGCGGCTGCTTGGGCGACGCCCGGGCAGCGCAGCAGCGCCTCCTCGACCTCGCCCAGTTCGATGCGGAAGCCCCGGACCTTGACCTGCTGGTCCACCCGGCCCAGGTACTCCAGTTCACCGCCGGCGGTCCACCGCACCAGGTCGCCGGTGCGGTACATCCGGCTGCCGGGCGGCCCGAACGGGTCGGCCGGGAAACGGGTGGCGGTCAGCCCGGGGCGCCGGAGGTAGCCCCGGGCCAGGCCCCCGCCGCCGAGGTACAACTCCCCCGGTACGCCGGGCGGTTGGGGGCGCAGCCGGTCGTCGAGGACGTAGCAGCGGGTGCGGGCGACCGGGCGGCCGATGGGCGGGGCCTGGTCGGGCGGGGTGGGGCCGGCGAACCACGCGGTGGCGTAGACGGTGGCCTCGGTCGGCCCGTAGATGTTGGCGACCGCGGCGGACGGCATGGCCTGGCGCAGCTCCCGTACGGTCCGGGCCGGGAGCGCCTCGCCGGCCAGTACCACGGTGTCCGCGGTGACCGCGCCGGCGCCCCGGGCGAGCATCCGGGAGAGCACCGAGGGCACGCCGCTGAGCAGGCCGGCCCGGTACGGTGCGGGGTCCGGCCGGTCGGCGAGCGCCGGCAGGTCCGGCACCACCTCGACGGTGCCACCGGACAGCAGCGGGCAGAGCAGTTCGAAGACCGACACGTCGAAGTTGAGCGAGGTGGACGCCACGACGTGGGACAGGCCCCCGGGCCCGAACGCGGTGGCCGCCCACTCGGCCAGCGCCGCCACCGAGGCGTGGGTGACCACCACGCCCTTGGGCACACCGGTCGAGCCGGAGGTGTAGATGACGTAGGCGGGGTGGGCCGGGTCCAGGGGGCGGGGCCGGTCGGCGTCGGTGAGGTCGCCGGCCGGGCAGCCGGCCAGCCGGGCCGCGGTCGCGGGGTCGTCGAGCACCAGGTGGGCGGTGCCCGCCGGCAGGCAGCCGGCGGTGTCGCGGGTGGTCAGGACGAGGGCGGGGGCGGCGTCGGCGAGCATGAAGCGGAGGCGTTCGGCGGGGTACCCGGGGTCCACCGGCAGGTAGCCGGCGCCCGTCTTGAGCACCCCCCACAGCACCGGCAGGAGGTCGGCGGAGCGCGGCAGGGCCAGGGCCACGAGGGTCTCCGGGCCGGCGCCGTGGCCGATCAGCAGCCGGGCGAGGCGGTTGGCGCGCCGGTTCAGCTCGGCGTAGTCGAGCCGGGTGCCGCCGCAGACCACGGCGGTCCGGTCGGGGGTGCGGGCGGCCTGCGCCTCCAGGAGGGCGGGCAGGGAGGTGTCCGGGGCGGGCCGGGCGGGGGTGTTCCAGGCGTCGAGCAGGGTGCGGCGCTCGTCGTCGGTGAGCAGCGGCAGGTCGGCCACGGCCCGCTGCGGGCCGTCCGCCATGGCGTCCAGCAGCCGGTGCAGCTGCCGGCTCATCCGGGCCGCGGTGGCGGCGTCGAAGAGGTCGGTGGTGTACTCGACCGTCAGCTCGACGGATCCGTCCGGCTGCGGCCGGAATTCCAGGACGAGGTCGAAGCGGGCGGCCGGCCGCGGCAGCGGGTGCTCCGCGATCCGTACGCCGCCGGCCTCCCGCGGGTGCCCGGCCGGGGTCTGCTGGACGACCAGGACCTGGACCAGCGGGGTGCGGCTGGGGTCGCGCGGCGGCGCCAGTTCCTCGACGAGGCGGTCGAAGGGGACGCCGGCGTGGCCGAAGGCGTCCAGCAGTGTGCCGCCCAGCGTGTCCAGGAACCCGTCGACGGTGGCGGCGGGATCGACGTCGGCGCGCACCACGAGGGTGTTGGCGAAGAAGCCGGTCACGTCCTCCAGTTCGCGCCGGTCGCGGCCGGTGGTGACGGTGCCGAAGGCGATGTCGCGCCGGCCGGTGTAGCGGGCGAAGAGCACCGCGGCCGCCCCGGCGAACACGGTGAACGGGGTGGTGCCCCGGTCCCGGGCGAGGGCGCCGAGGCGCTCGGTGAGGGCGGCCGGCAGCCGGTGGCGGTGGGCCGCGCCGGAGGTGCTGCGCACCGGGGGCCGCGGCCGGTCGGCGGGCAGGTCGAGCTGGGGCATCCCGGCGAGCTGCCGCTTCCAGTAGGCGAGGTCGTCGGCGTGGCGGCCGGGGGTGCGCCGGGCGTGCTCCCAGGCGGCGAAGTCGGGGTACTGGAGAATCGATTCTCCGAGGCCGTCGGGGGTGCCGTCGGCCTCCGCGCCGTACAGCGCGGCCAGTTCCCGCACCAGCACCCCGACCGACCAGCCGTCGGTGACGATGTGGTGCTGCGCCAGCAGCAGCAGGTGCTCGTCCGCGGCGAGCGTGACCAGCAGCGCCCGGGTCAGCGGGCCCTCGCGCAGGTCGAAGGGGCGGCGCAGCTCCTCGGTGAGCAGGCGGTCGGCCTCCGCCGCGCGGTCCGCGGCGGGCCGGTCGCGCACGTCGGCGGTGGCCAGCGGCAGCACGGCGGCCTCCGCGACGCACTGCATCCCGTGGCCGTCGACGGTGGCGAAGGTGGTGCGCAGGGAGTCGTGGCGGGCGGTGAGCCGGTCCAGGGCGCGGCGCAGCGCCGCGGTGTCCAGCGGGCCGCGCAGGTGCAGCGCGACCCCGGTGTTGTACTCGGTGCCGCCGGCCGTCAGGTCGTCGAGGAACCACAGCCGTTGCTGCGCGGCGGAGAGCGGCAGCGGCCGGTCCCGGGGCGCGCGCGGGATCGGCGCGGGCGGCGCGGCGGGCGCCGGTTCGCCGAGGAGGGCCGCCAGGGCGGCGAGGGTGCGGGCGCCGAAGACCTCGCGCAGGGTGAGCCGGACGCCGAGCGCCGCCCGGATCCGGGCGAGCACCCGCGCGGCGAGCACGGAGTCGCCGCCGAGGTCGAAGAAGTCGTCGTCGGTGCCGGGCTCGGGCACCCCCAGGACCTCCGACCAGATGGCGGCGAGGGTCCGTTCGGCGGGCGTCCGCGGGGCGCGGCGGCCGGGCCCGGGCGCGCGGTCCGGTCCGGGCGCGGGCAGCGCGTCCCGGTCGGTCTTGTGGTGCGCGGTGAGCGGGAACGCGTCGAGCACGACCACCGCGGACGGCACCAGGTGGGCGGGCAGGGCGCGGGCCAGGGCGGCGCGCAGCGGTCCGGGCCGCGGGGGCCGCGCCGGGTCGGCGGGGGTGACGTAGCCGACCAGCCGCCGGTGGCCGGGCTCGTCCTCGCGCAGCAGGACGACCGCGTCGGCCACCTCGGGCAGCCCGGCCAGCGCCGCCTCGACCTCCCCGGGTTCGATGCGGAAGCCGCGGAGCTTGACCTGCCGGTCGGCCCGGCCGAGGAACTCCAGGTCACCGCCGGCGCCCCGGCGCACCAGGTCGCCGGTGCGGTAGAGGCGGGTCCCGGGCGGTCCGGCGGGGTCGGCGACGAAGCGGGCGGCGGTCAGGCCGGGGCGGCCGAGGTAGCCGCGGGCGACGCCCGGACCGCCCACGTACAGCTCGCCGGCGGTGCCGTCCGGGACCGGCCGCAGCGTGGCGTCGAGGATCCGGATCCGGGTGTGCGGCAGCGGGCGGCCGATCGGGGGCGTGCCGCCGCCGGCGGCCAGCGGGCCGGTCCAGGAGGCCACGACGGTGGCCTCGGTGGGTCCGTAGGAGTTGATCATCCGGCGGCCGGGCGCCCAGCGGTCGGCGAGTTCGGCGGGGCAGGCTTCGGCGCCCACGACGAGGGTGCGCAGGCCGGGCAGCCGGTCGCCGTCGGCGGGGACGGTGGCGAGCGCGGCCGGCGGGATGAGGGCGTGGCTGATCCGGTGGTCGGCCAGCACCGCCGCGAGTTCGTCGCCCAGCCACGGTCCGTCCGGCGGGACGACGAGGGTGGCGCCGGACAGCAGGGAGATGCACAGCTCCAGGACGGCGGCGTCGAAGCCCGGCGAGGAGAACTGGAGGACCCGGTCCCCCGGCCCGGCCGCGTAGTGGGCGGCGGCCGCCGCGGCGAAGGCGCCCAGCCCGGTGTGGGGCACCACCACGCCCTTGGGGGTGCCGGTGGAGCCGGAGGTGTAGATGACGTAGGCAGGGTGCCCGGGGTGCAGCGGGGCGAGCCGGTCGGCGTCGGCGGGGGCGCGGTCGGGGCCGGTGGCGGCCCGCACCGCGGCCGGGTCGTCGAGGACCGCGACCGGGTCGGCGTCGGCGAGCATCAGGGCGCGGCGCGCGGCCGGGTACGCGGGGTCCACCGGCAGGAAGGCGCCGCCGGTCTTGGCCACGGCCAGTTCGGCGACGACCAGTTCGACGCAGCGGGGCAGCACCAGCGCCACGGTCCGCTCCGGGCCCGCCCCGCGGCCGATGAGGTGGTGCGCGAGGCGGTTGGCCCAGGCGTCGGCCTCCCGGTACGACCAGGTCCGCCGGCCGTCCGTCAGCGCGGGCGCGTCCGGGGTGCGCGCCACCCAGCGGGCGAAGAGGTCCGCGAGCACCGCGGCGGGGGCCGGGCCGTCCGGGCCGGATCCGGTGCCGGTGGTCGGGGCCTGCGGTAACGCGGACGCCGTGGCTGAACTCTGGTGCTGGTCCGTCATGATGGTCAGTCCTTCCGGGCGGGGACGGGGCGGCCGGCGGCCTGCGGGAGCTGCGGCGGTGCGGGGTGCCGCCCGGGGAGCGGGGCCGGGCGGCCGGGGGCGCACCGGAGTGTCCGCCGGGCCGGGTGCCAGGGGGTGTCCGCCCCGGCGCGACCTCCGGCCGGCAGAGCGGTCCGGCGCGGAACGGCGGGCGGGGCGGTGCGGACGCCCTAGGCGGTGGCGGTGCGGCGGGCCGTGCGGCCGGAGATCTGGAGGCGGTCGATCGCCCCGCTGGCGGGGTCCCGCAGGAAGCGCCCGCCCGGCACCAGGCGGCCGGTGGCGGGGTCCACCAGGTCGCAGGTCAGGTCCGGGTAGCAGACCAGCGGCGCCGGGGTGTCGCCGTCCACGGTGAGCGCCAGGCCGCCCGCGGCGTCGGCGGTGACGCGGTACTCCACGGTGCCGTTGCGGTAGCTTCCGGCGCCCTGCGGCAGCGCGGCGGCGGGCCCCCGCGCGGGCGGCCGGGCGGCCGCCGGGACCGGCTCACCGGTGAGCGGGCCCAGCTCGGCGGCGAGTTCGTGCCACAGGGCGGTGCCGTTGTTGGCGTTGGCGGTGAACGCCACCACGGTCCCAGTGTCCGGTTCGGCCCGCAGGTGGCAGGAGGTGCCCTGGGCGTTGCCGTCGTGGCCGCACCACAGCCGGGCGTCCTGCTGGAAGAGGGCGAGGCCCGCGCCCCAGGCGTCGGCGAGCGCCCCGGGCGCGGCGCCGGGCACCGGGCGGCGCATCTCCGCGGCGGCCTGCGGGCTCAGCACCGCGCGAGGGCCCGCGCCGGTCAGGGCCCGCCCCAGCGCGACCAGGTCCTCGGCGCTCGCCGCCAGGCCGCCCGCCGGGTCCTCGACGGGTGCGAGGGTCTGCCGCACCGGCCGCACCCGGCCGGAGGCGGGGTGGACGGAGTGGCCGCCGGCGACCGGCCGCCCGGGGGCCGGCTCGCCCAGGAACGCGGGCGCGGTGCCCAGCGGTTCGAGCACCAGCGTCCGCACGGCGTCCCGCCAGGCCATCCCGGTGACCTCTTCGATCAGCCGCCCGGCGGCGACGTATCCGGCGTTGGAGTACGAGAAGCCGGTGCCGGGCGCGCCCACCGCGTCCCGGTCGGCGCAGTACGCGGTGAGGTAGCGGGCGGCGGTCAGCCCCGCCGCGTCGTCGGAACCGGGCCCGGTGGGCAGCCCCCCGGTGTGGCTGAGCAGGTGCCGTACGGTCAGCCGTCCGGCCCGGCGCAGCTCCGGTACGTACGTCCCGGCGGGGTCGTCGAGGCCGAGGTCGCCGTCGTCGGCCAGGAGCAGGACGGCGGCGGCCGTGTAGGGCTTGGTCAGCGAGCCCAGCGGCACCGCGGTCGCGGCGGTCAGCGGCCGGCCCGTCCCGGCGTCCGCGACACCGGTGTGCGCGGAGTACGTCACCCCGTCGTGGTGGACGGCGAGTTGGGCCCCCGGCACCCGGTGGGCGCGGACGAGGGCGTCCAGGCGCTCTTGTAACAGGCGCCGTATCTGGGTCGGCTGCCGGTTCGCGACCGGCGCGCTGGAGGCGTAGGGCATGAGGAAGGGACTCCCGGGACTTGAGAACTGTCGAGGACATGACGCGGCTGCCTGCCGCGGGGCCGGGGCCGTTTCCGGTGGAGCGGGCCGGCCGGTCGCCCCGCGCGGCGGCCGGTGGGCCGGCCCGCGCGGCGTACGGCGCTAGGACCTGCGCACCTCCAGCGGCAGCCGGCGCGGGCTGACGATCACGGCCGGGTTCTGGAGCACGACCTCGCGGCCGTCCGGGACCGCGAGATCGGCGAAACGGTCCAGCAGCAGGCGGAGGGCGATCCGCGCCTCCAGCCTGGCCAGCGGCGCGCCGAAGCAGAAGTGGATGCCGTGGCCGAAGGTCAGGTGGGGGTTGGGATGGCGCGTCACATCGAAGCGGTCGGGTCCGTCGAACCGGGCCGGGTCGCGGTTGGCGGTGGCCAGATGGGCCGTCACCAGCGTGTCGGGCGGCAGCCGGTGGCCGCCGAGGACCACCTCGCGGGTGGTGCGGCGGCCCAGTTCGGGGAACGGCGGCAGCCACCGCAGCACCTCCTCCACCGCTCCCGGGAGCCGCCCGGGCTCGGCCCGCAGCAGGGCGGCGGCGTCCGGGTGGGCGTCCAGGCAGAGCACCGCGTTGCCCAGCAGGGCGGTGGTGGTGATGTGCCCGGCGACGAGCAGCAGCGCGACGAACCCGACGATCTCCTGGTCGGTCAGGCGGACGCCGTCCGCCTCGGCGGCCAGCAGTCTGCCGGTCAGGTCCGCCCCCGGGTCCCGCCGCCGGCGGCGGATGTGGTCGAGGAGGTAGCCGTTCATCTCCCGGACGGTGGGCGCCACGGCGGCCAGGGCACGTTCGAGGTCGGCCATGTCCGGGGCGTCGCCGAGGCCGTCCCCGGCGAAGAGGGCCGCCGCCCACTCCTGGAACAGCCCGCGGTCCGCGGCCGGTACGCCCAGCAGTTCGGCGATCACGATGACCGGCAGCGGGTAGGTCAGCGCGTCCACCACGTCGAACCGGTCGCGGTCGGCGACCGCGTCCAGGAGTTCGGTGGCCAGGGCGTGGATCCGCGGCTCCAGTCCGGCCACCACGCGCGGGGTGAACGCCTGGCTGACCAGGGTGCGCAGGGTTCCGTGGCGCGGCGGGTCCATGCCGACGAAGTTGCCCTGGCGGAAGGTCTCGAAGTCCGGCTGGGTGGGGGCCAGTTCCGCGAGGTCGGAGGAGTAGGTGGCCGGGTCGGCCAGGACGGCGGTCACCCCGCGGTGGTCGAGGACCTGCCAGGTGCCCTGCCGTGCGTCGTGGCGCACCGGGCCGGCCGCCCGCAGGTCCTGCCACCGGCCGATCAGCTCGTCGAAGACGGTGTCCGACGCGCTCAGTTCTTTGCTGGTCACCGGTTCTCCCTGAAGTACGGTCCGGGAGGGTTGTCCTCCCCGGTGGTGGTGCGCAGGACGGTTCGGCGGCCATACGCCCGTGAAAGGCGGTTCGCCATGTGACGCAAGAGGCTTACTATCACAGCCCTTTCATGCCCCTGACTGCTTTTCGATGAATTCTCCGCCGCCACCACGCGAATTGTGCCGCCGCCGGAATACCGCACACGGGCGCCACCACGGAACCGCGATAACACCGCCGACCCCGCCCCCACCGCCGTGCCAGTACCGCCAGTACCGCGGAACAGGCACCTCGGGCCCGAATGGCAGAGGGAACCACGCACTCGAGACCACGGTCCACGCACGCGACGACCCGCACTCCACGCTCCCGCAACGGAATAGCCGCGGCACGGAATTGCCGCACTCCACCCCGCCACCTTTCGCGGAAATCACGCAACGCCCATCACCCGACGCCCACTTCCGCACCGTGCCGCGCGCACCCTTCGGCGCACGGTCACGGCACGGGCCGCAGCCGGGGCCGCGCGCCTCCGGCGGCGCGGAGCGGAAAGCTCAGCGGCGACAGCAGCCGAAAAGCACCCGCGTCGGCCGGGCGGCCGACCGATACGTTCCGGTCATCGGCCGACAACAGCCGGAAAGGGACGCGGAATGCGCCACGCCGCACCTCTCCCCGCCTCTCGCGGCAGGGCGCCGGGCGCCCGGCACCGGGTCCGTCCGGCGCATCCGGGAACACACCGGCGCAGCACGCCCGCGACCCGTCGCCTTCGCAAGGACCCACGGCGGTGACGCCACCGCCGACCATCTCGTTTCCACACATCCCCCACAGAAAACCTCTCACCCGGGGCGTGCGCGGGCGTCCGCACCGGCAAACGAGGAGCGGGCCCCCACCTGTGCCACCCGGCGCCCACACGAGGCGACGAGAAGCAATCGTCATTACCGACAGGTGAACTCGGAGTTGTCGGCGAGCCGCGTCGCTGACGCATTCTCGCCAGTAGATCGTGACCGACAGTCTTCACTCGCCTTCACACAATATCAACCCCTCTTGTTCTGATGATGTGCGATTTTCCGGTCCATTTGCCTTGACTCACCGGTAGGCCACCCAGGGCCGCGTTACTCGTCAGGCAAGCGGCTTTCGACTTCCCGTTCGAACGAAGCGCAGTGCATCGCACAAACGTTTCACGGTGGGTCGCCGAGCGCTCCGGGAACGCGCTCTCCCCCACCGGGCGAAGACCATGCGACCCACCCCCGCACCACGTCAAGGCGACGCCGGTGGCATTCCACCTGCGCCGGGAGCACTCACAGGGGTGGCCCGGGGCCCGCGGCCGCCCGCCGTTCACGGCCGGGCCGGGCGCCGACGCCCCTGTCACCCGCGCGGAACGGCTGGCCAGAGGCTCCCCCCGACCGGCATCCGCACGCCGCTTGGCGTTCCCCACACCCGACCGGCCAATGCCCGGCACCGCGAATTGGCTCGCTTTGGCCGGTCGGCGAATTGGCCGGATCCCCTCGCTCCGTATCCGCCCTCCCGCCGGCTCACTCCTCCCGACTTCCGGCGGACATCATCACGCCCCCATTACGCGCCCCTATGCGCCCCTTTCACGCCCCCAATGCGCCGCAACCGAAATCCCGCGCCCCCAGCCGGGAATCGCCACCCGCGTCCCCGCACCCCCGCCCCTCCCCCACCGGCCGCCCGGAACCGATGGACGGAACCTTCGGCGGACCGCCCCTCCAGCCCCCGCCGCCCGCGCCCCGAGCGCAGTGCCACACCGGTGCGGGACCCACCTCGCGGCGCCACCGCGGGCGGTCGCTCCGACACCCGCGCCCCGCGCCCGCGACACCACCCGAGCCGCCCGGCCCTCCGGGGAATCTCCCGCCACCGCCGCTGCCCCCACGCGGACCGGGCGGCGGCGCGGTCCGGCGGGCCCGCTGGTGGCCCCGCTCGCCGCGTTCGCCGGAGGAAGGCACAAGCCGCCGGTAGTCGATCCTGGCTTTCGGCGGCGTTCAGGGCCGGGCGGCCTCGGCTGTGGTTGTTGGGCCTGGGGTGGGGACTTCGCCGGTCTGGAGGGCGTGGAAGTCGGCGTGGGCGGCTGCGACGGCTTCGGGGTGCGCCTCGCGCTTGGCGTGCTCGGTGAGCGCCCGGTAGATGCTCGCGACGGAGGGGCTCTGTCCCTTGCGTAGTCCACCATCGGGTGCGAGGGGCAGGTCACAGTGACGGAGCGGCGCTCGCGCACGGCGGGCAGCGGATCGCCCCGCCCGCGAGCCCGATGACGACTCGCGTGGGCGTCCGCGGTCGGCTCGCCCGGAGGGCGCGGTCAGCCCACGGCCTCGCGCATACGGCCCGGGATGTTCCGCAGGAGGTTGGGGGACGTACCGAAGTTGAGCCTGACGAAGCCCTCGCCGCCGGGACCGAAGGTCCGGCCGTCATTCAGCAGGACACGGGCCTTCTTCGGAAAGAATGTGTGCGGGTCGGTGGGGAGATCGAGGGCGCGGCAGTCCAGCCAGGCGAGAAAGCCGGCCTCCGGAACGCGGTATCCGACGCCGCGCGGCAGCCCCTCATGCACCAGCGCGGCGTTCCGGTCCAGGACCGGCCGCAGCTGTGACAACCAGGAGTCACCGTCCCGCCAGGCTGCCAAGGTGGCGGCTACACCGAAGGTGTTGGGCTCGCCGTACAGATGCGTCGGGCCGGAAAGGGCCGCGCGCACATCGGCCGCGCCGATGTGCGCGACGGCGCAGCGTACCCCGGCACGTTGAACGCCTTGCTCGCGGAGGTCAGAGTCACTGTCCGGGCGGCCGCCTCGGACGACAGGGAGGCGAAGGGGATGTGCCGGTGCGGGCTGTGCACGAGGTCGGAATGGCTCTCGTCGGATATGACCAGCAGGTCGTGGCGCCGGACCAGTTCGGCGACCGCCTCCAGCTCCTGGCGGCGTAGCACGCGCCCGGTCGGGTTGTGCGGGTTCACCAGCAGCAGCACCCGGCAGCCGCCATCGGCCAGCTCCTGGTCGAGCCGCTCGGCGTCGAAGACCCAGCCTTCGTCCTGAAGGACGTACGGGACGGGGTGCAGGCGCCGCTCCATGCCCGTCACCGTTTCCAGGAAGGGCGGATACGCCGGAGTGTGCAGGGCGACGCCGTCGCCGGGGCGCGTGGCGACGCGCAGGACGGCCTGGAGCCCCTGGTTGATGTCGGTGAACTCCCGGACGGGGCCGGGGTCGAGCACCCAGCCGTGGCGTTCGCGCATGCGCTCGGCGAAGGCGGCCCGCAGGGGGATCTGCTCGGGGCGCCCGTCCCACGAGGGGTATCCCAGGTCCTCCTGCACCCACCGCATGAGGGCCTCCTGCACGGCGGGGGCCGGCGGGAAGTCCATCTCCGCGATCCATGCCGGCAGCACACCCGGCTCGGCCCGGCTCCACTTCACTCCGGGGCGACGGGCCAAGGATGAAAGGTCGAGGTCGTCGAACATGGCTTCTCCTGTCCATCAGGGGCCGACAGAAGAGGTGATCGGCCAGCAGGTGGGTGGCGTCGCGGTCGACGTACGTGGCGATCGCCGCGAGGCCGGTGAGCGCAAGACCTGCGACATCGTTCTGAGCGGTGATCGTGCAGGGGTGGGTTCGTCGGTGCTTCTCTCTTCATTGGTCGATCAGGGCGATGCCGTGGTCGCTGTACCGGGCACCCCGGGCCCCGGTGTCGGGGACGGCGACGTCGATGGCGGCGAGGTCGGCGGCGGTCAGGTGCAGGTGGAGCGCGGCCAGGTTGTCGCGCAGGTGAGGGCGGCGGGAGCTGCCGGGGATGGGGATGACGTCGCTGCCGCGGGTGAGGAGCCAGGCGAGGGCGATCCGGGCGGGGGTGACGCTCTTGGCAGCGGCGAGGTGGGTGAGGGCGTCGACGATGGCCAGGTTGGCCTCGAGGTCGTCGCCGTTGTAGCGGGGAGCGGTGGCACGGAAGTCGCCGGGTTCGTAGCGCGTGGTGGCGCGGACGGCCCCGGTGAGCAGGCCGCGGCCGAGCGGGCTGTAGGCGATCAGGGTGGCGCCGAGACTGCGGATCGTGGGCAGGATGTCGTTTTCGACGTGGCGTTCCCACAGCGAGTACTCGGTCTGGACTGCGCTGATCGGATGGATGGCATGGGCGCGGCGGAGGGTGGCGGCCGAGACTTCGGACAGGCCGATGTGGCCCACCTTGCCCTGGGCAACCAGGTCGGCCAGGGCGCCGACGGACTCCTCGACGGGGATGGCGGGGTCGATGCGGGCGAGGTAGTACAGGTCGATGTGATCGGTGCGCAGCCGGCGCAATGACGCTTCGCAGGCACGCCGCAGATCGCCTGGTGAGCCGGCGGGGACCAGGCCCTCGGCGGTGCGGCGGACTCCGGTCTTGGTGGCCAGCACGATGCGGTCGCGGTGCGGTGCGAGGGTCTGGCCGAGCAGTTCCTCGTTCGCTCCGTCACCGTAGAAGTCGCCGGTGTCGAACATGGTGACGCCCGAATCGAGGGCCTCCAGCAGGGTGGCTGAGGCCTCGTGCGGGTCGGCGGGGCCGTAGGTGCCGGTCATGCTCATGCAGCCGAGACCGAGTCGGGAGACCGCCGGGCCGTCAGGTCCGAGAGTGAAGAGCATTGTTCCTCCGTCACTTCGCCAGGGCCGCGCGGAGGAACGCGAGGATCTCCGCCTGGGCGGCTTCAGCCTGTGGTTCCACGCCGGGCAAGGTGAGGAACGCGTGCTTTGCTCCCGGGTATTCGGTGAGCCGCACGGGGGTCCCCGCCTCGCGCAGTTGCTCGGCGTAGCGGCGGCCGTGGTCGGCGACAGCGTCCCGGGTAGGCACGACCACGAGCGCCGGAGCGAGCCCGCTCAGGTCGTCCGCGTACAGCGGCGAGACCGCGCCGGTGTCGGCTCCCGGCGGGACGGCGAGCCGCTGTATGAGCCGCAGTTGCGGTAGGGCCCGGGCCGGGCTGTATGCGTACTCGGCGATCGAGGGGTAGTCGGACATCGTCTCGGTCACGTCGACCACGGGGTTGACCAGCACCTGCGCCTTGAGCTCCAGGCCGGCCTCCCTGGCCCGGATGGCCGTCAGCGCGCTGATCAGCGCGCCGCAGCTCTCACCGAAGACGGCCGCGCGTGCAGGGGCGACGCCCCACTGCGCGGCGTGCCGCACCACGTGCTGGAGCACGTCCCAGCCGTCGTCGGCGGCGCTTGCGAGCGGGGTGCCGGGGGCGAGCAGGCGGTGCTCGACCGAGACGACGAGGGCGGGCAGTCCCGCGGCGAGGTGGCTGTTGGTCCAGTCGCACTGCGCCGCCGTGCCCACGAAGCCGCCTCCGTGCACATGGACCACGAGTGGCAGGTCGGTTGTGGTGCCGGCTTCGCCGTCTCCCGTCGACGCCGGCCGGTACACCCGGACCGGGAGGTCGCGGCCGGGCAGTGCCATCTGCTGCCAGACGATCGCGGCGCCGGGATTCGGTTCCCCGAGGATTGCCCGAGCCGTGCCGGACGCCCGCCAGCGGTTCTCTGCGTCGCGGTAGGCGCGCAGTTCCTCGGCCGTGATAGCCGAGAAGTCCGGCTCCGGTGGCCGTGTCGCGGTAGTGGTCTCACTCATGTGTCCTTCTCCCCCTCCCGACCGGATGCCGGGTGTGCCGTTGTGGCTGGACAGTGCGTTGCCCCCATTATGCACGCGGTGCGTGCATCGCCAAGTGCATAAGTTAGGCTGAGTTCGGACGAGAGGGGCGAGATGACTGGCCGAAGGCGATGGTCGACCGAGGAGATCCTGGACACGGCGGCGGAACTGCTGCGCACGAGCGACGCCGAGTCGTTCAGCGTGCGCAAGCTCGCCGCGGTGCTCGGGACTGACTCCTCCAGCCTCTACCGGCACTTCCGCAACAAGACCGAACTGCTGCGCGCGGTTGCCGACCGGATCCTGCTGGCCGCCATGGACGGCTACCGCCCCGAGGGCAACTGGAAGCAGCGCATCACCGCTCTGGCCCTGCGCCTGCGCGAGGCCTTCGGCGAGCAACTCCAACTCGCCACGGTGTGGGGACGCTATGGGTCCGGCGGCACCGGATCCCGATGGGTCATGGAGGAACTGTTGCAAGCCCTGCGCGCGTCCGGCCTGCCCGACGAGGAGATCCCGGTGCGATACCACCGCATCGTGATCCTCCTCACCGCGCTGATCGCCTCCGAGGCCGGTATCAGCACCATCACCCCCAAGGAGTACGAACAGGCCATGGAGCAGTTCCGCGTCGCGGTGCTCGGCGCCGACCCCGAACGCTTCCCCGCCCTGGCCCACTTCGCCCGCGACATCCGCCCCCTCGGAGCAGACCGCCGCGCCGCATTCGAAGAGACCCTCGCCGCCCAACTCGCCCACATCGAGGCCCAGATCCCCTGACGTGCCGGACCAGGCGTGCCAAGCGGGCGGGTCGCGCCACCGCCGCAGGCCCGGTGCTGGAGGGCGAGGAGAGCCGGGCGGTCGTTCAGACCGAACCGGCCCGGCCGCCCGCCGACCGGGCAGTGGGCACCCCGGGTGCGGAGCGGGGGCCGGGCACCCTGGCCACCGCCGCGACGGCGGCCAACCGGGCGGCGACCGGCCGGCGGAACCGCGGATCGGCCAGCACCTCGCGTACCAGAGCGTGGCTCGTCACCAGCCAGCCGGCGTGCCCGTCCGAATGGTCGAGCCGGCTCAGCGGGGTCCGCTCCCGCAGCCGGGCGAGTTCGGGGGGCGGGTCGAAGGGCGCCTCGGCCCGCCGCCCGGTAGGGAGTACCGGTGCCATGTCGTGTCCTTCCACGTGCCGGCGATGGCCGCGCGGGTCCTCGTCCCGCTGTTCACCTGCGAGGCGGGCGGCCTGACCGCGGCCGAGCTGGTCTCCCGGCTCCGGGTCAGCCCGGCGTCCGCCTCCAAGGCGGTCGGGTGGCTGGATCAGCGCGGTCTGATCGTCCGGGAGCGCGACGGCCGCCGCGACCGCTACGTGCTCGATGAGCAGGTCTGGTACCAGGCATGGACGATCAGCGTCCGGTCGATGGCCGCCTGGGCACAGTTCACCCGGCGGGGCGCCGAGCTGTTCGGCCCGGACACCCCGCCCGGCGCCCGTCTGGACACCACCAGCCGCTTCTTCCACCACCTCGGCGACGACATGGCCCAGGCGGCCGAGCACTGGCGGCAGACCCTCGCGGCGGGCCGCTGAACGGCGCCCCGGCGGACGCCGGCCCCGCTCGCGCGGACGGCCGGCGGGTGAGCGTCCGGTCCGTCAGTCACGCAGCTGTTCGGCGGCCTCCCGGTACGCCTCGGTGGCGCGGGTGAAGTGGTCGAAGAGCACGCCGAGTTGCTCGGGCGTGTAGTCGGGGGGGGATCTCACCGATCCGCTGCCGTGCCGGAGTCATGGTCCGGTCCGAACGGCGGGACAGCCGACCGGTTCGACGATGACCTTGCGGCGGTCGTCGGGGGCGGGCACCCGCCGCACATGGCCCGCCTGCTCCAGTCGATCGATCAGGCGCGTGGTCGGACCGGTGGTCAGGCCGGTGCGCGCGGTCAGCTCACCGGAGGTCATGGCTTCGGTGAGGTGGAGGATGGTGAGCGCGTACAGGTCGGTGGCGCCGAGTTCGCACGCCTCATGGCCACGACCGGGATGCCGCCATCTCCGCGATCCGCGCCCCGAGCGGGTGGCGACCGCGTTCCCCGTCTTCGACTGCGAGATCGGCGATCAGGACCCGGAGGTACGGGTCGATGCCCGGATCCACGGGCGCGTCGCCGATCCACGGGCGCGTCGCCCTGTCCTCCAGCGACTGGGACCGGGCGCCGCAGCCCGTGACCGACCTCCGCTTCGACATCCAGCCGTCGCCCTACCGGCGCACGCAGACGTTCACGGTCTACCGGCCGGCCGACCTCCGGAAGCTCATGGACGCCCTGGCCCAGGCGTCCCCGCAGAGCTGGCTGGAGGTGCGGTCCCACCGGGGCGCCCTGCTGCGCCTGGAGCCCGGCTCCCGCGTGCCTTTCGCCGAGGTGCTGTCGTTCCTGGGCGGCTGACCCGCCCGACCGGCCGGGCCGACGCCCGTACCCCTGCCCCTGCCCCTGCCCGGCTTGGCGCCCGGCGGCGCCGCGAGCGTGCTCAGAGCTGCGCGGCCGGGGCTGCCGACGAGGCCGGGGCCGCGGTCGGGGCGGGAATGACGGACGGGGCCGGGGCCGGGTAGGGGTCGCGGAAGGTGAAGGCGAGCGGGCTCGGCCCGTTGTGCCGCACCATCGCGACGCGCTCCATCGCCTCCGCGAGGCTCGGGCGGTGCCCGGCCGGCACCCACCACATGGCCTGGTGCGCTTCGGCCATGCGGTGGAACCACTCGCGGCGGCGAGTCAGGACGCGCAGGTGATCGGTGTGGTAGGTGAAGTTCCGCAGGGCCTCGACCGACTCCCAGACCGAACAGTTGACGAGGAGCAGGTCGTCCTGCTCGTCAGGGCGGACCCCGGTCGCGTCCTCCCCCTCCTCGTCGACCATGCGCCACACGAATCCGGGGCTGCGCTCGGCGAGTGCGTTGATCTCCGGGAGTTGGGCGACGAACGCGGCCAACTCGGGGCCGTCCAGCGGGCCGACCATGCGGCCGACGTTGACCTGCGCGAGATGAAAGCCAGTCATGCGCCCAGCATGGCCTGGCACTCCTTCTATCGTCAATGGTTTTTGTTTTTAGAGAGGGCCACGCAGCACCCGTCGGGGCACGGGTCCATGCGCGGTGACCACGCGTCGGGGGCCAGGCCCTCCAGCAGTGCGAGGTTCATCCCGCAGACCAGGGCCGGGAAGTCCGCGACCAGGGCATGGAAGGGGCAGTTGCGGAGCCGCAGTGTGTCGCCGTCCCGGAAGGGCTGGTAGCCGCGGGCCCGCAGCGCCTCGATCAGGTCGCCGGCGGCCGCCTCCCGGTCCGCCGCGCCCGCGGCCTTCGCCGCGGCCTGCAACTCCCGGTCCAGACCGGCGTTCTCCACCACCTCGGCGAGCAGCCGGCCGGCCGCGTCGTAGGACCGCGGTGGGACGGACACGGCGTGCTCGCCCTCGGCACGCCGGTACACCTTCGACGGCCGCCCCGCGCCGGGGCCGGTACGCCCCGACAGCCGCCGGAAGGACACGTCCAGCAGCCCGGCCTCCACCAGTTTGTCCAGGTGGAAGGCGGCCAGCGAGCGGGAGATCCCCACCGCTTCGGCGGCCGCGTCGCGCCCCACGTCCTCCGGGGCCGCGGCGACGTGCCGGTAGAGCGAACGGCGCACGGGATCGCCCAGCACACCCAGCACCGCGAATGCGGAGTCTTCGGTATCCATGCGGGGATTCTATGACCAATGGGCGTGCGTGATACAGGGCCGGCCGCGCGGCATGCGACCGCGGTGAGCTGGGCGGCCGGATGCGCCCGGGCGGCCGGATACGCCCGGGCGATCGGATGTGCCCGGACGGCCGGATGTGCCCGGACGGCCGGATGTGCCCGGGCGGGCGGAGTGGCTGGCGTTCGGGGCCGGTCAGGCGGCGGCCGCGGGGGGCGGCGCGGGGCTGCGCGCCTCGGTGGTCTCCCAGGCGAATCCGTCCGGGTCGGTGAAGGGGGCGGCCGGGGTCCCCAGGACGATGCGGTGCGAGCCGGTGCCGTCGGCGGGGACGCCGAGGTCCTTGGCCAGGCCGCGGCGCCGGTACAGCGCCAGCTTGACGGGGCTCGACCCGTCGGCGGCGAACTCGGCGTACTTGCCGCCGAAGCTCTTCGCCACGGTCAGCCCCCGGTCCGCGGAGAACCGCTTGGCGGCCTTCACGTCCGCCACGCCGAGCAGCAGGACGAGGTCGTCGAGCCGCCGGGTGGCCGGGCCGGTGTCCTTCTTCGCCGAGGTCGCGATCTTCCAGAGCGTCCCGTCCGGTGCCTGGACGACGCCGCCGTAGCCCCAGAGGGACTTGGCGGCGGGCCGCAGCACCGCGGCCCCGGCGGCCACGGCCGCGCCGACGAAGCTGTCGACGGTGGCCGGCCCGGACACCGTGAGCGCCAGGGTGAAGCCCCGGAAGCCGGTGGTCGGGGCATCGGAGGCCCGCAGGCGGACGTGCCCGTCCACGCCGAAGGCGGTGGTGAAGCGGCGGGCGGCCTGCGGGTCGTCCACCTCAAGGGTGACGGATATCAGGGACACGGGGGGGGCACCTCGGATGCGTTGGGGGTGGGTGTGGGTGTGCGGGGGCGGGCGGGGGTGTCGGCGTCGATGTGGCGTGCCGTGGGCGGCACGCCAGGGGGCGTCACGCCAGGGGGCGTTCACCGGCCGGGGCTTCCCGGTTCCGGACCGGTCGTGTCACCTGCTTCGCCACGCACGCCGGCATCCCCGCCACCCGGAGCGCGGCGCCCGCGTCGGCGGCCGGACCCGCGGCGCCACCGGCCGGATCGCGGGCCGTCTCCGCGTCCTCCGCCGCCTCCGCCGCCAGGCGGCGGAACGCCCCGGGCGGCATGCCGACCAATTCGGTGAAGCGGGTGGTGAACGTGCCCAGCGAGGCGCAACCGACCGCGAAGCAGACCTCGGTGACGCTCAGGTCGCCGCGCCGCAGCAACGCCGCCGCGCGCTCGATCCGCCGCGTCATCAGATACGCGTACGGCGACTCCCCGTAGGCCGCCCGGAACTGCCGGCTGAGGTGCCCGGCGGACATGTTCACGCCGCGGGCCAGCGCCTCCACGTTCAGCGGCTGGTCGTATTCCCGGTCGATCCGGTCGCGGACGCGGCGCAGCCTCGCCAGGTCGCTCAGGCGCTGCGCCTGGACGCGGGCGCTCCGCCACTCGGGCCGGCACATGAGAGCAGTCCCCCCTTCTTTCCTTGTCGTGCGTCGTCGTCCTCGGCCGCCGGGCCGGGACCGGCGGGCAGCCGCGGTCGGTCCGCGACCGGGCCGGGGTCCCTCAGCGGGTCAGCGGAGCTCCTGGATGCGGACGAGGTTGCCCGCGGGGTCGCGGAAGGCGCAATCCCGGATGCCGTACGGCTGCTCGGTCGGCTCCTGGACGACCTCGGTGTCGCCGGTCTGCACCTTCTCGAACGTGGCGTCGAGGTCCCGGGTGGCCAGCAGGATCCAGCCGTAGGTGCCCTTGGCCATCATCTCTGTGATGGTGCGGCGCTCGTCCTCGGTGACTCCCGGGTCGGCGGCCGGCGGCGCGAGGAGGAGGGAGGTGTCGGGCTGGCCGGGCGGGCCGACGGTGATCCAGCGCATCGTGCCCTGCCCGACGTCGCTGCGTACCTCGAAGCCGAGGACATCGCGGTAGAAGGCGAGGGACGCGTCCGGGTCGTCGTGCGGGAGAACGGTCGTGTGAATGGTGAGGTCCATGACGAGCAGGCTAGAGCGGCCCGGTGGCTCGTGCTTCTCGATTCCTGATCGATGTGCCGGTGCCGGGACGCGGCCTCGCGCCGTCGTCGTCCGGCGCATGCGCCGGGCGTGGTCCGGTGCGGTGGCGCCGGCGTCCCTGCTGGTGTACGGGGGAGCGCGCGGGCGGGCGCCGCGGGCCCGCCCGGTGGCCGTGCGGTGGGCCTCCCGCCGGCCCGGCCTCGCGCAGATGTGCGAAGGCCGTGGGGCCGGTGGATACTCGGCGGGAGTGCGCCGTGCCGCGGCCGTGGACGGCGGGCATGCGTGCGGAGCGGGCAGCCGCCACGGCCCCGGTGGGCGTGCCGTCAGGGCCCCTGCGCCTGGAGGTCGGGCATGGACTCCCCCTGCGCGCGGCGGCCGTCGCCGCCGTCGGCATTCTCCTCTCCCCCGCCGCCCCGGCCCCGGCCGCCGGTCCGGGCGCGGCCGGGCCACCGGCGCGCTGCCGGTCCTCCGCGCTGGTGCTCTCCTGGGCGCCCGGCGGGACGGCCCGGCCCGGCGGGGCACCGGGTGCCGCGATCTGACGGCGCGTGACCGGACGGCCCACCGGGCCGGTCACGCGCCGTCGGCCGGCGCCCTGGCCCGCGGGGCGGGCGGCGACCGCCCGGCCCGCGGCGGCTGCCCGGCCGACCAGCCGCCCCGCAGCCCGGGGAGCGCGGCGGGAAAGCGTCTTGTGCGGGGGCGGCGGGTGTAGTCCGCTGGCCCGTATGAGGAGCGCGACGGTCACGCGGGTCATCCGGAAGCGGGGAGCGGCCGCGCTGGTGGCCGCCCTGGTGGCGGGTTCCCTGTGCGCCGGCGGGCCCCGGCCGCGCGCGCAGGCGGCCGAGCGCGGCGAGGGGGGTGCGGTCCCGGCCATCGGGCTGCCCGCGCGCCTGGGCCTCGCTCTCGACACCGTGACGATCCCGGAGCTCCAGGCGCGGATGGCGGACGGTTCGCTGACCTCGTCGGCCCTGACCTCCGTCTACCTGCGGCGGATCGCGGCCGTCGACCCCCTCGTCCACGCGGTGCTGCGCACCGACCCGACGGCCCTGCGTCAGGCGGCCGCCAGCGACGCCCGGCACCGCCGCGGCGCCGCCCGCGGCCCGCTCGACGGCATCCCGGTGCTGCTCAAGGACAACGTGGACACCCGCGGGCTGTCCTCGACGGCCGGCTCGCTGGCGCTGGCCGGCAGCCCGCCGGAGACCGACGCGGCCCTCGTGACCCGGCTGCGCGCGGCCGGGGCGGTGGTCCTGGGCAAGACCAACCTCTCCGAGTGGGCCAACTTCCGTGCGGACAAGCCGACTTCGGGGTGGTCGGCGGTGGGCGGGCAGACCCGCAATCCGTACGTGCTGGACCGCAACCCGTGCGGTTCCTCGTCCGGTTCGGCCGCCGCGCTCGCCGCATCCCTGGCGCAGGTGGCGATCGGCACCGAGACCGACGGTTCCGTGGTGTGCCCGGCCGGGATGAACGGGGTGGTCGGCCTCAAGCCCAGCCTGGGCCTGGTCAGCGGGGCCGGGGTGGTGCCGATCTCCGCCGAGCAGGACACCGCCGGGCCCATGGCCCGCACCGTGGTCGACACCGCGCTCACCCTGGCCGTGCTCAGCGGCACCGCCCCCTCCCCCGCCGGCCCGGGCGGCCTGCGCGGCAAGCGGATCGGCCTGTGGCGGCTGCCCTCGCTCGGGCCGCGGGTGGACGCCCTGATGAGCCGTACGGCGGCGGCGCTGCGCACCGCGGGCGCCGAGGTCGTCGAAGTGGTCCCGCCGTATCAGGACCGCATCGCGGAGCTGGAATACCCGGCGCTGCTCAGCGAGTTCCACCGGGACCTCGACCGCTACCTCGCGACCCGCTCCGGGCCGCGGGACCTCGCCGGGCTGATCGCCTTCAACCGCGCCCACCCGGCGGAGCGGACCTGTTTCGCCGGGCAGGAGCTCTTCGAGAAGGCGCTCGCGGCGCCGCCCACCACCGATCCGCGCTACCGGGCCGGGCGCGCCGAGCTGACGGAGCTGGCCCGCCGCTCGATCGACGAGACCCTGGCCGCGCACCGGCTGGACGCGCTCGCCGCGCCCACCAACCCGCCCGCCTGGCCGACCGACTGCGCGCGCGGCGACAACGACATCATCCCGTCCTCCACCCCCGCGGCGGTGGCCGGCTACCCGTCGCTGTCGGTGCCCGCCGGGGCGCTGGACGAGCTGCCGGTGGGCCTGCTGCTGACGGCCGGCGACCGGCAGGACGCCCGCCTGCTGGCGCTGGGGGCCGCGGTGGAGCGCACGCTGCACGCCTGGCGGGCGCCGCGCTACCTCCCGACGCTCCCGGTGCCGCCCGCCGAGGGCGCCGGGTCATGACGGTCCTGGTCATCGGCGGCAGCGGCTATCTGGGGGCCGAGCTGGTGCGCCGGGCCGCCGCGGCGGGGCACGGGACGGTCGCGACCTTCGCCACCCGGCCCGGCACCGCCCCGGCCGCGGCCTGGCACCACCTCGACGTCCGGGACCCGGCGCGGATCACCGGGCTGCTCTGCGAGGTGGCACCCTCGGTCGTCCTCAACGCGGCTGCCGCCGGGGCGGATCGGGCGGTCATCGCGGAGGGCGCGGTGCGGGTCGCGCAGGCCGCCGCCCGGCAGGGCTGCCGCCTGGTGCACGTCTCCAGCGACGCGGTGTTCGCCGGCGGCCGGCCGCACTACGACGAGAGCTGCCTGCCCGACCCGGTCACGCCGTACGGGGCGGCGAAGGCCGCGGCCGAGGCCGGCGTGCGGCTGGTCGCTCCGGACGCGGTGGTGGCCCGCACCTCGCTGATCATCGGGGACGGCCGGTCGGTGCACGAGCGCCTGGTGCACGAGCTGGCGGCGGGCCGGCGCGAAGGCGCCCTCTTCACCGACGAGGTGCGCTGCCCGGTGCACGTCGCGGACCTGGCCGGCGCACTGCTCGAACTGGCGCTGTCGCAGGAGCGCGGCACCTGGCACCTGGCGGGCGCGGACGCCCTCAGCCGCTATGACCTGGGGGTGCTGGTGGCCCGCCGCGACGGGTTCGACCCCGCCCTGCTGCCGTCCGGCAGGCGGGCCGACTCCCGGCTCCCGGGCGCGCTCGACGTCCGCCTGGACAGCGGCGCGGCCCGGGCCCGGCTGCGCGCCCCGCTGCGCGGCGCCCGGGAGTTCCTGGCCGCCGGGCCGCCGCGGCCGCTCACCTGACCCGCGGGGCCGGGCGGGCCGGGGTCACCCGGCGTCCGGGGTGCGGCGGCGGGCGGCGACCACCAGGCCGCCGGCCACGGCGAGGACCATGAGGACGGTGCCGAAGACGGTCGCGCCGGTGGGCAGCCCCACCGCGTCGCTGAGGTAGCCGGCCGACACCGGCAGCAGGCCGGCCGGCACGTAACCGCCCACGTTGAGCGCGGCGTTGGCCTCGGCCAGCCGCCGCGGCGGCACGGCGGAGTTGAGCAGCGAGAGCCCGCCGAGCTGCCCCATGCCCTGCCCGGCGCCGGCCAGCAGTGCCGCGGCGAGGAGGAGGCCGACCGACGCGGTGCGGACGGCGCCGATGAGCGCGGCCATGGCGAGGGTGACGCAGGCGGCCCCGGCGAGCAGGACGGTGCGCCGGGGCAGCCGCTGCACCGCGAACTGGACACCGGTGGCGGCCAGGAACATCACGAAGGCCATGGCGCCGGCGACGGTCCGGCTGGTGGTGCCGAGCAGTCCGGCCAGCAGCGAGGGGCCGAGCGAGAGCACGAAGGACGTGGCGGTGATGCCGGGCGCGAACACCGCGATGCCCTGGGCGAGTTGCGTCCCGCTGCCGCGCGGGACGCCGGGTACCCGCATCCAGGGGCCGCGGACCGGGGCGGCCGGGCGCCGCAGCGGCATCCGCAGGACCGCGAGCACGGCGGTGACCAGCAGGACCATCTCGACGGCGAAGACGGCGACGGTCGGCGCGGGCAGCGTCTCGGAGAGCACGCCGGCCAGCAGCGGGCCCAGCCCGGCGCCGAAGACCATGGCGCAGGAGGCGAGCAGCGAGCCGAGCCGCTTGCGCTCGGGTCCGGCGACGTCGGCCACGGCGGCCATACCGGCGGAGACGACGGCCCCCACGGCGATGCCGGTGAAGAGCCGGGCCACGATCAGCGCGGCCACGGTGCCGGCGCCGGCGAAGACCAGGCAGGCCGCCAGGGCCAGGCCGAGGGCGGGCAGCAGGACCGGTTTGCGGCCGACCCGGTCGGAGACCACACCGGAGACGAGCAGGGACCCGAGCAGTCCGGCGATGTAGCAGGCGAAGACCACGGTCAGCGTGCCCTTGGAGAAGCCGATGTCGCGCTGCCACAGCACGTACAGCGGGGTCGCCGCGTTGGACAGGATGAACACCGCGGTCACCGGCCAGGCGGCCAGCCACACCCACCGGGTCGGCGCCGCCGGAGGGCGCGCGCCGGCCCGCTCCCCCGCCGCACTCCCGGCCCGGCCCCCCGCCGTCCGCACCGGCACCGTTGCACTCCCCGACATGACTGCTCCCTCCAGCTGCTCCAGTACGACTCGATTCGAACTTAGCATGCAGTACGATTGGAGTCGTACAAACAATGCGGGGACATCAGCTGAGGGAGAGTCGCTCATGCCATCGGCGAAGCGTGCGGTGCCGGCCGTCCGAGTGCTTCCGGAACCGCCCGATCTGCCCGCACCGCTGCCCGAGCCGGCGGCGGCGGACCTGCGGCTGGAAACGGTGTTCGGCGCGCTGAGCGACCCGCTGCGGCTGTTCATCGTGCGCCGGCTGCTGCTGGAGTCCGAGGAGTTCGACCACCCCTGCGGCTGGTTCGGTCTGGACCGCCCCAAGTCCTCCCTCACGCACCACTTCAAGGCCCTGCGCGAGGCCGGCCTGATCCGCCAGCGCCAGTACGGCCTGGAGCGCCGCAGCCACGTCCGCGTCGCCGACCTCGACGCCCGCTTCCCCGGTCTGCTCGACCTCGTCACGGCGTGGACGCCGCCGGCCTGAGGCCGGTGCGGGCGGGGCCGGGGCGGCCCGGCGGGCGCGGCGGGTCGCGCGGGGCACCGGCCCCGGCCCGATCCGCGTACGCCATACTGCGGTTGACGACCGCGGGGACGGGTGGGGGTAGGAGTGCGACCGCTGGGCAAGGGCGATCCGCAGCAGATCGGGCCGTTCCGGATCATCGGGCTGCTCGGCGGCGGCGGTATGGGGCGGGTCTACCTCGGCCGCGCCGCGGACGGGCAGTCGGTGGCGGTGAAGACCGCCCGCGCCGAACTCGCCGACGACCCCGGCTTCCGCAAGCGGTTCGCCCGCGAGGTGGCCGCCGCGCAGCGGGTGGGCGGGCCGTTCGTCGCGCCGGTGGTCGCCGCCGCGCCGCACGACGACGTGCCCTGGATGGCCACCGCCTACGTACCGGGCCTCCCGCTGTCCACCGCCGTGGCGGACGCCGGACCGCTGCCCGGGCCCACCGTGCGGCTGCTGGCGGCCGGCCTGCTCCAGGCGCTGGCGGCGGTGCACGCGCACGGCCTGGTGCACCGCGACCTCAAGCCGTCGAACATCCTGCTCACCGCCGACGGCCCGCGCGTCATCGACTTCGGCATCGCGCACTCCGCCGCGGACACCGCGCTGACGGTGACCGGCACGACCATGGGCACACCGGGCTTCATGGCCCCCGAGCAGCTCACCGTGAGCGGCCCGGGGATCACCGGCGCGGCGGACGTCTTCGCGCTCGGCGGGGTGCTCGTCTTCGCGGCGACCGGCAGCGGCCCGTACGGGAGCGCCGAACCGCAGGTCCTGATGTACCGCACGGTCCACGAGCAGCCCCGGCTGGACGGACTCCCGGCCGGGCTGCGGGAGGTGGCGGCGGACTGCCTGGCCAAGGAGCCGGCCGGGCGCCCGGACCTGCCCTCGCTCATGGCCCGGGTCGGGCCGCCCGGCCCGTACGGCGGCGACTGGCTGCCGGACCGGCTCACCGTGGAGCTGGAACGGCTCTCCGCGCGCCTCGGCGACCCCCGGGCCCCGGGCGCCGCCTTCCCCCCGACGCCCCACCAGCCCCAGGGGCCGCCCCCGCCGCACGGCATCCCGACGCCCTCGGGCTCGTACGGCACCCCGCAGTTCCCGGCGCCGTATCCGCCGGCCGCGCCGACGCCCCCGCCCGCGGCGCCCGCCGCCGGGCCCAGCCGGCGCCGGCTGCTCGCCGCGCTGTCCGTCGCGGGGGTGGCCGCCGGCGGCGGGGCGCTGGCCTGGACGCTGCGGTCGACCGGCGGGGCGGCGGGCCCGGACCCGGCCGCGGGGCGGCGGCCCGGCGGCGCGGCCACCGGCGCACCGGCCGCCCAACTGCCGCAGGCGCTGCGGGACGCCGGGGTGCTCACCATCGGTTCCGACCTGACGTACGCGCCGATGGAGTCCCTCAGCGGCGACCGGCCCACGGGGTTCGACATCGACCTCGGCGAGGCCCTCGGGCGGGTGCTGGGCCTGCGCGTCACCTTCCGCAACGCCGCGTTCGACACCCTGCTCACCGGCCTGAACGCGGGCCGCTTCCAGCTGGTGATGTCGGCGCTGACCGACACCAAGGAGCGCCAGGAAGGGCGCGGTGACGGGGCGGTGACCGGTGCCGGGGTCGATCTGGTCGACTACTTCCGGTCCGGGCTCTCGCTCGTCGTCCGCAAGGGCAACCCGTCGGGCATCCAGGGGCCGGGGGACCTGCCGGGCATGACCGTCGCCGTGCAGCGCGGCACGGCGGCCCACGACTACCTCCAGCAGCTGAACCGCCAGCCCACCGCGAAGGTGAGGCCGCTGGCGTTCGCCTCGTCGGCGGAGGTCTACGCCGCGGTCGCCGCGGACCGGGCCGCGGTCTGCCTGGACGAGTACCCGGTCGCCGCGCACGCCGCGGCGACCCGTCCGGGCGGGGACGGCCTGGTGCTGACCGGCAAGCAGATCGATCCGGTGCCGTTCGGCATCGCGGTCGCCAGGAAGCAGCCCGCCCTGCGCGACGCCGTACGCGACGCCCTCGACCAGCTGATCGCGAGCGGCGACTACCGCACGCTCCTCCGGCGGTGGAACGTCGAGGACGGCGCGGTGGAACGCGCGGTGGTCAACGGCGGCGGGTGACCCGCCGGCACCGCCGCCGCCCTCCGGTAGCACGCCCGTCGGGGCCCGTCCTGATGTGCCGTACGCCCGGTGTGTTAGGAAAGCGTCAAGAAGACGTCAAAAGGGCACGTCGGACGGCGGGTCGGAACACACCGGGGGTGAGGGACGGGTGACGGGGCGGGAGCTGCCCGAGGAGTTCGTGGCGGGGTACGCCGGTGCGCTGGCGGAGGTCGCGCGGACCGGGCGGCGGCTGGACCGCGGTGAGCTGGAGGCGCGGCGCACCGCCGGGGAACGGGCCGCCGAGGCCGGGTACAGCCTGCGGGCGCTGGTCAACGCGCACCTCGCGGTGACCAGGGCGGCCTGGCCGCGCAGCGCCTCGGCACCGGCGGACAGTGTGCTGGCGGTGCTCGCCCAGGCCGTGGATGCGCTGGCCGGCGGGTACGAGCGGGCGCAGCACCTCGCGGTGCGCAAGGAGGAGGCGGCCCGCCGGGAGTTCATCGACGACCTGCTCTACGGGGGCAGCGATCTGGGGCGGCTGGCGGAGCGGGCGGAGCGGTTCGGGCTGCGGCTCTCGCACGCCCACGCGGTCGCGGTGGCCGAGGGCCCCGAGGCGTACGCGGAGGCCGATCCGGTGGCCCGGCGGGTGCAGGAGGCGCTGGTGGCCCGGTTCGGGGACCGGCAGTCGCTGCTCACCACGAAGGAGGGCCGGCTGATCTGCATCGCCCCGGGGGGCCCGGCGGAGGTGCTGGACCACTTCGCGCGCCAGGCGCACCGGGCGACCGGCGGGGGCCGGGTCGCGGTGGGCCGGACGCACAGCGGTGCCGGCGGCATCGTCCAGTCGTACGAGGAGGCGCTCAACGCACTGGAGCTGGCCGGGCGGATGGGGCTGGGCGACCCCGTGCTGCACGCCGCGGACCTGCTGGTCTACCCGGTGCTGACCCGGGACCGGCAGGCGATGGCCGACCTGGTGCGCAGCACGCTGGGGCCGCTCCGGGAGGCGCGGGGCGGCGCCGGGCCGCTGCTGGAGACCCTGTCGGTGTACTTCGACGCGGGCTGCACCGCCGCCGAGGCGGCCCGGCGGCTGTCGCTGAGCGTGCGGGCGCTGACGTACCGGCTGGCGCGGGTGCGGCAGCTGACCGGGGTCGACCCGGCCGATCCGCTGCACCGGTACACCCTGCACACGGCCGTGATCGGGGCCCGGCTGCTGGACTGGCCGGCCCGGGAGCTGTGACGGGCGCCGGGCCCGGCGCAACGGGCGGCGGGCGGGGTCAGCGCCGGGCGGCGCGTCCGGCGGCCGCGGCGGCGGCCTCGTGCCCCGCCCGGATGTCGCCGGCCGGCAGGGTCTCGGTGCCCGCCATCGCCCGGGCCCGGGTGTGCGCCGGCCGCGCCGGGCATCCGCAGCACACCGCGACCACCAGCGCCGCGAGCCCCGGCCGGCTCACCCTGCCACCACTCCTCGCGTCCGTCCCGGCCCCGGCCGCGCGGCCCTACCCGGCGCCCCCGGTGGGCGGGCACGCGCGGTGCGCGGCCGCCCGGCGGAGAGCGGTGAAGACCGCGGCGGTCGCCGCCAGCCAGACCAGTTCGAGCACCGCGGCGTGGGCCGGGGCGAGCACCGCCGACCAGCCGGCGTCGCGGGCCACGCCTTCGAAGACCACGCGGTTGACGCTCAGGAAGCCGAGGTGGGTGCCGATCGCGGTCCACAGCGGGGCGGTGCCGGGGACGGTGCGGGCGGCGACCAGGGTCAGGCCGAAGGCGGTGAGCAGGACGAGGTAGCCGACCGGGTCCTGGCCCGCCGGGGTGAGGCCGGCCGGCGGCGGCCCGCCCAGCAGCGGGGCCAGGGCGGCCTGGACGACCGCGGCGGCGGGCGGTACGAGCAGGAAGACCAGCGTCGTGCCGAGGGCCGCGGGCACCCCGCCGCACCGGGCGCGCAGGGTGGTCCAGGTGTGGCCGCGCAGGGTGGTCTCCTCCGGCAGGGCCTCCAGCAGCAGGGCGACCGGGGCGTTGCGGAGCAGGAAGCCGAGCAGGGCCGGCGGGTCGGGCGCGGCCCAGTGGACCCAGCCGGCCGCGGTGCCCGCCCCGAGGACCAGCGCGGCGCAGCCCGCCGTGGTGCCCAGTCCGCGCAGCAGGCCGGGCAGCGCCCCCTCCCAGGGGAGGAGGCCCAGGGCGGGCGCGGGGCGCGTGGTCCGGCGCAGGGCCAGCACGGCGGGGACCGCGAGCAGGGTCACCAGGGCGGCGGGCAGCAGGTCGGCGAGGTAGCCGCCGGCGCCGAGGAGGCGGGCGAGGGCGGGGCCCGCGGCGTTGCCGGTGCCCAGGGCCGCGGCCATGAGCACGCCGCCGGACAGGGCACGGGCGCCGGTCCGCCACACGGGGCCGGGGGCCCGGGAGGTGCGGTTCGGGTGGTCGGGGCGGTACGTCGTGGTGGTCACGGCCGTACGTGTTGCCGGTGGCGGCCCGGGCGATGCGGCGGTACCCCGGACGCCGGGCGAAACCGTCCCCGGGGAGGAGGCGCCCTCGGCGGAACGGCGGACGGCGCGGGGTACGGGCGTACGCGCCGCGGTGTAGGCGGGGTGGCGTAACCGGGCCGGGGCCCGGGGCGGTTACGTGCCGCCCCGGGCCGCCGGATCAGCTGGTGCGCTGCGCCTTGCGGCGCCGCAGGGCGAAGGCGGTGCCGGTGGCACCGGCCGCGACCGCCGCCGCGGCGATGCCCGCCGGCAGGACCGGGAAGCCGGACGATCCGCCGACGGCCGCGGTGGTCTGCATCGCGGGGCCCTGGAGGATGCTGGTGCGGACCGGCGCGACCGGGCGGATCGGGCCGACCGACTTCACCGAGCCGTCGGGGTTGAGCAGTACCTGCTTGTTGTTGGGGTGCCGGAAGTCGAACATCGCGGTCAGCGAGCCGGCCCGGGCGTCGAAGGAGGAGTCGCCGATCCGCCCGGTGTGCCAGTTGTCCTCGATGAACTTGGTGACCGAGGTCTGCTCGGTGGCGGTGTGGTCGATGTGGTTGGTCCGGCTGTACGGGGAGATGACCAGCAGCGGCTGGCGGGTGCCGGGGCCGCAGCGGTCCTGGTAGCCGCCGGCGGCCGGCGGTCCCGACTGGCAGGCCGGGCTGTCGGTGGACTTGCCGTTGGAGCCGGTGGAGCTGTCCTTGGAGCCGTTGCGCGGCGGGGCGTAGACGTGGTCGTACCAGCCGTCGGAGTCGTCGTAGGCGACGATCACGGCGGTGTCCTTCCACTGCGGTGCCTGCTGGATGCGGTTGATCCGGTCGACGAGGAAGTGCTGCTCGTCGATCGGGTCGGAGTAGCCGGCGTGGCCGTCCTGGTAGGCGGGGGCCTTGAGGAAGCTGACGGCCGGCAGCTTGCCGGCGCGCAGGGCGGCGTCGAAGTCGGTCAGGTCGTAGTTGTGGTTGGCCGGGCCGGCGTGGCCGATCTCGTCGACGCTCCGGGGCGGCAGGTGGTGCGGGTTGGCGGTGGACTTGTAGTACTGGAACGGGGCGTGGTGCGGGCTGTAGTCGACGACGGCCGCGCCGCCGACGTTGGTGTGGGTGGTGCCGCTGCACTTGGCGTAGTGGCCCGGCTTGCCGTCCCAGGGGGTGCTGGGACGGAAGCCGCCCTGGAACCATCCCCAGCTGACGCCGCGGGCGTTGAGCAGGTCGCCGATGGTGCGGCCGCGCATCGCGGCGAGCGGGCTCTTGCCCGTGTGGTCCTTGCCGGAGCAGTCGTCGTAGGCCGGGTCCGGGTCGTTGATCATCGTGCCGACGCCCCGGGCGTCCGGGGACTGGACGGCGTAGCTGTCCGGTGTGGCGGTCTGCCGCGGGTTCTCGGTGCCGGAGGCCGGGTCGGTGGAGATCACGCCGTGGGTGTTGCCGGAGACGAGGTTGAGGGCGCCGGGGGTGGAGGGGCCGTAGGCCGAGCCGAAGGAGCGGTCGTTGAGGGCGTAGTGCTGGGCGTAGTTCCACAGGCCGGTGACGGTGTTGCCGTCGTAGTAGTCCATCACCAGGCCGGGCTCGCCGAAGAGGCCGCCGGAGCACTTGCCGGAGTCGGTGTTCTGGACGAACTTGTCGGCCTTGCCGCCGTCGTAGGCGTACTGCTCGGGACCGTACTCGTGGTTCTGGTCGCAGGTCATGGCCTGCTGGGGGGTGAGCCGCTTGGGGAGGTACTGGTTGGGGTTGCGCGTCAGCAGTCCGGCGGTGCGGAGGTTGTCGATGTCGCGCGGGGTCCGCGGGGACGGGGTGAAGCGCGTCCCGTCGGTGTTCGCGGCCTTGGGGTAGGTGGCGAAGTAGTGGTCGAACGAGATGTTCTCGTCGAAGATGACGACCACGTGCTTGATCGGGGTGGCGGTTGCGGCGGGCCCGGGGTGCGGGCCGCCGGCGGCCAGGGCGGGCGCGGCGCCGCCCAGTGCGGTGAGCGCCAGGGCGCCGGTGGCGGCGCCCAGGGCCCTGAGCGCTCGGGTGGTTCCCCTTGTGGCCATCTTGGTCCTCATCCTCCGGGCGGTTCGCGGGTGTTCCGTACGGCCGGATGCTCTGCCGGACGGGCGGCGGCGGGGCAGAGCCATGATGGCGCCTGGGTGAACACCGGGTCAGGTGTCCCAGGGCAAAGCTTGACTCTCTGTTGACCGTTGGGCCGCGGTGGCGGACGCCTCCGTTCTACGCGAGCGGGGGGCGGCCCGCCACGCGGTGGCCGGCCCGGCTACTGCGCCAGGAGCGCCCGGCCGTACCAGTCGGTCTCGTCCCGTACTCCGGGCAGGGCGAAGAAGTAGCCGCCGCCGAAGGGGGTGACGTAGTCGGTCAGCGGCTCGCCGGCCAGCCGGCGCTGCACGGTCTCGAACTGGCGGGCCAGGTCCTGCTGGTAGCAGCAGAACAGCAGGCCCATGTCGAGGTTGCCGTTGCTGTCCGTGCCGCGGTCGTAGTTGTAGGCGCGGCGCAGCAGGCGCTGGCCGGCGGTGCCGGGGGTGCGCGGGTCGGCCTTGCGGATGTGGCTGTCCAGGGGGATGACGTCGCCCTTGGGGTCGCCGGGGTAGTCGGGGGTGTCGAACTCGTCGTCGCCGTCGAGCGGGGCGCCGGACTCCCGGGCGCGGCCGACCATCCGCTCCTGCTCGGTGAGCGAGACCCGGTCCCAGAACTCCACCAGCATCCGGATCAGCCGGACGGCCTGGTAGCTGCCGCCGACCGCCCAGTCCGGCTCGCCCGTGCCCGTGCCGACCCACACCAGGTCCCGCATCGCGCGGGCCGATCCGGGGTCGGGGTTGCCGGTGCCGTCCTTGAAGCCGAAGAGGTTGCGGGGGGTGCCGGTGGGGCGGGGCGGGCTGGCGAAGCCGTCCAGCCGCCAGCGGACCTGGAGGCCGCCGCGGGTGTGCCGGGTGAGGTCGCGCAGCGCGTGCAGCACGGTGTCGGTGTCGTCGGCGCACAGCTGGAGACTGAGGTCGCCGTGGCACCAAGCGGGCTGGAGGTCGTCGTCGGGGAAGGCGGGCATCGCGGTCAGCCGGCGCGGTGCGCGGGCGCACAGGCCGAACCGGTCGTCGAACAGCGAGGCGCCGACGCCGACGGTGACGGCCAGGGCGCCGCCCGGCAGCCGCGCCCCGAGGATCCCGGAGTCGGCGGGCGGGCCGGTGATGCCGAGCGGCTCCGGCACCCCGCCGCCGGTCAGGAAGCGGGCCCGTGCGGTGAGCGTGCGCAGCAGTTCGGCCAGGTCCCGGCGGCTCTCGGCGGTGACGTCGAAGGCGGTGAACGCGGTGACCCGGCGGGGCGGGGTGAGGATCGCGGCCTGGTGCGGTCCGTGGAACGGGACGGGGGCCGCCGCGGTGCCGGGCAGCGCCGGCTGCGGCCCCGGGCCGGCGTACGGGGGCCGGGCGGGCGCGGCGGCGCCGCCGGCCGCGAGCCCGGCGCCGGCCAGCGCCGCCCCGCGCAGGAACCCCCGCCGGGCGACCCCGGAACGCCGGTCGCCGGCCGTCCCGCCGCCGCTCCCCCCGCTCCCGCCGGTCCGCTCGCGCCTGCCGTCGTTCACACCGTCCTCCGCGGATCGCACAGGGTGGCCACCGAGGCCAGCCGCTCCACCAGATCGCCCACCGCCGCGTTGGCCCGCTCCCGGTCGGCGCGGCGCAGGGTACCGAGCGGGGGCCACCGGCCGTCGTGCCGGAAGCCGTCGAGCAGGTGCGCGGTCCGGTCCAGCGCCCCGTCCAGGTCCGAAAGTCCGGGGTAGCGGGTGGTCAGCAGGGGGCGCAGGCGGGCGAGGACGGCGCGGGTGCCGTCGAGGTTGGCGCGGGCGGTGGCGAGGTTGCTGCCGCTGCCGTAGTCGGTGCGGCCGGTCAGCTCGGCCTGCGCGGTGTTCTCCAGGATCTCGTGCGCCCGCAGGCCGAGCGCCGCCGGGTCCATCCGGGCCTGCGCCCACCCGTCCCGCAGGGCGCGCACCGCGTCGGCGAGCGCGGTGGCCGGGCCGCGCAGGCCGGCGGCCGGCTCACCGTGCCACAGGCCGTACTCGACGCGGTGGAAGCCGGTGAACGCCGGATCGTGCACACCGCCGGCCAGACCGGCCGTGGTCCCGTTGATCGTGCGGTCGGCGTCCCCGAACGCCCCGTAGGCGGCGCCCAGTCGCTCGTAGCCGAGGTGGGCGGAGAGCCAGGCGGTGCGGGCGGCGGGCAGGTCGCCGGCGGCGACCGCGGCGCGCAGCACGGCGGTGCGGCGGACGAGGTCGGCCAGGCCGCCGGCCACCCACGTCTGGTAGTCCAGCGCCGGGCCGATCAGGTCGTGCTGGGTGACCGGTGCGGCGGCCGGGCCGCCGGGGCCGCCGCCGGCGACCCGGACCACCGGCCCGGTGACCGCGTTGGCGTCGTCCGGCAGGCAGGTGAAGGCGTACGCGCCCGGGCCGAGGCGGACCCGCAGCGACCGGGTGGTGCCGGGGCCGATGCCCTCGACCTCGCCGTGGACCGGTCCGCCGTGGGCGCCCCGGAGGTAGACCTCGGCGCCGCGGCTGGAGCTGTTGCGCAGGTCGAAGACCTGGAGGCCGGGGCGGGGGTGGTCCCAGCCGCGGCCGCAGTCGCCCGGGGAGACCTCGACGGTGGTGTGCGGGAGGCCGTCCGCGGGGGCCGGGGCGGCCGGCCGGGCGCCGGCGGTCAGCGTCACCGCGGTGACCGCGCCGGCGACCAGCACCGCGCCGGCGGGCCCCCAGACGCGCGGCGACCGCAGGCGCCGCAGGCCGGGTCGTGGCACGGGGCCTCCTGGAGCGGGCGGGAACGGGCGGTGTCGCGGAGCGGACGGACCGGCCGGCGGTCCGTCCCGCCGCACATGCTAGGCAGAGCGGGCGCCGCCGAACATCCTTCCGGCGCCCCGGACACCAAGAGTTTCCCGTGCTGTCACCGGCCGGACGGCCGGCGCGGTCTCCGGCGGTGCGGTTTCCCGTAGCGCGGTTTCCGGTAGCCCGGATTCCGGGGCGCGGCGAGTGAACCTCCGACCCTCCGCTACCGTCTACAGCCCTGTAGACATTCGCTGGTCGCGAGCGGGCGCCACGGTGCGCCGAAAGGGCGGAACATGACGATCGGACAGCCGGACAGCACGGTGGCGGCGGCGCCGCGGCCGCGCGGAGCATACTCCGGCGGCGCACCGGGCCGGAGCAAGGTCCCCGAGGTCACGGCGCTGTTCTGGGTGGTGAAGATCCTCACCACCGGGATGGGCGAGACCGCCTCGGACTACCTGGGCCGCACCCTGGGGCCGATACCCGCCGGCGCCCTGGGCTTCACCGGCTTCGCCGTGCTGCTGCTGGCGCAGTTCCGGTCGGCCCGCTACCGCGCCGGGGTCTACTGGTCCGCGATCGTCATGGTGAGCGTCTTCGGCACGATGGCCGCCGACGTCGTCCACGTCATCGCCGGCATTCCCTACGCGGTCTCCGCGGCGGCCTTCGCGGTGGCGCTCGCCGTCCTCCTGGCCGCGTGGTACGCCTGCGAGGGTACGCTCGCCATCCACAGCGTGCGCACCCGGCGCCGGGAGGCGTTCTACTGGGCCACCGTGCTGACCACCTTCGCCCTGGGCACCGCGGTCGGCGACCTGACCGCGGGCACCCTGCACCTGGGCTACCTGCCCTCCGGGCTGCTCTTCGGCGCACTGATTCTGGTGCCCGCCCTGGCCGGCCGGTTCGCCGGGCTGAACGCGGTCGCCGCGTTCTGGGCCGCCTACGTCCTGACCCGTCCGCTCGGGGCGTCGTTCGCCGACTGGATGGGGGTGTCCGCCGCCCGCGGCGGCCTGGACTGCGGCACGGGCCCGGTCACCCTCGCCCTCACCGTGCCCCTCGTCCTGCTGATCGGCTACCTGGCGGTGACCGGCCGGGACGCGCCCGCGGACGCCCCGGGCACCGCCCCCGGGGAGCCGGTGCCGGCCGCCGCCGCCCGCTGAACGACCGGTCCGGCGCCGCCGGTTACCGGATCCCCACCAGCACGCAGCTGTCGCCGAACTGCCACACCGGGACGACATGGGTGAAACCGGCCGCGCGCAGCAGGGCGGTGTGGTCGGCCACCGACAGGCCGTTGTCCGCGCCGTCGCGGGCGGCCGGGGCGGACAGCCGGCGGTGGCGCTCGGCGAGCGGCTCGGCCAGCTCCGGCTCCCGGGCCACCGCCGCCCACCAGGACGCCCAGTCCTCGTGGGCGCCGTCCCGCAGCCGCCGCGCGCGGCAGCGCCCGACGTGCGCGGCGAGCGCGGCCGGGACGGTCCCGCACTGCGGGAGGTGGTCGCCGTTGACCAGCGCGCCGCCGGGCCGCAGCAGGGCGGCGAGTTCGGCGTAGGTGCGGCGCAGCACCGGCACCGGGAGGTAGTGCAGGGCGGTGGTGGAGACCGCGGCGTCCAGCGGCCGGTCCAGGGCCAGCGCACCGGTCCAGCCGTCCGCGCCGATCACCGCGTCGACGTAGCGGGCGGCCGACGCGTGGTGGGTGCGGGCGAGTTCGAGCAGCAGCGGGTCCATGTCCACCGCGACGACCTCGGCGTGCGGCAGCCGTCCGGCGAGCCGGGCGGCGAGCGAGCCCGGACCGCAGCCGAGGTCGGTCACCAGCGGCCGCGCCTGACCGCGCGTCACGTACTCGACGACATCGGCGATCACCGTGAAGCGCTCCTCGCGGTCGATGGCGTAGCGCCGCTGCTGGCGTTCCCAGCGCTCCACCCACGTCTCCGCGATCGCCATGCTCAGCCCCATCTGGTCGCGCCACCCCTGCCGTGTCCCGTGTGCCGTTCGGTCGGCCACGAGGCTACAGGTGGAAACGGTTTCCATTAGCCATAGGGTCTCCGGTTCACTCCGGAGGGGCACTCCCCGGCCCGGAACGCCCCTCACGCCAGCGACGTGAGCACCGCCAGCAACCGGTCGATCTCCTCCGGGGTGTTGTAGACGTGCAGGCTGACCCGCACCGAGCTGGTCCGCTCCCCCGCCCCGGCCTGGCAGTGCCCGTCCGTGCGCACCATGAAGCCGTGGCTGAAGAGGATGAACCCCAGATCGCTCGCGCCGATGCCGCGGTGCCGGAAGGTGACGATGCCGCAGCGCTGCTGGACCGGCGCATCGGCGGCCAGACTCCGCTGGCAGCCGAGGACTTCGTAGGCGTCCAGGCGGCGCAGCCCGTCGGAGAGGCGGGCGGCCAGGGCGACCGTCCAGCGCGCTATCCGGTCGGTGCCGGCCGCCTCCAGCCAGTCCAGGGCGGCCGCCAGGCTCGCGATACCGGTGGTGTTGGGGCTGCCCCGCCAGCCGCCCGGCACCAGCTCCGGGCCGCGGGCCTGGCGGGCCCACACGGCCCCCGAGCCGGGCAGCGCCAGCGCCTTGTGGCCGGAGAACGCCAGGAAGTCCACGTCGAGTTCGGCCACCGAGACCGGCAGGTGGCCGACGCTCTGCGCGGCGTCCAGGCAGATCGGCACGTCCGGCCCGACCGCCCGGCGGATCAGGTGGACGTTCATGTTGCCGCCGTAGACGTGGTGGACGTGGGTGGCGGCCACGAAGCGGGTGCGGGGGCCGGCGAGCCGGGCCAGCGCCGCCGGGTCGTAGTCCCCGGACGAGGTCTGGTACGGCAGCTCCCGCACCCCGATCCGCACGCCCTGCCGCGCCAGCAGCCGCTGCGCCTCCAGCCAGGGCGCGAGGTTGGCCTCGTGGTCGGCGAACGGCACGACGATCTCGTCGCCGTCGGCGAGGACCTCCGGCAGCCAGTCCCGGGCGACCAGGCGCAGCCCCTCGGTGGTGCCGCCGGTGAAGTGGACGGCCGACCGCTCCGGGGCCGGGTCGCCGAGGAAGGACTTGATCCGCTCGCGGACACCGGCGACCAGGTCCGTGGAGGCGTTGGCCCACGGGTACGAGCCGCGGCCGGCGTTGGCGTGGGCGGTGGTCAGCTGGTGCTGCACGGCCGCCAGGACGGCCTGCGGCTTCTGCGCGGTGGCCGCGCTGTCCAGGTACACCAGCCGGGGGTTGTCGGTGATGATCGGGAACTGGGCGCGCAGCGCGCGCTGCCAGGGGCCCAGTTCGGCCAGGGCCGCGGCGCCCCGGTCGCGGGCGGTGGTCGGGGCCATCGCGGTCAGTCCCTGACCAGCGGCGCGCCGGCGTCCCGCCAGGCGATGACGCCCCCGCTGAGGCTGCGCACGTCCGGGTGGCCCATCCTGGTCAGCAGCGCGGCGTAGCGGGCGGACTGCTCGCCGACAGGGCAGACCAGCAGCACCGGCTGACGGGTGCTGAACGGCAGCCCGCCCCGCACCAGTTCGTCGAAGAGCTCGTCCACGATGTTGATCGCTCCCTCGATGTGCAGTGCGGCGTAGGCGAACGGGCTGCGCAGGTCGACGACGAGCGGCCGGTCCCGCTCGATCCACTGCCGCGCCTCCGGTGTCCCGACGGCCGGGGCCGCGGCGATCTCCGATTCGGTCAGGTCGGCCAGGGTGTTCTTGCGCGGCGGCTGCCGGAAGAGGTCCGGGCGGCGCCGCTTGGTGTAGCTGAGGTAGCTCTCGATCCGGTCGCAGACGATGAAGACCGCGGACTGCCGGATCACCTCCTCACCGCTTTCCTGACGTGCCGTCAACTCAGCGTCGATGTCCCGGAGATGGCGCACTGTGCCGTGGTACGCGGCGCCGCCGGTGGGGCCGGCGAGGATGCCGCAGCGGCGGGCCAGGGCCAGCATGCCCTCGATGGCCTCGTCGGAGCTGACCGCCTCGACGGTGTCGTAGGTCGCCGGGTCGAAGAGGCCGACCTCGTGGACCTCGTCCCAGGTGCGGATGCCCGGGATGAAGTCGGACTTGGCGGCGACCAGTCCGACGACCCGCACCCGCGGGTCGTGCTCGCGCAGCACCCGGGCCACCCCGGTGGACGAGCCGGCGGTGCCCACGCAGGCGATGAACCAGTCCGGGGCGCACCCGTCCAGGTCCTTGACGATCTCCGGGCCGGTGCCGGCGGTGTGCGCCTCGGTGTTGCGGGGGTTGAAGTACTGGTCGGTGTGGAGGTAGTTGCTGCCGGGGCCGGAGAGTTCCCGGTGGAAGAGGGTGAGCGGGTCCTCGGTGTTGGAGGGGTCCAGGCACTCGCTCTGTCCGGGCAGCTCCTCGATGTCCGCGCCCAGCAGCAGGAGCAGGTCCTTGATCTCCGGGATCCGCATCCGGTTGGTGACGCTCTTGAACGGCAGCCCGTGCATCCCCGCGATCACCGCGAGGGCCTTGGCGGTGTTGCCGCTGGACAGCTCCACGACCTGGCTGCCGTGCGCCACGGCGGCGGGCAGGCCGGGCCGGGCCATGTTCCAGGCGGCCCGGTCCTTCACCGACCCGAAGGGGTTGAGCAGTTCCAGCTTGGCGTACAGGTCGATGTGGCGCAGACCGTGCACGGCCGGATCGATCCGCACCAGCGGGGTGTTCCCGATGGCCTCGGTGATGCTGTCGTACCTCATGGCTCTCCCCCTGGACGTGTGATCGGCCAGTACTGCTCGTCGAGGCACCAGTGCCAGGAGCCCTCCTCCTGCCAGGCGGCGACCGTGCGCGCGACGGGCTGCCGCTGCGCGCGGCTGGTCTGGAAATCCATGCAGTACCCGGCGGTGTTGGCGAAGGCCAGCAGGTCACCGGGGCGGGGCAGCCGGGGCAGGGAGACCATCCGGCGGGTGATCAGATCGGCCTCCAGGCAGAGGCTGCCCGCCAGGTAGACGCCCGCGGCCGGGCCGTCGCCGGGGGCGGCCCGGACGCCGTCCCGGCCGATCAGCACCGGGTCCACCAGCACCCCGTGCTCCTCCAGCCCGGCGTCGTCGGCCTTCATCGCCAGCCGCACCAGCGGCTCCCCGCTGTCCGTGCGGCGCACCTCCAGCACCCGCGCGAGCACCGCCCCGCACTGGTCCACCAGGGCCCGGCCCGGCTCGGTGCAGAGGTCGTAGAGGTTCTCCAGCAGGAGCGTGGCCAGCGGCCGGCCGCCGAACGAGGGGGCGGGCAGCGCCAGCAGCGCGTCGAGGTAGCCGGCGCCGGCGACCGGGCGGTGGGCGGGGTAGAGGGCGAGCGCGCCGCGCAGGGTGCCGCCGTCGTTGCGGAGGCCGTAGCCGTGGCCGCGCCAGGTGAGCGGCGGGCGGCGGCCCAGCACCGCGGCGGTCAGCTCGGAGGTGTAGCGCTCCCACTCCGCGCCGTGCGCGAGGTAGTTGACGCCGAAGCCGCCTCCGATGTCCACCACCCGCGGCCGCAGTCCCCGGCTCCGGCAGGCGTCCAGGGCCCGTATGCAGCCCTCCAGCGCGCGGGCCTTCTCCTCGGTGCTGGTGGTGTCGAGGTGGTAGCCGACGCCGGTCAGCTCCAGTGCGTCGGCGTGCCGTTCGAGGGTCGTGAGCAGGCCGTCCAGCGCGGCCGCCGGGGTGCCGAAGCGGCTCGGCCGGGTCAGCACCCGCGCCCCCGGCCCGTCGAAGGCGGACAGCCGCACCAGGACCGGTATCCGGGCGAGGTGGTGCGCCCGCACCAGCGCGGCCAGTTCGTCCAGCTCGCCCGCGGAGTCGGCGTTGACGGTGACGCCCGTACGGGCGGCGAGCCACAGGAACGCGCGGTCCTTGGGGCCGGTCGCCATGATCCGGTCGGGGGTGAAACCGGCGCCCAGGGCGTGCTGGAGCTCGCCGAGCGAGGCCACGTCCACCGCCGCGTCGGTGGCCGCGAGGCGGCGCAGCAGCGCGCTGGAGCGGTTCGCCTTGTGCGCGAAGTAGACCCGGCCGCCCAGCCGGTGGGTGCGGTACGCGGCGCGGAACCGTGCGGCGTTCTCGGCGATCTGCTCGGGCAGCAGCACGTTCAGCGGCGAACCCAGCGCATCGACGAGCGAGGGGAGGAGGTTGCCCGCGCCCAGCAGCGACGCCAGCGGCGGTTCCAGGCGCGGTTCCAGAGTCAGCGGCTCCGGAGACGAAGGCACAGCAACCGCCAAGAGACCCCCCTCGAAGTGGTGCCGCGAACTCGACCCGCGCGGTTCGCCGTTAACCACTTCCCGCTCCCGGCGGGCTTTACGCACCGCCGGGCGCGCGGGGCCGGAAGCGGCGCTCAGCGGCGCACCAGGGCCTGCGGGCCGAGGGCGGCCGGGCTCGGGTAGCCGTCCACGGCCATCAGCAGGTCGGCCTCGGCCAGCAGCGAGCGCAGCACGTGCACCACGCCGTCGGTGCCGCCGAGCGCCAGCCCGTAGGCGTAGGGGCGGCCGACGGCGACCGCGGTGGCCCCCAGCGCGAGCGCCTTGACGAGGTCGGTGCCGGTGCGCACCCCGGAGTCGAAGAGCACCGGCAGGCCGTCGGCGGCGGCCACCACGCCGGGCAGCGCGTCGAGGGCGGGCAGCCCGCCGTTGGCCTGCCGGCCGCCGTGGTTGGAGCAGTAGATGCCGTCCACCCCGCCGTCCCGGGCCCGGCGGACGTCCTCGGGGTGGCACAGGCCCTTCAGCACCAGCGGCAGATCGGTCAGCGCGCGCAGCCAGGGCAGGTCGTCCCAGGTCAGCGGGTTGGCGAAGACACTGGCGTAGAGGGCGACGGCGGCGGCCGGGTCCTCCTCCGGGGGCTTGCCGAGGCGGGCGCGGAAGACCGGGTCGGAGGTGTAGTTGGCCAGGCAGTGGCCGCGCAGCTGGGGGAAGTTGGCGGTGGCCAGGTCGCGCGGCCGCCAGCCGAGCGTCCAGGTGTCCAGGGTGACCACCAGGGCCTGGAAGCCGGCCGCCTCGGCGCGGCGGACCAGGCTCTCGGCCAGCTCCCGGTCGGAGGGGGTGTAGAGCTGGAAGTAGCCGGGGGTGTCGCCGTACTCGGCGGCGACCTGCTCCATCGGGGCGGCGGACAGGGTCGAGGCGATCATCGGGACGCCGGTGCGGGCCGCGGCCCGGGCGGTGGCCAGATCGCCGTGCCCGTCCTGCGCGCAGAGGCCGAGCACCCCGATCGGCGCCATCAGCAGCGGCGACGGCAGCGTCCGGCCGAACAGCCCCACGGACAGGTCGCGTCGGGCGGCGCCCGCCATCATGCGCGGCATCAGGCCCCAGCGTTCGAAGGCGGTCACGTTGGCCCGCTGGGTGAACTCGTCGCCCGCGCCGGCCGCCACGTACGACCACACCGACGGCGGGAGCGCCGCCTCGGCGCGCGCCTCCAGCTCGGCGAACGCCAGGGGGAAGCGGGGCAGTTCGCCGCGCAGGCCGGCGGCGTAGATCTCGTTCTGGTAGTCGCCGAAGGGCTGGGGCATGGACGGCATCGGCCGGTTCTCCGTTCCTCGTCGCTCGGTCCGCGGTGGCCCGCGCTTCCCGGGGGCCCGGGAAGTTACCCGCGGGTTCCCCGGGGATCCTCTCGCGTTCCGGCGGCCGGGGACAGTGACGGGTGCGCCGCGATCCGGTCAGCCGCTCCGCCGGGACCCGTCGTCCAGCCGGCACAGGCGCAGCGGGCGGCGCGGATCGGCCGGGTACGCGGGGTCGAGCTGCCAGCCCTGCTCGGCGGCCACCCGCAGCACGCCGTGCGCGCCGGTGCCGCGGAAGTGCCGGCTGCGCACGGTGGTCCGGCGCGCGAAGCGCCCCCACTCGTCCCGCCGGTAGCCGCCCCTGGCCGGGTCCCTGGCCAGTTCCGCCGCGAACGCCGCGGCCAGGTGCCTGCGCAGGTGGGCGAGGTACGCGTCCGGGCTGCGGCGCAGCTCCAGAACGCGCACCCGCGGCAGGAGGACGAGGGTGAGCAGCGGCATCAGCACCCGGCAGCGCAGCGGCCCCCAGGGCGTGCCGGGCGCGGGCGGCGGCCCGTACGGGTCGGGCACGCCCTGGTGCGGCGGGGGCGGCAGCAGGCGGAAGAGCGGTACCTCGTCGGCCGAGGTGAAGCGGTCCCGGTCGACCGCCCAGCCGTACCGGCGCGCGAGCTCGTCCACCCGGGCGGCGCCGAGGCCGCGGGAGTGGCGGCGGGCGAGGGTGGTGGTGGCCCGGCGGACGCCGCTCGGCGGGAGTTCGGCGGCGCCCCAGCCGCTGTTCTTCTCGGCCTTGGCGAAGCGCGCCGCGAGCAGCGGCTCGGTGAACGGCTGCCAGTCCTCCGGCCGGCCGCCCCACTCGGCGCGCAGCCGCCGCCAGGAGATGCCGGTCCGGACGAAGGCGAAGACGGCCCGGGGCGGGCCGACGTCGGCGTTGGAGTTGGCGGCCAGCCAGATCGCCAGCACGGTCAGGCCGGTGGCGAGCAGCGCCCAGAGCGGCAGGTAGACGGCCTGAAGCACGAACTGCGCCACCAGGCCGGTGCGCGAACGGCGCGGCGCGGGGCCGTCATCGGGCGCCGGCCTGCCCTCGGCCGGCGGCGCGGGGCGGGCGGCGGGGCCGGGCCCGGACGTGTGGAACGAGGGCGCCGGGGGCGGGACGGGACCGGTGGGGGCCCCGGCGGGGTACGGGCCGGGGGCCGCGGGGTGGCCCGGGCCGCCGTGGGGGGCGTGGCCGTGGCCGCCGTGGCCGCCAGGGGGCGTGCTCATGGGTCTCCTCGTCAGGTGGCGCGTCCGGGCAGCGGTGCGGCGCCGGGGCGGGGCGCGGCGGGTGCCACCGGGGCGAAGGCGGCGGACGGGCGCCCGCCGGCCGTTCGGCGACACATCATGCACCACCGTCCCGGACCGCCGGCCCGCAGGTCACGCGCCGGACGGCAGCCGGCGGCCGGGACCGAGGGGCCTTCGCCGGGGCCCTCGCCGGGGCCCTCGGCGGGCCCCGCGCGGCCCGCGCCGGGGCCGTTTTGGCCGTCGCGCCGATTTCTCCATACGATCCGGCGATGATCACCAGAAGGATCACCAGACGCATCATCAGCACCCGGCTGGCGGCCGGGGTGTGCGGGGTGCTCGCCGCGATGGCGGTGAGCCTCGCGCCCACTCCGGCCGCCGCCGGCGAACCCCCCGCGCACCCCACCCCCAAGGTGGAGCTGACCCTCGACGTCAGCGGCTCCATGCGGGCCCGGGACATCGACGGGCAGAGCCGGATGGCCGCCGCGAAGCAGGCGTTCAACGAAGTGCTGGACGCGGTACCGAAGGACGTGCAGCTCGGCATACGGACGCTGGGCGCCACCTATCCCGGCAACGACCGGCAGGTCGGCTGCACGGACACCAAGCTGCTCTACCCGGTCGGCCCCCTCGACCGGACCGAGGCGAAGACCGCGGTGGCCACCCTGGCGCCCACCGGCTGGACGCCGATCGGCCCGGCCCTCCAGGCGGCGGCCAAGGACCTCAAGGGCGGTGACGGCCAGCGCCGGATCGTCCTGATCACCGACGGCGAGGACACCTGCCAGCCGCTCGACCCCTGCCAGGTGGCCCGCGACATCGCCGCCCAGGGCATCCACCTGACCGTCGACACCCTCGGCCTGCTGCCGGACGCCAAGACCCGCAGCCAGCTGAGCTGCATCGCCGAGGCGACCGGCGGCACCTACACCTCGGTGCAGCACACCGACCAACTCCGCAAGCGGGTACACCAGTTGGTGGACCGCACGGCGCGGCCGGTGGCCACCCCGGTGGCGGTCGCGGGCACCGCGGCCTGCGCCGGGGCCCCGGAGCTCAAGCCGGGCCTCTACAGCGACCGCGAGAAGTTCGCCGAGCACCGCTGGTACCGGGTGGACGTCAAGCCGGGCCAGGAGCTGCGCGCGTCGGTGAGCGTCGCCGCGGACCGCGCGGTCGACAACGACTACGGGGTGCTGCTGCGGGCCTCCACGCTCAGCGGCCGGGAGATCGTGCGCGGTGCGGAGGCCGGTGACGGCCGCACCGACGTGATCTCGACCGGGCTGCGCTACGCCAAGTCCGACACCGGTGCCTCCGGCGCCGCCGCGGACGCGCCCGAGACGGTCTGCCTCCAGGTCAGCAACTCCTTCTCGGCGGCGCCGTCGGTCAAGACCGAGCCGGGTCTGCCGGTGGAGCTGGCCGTCGATGTCGTCGACGGTCCGCACGACGCCTCGGACGTGGCCTCCTTCGGCCTCGGCCGGGGCTGGTGGCTGCTCGCCGCCCTGGCGCTCACCGGTCTGCTGGGCGGCCTGGTGTGGGGCTGGATCTCCCGTTGGCGCGTCACCGTCTGGAGGACCAACTGATGCGTACCGCACGAGGACCCAAGGCCCGCCGCGGCGCGGCGGCCGCACTGCTGCTGAGCGCCGCCGGACTGGCGTTCGCCGGGACGGTGGCGGGCGCCGGGACGGCCGCCGCCGACAGCCCCGCCCCGAGCGCGAGCACGAGCACGGGCGACGGCGGGGACACCGCCCAGGGCCCCACCGAGGCCGGCACCTCCTTCCGTACCGCCACCCCGATCGCCCTGGACCAGCGGGCCACCGCGGACGCCTCCACCGGTGACTACCTGTACTGGGTGCTGCCGGCCGACGCCGGCCAGCAGGTCACCGTCAAGGCCGCGGTCACCCTCCCGAAGGCGGCCCGGCACGGCTCGGCCACCTGGCAGCTGGACGTCTACGACGGGCTGCGCCGCCGCCAGGCATGCCGCTTCGGCGCGCAGACCAGGACGGCGGCCCCGGACGCCGGGACGGTCGAGCTGACCTGCGCGCTGCGCACCGTGCGCGGCTGGGCCGAGCAGTGGTCCAACGACCCGCTGCCGGGCAGCTACTACGTCCGACTGACCGCCGTGGGCCTGCCGGCCGAGGACCTCGGGCAGCCGGTGCGGGCCGAGGTCGAGGCGACCGCGGCCGACACCGGCGGCGCGCAGGCGGTGGACGGCAAGCTGGCCGCGCCGCTGGTGCCCGGCACCGGGGCGGCCGCCCCGCAGCCGCAGCCCGGCGGCCCGGCGGACGGGTCGGCGCCGGACGGCGGCTGGTCCCACGGCTGGTGGTCGGACCGCTGGGTGTGGACCGCGGTGGGCGGTGTGCTGGCGGCGCTGGCCGGGATCGGCGGTTACCGCCTGACCCGCGGTGCGGGCCGGCCCGCGCACCTGCCGCCGGGCGCCTGACCCGGCCGCGACCTGCGGCGGCCCCGGCGGCCTGCGGGCGCCGGGGCCGCCGCAGGTGTAAAGAGGAGGTATGCGCGTCCGGCACGGTGCACCCCGCAGCGGCCCGCGCTGGCGGCTGCGCCACGGGCTGCTCGCGCTGCCGCTCGCGCTGATCGCACTGATCACCGCGTTGGACATCAGCGCCCCCACCACCATCCACCTGGGGCCGTTCCTGGTGGCGGCGCCCGCGCTCACCGCCTCGTTCGCCGGGCCCCGGGTCACCGGTGCCGTCGGCGCGCTGGCGGTCGCCGCGCAGGTCCTCATCGGCCACCTGCACGGCGGGGTGACGACCGCCAACCACCAGGCGCAGATCGCCGCCCTGGCGGTGCTCTCGGTGCTGGTGACGCTCTTCCGGTACGCCCGCGACCGGCACCAGCGGCAGCTCGGCCTGGTGCGGCAGGTGGCGGTGGCGGCCCAGCAGGTGCTGCTGTGGCCGCTGCCGCGCCGGATGGGGCGGCTGCGGATCGAGTCGGCGTACATCGCGGCGGAGGCCGAGGCGGAGATCGGCGGCGACCTCTACGGGGCGGTGCCGGTGCCCGGCGGCACCCGGCTGGTCATCGGGGACGTCCGCGGCAAGGGGCTGGCCGCGATCGGCGAGGCCGCGACGCTGATCGGCGCGTTCCGCGGTTCGGCCTACCGGAACCTCCCGCTGCCCGCCGCGGTGGCGCACCTGGGCAACTCGGTGCACTGGAACATGGCGCACGCCCCCGAGGAGGACCCGGAGTCCTTCATCACCGCCCTGGTCCTGGACGTCCCCGACGACGGCCCGTGCGTCGAGCTGGTCAACTGCGGGCACCCGCCGCCACTGCTGCTGCGGAAGGGCGAGGTGCGGGCGCTGGAGGTCGCCGAGCCGTCGGTGCCGCTGGGGCTGGGCACCCCGGACGAGAGCGACTACAAGACCGAGCGCTTCGCGTTCGGCCCGGACGAGGTGCTGCTCCTCTACACCGACGGGGTGATCGAGGCCCGGGACCGCTCCGGGGCGTTCTACCCGCTGGCCGAGCGGCTGGCCCGCTGGCAGGAGCTGGACCCGGCCGCGCTGGTGCGGCGGCTCCACGACGACCTGCTGCGGTACGCGGGCGGCAACCTCGGCGACGACGTGGCGATGATCGCGCTCACCCGGTCGGCGCCGGAGTGCGCGCAGTGACCGGGCGCGCCGCGCTCCCCGGGGGCGGCGAGAGGTAGACCCGGTAGCCCCGGAACCGGCCGGTGGCGGCCAGTGCCGCGGGCCGCCAGCCGCCGGCCGGGGCGGGCCGGGCGCCGGGCGGCGGGACGATCAGCGCGACCGGCTGCCGGGCGGCCGCGGCGCGCAGCCCGCCGGGGGTGGTGCCGGTGTCCGGGCCCGCGGTCTGCCGGGAGGCGCAGCCGGTGTAGTAGGCGAGCTGCACGGCGTGGTCGCCGCTCAGCACGCAGGGCGGCCGCACCCCGAGCCGGTGCAGGGTCGCGGCGGCGGCGGTGAAGTCCTGGCGCATGTGGCGGTTGCGGGCGGTGTTGCCGGTCAGGACGGCGCACTGGACGGCCAGGTGGGCGGCGAGGGCCGCGGCGGTCACCGCGGCGGCGCGCACCCGGAGCCGCCCGCCCGGGGCCGCGACGCGCCACAGGCAGTCGGCGGCGGGCAGCGCCAGCAGGGCGTAGGCGGGCAGCAGGAAGCGGGGCGCGGCGTAGTCGATGAGGAAGAGGTAGGGCACCGCGGTGGCCAGGGCCACGGCGGCCGGCAGCAGCGCGGTGGACAGCCGGCGGGCGCGCGCCGCGGCCAGCACGCCGCCGGCCGTCAGCAGCGGCAGCGCGAACCACCACACCGCGGTGACGGGGTGGCTCCACGGCACGTCGCAGGGGCGGCACAGCCCGTGCCCGTCCAGGCTGCGGATCTGGTCGTCGACGGCGAGGTGCCAGCCGATGCCGCCCTGGATCTCGGCGGCGCGGTGCAGCCGGGCGGCCAGGCCGCCGAAGCGGAGGTACGCCTCGGCGATCCAGTCCGCGGCGCCCAGCAGCAGCCCGCCGGCCAGCAGGGGCACCAGGGCGGGCCGCCGCCACCGGGGCACCGCGAGCGCCGCCACCGCGGGCACCAGGACCAGCCAGACCGCGTCCGGCGGGCGCATCAGCGCCGCCACCGCGACCGCGCACGGCAGACCGGCCAGGGCCCGGCGGTCCGTGCGGTCCTCCGCGGCGCGCAGGAAGAAGCCGGTGGCGGCCAGCGCCGCGTAGGCGGACCAGAGGTTGGGCATGGCCTGCGGGCCGTAGTAGAGGGTGATCCACAGGGTGGCGAACAGGGCGCCGCCGAGGACCAGCACCCGGGTGGGCAGCAGTCGCCGCCAGATCCACAGGGCGCCGCACAGTCCGGCGCCGGAGAGGACCGCGAGGGTGATCCGCAGGGCGGTGGTGTCGGAGGTCAGGGCGGCGACCGGGGCGATGAGGTAGGTGATGCCGCGGGCGCGGGGGGCGCTGAAGAAGGGGGTCGGGACGTCCCGGACGACCTGGCCGGCGTAGACCGTCTCGTCCCAGCCGAGGCCGGAGCCGGGGACGACCAGGAGCAGTTGGAGGAGGGTGAACGCGGCGCCGGTGGCGGCCAGCCAGGGCAGCGGGCGGGCGGCGGGCCGGGGGCCGCGGGGCGGCGGTCCGGCGCCCGGGGCCGGTGCCGTCCGCAGCGCCCGGTCGTCCGGCCGGGACCCGGTCTCTTCCATGATCAGTCCTCGTGGGTGGGGTGGGCGCCCGTGGGGCGCGTCGGGCCCCTGGCCATCATGCGGGGCGGCGGTCGCGGCGGCACCCCGCACGGGGCTGTTCGGCACGCGGCCGCGGCCTGCCGGCGGGCCCGGCGCGCCGCCTACACTGGGCGCTCCGGGACGAGGGGTTCCCGGAGGGACGGAGAGCGGCAGTGGTGCGGAGCATCGAGGGCAGGGGCCCGGCGGCCGATCCGTCCGCGGAGGTGCTGGCCGAGGCGGCCGCGGTGTTCGGCCTGCTGGCCTCGCCCCCGCGGCTGCACATCGTCTGGGCCCTGGCCCAGGGCGAGAGCGACGTCAGCGGCCTGGCCGAACGGGTCGGCGGCGCCCTGCCCGCGGTCAGCCAGCACCTGTCCAAACTCAAGCTCGCCGGACTCGTCCGCTCCCGCCGCGAAGGCCGCCGGGTGGTCTACTTCGTCGACGACCCCGACACCGTCACCGTCATGCGCACCCTCCTCGACCAGCTCACCGCCCGCGCCACCGGCCCCGCACCGGCCCGCCGGCGGGGGATCGGTGCCTGAGACCACCGCGGCGCCGGGGGCGGGCCGGGTGCCCCCGGGTGCCGGTGGGGTGTACGCGGACGAGGAGCGGCCGCCGCGCGGTGCCGGGCGGCTGGAGCCGGCCGCGCTGACACCGCTCCAGCTGATGCGGCGGCTGGACAGCGGGCCGCGCGGGCTGACCGACGCGCAGGCCGAGGAGCGGCTGGCGCGGCTGGGCGAGAACACCGTGCCGTCGTGGCGGCCGGTGTCCTGGCCGCGCCGCTTCCTGGGCGCGCTGCGCGATCCGTTCACCACGGTGCTGCTGTGCCTGGGGCTGGTCTCGGCGGCCGTGGCGTCCTGGGGCACCGCCTGCGTGATCATGACGCTGGTGGTGGTGAGCTGCGCGCTGCGGTCCGGCGGGGAGCACCAGGCCGGGCGGGCGATGGCCGCGCTGCGGGAGCTGGTCGCCACCACCGCCGCGGTGCAGCGCCGGGCCGGGCCGGACGAGCCGCCGCGGCTGCGGGAGGTCCCGGTCGACCAGGTGGTGGTCGGGGACGTGGTGCGGCTGGGCCCCGGCGACCTGGTGCCGGCCGACGTCCGGCTGCTGCGGGCGAACGGGCTGACGGTGCACCAGGCGGCGCTGACCGGGGAGTCCGCGCCGGTGCCCAAACGGGCGCAGGACGCCCCGCCCGGCGGCGGCCCGGACGCGGACGAGCCGCCGCACATGTGCTTCCTGGGCAGCAGCGTGGCGACCGGCAGCGGGACCGCGCTGGTGGTGGCGACCGGCGCGGACACCCGGTTCGCCGCCGCGTACCGCGAGCGGGCCCGGCGGCGCGGCGAGACCGCCTTCGACCGCTCGGTGCACGGCATCGCCTGGACGCTGATCCGGTTCATGCTGCTGACGCCGCCGCTGGTGCTGATGGCCAACGCGGCGCTGCGCGGGCGGGGCCTGGAGACGCTGCCGTTCGCGGTGGCGGTCGCGGTGGGGCTGACGCCGGAGATGCTGCCGGTGATCGTCACGACCGCGCTGGCCCGGGGTGCCGCGCTGCTGGCCCGGACCAGCGGTGTGATCGTCAAACGGCTGCCCGCGCTGCACGATCTCGGTGCGATCGATGTGCTGTGCCTGGACAAGACCGGCACCCTCACCCAGGACCGGCCGGTCGTGGTGCGGTCCACGGGACCGGACGGCGGCCCCGACCCGGAGGTGCTGCGCTGGGCGGCGGTGAACAGCTTCTGGACCATCGAGCTGGCCGAGCTGCCGGTGCCGGACGCGCTGGACGAGGCGGTGCTGGCGGCCGCGGACGAGGGGGGCGCGGATCCGCTGGAGTACGACGGGGTCGCGGCGCTGCCGTTCGACCCGGTGGTGCGGATGTCCACCGCGGTGGTCCGCCGCCCGGGCCGGCACGGCACCCACACGCTGGTCGTCAAGGGCGCGGTGGAGGACGTGCTGGCCCGCTGCGCCCGGCTGCGCGGCGCCGACGGGACGGACCGGGTGCTGGACGAGGCGGCGCGGGAGCGGCTGCTGCGGTGCGCCGCCGAGGAGGCGGACGGGGGGCTGCGGCTGCTGGCGGTGGCCCGCGCCGAGCGCCGCCCGCGGCTCGGCGGATACGGCGACGCGGACGTGCGGGGGCTGACGTTCCTGGGCTTCGTGGCGCTCAGCGACGCGCTGGCGCCGTCGGCGGACGAGGCGCTGCGGGCGCTGGCCGGGCGCGGGGTGGCGGTGAAGGTGCTGACCGGCGACCACCCGGGCACCGCGGCCCGGGCCTGCCGGGACCTGGGGCTGGCGCCCGGCGAGGTGCTCACCGCCGGCCGGCTGGCCGGGCTGGCGGGCCCCGCGCTGGCCGAGGCGGTCGGCCGGGCGACGGTCGTGGCGCGCTGCACCGCGCAGGACAAGGCCCGGATCGTGACGGCGCTGCGGGCCGCCGGGCACACCACCGGCTTCCTGGGCGACGGGGTCAACGACCTGCCGGCGCTGCACGCGGCCGATGTGGGGATCTGCCCGCGCGGGGCGGTGCCGGTGGCCCGGGAGGGCGCCGATGTGGTGCTGGCCGAGAAGGACCTGACCGCGATCGAGCGGGCGATCACCGCGGGCCGGCACGCCAGCGGCAACATCGCCGCGTATCTGCGGATCACCCTGTCGTCCAACCTCGGCAACGTGATCGCGATGCTGGCGGCGGGGCTGCTGCTGCCGTTCCTGCCGATGCTGCCGGCGCAGGTGCTGGTGCAGAACCTCTGCTTCGACGCGGCGCAGCTCTCGCTCGCCTTCGACCGGCCCGCGCCCGGCGCGGCGCGCCGCCCGGCGGTGCTGCGGCCGCGGGTCTTCCTCCGCTTCATCTCGGTGTTCGGCCTGATCAACGCCTCGGCGGACCTGGCGACGTTCGGGGTGCTGGCGTTCTCGGCGCACGTCACGTCCGGGACGGACAGCCCGACGGTGTTCCACGCCGGGTGGTTCACCGAGAACCTGCTGACCCAGGGGCTGGTGATGCTGCTGCTGCGGACCGGGCGGCGGGCGGCCGAGGGCCGGGCGCCGGGGCCGGTCCCGCTGGCGGTGACCGCGCTGGCGGTGGTCGGGCTGCTGCTGCCGGTCTCGCCGCTCGCCCCGCTGCTGGCCATGTCGGCGCCGCCGCCGCTGTACTACCCGCTGCTGGCGGCCGTCCTGACGCTCTACGGCGCGGCGCTGGCGTTCGCGCGGACGCGGTACGCGCGCCGGGAACGCGGCGAGGGCGTGCCCCGGGCAGCGCTGGGCTGATCCGCGGGCACGCCCTCGCGGCCGGTCAGTGCGGCGGCCGGGGCGGGCGGCTCACCAGTCGCCGCCGCCGTCGAACCCGCCGCCGTCGAAGCCGCCGCCGTCGCCGAAGCCGCCCGCGAAGTCCGCGGGGTTGAAGTCGGCGCCGGACTCGGTGCCGCCCTCGGGCCCGCCGCCGAACGACGGGGAGTCGGCGAACGCGGACGGGGCGCTGAGCACCGAGCCGAGCACCGTACCGGCGACCATGGCGGTCAGGACGCTGCCGCCGCCGAAGTAGCCGCCGGCCCACGGGGAGTAGGCCGGTCCGGCGTCCCAGTACGGCTGCGGGCCGCCGGGGGTCTGCACGGTGCGGGTCAGCGGTTCCCGGCCGTCGGCGACGCGGGTGGCGTCGGCGGCGCAGGCCGGGACCGGGCGCGGGGCGCCGCCGGGCGGGGCCCACTGGACGTCGGTGGTGGAGGGGCCGTGCCGCGGGTCGAAGAAGCAGGGCAGCCGGCGCTCGGGCAGCGGGGCGCCGGTGCGGCGGGCGGCCAGGGTGGCCAGCGCGAACCGGCCGTCCTCCAGGGCCGCGGTCACCGCCTGCACGTCCCCGGGGCGGCGGGCCTCGGACATCCGGGTCTTGGCCAGGTCGTAGGCGTCCAGGGCGCTGGTGTAGTCGGCGCGCATGGTGTCGGTGGCGCCGGGCTCGGACGGGCTGAAGTCGAGCCGGTCCAGCTCCTCGCCGAAGGCGGTGATGTCCTCGTCGACCACCACCCGCAGCGCGTCCAGTGCGGCGCGCTCCCGCTCCTCGCGCTGCTTCCTGGCCCGGCGGAAGAGGGCGTAGCCGCCCAGGCCGCCGGCCACCACCACGGCGCCGCCGACCAGCAGGCCGGTGGCGGAGCCGCCGGAGCCGGTCCCGCCCCACGAGGCGGGCGCCTCGCCGCGGGCCTGGGCGGCGGCCTGTTCGGCGAACTCGGTCACCATGCCCTTGGCGTCACCGCGGTGCGCGCCCTTCGCGGCGCTCTTGAGGTTGGCGACCGCGTTGCGCGGCAGCACCTGGCGGTCGGCGCCGGCGTTGAACCCGTCGGCGCCGAGGTGGACGGCGTAGACGCCGGTGACGCCGACCTTGGTGCGCAGGTCCCGCAGCAGGGTGGCCTGGGGGAATTCGGCGGTCTCGGGCAGGACGGCGACGAAGACCGGCTTGTCCGCGTCGCGTATCTTCCGGGCGAGGGCGTCCCGGTCGGCGTCCGGGAGCTGGTCGCGCACCCGCGGGTCGACGTAGACCGGGCTCTTCCGCAGGGCTTCGGCGACGGTGTCCAGGCCGCTGCCCGCGGCGGCGGCCGGCCGCGGCAGCACGGCCGCCCCGGCGAGCAGCGCCACGGCCGCCAGCAGCAGAACCGTCAGGGCTCTGGGCAGGACTCCGGGCAGAACGCCGGGCGAGGGCCGGCGGAGGGCTGACATGGGGCTGATCTTCTCCTCAACGTCCTGGGGGGCCCGGGGCGGCCCGGCCGCGGTGCGGCGTACCGGTCCCGGTGTCCGCCCCGCGGTGTGCCGCCCCGGGTGGTGACGACAGTGCCTAACCGTACGAGAGATCCGCGCACGGGTCGTCGTCCGCGGAGCGCGCGGCTCCCCCGAGGCGGCCCGGCGGGGCGGGGGTGGCGGCGCCGGGGACGGGCCCGTCGGCGTAGGTCCGGCCCAGCGTGACGGTGACGCCGGGGACGGCGGTCTGCCGGAGCACCGCGCCGGGGAAGTACCGGGCGACGGTCCGGGCCCGGTCCTGCCCGCCGGGTCCGAAGCCGATGACGGTGGCGGTGTGCTGCTGGTCGGCGGCGGTGCCGGTGCGGGTGACGGTGAAGCTGGCGGCCCGCAGCTCCCCGGCGGCGTGGGCGGCGAGGCCGGGGACGGTGGTGCCGTTGTAGACCGCGACCGCGACACCGGCCGGGGCGGGCCCGGCGGGCGCGGGGCCGGCGCCGGGCGCCGCCGGGTGCTTGCCGTCGCCGGCCGCGCCGGGGCGGGCCGGGCCGCCGGCGTCCTGGCCGTCCACGGTGCGGTCGGCGCGCAGCGCGGCCCACAGCTGGTCGGCGTCCGGGTGGACGACCGCGACCCGGGCGCCCTGGTAGCGCCAGGGCACGGTGAGGAACTTGGTGTTGTGCAGATCGATGTTCTTCATCGACAGGGCGAAGGCCAGCAGCCGGTCGGCGGAGCCCAGGCCGGGGTCGACGGTCAGCGCCGCGGTGGCCGCCCGGGCCAGCGGCAGCAGTTTGCCGGGGCTCATGCCCTGCGCCTTGACCTTCTTGATCAGCGCGCCGACGAACGCCTGCTGGCGCTTGATCCGGCCGATGTCGGAGCCGTCGCCGAGCCCGTGCCGCAGGCGCACGTAGTCCAGCGCCCGCCGGCCCGCGACGGTCTGCGGGCCCCGGGCGAAGACCCGCCGGCCGCGGGTGCCGAGGTGCGGGTCGAGGTCCCCCTCGTAGACGTCCCGGGGCAGGCAGACCGGGACGCCGCCGACCGCGGTGGTCAGGCTGGCGAAGCCCGCGAAGTCCACCACGACGGTGTGGTCCACGCGCAGGCCGGTCAGCTGCTCGACGGTGTTCTGGGTGCAGGCCGGGTTGCCCTTGGGGGTGTTGCCGACGGTGAACGCGGAGTTGAACATGGCGCCGGGCCGGGCCGGGGTCCAGGTGCCGTCGGGCAGCCGGCAGGGCGGGATGTCGACGAGGGTGTCGCGGGGCACCGAGACGGCGAGCGCGTGCCGCTCGTCGCCGTAGACGTGCAGCAGGAAGGCGGTGTCGGAGCGGCCCACGCCGTCCTCGCCGCCGCCGAGCCGGCGGTTGCCGCCGGCCCGGGAGTCGGAGCCGATGACCAGGACGTTGCTGCCGCCGGCGCCGGCCGCGGGCCGGTCGCGGCTGAGGCCGTCCGCGCCGAAGGTGCTGATGTCGCCGTTGAGCTGGAGGTAGAGCCAGCCGGATCCGGCGACCAGCAGCACCAGGGCCGACAGCGTCACCGCGGCCGCGGTCCGGACCCCGCCGCGCCGGCTCCCCCGGCCCGCCCCGTCCCCGCTCCCGGCTGCGGCCCGTGCGGTGTGGCTGCGTGTCACGTGTGCACCCTCGTCCGTGCGATCTCCGGCGGCAGTCGGTTCCCCGCGCCGTGGGTTATACAGTTGCGCAATGTAGCAAGTGAAGCTCCGGCCGGATCCGCACGACCGGGGCCGCGGGAACCGACTGTGGTGACAACGAGAGAAGGGTGGCAGCGATGCTGCGCAACGGACTGGAACCCTGGCATCTGCTGATCGTGGCGCTCGTGGTGATTCTCCTCTTCGGCTCGAAGAAGCTGCCCGACACCGCCCGGGCGCTGGGCAAGTCGCTGCGGATCCTCAAGAGCGAGGCCACGGCGATGAAGCACGACGACGGTACGCCGCCCACCGCCACCCACACCGCGGGCCCGGCCGCACCGGCCGGATCCGCCGGGCCGCAGGCGCCGGCGGAGGCTCCGCGCACGCTCCACCCGGCACCCGGCGCCGCCGCCACCGGGTCCGTACCCGGCGGCACGGACCCCGAAGCACCCGGCACCGGCCGGCCGGAGCGGGAGTCCGGGCCGCACACCGCACCCTGACGCCGCCCGCGGGCGGCCCGCCGCCGGGATCCCTCAGGGGCTCACCCCGTCGAAGCCGTACCGCAGCGGCTCGGTCTTCACCTTCAGGTCGCGGCGGTAGATGTGCAACGCCGCGATCCGCATCCCCTCCGGGGCGTCCTCCACCCGGCAGGGGCGGCTGACCTGGAGCACACCGGGCCGGCCGGCCACCCGCACCCGGACCCCGTCCGCGGGGCCGCCGCAGAGCACGGCCGCCTCCCACCGCTCCCCCGCCGTCCGGTCCCCCACCGTCCGGCCATCCGTCCCGTCCCGCACCGCGATCCCCCTCGCGTCCATGTCGTCCATGCGCCACACTTTAGGGATTGCGCAATCAGGGAACCATCAAGGAGCGCAACCACGTTGTCCGGACGGCGGCCGTACCGGCGCCGCGTCCCCCGGGGCGCGGCCGGCCACCGGCCCGGACGCCGGGCAACCTCCGCTCTCGACCCATCGGGGAAGACACGTGCACCCACACGACCGCTTAGAGGCACCGGACGCGCCCGCGTTCGAGCACGCCCTGGACCAGGCCCTGGACGCCCCGGAGATCAGGGCGGCGCTGCGGCGCGCGGCCGGTTCGCCCGACGCCGGGCAGCTGCGCGGCGCGGCCCTCGCGGCGCGCGACGCGCTGGCCGCCACGGCGTCCGCCGAGTACCGCGAGGTCGTCCGGCTGCGTGCCGCCGCGGCCGGGGGGCCGTCCGCGGTGCCCCCGCCGGACCCGGGCACGGCCTCCCGCAGCGGCGGGGTGCTGCCCGCGCTGGGCGTGCTGGTGCCGTCCCTGGCCGCCACCGCCGCGGTGGTGTTCCTGCTGATCGGCTTCGGGCTGCGGGCGGTGGTCGGCGCCTCCCCGCTCACCGACGAACTGGTCACGGCCGGCTGGACGGCCGCCGTGGTCGCCGGGGTGGCGACGCTGACCGGGCTGGGATGGCTGCTGGTGGCGGCGTCGCGCAACCGCGCGGCGGCCGGGGCCGGGGCGCCCGCCGACACCGATCCGGCCGTCGTCCGGGCCCGGGCGGCCTGGCAACTGGCCCTGCTGGAGCGGGGGATCATGCCGTTCCTGCTCGGCCGGCTGGAGGGCGCGGCGGACGGCGCGACCGGCGGCGGGCGGCCCGCCCTCCCCCGGCCGGCCGCGGCCGGGGTGGGCGGTGAGGCGGCGGGGGCCCGTCCGGCGCCGTCCGGGCGCACCGGTCCCGGCACGCCCGACGAGGCGGTCCCGGGCCCCGTCGGCCGCTCGGAAACGGCGGCCCGGGACACGGCGATCCGGGAAGCGGCGGGCCGGGACGCCGCGATCCGGGACGCGACATCCCTGGGCGCCGCGGCCCGGGACGCCAGGCCCCGGGATGCCGCGGTGCCGGAGGCCACGGTGCCGGAGCGGCCGGGCCGAACGGGCTTCGGCGGACGGGAGTTGAGCCGCCCCGATGCCGGGACGGCCGGTGTCGGCGGTGCCGAGGTCAGCGGCGCCGGCCACGGCGGTGCCGATGCCGGTGCTCCGGACTCCGGGAGTACCGCCTTCGGCAGACCTGGTTTCAGCAGCCCGCACTTCCGCAGCCCCGACTTCGGCAGCCCGGACTTCGGCAGTCCCGACTTCGGGCGGCCCGGTTTCTCCGGGCCGGCCGCGCCCGGGGAACTGCCGTGATCAGGGCCGGTGCGCGCTCCCGGCCGCCCCTGGCCGCTCCTGGCCGCCCCTGGCCACCGGCGCGCCCCCGGCCACCGCGGCCGGGGGCGCGCCGGTGCCGGCGTCACAGATGCGCGGCGATCTCGGGCATCAGGTCCTGGAAGGTACGGCCCTGGGCGGGCTCGCCCAGCGCCGCCATCTGCCAGCCGCCGTCCCCCCGGAAGACCTTGGCCATGATCTGGGCGGTGTGCGGGCCGCCGGCGGAGAGGGTGTAGCGCGCCAGCTCCTGGCCGGTGGTCTCGTCGACCAGGCGGCAGAAGGCGTCCTCCACCTCCTGGAAGGTCTGGCCGGTGAAGGAGTTGACGGTGAAGACGATCTGGTCGATCCGCGCGGGGACCTTCTGGAGGTCGACCAGAATTGACTCGTCGTCACCGCCCTGGCCGCCGACGAGGTTGTCGCCGGTGTGCCGCACCGACCCGTCGTCGCTGACCAGATGCTGGAAGAAGACCACGTCCACCGGCTGGCCGGCGGCGAACAGCACCGCCGAGGCGTCGAGGTCGATCTCGCGGGCGGTGAGCCGGGCGAGGAAGCCCTTGCGGCGGGCGGCCCGCCACCCCAGCCCCATGCGGACGACGGTCAGCGCGCCGCCGTCGGCCTTGCTCAGGCTGACCTTCTGGCCCTTGCTCAAATTCACAGTCATCTGATTCCCCATATGTCGGTCTGCCCTGGAAACGGACGTGCCGGCGCGGCAGTTCCGGTTTCCGCCGGTGAATCCGCGGTCCGCCGCACTAGAGAAGCCGGGATTCCGGTACGGGCACCGGCGGCGGGCCGCACGGCCGGCCGGGCCGGCGTCCGGTCAGTCCCGGGAGTTGCCGAAGAGCAGCCGGTAGAGAATGAGCAGGACCAGGGCGCCGGCGATGGCCGCGATCCAGGTGGCGACGTCGAAGAAGTCGTGGGCCACCGGCCGGTGCAGGAACTTCGCGGACAGCCAGCCGCCGATGAACGACCCGGCGATCCCGATGAGCGTGGTGCCCACCAGCCCGCCCGGGTCGCGTCCGGGAAGCAGGAACTTGGCTATCGCCCCGGCCAGGAGCCCGAGCACGATCCAGCTGATGATGCCCACGGGACATCCTCTCCTCGTCGTCGGTTACGGAAGTCGTCCGGAAATCTACATCACTGTAGAAGTTGGCCGGGTGCGATCAGGCCAGGCCGGCGCCGCGTTTGCCCCGGTGGCGGGCGGGCGTGACGCTGGGGGTATGGCGTCCGCCGCGCACCCGGAGACGCTGTCCGGGTGGGCCGTCGAGCGGCCGGGGCCGATGGCCACCGGGCCGCTGGCGGCGGTGCGCCGGCCCGTCCCGGAGCCGGGGCCCGGCGAGCTGCTGGTGAGGGTGGAGGCTTGCGGTGTGTGTCGTACGGATCTGCATCTCGCTGAGGGTGATCTTCCGCCGCACCGGCCGGCCACCGTACCGGGACACGAGATCGTCGGGCGGGTGGCGGCCACGGGTCCGCAGGTGACGCTCTTCGCCCCCGGCGACCGGGTGGGCGGTGCCTGGCTGCGCGGCACCTGCGGGGAGTGCCGCTACTGCCGGGCCGGCGCGGAGAACCTCTGTCCCGCCTCGCGGTACACCGGCTGGGACGCCGACGGCGGCTTCGCCGACCTGACGCTGCTGCCGGCCGACTACGCCTACCCGCTGCCGGAGTCGGAGCGCGCCGCGGCGCTGGCGCCGCTGCTGTGCGCCGGGATCATCGGCTACCGCGCGCTGCGCCGCAGCGCGCTGCCGCCGGGCGGCCGGCTGGGCCTGTACGGCTTCGGCGGCTCGGCGCACCTGGCGGCCCAGGTCGCGCTGGCCGAGGGCGCACGGGTGCATGTGCTGACCCGCTCCGCGCGCGCCCGCGAACTGGCCCGCGAACTGGGCGCGGTGAGCGTCGGGGACGCCTACGACCGCCCGCCCGAGCCGCTGGACTCGGCGATCCTCTTCGCACCGGTCGGGGACCTGGTGCCGGTGGCGCTGGCCGCGCTGGACCGCTCCGGGACGCTGGCGGTCGCCGGGATCCACCTCACCGACATCCCGCCGCTGGTGTACCGGGACCACCTCTTCCAGGAGCGGAACCTGCGCAGCGTGACGGCCAACACCCGGCAGGACGGGCGGGAGTTCCTGGAGACCGCGGCGCGGATCGGGATCCGGGTCACGGTCAGCCCGTACCCGCTCGGCCGGGCGCCGCAGGCGCTCGCGGACCTGGCGGGCGACCGGGTGCAGGGGGCCGCCGTCCTGCTGCCCGACGCGGATTTCGGGCGGGAGTTCAGTGCGCCGTGAGGTACTCCGCGACGAGGTCGGCGGGGGCCGCCTGCCGCCAGGAGTCGACCAGGATGTCGCGGAGTTCGTCCAGGTCGTCGAGGGCGGCCAGGCGCACCCGCACCCAGTGCGAGCCGGCCTCGTGGGGCGGGACCCAGAACTTCTCCGGCTCGGCGGCGATCAGCTCGCCGCGTTCGAGGATCGGGCAGCGCACCGCGACGGAGGTCTCGTCGTCCGGCACGGTGAGGAACATCTTCCCGGCGACCCGGAAGGTGGGCATGCTCCAGGCTTCCTTCTCCACCGTCCCCGGGAGGGCGAGGGCGATGCGGCGGACGTCGGCGGAGTCGGCGGCCGGCCCGGAGCCGGAGGCGGTGGTGGTCACCTGACCAGGGTACGGTGCGGTGATCGCCGGCGGGAACGGTACGGGCACCCGGGCCGGGCCCGGTGCCCGCGGCTCACCAGGGGGACGGGGCGTAGTCCTTGAGGAAGCAGCCGTGCAGGTCCTCGCCCCGTTCGCCGCGGACGATCGGGTCGTAGACCCGGGCGGCGCCGTCCACGAGGTCGAGCGGGGCGTGGAAGCCCTCCTCCGCCAGGCGCATCTTGGCCGGGTGCGGGCGCTCGTCGGTGATCCAGCCGGTGTCGACCGCGGTCATCAGGATGCCGTCGGTCTCCAGCATCTCCCGGGCGCTGGTGCGGGTGAGCATGTTGAGCGCGGCCTTGGCCATATTGGTGTGCGGGTGGCCGGGACCCTTGTAGCCGCGGCTGAACTGGCCCTCCATCGCGGAGACGTTGACGACGTACTTGCGCCGGGCCGGGGACGCGGCGAGCGCCGGGCGCAACTTGCTGACCAGGAGGAACGGGGCGGTCATATTGCAGAGCTGGACCTCCAGCAGCTCCACCGGATCGACCTCGTCCACCGTGTGGATCCAGCTGTTGGTGGCGTGCAGGTCGGGCACCAGGCCGCCGGCGTCGATCGCGGTGCCCGCCTCGATCCGGGCCGGCGAGGCGGAGCCGCTGGTCAGCGCGAGGGCGGTGAGGTCCTGCGCGGTCAGCCCGTGCGGGCCGGCGGACGGCGCCGCGGGGAGCGCGGGGGCGCCGCTGCCGAAGTGGCCCAGGACCACGGAGGCGGGCAGCTCCCCGGCGGGCAGCGGCGCGGACTCGGCCTCCACCAGCTTGCGGTACGCCTCGGGCGAGCGGCGGACGGTCTGCGCGGCGTTGTTGATCAGGATGTCCAGCGGGCCCTCGGCGCGCACCGTGTCGGCGAGGGCGAGGACCTGCGAGGGGTCGCGCAGGTCGATGCCGACGATCTTCAGGCGGTGCAGCCACTCCGCGCTGTCCGGCATCGCCGTGAAGCGCCGGATCGCGTCGTGCGGGAAGCGGGTGGTGATCGTGGTGTGGGCGCCGTCCCGCAGCAGCCGCAGCGCGATGTACATGCCGATCTTGGCGCGGCCGCCGGTGAGCAGCGCGCGCCGGCCGGTGAGGTCGGTGCGGGCGTCCCGGCGGGCCCGGTTCTCGGCCGCGCAGGAGGGGCACAGCTGGTGGTAGAAGGCGTCGACCTCGACGTAGCGGTCCTTGCAGACGTAGCAGCAACGGGGGCGCTCCAGGATGCCGGCCAGCTCGGTGGTGACCGAGCTGGCCAGGGCGCGGCCCAGGGTCTCGTCGTCGATCCGGTCGGCGGCGCCGGTGGCGGTGGCCTCGGTGACCGCCTTGTCGTGGGCGGTCTTGGCGGCCCGGCGCTCCTGCCGGCGGCGCCGCTTGACCTCGCGGAAGATGCCGGCGGTGGCCCGCCGTATGGCGATCGCGTCGGGGTGGTCCAGCGGCAGCGCGTCCAGTTCTTCGAGGACGCTCAGGCACACCGCCATCCGCTCCGCGTCGATTCCGGCGCCGCCGGCCCGGCTGTCTTCGGTCACCGTCATCGCCGCTGCCGCTTTCCTGGATCGTTCGGTCTCTCCAGGCCGGCCGCGTGGGCTGCTCACGGCCTGTTCGAGCTTCGGCGGAACTTTACGTAGCGGCGGGCGGCTGCGCCAAACCGGTGACGGCGAGGACCTCGCCGAGCGCGGCCCGGTCGAGCTTGCCGTTGCGGTTGAGCGGCAGTGCGGGCAGGGCGGTGAGGGCGGCCGGGACCATGTAGGCGGGGAGGCGGCCGCGCAGGGCGGTGCGCAGCTCGTCGGGGGCCGGGGGCGGGCCGTCGGCGGTGTAGGCGGCGGCGAGTTCGGTGCCGCCGGGGGTGGGGACGGGCAGGACAGCGGCGTCCAGGACGCCGGGCAGGGCGCGCAGCGCGGCCTCGACCTCGCCCAGTTCCACGCGGTAGCCGTGCACCTGGATCTGCTGGTCGTCGCGGCCGAGGTGGACCAGCGGCGGGCGCGCGCCGGGGGCGCCGGGCAGGGGCGCGACGCGGTCGCCGGTGCGGTACCAGTGGGCGTCGGTGAGCGGGGCGGCGGGGTCGTGCGGGGAGCCGTCGGGGGCGAGGAAGCGGCCGGCGTCGTCGGCCGGGTCGAGGTAGCCGGGGAAGCGCTGGGGGCCGCGGACGCAGAGTTCCTCTCCGTGCAGGCGGAGCTGGAGGCCGGGGTGGAGGGGGCCGATGGGGACGGTGCCGTTGGCGGGCGCGGGCCAGGCGGCGGGGTCGGCGGGGAGGCGGTAGGTGGTGCAGGTGACGGTCAGCTCGGTCGGGCCGTAGGCGTTCTCCAGGGCGCTGCCGGGGGCGGCCCGGTGCCAGGCGGCGGCCTGCTGGAGGGTGAGCGGTTCGCCGCAGAACATGCTGTGGCGCAGGGTGGGCATGCTGCCGGGTTTGAGCGCCCGCAGCCGCTGGGCCAGGGAGATCAGGGAGGGGACGGAGTTCCAGTGGGTCAGGGCGCGGCGGGTGGCGAAGCGGACCGGGGCGAGGAGTTCGCCGCGGGTGGGGACGACGAGGGTGGCGCCGCTCCCCCATGCGGTGAACATGTCGTGCACCGAGGGGTCGAAGGTCAGGTCGAAGGTCTGCGAGAAGCGGTCGCCGGGGCCGGCGGCGGTGCGCGGGACGACGTGGCCGAGGTAGGCGCAGATGTTGCGGTGGCGGATCGGGACGCCCTTGGGGACGCCGGTCGAGCCGGAGGTGAACAGGATGTAGGCCAGGTCGTCGGGGCCGGCCGGGGGGACGTCGGGGGCGGGGGCGGCGGGCAGCGCGGCGAGGTCGCCGTCGGTGAGCGCCAGGACGGGGACGCCGGGGGCAAGGGCGTCGGCGCCGGCGTCGGCGAGGACCGCGTCGAGGCCGGCGGCGCGGGCGACGGCGGCGTTGCGGCCGGGCGGGAAGCCGGGGCCGAGCGGGACGACGGCGGCGCCCAGGCGCTGGACGGCGAGGTAGCCGGCGTAGGCGACGGCGCTGCGGGCGGCCAGCAGCCCGATCCGGCGCGGGGGTGTGCCGGTGCCGAGCCGGCGCAGCAGGTGGGCGGCGAGCGCGTCGGCGCGGTCGGCGAGTTCGGCGTAGGTGAGGGCGGTGCCGGCGACCTCCAGGGCGGGGCGGTCGCCGTGCCGGGCGGCGGAGGCGGCGAACCGGTCGGCGAGGGTGCGGGGTGCGGCGGCGGGCGTGGTCATGCGGGCGGTCCGGCTTTCCGTGAGGCGGCGGGCGGCTGCGTCATCCGGTGTGGGCGGTGTAGGCGCAGCTCAGCGGGGTGGTGGAGTGGTCGCGCAGGGCGGTCCAGCGGTAGCCGGCCCAGTGGCCGGTGCGGGCCCCGGGCGCCACGTCGATGGTCCAGGGGCGGCCGGCCAGCCCGGCGCCGCTGGCCTTGACGCAGGCTTCCTGGGCGGTCCACACCCAGGCGACCTCGGCCGCGGCCCGCTCGGGGGGCAGCGCGGCGAGCTGCTCGACGTGGCCGGGCAGCAGCCGTCGGGCCAGGGCCGGGCCGACCCGGTCGGCGGGGTGCTGGAGGTCCACGCCGACGGCCCGGCCGACGGCGACCCCGGCGGCCACCCCGCCCTCGGTGTGCGAGACGCTGACGCCGACGCCGGGGTGGCCGCGCAGGCCGGGTCTGCCGCGCGGGCCGGGGGCGATCTCGGCGTCGGCGAGGTCCGGGCGGACCGCGGCGAGGAGCTCCCGCAGCAGTCCGCGGCCGGCGAGGAACTCCCGGGCCCGCCACTCGGGCAGCGCGGCGGCCCGGCGCAGGTCGTCGCGGTGCCGGCTGGCCGGGGCCGGCCCCGGCCGGCCGCCGCGGCCGGTCGTGGTGGCCACCCACACCCGGTCGGCGACCCGGATCGGCCGGGTCACGGGAGGGTGCCCGGCCGGGCCAGGGCGTCGAGGACCGAGTCGGCGGCGTCCGCGACGGTGCCCAGGACGACCTCCTCGGCGCCGCCGCCGATGGCGAAGAGCGCGGCCTGGGCGCGGAGTTCCTGGATGCCGCCGGTGCGGAAGCCCTCGGCTCCCCAGAGCTGCGCGCAGGTGTCCAGGACGTGGTGGACGGTGGCGCCGGCGGCGGCCTTGAGGGTGGCGGCGGCCGTCGCGTCGTACCGGTGCGCCACCGCCTGTGCGAAGCCGTCGGTCAGGGCGTTCAGTTCCTGCACCCGGACCAGGCAGGCGGCGAACCGCTGCCGGACGGGGGGCAGGTCCCACAGGGTGCCGTCCCCGTGCGGCCGGTCCGCCAGGTGGCGGTGGGTGGCGGCCAGGGCGCGGCGGCAGAGGGCGACGCCCCACTGGGCGCCGGCCAGGCGCTCGGTGGCGATGTGGCGGGCGAAGAGCGGCAGTCCGAAGCCGGTGCGGCCCAGCAGGTGGTCGGTGCCGAGCCGGACCGCGTCGAGGGTGAGGTGGCCGGTGCCGGCGGCGGCGTAGAGCGCGGTGTCGGCGGGGCGGACGGTGGCGCCTGGGGCGTCGGCGGGCACCAGGACCCAGGTGAAGTGGGTGAAGTGGCGGCCGGGGCGGTGCCGGGCGAGGACGAGGTGGTGGGTGGCGGTGGTGGCGTTGGCGATCCACTTCTTGGTGCCGGTGAGGGTCAGTCCGCCGCCGTCGGTGCGGACCTCGGTGCGCAGGGCGGTGAGGTCGGTGCCGGGGGTCTCGTCGGTGGCGGCCAGGGCGACGGTGCTCCGGCCGGCCAGGGCGCTGTCCAGGGCCTGCCGGGCGGCCGGGTGGCGGCCGGCGGCCAGGACCGGCAGGGCGGTGGCGAGCTGGACGCTGACCGACAGGGTGGCGGCCAGGCCGAAGCGGGCGTCGACGGCGGCGAGCAGGTCGGCCAGGCCCGCCGGGTCGGTGCCCGCGCCGGCGCTGCCGTCGCGGTAGGCGCGGCGCAGCAGCCCGGCGCCGCCGAGCGCCGCCCACACCTCGGCGCCGGCCGCGGTGGGCGGCAGGGCGTCGAGGGCGGCGTAGCCGGCGGGCGGCGCGGTGGCGGCCGGTGGTGTGTCAGGCAAAGGTGACCCCCTGGTCGCGGAGCGCCAGCCGGCCGTCGGCCAGGTGCAGCCGGTCGTTGCTGTAGTTCAGGGCCGCCGAGCGCAGGTCCCGCAGGGCGCGTTCCAGGCCGGTGGGCGAGTCCTGGAGGTAGCCGTGGCGCAGGCCGAGCGCGGTGACCAGGTCGTCCACCGCGGCGTGGCACTCCTCGGCGGCGGTGATCTTCAGGGCGTTGAGCTGGAGTTGGCGGGCGGGGACGGAGAGGTCGGCGCCGGACTCCAGGGTGCGCAGGGCCTGCTGGAGCAGGGCGTGCACGGTGTCCAGCCGCTGCCGGGACCGGGAGAGGCGGCAGAGCAGCAGGTCGGAGCCGAGGTCGAAGCGCTCGCGGCCGGCCGGGCTGCGCAGCAGCCGCAGGACGCGGGAGAGCGCGCCGGCCGCGGTGCCGAGCCAGACCGCGGACCAGCCGAGGTGGGCGAGCGGCCCGAAGACCTCGGAGGCGATGCGGTGGAAGCCGCCCTGCTCGCCGACGACCTGGTGGCCGGGGACGCGTCCGGACAGGCGCAGGGCGACGCTGTGGCTGGCCCGCATGCCCATCGGCTGCCAGTCCCCGGAGGGGGTGAGGGCCAGCTGGTCGCGGTGGGCGTAGACGAGGGACACCTCGCCGGCGGTGGCGTCCTCCCCGGGGCTGCGCATGGTGATCAGGAAGCCGTCGGCGTGCGTCCCGCCGGTGACGATGGGGGCGAACCGCTCGATCACCAAGTCACCGCCCTCGTCGGCGAGTTGGGCCTCCGCGGTGAGCAGGTGGCCGCCCTTGCCGGCCTCGGTGGTGACCGAGGCGAGGTACAGCTCGCCGGCCGCGATCCGGGGCAGCAGCTCCTTGCGCAGCCGCTCGCCGGCGTGCCGGACCAGCGCCTCGGCCTGCTGGCAGTGCATCGCGAAGATCATGCCGACGGACATGTCGGTACGGCCCAGGGTCTCCGCGGCGGTCACCAGCTCCCGCACGGTGCCGCCGAGTCCGCCGTCCGCGGTGGGGACGAGCAGGCCGAGCAGGCCGGTGCGGCGCAGCGCGTCCAGTGCCGCCACCGGGAACGCGGCGGCCCGGTCGGTGTGGTCGACGTGCTCCCGCGCGGTCGCGGCGGCCTCGGCCAGCCGCTCCGCCAGGTCCGGGACGGTCATGCGGTCACCTCGCCGGGGAGCTGGGCGGCGATCACCCGCCAGAGGCTGCCGGCGGTGGCGAAGGTGGTGTCGTTCAGCTCCTCGTCCGGGAGGGAGATGCCGAAGGTGTCCTCGATGGTGAAGAGCAGCTCGATGGCCTGCATGGAGTCGACGCCGAGCTTGCGCAGGTCGGTGTCGGGGGTGAGGGCGGGCTCGCCGGGCCCGGCGTGCTTGAGGAACGGGCGGAGCAGTGCGGTGAAGCGGGGGTCCATGGGGTGCCTCTTCTGGGTGGTGGGGCCTTGGGTTCAGCGGGCGATGCGGCAGAGGTCGTCGACCCGGCGGAGGTTCTCCGGGATGAGTTCGTCGGCGTCCAGTTCGCGGTCGAGGGCGCTCTCCAGGCGTTCGATGATCTCGACGAGCCGGAACGAGCTGAACGCCGGGAAGGAGTCGAACGGCGCCCCGCCGAGCAGCGCGCCGGCGGGCACGCCGAGGACGTCGGCGGCCACGTCGGCGACGGTGCGGCGCAGCGCGTCGTCGTCGGCGGCGGTCGGGGCGGCGGGTTCGGGGACGGCGCCGAAGACGGTGCGGTCGGCGGTGAGGACGGCGCGCAGGCGGTCGAGCACGCCGGGCGGTTCGGCGCGGCCGCGGGCGACCCGGCGGTGGGCGAGGTAGGTCTGCTCCACGACCTTGTCCCAGGCCCGCAGGTGGTCGGCCTCGGGGCCGGGTTCGGGTCCGTCGGCGCGGCCGGCGTAGAGCGCGCGGTAGGTGGCGTGCAGTTTGCGGGTGCGGGCCAGCAGCCAGGTCTCGACGGTGAGCCGGCGGATCGCGGTGGCGCGGTCGGGGCAGGCGTCGTACGCGGCCAGGTAGCTGTCGACGGCGGCCGGGTCCACGTCGGCGGCGGGCGGCAGGGCGGCCGGCGGCGGCAGGGTGTCCGGTGCCAGTTCGGTGACCTCGGCGGTGCCGATGCCGGGGAGGTCCTCCTCGGGCAGCACCCAGTGGCCGGGGGTGGCCGGGCCCCATTCGGTCTCGTTGCGGTAGGCGTCGGTGATCTGCCAGCCGCCGGGCCCGGCGGACAGCAGGAAGCTGTGCGGCATGTGCGCCCGGCCGTGGTACGGCAGCCAGGGCAGGCGGTAGGCGTCCGCGACGACGTAGCGGACGCCGCCGCCGGCCGCCTCGGCGCGCAGTTCCGCGGGGGTGAGCCGGGCGTGCCGGACGACCCGCAGTCCGGCCAGCGGCGGGAGGGTGGCCAGCTGCTCGGTCAGCGGCGGGTCGACGGTGGGCGGGCCGCCGTCGGGGCCCGGCCAGAAGCGCAGGCCGAGGGGGGCGCCGAAGCGCAGGTGGGCGCCGGGCCCGTGGTGGTGGTCGGCGAGCACCGCGAGGTTGGCCTGGATGCAGTCCAGCAGGCCGGTGCGGACGGAGGAGAGGTCCAGCTGCGTCATGTCCGTTCCTTCCCGCGGTCAGAGCCAGCGCGGCAGCACGGGCAGCGGTCCGGTGGTGGCGCGCAGCCCGCTGCCGTCGGAGCGGCCGGAGAGCCAGGCCAGGGCGTCGGCGCGGGTGCCGGTGACGACCGGGCCGCCGGTGCCGTAGCGCGCCAGTTCCGCGCCGGCGTCGTCCCGCAGGGTGAAGTCGGGGACGTCGGGGGCCTGGGCGTAGTAGCCGAGGACGTCGTCGAGGACGATGTCGCGGGCGGTGGCGGGGATGTCGGCGACGCGGTGGCCGAGATCGAGGTCCACGCGGTGGAGTTCGAGTTCGCGCAGGCGGATCACCAGGATCCGCCGGGGCGTGCACAGTTCGCCGGTGAACGGGCGGACGGTGGCCTGCCAGGCGGCTTCCGGCAGGGTCTCGACGGCCTCCTGGAAGCGGGCCGCGGTCTCCCGGACGCCGGCGACCAGCTCGGCGGCGGGGCGGTGGGCGCCGGACTCGATCTCCGCGTCGCGGGTGGCGCGGTCGGGGTACTGCGGGGTCTCCACACCGGTGCGCGCCCAGGTCAGCAGGCGTTCCAGGGCGGGCGCCTGGCGGGCCAGGTGGGACAGGACGTGGCCGCGGGTCCAGCCGGGCAGCCGCGAGGGGGCGGGGACGTCCGCGTCGGTGAGGGCGGCCAGGCCGGACAGCAGCCGGTCGGTGGCGGCGGCGATCTCCCGGAACGACTCCGGGGTGGGGGGTATTTCCTTCATGGTGCGCGGTTCCTTTCGGTGGTGCACGGGCCGGCCGGGCGGCCGGGTCAGGCGGCGAGCCGGGCGAACGCCGCGGCGATCCGGTCGAGTTGGCCGGCCAGGTGGGGCAGCCGGGTGGGGTCGTCGGCGGCCAGCGCCGCTGCCTGCTGCTCCTGGTCGCCGTAGAGCAGGCTGGTGGCGGCCTTGAAGCGGAGGGCGTGCGGGTCGTCGCCGAGCAGGTGCCCGGCCAGGACGACGAGTCCGGAGTCGTCGAGCAGGGCGGCGGCCAGCGACGCCGAGCCGGTGATGCCGCGGGCCGCCAGCCGTGCGCGCAGCGGCTCGAAGTCCGGGTAGACGTAGAAGCCGGCGGTGGGCGGGCGGCAGGTGGCGCCGGCGTCCACCGCGATCCGGTGGACGGACCGGGCCACCGCGCCGTGCAGCCGCGCCGCGGCCCGGATCCGGGCAGTGACCTCGGGCGGTTCGGCGTACGCGTACGCGGCGACGTGCTGCATCGGCCCGGCCAGGGTGGACCACAGTTCGCTGGCGGCGGCCAGCACGCCGTCCCGCAGCCGGTCCCCGGTGTCGCCCTCGGGGAACCGCGCCACACCGATCCGCCAGCCGCCCAGGCCCAGGGTCTTGGACAGGCCGCTGGTGACGACGGTCCGTTCGGGGGCCGCCTCGGCGGGGCTGAGGAAGGGGGTGCGGTCGGGGTCGTGGACGATGTCGCGGTAGATCTCGTCGGCGACGATCAGCAGGTCCTCCTCCCGTGCCAGCGCGGCCAGTTCGCGGACCAGGGCGGGCGGGGCGAGGGTGCCGGTGGGGTTGTCGGGGAGGGTGAGGACCAGCAGCCGGGGGTCGGCGCCGGCGGCCCGGGCGGTGCGCAGGGCGGTGCGCAGCGCGGCGGGGTCGGGGACGCCGCCGCACTCGGCGGGGACCGGTACGCCGATGACGCGCTTGCCGGCGTAGCGGGCCTGCGGGGCGTAGGTGTTCCAGGCGGGGCTGGGCAGTACGACGTCGCCGGGGACGGCGAGCTGGAGGGCCATCAGCAGGGGCTTGCTGCCGGGGGCGACCACGACCCGGTCGGCGGTGGTGGGGAGCCGGCGGCGGGTGAAGTAGCCGGCCACCGCCTCGCGGACGGCGGGGCCGCCGGCGACCGGCCCGTAGGCGGTGTGGGCCGCGCCGGCCGCCAGCCGCTCGCCGAGCTGCGGCAGCAGCGGCAGCCGGGCCTCGCCGAAGGCCAGGTGGACCAGGGACTCGCCGCGCGCCCGGCGCTCGTCGACGAGCTGGTTGAGCGCCAGGTTCGGGGAGGGTGCGGGGGTGGCAGGGGTCATCGCGCGGTTCCTTCGGGGGCGGTGCCGGCGCGGACCGCCGCCGCGAGGTCGGCGGGGGTGGCGGGGTCCAGTTCCAGGTCGTCGAGCCAGGCGGCGGTGGCGGAGTAGCGGGCCCGGAACGGCCGGCCGACCAGCAGCGGGTCGCGGGCCTGGAGCATCCGCAGCCGGAAGTACGACCCGTCGGGGGTGTCCTCGACGCCGTCCACCACGACCTTGCCGGGGGTCGCGGACATCACCGGGCCGCGGACGGTGCGGGCGAGTCCGGGCAGGGTGCGGTAGGCGTCGGCGAAGATCTCCGCGGCCCGGGCGAGCGGCACCTTGAAGTAGTCGTAGGGGCCGGTGTCCCGTTCGACGAAGAGGTAGTACGGGACGGCGCCGGCGGCGAGTTCGGCCCGCCACAGCGCGTTCCAGGTCCGGGCGTCGTCGTTGACGTGGGCGATCAGCGGGGCCTGGCAGTAGACCACGGCGCCGGTGGCGCGGATCCGGGCCAGCGCCCGCCGGGCGAGGTCGGTCTCCACCTCCCGCGGGTGGCTGAAGTGGGCCATCACCGCGAGCTGCCGCCCGGAGGCCACCACCCGTTCGAAGAGCCGCAGCGCGTCGTCGGCGTCGGGGTCGGTGACGTAGCGCTGGGGCCAGTAGGCGACGGACTTGGTGCCGATCCGGATCGTGCGGACCGTCTCGACGTCCAGCAGCGGCTCCAGGTGGCCGCGCAGCCGGTCGGTGGACATCACCATCGGGTCGCCGCCGGTGACCAGGACGTCGTGGATCTCGGGGTGCGCGCCCAGGTAGCCCAGGAGGCCGCCGGGGTCGGGGGCGGCGAACCGCAGGTCGGCGTCGCCGATGAACTGCGCCCAGCGGAAGCAGTAGGTGCAGTAGGCGTGGCAGGTCTGGCCCTGGCCGGGGAAGTACAGCACGGTCTCCCGGTACTTGTGCTGGAGCCCGGGGACCCGCGCGCCGTCCTGGGTGGGCACGTTGAGCTCCTGCTGCCCGGAGGGGTGCGGGTTGAGGCGGGCGCGGATCTCCTGGACGGCCTCGCGCAGCAGCAGCCGGTCGGCGGGGTCGGCGGAGAGCTTGGCGAGCCGTTCCTCGTCGTCGGCGGAGAGCATGCCGCGCTGCGGGAAGGTGAGCTGGAACATCGGGTCGCCGGGCACGTCGGCCCAGTCGATCAGCTCGTCCAGCACATAGGAGTTGACGCGGAACGGCAGGACCAGGGAGATCCGGCGGACGGTCTCGCGGATGTCGTCGGGCAGGCCGTGGCGGGCGGCGATCTCGTCGATGTGGCGGGGGCCGTACGCGCGGAAGCGGGTCGGTGCCGGCTGGCCGGCCGTCATCGGCGGGCACCTCCGGTCCGGCCGGGCTTGCGGTAGAGGTCGTCGCCCAGGACCAGGAAGTCCAGGTCCATGGCGCGGAACGCGGCCACCGCGTCGGCGGCGGTGTTCACGATCGGTTCGCCCTTGTCGTTGAAGGAGGTGTTGAGCAGCACCGGTGGGGCGCCGCGCCGGGCGAGGGTGTCGAGGACCGCGCCGACCGCGGGGGCCTCGTCGCCGTGCAGGACCTGCGGGCGGGTGGTGCCGTCGATGTGGACGACGCCGGGGGCGACCTGCCGGCCCAGGTCGGTGGCGCGGGCGGCGCCGAGCATGTAGCGGCTCAGGTGCTCCTGCTGCTCCCACAGCCGGGCGCCGTAGTCGGGGCGGGTGACGCCGGCGAAGGGGCGCCACTGCTCGCGGTTCTTGATGTGGTTGACGCGGGTGTTGACCTCGGCGGTGTCCGGGACGGCGATGATCGAGCGGCGGCACAGGGCGCGCGGGCCGACCTCGGCGCGGCCCTGGGCGACCGCGCCGACCTGCCCGTCCATCAGGAGGGTGGTCAGGGTGTCAGTGTCCAGGTCGGTGCGGAGCAGGCCGGCGGTGTCCGGTGCGGCCGGGCGGCCGGTGTGGTCGGGGCCGTGCACGTCGGTGCCCAGGTACGGGCTGAGCGGGGCGGTGTGGTGGCGGGGCGGGCGGACGGTCCAGGCGGCGCCGAGCGCGACCCCGGCGTCGTGCGGGACCGGCGGGACGTAGAGCGGGCCGGGCAGGGTGCCGTTGGTGCTGCAGTTGAGGGCGACACCGCCGCTGAGGCACAGCTCCTCGACACCGGCGGCCTTGCGGGTGAGGGCGGCGAGGTGGGTGACGGTCTCCTCGATGACGCGCTGGGCGGTGTAGGCGACGAGGACGGCCTTGGGGTCGTCGGCGAGGGCCTCCTCGGGGGCGCCGGGGCCGTCGGCGCCGGCGAGCGCCGCGTACCGCGCGCGCCAGCGGCCGACGACGGTGTCGTACTGCTCCTTGATCTCGTCGGCGGTGGCGGTGCCGCGGTGTTCGGCGAGCGGGGCGACGGCCATCCGGAAGTCGTCGGCGGTGAGCTCGACCAGGGGTTCGGTGGCCAGGCCGGCGGCGCGGCCGTAGGCGGCCAGGCCCATGGTCTTGCCGGCGTTGAGGAACGAGAAGCCGAGCCAGGTGGAGGCGGCGTCGTAGGCGTAGCCGAGGGACGCGGTGCGCTGCCAGCTGCGCTCCAGGCGCGGTTCGGCGCCGTCCTCGTAGGTCCAGATGGTGGAGGACTCGTTCTCGCCGTGGCCGTCGATGACCAGGACGCCGGCCTTGCGGAACGGTGAGGCGTAGAAGGAGGAGGCGGCGTGCGCCTGGTGGTGCGGGACGCGGACGACCTCGGGGGTGCGGGTGCCGAAGTCGAGGCCGACGGCGTAGGCGAGGAACTCGGCGTCGGAGGCGAAGCGGCGCGGGTAGAGCTGCTCGCTGTCCCAGCCGAGGGCGACCACGTCGATGTCGTCCGGGGTCAGGCCGGCCTGGGCGAGGACGAAGCGGGCGGCGCTGTTGGGCTTGCGGTAGAGGGAGTGGCGGTGGCGGTTGAGGCGCTCCTCCTCGGAGAAGGCGACGATCCGGCCGTCCTGGTCGATGAGGCAGGCGGCGCTGTCGTGCCAGCCGGTGGGCGGGGCGTTGACACCAAGGATCCACATGGGGTGATGCGTCTCTCTCTTCGTGGGCGGTGGGCGGTGGGCGGGGCGGGGCGGGCCCGGCCGTTACCGGAGGGGGGCGAGGGAGGACCGCACGGCCCGTTGGGCGCGGTCGAGGGCGGTGGCGCAGGCGCCGGGGGTGTCGCCGGTGGCCAGGAGGGCGGCCAGGCGGGGGACGATGCCGCGCGGGGGGAGCCGGAGTGCGGTGCCCGGGGCGGCGAGCGGGACGGCCCGTTCGATGCCCGGGACCCGGGCGGCGGCGGTCACGTCCAGGTGGCGGACGGTGCCGTCGCGGTCGGGGTAGAGGAAGCGGACCTCGGCGCAGCGGTCGCGGACGGCGGTCGTGTCGGGGGTGCGGCCGAGCGCGATGTCGGCGGCGGCCAGGACCGGGTCGACGCCGGTGGCGAGCGTGCCGAGGAGCGGGATGAAGTCGCCGCCGAGCCGGCCGTTGACCTCCACCACGCGGGGGCCGCCGGCGGTGAGGCGGAGTTCGGTGTGGGTCAGGCCGGTGCGGATGCCCAGGGCGGTGTGGGCGGCGGCGACCACCGCGCGGACCTCGTCGGCCCAGGGCTCGTGGCGCCAGGGGGCGACCAGGTGGCCGGTCTCCTCGAAGTGCGGGGCGAAGCCGAGGCGTTTGCGGGCGACGTTGACGACGGTGGCCTCGCCGCCGGTGACCGCGCAGTCCACGCTGATCTCCGGTCCGGCGAGATACTCCTCCACGATCGCGCCGTCGAGGGCGCCCAGTCCCGGGAAGGCGGCACCGACCGCCTGCGCGTAGGCCGCGGCGGCCTCGTCGGGGCCGGTGGCGAGGGTGACGCCGATGCTGCCGGCCAGGGCGCGGGGTTTGACCACGACCGGTGCGCCCAGTTCCGCCGCGGCCGCGCGCGCCGCGGCCGCGCTGTGGACGTGCCGGAAGCGGGCGGAGGGCACCCCGGCGCGCTCGAGGAGCCGCCGGGTGGTGAGCTTGTCGCGGCAGCGGCGGACCGCCTCGGGGCTCATGTGCGGCAGCCGGAGCCGGCGGGCGACCTCGGCGGTGGTCTCCAGCAGCGCCTCGTCCCAGGTGAGGACGGCGCCGGGCCCGGGGTGGCCGGCCAGCAGGGCGGCGGCGGCCCGGGTGGTGGCGGCCGGGTCGGCGGTGTCGGCGGTGCGGAACCGGTCGGCGACGTAGCGGCGCTGCCAGTCGGGCTCGGCGGGCTGGACGAGGGCGGTGTCGCCGCGGGCGGCGAGGGTGTGCAGGGCGTACTCGCGGTAGGGCGGGTTGCCGCAGCCGATGACGACGAGCCGGGCCGGGGCGGCGGGGTCGACGGGGGTGCAGTCCAGGACCGCGCCCCGCAGCGTGCGGTGCACGGCGGCGGTGACCTCGGCGCTGCTGCGGCCGCGGAAGCGGAACCGGGCGCCGGCGTGCTCGTACCCGCCGCCGGTGAGCAGCGCGCCGGCCGCGGGGACGGCCCGGGCGTACGGGCCGTCGGCGGGGGCGGCGGGCGGGGTGCGGACGCGGCAGGGCATCGGGACGTTCGGCGGGACCAGCAGCCAGCCGGCGACCTCGGCCGGCGGTCCGGCGGGCAGGGCGGGCGGCTCGGTGCCGGCCTGGTGGGCGCAGGCCACCGCCATCAGGTCGATGCCGTGCACCTCCCGCCAGACGAAGGGGACTTCGGCACCGCCGGGGCGGCAGCCGATCTCCAGCACGGTCAGCGCTCCGTCGTCGTCCGCGAAGAGTTCCAGGTGGAAGACGGCGGGCCCGGTGAGCAGGGCCCGGGCGGTGGCGGTGGTCATCTCCGCGACGGCGGCGAGGACTTCGGGCTCGTCGATCTCGACGGAGGCCAGTGCGGTGCCGGTGGTGAAGTCCAGGCAGGTCGTCAGGTAGCGGGAGGCGCGCCAGGGTCCGAGGCGGTCGCCGTCGAACACGCCGTCCACGTGCAGGATGCCGTGCGGCAGCCACGGCTGGACCAGCATCGCGCTGTCCGCGGGGAAGGTGTAGCGGGCCAGGTCGGCCGGGGAGTCCAGGCGGGTGATGCCGGCGCTGGCGGTGCCGCGGCGCGGCTTGACCAGGACCGGCCAGCCGTGCCGGGCCGCGAAGGCGGCGATCTCGGCCGGCCCGGGGGCGTCCTCGGTGGGCGGGACGGCGATACCGGCGTCCGCCAGCCGGCGGGCCATCAGGAGTTTGTCACGGAGCGGGGCGAGGTCGGGGCCGCGCTGGCCGGGCAGGCCGAAGGTCTCGCGCAGGTCGGCCCCCAGGTCCAGGTCGGTTTCCTGGAGGGCGACGATCCGGGTGACCGGGCCGGCGTGGTCGGCCAGGTCGTCGATCGCCTCGCGGACCGCTTTGGCGTCCTCGGTGCTGTCCACGAGCCGTATGCCGGCGGCCTGTTCGGCGGGCAGGTGGCGGGCGGCGCGCTCGGTGGTGACGTAGCTGACGCGGTGGGCGGTGTGGTCGAGGTAGGCGGCGTAGTCGGCGTAGCGGTCGGTCCAGCGGTGCAGGACGAGGACGTGTTCGGGCAACCGGGGGCTCCTGGGGCGAGGCGGGCGCGGGTGGGGCGGGTGGCCGGGCGGCGGGCGGGCCGGACTCCGATGGGGCGCGCGGGGCGGACGCGCCGGGTGGGAAGGGCGGTGGAGGGCCCGGCGGCCGGGGCCGCGCCGGGCCCCGGCCGGGTGGGGCGGGGCGCCCGGTCAGTGCGGGGCGGCGGCGGCCAGCAGGGTGCGGTGCATCCCCGTCAGCAGGTCGGCGCAGGCGTCGCGGCCGAGGTCCTTGGCGGTGAGCCGGACGGTCAGGTCGCGGTCGCTCTCCAGGACCCGGGCGTAACACCGCGGCCCGATGGTGGTGAAGGGCTCCTCCCAGGTCAGGACGGGTTCCCCGGCGGGGGCCGGGGCGACGGGGGCGTCGAGGGGGGAACTGCCGGGCAGCGTCACGTAGTTGAAGGCGCAGGTGGGTTCGGGGGCGTCGGGCCGGCTCGCGCGCAGCGCGGCGACGGCGGTGACGTCGTGCATGCCGTGCCGGACGGCGGCCAGCGCGCTCCAGTGGACGGCGTCGGCCAGGGTGACGAGGTCGTCGCGGCGGGCCTGCTCGATCAGGGCCGGGACCCACTGGTTCATGGAGGTGACCAGGTCCTTCCAGCGGCCGCCGAAGCGGTTGGCGCTCATCAGCTGGACCAGCAGGGTGTCCGCGTCGCACCGGGCGGCCACGGTGTGCACGTAGGCGGCCAGGACGACGCTGGAGACGGAGACCCGGGCGCGCTCGGCGACCGCGTGCGCGGCGGGGCGGGCGGCGGCGGAGCGCAGGGTGGCCTGGACGGTGCCGCCCTCGGCCCCCGGGGTGCGGGGCAGCGCCACCGAGGGGGCGCGGTCGAGGAGGTGGGCCCAGTGGCCGAGGGCCGCGGCCTGGCGGCGGAGTCCGGTGGGGGTGTGCTGGTCGGTGGCGAGGTCGGCGGGTCCGGGCGGAGGGGGTCCGAGTGCACCGGGGTCGGTGAGCGCCCGGCGGAACTCGCGGTGCAGGAGTTCCTGGGCCCAGGCGTCCGCGGCGATGTGGTGCTTGGCGAAGAGCAGGTGGGACGGGTCGCCCCGGCGGGTCAGCAGGCCGGCGCGCCAGCCGTGGTCGCGGCGGAGGTCGAAGGGGCGGGCGGCCAGGCCGGCGGCGCGGGCGTCAGGGTCGGCGGGGCTGCCGGGTGGTGCCTCCTCGGCCGCCACGGCGGGCAGCTGGTCGTCGAAGTCCTCGTCGGGCGCCAACTGCCGTGGGGCGCCGGCGTCCTGGACGTCGTAGCGGGTCCGCAGGGACGGGTGCCGGGTGACGATTGCGCGCAGTGCGGTGCGGGCCTGCCGGGCGGTGGTTCCCGGTGGCAGGGGCCAGGCGGCGGCGTTGTTGGGCTCGTGCCACCGCGGGGCCGGCAGGTCCCTGATGTCGTGCCACACCGAGAGCTGACCCAGCGACAGCGGTCCTGCCTCGGACATACAGATCCCCCATGACGCATTTCCGTTATGCGGAAGGTGAATTCCATGCAGAAGGTGACGCTGCCATAAACCGTTGAACGTGGCAAGAAGCTGCCGAAGTAGCCAAGTGATCTACCTCACAAGGGAAGGGCCGCGAAGACATGAGAGTCTGAATGCCGCTTCCCGGAATCTCGTTTCCAGATTCCGGAACAGGCGGGCAGGGCTTCCCACGCACCTCTCCTCCCCTGCCCCGTTTGTGCTCCAGACCGTCGTGTGTGAACGCCACAGGGGGCTTCAGCAACGTGAGTCAGCAGCCGCACACCTTCGCCGACGCCGACGCGGGCCTCCGCCAGGACTTCCTGCACTCCTTCCTGCTGGACCCGGCGCGGCACTCCCCCGGCGCCCCCGCCGTCGTCGAATCCCCCGGGGCCGGCCGCACCACCGTCACCACCTACGCCGAACTCACCGCCCTGACCGGCGAGTTCGCCGCCGCGCTGACCGCCCTGGAGCTCGAACCGGGCGCCCGGGTCATCCTGGAGGCGGACGCCGGCGCCGCGGCCATCGCCCTGCTGCTCGCCTGCTCGCAGGCCGGCCTGACCTTCGTCCCGGTGAGCCCGCAGACCCCGCGGCCGCGCCTGGACCTCCTCCTGGACACCGTCCGGCCCGCCCTGCACGTTCAGGAGGTGAACGGATCGCGGACCGACCTCCCGCCCCCCGTGGGGACCGCGCGGTTCGGCCCCGCGGGCCTGACCGTCGAGCGCGCCCCCCGGACCGGCCCGCCGCGCCGCCGCACCCCCTGCCCCACCGACCCCGCCTACATCATCTTCACTTCCGGCACCACCGGCCGGCCCAAGGGCGTGGTGATGAGCCACCGCGCGGTGGTCGCCTTCTACCGGGGCATGCTGGCCCACCGGATCGCCGCCCCCGGCGACCGGATCGCCAGCACCTCCCCCCTCCAGTTCGACTTCTCACTGCTCAACATCGGGCTGGCGCTGGGCAGCGGCGCCGCCGTCGTCCCCGTACCGCCCTCCCTGGTGCGCTGGCCCCGGCACCTGCTGCGGGTGCTGCGCGAGACCGGCGCCACCCAGGTCAACGGCGTCCCGTCGATCTGGCGGCAGGTGCTGCGCCACGAACCGCGCCGGCTCGCCGCGCTGACCGGCCTGCGCGGGGTGCTGTTCTGCGGCGAGGAGTTCCCGCTGCCCGAACTCCGGCGCCTCCAGGAGCTGCTGCCGGGCACCCGGATCGTCAACTGCTACGGCGCCACCGAGTCCATGGCCTGCTCCTTCGCCGACGTCCCGCACCCGCTGCCCGAGGACACCGAGCGGCTCTCCATCGGCGTCGCCCACCCCGGCGCGGAGATCCTGCTGGTCGGCGCGGACGGCCGGGTCATCGACGAGGCCGGGGTCCCCGGCGAGATCCACCTGCGCAGCCCCGCCCTGTTCTCCGGCTACTGGGACGACCCCGAGGCCACCGCGGCCACCCTGGTGCCCGACCCGCTCTGCCCGCAGTCCGGCCAGCGGGTGCTGCGCTCGGGCGACCTCGCCGTCCGCGGCCCGGACGGCACCTTCGCCTTCACCGGGCGCACCGACTCCCAGGTCCAGATCAACGGCAACCGCGTCGAACTCGGCGAGGTGGAGCGGCGGCTGGCCGCGTACCCGGGCGCCACCGCGGCCGCCGCGCTGCCGCTGCCGGTGCCCGGCGGCGGCCTCCAGCTGGCCGCCTTCGTGGTGCTCGCCGCCGGGGCTCCCCCGGCCGACGCCGGTGAACTCCGGGCGTTCTGCGCCGAGTCGCTGCCCTCCTACATGGTCCCGCAGGAGATCCGCCTGCTGGACCGGCTGCCGGTCACCGCACACGGCAAGGTCGACCGGGCCGCGCTGGCCGCCGGCGCGACGGCCGGCACCGGCGCGGCCGCCCCGGCGGATGCCGGGGGCGCCCGGTGAGCGGAGCCGACCGGTCCGCCGCGGTCACCCCCGGCGGCCTCCGGGAGAGCCGGCTGCGGGCCTTCGTCCGGGTGCGGGCCGGCGGGCTGCCGGGCGCGTTCTGGGTGCTGTGGGGCGGTTCGCTGGTCAACCGGCTGGGCGCGATGGTCAATCCGTTCCTCAGCCTGTACCTCACCGGCGTCCGGCACGTCCCGCTCGCCACCGCCGGCCTGGTGCTCGCCGTCGGCGGCATCGGCTCGGTGATCTCCCAGCCGCTCGGCGGCTTCCTCGCCGACCGGTTCGGCCGCCGGATCGCGCTCACCGGCGGCATGCTGGCCAACGGCGCGACGCTGCTCACCCTCGGCCACGCCCGCAGCCTGCCGGTGCTGGTCGCGTCCTGCTTCGTGCTCGGCATCACCCTGGACCTCTTCCGGCCGGCCGCCCAGGCGCTGGTCGCCGACGCGGTGCCGGCCGCCGACCGCACCCGCGCCTTCGGCCTGCTGCTGTGGGCCGTCAACCTCGGCTTCTCGCTGGCCATGGTGCTCGGCGGCTACCTCGCCGCACACGGCTTCGGGCTGCTGTTCTGGCTGGACGCCGGGGCCTGCGCGGTCTTCGGGGCGCTGGTGTGGCTGGCCGTCCCGGAGACCCGGCCGGCCGGCCGCGCCCCCACGGCCGGCGGCTTCGGCACCGTCCTGCGGGACCGGGTGATGGTGGCCTTCGCCGGGATCATCGTGCTCTACGCGGTGGTCTTCCAGCAGGCGTTCGCCACCCTGCCGCTGGCGATGCGCGCCACCGGGATCTCCAGCGGCGCGTACGGCGCGGTGATGGCCGTCAACGGCCTGGTCGTCATCGCCGCCCAGCCGCTGATCGGCCACCGGCTGGACGGCCACGACAAGAGCCGGGTGCTGGCCACCGGCTTCGCCGTCGCCGCGGCCGGCAACGCGCTGACCGCCACCGCCGCCTCGGCCCCCGTCTACGGCCTGGCGGTCGCGGTCAGCACGCTCGGCGAGATCCTGGTGTTCGCGGTCACCGCGGCCGTCGTCGCCGACCTGGCGCCGCCCGCGCTGCGCGGCCGCTACAACGGCCTGATCGGCATGGCCTGGGGCACCGGTTTCCTGATCGCCCCGGTCGCCGGCACCCGGCTCCTGGCCCTCGGCCCGGCCGCCCTCTGGCTGAGCTGCGCGGCACTGGCCCTGCTGGCGGCGCTGGCCCAGCTCGCGCTGGCCCCGGCCCTGCGCCGCCGGTCGTCCCGCTGACCCGCGTACCGCCCGCCGGCCGCCCCGCACCGGAAGGAACCCCGTGCCCGCCACCCCCCGCAGGAAAGTGCTGGTCCTGGAAGCCGACGTCGCCGCCGGCGGCGATCTGCTCGCGGCCGCCGCCGCCCTCGGCGCGGACGCGTACGTGGCCACCCGCGAGGACCTCTACGCGCGCTACCGCCCCGAACTGACCGACCGGATCGCCGGGACCGCCTTCACCGACTTCACCGACCCGGAGGCCACCCTCGCCGACCTGACCGCCTTCTGCCGGGACACCGGCATCGACGGGATCGTGCCCTGCTGGGAGTTCCTCACCCCGCTGGCCGCCCGGCTGGCCGCCGCGCTGGGGCTGCCCGGCCACCTCCCCGGGCCCGCCCCGGCCGGGCGCAACAAGCGGCTGATGGCCGAGGCGTTCGCCGCGCACGGCGTCCCCGCCCCGCGCACCGTCACCGCCCCGGACCCCGGCGCCCTCGCCCGGCGCGCCGACGCCGCCGGGCTGGGCTACCCGCTGGTCGTCAAACCCGCCGAGGAGGCCGCCTCGATCGGCGTCTCGGTGGTCGCCGCGCCCGCCGCGCTGCCCGCGGCCGCCCGGCGCGCGCAGTCGCGGCCCCGCAAGCTCCCGCACGGCATCCCGCTGGACACCGCCCTGGTGGCCCAGGAGTACGTCGCCGGGCCGGAGTTCAGCGTGGAAACGGTCCTCGCCGGCGGCACCGTCCACCACCTGGCGGTCACCGAGAAGTTCACCACCACCGGGGCCCGGCGCGCCGAACTCGGCCACACCGTGCCCGCCGCGCTGTCCCCCGCCGCCCGGGCCGCGGTGTACCGGGCGGCCACCGCCGCGGTGACCGCGCTCGGGCTGCGCGCCGGGCTCGCCCACACCGAGCTGAAGCTGGACCCGGCCGGCCGCCCGCGGGTCATCGAGGTGGGCGCCCGGCCGCCCGGCGACCACATCATGCGGCTGGTCCGGGAGGCGCTGGGCATCGACATGGCCCGCGCCCACCTCCAGGCCGTCCTCGGCGAACGCCCCGACGTCACCCCGCGGCGCGCCGCGGCCGCCGCGATCCGCTTCCTGACCGCCCCGGAGGCCGGGACCCTGCACCGGGTGGGCCCGCTGCCCCGGGGGGGCGCACATCGTGGAGACCGCGCTGACCAAGCTGCCGGGCGACGCGGTCGGCGGCCCGGACGACAACCTCTCCCGGATCGGCCACGTCCTGCTGCGGGCCGGCTCCCCGGCCGCGGCCAACGCGGCCGCCGAGGCGGCCCTGGCGTCGGTCACCGTCGAACTCGCCACCCGCTGGTAGTCCCGGCAGCCGGCCCCGGGCCGCCGGGCCTGCTTCCGGCGGCCCGGCGGCGTAACGTCAGCACTGTGCCGCGGCTGACAGCAGGTGCGCCATGACGCCCCGCGGGACCGGGGAGGTCCCCCTGGGGCGCGCGCTGCTGCGGGCGATGCGGGAGACCGGCGCGTCCGCCGCGATGGTCTACGAGCTGGCGCCGGACGCCCCGGTGCTGCGGCTGGCCGCGCTGAGCGGCATCCCGCCGCCGGTGCTGGACCCCTGGAAGCGGATCGCGCTGGCGGCGCCGCTGCCGGTCGCGGTCGCGGCCCGCCGGCAGCGCCTGGTCTGGGCGGCCGGCCACCAGCAGCTGGCCCGGGAGTTCCCCCGGACGGCGGTGGCGCTGCCGTACGACTTCGCGCTGGGCGCCGCGCCGCTGACCGACGGGAGCGGGTGCCTGGGCGCGGTGGTGCTGGTGTGGCCGGCCGGCCACCCGGCGGAGCTGTCCGGGGCCGAGCGGGCCGCGTTCGACACCGCGTGCCGCCGGCTGGCCGCGCTGCTGCCCACCGGCGGCGGCCCGGATGGACCGCTGGTGGTCGTGCCGCCGCCGGCCCGTGCGGTCGGCGCGGACGAGGCGCTGGCCGCCATGGACTACGTGGAGCGGCTGCCGGGCGGCGGCTGCGCGCTGGACCTGGAGGGGCGGATCACCATGCTCTCCACCGGCGCCGCGGAGCTGCTGGGCGTGGCGGCCGCCCGGATGCTGGGCAGGCGGCCGTGGGAGGTGCTGCCGTGGCTGGCCGGGCCGGTCTTCGAGGACCGCTGCCGGGCCGCGGTGATCAGCCGCCGCCCGGTCTCGTTCACCGCCTTCCGGCCGCCGCAGCAGTGGCTGGCGTTCCGGCTGTTCCCGGACGGCCGCGGGGTGAGCGTGTGGATCAGCGCCGACGAGGAGCCGGACCCGGTGGCGCGCCGGCCCGCCGAGGCGATGCCGGTGCGCGCGGCGCAGATGTACCACGTGCTGCACCTGGCGGCGGCGCTCACCGAGGCGGTCGGCGTCCAGGACGTCACCGACCTGTTCGCCGAGCAGATCGTGCCGGCCTTCGGTGCCCAGGGGATGCTGATGTACGCGGCGGAGGCCGGGCGGCTGCGGACGATCGGCCAACGCGGCTATCCCGCCCGGGCCGTGGAGGCGTACGAAGGCGTCCCGCTGACCGCCGCGAACAGTCCGACGGTGCGCGCGCTGGCCACCGGCGAGCCCAGCTTCTTCACCTCGGCGGAGGAGACCGAGCGGCACTTCCCGGGGCTGGCGCGGCTGACCGGGATGGCGGCGCGGGCGGTGCTGCCGCTGATCGTCTCCGGCCGCCCGGTGGGCTGCTGCGTGCTGGCGTACCGGCATCCGCGGACCTTCACCCCCGAGGAGCGGCAGGTCCTGACCTCACTGGCCGGGCTGATGGCCCAGGCGCTGGACCGGGCCTTCCTCTACGACACCAAGCAGCAGCTGGCGCACGACCTCCAGGCCGGGCTGCTGCCGCACCGCCTGCCGCCGGTCCCGGGCCTGGCGGTCGCCGCGCGCTACCTGCCGTCCACCCGCGGGATGGACATCGGCGGCGACTTCTACGACCTGATCCGGCTGGACGAGCACCAGGTGGCCGCGGTGATCGGGGACGTGCAGGGCCACAACGCGGCGGCCGCGGCGCTGATGGGCCAGGCCCGTACCGCGGTGCACGCCTACGCCTCGGCCGGCGCCGCCCCGGGCGAGGTACTGGCCCGCACCAACCGGCTGCTGGCCGACCTGGGCCCGGACCTGTTCACCAGCTGCCTGTACGTCCACCTCGACCTGCGCAGCCAGCTGGCCTGCCTGGCCAGCGCCGGCCACCCGCCGCCGGTGCTCCGGCACCCCGGCGGCCGCACCGAGGTGCTGCGGACGCCGCCCGGGCTGCTGCTGGGCATCGCGCCGGACACCCGCTACGCGGCCACCACGGTCGTCCTGCCGCCCGGCGCGCTGCTCGCCCTCTACACCGACGGGCTGGTCGAGCGGCCCGGCACCGACCTGGACGAGGGGGTGGCGGCGCTGGCCGCCGATCTCGCCGGGATCCCCTGCGCCGACCCCGGCGCGCTGGCCGACGCGGTGCTGTCCCGGCGCGGCACCCAAGCGGAGCGGCTGGACGACGTGGCGCTGCTGCTGCTCGCCCCGGACGGCGCGGAGGAGGCGGCCGGGGAGGCGGCGGAGGCGGCCGGTGCCCCGGCGGAGGCATCGGACGGGCCGGGCGGAGCAGACGCAGGAGGAGAAGCGCACGCACCGGCGCGCGCAGAAGCGGACCGTACGGACGGCGCGGAGGGCGCCGGGGAATCGGGAGGGGACGGATGAGCGAGGCGACGGGCGGGGCGCCGCGGGAGACGGCGGACGCGGCGTACCCGGCCCGCCGGGCGGCGCACTGCGCGGGGCTGCCGGACCTGGACGCCGCGGTCGCCGACTGCCGGGCCTGCCCGCGGCTGGTGGCCTGGCGGGAGCGGGTGGCGGCGGAGCGCCGGGCGGCGTTCCGGGACTGGGAGTACTGGGCGCGGCCGGTACCCGGCTTCGGCCCGCCGGACGCGTCGCTGGCCGTGGTGGGCCTGGCGCCGGCCGCGCACGGCGGCAACCGCACCGGCCGGATGTTCACCGGTGACGCGTCGGGGGACTTCCTGTTCGCGGCGCTGCACGCGGTGGGCCTGGCCTCGCAGCCGACCGCGACGCACCGGGACGACGGGCTGGAGCTGTACGGGGTGCGGGTCACCGCGCCGGTGCACTGCGCGCCGCCGCAGAACCGTCCGACCACCGCGGAGCGGGACACCTGCCGGCCGTGGCTGGAGGCGGAGCTGGGTCTGCTGGCGCCGCGGCTGCGGACCGTGGTGGCGCTGGGCGGCTTCGCCTGGCAGACGCTGTGGCCGGTGCTGGGCGCGGCGGGCTGGCCGGTGCCCCGGCCCCGGCCGGCGTTCGGGCACGGCGCCGAGGTGACCCTGCCGGGCGCCGGGGACCGCGGTGAGCTGCGGGTCCTCGGCAGCTACCACCCGAGCCAGCGGAACACCTTCACCGGCACGCTCACCCGGGAGATGTTCGTCGCGCTGCTCACCCGCGCCCGGGAACTCGCCGGGCTGTGAGACGGGGGCCGAACGGCCCGGGGCCAGTAGCCTCAGACGGGGTAAATGTCACATATAACGCAATTCGGCCGGCAGGGACGGAACCGCACAGATGGTGGAGTTCGAGGGGCACGCCCACGGCGGGCGGCGACCGGCGCTCGACATCGCCGACGCCGCGCTGGTGCTGTGCGACGCCCGGGGCCGGGTGGAGAGCTGGCCCGGCACCGCCGAACGGCTGCTCGGCCACCCCGCCGCCGACGTCCTGGGCCGGCCGGTCGCGGCGCTGCTGGACCCGGACGACGCGGCCCGGCTCCCCGAGCTGGTCGCCGCGTGCCGGGCGCACGGCGGCTGGAGCGGGCCGCTGACCGCCTGCCGCAAGGACGGCGCACGGGTCGGCGTGCTGGCGCAGCTGGCCCCGGTGACCGACCGCACCGGCGCCCCGCACTGGCTGGCGGTGGCCGCCGAGGCGTCGCCGTTCCCCGGGTGGGAGATGAGCCGGGCGGTGCTGGAGCGGATGCTGACGCAGACCCCGGTGGGGATGGCGGTGGTCGACACCGAGCTGCGGTTCGTCTGGTCGAACCTCGCACTGGAGCGGTTCGGCGGCGGCCCGGCGCGGGAGCGGATCGGCCGCCGGCTGGCCGAGATCCAGCCGGGCATCGACGCCGACGCCCTGGAGGCGCAGATGCGGCGCGTCCTGGAGAGCGGCGAACCGGTCCTGGGCTACGAGCACATCGGCCACCCCCGCTCCGAACCGGCCCAGGAACGCGTCCACGCCATGTCGTTCGTCCGGCTGGACAACGGCGGCGGCCGCCCGATCGGCGTCTGCTACACCGTCATCGACATCACCGAGCGCCACCGCAACCAGCAGCGGCTGCTCCTGCTGGACCGGGCCGGCTCCGCCATCGGCCGCACCCTGGACGTGACCCGCACCGCCCAGGAGCTGGCCGACGTGGCGGTGCCGGACCTCGCCGACTTCGTCGTGGTGGACCTGCTGGACTCGGTCATCCAGGGCGGGGAGCCGCTGACCGGGCCGCCCGGCGACAACGACCTGGTCGCCCTGCGGCGGGCCGGCCAGCAGTCGGTGCGGCCCGGCATCCCCGAGGCGGTGGTGGCGGTCGGCGACCTGGCGGCGTACCAGCCGTGGTCCCCGCCCGTCCGCGCGCTGACCGACGGCCGGTCGTGGCGCGCCGAGCGGCTGGACCCGGACGGCGCGGAGTGGGCCCCGGAGGTCCCCGGCGGCCGGCGCCGCCGGCTGCTGGCCCAGGGGCTGCACACCGCCATGGTCGTGCCCATCCGGGCGCGCGGTACGACGATGGGCGTCACCAGCTTCTTCCGGGCCGAGCGCGGGGAGCCGTTCGGCGCCGACGACCTGCGGCTGGCCGAGGAGTTCGTGGCCCGGGCCGCGGTCTGCGTGGACAACGCCCGCCGCTACACCCGGGAGCGCGAGGCGGCGCTCACCCTCCAGCGCAGCCTGCTGCCGCAGGGCGTCCTGGAGCAGAACGTGCTGTCCCTGGCGACGTGTTACCGCCCCGCCGACGAGCTGGCCGGGGTCGGCGGCGACTGGTACGACGTGATCCCGCTGTCCGGGGCGCGGCTGGCGCTGGTGGTCGGCGAGGTGCGCGGGCACGGTATCGGCGCGATCGCCACGATGGGCCGGCTGCGCACCGCGGTGCAGACCCTCGCCGCCCTGGACCTGCGCCCGGAGGAGCTGCTGGCCCGCCTCGACGACCTGGTCCGCCGGGTCTCCGAGGAGGGCGGGCAGGGCGCCGGCACCGGCGCGGTCGGCACCAGCTGCCTCTACACGGTCTACGACCCGATCGGCCGCTGCTTCACCCTGGCCAGCGCCGGGCACCCGCCGCCGGTCCTGGTCGCCCCCGACGGCACCGCCGTGTTCGCCGACGTGCCGGTCGGCCCCGAACTCGGCGTCAGCGGGCTGCCGTTCGAGTCCGTGGAGGTGCCCGTGAAGGAGGACAGCGTGCTCGCGCTCTACACCGACGGGCTGCTGGCCGGCGCGGACTCCCCGGCGGGCGAGCCGCCGCCGGAGCGGCTGCTGCGCGCGCTCACCGCACCCGGCGCCTCCCTGGACGCGCTGGGCGAGTCGGTGCTCGCCGGGCTGGTGCCGCGCCGCCGGCACGACGACATCACCCTGCTGCTGGCCCGCACCCGCGGACTGGACCCGGACCGGCTCGCGTCCTGGGAACTGGCCTGCAACCCGGCCGTGGTGGGCCGGGCCCGCGAGATGGCCGGCCGGCAGCTGGCCGACTGGGAGCTGCCGGACCTCACGTTCACCACCGAGCTGGTGGTCAGCGAACTGGTCACCAACGCCATCCGGTACGGCTCCGGGCCGATCCGGCTGCGGCTGATCCTGGAGCACACCCTGATCTGCGAGGTGTGCGACGGCTCCAGCACCTCCCCGTACCTGCGGCACCCGCGGACCACCGACGAGGGCGGCCGGGGGCTCTTCCTGATCTCCCAGTTCACCCACCGCTGGGGCACCCGCTACACCGCCGACGGCAAGGTCATCTGGGCCGAGCAGCTGCTCGGCTGACCCGCCCGGCCCGGCTCACCCGGCCGTCCCGGCCGCCTGCTCGCCGGCCCGCGCCCACGCCGCCGCCGCGCGCGCCCCGTCGCCCTCCCGCTCCGCCAGCCGCGCCTTCGCGGACCAGTTGTACGGGCAGACCGGGCGCAGCCGGCTGCGTTCGCTGAGCAGGGCGCGGGTCAGGTCGCCGCGGCCGGCCCGGAGCGCGGCCTCCACCAGGGTGCGCTGCACGGCGTCGCGCTGGGCGTGGCTGCCGCCGAACTCGTGCAGCCGGTACCGGACCGGCAGCAGCAGGTCGGCGGCGGCGCCGAACGCGCCCCGGCCGTAGGCGAGCAGCGCCCGGCAGACGGGCAGGCCGATCTCCTCGGTCATCGCACGGTTCGCGGCCGGGCCGCCGGCCGGGGTCGCGGCCAGCCAGCGCTCGCGGTCCCGGATCAGGCGCTCGGCCCGCTCCGGGCGGCCCGCGCCGACGTACGCCATCACCGCGTGGGCGTCGTTGAAGGCGTAGTGCGGGCCGTCGTCCCGGCGCTCCCAGGCATCGGCCAGCGCGGCCCAGCGGGCGGGCTCCGCACGGTCGGCGAGGTACAGGCGCCACAGCAGCGCGGCGGCGTTGACGAGTTCCAGGGCGCCGTCCTCCGCGCCGGCCTCGCACAGCACGGAGTCGTAGATCTCCAGGACCCGGCGGGTGTCGCCGCACTCCAGCGCGTAGAGGGCGTAGTGCCACCAGGTGTGGCCGGTGAGCAGGGTGCCGGCCGCCCAGTCGTGGGTCCGGGCGTCCAGGAAGCGGAGGCCGTCGGTGAACCGGCCGCGCATCTCGTAGGTGTGCACCACGCCGTGGATGCCCCAGACGTCGTCGGGGCGGCGCTCCAGGGCGGCCAGGCCGGTCTGTTCGGCGTGCTCGTAGTGGCCGTTCTCCTCCAGGCCGAAGGTGTACATGCCCAGCAGCGGGCCGTAGTGCGGATCGTCCTCGTCCCACGCGTCGAGCGCACCGCCGATCCGGTCCCGCAGCCGGGGCGCGTCGCCGACGAGGAAGTCCAGGTGGTGGCCGGCGAAGAGGGCGAGCAGATCGCGCGGGTGGGCCAGGCCGGTCTCGTCGAGGATCCGGCCGGCGGTGCGGTAGTCGCCCTCCAGCCCGGCGGCCGCGGCGGCGAGGTGGCTCCGCTCGCGCGGGGTGAGCCGGTCCGGGTCGCACTGCGCGCGGAAGGCGGTGAAGGTCGCGCGGGCGGCCGCGGCGGCCCGCGCGTCGGTGGCCAGGACGCCCAGCTGGGCGGCGAGCGCGTGGCCCATCGGCGAACGGGGCGCGGCGGCCAGCACCGCGCGCGCCGCGTCCTCGACACCGGGGCGGAAGAACACCAGGTCGTCCAGGGCCCGTTCGTAGTGGCCGAGGGCCTCGGGGCCGGTGTCGGTCATGGCGTGCCCGTGCCGGTCGGCTGTCATGGTGACTCCTGCGGGTAGGGGTGGTGCCGCCGGACCCTGGCGGATCCGGGGATCCGTCCGGGATCCACGGGCGGATAGGTACCCGCCTCGCCCGGCTCCGTCCCGTCTCCTCAGGAAAGGTCCCGTTCATGCTCCCTCTGGACGGCATCACCGTGGTCGCGCTCGAACAGGCGGTCGCGGCCCCCTTCGCCACCCGCCAGCTCGCCGACCTCGGCGCCCGGGTCATCAAGGTCGAACGGCCCGGCACCGGCGACTTCGCGCGCGGCTACGACGAGACGGTGCGCGGGATGTCCAGCCACTTCGTCTGGCTCAACCGCGGCAAGGAGTCGATCGCCCTCGACGCGAAGGAGCCCGGGGACGCCGCGGTGCTGCGGCGGCTGATCGGGCGGGCCGACGTCTTCGTGCAGAACCTCGCGCCGGGCGCGGCCGAGCGGCTGGGCCTGGGTGCCGCCGCGCTGCTGGCGGACCACCCGCGGCTGGTGGTGTGCGGGATCTCCGGCTACGGCACCGGCGGCCCGTACGCGCGGGCGAAGGCGTACGACCTGCTGGTGCAGTGCGAGGCCGGGGCGATGTCGCTGACCGGCACCGAGCGGGAACCGGCCAAGATCGGCATCCCGGTGGCCGACATCGCCGCCGGGATGTACGCCTACACCGGCGTCCTGACGGCCCTGTACGAACGCGAACGCACCGGCCGCGGCGGCGCGTTCGAGGTGTCCATGCTGGAGGCGCTGGGCGAATGGATGGGCTACCCCGCCTACTTCACCCGCTACGGCGGCACCGTCCCGCCCCGCTCCGGCGCCGAGCACGCCGCGATCGCCCCGTACGGGCCGTACCGGACCGCGGACGGCACGCGGGTCTTCCTGGGCGTGCAGAACGAGCGGGAGTGGGCCGCGTTCTGCACGCGGGTGCTGGAACTCCCGGAGCTGGCCGCCGATCCGCGGTTCGCCCGGAACTCCGCCCGGGTCGCCCACCGGGCCGCGCTGCGCGAGCGGATCGAGGAACGCTTCGCGGTCCTGCCGGCCGAGGAGGTTCAACGGCGGCTGTCCGCGGCCCGGATCGCCCACGCCCGGCTGCGCAGCGTCGCGGAGTTCACCGCCCACCCGCAGCTCGCCGCCCGCGACCGCTGGCGGACCGTGGACTCCCCGGTGGGACCGCTGGACGCGCTGCTGCCGCCGGTCACCGTCGCCGGGCGGGAGCCCCGGATGGGCCGGATCCCGGCGCTGGACGAGGACCGGGAGCGGATCCTGGCGGAACTGCGCGCCGCGGAGGGGGAAACGGACGGGGAATCCGGCCGGCCCGCCGGCACCGGCCGGTGACGCCCCTCTGGCCGGACGCCGCGCGCGGTACGACGATGTCGGCCGTACGCCGCGTCCCCGAAAGGAGCCCCCCATGGGCAGACCCCTCGCCGCCCGCGGCCGCCCGGCCCGCGCGCTGCCGCTGACCGCCCTGCTGGCGCTGGTCCTCGCGCTGTGCACGGTGCCCGCGCCGACCGCCCGGGCCGCCACGGCCCCGGCCCCGCCCGCCGCGGCCGTCGACGCCTACTGGACCGCGGGCCGCATGGCGGCCGCCCGGCCCGTGGCGGTGCCCGGTGAACCGGCCGCGGCCCGGCCCGCCGCGGCCGGCCCGGTCCCGCCCAGCCACCCCTTCGACGGGCTGCCGCAGGTCGGCACGTTCTTCTGGACGGACGCCACCGGCACCGGCCGGTTCTGCGGCGGCACCGTCGTCCGCAGCCCGCACCGCGACCTCGTCGTCACCGCGGGACACTGCCTGCGCTCCCCCGACCCGCGCAAGTACCTGGCGTTCGTACCGCAGTACCACGACGGACTCAAACCGCACGGCATCTACCCCGTCGAGCGGATCTACCTCGACCAGCGCTACTACGACCTCGGGACGGACGCCGGCGCCCGCTGGGACTACGCGGTGGTCCGGGTCGGCCCCCGGGAGGACGGCGCCCGGGTCCAGCGCGTCACCGGCGGCTTCGACCTGCTCCCCTACCCCGGCTACGACCACTCCGACGTGCGGCTCATCGGCTACCCCGGCAGCAGCGACGCCCGCTACCCCAAGCCGCTGGACTGCTCCTCGTCCACCCACCGCTACACCAGCGCCGACCCCGCCGCGCCCGGCGACTTCCTGGAGATCGCCTGCGCCGGCTACATCGGCGGCACCTCCGGAGGCCCGTTCCTGGTACGGGACGTGGGTGGCTACGCGCTGATCGGCGTGATCGGCGGCTACCACACCGGCGGCGACACCCCCGACGTCTCCTACAGCTCCTACTTCACCGCCGACCTGCTGCTGCTCTACCTGCACGCGGTGCGCGGCGACACCCCGGCGGCGCCGCGCACCCCGGCCTGACGGGCGGGCCGGGCGGGCCGGGCGGGGAAGGGTGGCCGGAACTCCCCTGTGCGGACGGGCGGTTGGCCGTCACTCTCATCTTTCCGTGGCGGCCATCGTTCGTCTGTTCTTCACCCGGTGGGCGCGGCCGCGTCCATCCGGCCGCTCCTAGGGTTACCGCGCTCCCTCCCCCGCACGCCCGTGACCGACCTCCGGAGGACCGTCATGACCGCAGCCAAGGCGCGCAAGCGCACCCGGCGTTCCCGCACCGCAGTGGCCGGCGCGGCGGCCCTCGCCGCCACCGCGGCCGGGCTGTGGGCCACCACCGGCACCACCGCGTCCGCGCAGGCCGCCAGGGTCCCCGCGCCCGACCACATCGTGGTGGTGGTGCTGGAGAACAAGGCGTACAGCCAGGTGATCGGCGCCTCCGGCGCGCCCTACCTGAACTCCCTCAGGGCGGGCGGCGCCACCCTCACCCGGTCCTACGGCCTGACCCACCCCAGCGAGCCCAACTACTACATGCTCTTCTCCGGCTCCAACCAGGGCCGCACCGACGACAGTTGCGTCCCGGTCGGCTCGATGTCCGCGCCCAACCTCGCCTCCGAGCTGCTCGCCGCCGGCCAGAGCTGGGCGAGCTACAACGAGGGCCTGCCGGCCCAGGGTTCGACGGTGTGCAGCAGCGGCAGGTACGCCCAGAAGCACAACCCGTGGTTCGGCTTCTCCAACGTGCCGAAGGACACCGCGAAGACCTTCGACCAGTTCCCGTCCGACTACACCGCCCTGCCGAAGGTCTCCTTCGTCATACCGGACCTCTGCAACGACATGCACGACTGCTCGGTCGCCACCGGCGACACCTGGGTGAAGAACGAGCTCGGCGGCTACGCCGCGTGGGCCAAGAGCCACAACAGCCTGCTGGCCGTCACCTTCGACGAGGACAACCGCCTCGCCGGCAACCGCATCCCGACCCTCTTCTACGGCGCCCACGTGGCGCCCGGCAGCTCCACCGCGACCACCTACAACCACTACAACGTGCTGCGCACCCTGGAGGAGCTGGCCGGGCTGTCCGCGCACGCCGGCAACGCCGCCTCGGCGGCCGCGGTCACCGGCATCTGGAACTGACGCCGGTGTACCTCGCGGACTCCCGCGGCGGCCCGCCCGCCCGCACCGCCGCCCCGGACCGCACCGGCCCGGGGCGGCGGCCCGCGGTGCCCGGCACCGTCCTGGCCCTGGGCGCGGTCAGCCTGATCACCGACGTCTCCGCGGAGATGATCACCGCGGTGCTGCCGCTGTACGTCGTCACCGCGCTGGGGCTCTCACCGCTCGGCTTCGGGCTGCTGGACGGGCTGAACAACGGCGTCGGGGCGCTGGTCCGGCTCGCCGGCGGCCATCTGGCGGACCGCGGCGGCCGCCGCCACAAGGTGGTGGCCGGCCTCGGCTACGGCCTGTCGGCGGTGTGCAAACCGCTGCTGCTGGTCGCCCACGGACTGCCCGCGATCGGCGCGGTGCTGGCCGCGGACCGGGCCGGGAAGGGGCTGCGCACCGCGCCCCGGGACGCGATGATCTCGCTGGCCACCCGCCCCGAGCACCGCGGCCGGGCGTTCGGCGTGCACCGGGCCATGGACACCGCCGGCGCGCTGCTCGGCCCGCTCGCCGCGTTCGCCGTCCTGCGGATCGCCGCCGACGGCTACGACGCGGTGTTCACCGTGAGCGGCTGCGTGGCCGTCCTCGGCGTCCTGGTCCTCGTCCTCTTCGTGCCCGCCCGGACGCCCGGCACCGCGCCCGCGCCCGGCACCGCCGCCCGCCCCACGCTCCGCACCTCCCTCGCCCTGCTGCGCCGCCCCCCGCTGCGCCGCCTGACGCTGTGCGCCGCGCTCCTCGGGCTCACCACCGTCAGCGACTCCTTCCTCTACCTCCTCCTCCAGCGCGGACTGGGCGTGCCCGCCGGGCTGTTCCCGCTGCTCCCCCTCGGCACCGCGGCGGTCTTCCTGCTGCTCGCCGTCCCGCTGGGCGCCCTCGCCGACCGGGCCGGCCGCCGCCGGCTGTTCCTGGCCGGGCACGCCGCACTGCTCCTGGCGTACGGGCTGGTGCTCGCGCCGCTGCGCGGCCTGCCCGCGGTCCTGGGCGTGCTCGTCCTGCACGGCGCCTTCTACGCCGCCACCGACGGCGTACTGGCCGCCGCCACCGCCGGGGTGGTGCCACCCGAGCAGCAGGGCGCCGGGCAGGCGCTGGTGGGCACCGGCCAGGCGCTGGCCCGGTTCGTGTGCTCCCTGGCGTTCGGCGCGGCCTGGAGCCTGTGGGACGGGCGGACCGCGCTGGCGGTGGCCGCCGCGGCCCTGGCGGCCGCCGCCCTGACCGCCACCCGGCTGCTCCGCACCGGCCACCCCCACCGGGAGGGAACCCGATGAACCGCCGCACCCGGCTGATCGTCCTGCTGCTCGCCGTGGCGCTCCTGGGCACCGTCGGCACCGCGGCGGTGCTGCGGGCCGCCGGCCGCTCCGCCGACCGCGACCGCCAGCAGGCGGACGGCCCGCCGGTCCGCCCCGGCACGGTCGCGCTCCACCCTTCCGGTGCACGGCAGCTGCTGGTGCGCAACCTCGCCTGGGGCCCGCACCGCGACGAGATCACCGCGGTCCCCGCCGCCCACCCCGGCGCCGCGCGCACCGCCTCCGGCCTGACATGCCTGCGCTTCCACGCCGCGGCCGGCACCGGCATCTGCCTCCAGGCCGAACGCGGCGCGCTGACGGACACCTACCGGGCGCTGGTGCTCGACGCCCGCCTCCGCGTCCGGCACCGCTTCCCGGCCCCCGGCATCCCCACCCGCGCCCGCGTCTCCCCCTCCGGCCGCACCGTCGCCTGGACCGTCTTCGTCAGCGGCGACTCCTACGCCGGCACCGCCTTCTCCACCCGCACCGCGATCGCCGACACCCGCACCTGGGCGCTCGACGACAACCTGGAGGACTACGCCGTCACCAAGGACGGCCGGCCGTACCACGCCTCCGACGTCAACGTCTGGGGCGTCACCTTCGCCGACGACACCCGCTTCTACGCCACCCTGGCCACCGGCGGCCGCACCTACCTGGTCCGCGGCGACCGCACCGCCCGCACCCTGACCACCCTGCACGGCAACGTCGAATGCCCCTCCCTCTCCCCCGACGGCACCCGCGTCGCCTACAAGAAACGCGTCCCCGGCGCGTCCCCCGACGCCCCCTGGCGGCTCTACGTCCTGGACCTGGCCACCGGGCGGGAGACCGCCACCGCCGAACACCGCAGCATCGACGACCAGGCCCTGTGGTCCGGCACCCGCACCCTCCTCTACGCGCTGCCCGGCGACTACGGCTCGGACCTGTGGACGGTCCCCGCCGACGGCTCCGGCACCGCCCGCCGGCTGATGACCTCGGCGGTCGCCCCCGCGTACACCGGGTGAGCCGGGGGCGCGGGCCGGCGGCTAGGCGCGGCGCCGGAGGCGGCCGCGCCGCGGACGGGCCGGCCGCTCCCCCGCCTCGCCGGCCACCAGATCGCGGGCGAGCGACACCTGGGAGAGCAGCACCGCGCCCCACACGATCAGTCCGCAGCCCAGCGCCTCCGGCAGCAGCCACCAGCCGGCCCGCACCCGCTCGTCGAAGAGCGTCACCCCCAGGGAGAGGCTGACCAGCGCGTCCCCGAGGGTGAGCACCGGCTGCGAGGCGGTCAGCGGGCCGGACTGCATGGCGTTCTCCATCAGGAACAGCGCCACCATCCCGGTCAGCACGAACCCGTACGTCTGCCAGGACGCGAAGAACTCGCCCGCCCCGCCCCGCTGCCAGGCGTGCGTGGCGTCCTTGAGCAGGGCGGCGGTCAGCGCGTACGCGATCGCCGTACCCGCGCCGAAGCAGGCGGCCCGGACGCTGCCGGCACCGCGGCGCAGTCCGGCGGCGACCGAGACCGAGATCACGACGGCGCAGACGACCAGGGCCGGCACCCAGCGGCCGAGCGGCGCGTGGTCGCGGCCGGCGCCGGGCGCCGCGGCCGCCAGCGCGGTCCCCAGCCCGACGACCAGCAGCGCCACCCCCGCCCAGCCGCGCCGGGAGACCCGCCGGGGCAGCCCGCCCAGCAGCAGCCGGCCGAGCAGCAGCGCCAGCGGCAGCTCCATCACGAAGATCGGCTGCACCACGGAGAGCGCGCCCAGCGACAGCGCCAGCGCCTGGAAGCAGGCGGCCGGCAGCACCATCAGCATCCCGGCGAGCCACACCGCCCGGTGCAGCAGATCGGCGATCAGCCCGAGCCGGAGCCGGGCGGAAACCGGGACGGTGCGGGCCGCCCGGCGCTGGAGCACGACGGACAGCGCGTTGCTCGCCGCCGCCAGCAACGCGAACAGGACGGCCGCCCAGGTGCCCACGCGCCCACCTCTTCCCTCGCGTCCGCTTTGCCCCCGACGCTATCCGCTGGCGCGGTGGGTTGCCCGCGTTGTCGGCTGGCCCGCCGTGGGGGGTGTGTCGTGTGCGCCTGCGGCGCGGGGGGTGGGTTTCCGCTGCGCGGGGCTGTTGGGTGCGGTGGCGGGCCCTGCGCCTGCGGCGTGCCGCGCAGCGGCACCGGACCCCGCGAAGCGGGGAACGACAGCACCCCGCACGGCGGGAAGGCCGACAACGTGCGCAGGCCCGCCGCAGGTACCCGCACGGCGGGAAGGCCGACAACGCGGGATTCAGCGGCCCCCGGCCGCAACATGGTTCAGCGCAGCCCAAGCAAACGTCATCGCGGGCCCGATCGTCGCCCCCGGCCCCGGATACGTCTCGCCCATCGCGGCGGCCGAGACGTTGCCGGCGGCGTAGAGGCCGTCGACGGCGCTGCCGTCCGGTCGCAGGACCCGGGCGTCGGCGTCGATGACCAGGCCCCCCTTGGTGCCGATGTCCCCGGGGTGGACGGGGACGGCGTAGTAGGGCGGTTTGGTGAGCGGGGCGAGGTTGGGGTTGGGGAGGGTGGGGTCGCCGTAGTAACGGTCGTAGACGCTCTCGCCGCGGTGGAAGTCCTCGTCGCGGCCGGTGCGGGCGAAGCCGTTGAAGCGGTCGAGGGTGGCGGCCAGGCGGGCGGCGGGGATGCCGGTGGCCTCGGCGAGGGCGGGGACCGAGCCGGCCTTCTTGACGAAGCCGTCGGCGAGCCACTTGCGGGGGAAGGGCTGGCCGGGGAAGAGGCCCATGAAGAGGTAGCGGGCCTTGGCGCGGGCGTCGAGGATCAGCCAGGACGGGACGGTGGACGCCTCGGCGGTGTGCCGGGCGTACATCGCGTCGACGAACTCGCTGTAGGGGGCGGCCTCGTTGGCGTAGCGGTCGCCGGCCTGGTTGACGATGACCATGCCGGGGATGCCGCGGTCGGCGACGAGGAAGAAGGGGCGTTCGCCGGGCGGGCAGACCGAGGGGGCGCCCCAGACCTTGTCCAGCAGGTCGGTGGCGGCGCCGGCCTCGACGCCGAGCTGGAGGGCGTCGCCGGTCTGGCCCTCGGAGGCGGAGGACCAGGCGGCGGAGGTGGGGGCGGGCAGGTGCTTCTCGCGGAGTTCCTGGTTGTGCGAGAAGCCACCGGAGGCCAGGACGACGCCGCCGGTGGCCCGGATCGTCACCTCGCGGCCGTTGCGGAGGGCCCGGACGCCGGTGACCCGGTCGTTCTCCTGGACGAGGCCGGTGAGGGGGGTGTCCAGCCACAGGTCGCCGCCGAGGGCGGCCAGTGAGTACCGCATCCGGGCGATCAGGGCCTCGCCGAGGGAGAGCGGTTTGGCGCCGGTGGCCAGGGCCTTGGCGGCGCGCAGGCCGACCTTGACGGAGGTGCGGCGGCCGGCCCAGGTGCGGGCGACCATGTTGAGGTGGCGGAAGTCGTAGCTGGTGATGGTGAGGCCGTAGGTGGGCAGGCCGGCCCGGCGCATGGTGCGGCGCGCTTCGGCGGTCAGGGCGGTGAAGTCGAAGACGGCCGGTTCGATGGAGCGGCCCTGGGGGTAGCCGCCGAGCCGTTCGGGGAAGTAGTCGCAGTAGCCGGGGGTGTAGACGAAGCGGACGGCGGTGCGGTCGTGGAACTCCCGCACCATCCGGGGCCCGTGGGTCAGGTAGGCGTCCTTGAGGGCCTCGGGGACGCGGTCGCCGACGGTGGCGTCGAGGTAGGCGCGGGCCTTCTCCCGGGTGTCGCCGAGGCCGGCCGCGTCGAGGTGGAAGTTGGTGGGGATCCAGATCGCGCCGCCGGACAGCGCGGTGGAGCCGCCGTAGCGGTCGGTCTTCTCGATGATCAGGGGGCGCAGGCCGCGCAGCCGCGCGGTGAGCGCGGCGGCGAAGCCGGCCGCGCCGGACCCGGCGATCACGACGTCGTAGGTGTGGTCCCAACTGTCTTTCATGGCAGCTCCGTTGGTGCGGCGGGCGGTCAGCGGACGGTGAGCGCGGCGTGGCTGAGGACGACCGCGTCGTCGCGGTCCGGGGCGGTGGCGCGGAGCAGGTAGCCGGTGCCGCCGGGCTGGTCCCACAGGTGCAGCCGCAGCGTCTCGCCGGGGAAGAAGACGCCCGCGAAGCGGGTGCGGCAGCCGGTGATCCGGGTCGGGTCGGAACCCAGCAGCCGGTCGGTGACGGCCTTGACGGCCATCCCGAAGGTGCACAGGCCGTGCAGGATGGGCCGGTCGTAGCCGGCGGCGCGGGCGGTGGCGGGGTCGGCGTGCAGCGGGTTCCGGTCGCCGGTCAGCCGGTAGAGCAGGGCCTGCTGGCGCAGCGTCGGCAGGTCGAAGAGGTGGTCGGGGGTCCGGTCGGGGGCGGGGGTGGGGTCGGCGGGGCCGCGGTCGCCGCCGAAGCCGCCGGCGCCGTGCACGAAGATGTGGTTGCGCTGGGTGAGCAGCGGCCGGTCGTCCTCGTCGCGCAGGGTGGATTCCTGGACGAGGACGGCGGCCCGGCCCTTGTCGTGGACGGCGGTGACGCGGGTGGTGGCGGTGGCCCGGGCGGCGGCGGGCAGCGGGCGGTGCACGGTGATCTCCTGGGCGCCGTGCAGGGCCTGGGCCAGGTCGATGTCGACACCGGGCAGGTCGAAGACCTGGAAGCCGATACCGCCGGTGCCGCCGGCGACGGTGCCGAAGGTGGGCAGGACGGCCAGGCCGCGGGCGTGCCGCTCGTAGACGTAGGCCAGTTCGCGGTCGTCGGTCTCGGGGACGCCGGCGCCCAGGGCGAGGTGGTAGAGCCGGACGTCGCGGTCGTCCCAGGTGACCTCGGTGCGGACCGGGGGCGCGGAGGTCACCCGCGCCACGTCGATCGGCGGGGCGGGGGCCTGCCCCGGCGGGGAGCCGGCCATCAGAAGGCTCCCGTCGCGTAGCCGCCGCGGAAGTACAGCAGCGGGGCGCCGTCCTCCCGGGCGGTCAGGTCCAGGACCCGGCCGGTGACCAGGAGGTGGTCGCCGGCCTCGTGGACGGCCTCCAGGGCGCAGTCCACGGTGGCGAGCGCGCCGTCGAGGTGGACGGTGCCGTGCGGGGTGGCGCGCCAGGGCAGGCCGGCGAACTTGTCGGTGCCGGGCGCGGCGAGCGCGGCGCACGCCGCGCGGTGCTCCTCGGCGAGGATGCTGACCGCGAAGTGCCCGGCGGCGGCGATCCGCGGCCAGCTGGTCGAGCCCTTGCCGACGCAGAGCAGGATCAGCGGCGGGTCCAGGGAGAGCGAGGCGAAGGACTGGCAGGCCAGGCCGGCCGGTTCGCCGTCCGGGCCGAGGGCGGCGACCATGGTGATGCCGCTGGCGAAGCGGCCCAGGACGTCCCGGAACGCGGCGGGTTCGATCATCCGTTCCACTGGTGGCCCCAGAAGCTGTCGGCGGTGATCTCCTTGGTGACCCAGGTCGCGGGGTCGACGATCAGGCCGTCCCAGCCGTATTCGACCTGGAAGCCGCCGGGGGCCTGGGCGTAGAAGGAGACCATGTGGTCGTTGGAGTGCCGGCCGAGGGAGGAGGCGATGGGGATGCCGGCCCGGTGCATCCGGTCCAGGCAGAAGCCGACGTCGTCGAGGGTCTCCAGCTCGACCATGAAGTGGACGATGCCGGGCGGCAGGGCTCCGGGGTAGAGGCCGAGGCTGTGGTGGCGGGCGTTGGGGCTGAGGAAGTTCATCCAGTAGTGGTCGCGGCCGGGTTCGCCGGTCGGGACGGCGATCGGCGGGAGTTTCATCCGGTCGCGCAGCTGGAAGCCGAGGAGGCCCTCGTAGAAGGCGACGGCGGCGTCCATGTCGGGGGCGGGCAGGACGACGTGGCCGAGGCCGAGGTGGTCGCCGGTGACGAAGCGGTTGCCGTAGGGGGTGCCGAGCGGGGTGTGGTCCTGGGCCTGGCCCCAGTAGATCTCCAGGGGGTTGCCGGCCGGGTCGGTGACGTGCAGGAGGCCCTGGACGCGGCGGTCGGCGAGGGTGGCGTCGTCGGCGTGCTCGACGGCGACGCCGGCGGCCTCCAGTTCGGCGGCGGCCTCGGCGAGGGCGGCGGCGCCGGCCACCTCGAAGCCGGCCGCGAGCAGCCGGTCCTGGGTGCCGGCCTCGAAGGAGAAGCGGCGGATCCGGTCGTCGATCCGGACGTGCAGCACCTCGTCGGTGCTGCCCTCGGCCGCCACCATGCCGAGGATGTCGAGGGCGTAGGTGCGCCACTCGGCGAGGCGGGCGGTCTCGATGCGCAGGTAGCCCAGCGAGCGGATGTCCATGGACGTGCCTTTCGGTGCCGTGGCGTCAGTGCCGGAAGAAGTCGAGGGCGAGGCGGTTGAACTCCTCGAACCGCTCGGTCTGCGCCCAGTGGCCGCAGTGCGGGAAGACGTGCAGCCGGGCGTCGGGGATGGTCTTGAGGGCGACCAGGGCGCCGTCGAGCGGGTTGACCCGGTCCTCCCGGCCCCAGGTCAGGAGGGTGGGGTGGGTGATGCGGTGGGCCTCGCGCCAGAGCATGGTGTCGGCGGGCCACTTGGCGAAGGAGGCGGCCATCCGGTCGTTGCCGAGCTTGGCCTCGGGGTCGGTGGCGCGGGCGTAGCGCTCCTCGACGAACGCGTCGGTGACCAGGGCCGGGTCGTAGGCGAGGGTGGTGAGGAAGTCGCGCATCATGGCGCGGGTGGGCTCGGTGGTGCCGTTGAAGGCGAAGAGCTTCTTGATGCCTTCGGTGGGGTCGGGGGCGAAGAGGTTGACGGAGATGCCGCCGGGGCCCATGAGGAGGAGTTTGCCGACCTTCTCCGGGTGGTCCAGCGCCATCCGGGTGGCGGTGCCGCCGCCGAGCGAGTTGCCGACGAAGTGGGCCCTGGCCAGGCCGATCTCGTCCATGAGGGCGGCGACGGCGTCGGCGGCGAAGGAGAAGAAGTCCTTGGTCGGCTCGGGTTTGCCGGAGGCGCCGTAGCAGGGCTGGTCGATGAGCAGGGTGCGGAAGTGCTCGGCGAAGACCGGGAGGTTGCGGCCGAAGTTGGACCAGCCGGAGGCGCCGGGGCCGCCGCCGTGCAGCATGATCACGGCGGGGGCGGCGGGGTCGCCGGCCTCGTTGTAGTGCAGGGTGAGGTCCCCGGCGGTGGCGGTCTTCGAGGTGTTCTCGTAGCTGAGGTCGTCCGGCGTGGTCACAGCATCGTGTCCTGGATGTCGAGGCCGAGGGCGCCCTGGCCGTAGAGGGACAGCGCCCGTTCCGGGTCGTTGGCGGCGTGGCCGCGGCCGGTGTGCACGTCGCGCCAGGCGCGCTGGACGGGGTGGGGGCCGGTGCGCATGGCGCTGCCGCCGGCGTTCTCCACCAGCAGGTCCACGGCGGCCACCGCGCGTTCGGTGGCCAGCACCTGGTCGCGGCGGGCGCGGGTGCGCAGGGCCATCGGCAGGTCCTCGCCGCGCACCACCCGCTCGTACATGTCGCCGATGTTGCGGGTGAGCTGGAGCCAGGCGGCGTCGATGTCGCTGGCCGCGCGGGCGATCCGGACGTGCGCGAAGGGGTCCTCGGCGACCTTCTGGCCGTAGGAGACCCGGACGCGTTCGCGGGTGGCGGCGACGTAGCCCTCGTAGGCGCCCTGGGCGATGCCGACGAGGGGGGTGGAGATGGTGGTGGTGAAGACGGCGGCGTAGGGCAGCCGGTAGAGGGGTTCGGGGTGGGTGCGGTGGCCGGGGCAGTCGCGAGCGCTGACCGGGCCGAAGCCGAGCGCGCGGTGCGCGGGGACGAAGACGTCGTCGGCGACGATGTCGTTGCTGCCGGTGCCGCGCAGGCCGACGGTGTCCCAGACGTCGATGATGCGGTAGTCGGCGCGCGGGACGAGGAAGGTGTAGACCTCGACGGGCTTGCCGTCGGCGTCGGTGACCAGGCCGCCGAGCAGGGCCCAGTCGGTGTGGTCGCAGCCGGAGGAGAAGTGCCAGCGGCCGGAGATCCTGAAGCCGCCGGGGACCGGGGTGACCTGGCTGGTGGGGGCGTAGGAGGAGCTGATGCGGGTGTGCGGGTCCGCGCCCCAGACCTCGTCCTGGGCGCGGCGGTCGAAGAGCGCCACGTGCCAGGGGTGGACGCCGACGACGGAGGCGACCCATCCGGTGGAGCCGCACGCCCGGGCGATCTCGCGGACCGCGCGGTAGAAGACCAGCGGGTCGGCGGCGAGTCCGCCGTAGGCCCGCGGCTGGAGGAGCTGGAAGAAGCCGGTGCCGGCCAGGTCCTTGATGGAGGCGTCGGGCACCCGGCGCAGGCTCTCCGCCTCGGCGGCGCGTTCGCGCAGGGTGGGGGCGAGTTCGCGGACCGCTGCCAGGACGTCGTCGTCGCGCATGCGCATCCCCTCTCGTTCGTGAGGTAGGGCCCTGCCGCGCCGTCCCGCGGCAGGGGTGGCAGGAACCTACGCTTTACTATTCCGAAACGAAATACCCTCTTCCCACTCAGCGGGAGGGCTGGCAACGTTCCCGGCAACTCGCGAAACCCCGGCACACGGCCGCCATTGGGGCCCGGACCTGGGGTTTCGCCGTTCCGTGGGAGGTGTGCCGATGCCGGAGCAGTCCGCCGGAGGTGGCTGTCCGCCGCTGTCGCTGCTGGAGAAGGCCGCGCGGGTGATGAACGCGTTCAGCGCTGCCGACGCCCGGCTGACCCTGACCGAGGTGGTGCAGCGCTCGGGCGTCCCGCGCTCCTCGGCGCACCGGATCCTGGACCAGCTGCTGGGCCTGCGCTGGCTGGAGCGGGAGGGCCGCGGCTACCGGCTGGGCCTGGGTGTGCTGGAACTGGGCGCGCTCGCCGCGCACCACCACCGGCTGCGCCGGGCGGCCCTGCCCCATCTGCACGAACTCCACGAGGCCACCGGGCACTTGGTGCACCTGGCGGTGCTGGACGAGGCCGAGGTGGTGCACGTGGAGCGGATCGGCGGGGCGGCGGACACCGCGGTGCCCACCCGGGTGGGCGGCCGGCAGCCGGCGTACTGCACCGCGTCCGGCAAGGCGATCCTGGCGTTCGGCGACGACGCGGTGGTGGAGCAGGTGGTGCGGGGCGGGCTGCGGCCGCGCACACCGCGGACCATCTGCCGCCCCGAGGCGCTGCGCAGCGAGCTGGCGGCGGCCCGGGCGCGCGGGGTGGCCTACGACCACGAGGAGGCGTACCGGGGGGTGTCCTGCGTGGCCGCGCCGCTGCGCGGGGCGGGCCGGGCGATCGGGGCGATCTCGCTCTCCGGGAACGGCGCGCACCGCGAACTGGACCGGCTCGCGCCGGCGGTGGCGGACTGCGCGCGCACGGTGTGGCGCGCGCTGTTCGGACCGGGGCGGCGCACCGCCCGGCCGCACCGGGCGACGGAGGTGCCGCGGCCGGGTCCGGTGCTGTCGCCGGCGGCGATGGCGAACACCCTGGCGTGGCTGCGGGACAGCGAGTGGGTGTGAGGCGGGGGCGGTACGGCGTGGGTGATGGGGCGGGGGCGGCCGGAGCGGCCCCCGCCGGTCAGCTGTAGCTGATCTCGACTTCGCCGCCGGCGGCGACCGCCTGGCAGGCCAGGACGTACCCTTCGGCGAGGTCGGTGGCGTCCAGCACCTCGTTGCGGGCCATGGTCACCTCGCCGCTGACCACCCGGCAGGTGCAGGCGGCGCAGGCGCCCTCCCGGCAGGAGTACGGGGCGTCGACCCCGGCGGCCAGCAGGGCGTCCAGCAGCGGGGTGCCGGCCGGCCAGCGGATCTCGTGGGTGGTGCCGTCGAGCTCCACCCGGGCGGTGGCGCCGGCCGGGCCGTCCGCCGGGCCGTCCGCGCGGCCCGGCCCCTCGAACGCCGCCGCCCCGCTGAGCGAGAAGAACCGCTCCCGGTGCACCCGGTCGCGGGGCGCGCCCAGGCCCCGCAGGGCCAGCTCCGCCGCGTCCATCAGCGGCTGCGGACCGCACAGGTAGGTCTCGCGGCCGGCGTACGGGGCGAGCGCGGCGGCCAGCCGGCCGGGGTCGGGCAGGCCCTGGAGGCTCTCCAGCCAGTGCAGCACGAGCAGCCGGTCCGGGAAGTCCTCGGCCAGTTCGCGCAGTTCGCCGCGGAAGATGACGGCGGACTCGGCGCGGTTGGCGTAGAGCAGGACGACATGGGCGGTGCCCCGGGTGAGCGCCGACTTCAGCACCGACATCACCGGGGTGATGCCGCTGCCGCCGGCGATCAGCAGCAGGTCGGTGTCCAGACCGGCCGGGGTGAAGGTGCCGGCCGGCGCCAGCACCTCCAGTTCGGTGCCGGGCCGGGCGTGGTCGCACAGCCAGTTGGAGCCGTGCCCGCCCGGAACCCGTTTGACGGTGACCTTCATCGGCTCGCCGGTGTGCGGGGAGCTGGCCAGGGAGTAGCAGCGGGCCGCCGCCCCGCCGTCCCGCCCGGGCAGTCTGAACGTGAGGAACTGGCCCGGTGCGTAAGGGAGTCGGTGCGCGGTGTCGAAGACCAGGGAGCGGGCGTCGGCGGTCTCGTCGATCACCTCGGCGATCCGCAGCCGGTGGGTGCGCGGCTCAGGCATCGGCCACCACCGGTTCCGCGGGCGCGCCCGGTACGGGGTTGCCTTCCTTGTCGGCCACCACCAGGCTGCCGTCGGCCACCGCCCGGGCGATGCTCTCGCGCAGCGCCTCGCACGAGCGGACCCGGGCACTGGGCTCCCCGGCCGCCGTCCGCTCCCGGATCCGGGGGCAGACCTCGGCGGCGTCGCCGGTCCACTGCACCTGGGTGTGGGCGGGGCTGAACTTCTCGCACAGGACCTGGTTCCCGCAGGTCCGGCAGTTCACGGGCCGCACGGTCAGGCCCCGGCCGCGCGGCGGGCGAGGTTGTCGGCGACCTCGGCGCGCCAGGCCGTGTTGGCCCGTTCGGTGTCGATCTCGAACTCGAAGCGGCGCACCATCTCGTCCTGCACGTCGGCGGCATCGACGTAGAACTGCTCGTACCAGCGGCGGAGCTGGTAGACCGGCCCGTCCTCCTCGGTGAGCAGCGGGTTGTCGATGCGGGTCTTGTTCCGCCAGATCTCCACGTCCTGCTCGAAGCCGACCTTCAGGCCCTCGGACGCGAGCCGGGCGGCCTCGGCGGCCTCCGCGTCGGACATGCCGGGGAGCTTCTTGACGATCGCGCCGTACATCAGCACGAAGCTGTTGGCGTCGACCGGGTAGTGGCAGTTGATGAGCACCGACTCCATCTCGGCCTCGGCGCCGACGTCGGTCCACAGCTTGTCGATCATGTACGAGGGGCCGAAGTAGGAGGCGTCGGAGCGCAGGTCGCCGACCGACGAGGGGGTGCTCAGGTCGATGTCCTCGCGCGGGGAGGACTCCATGTACTGGGTGGCGATGTGCCCCTCGAAGACGTTCTTGAAGTACGTCGGGAAGGAGTAGTGGATGTAGTAGAAGTGCGCCATGTCGACGACGTTGTCGACGATCTCCCGGCAGTTGGAGTTCTCCACCCGCAGGGTGTTCCAGGACCAGGCGGACCAGTCGGGGTGGCCGGCGCCCTCGATCCCGGGGATGGTCACCCCGGGCGGCGGCGGGTTGCCCTCGGGGTCGTGCCAGACGTAGAGCTGCTGGTTGCGCTCCAGGGTGGTCCAGGCGCGGGTGCGGGCGCGCGGCGGGACCCGGCGGGCGTACGGGATGCCGGCGCAGCGGCCGTTACCGGACCAGCGCCAGTCGTGGAACGGGCAGGCGACGGTGTCGCCCTTGACGCTGCCGCGGGCGAGGTTGCCGCCCATGTGCGGGCAGTAGGCGTTCAGGACGTGCAGGGTGCGGTCCTGCTCGCCCTGGAAGACCACGAGTTTGCTGCCGAACGCCTCGATCTCGTGCGGCCGGCCGTCCTTGAAGGTGTCCGCGAGTCCCAGGCAGTGCCAGCCCCGGGCGAACCGGGCGGGCGGCGCGGCCGCCTCGATGACACGGGCCTCTTCGTTGAGTGCGGTCATCGTTCTCTCCCTGCTACTTCTGCGCCGCGAGTTCTACGGCGATGTCGATGAGCTGGTCCTCCTGGCCGCCGACGAGGCGGCGTTCGCCCGCGCGGAGCAGGATCTGGGCGGCGGGCACGCCGTAGCGCTCGCCCTGCCGGAAGGCGTGCTTGAGGAAGCTGGAGTAGACCCCGGCGTGGCCCATCAGGAGGGCGAGCCGGTCGAGTTGGCATTCGCCGTCCATGACCGGGCGGACCACGTCCTCCGCGGCGTCGATGATCTTCAGGACGTCGATGCCGGTGCGGATGCCCATCTTGGCGCAGACCGCGACCAGCGCCTCCACGGCGGTGTTGCCGGCGCCGGCGCCGAGCCGCCGGGTGGACCCGTCGATCTGCCGGGCGCCGGCCTGGATGGCGGCGATGGAGTTGCCGGTGCCCAGGGCGAGGTTCTCGTGGCCGTGGAAGCCCACCTGGGCGTCGTCGCCGAGCTCCGCGACCAGGGCCTGGACCCGCTCGGTGACGTCGTCCATCACCATCGCCCCGGCCGAGTCGACGACGTAGACGCACTGGCAGCCGGCATCGGCCATGATCCGGCCCTGCCGGGCGAGCGCCTCGGGGGTGGTGGAGTGCGCCATCATCAGGAAACCGACGGTCTCCAGCCCCCTCTCCCGCGCCAGCCCGAAGTGCTGGACGGCGATGTCCGCCTCGGTGCAGTGGGTGGCGATCCGGCAGACGGCGGCGCCGTTGTCGTGCGCGGCGCGGATGTCGTCCTTCACCCCGAGCCCGGGCAGCATCAGGAAGGCGATCTTCGCCTGCCGCGCGGTGTCCACCGCGGTCTTGATCAGCTCCTGCTCGGGGGTCCCGGAGAAGCCGTACGTGAACGACGACCCGCCCAGCCCGTCGCCGTGCGTCACCTCGATCACCGGGACGCCGGCGTCGTCCAGCGCCGCCACCACGGACCGCACGTCCTCGACGGTGAACCGGTGCCGTGTGGCGTGCGAGCCGTCGCGCAGCGAGGAGTCGGTGACGCGGATGTCGAGGGTGTCGGAGTAGCTCTTCATGCCTGGATGCCCATGCCCTTCGCGAACTCCTCGCCGACCTTGGTGGCGGCGGCGGTCATGATGTCGAGGTTCCCGGCGTACGGCGGGAGGAAGTCGCCGGCGCCCTCGACCTCCAGGAAGACCGCGACCCGGGCCATACCGCCGTTGACCACCGACGGGTCGTCGAACTGCGGCTCGGCGCGCAGCCGGTAGCCGGGGACGTAGGTGGCGACCTGCTCGGCGACCTCCTTGACGGACTGCGCGACGGCGTCCCGGTCGGCGTCCTCGGGGATCGCGCAGAAGACGGTGTCGCGCATGATGACCGGGGGCTCGGCGGGGTTGAGGATGATGATCGCCTTGCCGCGGCCGGCGCCGCCGATCTCCTCGATGCCGCGGGCGGTGGTGCGGGTGAACTCGTCGATGTTGGCGCGGGTGCCGGGCCCGGCGGAGACCGAGGCGACGGACGCGACGATCTCGGCGTACGCGACGGGGACCACGCGCGAGACGGCGTACACCATGGGGATGGTGGCCTGCCCGCCGCAGGTGATCATGTTGACGTTGTCGGCGTCGAGGTGCGCGGTGAGGTTGGCGGGCGGGACGACGGCCGGGCCGAGGGCGGCCGGGGTGAGGTCGATGGCCTTGATGCCGCGTTCGGCGTAGCGGGGGGCGTGGGCCCGGTGGACGGCCGCGGAGGTGGCCTCGAAGACCAGGTCCGGGGTCTCGTCCTGGGCGAGCAGCCAGTCCACGCCCTCGTGGCTGGCCTCGATCCCGGCGCGGCGGGCCCGGGCCAGTCCCTCGCTCTGCGGATCGACGCCGATCATCCAGCGGGGTTCGATCAGCGGCGAGCGCCGGAGTTTGCAGAGCAGGTCGGTGCCGATGTTGCCGGAACCGACGATGGCCGCGGTGGCCTTGGTCGTGCCTGTCATCATCACCTCGGGTGAAGGAGGGCTGAGGGGGTCCGAGGGTCCTCAGACGAAGGAGAGCGAGACCGGGCCGAGCCCGGTGAAGTCGGCGGTGAAGGTCGCGCCGGGCGCGACGTCCACGGCGCGGGTGCAGGAGCCGGGCAGCACCAGGTGCCCCTTCTTCAGGGGCACGCCGAAGCGGGCGACGGTCCGGGCGAGCCAGGCGACGGCGAGCGCGGGGTCGCCGAGTACCGCGTCGCTGCGGCCCTCGGCGATCCGCTCGGGTCCGCGGCGCAGCACCGCGTCGACGGCACTGAGGTCCAGTTCGCGCGGGTCGCGGCCGTCGCCGATGGCGTATCCGGCGGACGAGGCGTTGTCGGCGACGGTGTCGGGCAGGGTGATCCGCCAGTCCCGGATCCGGCTGTCGATCAGTTCCAGGGCGGGCACCACGCGTTCGGTGGCGGCCAGCACGTCGGCCACCTCGCACCCCTCGCCGGGCAGGTCGTCGCCGAGCACGAAGCCGACCTCGACCTCGATGCGCGGGGCGCAGTAGCGGCCGAGCGGGACGGGGGTGCCGGGGTGCAGCTCCATGTCGTCCAGCAGATGGCCGTAGTCGGGTTCGTCGACGCCCATCATCCGCTGCATGACCGGGGAGGAGAGTCCGACCTTGTGGCCGGTGACGGTGGCGCCCGCCCGCTGCCGCTCCCGGATGTTGATCAACTGGATCTCGTACGCGTCCTCGGCGTCCATCCCGTCGAACGCCGCGGTGAGCGGGCCGATGGGCCGGCCCGAGCGCTCCGCGTCGCGCAACTGCCGTGCCGCCAGCTGCCGTTGGTGGTCCGTGAGCATGGGGTCCTCCGCGGGCCGGGGGTGGGTCTGTGCCGGGAGGCTAAGCGCGGCGGCGGACGGGCGGGGAGCGCGCGTTCCCGCTCAGCGGGAATTCTTCGGCCCCGAGTTATTCCGGTCCGAAATAGCACTCCAAGGCCTCGCCTGGGGCCCCCGCCGACTTCGGCCACCTCCCGCACCAACCCACCCACCTCAGCCCCCACCCACCTGACAACTGACCCCAGCGGGAGGGGACGGGTCTGCGGGGGTGGTGTGCCGGACGTCAAGCGAAGCAGTCCGGCACACCACCCCCGCAGGCCCGTCACCGCACCCCGAAAGCCCCGCGCAGCGGAAACGCAAGGCGCCGCAGGCGCAACGGAAACAACCCCCGCGGCGGGAAAGCCGACAACGTGGGAAAAGAGCCAAGCGCCAGCGCTACGCGCTGGGGGCGGTGCCCCCCAGGTGCGGCGGGATCCACCACGTGTCCTCGGGGTGCCGCGGACGTACCGGGTACGCCCGCTGCGCGGCCTCCAGGAGGTCCTGGACGCGGGCCCGCAGGCGATCGGTGATCTTCTCCGGGTGCTCCGCCGGGTCCGCGGCCATCGGCTCGCCGACCCGGATCGTGATCGGGAAGTGGTGGCGGCCCAGCTCCCGCTTGTGGCCCTTGGTCCACAGCCGCTGGGTGCCCCACAGGGCCATCGGCAGGAGCGGTACGCCGGCTTCCTGGGCCAGCCGGGCCGCGCCGGACTTGAAGGTCTTCAGGGTGAAGGACTCGGAGATCGTCGCCTCCGGGAAGACGCCGATCACCTCGCCCGAACGCAGCGCGGCCAGCGCGTGCTTGTACGCGTGCATGCCCTGGGCGCGGTCGACCGGTATGTGCTTCATCGCCCGCATCAGCGGCCCGGACACCTTGTGCCGGAAGACCGATTCCTTCGCCATGAACCGCACCAGTCGCTTGGCCGGCCGCGCCGCCAGTCCGCAGAAGACGAAGTCCAGGTAGCCGATGTGGTTGCTCACCAGCACCGCGCCGCCGCGCCGGGGGATGTTCTCCGTACCGGCGATGTCGAACTTCAGGTCCAGCGCCCTGAAGAGCGTGCGTGCCGCGCCGATGACGGGCGGATAGACGAACTCGGCCATGTCCGGGGGGACCCCTTCTCCTGTGCCCGGGGACGGTTCTCCCGGCGGCAACCTACGCAGCCGTAACTCCCGGCTTCGGGAGATCGTGCCCGATGTGCGCTCCGGCGGCCAGCGCGCGGGCCCCTCCGGGCGCGAGATTCTCGTCACGTGATCTCAGCGGGATGGCGGCCGGACACCGGGGGAGGGGAGGACGGCGGCGGTTTTCGGACGAGGGCGCCGCGGTGGGAATCTTCGCGGCGCCGGGAGCGCTGCACGGTGGCGGGACGGCGGTCCGGGTCGGGTGCTGGATGCCCGCCGCGGCCCGGACGGGGCGGAAGGCCGGACGGTGGACGAAGGCGGAGGGAAGGATGACGGTGGGCGAGCGGGACGGCTCGGCGCGGCTGGGCGCCGACGAGATCGGTGCCGCGCTGGGTGCGCGGGCCACCCTCGTGCAGTTCTCCAGCGCGTTCTGCCAGCCCTGCCGGGCCACCCGGCGCACCCTGGCCGAAGTCGCCGGCATGGTCCAGGGGGTGGCGCACGTCGAGATCGACGCGGAGGCCCGGCTGGAGCTGGTGCGGCGGCTGGGCGTGCTGCGGACGCCGACGGTCCTGGTGCTGGACCGGGACGGGGCGGTGGTCCGCCGCGCCACGGGCCAGCCGCGCAAGGCCGACGTCATCGCGGCCCTGGGGGCGGCGGTCCGTGATTGATCTCCCAGATGGCGGGCGGCCCTTGACGCTGCGGCTCACGCGTCGTCAGCCTGACGTCATGCGGCCAGGCATCCTCCTCCTTCTCTACGGACGCGCGCACGTCGATCTGCTGCGGACCGCCAGCGCGCGCTGTCCCGGCGTGTGAGCAGCGACGACCCCACCGCCGCCGGCCGCGCTCCGGCCGGCGGCCCCGCCCGGGCCCGTAGCCCACAGCAGAAGGACAACTCCATGACGGCCTCGCCCGACCTCGGCACGCCCGCCACCGCCTCTCCCGAGCTGCTGCGCTCGGTCTTCCGCCGGCACGCCGCGGGCGTCGCGGTGATCACCGCGTACGGCTCCGGTCCGGTCGGTTTCACCGCCACCTCGCTCACTTCCGTCGCCGCCGAACCCCCGCTGCTCTCCTTCGGCATCGGCACCGGCGCCTCCAGCTGGCCGGCCGTCGCCGAGGCCGCGCACATAGGCGTCCACCTCCTCGGTGAGCACCAGCAGGAGCTGGCCGCCACGTTCGCGCGCAGCGGTGCCGACCGCTTCGGCCCCGCCACCTCCTGGCGCACCGGCCCCGAGGGCGTGCCCCTGCTGGACGGCGTACTGGCCTGGCTGGTGTGCCGGGTGGTGGCCCGGATCCCGGCCGGCGACCACCGGCTGGTGGTCGCCGAGCCCCTCGTCGGCGATCCCGCCGGACCGGGCCGCCCGCTCCTCTACCACCAGGGCCGCTTCAACGCCCTGCGCGACTGACGCGTTCCGCGCGGACCTGCTGCGTCACCCGGTCGGGGCCGTTGGGAAGGTCACATTTCGACGGCCTTGATTCGGGGCACGAGACTGTATGTACTGGCGAGTAATATGACGGTCGGCGCGGGGATCCGCAACCGACCGGGAGCCGCCCCGAGAGGCGCCTATGCTGCCAGCACAAGGCAGTTCTGAAGAGACGAGCAGGTAGGAGAGCCGGCGTGAGCTTGAGGATCGTTGTCTGTGTGAAGTACGTGCCCGACGCCACCGGCGACCGGCACTTCGCCGAGGACCTGACCGTCGACCGCGACGACGTGGACGGCCTCCTCTCGGAGCTCGACGAGTACGCCGTCGAGCAGGCCCTGCAGATCAAGGAAGCCAACGACGACGACGCCGAGATCACGGTCCTGACCGTCGGTCCCGAGGACGCCAACGACGCGCTGCGCAAGGCGCTGTCGATGGGCGCCGACAAGGCCGTCCACGTCGAGGACGACGATCTGCACGGCACCGACGCGCTCGGCACCTCGCTCGTGCTCGCCAAGGCCATCGAGAAGACCGGCTACGACCTCGTGGTCTGCGGTATGGCGTCCACCGACGGCACCATGGGCGTGCTGCCCGCGCTGCTCGCCGAGCGCCTGGGCGTCCCGCAGGTCACCCAGCTCTCCCAGGTCGCGGTCGCCGACGGCAAGGTGACCGGCCGCCGGGACGGCGACACCGCCAGCGAGCAGCTGGAGGCCGCGCTGCCGGCCGTCGTCTCCGTCACCGACCAGTCGGGCGAGGCGCGTTACCCCTCCTTCAAGGGCATCATGGCCGCCAAGAAGAAGCCGGTGGAGTCCCTGGACCTGGAGGACCTGGACATCGAGGCGGACGAGGTCGGCCTGGAGGGTGCCTGGACCAAGGTCGAGTCGGCCGCCGAGCGCCCGGCCCGCACCAAGGGCACGATCGTCACGGACGAGGGCGAGGGCGCCAAGCAGCTCGCCGAGTTCCTCGCGGGCCAGAAGTTCATCTGAGCCGCGGATCCGGATCCGGGGCGGCCGGGGCCGGCCCCCGCTTCCCCGCCCGTACCCGACGGCACACCTGACGGGCCGTCGGACCGATGCGTCCTCCCTCCCGCCCGCACTCTTCCAGGAGCACTCCCATGGCTGAAGTCCTTGTCTACGTCGACCACGTGGACGGCGCCGTCCGCAAGCCCACCCTCGAACTCCTCACCCTCGCCCGCCGCCTCGGCGAGCCGGTGGCCGTCCACCTCGGCGCCGGTGTGGACACCGCCGCCCCGGTGCTCGCCGAGCACGGCGCGGTGAAGGTCCTGGCCGCCGACGCCCCCGAGTTCGCCGAGTACCTCGTCGCCCCCAAGGTCGACGCGCTCCAGGCCGCCTACGAGGCGGTCTCGCCGGCCGCCGTCCTGCTGCCGTCCTCGGCCGAGGGCAAGGAGATCGGCGCCCGCCTGGCCGTCCGGATCGGCTCCGGCATCATCACCGACGCCGTGGACGTCGAGGCCGGCGACGAGGGCCCGGTGGCCACCCAGTCGGTCTTCGCGGCCTCGTACACCACCAAGTCGCGGATCACCAAGGGCACCCCGGTCATCACCGTCAAGCCCAACTCCGCCGCCCCGGAGGCCGCGCCGGCCGCCGGCGCGGTCGAGCAGCTCGCGGTGACCGTCGCCGACGCCTCCAAGGGCACCCGGATCGTCTCGCGCACCCCGCGCGAGTCGACCGGCCGCCCGGAGCTGACCGAGGCCGCGATCGTGGTCTCCGGCGGCCGCGGCGTCAACGGGGCCGAGAACTTCCCGGTCATCGAGGCGCTGGCCGACTCGCTCGGCGCGGCCGTCGGCGCCTCGCGCGCCGCGGTGGACGCCGGCTGGTACCCGCACACCAACCAGGTCGGCCAGACCGGTAAGTCGGTCTCGCCGCAGCTCTACATCGCGGCGGGCATCTCCGGCGCGATCCAGCACCGCGCCGGTATGCAGACCTCGAAGACCATCGTCGCCATCAACAAGGACGCCGAGGCGCCGATCTTCGACCTGGTCGACTACGGCGTGGTCGGCGACCTCTTCGAGGTCGTTCCGGCGCTCACCGACGAGGTCAAGAGCCGCAAGGGCTGACCCGTCCGTCCCGCCCGCGGGACCCGTCCCAAGGCCCCGTGCGCCCGGTGCGTACGGGGCCTTCGGCGCGTCCGGCGGCGCTGCGGCGCCCGGCGGCCGTCAGGCGCCGGTCGCGCCGTCGATCGCCTCGCGCAACAGGTCCGCGTGCCCGTTGTGGCGCGCGTACTCCTCGATCATGTGGACGTAGACCCAGCGGAGGTTGAGGGTGCGCCCGTCGGCGACGGTGAAGGTCTCGTCCAGGCCGCGGCCGGCCGCCGCCGCGTCGCAGGCCGCGATCTCCGCGCGGAAGGCGGCGAAGTCGGCGGCCGCGGTGGCCGGGGAGCCGCCGTCGAAGTCGCCGTCCGGGTCCTCGTCGGTGAAGTGGAGGTGGCCGACGTCCTCGCCCGCGAAGCACGTGCGGAACCACCAGCGGTCGGCGTCCGTCAGGTGGCGCACCAGCCCGAGCAGGGTGAGGCCGGACGGCGGGGTGGCGGCCCGGGCCAGCTGGTCGGCGGTCAGGCCCGCGCACTTGGCGAGCAGGGTGTCGCGGTGGTGATCCAGCCAGCCTTGCAGCATCGCGCGCTCGTCCGCGGCGGCCGGCCGCTCCCGGCGCTCCACAGGGGGTGCAGTCCATGTCATGCGGGGATTCTGGGCCGCGGCGGGCGGCCCGCGCCAGGGAGTTATGGGGCCGGGCCGCGGCGGTGACCTGCGCCGCCACGGCCGGGAAGGTGTTGACCTCGCCACACGACCCGGTTAGCTTCGCTATACGGATTGTTGATTCCGTTACGCGGAAATGCCCGGGCCATGGCGGCACCGGGCACAAGCACCGGGAGGGTACCGAAATGGGGCAGCAGGAGACCGTGGCGACGAGCCTCGCAGACACCGTACGCGAGGGCATCGGAGCCGCTCTCGCCGAGGTGGACGCCGATCTGGCGCGGCGCTACCCGGGCGACCCCGGCACCCGCCAGCCGGTCCACACCGTCTACGTCCCCGGCGACGCCTTCACCGCCGGCACCATCCGCTCCTGGGGCGACCAGGCGCTGGCCATGCTCGACGAGCACGCCCCGGACGCCGGCGCCCTCGCCGCCGTCCTCGGCATCTCCGACGAACTGGCCGGCCCGGTCCACGAGCGGGTCCGCGCCAAGCTGGAGCGCGAGCCGGTCGAGGACCTGCGGATCGACTTCGAGGACGGGTACGGCCTGCGCTCGGACGCCGAGGAGGACGAGGCCGCGGCCCGCGCCGCCGCCCTGGTCGCCGCCGCCTACCGGGACGGCACCGCCGCCCCCTACATGGGCATCCGGATGAAGTGCATGGAGGCCGCCGTCCGCGACCGCGGCATCCGCACCCTGGACATCTTCCTCACCGGCCTGATGGAGGCCGGCGGCCTGCCCGAGGGCCTCGTCCTCACCCTCCCCAAGGTCACCTACGCCGAGCAGGTCACCGCGATGGTCCGCCTGCTGGAGGCGTTCGAGAAGGCCCGCGGCCTGGAACCGGGCCGGATCGGCTTCGAGATCCAGATCGAGACCACCCAGTCCATCCTGGGCGCCGACGGCCGGGCCACCGTCGCCCGCATGATCGAGGCCGCCGAGGGCCGCGCCACCTCCCTGCACTACGGCACCTTCGACTACAGCGCCTCCTGCGGGGTCAGCGCCGCCTACCAGGCCAGCGACCACCCCGTCGCCGACCACGCCAAGGCCGTCATGCAGGTCGCCGCCGCCGGCACCGGCGTCCGCCTCTCCGACGGCTCCACCAACGTGCTGCCGGTCGGCCCCACCGCCCAGGTCCACGAAGCCTGGAAGCTGCACCACGGCCTCACCCGCCGCGCCCTGGCCCGCGCCTACTACCAGGGCTGGGACATGCACCCGGGCCACCTCCCGACCCGCTACGCCGCCGTCTACGCCTTCTACCGCGAGGGCCTGGAGAAGGCCGCCGCCCGCCTCGCCGCCTACGTGGCCAAGGCCGGCGGCGACATCGCCGACGAGCCCGCCACCGCCAAGGCCCTCAGCGGCTATCTCCTCCGCGGCCTCGACTGCGGCGCCGTCGACGCCTCCGAGGTCGCCGACCTCACCGGCCTCACCCGTGCCGACCTCGACGGCCTGGCGGGCCGCGGAGTCAAGCCGGCCTGAACCGCCGCGCGTCCGGCCCGCCGCCCGACCCGGTGAGCCGGTCCGGGCCCGCGCCCGGCCGCCGCACCGCTGCCCCCGGGCGCGGCGCTCCTCCCCGGGGGCCCGCCCCGGGGCGCGGGCGCACGGACCGCCCGGCGGGCCGATGGCACCCGCGGCCCGGCACCGGCCCCGCGTGCCACCGCAGGCCGCTGGGGTCTGTTGCGAAGGTGCGGGTAACGGCCGCGTGCCGCTGTGTTGTGGTCGTCCTTGTCGCACTCGGGCGGCTGTCCGCCTTGCGATCCGCGCTCGCGGCGGTTGCGGACGCGGTCCGTCGGGACCGGGATCGGCTTGCTTGGAGTGCACTCCAAGGTCATAGCGTTGCGACGGCTGAACCGAACACCCCACGCGTCGACGCATCATCCCGCACGACCAACGGAAAAAGGGGGCACGTGATGGACGACCACTTCACCACGCACGCAGAACTCTTCGATCTGGGCGGGAAGCGCGCGCTCGTCACCGGCGGCACCCGAGGCATCGGAATGATGATCGCGCGCGGCCTTCTCCAGGCGGGCGCCCGCGTGGTCATCAGCTCACGCAACGCGGAAGCGTGCGCTCAGGCACAGGAACGGCTGTCAGCATGCGGTGAGGTGCGGGCCATCCCCGCCGATCTGTCCCGCCACGACGAGTGCCGGCGGCTGTCCGACCTCGTCACCGCCGACTCGGAGCGTCTCGACATCCTCGTCAACAACGCGGGTGCCCTGTGGGACGAGCCGCTGGCGACGTTCCCGGACGCGGCCTGGGACACGGTCGTCGACCTCAATCTGAAGGCGCCGTTCCGGCTGGTCCAGGCGCTGCTGCCCGCACTTCGCAAGGCGGGCACCATCGACGATCCCGCGCGGGTCATCAACATCGGCAGCATCGCCGCCCTCCACATCCCCCAGCGGCCCAACTACTCGTACTCCAGCAGCAAGGCCGCACTGCACCAACTCACCAGGGTGCTCGCCAAGGAACTGGGACCGCAGCACGTCACCGTGAACGCCGTGGCGCCGGGGCCGTTCCCGTCGGCGATGATGGCGGCGACCCTCGACGAGTTCGGCGAGGCGATCGCGGCGTCGGCCCCACTGCGCCGGATCGGCCGCGACGACGACATGGCGGGTGTCGCCGTGTTCCTCGCCAGCCGGGCAGGCGCGTACCTGACAGGCGCCGTGATCCCCGTCGACGGCGGCATCGCCACCACCGCGTAGGCCCCTAGCCGTCCGTCGGCGCGATCTCCCCCGAGCCGCGGGGGATCAGGCGGGTGGGGATCTCCAGGCGCCGCGGCGGCTCGCCGGCGCCGTCGAGGTGGCGGAAGAGGAGGCCGGCGGCGGTCCGGCCCAGGTGGGCGGCGTCCTGGGCGACGACCGTGATGGCCGGGTGGACCAGATCGGCCAGTTCGAAGTCGTCGAAGCCGACGAGGGCGACCGGCCGGTGGTGGGCGCGCAGGACCCGGACGGCGGTGACGGTGACGCGGTTGTTGCCCGCGAACAGCGCGGTGACTGGCTCCCGCGCGGCCAGCATCTCCGCGGCCGCGGACCGCACCCGGTCCGGGGCGGTGGACCCCAGGGAGACCCAGGAGCCGTCGACCGGGAGTCCGGCCGCGGCCATCGCGGTGCGGTAGCCGCGCAGCCGCTCCTTGGCGGTGTGGATGCGCGGCTGGTCGCCGATGAAGCCGATCCGGCGGTGGCCGTGGGCGATGAGGTGGGCCACCGCGTCCCGGGCGCCGCCGAAGTTGTCGGAGAGCACCACATCGGCGTCGATCCGGCCGGCCGGGCGGTCGACGAAGACGGTCGCCACCCCGGCGGCTATCTCCGGCTCCAGGTAGCGGTGGTCGTCGCCGGCCGGGATGACGACCAGCCCGTCCACCCGGCGGGCGCACAGCGCCAGTACCAACTCCTGCTCACGGGCCGGGTCCTCGGCGCTGGAACCGTTGATCAGCAGCGCCCCGTGGCTGCGCGCCACCTCCTCCACGGCGCGGCTGAGCGGCCCGTAGAAGGGGTCGGCGAGGTCTTCGAGGACCAGGCCGATGCTGGCCGTCCGGCCCTTGCGCAGGATCCGGGCGGAGTCGTTGCGCCGGAAGCCGAGGGCGGCGATGGCCTCCTGGACGCGGCGTTCGGTGTCCGGGGTGACGCCCGGTTCGCCGTTGACCACCCGGGACACGGTCTTCAGGCCGACGCCGGCGCGCGCTGCGACATCCTTCATCGTCGGGCGGGTGCCGTAGCGAAGGGAGGTGCCGCGGGCGGTCTCGGTCACGGGTGCGGTCCTGTCGTGCGGGGTTGGCTGCGGTGCCGGGCGCGCGGGCGGGGAGGCGTGCGGCGTGCCGGTGTGTGGCGACGAGCATAGCCCCTAGACAACGTTGTCAAATGCCGGGAGACTGGCGTTCTCACGCCGGGCCGGCGCCCCGGCCCCCGGGCCCACCAGGAGACTTCGACACCGATGCAGACGGACCTCAGCGCAGCCCTGGACATCGGCGGCACCAAGATCGCCGGCGCTCTGGTGGACCCCCGCGGCAGACTCCTCGTCCGGGCCGCCCGGCCGACCCCCGCGGACCAGGACGGGGCCACCGTGATGCGCGCGGTCGCCGAGGTCGTCCGGGAACTGGCCGCCGGGCCGCACTGGGCTCGGGTGGCCGCCGTCGGCATCGGCAGCGCCGGCCCGGTGGACGCCGCGGCCGGCACCGTCAGCCCGGTCAACATCCCCGGCTGGCGCGACTTCCCGCTGGTCGCCGGGGTCCGCGCACTGGTCGGCGACCTGCCGGTGACGCTGGTCGGCGACGGTGTCGCGATGACCGCCGCCGAGCACTGGCAGGGCGCCGCGCGCGGCCACGACAACGCGCTGTGCATGGTGGTCTCCACCGGGGTCGGCGGCGGCCTGGTCCTGAACGGGCGGCTGCACCCCGGCCCCTCGGGCAACGCCGGCCACATCGGGCACATCAGCGTCGATCTCGACGGGGACCCCTGTCCGTGCGGCGCCCGCGGCTGCGTCGAACGGATCGCCAGCGGCCCGAACATCGCCCGGCGCGCCCTGGCCAACGGCTGGCGGCCGGGCCCGGACGGGGACACCAGCGCCGCCGCGGTCGCCGCCGCGGCCCACGCCGGCGACCCGGTCGCCCTGCGCTCCTTCGAACGGGCCGCCCAGGCGCTGGCCGCCGGGATCGCCGCCACCGCCACCCTCGTCGAGATCGACATCGCGGTCGTCGGCGGCGGCGTCGCGGGCGCCGGCGAGGTCCTCTTCGCCCCCCTTCGGTCCGCCCTGCGCGAGTACGCCACGCTCTCCTTCGTCTCCGGCCTGACCGTGGTCCCGGCCCGCACCGGGACGGACGCCGGCGTCGTGGGGGCCGCCGCGGCAGCCGCCGAACGGTCCCGCGTGGCGGCGTTCGCGGTGGGGGGTTAGCGCCGGGCCCGGTTCCGGACGGTTCCGGCCCTGGCCCCGCGGCGCCCCCGTCCCGAGCGGACCGCGGACGGCGGTGTCGTAGGAAGTCGTACGAACGCGGCCCCGTCCGCGGACGCGCCGTGCGCGAGCCGGCCGCGTCCCGGCCTCCCTTCGCCGAGGGGCCGGCGGCCGCGCACGCGCTGACGGCTCCGCTGCCGGACGTCGCAGCCCCGGCGGCGGGCCGGAAGCGGAGCCGGAGCCGGGAGCCGGTCGTCGGCGGTCGGCAATCAGCAATGGGCAGTCAGCAATGGGCAATCGGCAAGTGGCGGGCGGCGATCGGCGGGCGGCCGGGGCCCGGTCGGGCCGCGGGCGGCGGGCGGGAGGAAGGCGACCCGGTCGACGTGGTCCGGGGGCGCCCTCCGCCCCGTAGTCTGGTGGCGGCCGCCCAGAGGGCCGGGCGGGTGCCGCGGTGTGCCGGTGTACGGGCCGGCGCCGGTCACGAGACGGGCAGCGAGGGGTCGGCAGGGTGACGTCGGGGGAGCACGAGCAGCACGGGGCGGACGGGTCCGGCGCGGCGGGCGGGGCGGACGGCCCCGGGCCGGCGGGCGGACCGCCGGGGCGGCCGGAGGGCGGGGTACCGCGGTCGGCCTCCCGCAGCGGGCCGCGACGCGGCCCCGACGACGACCTCACCGGCCGGCTGCTCGGCGGCCGTTACCGCGTCACCGGCCGGATCGGCCGCGGCGGGATGGGCGTGGTCTGCCGGGCCGAGGACCAGGTGCTGGGCCGCGAGGTCGCCCTCAAGGTCCTGCGCGCGTACACCGACGCCTCCGCCCCCGAACTCGCCGATCTGCGGACCCGCATGCAGCGCGAGGCACGGGCCGCGGCCCGGATCCGGCACTCCGGGGTGGTGACCGTCCACGACGTCATCGACGAGGCCGGCCGCCCGGTCATCGTCATGGAACTGGTGGACGGCCCGTCCCTGGACGACGCCCTCGGCGCGCACGGCCCGCTGGACCCGCGGCAGGCCGCCCGGATCGGCGCCGCCGTGATGGACGCGCTGGACGCCGCCCACCAGGCCGGCGTGCTCCACCGGGACGTCAAGCCCGGCAACGTCCTGCTGGAGGGGTGGGGGCGCCCCGGCGGCGGCCGGGTGGTGCTCACCGACTTCGGCATCGCCAGTATCGAGGCGCCCGGCGACGGCGCCAGCACCAACATCACCCGCAGCGGCGAACTGGTCGGCTCCCTCGACTACTTGCCGCCCGAGCGGGCCCAGGGCATGGACCCCACCCCGGCCTCGGACATCTGGTCGCTGGGCATGACCCTGTACGCGGCGGTGGAGGGCGGCGGCGCGCCGTTCCGCCGGACGTCGGTGTACTCGACGCTCACCGCCATCGTCACCGAACCGCTGCCGGCGCCCCGGCGCGCCGGTCCGCTGACGCCGGTCCTGTACGCCCTGATGGCGAAGAGCCCGGCCGACCGCCCGTCCGCGGCGCAGGCCCGCAGCATGCTCCAGGCGGTGGCCGACGGCCGCGACCCGGGTGCGGCGCTCCCGCCGCCCGCCCCGGCCTCCGGCACCCCCTACGCCCCCACCCAGACGGACGCGACGTCCGGCGCGGGCCCCCTGCCGCGGCCCGCCGCCCCCTGGACGGCACCGCCGGGCGTCGCCACCGGGCCGGGGGGCGCGTTCACCGGTCCGGTGGGCCAGGTCGGCCCCAACGCAGCGGCCCCACACGGAAGTTCCCCGGGACCGGGCACCCCCGGCCCGTTCGGTCCGTACCCGCCGGGCCCGTCCGCTCCGACCGGCCCCACCGGCCCGACCGCTCCCCTCCCCGGCGCGACCGGACCCCACCGCCCCTACCCCCACCCGGGCCCCGGCCCGGAGACCGCACGGGTGCCGGTGCGCCGGCCCCGTCGGGTGGTGCTGGCCGCGGCGGCCGCTCTCGCCGTGCTGGCGGCCGGTGGCGGGATCACCTACGCGCTGATCGGCGGTGGCTCCGGCGGCCGGGACACCGCGGGCGGCCGGCAGCCGGCCGTACCGGCCACCACGCCGGGCGCGACCGCGGGCAAGGGCGGTACGGCCGGCGACGGCAAGGCCAACGGCTCGTCCGCGTCCGGCCCGGCGACACCGTCGCACGACGCCTCGCCCTCGGGCAGCCCCGGTCCGGGCGGCCCCGGTGGGCAGCAGGGCGGCCGGAACGGCGGCGCCACCACGGGCGGCGGCCAGGGCGGCGCGGGCACGGGCGGCGGCACGACGGGTGGCACCACCGGCGGGTCCGGGGCCGCGGCCGGCGGCGCCACCGGCGGCGGGGGCCCGACCCACGGCCCGGCCTGCGTGGACATCGGCGGCGGCAAGGCCAACTGCGATGTGTGGCGTACCGCGGCCTCGTACACCGCCTCGTTCCAGCAGGTCGGGCACCTGAACATCGGCACCAACTACTTCTACTGCCAGGCGAAGCTGGGCCGCCGCGAGACGTACGGGAAGTGGACCAACGTCTGGTGGGCCAGGACCGATGACGACAGCGGCAATTCCGGTGTCTACGTCAGCGTCGTCTACCTCACCGGCGGCGACAACGACCAGCCGGTGCCCGGCCTGCGGACCTGCTGAGCGCCGCCGGCCGGTCAGCCGGGCCCGGCCCGGGCCCGGTCCACGGGCGCTTGCCGCACGGCCTCGGCCCGCCGCCCATGGGACTCCGGTAGATGCGGCGCACCGCCCCCGGGCCGGGCCCCGCAGGCCGTAGGCGGGTGGGGGTTTCGGTGCTGGAGGGGCGGGGGAGCGCTTGTTTGCCGGGGCTTCGCGGCGGGGGAGACGGACCGGCATCCCCCGGGCGGGGTGTTCCTCAAGCGGTGTTCCCGGTGCTGCGCGCGGCCCGTGGTCCCGAGCGTTTCCGTGGCAGGGTGTTGCGGGCAACTCACCTGGGTCTAGGGAAGAGGGGAAACCGTGATCGTCTGGCTGAACGGCACGTTCGGTGCGGGCAAGACCACTGCGGCTCATGAACTGCTCGACCTGCTTCCCGGAAGCACGCTCTACGACCCCGAACTCCTCGGCGACGGGCTGCGGTTGATGCTGCCGGCCAAGCGGTTCGAGGAGGTCGACGACTACCAGGACCTGCCCGCCTGGCGGCGGATGGTGGTGGACACCGCGGCCGCCCTGCTCACCGAGGTCCCGGGCCCGCTGGTGACGCCGATGACGCTGCTGCGCCAGGAATACCGCGATGAGATCTTCGGATCCCTCGCCGCGCGCCGGATCCCCGTCCGACATGTCCTCCTCCATGCGGAGGAAACGATCCTGCGTGCCCGGATAGCCCAGCGCGAGGAAATCCCCGGCGACCCCGAGGCCAGCGCCTCCGTCCGCCGCTGGTGCCTGGAGCACCTGGGGCCCTACGCGCGGGCCCTGGACTGGCTCAAGGGCGACGCCCACGTCGTGGACACCAGCACGCTCACGCCCCGTCAGGCCGCCGAACGGGTCGCCGAGGCCGTCCGCACCGGCGCCGGCGCCTGCGACATCGTGCAGACCCCCGAGCCCACCGCGGAGACCCTCGCCGCGGGCGTCCTCCTCTTCGACGACCGGAACCGCGTCCTGCTGGTCGATCCCACGTACAAGCCCGGCTGGGAGTTCCCCGGCGGCATCGTCGAGCCGGGCGAGGCCCCCGTCCGCGCCGGCATCCGCGAGGTCGCCGAGGAACTGGGCATACAACTCCCGCGCGCACCACGGCTGTTGGTGCTCGACTGGGAGGCCCCCAAACCGCCCGGCTTCGGCGGTCTGCGCCTGCTCTACGACGGCGGGATCCTCCCCGGCGACGTCATCCACGACCTGCTGCTGCCCGGCGCGGAACTCCGCGCCTGGCGCTTCGTCACCGAATCCGAGGCCGAGACGATGCTGCCTCCGGTCCGCTGGAACCGCCTGCGGTGGGCCCTTCGGGCCCGGGAGCGGGGGTGTCCGCTGCATCTGGAGGCTGGGGTTCCTGTGGGCTGAGTCTCCGCGTTCGCGGGGGGCTTCCCACGTTGTCGGGTTTCCCGCCGTGGGGGTTGTTTCGTGTGCGCCTGCGGCGCGTTGCGTTGCCGCTGCGCGGGGCTGTGGGGTGCGGTGGCGGGGCTGTGGGGTGGGGGGTGTCCGGGCTGCTTCGCTTTACGTCCGGACACCCCCCCCCCCCCCCCCCCCCCCCCCCCCGCCCCCTCCCGTGGGGGTCAGTTATGAGGTGGTTGGGCCCTCACGTGGGTGGGTTGGTGCGGGTGGTGTGTTGCGGGTGAGCGCCCGT
>NZ_JALMUV010000050.1 GCF_023155275.1 Streptomyces rhizoryzae
GTCCTCGCCGGTGGCGAGGACACGGCCCACCTCGTGACGAGATGCTCGATGCCGGTTCTTCGAGCCCGGCGGTCGTCCGGGGCCAGGCCGGGGAGGTTGCGGTGCACGCGCGGGCGAGGGGACCTTAGCTGTCTCCTTTCGCCGGGCGCCAGCACGAGGCGCTGCCTCGGGCGTTAGTGAAAGGGCGGGCGAGCTGAGCCTCGCCCGTGCCGGCCGTCGCAGTCCTCTGTGGGGGAGGTCAGCGGCGGCCGGCTCCTGGGTGCGGGGGTGCCGGTTCGGTTCCGTCTCTTTGGTCAGAGGCGGTAAACGTCGGATCCGGGCAAGTTGTTGCAGGCGGCAGAGACGGAGTGGCCTACCGGCAGGCTGATTCCGATGGTGCGCTCTTTGTTGATCTTGTCCGTGCAGATCGGAATCTTCACACGGGTCACCGAGCCGTGGCCGACTGACGCCGGTTCGCCTGCGTTCGCGCGGGAGCGATGACCGCGCCCGATGCTCGTCATGGAAGGACCGTGCCTACGGCCGCCGCCGTTTGGGGGAGGCAAGCGGTGGCTGGGTCAGTCATGGCATGGCTCGGGAAAACCCTTCGGGCCTATCCCGCGGCCAGAGAGGCATTCAGACGTTCGCGGAAGTCCCGGACCGCCGGGACAGCCATATGCGATTCCATGCGAGAGGCCAGCTCGTGCAGGGGCCCGGTGGATCGATGTGAGCTGATGGTCTCGTTGAGAGCAAGCGCGGCGTTCGCGGTGACGCAGGAACCCTCGATTTCTCCCTGGCGCCATTGGGCATCGGCTCGCCGGGCGAGGAAGAGTGATTGAGTGCGCACGCGGTCGGCAGGGAAGAGCTCCGACGCTTCGACGAAGGTTCCTTCCGCCCTGCTGGGCTGATCCATATCGAGCTGGCTACTCGCCAGGGCTCCCAGCAGCTCACTGCGGTCAAACCAGGAGACCCAGTCCGGGTCGTCCTGCGTGGCCCCGCGCTCAAGCAGCGTCGCCGCGCGATCGAGGTCGTTCCAGCACCTGGGGTCCCTTTGGTGAGCGCGCGCTCGGGCCCGCCGTGAGTACAGCATGGCCTCGATGCGCGGGGTTGCCCGCCCGCGGGCGGCGGAGAGAGCCGCGTTGATCATCTTCTCGGCATCGGCAGCGCGATCGGTGTTATAGGCGGCGATGGCCCAGAAGGCCAGAATGTGACAGCCCAGGGCTGGATCGGCCGCCGCATGGGCGGTGTGCAGGGCGGCGTCGAAGGTGGCATCGTCGCAGGCGCCATGGAGATCGAAGGTGGCCCACGCCTTCATGCGGGCCAAGTCGGCGGCAGCGGCGTGAAGTCGCGCCCCGTGGGCGTCGCTGTACGTGCGCTGCTCCAAGAGGTTGGCTACCAACTTTAGGGAACTGTCCGCTTCTCGGATGAGCTCTCCGCCACCGTCGACGTCGTCGTCGTGTCGTAGGGAGCGCACGCGCTGTTCAAGGCGGGCCACGGCGGCTTCGCCGAGGCGTCCACCATGGGTGATCTGGCCGGCTGCTGCTGGGTCGGCAGTCAGCCACTCCCACAGGGAGGAGGTCAGGGCGACTCCGGTCAGCAGTACGAAGTTCCTTCGGTCCATGGGCATGGGGTGGTCCTTTGACACGTCGTTGAGCGCGGCGATGGCGCCGTGAGCGTCCCAGCTGCGGCGGGGTGGTTGCTGGAGCGGGTCCAGGGCCAGCCAGTGGGGCCAGGGGGAGGTGCCCAGGGCGTCCAGATCGATGCCGAGCAATTCGGCGATGAGCCGCTGCGCTTCAGGTTCAGGAGTGCGGCCGCTTTCCCACCGGTATACGCCGTCCTTGCCCGTGCCCAGTGGGACGCCGCGGTGGGTCGCAAGCTTCATCAGACGCCGGGCGAACTCGGGGCCCGTCCAGCCCCGAACTGTCCGCGCTCGATAAAGTAAAAAAGCCTTCTTTTGGCCTCTGGCTCGGCCACTCGGCACCTGCACCATCTGACCAGTGTCGCGCGTTAGAAGATCATCAGGAACCGTCAGCTCGGGTGCGCTTGGGTGCTCTCAATAGCACCCAAGCGCACCCGGGCTACGCCTTCACCGATACCACTCGCGTCCATCAACGTTGTCCTCGCCAACGTCGCCGCCCGCTCCTCGGTTGGAAGCCGAGATACACGACGGGCGGGGATACGACTTCACGGAGGACAAATGAAGGACGACAAGGCGCAGGACCCGACCACCGAGCCGGCGCAGGGGTACACCCCCGCAGCGGTTACCGACCTGGGCAGCGTCACGGACGTCACCCTCGGCAGTAACCGCAGCAACAACGCGGACGACACCGAGTACTTCCAGTGATCCATCCGCGGTGACGGATGCGTAACGCGGCGCCCGGGACAGGCACAAAGCCATCTGTCCCGGGCGCCGCTGCTCCAATCCATTCCGGCCATAGGAGGCGGCGGCCATGAGCCGTTTCATCGTTGGGCGGTTCTCGCGAACCACGATTGCACCCGTGCCCCGAGAGGGCAGGGAAATCTTGATCAGCTCGGCCCTGCGAGTGTGGGCCGTGGGCCACTCCAAGAAAGAAACTTGCGCGGTGTCCATGCCGTCGGCCGACGGTAGTGACACGCAGGTACTGACCGCCGGATGCTGTCTGGCAACCGATCGTGAACGGTTGGCAGCGGTGCGTGCTGCTCACGCCGGCGACGTGCGCGCCGTGTGCCGGCTGCCGGGGGCGCATCTCACGGTGGTCCGCGAAGGATGGAGAACTTGGATCGTCGGTGACCGAGCCGGCGTCGTGCCCGTGTATTGGGTACCGGACCGGAACGGCATCTGGTGGGCCACTCACGCTGCGCCCTTGGCCGCGCTCAACGGCTCCTCCCCGAATCTTGCCCTGCTCCTTGGCGAACTGGCTTTGAACGGGGTAGATACGCGGCATACGGACGGTCCCTACAACGGCGTGCGACGAGTTCCCCCCGGTCACGCGCTCGTTGTCGGCGATGGCTCCTACGAGGCAAAAGTCCTCGACATGCATCCCGCGCAGTCCGTGGACTTCCTCGACGGCGCCGACGCTGTTCGTGACGCCTTCACCACGGCGGTCACCCGTCGCGTGAAGTCCTGGGACCGTCTCTCCAGCGACCTGTCGGGCGGCATCGACAGCAGCAGCGTGACCTCCGTTGCGGCGTGTACACGCCCCCTGCTGGCCGTGACCTACACGGACGCCCAGATGCGCAAGGGGGATGATCTTCAGTACGCCCGCCACCTGGCGGAGGCAGTGGATGGAATCAACCACGTGGTGATCGACGGGACAGTCGCGGACGTCCGACACTTCGACGGCCTGGAAGAGGTTGATCAACTCCCCGTCACGGACACCCCTTCGTTGACTTTGGGGCTGCTGGCGATTAAGGACGCGCAACTGGCCCCGGCAACGGCATATGGCGCGCAGGCCCACCTCACGGGACGAGGAGGCGACAACGTCTTAGATGCTGTCACCGCTCACCTCGTTGACCAGTTCCTGTCTGGGCAGCGGCTCCCCGCGCTGCGGTGCGCGACCGCGTACGCTCATTCCCGCTGCGATGCTCCCTGGCGGGCATGGCAGCAGGTTCACCACACCGCCAGTACGGCCTACCCCGACGCCCTCGAACGCCTGGCTGCCGGCATCACGGCCTCGACAGCGCACCCACGATCGCCCATTGGGGCGCTTGCGTGGTGTTCGGTGACGCCAGGTGCCTCTTGGCTTACAGCCGCAGGCCAGTCCCTCGTCACGGAACTCATCCGGGCCCGCGCCGGCACCGCTGACCCTGACGTAACCCCTGCCAGGCTGCACGAGCGACTTGCGCTGGAGTGGATGGCCACCAGCCATGCGCAGTATGCCGAGATCGGGCTCCAGCGGTGGCAGCTCGCCATCCACGCTCCGCTCCTCGACACCACCGTGGTCGACGCGTGCCTGAGTATCCCCACCTACCAACGCGCCCGTCCCGGGACGTACAAACCGCTGGCGCAGGCAGCCTTCGCGGGGCTTGCCCCCGCTTGGCTGTTCACCAGAAGCAGCAAAACCGCTTTCACGGGTAGTCTCTACGCTGGCCTGTCTCGCAACGCACCCACCCTGCGGCGGATCCTGGGCAGCTCGCAGCTCGTCGAGGCGGGACTCCTCAACTACGACAGCGTCGCCACTGCGCTGGACAGCGCGATCTCGGGTGTGGCTGCTCCTCTGGCGCAACTTCATACCTTGGTCGTCACCGAGCTGTGGATCCGTCGAACCTCCACGGCCTACGCCACGTGGTGGTCCGAGGAGGCCTTGGCGTGCCGCTGACTACAAAGGTCTACACCGCGATCCTGCCCAACGGAAGCCTGGCCGTGATGGACACCCGAAAGGGCCGCGGACGGTGGCTCCACCTCAACGCGTCCGCCGGACGTGTCTGGCACTACCTTCTCGCCGGGGCCACCCTCAAGGCGGCAACCGAAAGCGCAGCGGACCACTTCATCGGGCTTGGCGCGGACGAGGACACCGTCCGGGCGGATATGGCGGCCCTGTCCCACCGGCTCCTTGAGGCAGACCTGGCTAGGGCTCAAAAGGCACTCCCGCCGCTTCAATGGTGCCGTCCGCGGCCCTTCCCCTCCGCGGAAGTTCAGCCGTCCCGGACTGACCGCTTTGCAGCGGCGGCCGGGCTGGCGGCCGCCTTACTCCTGCTGCATTGCACGCCCTTCCGCTTCGGTATCTGGGTCGGCCGCCTCCTGGCACGTCTGCCCGGATCCGACGCCACAGCACGCGAGGCCGAGGCCCTCTTCCTGGCCGTCCGCTGGGCGCGAAGTATTTGGCTGGGCAGAGCTGCTTGTCTGGAAGAGTCGCTGGGGTGCTACCTGGCTCTTCGGCTGCGCGGCCGCAGAGCCGCCTGGGCCATCGGCGCCCGGGCCACGCCTACCGCCACCCATGCGTGGGTGGAGGCCGAAGGTCAGGTCATCGGGCAGGACCTCGGGGACGAGATCTGGCCGTATCGTCCCGCCGTGCGGGTCTGAAACAGCACATACATTCGCTACCCGTCGCCACCCTGCGCCAGTGTGACACTCGAAGGAGTGAATCGTTGGCGCAGGTATGACGATCTCCGCATCAAAGCCGCACACCGGGTCCGCACGGCGGCAGCACACCAGTCGACCACACAGCGCGATCGCGCAATATACCGTCAGCGCAGAGCGCCACGACGACGCTCTGGAGGCGTCGTGGTCGACCATCGTGCGTCGACTTCCTCGTCTCTCCGGCCTGGCCATCCGACTTGCCTGGACCGCCGATCCACGCGCCGTTGTGCTTACGTGCCTGCTGCAACTCCTCTCCGGAGGGGTCACCGCCGTCGGCCTCTACGCCACTACCACCGCCTTGGCGCCGCTCCTCGCGGCTGGCCCGACGACCGAACGGCTTCTACACGCCATTCCATCGATCGTCGTTATCACCGCAGCGGCTTGCACCCGATCCGTCGTGGCGGCCCTCACCCTCGCCACCACCGCCCGCATCGGTCCGCGAGTCGACGGAATCGCCGAGGTGCGCTACCTGGAGGCCGCCACCCAAGCCCCGCTGGCCGCCTACGACGACTCGGCCTGGAGCGACCACAGCGAAGCCGCCAGCCGAGCGGCCAAGGACGCACATCTCATGCCCGAGGCCCTAACCGCCGTCCTGGCGTCGGTGCTGGGTCTGATCGCGGCAGCGGGGGTACTCACCCACCTCCACCCAGTGCTCCTACCCCTGTTGCTGCTTGCAGTGATCCCCCGTGGATGGGCAGCGGTTCGATCCGCTCGGGCTGCCTACCTCGCCGATCGGCACACGCTTGCGGACCGCCGCCTGCGGCACTCGGTGATGTACACCACTGCAGGACGCGCCAGTGCCCTGGAAGTGCGCGCGTTCACCATGCGTCCCTGGCTCTTGGAACGGTTCCGAACCGTTGCCACCCGACTGGAATCCGCAGCGGCAGAGGTCGGCCGATCCGCCGCCCGCTACCAGCTCGTCGGCGACGCCATCGCCGGCACGGCGACCGGCGCGGTCTATGCCTCCCTCATCGGCCTGACCGCTGCTGGAGCCGTCGCTCCGGCAGCGGCCGGCACCGCTGTCATCGCGATCCAGACCAGCCAACGCCTCTTGGGCTGCCTCGTCCAAGGCGTGAACAATGCCTTCAAGACTGGCCTGTACCTCAGCGACTGGGCGAGTTTCCTCGCAGACTGCGCCAGCCGATCCCGACGAAGCGGAGGTGATCAGCTTGCGCCGGCCGACCCGAAAACGATCGAGGCCAACGCAGTCACGTTCTCCTACCCTGGCAGCAAGCATCCCGCTCTCCACGACATCAACGTCACCGTCCACAGAGGCGAGGTTCTGGCCATCGTCGGCGCCAACGGTTCCGGCAAGTCAACGTTGGCGAAACTCCTGGCTGGCCTCTACAGCCCCGACACGGGAAAGGTCACCTGGGGAGGCGTCGATCTTTCCACCGTGAACCCCGAAAGCGTTTGGGCTCAACTCGCCCTTTTGCCACAGGAGTTCGGCCGATGGCCAGTGAGCGCCCGTGACAACATCACCCTCGGCCAAGGCGCATGCGACGAGGAAAGCATCCTTGCCGCTGCCCGCATTGCGGGAGCAGACAGTGTGCTCGACGGGCTCCCGGACGGTCTCGACACCAACCTTGCCCCCTCATGGTGGGGAGGTCGCGATCTCTCCGGCGGTCAATGGCAACGCATCGCTGGCGCACGCGCGTTCTACCGTAATGCCCCGGTCCTCATCTGCGACGAGCCCACCTCCGCGCTCGACCCTCTCGCGGAATCCGCCTTCTACGAGCGGATCCGCGCGCTCAGCGAGGGGCGCACGGTGATTTTGATCAGCCATCGGCTGGGTTCAACGCGGTCAGCCGACCGCATCCTGGTCCTCGACAACGGCGAGATCACCGAAGAAGGCACACACAGCAGCCTCATCGAACGGCGAAACGGTACCTACGCAACGATGTGGCGTGCGCAGGCGGACACCTATGCGAACGGTGAGTGAAAGTATGCGGACGCATTGAGTTGTCCGGGCAGGTGATGGGAACGACTTGGGCTTTCGGCCAGTATAGATACGCTCGAACGCATGAGCGTGCCTACAGAAGGGCTGACTCTGGGGGCTGTCAGCGCGATCGTCGAAAAGAAAATCCTAAACAACAAGATCCGCATTTTCCGGCCTGGCGAACCGGTGTTCAACCCGGACACGGGCCAGTACGAGCCCGGCCCGCCCGTCACCGTCTACGACGGTCCGGGGGCGCTCTTTCCGGCGAACGGTCCTTCCGTGGTCCTTTATTTGGCCGGACAGGCGTACGTGGATGACACCCCGTCCCGTTACCGACTCCTGACCCCGCTCTCCGCCCCGGTGGCCTCCCGCGAGGACACCGTGATCGTCGTGGAGGCGGACGACGAGTCGGCCATCGGCCGGACGTGGCGAGTGATCGATATCGGGGAGACCTCGACATTGAGCGTCGTGCGGACGACGTGGGTGGACCAGAACACGCAGAAGACGGGGGAGTGAGGTGACCACCGCCATCGATCCGGAGGAAGTACGCAAGGAGCTGGAAGCCAAGCTTCTCCTCGACACCGTTCGCGTGACCCGTCCGACTGGCACGCCGGTGCTCGATCCCGAGACCGGCCTCGTGGGGGAGGTGCCCGCGGTGCTCGTCTACGAGGGACCTGGGGCCATGCTGTCGGGGCACGGCCAGGTCACGGCAGAGGGGATCGTCGGGAAGCAGTGGCTCGATGACACAGTCTCCTGGTATCGCCTGCTCACCCCCCTCGGGGCGCCGGTGCCCGCCCGGTATGACCGGGTGGAGGTGACCGTCGCTCGCTCCGGCAGCGCGGCGACGGGCGGAAGGGTTTGGCAGGTTCTCGACCCGGCGGAGGCGTCTACCGTCGAGCTGGTTCGCGTCACCCGCCTGGACGAGATCACGCCGCCGTCGTAGGCGATTCGGAGTATCCGAGAACCGGCCTACGCTCGGCGTATGGAGATCACGGACACTCCGGCCGCCGCCCTTCACCATGTGCGGGTCGCGACGGACGGAGTCAAGGCGTCGCTACACATAGACGGAACAGACTTCTCGCGGGTCGCTTCCGGCTACACCATCCACCAGCAGGCCGGCCAGCCGGCGGAGGTGATCATTCAGCTCGCCAAGGGCCAATCCGGTACGGACTTCGACGGGTACGCGCGGGTCGCGGTCGGAGTCCCCTACGAACCCGGGCCGGCAGCAGCCGCGTTCCTGTCGGCCATGGACGCCGGGCTGCTGGAGAAGTCGGCTCTGGCCCGACCCGACCTGGACGGCGGCCCGTACGGCTTCACGAAAGCTGTCCTTGCCCAGCTTCAGCAGTGGTCCCGGGGGGAGTTCGACCAAGCCGAGGAGAGCAGCTGATGGCATCCCCTCGGAATCCGCACCCGAACGCTCACCCGCTGGCCGGGGCGCACAGCAACGCACCCCAGGTCGCTGCACAGTTGAACGCGCGTGCTGCCGCGGCACTGCCAGCGGTGGCCAGCGTCGTCCAGCACTACGCCATGCTGCTGGAGACTGCGGTCAAGGTTCAGGCGAGCGGCAGGCCCGGCCCGAACGCGCCAACAGGCGACTACCGCCGTTCCTGGACCCACGAGTTCAGCATCAGCGGCATGAACGCGGAGGCCATCGTCGGCACGAACAAGCCGCAGGGCCGGCGCCTTGAGTACGGCTTCGTTGGGGCGGACATTCTTGGGCGGATCTACAACCAGCCGCCGTTTCCCCACGTCGGGCCAGCCGTGGAAGAGATCCGCCCGCTGTTCCTGGCGGCTGTTGGAGCGGCGGTGGGCGACTGATGGCCGTATCTGGACGAGTGCTCAGCCTGGCCGTTCAGACGATGCTCGGCACTGCGACGGGCCGATCCTGCGGGTACGGCACCGCGCCGACCGCGAGCAGCCTGCCGACTGGCGCCGCCACCCCGTACAGCGTGCTGTACCCGGTCGGCTCCATGAGCGACGGGCCGCCCTTCGGTGACGCGAGCGCAGATGCGCGGATCGTCTACCAGGTCACGTCAGTGGCCACGACGGCCGAGCAGGCCGAGTGGATGGCGGACAAGGTGCGGGCGGGCATGCTCGCCCGCACCGCACTCGGCTACACCTACCCCATCACCGCCGCTGGCTACGTGGTCATGTCCCGGGAGCTGGACAAGGAAGAAGGCGTGGCCGCCGCCAGCGGCGTATACAGTTACGTTCAGCGGTTCGCGATCGAGGTCACAACCCTCGGCGGCTAACCGCCCCACCTCACCGCGGAGGTCCCTCGCGGACGCCCGGCCACTCGGCACGGGCCGACTCCCAGCTTGATCTGTTGGGGACGGGCCTGCCGCTTTCCGGGGCCGTCAGCGTCCCCGGAGAGTGAGAGTCGCGTGTCCACCACGCAGCAGCGTTTCATGCGCCGCGGAACCAGCATCTTCTACTTCTTGCAGAAGATCGCCGCTGACGACAACGTCCCCACCCGCGCCGAGCTCGCGCCCTCGAACGCGACCAATCTGTCGGAAACCATCTCGGACGTCGAGGGATGGTCGCTGGAGAACAGCCCCATCGACACCCCGGACATGGGGTCGACGTTCGCCAGCGCGATCCCCGGCGAGGACAAGGCTGACAACTCGTCGCTCACCTTCTACGAGGACAAGGTCAGTGACTCGGTGGAGACGCTGCTGTCCAAGGGGGTCACCGGCTTCGTCGTCATCCTGCGCAAGGGCGACGTGCCGATGTCCAAGTCGATGGACATCTTTCCGGTCCGCGTCGGCAGCCGCAGCCCGTCCTACTCGACGGCGAGCGAGCCCGCCAAGTTCAAAGTCACCTTCGGCATCACCCACGAACCGACCCTCGACGCCGCCGTGCCGACGAAGGCCGCCTGAGCGGGGGATGCCGTATGACCACCGCCACACACGTCGCCCCGCCCGCCGCCGCGGTCACCCGGGACGCCCACTGGGCTGCCAAGATGGCCAAGCTCAAGGCCCGCCAGCTGCCCGAGCGCAGCCTGCGGGTGTGCGACGACGACGAGGCGAAGAAGACCGTCACCGACGCCGCCCTGGAGCTGGCGAAGGCGCGCACCACTGCGCGCGCCGAGTCAGTCGAGCAGGGCGTTGCGGAAGCTGGTCGTGAGGACTGGATCGTTGTCCATCCCGACGTGGTTGCCGCACAGATTCGACTCGACGCCGCCGAACGCGCCCTGGAGGACGCGACGGTCGTCCTGACCTTCCGAGCCCTGCCACGGCCGGCGTGGGAGCAGCTTCTGCGTGACCATCCGCCGACCGAGGCGCAGGCCGACCGGGGCATGGAGTACAACGTCGAGACCTACCCCGCGGCGCTCATCGCTGCCTGCCACGTCGAACGCGACGAGACGGGTACGGAGGTCCCTGGCATGAGCGAGCGGGAGGCCCAGGAACTGCTGGACGCCTGGCCGGACTCCGAGGCCAAGGCTCTGTTCACCTGCGCACTGCTGGTCAACCAGACGTTGAGGGCTGACCTGGGAAAAGGCTGATCTCCGATCCGGGCTTCCGTGCGGAGATGGAGGTCTGCGCCTCGTACGGCATCCCGCACTCGCAGTTCACCGGGGCGGGGGACGGGCGGTGGTCGGCGCTCGACCGTGCGAAGGCCATCGCCTACCTAACCTACTCGCGGGCCGTGTGCGAATCGTGCGGTACCAGGGCCGAGGAGTGGGACGAGGCAGCAGGTGGCGACCGCTTCGCGTACGTCACCGAGACACACCGGTGCATCGGCTGCGAGCTGATGGCCATGGAGCAGGAGCAGGTCCCGGAGGGTCCGGAGGGGCGTGGGGTCAAGGTCGGGCTTCGGCCCAGGAAGAAGGCGTAGCCAGTGGCTGGGGCCTACACCCTGTACGTCCAGGTCCAGGCCGGAGTGTCCGGCCTGGTCGGTGGTCTGCGCACAGCGGCAGGCCAAGTCACCGCGTTCGGCGGGCAGATACGCCGCCTCGACGGCGACCTCAATGCCCTCGCCGCACGGTCGGAGCGGACTCGCCGCGCGATGGCCACCGGGTTCACGGTGATGGGCGTCGCGCTCGGCGGCGCCTTCGCCATGGGCGTGCGCAGCGCCATCGAGCTTGAGAAGCACATGGCGAACGTCATGACGATCTCCAAGGAGATCAACGCCGCCAACATCAGCAAGTTCACGGACCAGATCGTTGAGCTGAGCACGCAGCTCCCGCAGTCCGCCGACCAGCTCGCTGAAGGCTTGTACCAGGTCGTCTCGACAGGGTTCGATGGCGCGGACGCCATGACGATCCTGCGCGTCGCGGCGCGCGGCGCTGCGGCCGGCCTGACGACCACCGAGACGTCCGCTCGCGCCCTGCTGGGCGTGCTCAAGGCGTACGGAATGGACGCCTCGCAGGCCAGCGACGTCATGGACGTGATGTTCCAGACCGTGAACTACGGCGTCGTGAGCTTCGAGGAGCTGGCCCAGCAGCTCGGCGACGTTGTACCGATGGCCGCCGCGGCGGGCGTGAAGTTCGATGACCTTAGCTCCGCTTTCGCGGCGATCACCCTGTCCGGCATCCCGGCTGCCGAGAGCGCGACGGCCCTCAACATGCTGCTGACGCGCATGATGAAGCCGACCCAAGAGCTGTCCGCCATGATTAAGGGCTTCGGGTACGAGTCGGCTGCCGCGGCGCTTCAGCAGGACGGCCTGTACGTCGTCATGCAGAAGGTACGCAACGCAACGGGCGGCAGCGCCGACCAGCTTGTTCCCCTCCTGCGGGACATCCGGGCCGTCCGCGCCGCGCTGGCACTCTCTGCCGCCGATGGCAAGAACTACGCCGCGACCTACCAGGGCATCAGCCAGGAGGTCGAGCGGGCCGGGGCGACGCAGAAGGCGTACGCGATCCAGATGGACACGACGGCTGGCCAGTGGAGTCTCTTCCAGAACCGGGCCCAGGCTCTTGGCATCGACATGGCTCGGGTGCTGCTACCGGCCCTGCAAACCGTGGGGGAGTACCTGAACGTCCTGGCCGGAGGGATCAATGATTTGCCGGGCCCGGTGAAGTCGCTGATGGGCATCGTGATCGCGCTTTCGGCCGTCGTGCTCTTGTCGAAGGCCGCGTTCCTGAAGTTCGGCGCGCAGCTCACTGTGTTCCGCACGGAACTGGCTGCAGCGCGAGCAGGGGGCTCGGCGCTCCCCGCGGTCCTCAGCGGCGCGGGCATCGCGGTGGCGGGTCTTACCGCCCTGATGGCCATCGGCGTCGGCGTTTACGCGGCGTACTCGGCCAGCAAGCAGAAGGCAAAGGCCGCCACGGACGAACTGGTCGACGCCCTTCGCAAGGAGCGAGATGAGGGCGAACGGGGCGCGGGCCTGAGGGCGCTGACCGAGCAGCTGACCAACAGCGACGACGTCAAGAAGCTCAAGGACGCCGGCATAGACGTCACAACCGCTATCGACGCCATCACCTCCGGGGGCGAGAAGCTAAGGAGCCTGCGCGAGGAGCTGCAACGGGGGAAGGACGCCTCGTGGGAGGTCAAAGGCAACGTCTACGTGTACGACATCAACTTCGACCGAGCCAAGAAGGTCCTGGACAAGCAGCACAAGATCTGGTCGGACGCGGTCAAGAAGGAGAACGAACTTGCCGCGAACATGGCCATCATCAACAACAAGATCAAGAATAACCGAAAGGAGATGCTCGGGGCGTGGGACCTGACCCAGGACCTGCCAACCGACAAGAACGGTGCCCCGCAGTTCACGGAGCAGATGGAGGCGATGGGAAAGACACTCGCCTCGATCGTGGACCCGGCAAAGGCGTGGAAGGCCGCGCAGGACAAGATCGCCGAGGCGAACCGTAAAGCGGGCCGCTCCGCCGACGCGTCCAAGGCGTCGCTCGCTGACTATGTCGAGGAGCTGCGGAAGCAGCTCAAGGCGCAGCGTGACTTCCAGAAGAACCTGGGACGGCTCGCCGCTGATGGACGCCTGGACCTTGCTGACCATTTCTCCACGCTAGGACCCGACTCGGCGTCCATCCTCGACGAATTGGTGAAGCAGCTCCAGCGGGGCAAAGGGAAGGTTGCCGACGAACTCGAATCGATTATTTCGGAGTCGACTGCCCGATCCACTCCAGCCTTCCGCGCCGGCTTGGAAAAGCTACCGGCCATCGCGGCGAAGTATGGGAAGAAGATCGCCGAAGCCTGGACCGATTCTGCGGCAACGAATGATCCAGGCAAGCTCGCTCGCGTCATGCGTGACATGGCCGTCGCAGACATGTCGAACGCCGCGAAGAAACTACCCAAGGCTGCCTCCGCACAGCTTGAACAGGGAATGAAGCTGCTCGCGGACGTCTCCGCCAAGTACGGCAAAGAGGCGTCCACCTCCCTTGCGCAGTCCTTCCTCAACGGCGACGTCGAGCAGATTCGTTCGCAGCTCGGCTACATGTACGGGGCCGACATGCCGATCAACGCCCCGGATCTGTCTGGAGTCGTGAACGCCTTCAAGCAGGCAGGCGTTCAGTCGAACGCGGAATGGTCCGGGATGCTCAGCCTCGTCGTGGCGGTTGCTCAAGCCAAGGGAACAGAGGCAGCCACTGCCCTCACCAGCGCCCTGCTTTCCGGTGACATGGCCGCCGTGCAAAGCCAACTCGACGGCATTGGTGCTTCTGTGGGGCGAATTCCCGGGAACAAGACGATCACCATCTCCGTCAACAAGCCGGCCGCAGTGACCATCCCTTTCATTGCCAAAGTCCAGGCTACGTCATGGGACAAGGACGCCAATGGTGTCCCTGACCTGATCCAGGCCCCCACACGCCAGGCCAACGGTGGACTGCTGGATTTTTACGCCCGAGGCGGAATCCGTCGCGAGGACCACACCGCGCAGATTGCTCCCGCGGGAGCGTGGCGCGTGTGGGCAGAGCCCGAAACGCAGGGGGAGGCGTACATTCCCCTTGCAGGAGCCAAGCGGGCCAGGTCCAAACGCATTCTGGAAGAAGTCGCCCACCGGTTCGGCGGCGAAATCACCTACCACGCTGACGGCGGGCTATCCGCGTTTACCTACCGACCGCGGACTCTGTACTCCCTGTCAGGAATCGCCAGCGATTCACAGGACAAGAAGGGCGACTTCAGCCTCGACCTATTTTCCAAGAAGCTCCACCAGTCGGTGTCGACGGCCAAGCGTTGGCGCGCCGACCTGGACACCGTTGCTCGCCGCGCCGGACAGGACGTAGCGGCGGCTCTGGAAGAGATGGGCGAGGAGGGCGTCTCCCTCACCCACAAGATGGCCACCGGCAGCTCGAAATACCTGCGGTCGATGGTGAAGGACTTGCAGGACCTTGCTGCCGCGTCGAAGGCGAGCCTGGGTGAATACACCGGGCAGCTCCGTCAGGCCGTGAAGGACCAGACCGGGTTCGAGCAGAACTTGGCCAAGCTCGCGGCCGGCGGCTTCGGCGCGCTGGCGAAACGCCTCGCCGAGCAGGGCGACCAGGACGCCGCCGAGCTCGCCGCGCAGGCCGTGAAGGACAAGAAGAAGGCGAAGGCGGCGAACGACGCCGCGATCAGCGCCAACAAGACAGTGGCAGGCGGCGACCTGCCTGATTTGGTCGCGATCACCGGCGCGATCAAGAGCTCCACGACCGGCCTGCACGCGGTGGCGGAGGCGACCGGGCTCGATGAGGACCACATCATCGAGATCGCGAACTCGGGCCTGTCCCGCCTGAAGAGCGCCCTGGGCTCCAAGGGCGCGAGGTTCTTCAATGACCTGAGCCGTGCGAACAAGGGGCTGTCGTACGCCAACGGCGGCATCCTCACTCCGGGCCTGTACGCCACCTCCGGCGGCCTCATCAAGTTCGCCGAGCCGAGTACCGGCGGAGAAGCGTTCATCCCGCTCGGCGCCGCGAAGCGCAGCAGCGCGCTCGCCGTCCTCCACGACGTGGCCACACGCTTCGGGATGCGTCTGGCCGGCGCCGCCGCGCCTCCCACGCGGCTCGTCGATGCCCGGCCGACGACCGCCATCAAGGTCACCGTCGTCCAGCAGCAGCCGAAAGCCCTGGTGGAGAACATGCCGATCACCGTTCAAGGACGCGGCAGCTCGCCGCAGGAGCTGTCCGGAGAGATCATGCGACGGCTGCGGAACGCCCAGCGCGGAGGACGGATCTGATGTCTGGTCTCAACGAATGGCAGATCGACTTCGCCGGCGTCCTGATCGGTCACGAGACCTCCGTGCCGACCTCCAACGTCGAAGGGCTCGGGCCCGCCGAGCTCCGAACGCAAGACGTCTCAAACCCGGCTGATGATGGGGCATTCCCTGGCGTGGACCTGTACTCGCCGCGCGTCGTCCGCATCGAGGCAGGCATCCGCACGCCTGGGGAACCCGCAGCGGCCCTAGACAAGCTCGCCGAGATCGAGGCTGCCGCCTCCGATGCCAAGATCCGCCGCACCGCGGGCGCGCTGGCGGCGCTACGGTTCCGCTGGCCCGGTCGCCAGACGAAGCTGCTGTTCGGGCGCATCAGGCGTGCCGAGGTGGTCTCCACCTCGGATGCCATCCACGGCTGGATCCCTCTGAATCTGGAGTTCACCGCGCTCGACCCGCGCTTCCACGACGACCAGCTCTCCAGCATCACGCTGCCACTGGACATCTCCCGCACCGGCGGAGGCTTCAAAGCGCCGCTCATGGCCCCGATTACCACCGGCATCGCCACACCGGATACCCGACCAGGGTGGGTGGTCAACGAGGGCAACACGGGGGCGTGGCCGACCATCCGTATCACCGGCCCCGTTTCCAACCCCCGCATCCTGCACGCTGAGACCGGCCGCGTCATCGACCTCGACATCACCCTCGGTGTCGGCGAGCACATCGACATCGAGACCCGCCCCGGCACGCGGTGGGTGCTGCGCAACGGTAGCGGCAACGCCGCCCCCGCCCTCTCAGGGGCCTCGCGTCTGGACCTCTTCCAGGTCCCCCCGGGCCGCAGCGAGATCCGCTGGACGGCTTCCGACTACACCAACGCCACCCGCCTTACCGTCACTTGGCGGTCGGCGTGGACCGCACTGTAAGAAGGAGAACCCGCTGTGACCCTCGTCCAGCCACCCATGCTCACGCACGGCGGCACCCACCCCGCCCGAGCGTTCCGCATGATGGTCAGAGACCTCGCCCGTGGTTCGCAGGGCGTGACCGAAGCCAACGACCTCAAGGTGCGGCAGCTTTCCACGCCGGGCTCCGCCGTGCGCGTCGGAGACGGGTCCTCGGTGATACGCGGCGCCTCGTGGGGCCAGGGCTCGTACACGCAGTACAACGTTGGTGACGCTATCGTGCCCGTTGCGCCGACCGGCGCCTCGGGCCGGTCCGACCTGCTGGTGCAGCGGATCGAGGACCCTGAGTACGAAGGCACCCGGGACCCGGCGAAGGACGACATCGGCTACTTCCAGGTGATCCCCAACGTGTCCGCGACCACCACGACGGTGCCGATGGGCATGACCGCCATCCCGCTCGCTCGGCTGGACATCCCGCCGAACACCGCGACGATCACTGACGCGATGATCAAGGACCTGCGCCGCATCGCGAACCCCAGAAGGGACCGGCGCCTCTACACAGCCTTCCCGGGCAGCTTGTCCCGCCTCACCTACCAGGACAACAAGTGGTACACGTGGCCGACAGCCGCGCGCTGGACGATCGCCGTGCCCGACTGGGCCGTCGACGTCAAGGCCGTGACGACGATGGCGGGACTGCGCATGGATAGCGCGGACGTTTACGCGCAGATGCAGCAGGTGATCGGAACGGTGCAGGGGCAGAACACCGCGATCGATGACGACCAGGGCAAGGGCGTCCGCCGATCCACCATCGTCCTGGCCGACAACATCAGTGTGACGTCCTCGATGCGGGGCACCAACCAGGTCCTTTACGTGCAAACTTTCATGTCTAAGAGCGAGACCGGAAACCTCGGGGTAGACGGCTCGACGTCTCTGGTGTGCGACGTGGAGTTCAACGAGGGCGTCATCTGACGATGGCGTACCGATACTTGACCCTGCACGCTCTCACCGGCACCGTCCTCGCCTGGGATCTGCCGCTCACCGATGTCGAGTTCGGCCCGGAGCTATGCGGGCCGGGCAGCTTCACCGGTGTCATCGAGCCGCGGTTGGCCAACCTCACGACCGCCCACGTCGATGCCGGAACCACGCTGCTGTTCGCCGAGCGAGACCACACCCTGATGTGGGGCGGCGTCATCTGGCGCGCGGAGCCCGAGGGACAGAAGGTGCGGCTGGAGGCGGCCGGCTTCGGCTCCTACCTCACCAAGCGGCACGACCTCCACGGCAACCTCGACGGCCGCGGGCCGTGGGTGAACGCTGACCCGTGCCAGGTGATTCGCGATGCCTGGGCCTACTGCCAGGCCCAACCAGATGGAGACCTCGACGTCACGGTTGACGCGACGACGTCCGCGGCGAAGGTCGGCACGCCGGCCGAGCCCTATTCCACAGCGTGGTGGGAGGCGCCGCCCCTCAACACGGTGGTCGATGACATGGTGGCCGTGGCCGGCGGTCCGGAGTGGAGCGAGACCGTCGCCTGGTCCGGCAACGCTCCGACGCGGCGCATCCGGATCGGTTGGCCGCGCCTGGGGACGCGGCGGCAAGACATCAGCTTCACCTCGGGCATCAACGTCATCACCACCGTGCCGGTGGAGTACGACGCCGACAACTACGCCCAGGTCGTCGTTGGACTCGGCGCCGGGGAAGGCCGGTCCCGACGCCGAGCTGTGGACGCCGCCCGGAACGGCCGCCTGCGCCTGGAGCAGGTCCTTGAAGTGCCCAACGAGAAGGCCAACGACCGACTCGCCGCGCGCGCCCGCACCGAGCGGGTGAGCCGGTCGGTCATCGGAGAGGTCACCGAGGTCGTTCTGCGCGACCACCCGGCGGCCCGTATCGGCTCGTTCCAGATCGGCGACGACGTGCGCGTGCGCCTGAACGACGAATGGACCCAGTACGACGGCTGGGCGCGCATCACGGGGTGGAGCTTGAGGCCGCCGTCCGACGACGAACCGGAACAGGTCACTGTGCAGCTGGTGCGGGCAGACCGCTATACCTATGGAGCCTGACCATGACCAACCAGATTGCCAACCTGGCGGCCCGCCTGGCAGCGGTCGAACGGCGCCTGGCCAGCACAGCTCGTACGGCCCAGCTCGCCTACTCCTCCATCGAGGACGGCGCGATCAACGTCTTCGACCAGGACGGGTCCCTGCGTGCGGTGATCGGCCAGCAGCCGGACGGTACCACCGGCATCAACATCGTCAACGGCCCCCCGCCGCCCACACCGGCTCCCCCCACCGTCAACTCGGTCCTCGGTGGCGTGGCCGCAGCATGGGATGGGAACTTCGTTGACTCGGTGGCCGCACCGCTGGACTTCGCCAGGATCGAGGTCCACGCGGCCGGTCTTGACAGCTTCACGCCGAGCGCGGCCACTCTCTGCGGCACGCTCGACTCCCCGCGCGGAGGCACGCTGACGATCCCGGCCGACCAGCCGCTCTACGTGCGCCTGTTGGTGCGAAACACCTCAGGGGCCGCGTCAGCTCCATCTGCCCAGGCCGGGCCCGTGGGCCCAGCCCCAGTCATCGCGCAGGAAGTTCTGGACGGGATCATCAGCGAAACCAAGCTGGCCCGCGACGCCGTGACCAGCGCGGCGCTCGCGCTCGGCGCGGTCAATACCAGTGCGATCGCCGATGACGCCATCACCACACCCAAGCTCCTGGCAGGGGCGGTCACAACGGACAAGCTGTTCGCCTCAAGCGTGACCGCCGAGAAAATCGCGGCCCTCGCGGTCACGACCGACAAGTTGAGCGCGCTCGCCGTTACCGCTGACAAGGTTGCCACCAACGCAATCACGGCGGCGAAGATCGCTGCCGGTGCCATCGACGCCACCCACATCAAGGCAGGCGCCATCACTGCGGACAAACTCGACGCCGGCGCCATCAACGGCAAGGTCGTCACCGGCGCAACCATCCGCACGGCGGACAGCGGTCGGCGGATCGTCCTCAACCCGTCTTCGGACTCCGAACCCGCGCTGGAGATCTACTCCGGATCCTCGTCGGAGACGGCACCCGGACGAGTGCGTGCCAGCGTGCTGGACATGGGCAACTGGCTGCAGCCGGAAGTCGTATTGGAGTCCCCAGCGGTGGCCAGCTCCAGGGCGGATGTGACACTTCGCTCGCCGGAACTGAACGGCATGGGCCTGGTGAGGTTGGAGCCCTCCGACCAACTGGATGGCTACGCCCACATCACCGTGAAGAACGGCGGTCCGAACGGCGACTCTGAACTCACGCTCTACGGCTCCCGCGGCGGCAACGTGGGCGGGGGCTCCCATTCCATGGTGCTCAAGGGAACCGGGATCACGTGGAACAGTGGCACGCGGCAGATGACCTTCAGCGGAGGCGTCCTGCGGGCCCCGAACATCGTGTCTGGCGCTGTGTCGATCACCCCCACGGCTAATACGCCCACATCTGTCACAGTCAGTGGACTGAGTGTCGCGGGGACAGTGTTCCGCGCGTTCGTCACGGCGAATGCCTCGGTGCCTGGCTCAGTGGCGGAGTGCACCGCGACTAACGTCACCGCGAACGGCCTGACGGTATGGATCAATCGGTCCACAACCGCAACCACGAGCGTCTGGTACCTGATCATCGGGAGCTGATCGAAATGACCAATCCGTACCCCACTGAAGTGTCCGAATGGCCGTGCGTAACGCTCATCGCCACCTGCAGAACCCGGGGCTGCCCTGCCGAAGGGGTCCCTTTCGAAGGCGTCTACTTCGAAAACCTTGAGCCTCCTCTTTATCGAGGCCAGTGCGGGCAGTGCGGGCAGGTCTCAGACCTGCGGACTCCTATGGGTGCCCCTGCCTAGTGATCTCTCCTGTAGACCGCTGCTCTTGTTGGCGCACCAGGTCATCGAAGCTCAGTTGGCGCGCCTGATCTTTGCTCTCAAGGCCGTCGGCCCACACGGCCCAGCGGTTTTTCCTATTGTGCCATGGCCCGTACACATGCAAGCCATTGGAGAGCTGCGCCACCAACCTGAAATGAGTGAATTTCTCTCCACGCCAAGGTGACTCGCCTTCGATCCATTCGATGTCGCAGATGCACGGAGCTGCGCCGAAAGGCTCAACTTCCCCAAGTGGCTCATCTTCTACCGGATTGGCGTGTCGAATTGCTTTTACGGGCCTACTTGGGAAAGCCTCCGTGGGTGCCAGGAATCGCCGACGGCCGCGCTCGCTCAGGTAAATTCTCATCGAGGTTACCTTTGTTGAGTTTTGACCGTGATTGAAAAGGATGAAAGATACCGTGTCTTCGGAATCAGAGGAACCGGGGGAATGAAGCACTCTCACTCCTTTGATTCTTGCGAGCGGTTTTGCTCTCCTGTACGTGGCGTAGGCGATAAGCATGCTGCAAGCGGTGAATAGTGCACTTGCCGAGGAGACGATGATGGCGATGGTAGGCAGTGACATGCTGCAATCCTTCCCGTGGGCCGACTCGTCTAGCTTCGGGTTGAGCAACATTTGCGGTTTCGCCGAGGTTTTCTTTCAGAGTGCGGGGCAGGCTGCGTGGTGACCCCATCAACATGCACGTTGGAGACGTCACGTCGGAGACTAGACTTCGGAGTACGGTGCGGGGCCGCGATGGAGGACGACGCCGTGACCGAGCCGCAGGGCCAGGACCCCACTCCGTGGGAGCTGCTGCGGGCCATGCAGCAGATGCGCGACGACCTGCGCTCCGACTTTGCCGCGCTCGGGGCCAGGCTCGCCGAGATGGTGACAAAGATCCAGTACGAGGCCGACCGGCGCACCGACGAGCTGAGAATCAAGGCCGTCGAGGACGACGTCGCGGCCATTCAGCGTGAGCGTGACGAGGAGCGTCAAGAGGCCCGGTCCGTCCGCCGATTGGCGCTTACGGCCCTCGTCGCGCCGGTTGTCGTCGGGGTGATCGTCGCGATCGTGATCGGCAAGCTCGGACTGTAAGCTCGCAGCAGGCGCGGGGGAGAACTGGAACGCGCCATGCCTGACCTGTGGCTGCCCGGAGCCGAGCGGCACCCGCTCAGCGATACCGCACCCACCGACACCCAGTACGCCCCGCGCGTGATCTGGCACATCACCTGGGACAAGAACGGCACGGCCGCAAAGCCCGCCGACCTCGTCCCGTTCGACCAACTCGTGCGGTACTTCACCGGCGCGGGCAGCGGAGCGGCTCCGCACCTGCTGTGGGACCCGTTCACCGGGAGGTCCGCCCAGTTCTACCCGGCCAACAGCCGTGCCAAGTCCGTAGTCGACACCGCCGGCGGCACACGGACGAACCGCACGGGTCGGCTGTGCCTCCAGGTGGAGACGCTGTTCTTCCCCTACTGCCGCGTCAACGGGAAGTCGTACGCAACCGTGCGGGACACCCCTGCCAAGGGACTGGACGCGATCCTGGCCTGGGCCCGGAGCTGGGGCGTGCCCGACGTCTGGCCGATGGGTTTGCCTACGTGGAGCGCGAACCGCGACGAGCACACGTGGGAGACCGCTGGCGGGCACTACGGTCACAGCCAGGTGCCCGAGAACGAGCACAACGACCCCGGACCGATGCCGACCTGGCCCACCACGACTCCGGGGCCCAAGCCGGGACCGCCGCCGTTTCCCGGCCGCGGCGCCTTCGGGCCCGGCAAGTCGAACGCCTCGATCCTCCTCCTCGGGCAGCAGCTCGTTCGGCGCGGTTTCGGCAAGCACTACCGCGTCGGCCCGTCGCGCGACTGGGGGGAGGCGGACCGTCTGAACGTCCGGGCCTTCCAAATCGCACAGAACTGGAGCGGTTCCGATGCCGACGGCTACCCCGGCCCGCAGACCTGGGCCCGTCTCTTCGCCTGAACCCCGCACCTGAAAGGACCCACACGATGAACCTGTACGCATCCCTCCTGCGCACCGGCGTGCCGGCCGTGGTCGGCTGGCTCGTCGCAGTGGCCCTGCGGCATGGCCTCGACCTCGACCCGACCGCCGTCACCGGAGTGCTCACGCCGATCGTGATCTTCGTCTACTACGGCGTGTTCCGCTTCGCCGAGGAGCACCTGTCACCCCGCTTCGGGTGGCTGCTCGGCTACGCCCGCCCGCCCAGGTACGAGGCCCCGCGGGTTCCGCTGCCGAAGACCTGATCCGATCGGCGCTGTGTGAACAGGAAGAAGGCCCCCGTCTCGCGACGGGGGCCTTCGACCTCTTGGAAGCACCCACACTACTCGATCTCCGGAGTCTTCGAACCCCTCTCCCGCGCTGGTTACAATCTATGTGCGCACGTAGGGCGATCAGGAGGCCAGGAGTGGCAGGGGACGAGCGGGAAGTGGCGAGAAAGCCATACCTGGCCGGCGGGGCGGAGTTCGCTGCGCTCTACGGTGTGAAGCGGCTCCAGGTCAGTCAGTGGATCAGCCGTGACCACACGCTCGACTACCGGTACGCGAAGATCATCAGTGGGTCGCCCTACTGGTTGCTGAAATTCGTGAAGGACTTCGGACAGTCCACCCCGCGCGTGAAGCACCTCAACGAGGCGGAGCTCGACCGGTTGATCAAGGAGCAGGATCCCGGGTACTGGGTCGGGGAGGTCAGTCAGCTCCCGCCGCTGGTCGGGCAGGCCGAGCTGACGGCTCTTTTCCGGCTGTCCGACGCGGCGCTGCTGCGGAAAGCGGTCAGCACGGGCCGCTTCCGCCCCCCGGACTACACCCTCTCCGGATCGCCGATCTGGCTCCTTGAGCCGGTGGTGGAAGATGCACCCGCGCTTCAGGCCGGCGCCCGCGGTGTGGCCTGGGCGCTCGATGAAGAAGTCCTGGCCGCGCTGCGCGACGGCACGTACGACGGTCCCGGAGCCAGGATCGTGCCGCGCGGCAAGGCAGCCCGCAAAGCTTCCAACTAGCCAGCGCCGTACGTGACTTGTGCTTGATCCGCGCCACTACTGCATATAGAATAGAAGCGTACCCGTTCGGGTGCACCTCTATTCGCTTGGTGGTGAGATGGGATGCTCCAGGGGGCCGCCCGTTGGGTGGCCGGTGTGGCTGTCGATCGACAATTCTCTTCGGCAAAGATAGATTCCAACACTCCATGTGTCGAGGTTCTATCTGAGGGGGAGAGCCTTGCTGATCGACCAGCCGCCGTTGTTCGGCACCATCCAGCCCGTTCGCCACCCCGCCGATGCCGGCGGGCTGACCATCCAGCAGCGGTTCGAGGCGTTCCACGCCCTCAACCCCTGGGTGCTCAGGTCGCTGGCGCGGATGACCGCCGACTGCATCAAGCAGGGGTTCAGCCGCATCGGCATCGGGATGCTCTTCGAGCTCCTGCGCTACCAGTACGGCGCGGCGACCCGCGGCGACGAGTTCGCGCTGAACAACGACTACCGCTCCCGGTACGTCCGGCTGCTGCTGGCCGAACACCCGGAGTGGAGAGCACTTTTCGAGGTCCGCGCCTTGCGTACGGACTGACCACGACCTCTTGGAGCCAGATCGTGAACGCACCAGCGGGCGCCACCAAGGCGCCCGCCATCAAACTCAAGACCCGCAAGCCGACCGGCATCGTCCCCTGGCCGCTGCTCCTCATCGAAGGAGAGGAAGGCGCCGGCAAGACCTACTCGGCAGCCCAGTTCTCCAGCAGCGAGCGCATCGGCCAGATGTACTGGATCGACCTCGACGAAGGGTCGGCCGACGAGTACGCGGCCATCGAAGGCGCGAACTACCTGATCATCGAGCACGACGGAACCTACCGGGACATCCTCGAACAGGTCGAGGCCGTCCACGCCGAAGCCCGGCGTGCTGCGGCGGCCGGGGAACCTCCGGTTGTCCTCACCATCGACTCCGGTTCGGCCCTGTGGCGGATGCTGACCAACTGGACGTACGAGCGGGGCCGCCGAACGCGCAAGAACCGGGCGCTGCTTCAGGAGGACCCCGACGCCGCGTACGACATCGGCCGGAACCTATGGAACGACGCCTTGGAGCGGTGGAACAGGATCATCTATCTGTTGCGCACCCTCCCCGGCATCGCCATCGTCCTGGCCCGAGGCAAGCAGGTCAGCGCCACCGACGACAACGGCCAGCCGATCCCGAACCGGAACGAGTGGAAGGTCTCCGCCCAGAAGGATCTGGGCTTCGACTCCACCTGCTGGGTCCGGATGAAGCGCAACGCCGACCCGCAGGTCATCAAGGTCCGGTCCCTGCGGATGCGCGTCGAGCAGAAAAGGCCGCTCACGCTGAGGGACTTCAGCATCGAGGACCTGGTGTTCAACAAGCTCGGCTGCTCCGTCGAGTCCCAGCCCCGCATCATGCCCGCGCTCGCCGGCGACCTGGTGCAGCCGTGGCTGACGCGGATCGCGGAGCTGAAGGACAAGGACGCCCTCGGCGCGCTGTGGCGGTCCGTCCCGGACCCGGCCAACCGGCTCAGCCGTGAGGAGATCGCCACCGTCCGGGCCGCCGCCGAGCAGCGGGCTGCCGAACTGGACAATCCGCGCTCGGAGATGGGCGAGGGCCCTCTGACCGACGCCGACAAGCTCCGCGCCGCCGCCCAGCGGAAGGCCGCAGAGCAGGACGCGGACGCCGAGCAGTGACCGGCCCGCACGCACCTCTTGGAGTCCCCGCATGTCCGTAGCCACCATCGTTGATGGCGTCGCACCCTCCATCTGGAACGCCGCGCACGACGTTGACGCCCGCCGTCCCCGGTCGCTGCAGACCCAGCTCGGCGCATCCGACACCGTGTGCGGCCGACGCGCCGCCTACATCCTCCACGGCGTCACCCCGACCGACCAGGCCGACAAGCGCACCGCGATCCTCGGCACGTACATCCACGCCGGCCTGCTGGAGTCCGCGCGCACCGAGTACGGGTGGCTGGTCGAGCGCAGCGTCCAGGACGACTTGATCAGGGGCCACGTCGACGTCGTTCAGCTCGACGCGGCGACGGCCGCCTGCCTGCCTGCGCGGCACCGGCCCGTCATACCCGCCGACGCGCTCACCGTGGAGGACGTCAAGACGAAGTCCACGTACATGTGGGACCGCGTTCTGCGGTACGGAGCCACGGCTGCAGAGCTGCGGCAGGTGCACCTGTACGCGGGCGCGCTGTACGACGTCGGGTTCGAGGACGTTCCGGGCCAGCGGTACCTGGCCCGCTTGGGGCCGCTGGAGATCAAGCGTATTCGCTTCCGCTTCATCAACCGCGACAGCGGTGCCGAGCACATCCAGGAGATCGACTTCGATCCCCAGCGTGCGGCCGAGGCGCAGTGGTGGGTGGAGCGCGTACGGGATACCCGGGACCCCGAGGAGATGCCTCGCGACTTCAACGGGCCGGGACTCGACGCCATCTGCGACTACTGCCCGTTCCGGTCCGTGTGCTGGCCGGGGACCGCGCCCGGGGTGCCGGAGCAGACGGCGCTCATCCACCACGACGCCGACCGTGAGCAGGCGCTGATCGAGTACGTGAAGGGTCACGAGCTCGCCAGCGAGGGCGATCGGATCAAGAAGTTTGCACGCAAGAAGCTCGATCGCTCCCCGGCTGGCATCTACGGGCCCAACAGGCTCAGTTGGCGCGGCGGGAACGACGAGGAGGCGGACGATGTGGAGGCGATGGTCGACCTCCACGAGGTGGCAGGCATCCCCGTCCCGATGAAGCCGGACGCGGATCGCATGGTCAAGAACCTCAAGGCGGCGGGGCTCGCCATTCCCCGGCGGAAGACCGGCAGGACGACGCCTGCGGTCATCAGCGTTGCGCCGGCCTGATCCGGTCCCCTCCTGCTTCCTCAGCCCCGCCCGTGAACCGCGGGCGGGGCCTCCCATCCTGCTGCTGTGCCTGTACCGCCAAGGGGAACCGTGTCCATCCAACTCATGATCGCCGCGGCGTATCTGCCGCCCGACGTGCTCAGCCAGAGTCAGAAGCTCGCCCTCATGAAGATCGCCGACAGCGCCGACGACGAGACACGCATCGCGCGGCCCGGCCTGACGCGCCTTGCCGCCTGGGTCGGCGTGACCGACAAGCGGGCCATCACCCTGGTGACCGAGCTGATAGCCAAGGGGCTCGTTGAACGCGTAGAGACCGGCAAGGCCGGTCGTACCGCCGTCTACCGTGTGTTCCCGCTCGGCGTGCCGCCCACCCCGACGACGCCCGAACTCAAGGCGGCTGCTGAGGCCCGCAAGGAGGCCCCCAAGAACCCTCGCAAGGCCCGCAGCGGAGTGAAGCGCGCGGCGCCGGCGAGGCCCGCGATGACGTACCAGGACATCGAGGCCCGCGAGGCCGCACGCCAGCAGGAAGCCGACAACGCCCACGTCGAACCTGGGTTCCACGCGGGGAACCCAGGAGAGGAAGGGTTCCACGGGGGGAACCCGGAGGAGCCGGAGAGCAGGGTTCCGCCGGTGGAACCCGATGAGTTCCACGAGGGGAACCCACTGGGTTCCATCGGTGGAACCCCTTCCTTTCCTGGTTCTTCCTCTGACCTTCCTTTCCCCCCTACCCCCACGGCTGACGCCGTAGGGGAGCCCGCTCCCGCTGTGGCGGACAGACCTGGAGCGAGCGCGGCGGCGCCGGAGAGGGACTGTCCGCGGCACCGTGGGCGCCTTGCAGCCTCTTGTCGTGGGTGCGGCACCAATCCGCGCGCCGAACGGGCGAGGCAGGGCCAGGAGTCCAAAGCTGCGGAGCACGAGGCGAACGGGCGCTTCTGGGATGAGTGGCACGACGGTGCAGCCAGACGCCGACGGCGTGTCGAGGAGACCTTGGAGGTGGTTGAAGCTGCCCGCCGGGCTGCACGTGAGGCGGCGCGTGAGTCCAAGTCGCGCAGACAGAACCGCAGTTAGGTGGTGAAAAGAAAATACGCTGAAAATTTGGACATTCTCCAGTAGTGCATATAGAATAGAACCAGAAAGAGGGGGAACCTCCCTCTAACGGAAGGAGTGACGTGCCCTATTTGCCCGCCCTGCGCCGCGAACGCGAGGGTGTTCTCGTGCTCGATGGCAGCGTCGCCGCCCGCGAGCTGATCCGCCTCCTGGCGGACCTCTATCGCGAGGATCCCGAAGGGGTTGGAGACGTGCTGATCCAGATCGCAGAGCTCAAGGATCAGGCCGAGTGTGAACGCAACCTGGATGGGCTCGGTTACGTCGAGCACATGCGTGATGAGATCGTCCAGGAAGTGCTTGACGAGATCGGTGGCGCTGAAACCCACCTCGATCCCCGCGTCAATCATCACGCCCTCATGCAGGCGCGTAGCCTCGCTCATCAGGCCGGTCAGATCTGCGAGGCGGCCCGGCGCCGCGCCGAGGAGCTGGCGGTCCTGACTGCAGCGGCACGAGGGGTGCGGGAGGCGCGCCGGAAGCCCCCTCTCTGCTGACCATGTTCCGCGCGCAATTTAGATCCCAACTCTGTAGAGTTGGGTACCACTGGACCTCTTGGAGAAAACCCGTGAGCACTGACCTCGCGCAGACCGCCCCGTTCCCGACCCACAGCAACATCAACCACCCGCTGTGGCGGAAGCTGTGGCAGGCATACGAACCGCTCATCACCGCACTGCGGCGCATCCCGCTCTCCACCGACGTCGAGATCAGCGGCGGCATGTTCAGCATCACCGCGGAGCTCACCGACGGGTCGCACCTGTGGGTCTCCTCGGTCGAGGGACTGCCTTTCGACCCCACGGACGTCCAGGGCTACCAGGTGCGGCGCGCGCACCAGGACAACCCGACCATCGACGAGCTCGTCTACGACTCCACCGAGGACGGCGAGGACTCCCGGTACGGCAACAACGTCGTGCCCCTCATCCAGGCCGTCGCAGCCTTCGTCGCGGAGCGAGGTTTGGCCGTCCGACTCATCGACCTGCTCTCGGTGCAGATTCAGGGTGTCTCGGCGAAACACCGTCCCTTGTCGGAGCTGGTTCAGGGCCCCTTCGATGACCGCCACGTGGCCGTCAAGGAGTACGGCTACGCCACCCACGACCTGATGCAGCGTGGGTGGAGGTGCATCCACGAGCAGGGCGGGACCGTATGGCCCCTCACCGTGTGGGAGCGGGAAGGCGAAATCGCCACCGTCTTCCTCGCGCACGTCGGCCAGGTCACCGCCTGATGCCCGGCGCCGAACCGGCACGGCCGCATCCACCTCAGCCCGCCAAGCGCCCGTGCACTTGTCTGATCGCGCACCCGCACAACGACGAGGAGCGATCCCAGGCCCAGGCCGCACTGGACAACGCCCTCAAGACCAACGACGCCCAGGGCGTGCTGGTTGCCTGCCTGCAGCTCATGCAGCCCTGCCAGGCCAACGGCGAGGCGGCGAAGTGATGACCACGATGCACGCGCTCCTCGCGTTCGCCGTCGTCGTCGCGGTCGGCCTCACCGCGCTCGTCGTCGGCGAACTCCGCTGGGAGGCCCGCAACCGGCTCCCCCGGAGCACCACCTGCGGCCAACAGCACCACCGCCACGCCGCCCACCGCTGAACCCTGCCCGGCCCGGCACTGGCCGGGCCGGGCAGCCAACGACCTCTTGGAGAACCCCCGTGGGATACGACTTCTACATCCAGACCGCCGACGGCAAGCCCGCCGCGGGAGACGAGAACTACTTCCGCATCCCGTGGACGGCAATGCCCCGGACCCTCGACGCGATGGCCAACTTCAGGATGCTCGTTGAGCTTCCCGTTCCCTCCTTCCCGTCGCTGTCGGCGTACGGGCTGACTGACCGCGACTTCCAGCCCGACGCCCAGCGCGACCAGGCCACCTCGAACCGCATCGCCGAGTACCGAGCCGCCTACCAGGCGGTCAAGGACGCCTCGGAACCGCAGCCGGCCGGCATCCCCAGCTACAAGCTCACCTACAACGGCGGCTTCCTGGTCGCCCTCGCCGAGATCACGGCGGCCCTGTCCACGTACGAGGCGCACCCGCACGTGGACATCGCCGAGGTGCCGGTCGGCAACCCCACCTGGCGGCACTGGGTGGCCTTCCTGCGCCGGGCCAAAAAGCACGGCGGTCTCCGCGCGCACTGACCCCCAGCTCCCGCCCGGCCCCGCGAGACGGGGCCGGGCCCCGCGAACTTCTTGGAGAGCGACCACCACTATGGCCACCGTCATCGACCTGTTCTGCGGCGCTGGAGGGATCAGCACCGGCTTCGTGGAAGCCGGACACGAGTTGATCCTCGGGGTCAACCACTGGCAGCTCGCCCTGGACACCCATGCCGCGAACCATCCCCACGCCGACCATGCCTGCATCGACCTGTCGGGTTTCCCCATGCGTCACCTGCCCAAGGCAGAAGTGTTGTCGGCCGGCGTCATCTGCACGGAGATCAGCCCCGCTGGCGGGAAGCCCCGTGAGACCGACCAGATGAACCTGCTAGACCTGCTCGACGAAGGCGAGGACTGGCAGACATTGGCGAAGGAAGCCTTCGAACGGACCCGGGTCACCGCCTGGTGCGTGGTGCGCGCCGCCGAAGCCAAGCGGTTCAAGGCCATCGTCGTGGAGAACGTCGTCGAGTTCGGTCTCGACTGGATCTTGTTCCCGAAGTGGCTCGAAGCGATGGAGCTGCTCGGCTACCAGTACCAGACCGTGTCCGTCAGCAGCGCCCACATCGGTGACGACACCAACCTGCGCGCTCCGCAGTGGCGTGATCGGATGTACGTGGTCTTCACCCTCAAGACCATGCGGAAGCCGGACCTGGAGCCCAGGCCGCTGGCGTACTGCGTCGACTGCGGCGGTGACGTGCACGCCGTACAGTCGTGGCACGTCGCCGGCGTTCGCATCGGGAAGTACCGGCGCGACTACATCTACCGCTGCCCCAACAGTCGCTGCCGTCACGCGATGGTCGAGCCGTACGTCCGCCCGGCGAGCGACATCATCAACTGGGACGACCTCGGCACGCGGATCGGAGACCGCAAGAAGCCCCTGGCCGATACGACGATGGACCGCATCCGCGCCGGCCTCACCAAGTTCCCCTACCGTCCTAGCTCCATCACGCTCACGCACGGCAAAGACGGCGGAGACAGGGCGTACGCCGTCGAGGACCGGCCTCTGCCGACCCGCACCGCCAAGCAGGGCGACGCGCTTCTGGTACCGACCGGCGGCTCGTGGAACACGGATGCTGTTCCGGTCGACGTGCCGCTGCGCACCCGCACCACCCGCGAGAGCGAAGCCCTGCTGACGGTGGACCCGTTCATCGTCGAATTCCGCAACCACGCCACAGCCAGTCCCGCCAGCACCCCGCTCGCCGGGATCACCGCGAAGGGCAACCACCACGGCTTGGTCACTCACGCCGGCCGCGTGCCCGAGCGCGCCAGGAACACCCTCGTCATCCCTTACCGCAAGGCCGCAGTGAAGACGGCCGCCGAACCCATCCATACCCTGTCCACCCGTGACTCGGCGGCGCTCGTGCGCAGCGCGCCCGACATCAACGACTGCTACTTCCGGATGCTCAAACCCCGGGAACAGCTCGAAGGCCAGCGGTTCCCCAAGAAGTACGTCGTCTACGGCAACCAGGCCGAGCAGACCATGCAGGCGGGCAACGCCGTCTCCGTCAACGTCGCGCGGTGGATAGGCCAGCGATTGGAACCCGTCCTGTGACCGGAACCCGCGGTGCCCAGCCCGGCACCTACGTCACTGAGCACGCGCCCTGCTGGGGCGACCCCGACTTCGCCGTGGCCGACAACCGGTGGAAGAACGGCAAGGACTTGGTCGCCATCTGCGAACCCGTCCTGTACGTGTGCAGTGGCTGCCCCTACCGCGCCGCCTGCATCCGACAGGTCCGTCCCGCCAAGAGCGCCTTCGACGGCGTGTGCGGCGGGCGGGTTTGGCTCAACGGCGTGATCGTCAGCGCCCTCCCGGACGCCGACCCCAGCGAGCTGCCGCCGCCGGTCATCCGTAAGGCGTGCGGCACCGCCGCCGGCTCGCGCGCCCACCGACGCGCCGTCGAGCAGCAGTGCCCCGACTGCGAGCCCTTCTACACCCCCGCGGCCAACCCGCTCGGGGAGGCGGACGACGACACACAGCAGCTCGAACTTCCCTGCGTCGCCTGATTCACCGAAGGAGTTGAATACATGCTTCAAGACCGATCGATGCGTGATCTGCTCGGCCCCGTCGCGGCCGTGGCACTCATCGCCCAGGTCAACCCCGACCTGCCCGCGCCCAGCATCGAATTCGCCGCTATCTACAACGACGCCCTGGAACTCGGCATGGGTGTCCGCCTGCACCTGCACCAGCCCCATGCCGGGGTGTATGAGCGGTGGGCTCAGCTGATCGGCAGCAACAACCCGGACTCGCACACCGACTTCGTGCCGACGGCCCGCGGCAACGTGGTTCGCCGCACCTTCGGCAGCTACGCGGACATCCCCATCGAGGCCGTCGCCTACCTCCCGCCGGCAACGCCCCGAGCGGCCGAGCACAGGCCGCCGGCGGTGCGCGAACCCGCCGCCTGACCTCCAGCTCAACCAACATCCCATCTCGCAGAAAGTACGACATGAATAAGCAGCTCCTCATCGAGGACGTCGCCACCAAGCTCGGATCTCGCGCCGTCGCCGCAGAGGCGGTGGAAGCTGTCTTCGACTCCATCGTCCGCGCGGTCACCGACGGCAAGAGGGTCACCGTGACCGGGTTCGGCTCGATCGCCCCGGTGCAGCGCCCGGCCCGCTTCGCCCGCAACCCGCAGACCGGCGGCCGGGTGAGAGTGCCGGCGACTCGATTTGTCCGCTTCCGGCCCGGTGCCTCGTTCAAGGCCCTGGTCGACGGCACCAAGCCCCTCCCGGAACACGGCAGCGCCATCAAGAAGGCCCCCAAGACGCCCCGCGCCTGACATGCCCGCCGCGCCGCCCCGGCAACCACCGGGGCGGCCCTGACCCCGGAGCGCACAGTGATCACTCACGTCGTGCAGTTCAGCGGCGGCATCGGCTCCTTCGCAGCCGCCGTCCGTGTCGCCGAGAAGCACGGAACCGCCAACCTCACCCTCCTCATAGCCGACACCGGCATCGAAGACCCGGACCTGTGGAGGTTCGCCGACGACACCAGCCGCCTGCTGGGGGTGCCGCTGACCAAGGTTGCCGACGGACGTACGCCCTGGCAGGTCTTCCGCGACAAGCGGTTCCTCGGCAACGACCGACTTGCCCCTTGCACACGGACGTTGAAGCAGGTCCCCTGCCGCGCCTGGATGCAGGCACACACGAATCCCGCCGACACGCTGGTGTATATCGGCATCGAGCCCACGGCCCGGGACCGGGCCCGCATTCCCGCCATCGCCCGTGCCTGGAAGCCGTGGCACACCCGGTTCCCCCTGTGCTCGAAGTGGGAGCCCCCGCGGACCAAGGCGGAACTGCTCCAAGAAGCACGAGCACTCGGCGTTCCCCCGCCCCGCCTGTACGAGCTGGGCTTCTCCCACAACAACTGCGGCGGCACCTGCGTGCGAGCCGGCATGCGGCAGTGGAAGCACCTCCTGGACGTCATGCCCGACCGGTACGCCTACGCCGAAGCGCAGGAAGAGGACCTGCGCCGACTGCTGGGTCCCGTCACGATCCTGCGCCAGCGACACAAGGGCGTCAGCCGCCCGCTGCCCCTGGCCGAACTCCGGCGCCAGCACCAGGCGGCGCCCATGCTGCCCGTCGCATGAGACACGGGCTCCTCCACCACGACCAAGCAACGAACGAAGAGGTGTGCTGATGCACGACGAGATAGCCGACGCCATCTGGGAAGCGGTCTACCAGTGGGTCAAAGGCCGCCGGGAGGAGTCCGCGCAGATCCTCACCGCCCTTACCAAGACCCAGACCCCGAGCATGATGTACGGAGTCGCCTGCGGCATCGCCACGGTCGCCAAGGCCGCAGTGCTCAAGGTGCACGGCCACCACCACCGCGCCTGCTTTTGGGGCATCGGCGCCGTCGACGGCTCGCGGCCGGAGAGCACCATCCCGCCGACCGCCCTGTTCGCCGCCCGGTTCATCGCCGCGAACCTCAACGGGGACAGCGACATGGCCCTGGCTCTCTACCAGGCTGCCTACACCGCCAAGGACAAGATGCTGTGGCCCGCGTGCATGCACGCGCTCCTCGCGGCGACCGGCGAGGCCGTTTTCCTGGCCACCGCGGGGGCCGAGCGGTGACCGATCCCGCCAGCTACTCAGCCGAGGGTCTGCGCCACGACGTCGCCGACCCGGCAACGTGGACCGTCCGGGTCTGCCAGGACCGCTGCACCACGTGCATCTTCCGGCCCGGAAACCTCATGAACCTGGCGCCGGGCCGGGTGGCAAACATGGTCAACAGGGCCGTAGCCGACGAAGGCCACATCGTCTGCCACAAGACGCTCGGCACCACAGCCCCGGCCATCTGTGAAGGGTTCGCCAAGCACCCGAGAGGACGAGCGGCCTCACTGGCGCTCCGGCTCGCGCGAGCCGGCGTGCTGAGGATCGTCCTCGTGCAGCCGGACGAGGAGAGCAGAGCGTGACCGGCCTGCTTGCTGCCCTCGTGCTTCTCCTCTGGCTCTTCGGGACCGTCTTCCTGGCCGGCTTCTTCTCCTCGCTGCTGGCCAACGAACCGATGCTGCGCCTCGCCGCCCAACTGCGGCCCGCCGCGGTCGCCCTGTACCTCGCTGTCGCCGCCGTCTTCTTGCCCGCGTTCGTTGCCGTACGGGCCGTCGAGGCGCTCGTGAAACGGGAACGTCCATGAATCACATACAGGCTGGCCGCATCTTCACGGCCTGCCATTCGCAGGACCCCACTCGCATTCGCATTGTGCGGTGCGAGGACGGTGACAGGTATGTTCTGGTCGCCGACGCTGACACCGGCGCCCACCGACGCCTGATCCTCGCCGACAAGTTGCATCCTGCCGGTATCACCAGCTCCGGACAGAGACGCAAGAGCGGATATGCGCCCGAGGACGCGCCGACGGCGACACCGCAGCTCGCCCAGGTCCCAGCAGAGGCGAAAGATTGGTTCGAGGGGATGCCAGGACGCCGGTTCCGGGTGGCCCTGCCCCCGCGGCTGCTGCTCCTCAACTCCAACCAGCGTCTTCATCACCATAAGCGCGCTGACTTGACCAAAGTCCTGCGGCGGGCGGCCTGGGCAGCCTGCCGAGGGGTCCCGCACCTGGAGAGGGCGCACATCATCGGGGTGCTGCACCCGGAAGACCGGCAGAGACGAGACCCGGCCAACTGGTACCCGAGCTTCAAGGCGTGCGTCGATGGGCTGGTAGACCAAGGCGTCCTGGACGATGACGACCACACGCGCGTCATCGGCCCGGACATGCGGCTGGGGCACGTCGTCAGTGGATCGCGTCTCGTGCTCCACGTCCGTGAACTCACGGCTGTCGAGGTAGCCGGTGATCTGCGGAAATAGGCAAGCACCCAACCAAGAAAATCCACACGGAAACTTGCAAACCCCCCTGATGCATATAGAATAGAACCAGTCAGAGCAAGGGGGGAGCCCCGCCGAACTCCGCCCGGCGACCAGGTGCTTCGCGCCACGGTCGCCGGGCGGGCCTACATCAAGGAGTCAGCCCTGTGACACCGATCGACCCATGCCCCCTCGCGGACCGCCAGGTCTGCCGGGCGGCGCGCGACCTCGCCCGCGCCGTACTGCGGCGCCTGTGCGTGAATACCGGCAGGATCGAGCCGGGCGTCAAGACGCTCGTCGCCACCCGAACCGACACCCCTGGCGAGTACACCCTGTGGCGCCTGCACGGCAACGACGGCCGCCTCCTGCTCCGCTTCGACCTCGCCCGGGGCCCGGGGGCCGCCTGGAGTAAGGTCGCGGCCGACGCCTCCCTCCTCGCCAGGCTCGCCGACCTGCGCTCCCACCCGCCCGGCTACTTCTACGTCCATCCGCTGAAGGATCCGCGCGATATCGCCGTTCCCCTGCCCGCCAACCCCCGCGGCCTGCCCCCTCGTACGGTCGGCCCCCTCTGGTGACGGGCTCGACCCCCGCGTCGGCCGCGGACCTCCCGCAGGACTGACCCCGCCGCGTCAGATGCACCCCCATACCCCGAATGCACATAGAAAAGATCCAGGGGGGGGTGTGTCGCCCATTCCAACCGGAGACCCACCGTGCCCACCAGACCCTCAACGCCGGTCATCAACACCCCGGCCCACCACATCGGCGCCATGGCCCTGGTCATCCTCACCCGCGCCCCCGGCGACGCCATGCTCCGCGCCGCCGCAGAGCTTGTGGACAACGCCGCAACCGCCTCGTGGGCCCTCCGCCCCGACGGCCTTCTGCCGCTCACCCAGCCGCAGTACCGGCAACTCCTCGACTACGCCGCGGCCCCTCACGTCCTCGACCTCGCCCTGTACCTGGGCGGCGACAGAAAGCACATCCGCGCCCTGATGGACCAGATCGCCCGCGAGATTGCCGAACTCCTCATCCACTACGGCCCACCCGCCCACAGCTGAAACGTCCCGCCACCCCACCCACCGAACCAGGAGAACCAGGCGTGAACGCCAACCCCATCGACATCCTCTGTGCCAGCCTCGTCACCACGCTCGGCGTCACACCCGCCGCCGCTGAAGCCGCGCTGCACGCCACCCTCCAGCACTTCCACACCGAATCGCACAGCCCCACCGTCGCCCGAACCGGACTGGCGCCGGCCGACTACCTGCAGACCGCCATCCAAACGCCCCGCTTCGCGGCCTTCCTCGCGGCCACCGCCCTGAAGGCCGACGGTCGGAAAGCCGACGCCCGCCTGCACTGGGAAGCCTTCGTGCAGCGCGAGATCGATGCTGCCAACCGCGCCCACCAGGCCGTCCCGCCCACCGCCACCCTCGGCAACCCGGACGCCATTCACCGCATCGGCCGCCGCCTGGGCCTCAGCGACGACCGCACCGACCAGCTCATACCGGAAATCGTGCTGACGCTCGCCGCCGGCTACCCCCACCGCGTCGGCAGCCACTGGCCCCTGTCCCTCACCGACATCCTCACGGGAGTCACCGCCCCGGAACTGACCGAAATGCTGTCGCACGCCGCCAAGTTGGCGGACGGACGTACCGAGGAAGCCGACACCGAGCTGCGCCGCATGCTGCGCAAGTTCCGCTGACCACTGCCGTGGCGGCCCGATCCGGCCGGGCCGCCACCGGCCACCGCCCCCATCCTCCAGGAGACGCTGCATGAGCCAGCTCGATCTGTTCGCTGACCTCAACGCCGCCCACGAAGCACCGGCGCCACCCACGCCCGCGCCGCCGCGCCGGGACCTCGCCGACCTCCCACCGGCACCCGCCCCCGTCACGATCTCGCCGCACCCCCGCCCGACACCCGCCCCGACCAAGCCGAAAGCGGCCCACTACCGGCCTGCGCAGGCAAACCCGCACCAGGCCGCCTTCGAAATCGCCGAGGCCGTCAGCTACGCCTGGCACCACGCCCAGGGCGGCTCCGGTATCGAGGTCCCGATAGGCGTGGTGGCCACCCTCGCCCTGTGGCCACTTCGCGGACCGGACGCCTACCTTGCCGCCGACTGGTGGCTCAGCCTGGACGACACCCAACTCCTCACCGCGTTCCGCGAATGCTGGGCGCGCTGGTGGATCATGCGCCCCGACCTCATCGACCGAGCCACGCCACTGCACAAGTGGCTGGACGACGAGGACCCCCCATCGAGTCGCGCCGGTGCAGTCAGAGCCGTCCTTACCGCCGCCCTGACCAGGGGACTGCTGCACCTGACCAGCAGCGACGATCCCTACGTGAACTCCGCCACCGACGTGATGGGCCCGCTGCTGACCGTCATGCGCGCGGCAGGCGCACACGACTCGCTCGCGGAGGTCTACACGCCGCCGAGCGTCGCTGAGGTAATGGCCAGCGTGGTGCTCGACGGCAAGTCGCTCGAACCCGGCATGAAACTCCACGATCCCGCCAGCGGAACGGGCACCATGTATCGCGCCATTGCTCAATTACTGCGAGAACGGGGCCTCAATCCGCATGACTTCGGGTGGTCCCTCAACGATGTCGACGAACTCGCGGCGGCCGGTGCTGCTGTCAACGCGATTCTTTGGGATCTCGGCCCTCATGTGCTGATCGCCTGCGGCGACACTCTCGCAGAAGGTGATCTGATCGAGAGGGCTGCGCGGGAAGCTCGGGAGTCGCTGGAACGCCGAGACAGGCTCCACGAGCAGGCCATGTTCCTGGCGGCCATCCGGAAGGTCGAGGCGCTGGTGCGCGGTGCAGCGGCCTGACCAGGGGAAATGCCTCAAAGATTTTCGCAGGTGATCTTGAGCCTCTCCAGAGTGCATATAGAATAGAGCCAACGGAAAGGGGTTCGAGATGACCTATAAGCGAGGCGACCGCATCGCACTCGTCCACACCACCGACCCGCACACCCACCTCACCGAAGGAGACCAAGGCGCCGTCAAGCGGTACGACGCCGGCCTCGCCCAGCTCTACGTCAACTGGGACAACGGCTCCACCCTCTCGATGCTCCTGGGCGACGGCGACGAGGTGCGTCCCGCATAACCATGCCGGGGGCCCACCCGCCGGACGGGCCCCCGCGCCACCAGCAGACCTCTTGGAGAAACCGAACATGCTCATCACCGACACCGCCGTCCGAGAAACGGCAGCCACTCTCACCCAGAACCTCGGCCCCGGCTGGACGCTCGACCCCGAAGCACCCGCCGACGGTGCCGCCCACCTCATCCACGGCGACGGGCGCGCCATCAGCTTCCGTCCCATCTTCGGCGGAGCGACCGTCCAGCTCTGGATCACCGGCAACGCCGCCCCCGACCTCCCCGACAACGCCACCCCGGCCGAACAGGCCGCCCACGAAGCACAGCTCCTGGCCCGCCTCCCCGAAGGGCACCGCTACAACAAAGCCACGACCCTCATCACCGACGACGACGAAGAACCCGCCACCATCATCCTCAACACCCTCCAAGAACACCTCCTGCCCGCCTTCCAGTACAAGCCGAACTACGTCGGCCACCAGCCCTGGAAGGACTTCTTCGACAACGCCCTCGCCACGGTCACCACCGAAACCGACACCCCGCAGACCGCAACCGCCACCAACAGCACCGAGGCGGAGCCGCATGCCGAAGCTCAGCCGGAGCCGGACACCCCCGAGCCGGCCACGGAACCCCAGCCGGACACCAACCAGCCCGAACCCGAGCCGAGCACGCCCGAGCCCCAGCCGGAAGCGATAGAGCGTGAGCCCCAGTCAGACCCAACCGAGGCGGAAGCCGCCCCGGAGCCCGAGCTGACTGAGCCGGAACCCGAACCTCAGCCGGAGACCACAGAACCGGGCGCCGCCGCAGACCCCGCGCCCACGCCGAAGGAAGACGGCACCCCGGAAGCGACCCCTACCAAGAAGGCCAGCGGCCGCAGCGGAACCGCCGCCACCCGACGCCCCCGTAAGCGCACGCCCAAGCGGCGCTCGGACACCAGTACCAGCTGAACCCCCCACCGACCCGCCCACGGGGCGCGGCCCGGCCGCGCCCCCACTCGGAGCGACATGACGAACACCACCGGCGCTATCGCCCGCCAGCGCCACTACACCACCCTCCGCGGTGCCAGCAGAGAAGTCCTAAGGCAAACCTGGTCCATCGGTTGGGACGACCCCGGATACACGACCCAGTTCGGCACCCCACCTAACCCGGCTCCCCGCCACACCGCGACCTCCCTCACCAAAGTCCTCGGCGATGCTCAATGGCTCTACCGCGGCGCCTGTCTCGCCTGCGCCTGGGAAGGGCCGGACCAGCCGAAGCGAGACCACGCCATTGAAGACGCCCATGACCACACCCACCCCGGGTGGCGCACCCTTCCGATCTTCGACCGTCCCCCCGGCGCCAAGGGGCACAAGACCTGGCTGCTCCATGTGACGGAGAGGTACCCCGCGGGGCGGTTCGACGCCGGCGGACCGTTGCGGCTCTATGCCGAGCCGTACGCCCGTCGTCACAAGGCCGGCGCGGCACCTGGAGGGGGATTCGCCCTCTACGCGGAACGCCCCCACAAGGCCACGCCTCCTGAGACGCGTCAGCTCACCCTGGAATGAATGAGTCAGGACCGATAAGCTCTACATGACGTCTGGCCTGCGAGAACGGCCACAGAGGCTCCGCCCTGGCACCGGGGGCGGAGCCTCTGTGCGTTGGAACGGAAATCCGCTGCAGCCGGGTTCGAGACCCGGCTGCGACCAGCCACGATCTGTGGGGACCTTGGCCGGGTCTGTCCAAACGCGGTTGTGATGGGACGCGGTTGGGACACAAGGATAGGAAGAGACCGACAAGGTCCGGGGTGCGCTCACATGGCGCACCCCTTCTGACCAGGCAAAACGGCAAAGAGGGCCGTTGATCGGCAAGGGCCACCAAGATCCTCGGAGGACTCATAATCCGTCGGCCGTGGGTTCGAGTCCCACCCGCCCCACCACGGCCCTCCGGCGCAGAAACGATCTGACCGGACGGCACACGGCATTGCAGGGGCCCCCAGGGAATTCCGTGGGGGCCTCTGCGCATGGGCCGGGACGGGGCGTGGGGCCGGCGGCCGGGCCCCCGGCCCGGGGGCGGAGGCCGGCCGGGGCACCCGGGGCCGGCGGCTAGATGACCGGGGGCCGGCCCAGTCGTGTCATCCGCCACACCGTCCGCCAGCGCATCGGCTTCCGCCGGCCGCACGGGGTCCGCACGCCCTCGGCGAAGCCGGCGCCCCAGGCCCGCAGGCCCGCCGCCGAGCGGCTGCGGACGGCGGTCAGCGCCGCCCAGACGCCGAGGTACACCGGGACCAGCACGGCCGGCAGGTGGCGCTTGGCCAGCCAGACGCGGTTCCGGGCGACCATGCGGTGGTAGACCGCGTGCCGGGTCGGCGAGGTGTACGGATGCTGGAGCACGATCTCGGGGGCGTAGCGGATGCGCCAGCCGTCGTCCAGCGCCCGCCAGGCCAGGTCGGTCTCCTCGTGGGCGTAGAAGAACTCGTCGGGCCAGCCGCCGACGCGGTCCAGCATCGGCACCGACAGCGCGTGCCCGCCGCCCAGGAACGTGGTGACCAGTCCGCCCTGCTGCGGGTCCCCGACCCGCAGGCGGGGGACGTGGCGGCGCTGGGTGCGGCCCAGTTCGTCGGCGATCCGGAAGCTGACGATCCCCAACTTCGGGTCCTGCTCGTAGAGTTCCGCGAGCCGGCTGAAGACGTCGTTGCTGATCAGCAGTCCGTCGTCGTCGAGGTCGACCACCACGTCGAGGTCGCCGAGCTTGCGCAGCTCGTCCAGGGCGACGTTCCGGCCACCGGAGACCCCGAGGTTCTCGCTCAGCGCCACACCGGTGACGCCGTCGGGCAGCGGGGGCAGCGGCGAGCCGTTGCCGACGACCACGATGTGGGTCGCGGGGAGATCCTGCTTCGCCACCGAATCCAGCAGTTCCTGGAGCTCGGCGGGGCGGTTCCCCATGGTCAAGATGGCGACGCCTACGCGCAGCTGACGCACAGATGAACACTCCGTTCTTGGCGGTCTCCCCAGCGATGCTAGCCGCCGCCGGGGGGCGCCGCGTGCCACGGCGCAGGCGCCACTGCAAGCGCTCCTCCCGGAGGCGCGGAGGGGGCCGCGGAGCCCTCAGGGCCGGGGAGGCGATTATTCGCATCGCGGGATGGGGATTTCGTTAAATGGAATGGCGGGAGGGGCTGGAGGGAGAGGTGGGGGAGTTGACGGAGGTGCCGGACGTGCCGGAGTTGCCGGGAGGGGAGGTGCGGGTGGGTGTCGAGGGGCTGCTCGGGCCGATCGATGCGTCCATGGCGCGGTTCGTGCGCACGGTCGGGCAGTTGACCGACGGTCAGGTGCGGTCCCCCTCCCTGGTGCCGCCCTGGACGCGCGGACACGTCATCACCCACGTGGCGCGCGCCGCCGACAGCCTGTGCCGGCTCCTGGAGGGGGCGCGTACGGGCGAGGAGATCCCGCAGTACGCGAACATGGCGGCCCGGGACGCGGAGATCGAGGCGGGCGCGGGGCGGCCGGTCGCCGCCCTGCTGGACGACGTGGCGGCCAGCGCCGCCCGCCTGGACACCGCTGTCCGGACCCTCCCCGAGGCCGCCTGGCAGCGCCGCGTACGGCTGCGGACCGGGGAACTCCGGACGCCGGACAGCCTGCTCGCCACCAGACTCCGCGAACTGGAGGTGCACCACGCCGACCTGGCCGCCGGTTACACCTTCGCCGACATCCCGGAACGCCTCGCCCGCTGGATCATCGAGGACATCGCCGCAGCGGTGTCCCGCAGGGCGGACGCCCCGTCCCTGCGGATCGAGGCCACGGAGGGGTCGGGGCTCGTGGTGGAGGTGGGCCCGTCGCCCGGGAGCGGCGGGGGCGGGGGCGGTGCGGCTGAGGACGGTTCGGTCGAGGGTGGTTCGGGGGAGGGGGGCTCGGTCGGGGGGTCGGTGGCCGGCGGGCTGGTGTCCGGTGGGTCGGTGGTCGGCGGGTCGGTGGTCGGGGGAGGCCGGGTTGTGGTCCGGGGCGGGCCGGCGGACCTGCTGGGGTGGCTCACCGGGCGGTCCAAGGACGGGGCGGGGCTGACGTCGCCCGGGGGCGGTGCGGTACCGGTGGCGCCTTACTGGATTTGAGGGGGTGGGGCCGGGGGGCGACGGTGGGCGGGGCGGCTGCCGGGGGCTTCCGGTTGGGCGTGATCTCCGCCACGGGGCGGGGTGCGGTGGGCTGCGGGATGTCTAGGTCGCCGCGGGCTGGGCAGGGGAGCCGGGCGGCCCGGTGGGCGGAATACCGTACGGGGTGACGCTGTTACACCGTGCGGGCGCCGGGTGGGACGTACGCCGACACCAGGGGCGCTTCGGCCCGCCTACCGTCGTCGGACACCGCACGCACCACCGGAGACCGCACACCGCACACATCAGAAGAACGAACCGAGTCGGCCGACCGGCCGTCGATCCGTCCCGCGCTCGTTCGGAGCCGGGGCGGGCGAGATCTCTGAAGCGGGTCCGTCGCCGAAAGCGGCCGCCCGCCGCGGCGGTCCGACGGCCGGCGCGTCAACCGCCCGAAGCCCCGACCCCCGGAAGCAGGAGCGCGCATGAGCACCGTAGAGCTCACCAAGGACAACTTCGACGAGATCGTCTCCGCCCACGATTTCGTGCTGATCGATTTCTGGGCCGAGTGGTGCGGACCGTGCAAGCGGTTCGGGCCGGTCTTCGAGCGCTCGTCGGAGAAGCACGACGACCTGCTGTTCGCCAAGATCGACACGGAGCGGCAGCCGGAGCTCGCGGCCGCCTTCGATATCCGCTCGATCCCGACCCTGATGATCGTCCGGGACAACATCGCGGTGTTCGCCGAGCCGGGCGCACTGCCGGAGGCCACCCTGGAGGACGTGATCGGCCAGGCCCGCGCCCTCGACATGGACGAGGTCCGCGCGTCGGTCGCCGAGGCCCAGGCGCAGGAGGGCCAGGCCGGCACGGGAGAGCGGACGCAGGGCGAGTGAGCGAGCGCAGCGCGGCGAACGCGGAGGCCGGGGAGGGTGCGGGGGCGGGGGTGCGAAGAGCGTGGGGTGCGGAGAGTGCGCGCTCCGCGTTGCGCCCGCGCGGCGTACCGGGTGGCCGGGGCGTATCCGGGGTCCGGGGCGTACCCGGTGATCGGGGCGTCCCAAATGCCCGGGGCGCGCGGGGTTTCCGGGGCCTGTGGGGCGGGTGCGCGGCATGAGTGAGCTGCTGCTGATCCGGCATGGTGAGACCGAGTGGAGCCGCGACGGCCGGCACACCAGCTGGACCGACCTCCCCCTCACCGCCAACGGTGAGGACCAGGCCCGCGCGCTGCGCCCGCTGCTGTCGGCACGGAAGATCGCCCAGGTCTACGCCAGTCCGATGGCCCGCGCCCTGCGCACCGCCGAACTCGCCGGGCTGCCCTCCCCGCAGATCGTCGACGACCTGCGGGAATGGGACTACGGCGGGGACGAGGGCATCACCACCGCCGAGATCCACCGCACCCGACCCGGCTGGTACCTCTTCGACGACGGTGTGGCACCGGGACCGGCCGACCACCCGGGCGAGTCCCCGGAGGAGGTCGGGGCGCGCGCCGACCGGGTGCTGGCCCTGATCGCGCCGCATCTGGAGGCGGATGAGGGCGATGTGGCGCTGGTGGCACACGCACACTTCCTGCGCGTCCTGACCGCTCGCCGCCTCGGCCTGCCGGCCACCGCGGGCGGCCTGTTCACCTTCGGCACCGGCGCGGTCGGCGTCCTCGGCACCGAACACGACCGCCCGGCGGTGGTGGCCTGGAACGCGCGGAGTCTGTAGGCCGCGGAGGAGCTGGTAGGGGCCGGGCCGGAGGGGGACGGTCGGGGCCGGGTAGGCGAGGGCGGGCCGGGCTGCCGCCCCTGGTCCACCGTTTCCAGGCCCTTGACCGTACGCGGCCCGCTGACCGTCCACGCGGCCTGATGGCCGGCTGTGCGACCTGTCGACCGTCTGCGCGAACTGTCGACCGTCCGTGCGGCCTGTTCCGTTCTCCCTCGACGCGAACTGCTGGCCGGCTACGGCGCCATCGGGTCCAGGTGCAGCGGTTGTACCTTGCCCTCGATCATGGCGCCCAGCCCCTGCACCGCGCAGGTGCCGGGCTGGTCCGCGATGTGCACCGGCATGGAAGTGGCCTCGTGGATCATCGGCTCCAGGCCCGGGATCAGCGCGCTGCCGCCGGCCAGCATGATCCCGCGTTCCCCGAGGTCGGCCACCAGATCCGGCGGGCAGCGTCGCAGCACCGCCCCGATCCCGTCGAGGATCGCCGTCAGCGGGGTGATGATCGCGCGCCGCACCCGCTCGGTGTCCACATGCACGGAACGCGCGAGTCCGCTGATCACGTCCCGCCCGTGCACCTCCGTCGAACCCGGCGTCAGCTCACCGTCCCCGGACAGCATCAGATGCAGCGGCCGCACCGACTGGTTGGGCAGCATCAGCTCGTGGTGCAGCCGGAGGTGCTGGATGACCGCGTGGTCGATGGCGTTGCCGCCCACCGGAACGGTCTCGGCGGCCACGATCGAGCCCAGTGAGAGCACCGCCACCTGTGTGGTGCCCGCACCACACACCACGATCATGGTCGCTTCCGGCTGCTCCACCGGGAGCCCGCAGCCGACGGCCGCGGCGACCAGTGTGTCCACCAGCTCGACGCGGCGGGCACCCAGCCCGGTCAGGGTCTCCACGGCCGCCCGCTGCGCCAGCGGCTCACTGCCGTACGGGAGGCAGACCGCGGCCCGCATGGTGGGCCTGCGCCGCCAGGTCTTGCGCAACTTGTCGCCGACCAGGTGGCGCAGCAGGCGCTGGGCCATGTCGATGTCCACGACCGTCCCGTTGGACACCGGCCGGACCACGCGGATGTAGTCGGGGGTGCGGCCGTCCATCACCTCGGCCTGCGCGCCGACGGCCAGCATCGAGCCGGTGCGGGTGTTGATCGCGGCGACCGTCGGTTCGTCGACGACCAGGCCCTGGTTCTTGACATACACCCTGGTCCGGGCCGCGCCGAGGTCGACGGCGGCCGAGCAGCGCCGCAGTTGGGCGAGGCTGATGGTCATGGCGGATTCCTCCCCGATGGGCCGGTGTGAACGTCCCCGGTGGACCGGTACTGGGCACGAGCGCCCGCACGTGAGCGCTCGTGCGCCATCCTCCGAGCCGCCGCCCTTTCCCGCCCGCCGAGCGCGTCCACTCGGGGGAGGGGAGCGGGGGAGGAGGCCGAAAAGGGGGGAGGGGCTGGGGTGGCGTGGGCCGGAGGGCAGGCACTGCCTGAGGCGGGGCCGAGGCCCAGGCCGGGGGTGAGGCGCGGCGCGCGGGGCCGAGCTGGGGAGCGCGGGCGCTGCCGACCTGACCCGTGGGTGAGGGGGGCTCGGGGGGTGTTAACCACGGATGGTGAGGGTGGTAATGGTGGTGGCGGTGAGGTGATCGGCGCACGCCTGTAGGCGAACTGATCGGCTGTCAACTGTGATCGGCCGGCGCGCGTGCGGCAGTTGACTGCGCGTCAGGATGGTGTGACTGTGGCCGGTGTCGCCGCCCGCCGCCCCCTTTCCTCTTCACCCCCTGCCGGCTGCATCCACGAGAACGGTCAGCACGTGTTCACCGGTTTGGGAGGCAGATGGGTGAGGGCGCGAAGCGAACTCTTCACGAGATTCGATAGCACTGCCCGAGGCGCATCTCAGGCCCGGCAGGCAGGTCTGGGAGGATCTCGCGGTGACCAGAACCGATGACGCCGCCCGCCGAACGCTTGTCCGCCGTGGCTTCGCTCTGGAGTACACCACCCTCAGCTGGAATGTGATCGGCATCGTGGTGCTCGCCGTCGCCGCGATCTCGGCGCGGTCCGTGGCACTGGCCGGGTTCGGCCTGGACTCCTTGATCGAGATCGGCGCCTCCACTGTAGTGATCTGGGAGCTGTCCGGTACCGGCGTGGAGCGCCAGCGCCGTGCGCTGAAGCTGATCGGTGTCGGCTTCGGACTGCTGGCGGCGTACCTGCTGGTGCAGTCCACGTGGGTGCTGGTCAGCGGCTTCCGGCCCCACCACTCGCCGTTGGGCATCGGCTGGACTGCGGTGACGGCCGCAGTGATGTTCGCGCTCGCCGCCGGCAAGGCACGCACCGGCAACGCGCTGGACAATCCGGTGCTGAAGACCGAGGGTCGGGTCACCCTGATCGACGGCCTGCTGGCCACGGCCGTGCTGCTCGGCCTCCTGCTGAATTCTCTGGCCGGCCTGTGGTGGGCCGACCCGGCCGCTGGGTACGTGCTGGTCTACTACGCGCTGCGCGAAGTCAGGGAGATCTTCCTCGGCGAGCACTGACGGCTGGGACCACACCGGTGCTGTCGCCTCTCGTGAACATCGAACATGGCGCGGCTGAGCGCCTCCCGAAGTGCTGAGCAAGTGACGTCACGACTCGTGACCAAAGCCCCCTGCCGATATCGAGGCCCTGCGCCCGCTACTCCACTCGCCGTTGGTAGAGCCCCCAGGTGAACTCCGCGATGACGGGCTCGCGCTCCCCGGTCGGCCCGGGGGCCGTGCAGGAGAGGCGCCAGCGGGTGGGCGCGCTGCCCTCCATCGGGCGGGCCGGGGCGAAGGCGCGCGCCACCTCGTCCACCGTGCAGGACCACGGGGTCAGGTCGGCGGTCGTACGGAGTTCCGGGCCGGACGCACCGGGCGCGCGTACCAGCCAGGCGTTCCAGACGCCGCCCCCGGGCGCGCTGAGGACCTCGAACCGCAGGTCCGGCCAGAGCGGTACCGGCCAGCTCAACGCCTCGCAGGTCAGGTCGCCGATCCGGCGGGTGGCGGCGGCCTCGGGCGCGCCCAGCAGCGCCCGGTAGGGCTGGACGCCGGCGCGCGCCCGCGGGCTGTGCATCCGGGCCTGCCAGCGGCGATTGGCCTCCCGCAGCTGCGCGCGGGTCACGCCGAGTTGGCGGAGGGCGTCCTCGACGAGGCCCGGCTGGTGGTCGGCCATCCGGCGCAGCAGGACGAGCTGGAACGCGAGGGGCCCGGGCAGGTCGGCGGACGCGCCGGAACCGCCGGGGGAGTCGTGGTCACGGGTGGGGTTCATGCTGGACATGGTGGTGGATGGTGGGAGGAGGGGAGGTTGCGGTCGGGGTGGCGAAGCCACTCGGCCGGGAGCCGGGAGTTAGTAGTCGGGGACCGGGAGCCGGCGGCTGGCGGCTGGCGGCCGGGAGTCGACGGCCGGTGTGGTGTGGTGGGGGCCGGCTGCGATCGCCATGGGCGGGCCGTCCCCGGGTGCGGCCGTGGGTGACTGCGTGGAGGTGTGGAGGTGCGGCCTGCAACGTCCGGACGACGAGGGGGCTTTCGCATGCGCCGCCGTGGCGCCGTGGCGTTGCCTTGTGTCGCTGGGGTGTGCGTTGGGGCGCCTTGCTTCGTGGGGCGTGCGTCGTCGGGGCAGCCTTCATCCGGCCCAGCCTCTGCCCGGCTGTACCTTCGTCTGTCACAGCCTCTGCCCGGTTGTGCCTGCGTCGGACCAGCCTTCGGCCGGTCGTACCTTCGCCAGTGCCTTTGCCGGCGCTTTCGCCTGGCCCGGCCCTTGTCCGGCTGCGCCTTCGTCCGGCTGTGCCAGGCTCGGCGCCCTTCCGCGCCGGGCTCGGCGTCCTCCCGTAGCCCGGAGGCAGCAGCCCGCCAGTGCACCAGCCAGGACCGCGACGCGAACCACGGGGGGCGGGGGCCGGGGGCTGTCACGCTTGCGGGTGGCTTTGCCGTGGGGTGGGAATGGGCCACCCGCTCCGCCGGGTTGTGGCCCCGCAGGGGGCGCTCGCAACCCTTACGGGATGCGTTCGCCCCCACCCTTAGGTGCCCACCCCCCACCACCCCCAGGTGCCCGCCCTCACCGCCGCCCCAGCCCCTGGCCCCGCCCCCGTTCGGCCCCGCCCGTTCGGCCCCGCCCCCGCTCAGCGTTGCCCCGTCCCGTCTCAGCTGAAGTCGAATTCGCCGGTGCGGGTCCGCTTCAGCTCGAAGAACCGGTCGTAGCCGGCGAGCAGCCGGGCGCCGTCGAAGACCCGCACCGCGTCCTCGCCCCGCGGGATCGACATCAGGACCGGACCGAAGAACGCCACCCCGTCGATGTGGAGGGTGGGCGTGCCGACGTCCTCGCCGACCGGGTCCATGCCCTCGTGGTGGCTCTTGCGCAGCGCGTCGTCATAGGCATCGGTGTCGGCGGCCCGCGCCAGTTCGGCGGGCAGCCCGACCTCGGCGAGCGCCTCCTCGATGACGGTCGCGGTGTCCTCCCGCCCCTCCTTGTGGATACGGGTACCGAGCGCCGTGTACAGGTCGCGCAGCACCCCCTCCCCGTGCTCCTGGGCCGCCGCGATGCACACCCGCACCGGGCCCCAGCCGGCGTCGAGCAGTTCGCGGTACTTCTCGGGGAGGTCTTCGCGGCCCTCGTTGAGGACGGACAGGCTCATCACCCGGAACCGCAGGTCGATGTCCCGCTGGGCCTCCACCTCCAGGATCCAGCGGGAGGAGATCCAGGCGAACGGGCAGATGGGGTCGAAGTAGAAGTCAACGGAGTGGCGGGTGGGGTTCTGGTGCGTCATGCGGCCAGATTACGGCGCCACCGGCCGGCTGTCCGGGACACTCCGCCATGGGAAACGTGGGCCAATTCGGCCCGTGATGCTCCCCGGCCGGAGCGCCGCAGGAGCCTCCTGCGTGCCGCGCATTCCTGGCTCGCCCGGCCCCGTGCGCCACCTCGCCCGCCGCGGACCCGGCCTTCGTACGTGGGCCCGGCCCTCGGTGCGCGATCCAGCTCATGTACGCACCTTGGCCTGCGCCCATGCCTTGGCCCCGTACGCACCCCCGGCTCCGCCCGTACGCGTCCCGGAGCCGTACGCATCCGGCCCCCCTATGCGCCCCAGCACCCCGCCGGGGGGCAGCCCTGCGCCCCCGGCCCGTCAGTCCTCGCCGGCTCGTCAGCTCGTCGTCCGATGCCACCCCGTCTCCTTCCTCCGGCCCGTCGAGCGGCCCCGCTCAGCCGCTTCCGGCAGGCCCGTCCCTTCGCCCCCGGCCCTCTCGCCGGCTGGGTCCGTCTCCTTGGCTGCGCCTATCTGCTCGGGACGGTCCGTCCGCTGGGGCGGGTGCGTCCGCTCGGGCCGGTCCGTCCGCCTGGCCCGGCCAGGGTCCGTCGGCCCTCCGGAGCCCGCCGGGTCCGTGGGTGCTTCCTCGGGATCGATGCCGAGCATCTGCTGGAGCAGCTGCTTGAGCAGGGTCCGCTCGGTCACCGTCAGCCGGCCGAGCGGCTCGCGGGCGAAGTCCAGTGACGTGCGCAGCCGCTCGGCCGTTGCCCGGCCCTCAGGCGTCGGGACGGCCAGCTTCACCCGGCGGTCGGCGGGGTCAGGGCGGCGCTCCACCAAGCCGCGGGACTCCAGGCGGTCCACGATGCCGGTGACGTTCGACGGCTCGCACTTCAGGCTCTGGGCGAGGCGGCGCATCGGCATCGGCTCCATCGCCAGCAGCCTGAGCAGCCGGGCCTGGGCGCCCGTGAGGGAGTGCTCGGCCGCCGCGCGCTCGTACTCCTCGTGGAAGCGGGCGACGACGGTGCCGATGAGATCGACCACCTCGACGGTCAAGGAGTCTGCGCGCGGAGTCATACACACCAGGATACCCAATTGCTTGACAACATGAAATATTCAGCTGCATGATTGTTTCAGCATCTGAAGCATTTGGAGGATTCCCCCATGTCCGCACCGCTGCCGACCATCAGCCGCGAATGGCACCTCGTCGCCCGCCCGCAGGGCTGGCCCACCCCCGATGACTTCGCGCTCCGCGAGGCCGAGCTGCCGGAGCTCGCCGACGGCCAGATCCTCGTCAAGAACCTCTATTTCTCCGTCGACCCGTACATGCGCGGGCGGATGAACGACGTGAAGTCCTACGTCCCGCCCTTCCAGCTCGACCAGCCCATGGACGGCGGCGCGGTCGGTGAGGTCCTCGCCTCGCGCGCCGAGGGCTTCGCCGCCGGCGACCACGTCCTGCACGGTCTGGGCTGGCGCGACCACGCCGTCCTCGACGCCGGCCGCGCCGCCAAGGTGGACGCCTCCCTCGCCCCGCTCACCGCCTACCTCGGCGTCCTCGGCATGCCGGGCCTGACCGCGTATGCCGGTCTGCTGGCGGTCGCCGAGTTCAAGGAGGGCGACGCCGTTTTCGTCTCCGGCGCGGCCGGTGCGGTGGGCAGCCAGGTCGGCCAGATCGCCCGCCTCAAGGGTGCCTCGCGGGTCATCGGCTCCGCCGGTTCCGACGAGAAGGTCCGGCTGCTGACCGAGGAGTACGGCTTCGACGCCGCCTTCAACTACAAGAACGGCGACGTCACCGAGCAGCTCAAGGCCGCCGCCCCCGACGGCATCGACGTCTACTTCGACAACGTCGGCGGTGACCACCTCGAGGCCGCCATCAGCGCGCTCAACGTCCATGGCCGCGCCGCCATTTGCGGCATGATCTCGATGTACAACGCCACGGAGCCCAGCTGCGCGCCGCGCAATCTCGCGCTGGTGATCGGCAAGCGGCTGCGCCTGGAGGGGCTGCTGGTGAGTGACCATCAGGCGCTGCGGCCGCAGTTCGTGGAGGAGGTCTCCGCCTGGATCCGCTCCGGTGAGCTGAAGTACTCCGAGACCAAGGTCTCCGGGATCGAGAACGGCGTCGAGGCGTTCCTGGGCCTGCTGCGCGGCGCCAACACCGGGAAGATGATCGTGAGCCTGGCGGACTGAGACCCTTGGGTGCCGGGTGCCGGGTGCCGGGTGCCGGGTGCCGGGTGCCGGGTGCCGGGTGCCGCGTGCCGGTGTGGGTGCCCTGCGCTGAGCGCAGTTACTGCATCGCCCTATCTGTCCCGCCCTGCCTCGGCCCGGTGCTGACCGGCGCCGGCCGGCGCGGGCCGGTTCCGGTACCGCCCGCTGGCCGCTCGGTCTTCCGTCTGTCTTGTCGGCGCTGCGTGGCCTTGTCTGTGCTCGGTGGCCCGGCCCGTTCGCCGTACTGTGAGACTCGCCTCCCGTCGCGGTGCCCCGGCCGGTTAGGCTCATCGGCAAGCCGCCGCGGTGCGTGGGCGCGAGTCGCGGCGAACCACAGGAGGATTCGTATGTCCATCCAGACCGTCGACGTCGTCTACACCGCCGTCGCCACCGCTGAGAACGGCCGCGACGGCCGCGTCGCGAGCGACGACGGCAAGCTCGACGTCGTCGTCAACCCGCCCAAGGAGCAGGGCGGCAGCGGCGCCGGTACCAACCCCGAGCAGCTCTTCGCGGCGGGCTACAGCGCCTGCTTCCAGGGCGCGCTCAGCGTCGTCGCCCGCCGGGAGAACGCTGACGTCTCCGGCTCCCGGGTGACTGCCAAGGTCGGTATCGGCAAGACCGCCGAGGGTGCCTTCGGCCTCGCCGTCGAGATCATCGCCTCGATCCCCAACGTCGACGAGGCCACCGCCAAGGACCTCGTGGAGAAGGCGCACCAGGTGTGCCCGTACTCCAGCGCGACCCGCGGCAACATCGAGGTCAAGCTGACCGTCGCCTGAGGCGGTTCGGGCAACCTGGCCGCGGCTGGGCGGCTCGTCCGGCCAGCCGCGGCCCGCGCGACACGGGCCGCTCGCTCAGCTCGGTAGCTGAGGTGGTGCGTCCGGCTCGGGCGTCCGTCGCGTTCGCAGAGGGCCGCATCCCGTCATGGGGTGCGGCCCTCGGCCGTTCCTGGCCATCGGGGGCGGGGAGGGGAGGGTTCCGCCTCGTCATCCGCGTGGCGGGGCGGGGTGAGGTGGGGCCGCCCCGGTGGAGCCCCGTGCGGTGGGGTGGGGGCCGGGCGCGTGTCGTCAGTGGCGCGGGGGTCCGGCCGTCTCTCGGTCCGACGGGTAGCCCGGCCTGCGTCCGACGGCTGCCAGCATGTGACGCAGGCAACATTCTCGGCCTCTTGACGCATCAGCCGTGTAATCGATTACGTAGCCCTCACGCGAGTGCGCGTAATCGATTACACGAGCAGGACGGGCGGCGATGGCGCCATGGCGAACATCAAGGATGTGGCGGAGCGGGCGGGGGTCTCCGTCGCCACCGTCTCCCGAGTCCTCAACGGCAACAGCCCGGTCGCCGAGACCCGCGAGCGGGTGCTCGCCGCCGTACGGGAGCTGGGTTACCGCCCCAACAACGTCGCCCGCGCCCTGCGCACCGCCCGGACCGGCGCGCTCGGCCTGGTGATCAGCGACCTCACCAACCCGTTCTTCACCGAACTGGCCGACGCCGTCGAGGACGCCGCCCGCGGCCTCGGCTACAGCCTCGTCATCGGCAACGCCGGCGAACGCCCCGCTCAACAGGACGACTACATCCGCACCCTGCTCGACCGCCGGATCGACGGCCTGCTGGTCAGTTCGGCCGGCACCGGCTCGGCGATGCTCCGCGAGGTCGTCGCCTCCGGCACCCCGCTCGTCCTGCTCGACCGCGCCGTCCCCGGCATCGACGCGCCGTGCGTCCGCGCCGACGGCCGCGCCGCGCTCACCGACCTCGCCGCCCACCTCGCCGCGCTCGGCCGCCGCCGCCCTGCGGTGATCGTCGCCCCGGCCGGCACCCCCACCGGTGATGAACGGCTGGAACTCTTCCGTACGGTGCTGGCCGGCCACGGCATCGCACTGCCCGGCGAACGGGTCGGGGCCACCCCCGATCTCCAGCCCAGCGGCGGTCGCCGGGTGATGAGCGGCTTCCTGGACCTGCCCGAACCACCGGACGCCGTGCTGGCCACCGACAACCTGATGGCGCTCGGCGCGATGGACGAACTCCGCGCCCGCGGCCTGCGGGTTCCCGACGACGTGGCGCTGGTGGTCTACGACGACGTGCCGTGGTTCGCGCACACCGACCCGCCGCTGACCGCCATCGCCCAGCCCACCCGCGAACTGGGCCGGGCCGCGGTGCGCACCCTCCTAGAACGGATCGAGGGCCGTCCCGCCGAGTCGGTACTGCTCCCCGCCCGCCTCGTCATCCGCCGCTCCTGCGGAGAACGGCCCGGCACATGACCGCCCGGCCGACCACCGAACTGATCGACCAGGGCCCGGGCCGAGCACCGTTCCGGCCGCCCACGGCCTTTCCCCCCACGGGTCAGGCCGACCAGGGGCCGGCCGCTGACACCGGCAGTCCACCTGCCGTGAACGCCCCTGCTCCTCCCTGACCACACCCTCTACCTCCCCCTACCTCCTGGCCGCCCCCGACCGCCACCCTCCGACCACCGCACCACCCCCCCCCACAGACAAACCCCCACCCCACCCGCCCACCACCCACCCAGAGAGGGGCAGCGCATGACCGGCGTCAATGACGACGTTCCGGACGGCCGCGAACTGCTGCGCGTCGAGGGGGTGACCAAGGCGTTCCCCGGCGTCCGCGCGCTGGACGGCGTCGATCTCACCCTGCGCGCCGGCGAGGTGCACGTGCTGCTCGGCGAGAACGGCGCGGGCAAGAGCACCCTGATCAAGATGCTCTCCGGCGCCCACCGCCCGGACAGCGGGCGGATCCTCGTGCACGGCGGCCCGGACGGTTCGGCCGACGGCCTCCGCGAGGTGCAGATCCGGTCCGCGCAGGACGCCGCACGGCTCGGCATCGCCACCATCTACCAGGAGTTCAACCTCGTCCCCGGGCTGACCGTCGCCGAGAACCTCTTCCTGGGCCGCCAGCCGCGCACCGCGCTCGGCCTCATCGACAAGAAGGCCATGCGCGCCCGCGCCGCCGACCTGCTGCGCCGCGTCCGCCTGGACGTCTCCCCGGCCGCACCGGTCGCCGAACTCGGCATCGCCCGGCTCCAGATGGTGGAGATCGCCAAGGCGCTCAGCCTGGACGCCCGCGTCCTGATCATGGACGAGCCGACCGCCGTCCTCACGTCCGAGGAGGTGCAGACCCTCTTCGGCATCGTCCGCGAACTCCGCGACGCCGGTGTCGGCATCATCTTCATCACCCACCACCTGGACGAGATCGGTGCGCTCGGGGATCGCGTCACCGTGCTGCGCGACGGGCGTTCGGTGGCCGAGGTGCCCGCCACCACCGGTGAGGACGACCTGATCCGGCTCATGGTCGGCCGGGACATCGCCGAGCAGTACCCGCGCCGCCGCCCCGACGCGCCGGGCCCGCCGCTGCTGCGCGTCCGCGGCCTGACCCGGCTCGGCGCCGGGCGGAACGGTGCGGGGCGGAACGGCGCCGGGCGGAACGGTGGCGAGCGGGACGGCGCCGGAAGGGAAGGCGGTGGCCGGGACGGCGGCGCGGCCCGGCCGGTCTTCGAGGGCATCGACTTCGAGGTGCGGGCCGGTGAGGTGGTCGGACTGGCCGGCCTGGTCGGTGCCGGCCGGACCGAGGTCGCCCGGGCGGTGTTCGGCGTGGACCGCTACGACGCCGGCACCGTCGAGGTGGCCGGCGAGCGGCTGGCCCCCGGTGACGTGCGCACCGCGATGCGGGCCGGGCTCGGCCTGGTCCCCGAGGACCGCAAGGGCCAGGGCCTGGTCCTGGACGCCTCGCTCCAGGACAACCTGACGCTGGCCCGGCTCGACCGGGACACCCGCGGCGGGCTGGTCGACCGGCGCGGCCAGCGGCGCGAAGCGGCCGCGGTCGCCGAGCGGTTGCAGGTCCGGATGAGCGGTCTGGGCCAGTCCGCCCGCACCCTGTCCGGCGGCAACCAGCAGAAGATCGTCATCGGCAAGTGGCTGCTGGCGCAGACCCGGCTGCTCATCCTGGACGAGCCGACGCGCGGGATCGACGTCGGCGCCAAGGTCGAGATCTACCAGCTGATCAACGAGCTGACCGCGGCCGGCTGCGGGGTGCTGATGATCTCCAGCGACCTGCCGGAGGTGCTCGGGATGAGCGACCGGGTGCTGGTGATGGCCCAGGGCCGGCTGACCGGCGAACTCCCTGCCGCCGAAGCCACCCAGGACGCCGTGATGGAACTGGCGCTCCAGTCCCCGCCCGGCGTCACCGGCGAAACGCACACCGACGAGAGCGCGATGGAGGGCTCCGATGTCTGAGGTGAAGACGGCAACCGCCCCACGGGCGGTGGGCGGGGCCGCGGCGGCCCCGGACGGTTGGGGCCCGTGGTTCTCCCGGGCGGTCCTGCGCAACGGGCCGCTCGGCGGCCTGATCGCCCTGGTCGCCGTCATGGCGGCACTGTCGGGCGACTTCCTGAACGGGCAGAACCTCCTCAACGTCGGCGTGCAGGCGTCGGTCACCGCGATCCTGGCCTTCGGCGTCACCTTCGTGATCGTCTCGGCCGGCATCGACCTGTCGGTGGGCTCGGTCGCCGCGCTGTCGGCCACCGTCACCGCCTGGGCCGCCACCGGCCAGGGCCTGCCGGTGTGGCTCGCGGTGCTGCTCGGCCTCGCGGTCGGCGTGGTCGCCGGCCTGATATCCGGCGCCCTGGTCGCCTACGGCCGGCTGCCCGCGTTCATCGCCACCCTGGCGATGCTGTCGGTCGGCCGCGGTCTGGCCCTGGTCGTCTCCGGCGGCACCCCGATCCCGTTCCCCGGCGCGGTCAACCACCTCGGGGACACCCTGGGCGGCTGGCTCCCGGTGCCCGTCCTCGTCATGATCGCGATGGGGCTGGTCGCCGCGCTGATCCTGGCCCGTACGTACTCCGGCCGCGCGATGTTCGCGATCGGCGGCAACGAGGAGGCGGCCCGCCTCTCCGGGATCGACGTCGCACGCCGCAAGCTCGTGATCTACGCGCTGTCCGGCCTGTTCGCGGCGGTGGCCGGAATCGTCCTGGCGGCCCGGCTCACCTCGGCCCAGCCGCAGGCCGCCGGCGGGTACGAACTCGACGCCATCGCCGCCGTCGTCATCGGCGGGGCCAGCCTCTCCGGGGGCTCCGGCAAGGCGTCCGGCACCCTGATCGGCGCGCTGATCCTCGCCGTGCTGCGCAACGGCCTGAACCTGCTGAGCGTCTCCGCCTTCTGGCAGCAGGTCGCCACCGGTCTGGTGATCGCGCTCGCCGTCCTCCTGGACACCCTGCGGCGCCGGAGCGCGCGATGAGGCGGCGCACGGCACTCCTCGGCGCGGCCCTGGCGGTCGGCGCCCTCGCCCTGACCGGCTGCGACCGCGGCGGCCACACCGACCTCGGCCTGGCCCTGTCCACGATGAACAACCCGTTCTTCGTCGGCATCAAGAAGGGCGCGCAGGCCGAGGCCGGCGCCCGCGGGCTGCGCATCAACATCACCGACGCGCAGAACGACCCGATGCAGCAGATCAACCAGATGGAGACCTTCACCAGCCAGCAGGTGAAGGCGGCCATCATCAACCCGGTGGATTCGGACGCCGCCGTCCCGGCCGTCGGCGTCGCCAACCGGGCCGAGGTGCCGGTGATCTCCATCGACCGCGGGGTCAACGGCGGGCGGGTCGGCTCGACCATCGCCTCCGACAACGTCGCCGGCGGCCGGCTCGCCGCGCGGACCCTGGCCGAGGCGCTCGGCGGCCGGGGCAAGGTGGCCTTCCTCGAAGGCCAGCCCGGCACCTCCGCCGCCCGCGAACGCGGCCGGGGCTTCGAGGAGGGCATCAAGCAGTACCCGGGCATCCAGGTCGTCGCCCGGCAGCCCGCCGACTTCGACCGGACCAAGGGCATGGACGTGATGTCCAATATGCTCCAGGCACACCGCGACATCACCGGGGTGTTCGCCGCCAACGACGAGATGGCGCTCGGGGCGTCCAAGGCGCTCGGGGCCCGTTCCGGCAAGGACGTGAAGGTGGTGGCGTTCGACGGCACCCCGGACGGGGTCCGGGCCGTGCGGGACGGCACCCTCACCGCCACCGTCGCCCAGCAGCCCGAACTCCTCGGCCGGCAGGCCGTGGACTGGGCGCTGAAGGCGGCCCGCGGGGAGCGGCTGCCGCGGACGGTCAAGGTGCCGGTGGTACTGGTGACGGCGGCCAACGCGGCGAAGTTCGACGGCTGACGGCTGACGGCTGACGGCTGACGGCTGACGGCTGACGGCTGACGGC
>NZ_JALMUV010000051.1 GCF_023155275.1 Streptomyces rhizoryzae
CTCAAGCCCCCACCCCCAAAAAAACCACCCACTCACCCACCAGCGACCGCCACCAGCCCACCCACCTCAGCCCCCCCGCAGACCCGTCCCCGCACCCCGAAAGCCCCGCGCAGCGGAACCCGGCCCCGCGCCGAAGGCGCAACAAAAAGAGCCCCATGGCGGGAAAGCCGACACCGTGGGCAGCCCCGCAATCACGGCAACGCGCCGCAGGCGCCCCCCAAAGCCCCCACGGCGGGAAAGCCGACACCGTGGGCACCCCCCGGCCCCCCGGGCCGCTCAGTACCAGGACTCCCGAGCCCGAGGCAACCCCCCGATCTCCCGCAGATCCTCCGCGCTCAGCACCAGCTCCGCCGCCTCGGCGTTCTGCACCGCCCAGCGCTCCTTCTTCGTCCCCGGTACGGGCACCACGTGGCGTCCCTGGGCCAGGACCCAGGCCAGCGCCACCTGGCCGGGCGTCGCCCCGTGGCGGGCGCCGACCCGGCGCAGCCCGGCCACCACCGGCTGGTTGGCGGCCATCATCTCCGCGGTGAAGCGCGGGTGCCGGGCCCGTATGTCCTCCGGTTCGAAGCCCTGCCCGGGGGTGAGCGTGCCGGTCAGGAAGCCGTTGCCCAGCGGCATCGCCGCAAGGAAGCCCACCCCGCGCGACTCGCACCAGGGCAGCAGCTCCGCCAGCGCCTCCGGCGACCACACCGACAGCTCCGCCTGCACGCTGCTGACCGGGAACACCTGCTGGACGCGCTCCAGTTGGCGCAGGGTGCCCTCGTGCAGCCGGGAGCGGTGCGGGCCCCGGCCGCCGGGCACGATCCGGCCGGTGCGCAGGACGCGCGGCTGCCGGGCCGCGCGGGCCCCCACCGCGCACAGCCCCAGCGACCGCACCTTCCCGGCCGCCACCAGCTCCGCCATCGCCCCCCAGGTCTCCTCGATCGGCACCTCGGGGTCCGCGCGGTGCAGTTGGTAGAGGTCGATGCAGTCGGTCTGGAGCCGGCGCAGCGAGGCGTCGCAGGCCCGCTTGATGTAGCCGGGCCGCCCGTTGGCGACGATGTGCTGGTCCCCGGCCAGCAGCCCGCACTTGGTCGAGACGAAGGCGTCCCGGCGCCGCTCCTTCAATACCCGCCCCACCAGCAGCTCGTTGGTGAACGGGCCGTACATGTCCGCGGTGTCCAGCAGGCTGCACCCCCGGTCCAGCGCGGCGTGCAGCGCCCGCAGCGAACCCTCCCCGCTGCGCTGCGACTCGCTGTACCCCCAGCTCATCGGCATGCAGCCGAGGCCGATCGCGCCCACCTCCAGGGCCGCCGCGCCGATTGTCCTGCGCTCCACCTGGTCGTGCCTCCGTCCCCTCGCCCCCGATCAAGGGCCAGACCAAACTAACGTCTGAACCAAACGCCTCTTCGCATAGCCTCGGGCCATGGCAACAGCAGACCCGCAGACCGCCCCCGGCACCGGCGACGTCTGGCTCCCGATCCCGCCCGGCGAGATCGACGGCCTCCCCGCCGGCCTCCGTTACGTCCACTGGGACGCCGGCCCCGACTACCCGGCCGACCCGGCCCGGTGCGTCTTCTACGTGGTCCCGTACATGAAGCCCGCCGACGTCTGCCTGCGCGCGCTGGCGCGGATGAGCCGGGTCCGGGTGGTGCAGACGCTCACCGCCGGGACCGAGCACCTGCTCCCCGGCCTCGACCGGATGCCGCCCGGTGCGCGGCTGTGCAACGCCCGCGGGCTGCACGACGCCAGCACCGCCGAGCTGGCGCTCACCCTGACGCTGGCGGCGCTGCGCGGCGTCCCGGAGTTCGTCCGGGCCCAGGAAGCGGGTGCGTGGCGGCCGGAGTTCCGGCCGGCGCTCGCCGACAAGTCGGTCCTCATTGTGGGCTATGGTTCGATCGGCAGTGCCATCGAGGACCGGCTCACGCCGTTTGAGTGCGCGCGGGTCATGCGCATCGCGCGCACCGCCCGTGACACCGTGCGCGGTCCGGTGCATCCACTCTCCGAGCTGACCGCCCTCTTGCCGGCCGCGGACGTGGTCATCCTCGCCACGCCGCTCACCGAAACGACACATGGCCTGGTCGGACGGGATTTCCTGGCCCGGATGAAGGACGGCGCGCTGTTGGTGAACGTCGCCCGCGGCGCGGTCGTCGACACCGGAGCGCTGCTCGCCGAACTGGAGTCGGGCCGGCTCCGCGCCGCCCTCGACGTCACCGATCCGGAACCCCTGCCCGCGGGCCATCCGCTGTGGCACGCTCCCGGCGTGCTCATCACTCCACACGTCGGCGGCCCCAGCTCTGCCTTCCTGCCCCGTGCGAAGCGGTTGCTGCGCGGCCAGTTGGCCCTTTTCGCGGCCGGCGAGCCGGTCCGGAACGTGGTCGCCACCGCACCGGAATCCGAAGCGGATCGCGCTACGAGGCCGTAGGGCTGCTCTCCGTATTCACAAATCGCTACGCCGTCACGCTCCGTAGAGGTGCTATGTCGCTGAGTGACCAATCTGGTGTATCGTCCCGAGCGGGGATGCGCCGGGAACGTCACGGCGCGATACGAAAGATCCGGAACCGAGGGGGGCGACGGGCGATGTACGGCCGAGGGATGATCCGCGAGACGCGTGATCCACGAGCGCCCGCAGCGATGCCACCGGGACCCCGGACGCACCGTTCCCGGCGCGGTCCGGCGCGGAAGAACGGGAGAGAGCGGTGAGCGCGCCCGGAGCGATGCTCTCCAGGCCGCCCGCGCGGACCGGCGGGTCCCCGAGCCCGGTGCCGCAGGTGGTGCTCGCCGTCATCTGCGGCGGCTACGCCGTGGGCTCCGCGGCCGGCTGGGGATCCCCGAAGATCGCCATGGTGATGGGGGACTTCGGCCTCAGCGTGGCCGCCCTCGTGGCCGCCGTCTCCTGCGGCCTGTACGCCCGCCGGTACGCCACGCCCTTCCGCCCGGCCTGGATCCTGTTCGCCGTCTCCTCCGGCATGGCGGGGCTCGGCAACGCCGTCTGGGGCTGGTACGAGGTCGTGCGCGGCGCCACCGTGCCCACCCCGTCGGTGGCCGACTTCTGCTTCCTGCTGTTCGCCCCGCCGGCCATCGTCGGCCTGCTGGTGCTCGCCAAACGGCCGGTGACCAAGGCCGGCTGGATCTGCCTGGGCCTCGACGCCTGGCTGATCGCCGGGTCGCTGGTGACCCTCTCCTGGAGCCTGGCGCTCGCCCACACCGCGCACTTCCAGGGCCGCACGGTGGCCCGCAGCGCCCTCTCGCTGGCCTATCCGCTGCTGGACATCGTGCTGGTCAGCATGGTCCTGGTGCTGCACTTCCGGCGCTCGTCGGTGCACCGCTCGGCGATCAACACCGCGATCGCCGCACTGGCCCTGACGGTGCTGTGCGACGCCCTGTTCAGCTCGCCGCTGCTGCACGAGCACTACCGCTCCGGGCAGATCCTCGACGCCGGCTGGTTCGCCGGCTCGATGCTGCTGGCCTACGCCCCGTGGGTGGGCCGCCGGACCGGCGCCGAGCCCGCCGCGGTCACCGAGCAGACCGCGCGCCACCCGCAGCCGCCGCCCGGCAGCCGCCCCATCGCCGGCTCGCTGGCCGCGCTGACCCCGTATCTGGCCGCCGCGGTCTGCACGCTGGGCATCCTGACCAACGTCCTGGACGGGCGCCGCATCGACCGCGTGGTGCTCTTCACCGGCTGCGCGGTGGTGCTGGCGCTGGTCGTCCGGCAGGGCATCATGCTGCTCGACAACATCACCCTCACCCAGGAACTCGCGCAGAAGGAGAACCACTTCCGCTCCCTGGTCCAGGGCTCCAGCGACGTCATCATGATCGCCGCCCCCACCGGTGTGCTGCGCTACGTCAGCCCCGCCGCCGCCGGGGTCTACGGCCGCGACGCCGACGAACTGGTCGGCTCCGAACTCGCCTCGCTGATCCACCCGGAGGACCTGGGCCGGGTGGTCCACGAGGTCCGCCGGTTCCTCGCCGCCTCGCCCGAGGCCGAGCCGACCACCCGGATCGAGTGCCGTTTCCGGGCCGGCGGCCGGCGCGCCGGCGGCGACGGCTGGCTCAACGTGGAGTCCACGGTCAACCGCCACCACGGCGGCCTGATCTTCAACTCCCGCGACGTCACCGAACGCGTCCGCCTCCAGGCCCAGCTCCAGCACAACGCCTCGCACGACGCGCTCACCGACCTGCCCAACCGCGCGCTGTTCACCGAGCGGGTCACCAAGGCCGTCACCGGCCGCCGGGCCAGCGACCACGACACCGCCGTGCTCTACATCGACCTCGACGGCTTCAAGCAGGTCAACGACACCATCGGCCACCAGGCGGGCGACGAGCTGCTGATCCAGGCGGCCCGCCGGCTGGCCGAGTCGGTGCGGGCCGGCGACATAGCGGCCCGCCTGGGCGGCGACGAGTTCGCCGCGCTGATCACCGGCGACGGCACCCGCGACCGCGCGGGCCGCGAGTTCCGCATCCTGGAGATCGCCGACCGGCTGCGGATCCGCCTCTCCGAGCCGTACCGCATCGACGGCCGCGACGTCCGGGTCGCGGCCAGTATCGGTGTCGCCTTCGCCGAACCAGGCGTCAGCCCCGCCGGCCTGCTGCGCAACGCCGACCTGGCGATGTACCGCGCCAAGCAGGCCGGCAAGGGCCGGGTCGAGCTCTACGCCCCGCAGATGCAGGACGAGGTCGCGCACCGCGCGGAGCTGGCCGGCAAGCTCCGCACCGCTCTCCAGGACGGCGAGTTCACCCTGCTGCACCAGCCGGTCGTCGACCTGGCCGGCGGCCGCATCACCGCGGTGGCCGCGCACGCCCGCTGGCGGTCCGCGGAGGGCATCCTGTTCACCCCGGCCGAGTTCCTCCGGGTCGGCGACCGCGGGCGGCTCACCGACGAGGGCGGCGAGCGCGCCGCGGAGCTGGGCCGCTGGCAGCTGGAGGAGGCGGTGGCGCAGGCCGCCGCCCGGCACCGGGCCGGCCACCAGGTGCCGGTCGCGGTCCGGCTCTCCGCCCGCCGGCTGCTGGACCGCGCGCTGACCCCCAAGGCCATCGAGGCGCTGCTGGCCCGCCACGGCCTGCCCTCCCGGGCCCTGGTGCTGGAGCTGTCCGAGAGCGACCCCCGCGTCCCGCTGGACGACCTGGAGCGCCGCCTGGTCGCGCTGCGCCGGCTGGGCGTGCGGACCGCGCTGGACGGCTTCGGCAGCGGGTGCGCCGCGATGAGCGCGCTGCGCCGGCTGCCCATCGACATCCTGCGGCTGGACCGCGGGCTGATCGACGGAGTGGTGGAGTCCGCCCGGGTCCACAAGATCACCGCGGGGCTGCTGCGGATCGCCTCCGACCTCGGGATGCACTCCGTCGCCGAGGGCGTCGATCTGCCCGAACAGGTGCTCGCGCTGCGCTCGATGGGGTGCACCCACGGCATGGGGCTGGCGTTCTCCGGGCCGCTGGACGAACCGCGGCTGCGCCGGGCGCTGACCCGCGGAAGCTACCCGGTGCCCGATCTCGCAGGTCAGGGCCGGGCGGTGGTGCTCAGCGGCAGCCGTCCGGCCGGCCACGGCACGGTGGCCGGACCGGAGACGCTGGTGCGTCCCCCGTTGCGCCCAAATAGTGAGACCTCCGTCCCACCCACTTGACACTCAGTGCGCAAGAGGGGGAGGGTCAGTGCCATGCGCACCCGAATTCTCGTACTTGGACAGCGCGTCGGCTGAAGCTGGGCCCCTGACGAACCCAGCTGACCACACCGGCGCGCTCCCCTCGCTTGCCTCACGGCACGAGGGGTTTTTTGTTGCACAGCAACCTCACAAATCCCGTCAAAACCCTCAGCTTCGAGAAGAGACGCAGATGACCGAGCAGGCCACCGGGGCCCACCATCCGCAGCCGCGGGCCCGTCACTCCGGCGGATCGCAGCAGCCCGCGACCGTCGAGCACGTCACGGGCGCGCAGTCCCTCATCCGGTCGCTGGAGGAGGTCGGGGCCGACACCGTGTTCGGCATCCCCGGCGGTGCGATCCTGCCGGCGTACGACCCGATGATGGACTCCTCGAAGGTCCGGCACGTGCTGGTGCGGCACGAGCAGGGCGCGGGTCACGCGGCCACCGGTTACGCCCAGGCCACCGGCAAGGTCGGCGTCTGCATGGCGACGTCCGGACCGGGCGCCACCAACCTCGTCACCCCGATCGCCGACGCGCACATGGACTCGGTGCCGCTGGTCGCGATCACCGGTCAGGTCGCGTCCAAGGCGATCGGCACGGACGCCTTCCAGGAGGCGGACATCTGCGGCATCACCATGCCGATCACCAAGCACAACTGGCTGGTCACCGACCCGGCCGAGATCCCCAGGACGATCGCCGAGGCGTTCCACGTCGCGTCCACCGGCCGCCCGGGCCCGGTCCTGGTCGACATCGCCAAGGACGCCCTCCAGGCGCAGACCACCTTCGTCTGGCCGCCGCACACCGACCTGCCCGGCTACCGACCGGTCACCAAGCCGCACGCCAAGCAGATCCGCGAGGCCGCGCGCCTGATCGCGGAGTCCCGGCGCCCGGTGCTCTACGTCGGCGGCGGCGTCCTGAAGGCCGGGGCCACCGCGGAGCTGAAGGTGCTCGCCGAGCTGACCGGCGCCCCGGTCGTCACCACCCTGATGGCGCTCGGCGCCTTCCCCGACTCCCACCCGCAGCACCTGGGCATGCCCGGGATGCACGGCTCGGTCACCGCCGTCGCCGCGCTCCAGAAGTCCGACCTGCTGATCACCCTGGGCGCCCGCTTCGACGACCGGGTCACAGGCAAGCTGGACTCCTTCGCCCCGTACGCCAAGGTCGTGCACGCCGACATCGACCCCGCCGAGATCGGCAAGAACCGCGCCGCGGACGTGCCGATCGTCGGGGACGCCCGCGAGGTCATCGCCGACCTGATCGTCGCGGTCCAGGCGGAGTACGAGGCCGGGCACAAGGGTGACTACAGCGCCTGGTGGAAGGACCTCAACCGCTGGCGCGAGACCTACCCGCTGGGCTACGACCTGCCGGAGGACGGCAGCCTCTCCCCGCAGCAGGTCATCCAGCGGATCGGCAAGCTCGCCCCGGAGGGCACGATCTTCGCCGCGGGCGTCGGCCAGCACCAGATGTGGGCCGCCCACTTCATCGGCTACGAGCAGCCCGCCACCTGGCTGAACTCCGGCGGCGCGGGCACCATGGGCTACGCCGTGCCGGCCGCCATGGGCGCCAAGGCCGGCAAGCCGGACCGCACGGTCTGGGCGATCGACGGCGACGGCTGCTTCCAGATGACCAATCAGGAACTGGTCACCTGCGCGCTGAACAACATCCCGATCAAGGTCGCGATCATCAACAACGGCGCGCTGGGCATGGTCCGCCAGTGGCAGACCCTCTTCTACAACCAGCGCTACTCCAACACCGTGCTGCACTCCGGGCCCGACGACGTCAACCCCGAGGCCCGCGGCACCCGCGTCCCGGACTTCGTCAAGCTCGCCGAGGCGATGGGCTGCGCCGCGCTGCGCTGCGAGGACCCGGCCGAGCTGGACAAGGTCATCGAAGAGGCCAACGCCATCAACGACCGCCCGGTCGTGGTCGACTTCATCGTCCACGAGGACGCCCAGGTGTGGCCGATGGTCGCCGCCGGCACCTCCAACGACGAGGTGATGGCCGCCCGGGGCGTGCGTCCCGACTTCGGCGACAGCGAAGACGACTGAGCCAGGACGTCACGGACGCCCGGAAGAAGAGAGAAGACGACATGTCCAAGCACACGCTCTCCGTCCTGGTGGAGAACACCCCCGGCATCCTCGCCCGGATCGCCGCGCTGTTCTCCCGCCGCGGCTTCAACATCGACTCGCTGGCGGTCGGTGTCACCGAGCACCCGGACATCTCCCGCATCACCATCGTGGTCAGCGTCGAGTCGCTGCCGCTGGAGCAGGTCACCAAGCAGCTCAACAAGCTCGTCAACGTCCTGAAGATCGTCGAGCTGGAGCCCGGCTCCGCCATCCAGCGCGAACTGGTCCTGGTGAAGGTCCGCGCCGACAACGAGACCCGCTCGCAGATCGTCGAGATCGTGCAGCTGTTCCGCGCCAAGACCGTGGACGTCTCGCCGGAGGCCGTCACCATCGAGGCCACCGGGTCCAGCGACAAGCTGGAGGCGATGCTGCGGATGCTGGAGCCGTTCGGCATCAAGGAGCTGGTGCAGTCCGGCACCATCGCGATAGGCCGCGGCGCCCGCTCCATCACCGACCGCTCGCTGCGTGCCCTGGACCGCTCGGCCTGACCCGCGGTCCGCCGGACCGTATGGCGAGACCCCCCGACCGTCCCTTCCCCGCCCGACATACTGTGTGGGCACCCGCTAGATCCAAGGAGAGACCCCAAGTGGCCGAGCTGTTCTACGACGACGACGCCGACCTGTCCATCATCCAGAACCGCAAGGTGGCGGTCATCGGATACGGAAGCCAGGGTCACGCCCACGCGCTGTCCCTGCGCGACTCGGGCGTCGACGTGCGCGTCGGTCTGCACGAGGGCTCCAAGTCCAAGGCCAAGGCCGAGGAGCAGGGCCTGCGCGTGGTGACCCCCGCCGAGGCCGCCGCCGAGGCCGACGTCATCATGATCCTGGTGCCGGACCCGATCCAGGCCAAGGTCTACGAGGAGTCCATCAAGGACCACCTGAAGGACGGCGACGCGCTGTTCTTCGGCCACGGCCTGAACATCCGCTACGGCTTCATCAAGGCTCCGGCCGGCGTGGACGTCTGCATGGTCGCCCCCAAGGGTCCGGGCCACCTGGTCCGCCGCCAGTACGAGGAGGGCCGCGGCGTGCCGTGCATCGCGGCCGTCGAGCAGGACGCCACCGGCAAGGCGTTCGACCTGGCGCTCTCCTACGCCAAGGGCATCGGCGGCACCCGCGCCGGCGTCATCAAGACCACCTTCACCGAGGAGACCGAGACCGACCTGTTCGGTGAGCAGGCGGTGCTCTGCGGCGGTGCCGCCGCCCTGGTCAAGGCCGGCTTCGAGACCCTGGTCGAGGCGGGCTACCAGCCGGAGATCGCGTACTTCGAGTGCCTCCACGAGCTGAAGCTGATCGTGGACCTGATGTACGAGGGCGGCCTGGAGAAGATGCGCTGGTCGGTCTCCGAGACCGCCGAGTGGGGCGACTACGTCACCGGCCCGCGGATCATCACCGACGCCACCAAGGCCGAGATGAAGAAGGTGCTCACGGAGATCCAGGACGGCACCTTCGCCAACAACTGGATGGCGGAGTACAACGCCGGCCTGCCGAAGTACAACGAGTACAAGAAGGCCGACGAGGGCCACCTGCTGGAGACCACCGGCAAGAAGCTGCGCAAGCTGATGAGCTGGGTGGACGACGAGGCGTAAGCCTCGGGACCAGGGGGCCGCGGCACTGCTCGCGGCCCCCTCGTCCGTATGCCGCCGCACCACCTTGTCCACCGCGTAGAACCACGCATGGGTGATCCTTACGCATCGGCACAGTCCGTGCCGCGCCCCGCCACTACACTGCTCGTCACAAGCGCGTCAGGCTCACAGCGTCGTGCGTCTTCCACGCGGCTTTCCCCTACACCGCCTTCGGCCGTCGGGACGGCCGTCCTCCCTCCACTGCCCGCCAGGGCGTGGGAGGCACCCGCAGCGGACCAGATGAGGACTGAAGACCACGTGAGCACTGCCAACCCCGGAAAACCCGTCGTACTGATCGCCGAGGAGCTGTCGCCGGCCACCGTCGACGCCCTCGGCCCGGACTTCGAGATCCGGCACTGCAACGGCGCCGACCGCGCCGAGCTGCTGCCCGCCATCGCCGACGTCGACGCGATCCTCGTGCGCAGCGCGACGAAGGTCGACGCCGAGGCGATCGCCGCGGCCAAGAAGCTGAAGGTCGTCGCCCGGGCCGGGGTGGGCCTGGACAACGTCGACGTCTCCGCCGCCACCAAGGCCGGCGTGATGGTCGTCAACGCCCCGACCTCCAACATCGTCACCGCCGCCGAGCTGGCCTGCGGTCTGCTGGTCGCCACCGCGCGCAACATCCCGCAGGCCAACACCGCGCTCAAGAACGGCGAGTGGAAGCGCAGCAAGTACACCGGCGTCGAGCTGAGCGAGAAGACCCTCGGCGTGGTCGGCCTGGGCCGGATCGGCGTCCTGGTGGCCCAGCGGATGTCCGCGTTCGGCATGAAGGTCGTCGCCTACGACCCCTACGTCCAGCCGGCCCGCGCCGCGCAGATGGGCGTCAAGCTGCTGACCCTGGACGAGCTGCTGGAGGTCTCGGACTTCATCACCGTCCACCTCCCCAAGACGCCCGAGACCATCGGCCTGATCGGCGACGAGGCGCTGCACAAGGTCAAGCCGTCGGTCCGGATCGTCAACGCCGCCCGCGGCGGGATCGTCGACGAGGAGGCGCTGGCCGGCGCGCTCAAGGAGGGCCGGGTCGCCGGCGCGGGCCTGGACGTGTACGCCGTCGAGCCGTGCACCGACTCGCCGCTGTTCGCCTTCGACCAGGTCGTGTGCACCCCGCACCTGGGCGCCTCGACGGGTGAGGCGCAGGAGAAGGCCGGTATCGCGGTCGCCAAGTCGGTGCGGCTGGCGCTCGCCGGCGAGCTGGTGCCGGACGCGGTCAACGTCCAGGGCGGTGTGATCGCCGAGGACGTCAAGCCGGGGCTGCCGCTGGCCGAGCGGCTGGGCCGGATCTTCACCGCGCTGGCCGGCGAGGTCGCGCTCCGGCTCGACGTCGAGGTCTACGGCGAGATCACCCAGCACGACGTCAAGGTGCTCGAACTCTCCGCGCTCAAGGGCGTGTTCGAGGACGTGGTGGACGAGACGGTGTCCTACGTCAACGCCCCGCTGTTCGCGCAGGAGCGCGGCGTCGAGGTGCGGCTGACCACCAGCAGCGAGTCGCCCGAGCACCGCAACGTGGTGACCGTGCGCGGCACCCTCGCGGGTGGCGAGGAGGTGTCGATCTCCGGCACGCTGGCCGGCCACAAGAACGTCCAGAAGGTCGTGGCGGTCGGTGACCACTCGATCGACCTGGCGCTCGCCGACCACATGGCGTTCCTGCGCTACACCGACCGCCCCGGCGTGGTCGGCACCGTCGGCCGGATCCTGGGCGAGGCGGGCATCAACATCGGCGGGATGCAGGTCTCCCGGGCGGACGTCGGCGGTGAGGCGCTGGTGGTGCTGACCGTGGACGACACCATTCCGGCGAATGTGCTGGCCGAGATCTCCGACGAGATCGGCGCGACGTCGGTGCGCGCGGTGAACCTCACCCACTGAAGCCCTCGGCTTTTCGCAGGTCAACGGGCCCGGTCCCCGCTTCGGCGGGGACCGGGCCCGTCGGCGTCCGGGCATCGTAGCGGGGCAGCGGCAGCGGCGCGCGGGATGGCTGACCGGTCAACCAATCACCCGGTTGGCGTAACGGGTCCCCGGGGTGCGGGGCGCGCGGGGAGCGCCGGGGGGCCGCCGGGGCCGCCGGGCGCCGGGTCTCCCGATTCGCTGGGCAGGGCTGCGCGGCGCGCAATGGGAACAGTGCGTGCCGCGCCGGCGCGCGGAAGGAGGGCAGAACGCCATGAACGCACCCCTGGGTGGCACTCCGCAGAGCCTGACCGGTCTGCACGTGGTGGACGCGGAGGGCGCGAAGGTGGGCATCGTCCAGCAGGTGTACCGGGACGACGCCACCAACGAGCCGGAGTGGATCACCGTGCGGACCGGACTGTTCGGGATGAAGGAGACCTTCGTACCGCTGGCCGGGTCGCGGCGGGCGGGCGACGAACTGCACGTCCCGCACGCCAAGGAGACGATCAAGGAGGCGCCGAGAATCGACGCCGACGGCCACCTCGACCCGTCCGAGGAGGAGCGGCTGTACCACCACTACGGGATCACCCGCCCGGGGACGACCGCGGATCCCGGGACGACCGGGACGCCAGGGACGACAGGGACGGCGGGGACCACCGGTCGGGCCGGGGCCGCGGGGACCGGCGGGACGACCGCCATCCCCGGGACGACGGGACCGGCCGGGCGGACCGGCGAGCCCGGCGGGCCCGGCGTGGCCTCGCACCGGCCGACCGTGACGGGCGGGACCGGCGGCGCCGCCGGGGCCCGGGGCCGGGCGACCGGCGCCGGGGACACCACCGCCGAGCACCGCACCCGGGCCGGTGAGCGCAACAAGCTGATCGGCGAGCGGTCCGAGGACGCCACCCGCCCGATGGCGGTGTCCCGCGGCCGCGGTGAGCCGGACGCCGGGCGCGGCGACGGGACCACCGAGATCGTGCTGTCCGAGGAGCGGCTGGAGGTCGGCACCGAGGAGCACGAGAGCGGCCGGGCCCGGTTGCGCAAGCACGTCGTCACCGAGGACGTGCACCGCACCGTGCCGGTCAGCCACGAGGAGGTCCGGGTGGTCCGGGAGAAGATCACCGAGGACGACCGCGGGCGCGGGCGGACCGGTCCGCCGCTCGGTGAGGACGAGGTCGAGGTCGTCCTCCACGAGGAGCAGCCGGTGATCGGCAAGCGGACCGTACCGGTCGAGCGGGTCCGGCTGGAGACCGAGCGGGTCACCGAGCAGCGCGAGGTCGACGCCGAGATCCGCAAGGAGACGGTGGAGTTCGACGACGGCCGGGGTACCGGCCGGACCGGGCGCGGCGCACCGGGACCGGACCGCCCGGACCGGCTGCGCTGAGCGGCCGCGAGCAGCACGGCCGGCGGGCCCCGCACGGTGCCCGCCGGCCGCCCGGCCGCGCCCGCCCCCGGTGCCGGTCACTTCCCCGGGCGGGGCAGCAGGAGTTCGGTGTTGTGGTCGGCGGACGTGCCGAGCCGGGCGTCGGGGGTGGCGTAGGGGTCGTTGTAGGAGAGCTCGCGGTAGAGCGCGGCGAGGCCGGCATCGGTGGTGTCGGCGGTGTCGGTGGCGTACGGCGCGGCGGACTCGATGAGGGTGGTGAACAGGGAGAGGGTGCCGTCGCCGTTGTCGGCCAGCTCGATGATCCGGGCGTGCTGCGGGTAGTCGACGTGCGAGGCGGTGTTGATCTCCCAGAAGGCGCGCTCGGGTATCGCGTGGCCGTGCGGGGTGATGCGGTTCTCGTGGGTGTGGCCGTTCACCCAGGCGACCACGTTGGGGTAGCGCTGGAGCAGGGCGACCAGGGCCTTGCCGTCGTGCCGGCCCTCGAACGGGTGGTACGGGTCGGGCAGCAGATTGCCCATGGTGGTGCTGGTGTGGTGGCTGAACAGGACGATCAGGCAGTCGCCGCCGGTGCCGCGCACCGTGCGGCCGTCGTCGTCGTACCAGCGGCTGCTGTGCGACCGGAGTACCGACTCCAGCCAGCGCAGCTGCGCCGTGCCGAGTGAACCGTCCGCCCAGCCCGCCCTGTTGGTGGTGTCCAGGCTGATGCCGAGGACGCCCGGGGCGAGCGGGAAGGTGTAGTAGAGCCGGCCGCTGGCCGCCGCGTCGGAGGTGAAGCCGTGGCCCACCGGGCCCGCGCCGGTGTACGCCGGATCCAGGTGGGCGCGGGCGAACTCGGCCGGGGTGAACGGGCGCCGCCGCTCGTCCGGGGTGATCCGGCGGACCGCGCCGCCCTTGGTCAGCAGCGTGCCCAGCAGGGAGGCCGCCTGCGCCGGGTCGTTGCGCAGGGCGGTGGCGAGGCGGGCGGCGGTGGTGTCGTCGCAGCCCTCCAGCTTCCGGTCGCCGGTGTAGAGCTCGTTCAGCAGGCCGAGGTCGGGCAGGGTGCCCTCGATGCTGTCGTCGTGGTTGCCGACCGTGGTGTACCAGGGGACGGACAGGCCGGGGGCGGTGAACGGGCGGGCGGCGGCGGACAGGAAGCCCGGGATCTCGGGCAGGCCCTTGGCCTTGTAGGCGTCGCGGAGGGGCGATTCGGGATTCCAGTACGCGGCGTTGCCGCTGTTCTGGACGCCTTCGTAGCGCCGGGGGTCACCGCTGCTGGGGGTGATCCGGCCGCCGCTCATCACCGAGAGGTACCAGTCCAGCTCGATCTGCTCGTGGTTGTCGGTGTTGTCGCCCGTGGCCATCACCAGGCCGAACGGCAGCCCGGTGTACGGGCCCCGGCGGACCGCGTTGACCCGCTCGACCAGGGAGGAGGCGCCGCGCACGGTCAGTGCTTCCTGCGGGCGGTGCGCGCTGTCGTTGAAGCGGGCCAGATATTCGAACCGCACCGGCGACTCGACGTCCGCCAGGTGCAGGTCGGTGAACTGCACGAACGAGGCGAGGCCGGTGCGGCGGTCGTCCCGCCCGGCGGCCCCGGCGGCCAGTTCGCCGCGCACCACCAGCGGCCAGCCGGGCCCCGCCACCAGCCGCTTGTACGCCCCCGTGCCGACCGGGCGGGCGGCCTGCTCCAGGGTCGTGCCGCGGGTGCGCACCGCGCGCGCCGCGGTGACCGCGAGCGCCCGGCCGTACGACCCCGCCGTCCACAGTGCGGCGCCGGCCGCCGCGGCGGACATTCTCGTGACGAACTGGCGGCGGTTCATCCCCTGCATCAGGTCCCCCTGGGCGGTTGCGTGGCGGCGGGCAGCGGTGCCCGGCGGCCCGGCCCCGGCGGCCGGTCGCTCTCGGTCGGCGGACACGCTACTTGCCGGTAGCCACCCGCAACAGGGCCTGTGGACAAAGGCTTTGTGGACAACAGGTGGCGTCCCGGGACACTCCGGGGCAAGCGAGCGGGGGCCGCGGGCAGGCCGGGGGAGGGGCGCGCAGGGCTGCCGCCGGCGCGGCCCGCCGCGGCGGGCCGCGCGTGTCCGGATCTGACGCAAGCCCGTCATTGCGGCCACCGGCCCGGGCCCGGACCATGGACGCATGCCAAGGAACACCCGCCGGGTCGTGATCGCGGTCTTCCCCGACGTCGACCTGCTCGACGTCACGGGGCCGGCCGAGGTCTTCGCGCTCGCCAACCGGGAGACCGGGGGCCGCGCCGGATACCGGGTCCAGCTGGCCGGGCCCGGCCCGGCGGGCGAGGCGGTGGCGACCTCGGCGGGCGTCCGCCTGGTGACCGACCTGTCCTTCGACCGGGTCGGCGCGGGCGTGGACACCCTGCTGGTGCCCGGCGCCGTCGAACCGGGCCCGGACGGCCCGCGGGCCCGTACCGACCACGCGGTGGTCGACTGGATCAGGTCCGTCGCCCCCGGTGCCCGGCGGATCGCCTCGGTGTGCGTGGGCGCGCACCTGCTGGCGGCGGCCGGTCTGCTCGACGGCCGGACGGCGACCACCCACTGGTCGACGGCCGGTCAACTGGCCGCCGACCACCCCGGGGTGACCGTCGATCCCGACCCGATCTTCGTCCGCTCCGGGCGGGTGTGGACCGGCGCGGGGATCAGCGCCTGCCTCGACCTGTCCCTGGCCCTGGTGGCCGAGGACCTGGGCGAGGAGACGGCGCTGGCGGTCGCCCGGCAGCTGGTGGTCTACCTCAAACGCCAGGGCGGGCAGAGCCAGTTCAGCGTGCCGCTGAGCCGGCCGGCCGCCGCCCGCCGGGACATCGACGCCCTGCGCGTCCACATCGGGGAGCACCTGGACGCGGACCTGTCGGCCGCAGCCCTGGCCGAGCGGATGTGCCTGAGCGAACGGCACTTCGCCCGGGTCTTCAAACAGGAGACCGGCAGTACACCGGCCGCCTATGTCGAGGCGGCCCGGGTCGAGGCGGCGCGCCGGCTGCTGGAGACCACCGACCAGCCGCTGGACGGTATCGCGCTGGCCACCGGGCTGCGGTCGCCGGAGACGCTGCAACGGGCGTTCCGCCGCCAGCTGGGCACCAGTCCGGCCGCCTACCGCCGCCGCTTCCGCACCGCCGCCTGAGCGGTAGGCCGGGCGGGGCCGGGGGCCGGAGTACGCGCTTGCGCGGGCGTACGCCTGGGTGTGCGCGTGTCCGCCCTCCGGTCGATTCCTCCCGGTTCGATGGCGTTCCGGCTTACCGGGAAGCCGGGTTGCCGGTTGCCGGTTGCCGGTTGCCGGTTGCCGGTCGCCGGTCGCCGGTCGCCGGTCGCCGGTCGCCGGGCGCCGGGCGCCGCGCGGGCCGGGCCGCCACGCCCCACCCCGCACCCCTGTACCTCAACCACTCACCACTCAGCAGTCACCACTCACCACTCACCTGTCCCCTCCCGCTTCCGAAAGGACCCCAGATGTCCCCCTCCGCGACCACCCCCTCCGCGACCACCCCCGCCCCGTCGGCCCCCGTGCCCTCCGCGACCCTGCGGGAGGTGAGCGGGCTGGACGACCGGCTGCCGGCGCTGGGTGACGCCACGCTGGTCATGATCGACTTCCAGAACACCTACCGCCGGGGCGTGATGGCCCTGGAGGGCGCCGAGGAGGCGCTGGCCGCCGGTGCCCGGCTGCTGGCCGCCGCGCGGGCCGCGGGCGCGCCGGTGGTGCACATCGTCAACGACGGCGGCGAGGGCACCCCGTACGACATCCGGGCCGAGATCGGCGCCCTCGCCGACGAGGTCGCGCCCGCCGACGGCGAGCCGGTCGTGGTCAAGCAGTTCCCCGACGCCTTCCACCGCACCGACCTGGAGCGGATCCTGCGGGAGCGGAACGCCGGGCCCGACCTCGTCCTGGCCGGGTTCATGACGCACATGTGCGTGTCCTTCACCGCCCAGGGGGCGTTCGGCCTCGGCTACCGGCCCACGGTCGTCGCCGAGGCCACCGCCACGCGGGCGCTGCCCGGGCCGGACGGGACCGTGGTGTCCGCGGCGGCGCTCCAGGCCGCGGCGCTGACCACCGTCGGCGACCTGTTCGGGCCGGTCGCCCCGCGGGTGGCGGACCTCACCGGCTGACCGGGGGCCGGCGGGGGCGGCGGGGCCGGGCCGTCAGAGCCGGGCCGCCTTCAGGGCCATGTGGAGCAGCAGGCGGTCCGCGCCCTCGTCGAGGTCGAGGCCGGTGAGCTGCTCGATCCGGCCCAGGCGGTAGTAGAGCGTCTGGCGGTGGATGCCCAGGTGCTGCGCGGTGCGGCCGGCCTGGCCCGCGCAGTCCAGGAACGCCTCGGCGGTCCGGGCGAGTTCGGCGTGCGCGGGCGCCAGCAGCGGGGCGGCGGCCGGGTCGGCGGCGGCCGGGGGCAGCGCGGTCAGCAGGCGGTAGGCGCCGAGCGCGTCCCACTCGGCGACGCTGCCCAGCCGGGGCTCGGCGCGGGCCGCCCGCGCCGCGTCCCTGGCCTGCCGCCAGACACCGGGGAGTTCGGCCGGCTCCCGGGTGGGCACGCCGATTCCGGCGGCGGCGCCCGGGTCCCGGCGGTGCGCGGCCCGGCCGGCCGGTGCGGGCGGGCCGCCGGCCCGGGGGGAGCGCAGCAGGTGGCCGGCGGCCGTACGGGCCGGGGCGAGTGATCCGGGCTCGCGCAGCCGGACCAGGGCGGCCAGTGCGGCCGTGCCGGTGTCCGCGCCGTTGCCGGAGCCGGGCCGGTCCGCGCGGCCGCCGTCCGCCGCCGGCATCGGGCAGGCCGCCAGCAGCCCGGGCAGGTTCGGCAGCGGGGGCCCGTCGGCCGCGGCGGCGTCCCAGGGGAGGACCGCCACCACGGTCAGCGGGGCGCCCGGGGTGAAGCGCAGGGTGTCCCGGAGGCCGTCCCGCAGCGCGGCGACCGCCGCGGCCCGGCCGGCGGCCTTGGTGGTGAGCAACTCCCGCAGCAGACCGGCCAGTTCGGAGCCGGCCCGGGCCTCCTCGGCCAGCAGGGCGCCGATCCGGGCGGCGGACTCCATGGCCTGGGCGATCCGCGGGTCGGGCGGCGCACCGGGGCCGCCGAGATCCAGGTCCGTCAGATGGCCGTCGTCCAGCAGCCATACGTAGCCGTGCACCACTCCCCGGTGGCGGACGGGGAGGCAGATCCGGCCTTTGAAGACCCCGGCGGCCGGGTCCGGCGGGATCCGCAGCGGAGCGGTGGCGCGGGCGATGCCGAACGCCTCGAACCACGCGCGGACCGCCGCGGAGGACCGCCGCTGGAGGATCGACCGGGTCCGCACCGGGTCCATGACCTCGTCGTCCTCGCCCTCGTGCGCCCCGAACGCGATCAGCCCGAAGTCCCGGTCCTCCAGCGTCGCCGGCGCGCCGAGCGCCGCCGAGATCTCGTCCACCAGCTGCTGGTAGTCGCCCCGCACCACGGACCGTCCCCTCTCCCGTCACTGCCGTCTCCCACTCCCCATTCTCATACATCTGTCTGAGATGGCGGCCACGAAGGCGTGACAGCTGTCGATGGCCGGAAAGTGGCGAGATCCTTAAATTTCAGGTGGCTCATCTCGCCGCTGCGCCCGCCCGACCGGCGGCCGCCCGGCATTTGTCATCCTGAACCGTGGAGGTGCCCCATGCTGGGTCCCGTGCTTCTCGCCGCCGCGCGCAGCGACCGCATCCGCCGCGTGGTCGCGGCCGCCCCGGTCACCCGTCCCGTGGTGGACCGGTTCGTCGCGGGCGAGCGCCTGGACGAGTCGATGGCGGCGGTGCGGAACCTCGCCGGCCGCGGCATGGACGTCACCCTGGACTTCCTCGGCGAGGACATCACCGATCCGGCCGAGGCGCTGCGCACCCGCGACGCCTACCTCCAGCTGGCCGCGTCGCTCAAGGAACTGGGGCTCGGCGCCCGGGCCGAGATGTCGGTCAAGCTCTCCGCGTTCGGCCAGGCGCTGGCCGGCGGCCACGACCTCGCGCTGCGCAACGTCACCCCGGTGGTCGAAGCCGCCGCCGACGCCGGCACCACCGTGACGCTGGACATGGAGGACCACACCACCGCGGACTCCACGCTGGCGATCCTGCACACCCTGCGCGAGCGCTTCCCCCAGACGGGCGCGGTCCTCCAGTCGTACCTCTTCCGCACCGAGGACGACTGCCGGGCGCTGGCCGGGGCAGGGTCCCGGGTGCGGCTGGTCAAGGGCGCGTACAAGGAGCCCGCGGCGGTCGCGTTCCAGGACAAGCGGGAGGTCGACCGGGCCTATGTGCGCTGCCTGAAGATCCTCATGGCCGGGCAGGGCTACCCGATGATCGGGTCCCACGACCCGCGGATGGTCGCCATCGCCCAGGAGCTGGCGCACCGCAGCGGCCGCAAGCCCGCCGACTACGAGTTCCAGATGCTCTTCGGCATCCGGGAGGCCGAGCAGCGGCGGCTGGTGGAGGAGGGCCACCGGATGCGGGTCTACGTGCCCTACGGCACCGACTGGTACGGCTACTTCATGCGCCGCCTGGCCGAGCGCCCCGCCAACCTCACGTTCTTCCTGCGGTCCCTGGCCACCCGGGGCTGAGGACCCGGCCGGGGGTCCGGGGGCGCCCCCGGGGAAGGTTTTTACTGGCCCTTTGGGTCCGTATGGGTGGATTCTGGGGAAGGGGAAACCCTCCCCGGGCCATCTGCCGTGGCAGCGGCCCCGGCACGACCGACGTACACCGACGTACGACAACGACAACGATCGAGAACGACGATCGCAAGCGTAAGGAGACACGGCCACCATGGACGCTGTGACCCAGGTCCCCGTGCCGGTGAACGAGCCGGTGCACAGCTACGCCCCGGGCAGCCCGGAGCGGTTCCGCCTGGAGGCCAAGCTCAAGGAGCTGGCCGGCAACCCCGTCGAGCTGCCCATGACCATCGGCGGCACCCGGCGGATGGGCGGCGGTGAGCGCTTCGACGTCGTGCAGCCGCACCACCACTCCGCCCGGCTGGGCACCTACGCCAACGCCACCGTCCAGGACGCCCGGGACGCGGTGGACGCCGCGCTGGCCGCCGCCCCCGCCTGGCGCGCGATGTCCTTCGACGACCGGGCCGCGATCATCCTCAAGGCCGCCGACCTGCTGGCCGGACCGTGGCGCGAGACGATGGCCGCCGCGACCATGCTCGGCCAGTCCAAGACCGCCCAGCAGGCCGAGATCGACACCCCCTGCGAGCTGGTCGACTTCTGGCGCTTCAACGTCCACTTCGCGCGCCAGATCCTCGCCGAGCAGCCCCCGGTGAACGCCCCCGGCGTCTGGAACCGCTCGGACCACCGCCCCCTGGAGGGCTTCGTCTACGCGATCACGCCGTTCAACTTCACCGCGATCGCCGGCAACCTCCCCACCGCCCCGGCCCTGATGGGCAACGTCGTGGTGTGGAAGCCGTCCCCGACCCAGACCTTCGCCGCGGTGCTGCTGATGCGCCTGCTGGAGGAGGCCGGCCTGCCGCCCGGCGTCATCAACCTCGTCACCGGCGACGGCAAGGACGTCTCCGAGGTGGCGCTGGCCCACCCCGACCTGGCGGGCATCCACTTCACCGGCTCGACCAAGACCTTCCAGTACCTGTGGAAGACGGTCGGCGCCAACATCGAGACGTACAAGACCTACCCGCGGCTGGTCGGCGAGACCGGCGGCAAGGACTTCGTCGTCGCCCACCCGTCGGCCGACCGCGCGGTGCTCAAGACCGCGCTGACCCGCGGCGCCTTCGAGTTCCAGGGCCAGAAGTGCTCCGCGGCCTCCCGCGCCTACATCCCGGCCTCGCTGTGGAACGCCGGCTTCAAGGAGGAGTTCGCCGCCGAGGTCGACGCCCTGTCCATGGGCGACGTCACCGAGCTGTCGAACTTCATGGGCGCGGTCATCGACGCCCGCGCCTTCGCCAAGAACAAGGCCGCCATCGACCGCGCCAAGGCCGACCCCACCGTCGAGGTGGTGGCCGGCGGCACCTACGACGACAGCGTCGGCTACTTCGTCCGCCCGACCGTCCTGGTCTCCACCGACCCGGAGAACGAGATCTTCAAGGACGAGTACTTCGGCCCGATCCTCGGCGTCCACGTCTACGACGACTCCGCCGAGGGCGGCTACGAGGCGATGCTCGACCAGATGGAGTCCGCCTCGGCCTACGGCCTGACCGGCGCGGTGATCGCCCAGGACCGCGCCGCGGCCGCCGCGACCTGCGAGAAGCTGCGCTTCGCGGCCGGCAACTTCTACATCAACGACAAGCCCACCGGCGCCGTGGTCGGCCAGCAGCCGTTCGGCGGCGGCCGGGCGTCGGGCACCAACGACAAGGCCGGCGCCAAGCAGAACCTCATGCGCTGGACGTCGACCCGCTCCATCAAGGAGACTCTGGTCCCGCCGACCGACTACCGCTACCCGCACATGGGCTGACGCCCGCCCGCACGGCCGCCCGTGCACCCGTGCAGGCCCGGCACCCGCGACAGGGGGTGCCGGGCCTTCCGCGTCATGATCGCGTCTCAAATAGTAGGAAGCCCAAGTAATTGTGCAGACATCACGGCGCGGCTGTCCTAGCTTTGTAGGAGCCGCACGTATCGCTGCATCCAGCGAATGCGGATGCGGCCCGGCGCCTTCGCGCAGGTGACCCCTGCGGCGCCGCGGCCCCCGCCCTGCCGGCCTCTCGCACCACCCACCCCTCTTCTTCACGACGCACCCCGGGCAGTCCTCGGGGCCCTGGCATGGGAGACGCGCATCATGGCCGACACCACCGTCCGCAGGACCCGTCACTCCTCCCGTCAGTCCAACGACGCCGACCGCCGCAACGCCGCGGCCGCCCTCCAGCGCGCCCTCGACCGCCGCGACAACGGCGGCGCCACCGGCCACTGACCCCGGCCGGTCCCGCGGGTACGCGAAGGGGCGCCCGGGACGGGGTCCCGGACGCCCCTTCCGGCGCGGTCGGTACGGGCGGTCAGCCCCGGCGGCGGGAGCGGGTGACCTCGAAGTGGTCGATGCGCGCACCGGACTCGGCGAGCGCGGTGACCTTCATCCGCGGCCGCCCGCCCGGGGTGACCTCGACGGCCAGGAACGAGTAGCCGGTGTAGCGGACCCGGGACCACTCGACGGTCTCCTCGGTCTTGGCCCGCCCCTTTGCCCAGTGGTAGCTGTCGACGCTGTCGAGGTCCTTGACGTGGCCCTCGTAGCTGTCCGGGACGGGGAAGTCGTAGAGCGACTTCCCGGCGCCGCCGGCCGTGACGTACACGATGCCCTCGTGCGCGGCGTCCACCGTCTCGCCGATCGGCACCCGCTTCGCCACCCGGCCGCCCCTGAGCGCGTCGGTCCGCTCGTAGACGTGGTTGTGGCCGTTGACCACCAGGTCCACCTGGTGCTTCTCGAAGAGCGGCAGCCAGGCGTCGCGCACCCCGCCCTCCGAGGCGTGCGCGGTGGTGGTGGAGTACGCGCAGTGGTGGAAGAAGACCACCAGGAAGTCGATGCCCGCGGTGGCTCGCAGCTCGCCGAGCCGGCGGTCCAGCCAGCGGGTCTGCCGGCCCTCGGTGTAGCCGGCGTTGGCCGGGATCTCGTAGGAGACGTCGTTGGCGTCCAGGGCGACGACCGCGACGTTGCCGTAGGTGAAGGAGTAGACGCCCGGGGCGCGTTCGGGGTCCGGGCCGTTGCCGGGCAGCGACCAGCGGGCGGACTGGCCGCCGTAGCCGTTGGGGGAGTACCACGCCTCCATGTCGTGGTTCCCGGTGGTCACCATCCACGGCACGGACTTGGCGACCGTCTCGGTCTGGGCGAGGAACTGGTCCCAGGCGCGCGCGTCGTAGGTGTCGTGCTCGGAGCCCTGGCCGTCCGGGTCGGCGTAGCAGATGTCGCCCGCGTGCAGGTGGAAGGCCGGGTTCTGGCCCAGGATCAGCTGGTCGTTGGCGAGGGCGTGGTAGCTGACGCCCTGGTCGCCGAAGGCGGTGAAGACGAAGTGCTCGGCGCGCGCCGGGGCGGTGCGGAAGGTGCCCACCGTGCCGAAGTGGCGCGCGTCGGCCGGGTCGAAGCCGTCGTGGCCGACGCCGTAGTAGTACGTGGTCCCCGGGCGCAGGCCGTCCAGGGCCGCGTGCAGGTAGTACTGGTCGACGGCCGGGAGCTTGGCGGACAGCGACGGGGTGTGCAGGTGGCGCACCTCCGCGGGGATCCGGCGCCCCAGGTCCCAGGGCGTGAGGCCGACCCGCAGGTACGGCCGCCGGACCGCGAACGGCACCTGCCAGCTCACCCGCATCTGGGAGCGCGGATCGGCGCCGAAGGCCAGGTGGCGGCCGAACGGGGCGACCAGGTGCCCGTCCACCGCGGTGGTGGCGGGCGCGGTGACCAGCGCCGGGCCGGCGGCGTGCGCGGCCGGGGCGGCCAGCAGGCCGGCGCCGGCGACCGTGCCGGCGGCCACCGCGGAGCTGCGCAGCAGGCCCCGGCGGGTCAGCGCGGTGCGCAGGTACTCATGCTGCTCGGGCATGGTCATCCGGGCTGCGAGGTGCTCCGGTATGCCGACACGGGGGGTGTGCGAGGGCAGGGGGCGCTCACCCCGGGGAAGTGCAGTCATGCGGCCGAATCTGGCAGGGTCGGCCGACGGGGGCGGGACGCCGGGGTGAACGGCGGATGGCCGGCGCTCGTGCGGCCGGCGCTGCTGTCCGCATGCCGGACGTCACGTGTCAATCATTGGGACGAAGAGTAGGGTCCAGGCATGTCTCGCAGCATTCGCCTCGCAGTGATCCCCGGTGACGGAATCGGCCAGGAAGTCGTGGCCCAGGGGCTGAAGGTCCTGACCGCGGTCCTCCCGCAGGACGTCAAGCTCGAAACCAAGGAGTACGACCTCGGGGCCCAGCGGTGGCACCGCACCGGCGAGACCCTGCCGGACGCGGAACTGGCCGCGCTGAAGGACCACGACGCGATCCTGCTCGGCGCGATCGGCGACCCCTCGGTGCCGTCCGGCGTCCTGGAGCGCGGACTGCTGCTCAAGCTCCGCTTCGCCTTCGACCACTTCGTCAACCTCCGCCCGTCGAAGCTGTTCCCGAACACCGCCACCCCGCTGGCCGGCCGCCCCGAGATCGACTTCGTGGTCGTCCGCGAGGGCACCGAGGGCCCCTACACCGGCAACGGCGGCAGCCTGCGCACCGGCACCCCGGCCGAGGTCGCCACCGAGGTCAGTGTGAACACCGCCTACGGTGTGGAGCGGGTCGTCCGGGACGCCTACGAGCGGGCCAACGCCCGCCCGCGCAAGAAGCTGACGCTGGTCCACAAGAACAACGTCCTGGTCTACGCCGGCCACATGTGGAAGAACATCTTCGACCGGGTCGGCGCGGAGTACCCCGAGGTCACCACCGACTACCTGCACGTCGACGCGGCGACGATCTTCCTCGTCACGCAGCCCGAGCGGTTCGACGTGATCGTCACCGACAACCTCTTCGGCGACATCCTCACCGACCTCGCCGCGGCCGTCACCGGCGGCATCGGCCTGGCCGCCTCCGGGAACATCAACCCGACCGGCGAGTTCCCGTCCATGTTCGAGCCGGTGCACGGCTCGGCGCCGGACATCGCGGGCACCGGCAAGGCCGACCCGACCGCCACGATCCTCTCGGTCGCGCTGCTGCTGCGCCACCTCGGCCACGAGGAGCAGGCCGCCCGGATCGAGGCGGAGGTCGCCGCCGACCTGGAGGCCCGGGACGGCACGGCCCGCACCACCGACCAGATCGGCGACGCGCTCGCCGCACGGGTAGCGGGCTGACGCCCGACGCACCTGAGCAGTACCCCAGCGCCGGGCCGGTCACGGTCCGGCGCTGTTCGTTTCTCCCCCGTACTCCCCCTACTCCCCGGTCCTCCTCCGCATCCCCGCCCCGCGCTCCGTTGCGATTCCGTGCCGGCCCACCGGTTCCGGCGCCGGACAGCCGCGCGCGATAATCGGACGAGGGGCCGCCGCCCGGCGGGAAACTCGGACGTCCCCGTAACGACCGGTACGACCGAGTCACCGCGGTGCACGCGGCCGCCACCCACCGCACCGGTGCCGCGTGCGGGGCGCCGCCCCGCCACCCGGCCGGAGGGCTGGGCCGGTGACCTGCGGTATCGGACCACGCAGTGAAGGACACGCATACATGACGACGCCCACGATCGAGCTCAAGCCCTCCTCGCACCCGCTGCCCGCGGCGGAGCGGGAGCAGATCCTGGCCGCCCCCGGCTTCGGCCGCCACTTCACCGACCACATGGTGACGATCAAGTGGTCGGAGGGCCGCGGCTGGCACGACGGGCAGCTCGTGCCGTACGGTCCGCTGGCGCTGGACCCGGCGACCAACGTCCTGCACTACGCGCAGGAGATCTTCGAGGGCCTGAAGGCGTACCGGCGGCCCGACGGCAGCGTCGCCACCTTCCGCCCGGACGCCAACGCCCGGCGCTTCCAGGCGTCCGCCCGCCGGCTGGCCATGCCGGAGCTGCCCGTCGAGACCTTCATCGAGGCGTGCGACGTGCTGGTCCGGCAGGACCAGGACTGGGTGCCGGCGCACGGCGGCGAGGAGTCGCTGTACCTGCGCCCCTTCATGATCGCCACCGAGGTGGGGCTGGGCGTCAAGCCCGCCACCGAGTACCTCTTCGTCGTGATCGCCTCGCCGGCCGGCGCGTACTTCCCCGGCGGCGTCAAGCCGGTCTCGATCTGGCTGTCCGAGGACCGGGTGCGGGCCGTCCCCGGCGGGATGGGCGACGCCAAGACCGGCGGCAACTACGCCGCGTCCCTGCTGGCCCAGGCCGAGGCCGCGGCCCGCGGCTGCGACCAGGTCGCCTACCTCGACGCCGTGGAGCACAAGTGGGTCGAGGAGCTGGGCGGGATGAACCTCTACTTCGTCTACGGCGACCGGATCGTCACCCCCACCCTGACCGGTTCGCTGCTGGCCGGCGTGACCCGCGACTCCCTGCTCGCGGTCGCCCGGGACCTCGGCTACGAGGCCGAGGAGGGGCGGGTCTCCATCGACCAGTGGCAGAACGACAGCGCGAGCGGCGCGCTCACCGAGGTCTTCGCCTGCGGCACCGCCGCCGTGATCACTCCGGTCGGCACGGTCAAGCGGGACGGTGCCGAGTGGCAGCAGGCCGGCGGTGAGCCGGGCAAGGTCACGCTGCGGCTGCGCGAGGCGCTGTTGGACATCCAGCGCGGGGTGGTCGCCGACGACCACGGCTGGATGCACCCCATCACCTGAGCGGTGCCCGGCCCCGGTCCCGCGCGGGGGCCGGGGCCGGGGAACGGCGGAAGGCCGCCGCCAGCAGATGCCGGCGGCGGCCTTCCGCCGTTCCGGGGCCGGGTCAGCCGACCTCGGCGGGGGCCTCCTCCGCGGCGGGCACCGCGGCCGCGCGCAGCGCCGGGACCGGGCGCGGCCGGCGGGCGACCAGGAGCAGGTAGGCCACGGCGGCGGTGAGCGCGGCCAGCAGGAAGCTCATGTCGATACCGCCGGTGTACTTCAGCAGCGGCCCCTCGTAGGGGGAGCCCACCGACAGCAGGCCGACCGCGGAGCCGAGCGCCCAGGCGAGGGTGGCCTGGACGTTCCAGCCGGCCTTGAACCAGTACACGCCGCCGATGGTGCCGCGGTTGTAGACCTGGAGCGAGTCGGCGTCGTAGGTGCCGCGGCAGCGGACGAAGCCGATCACGGTGATGACCGCCCACGGCGTGCCGATGGCGGTCATCAGCAGGACGAAGGCGGTCATCGCGTTCTGCGCGTCCCAGGCGAAGTGGCCGACGTAGACCAGCACGGTGGAGAGGCCGGCGACGACGTAGGTGGCCTGGGTGCGGGTGGCGCGCGGCAGGATCGCGTCGAGGTCCAGGCCCATGCTGTAGAGCATCAGTCCGGAGTTGCCGGCCGAGCCGGCGGAGGCGTTGAGGAGCAGGAAGACCAGATACCACAGGGGCGCGCCGGCGACCAGCGGCCCGGCGTAGTCCGAGCCGGCGCCGACCGCCAGCGCGCTGAAGGTGCCGAACAGCTGCGGCACCAGCAGACCGAGGACCAGGCCCAGGTAGGTGGCGCCGAAGACGGCCTTGGAGCGGTGGCGGTTGGGGGAGATGTAGCGGCTGTAGTCGCCGAGCAGGGTGATGAAGGCGATCGGGCCGCTCAGGCCGGCGGAGACCGCGGAGAGCAGCCAGGTCTGCCAGTAGCCGCCCATGGCGTAGGGGACGCCGTGCACCGGGGCGGTGGAGAAGTGGTGCGCGTAGGCGAAGACGCCGATGACCAGCAGCACCGTCAGGCCGATGGAGAGCACCTTGCTCAGCCGCAGCAGCACCTTGTAGCCGTAGACCGCGCCCACGGCGGTGGCGGCGGCCAGCACCGCATAGACGATCGTGTACGCCGCCCCGTCGGCCGGCAGGCCGATGAGGCGGTGCAGACAGCCGACCATGGCGTCGCCGCCGACCCAGAGGGTGAGCGCGGTGTAGCCGAGGGAGAGCAGCAGGCCGATCACCGAGCCGATGAGCCGGCCGCGGACGCCGAAGAAGGCGCCGCTGGAGGTGGAGAGGTTGGTCGCGCTGCGCAGCGACACGAGCGCGAGCGGTGCGGTCAGCAGGGCGCCGACCAGGGTGCCGGCCGCCAGGGAGCTCACCGACCCCCAGAAGCCGAGGCCGAAGGAGACCGGCAGCCAGCCGAAGATCACAACGCCGAGTGCGAGGTTCGAGCCGAGCAGGATGGATACGAGGTCGCGAGGGCTGCTGGTGCGTTCCTCGTCCGGGATGGTGTCGACTCCGCGTTGTTCTATCGGCATGAGGGCTCCCCTGAGAGGCCGGAACAGATGGTGAGAAGCGGTGCTGTGCGCGGTGCTCCATCGATGGGCTGGGCTTCGCGGGCGGCACCCGGGAAGCGGTGCTCGGTCGACCGAGATCATTTGAGCAGCACTCTAAAAACGATCAATTCAAGCCACGTTCTAGAGCGACGCTCAATATGAAGCACGCTTGGGGCCTAGGTCAATGGTTTCGGAATGATGAATTCCGAGTTAGAGTGATGCTCAATCCAGAGCGGGAGGAAGGGACGGGATGCGGCTCACCCCCACAGAACGCGACCGGCTGCTGCTGTTCGGCGCGGCCGAGCTGGCCCGGGCGCGCCGGGCCCGCGGACTGAAGCTGAATGTGCCCGAGGCGACCGCGTTGATCGCGGACACAGTCTGCGAGGCGGCGCGGGACGGGCGCCGCCTCGCTTCGGCCATCGAGGCGGCCCGCAGCGTGCTCGGACCCGACGACGTGCTGCCCGGGGTGGCCGACGTCGTCACCGAGGTGCACGTGGAGGCCGTCTTCGACGACGGCTCCCGCCTCGCGGTGGTCACCGACCCGATCGGCGGCGGCGGTCTGGGGGAGGAGGGGCCGGGCGCCCTGCTGCCGGCCCCCATGCACACCGACCCCGAGCCCGATGTCCGGCTGACGGTCACCAACACCGCGGTGGTGCCGGTCAGCGTCACGTCCCACTTCCACTTCTTCGAGGCCAACCCGCGCCTGGACTTCGACCGCGAGCGCGCCTACGGCATGCGGCTCGCCGTCCCCGCCGGGTCCTCCGTGCGCTTCGGCCCGGGGGAGAGCCACCAGGTCGGGCTGGTGCCGATCGGCGGCGAGCGTGTCGCGATCGGCTTCGCCGGCCTGGTGGACGGGCCGCTGGACGCGCCCGGCGCGAAGCGGGAAGCGCTGCGCAGGGCGGCCGCCTGCGGCTACCTCGGCGTGGCGGACACCACGGACCAGGAGGTCGAGAGATGAGCCGCCCCGGAGGCCACCCCGTCGAGGCCCGCCGCCTCACGGCGCACGAATACGCCGCCACCCACGGCCCGCGGGCCGGCGACCGGGTGGTGCTCGGCGACTCCGGACTGGTCGTCCGGGTCGAGTCCGACTCCCAGAAACCCGGCGACGAGTTCCTGGCCGGCTTCGGCAAGACCGCCCGCGACGGCCTGCACCTCAAGGCCGCGTCGCTGCGCGAGACCTGCGACGTGGTGATCAGCAACGTGCTGGTCATCGACGCGGTCCAGGGCATCCGCAAGACGTCCATCGGCATCCGCGAGGGCCGCATCCACGCCATCGGGCGGGCCGGCAACCCCGACACCCTCGACGGGGTCGAGGTCGTGGTCGGCACCGGCACCTCGATCGTCTCCGGCGAAGGCATGATCGCCACCGCGGGTGCCGTGGACACCCACGTCCACCTGCTCTCCCCGCGGGTGATGGAAGCCTCGCTGGCCTCCGGTGTCACCACCCTCATCGGCCAGGAGTTCGGCCCGGTCTGGGGCGTCGGCGTCAACTCGCCCTGGGCGCTGCGCCACGCCTTCAGCGCCTTCGACGCCTGGCCGGTCAACATCGGCTTCCTGGGCCGCGGTTCGTCCTCCGGTGAGGCGCCGCTGGTCGAGGCGCTGGCCGAGGGCGGCGCCCTGGGCTTCAAGGTCCACGAGGACATGGGCGCGCACGCCCGCGCCCTGGACACCGCGCTGCGGGTCGCCGAGGAGCACGACGTCCAGGTGGCGCTGCACAGCGACGGCCTCAACGAGTGCCTCACCGTCGAGGACACCCTGCGGGTGCTGGACGGCCGGACCATCCACGCCTTCCACATCGAGGGCTGCGGCGGCGGGCACGTCCCCAACGTCCTGAAGATGGCCGGCGTGCCCAACGTCATCGGCTCCTCCACCAACCCCACCCTCCCCTTCGGGCGGGACGCGGTCGCCGAGCACTACGGCATGATCGTCTCGGTTCACGACCTGAAGACCGACCTGCCCGGCGACGCCGCGATGGCCCGGGACCGCATCCGGGCCGGCACGATGGGCGCCGAGGACGTCCTGCACGACCTCGGGGCGATCGGCATCACCTCCTCCGACGCCCAGGGCATGGGCCGGGCCGGTGAGACCGTCCGCCGCACCTTCGCGATGGCCGGCAAGATGAAGGCCGAACTCGGGCCGATGGAGGGCGACGGCGCGCACGACGACAACGCCCGCGTGCTGCGCTACATCGCCAAGCTCACCATCAACCCCGCCATCGCCCACGGCCTCGCGCACGAGATCGGGTCGATCGAGGTCGGCAAGATGGCGGACATCGTGCTGTGGAAGCCGCAGTTCTTCGGCGCCAAACCGCAGCTGGTGCTCAAGTCCGGCTTCCCCGCGTACGGCGTCACCGGCGACCCCAACGCCGCCACCGACACCTGCGAACCCCTGGTGCTGGGCCCGCAGTTCGGCGCGCACGGCGCCACCCCGGCGGAGATCTCGGTGGCCTTCGTCGCCGGCGCCGCACTCGCCCAGGGCAACGACACGATGCCCACCCGCCGGCGCCGGGTCGCCGTCCGCGGCACCCGCGGCATCGGCCCCCGCGATCTGATCCACAACGCCCGGGTCGGCGACGTCCAGGTCGACGAGCGCACCGGCCTGGTCACCCTCGACGGCGACCCGATGCGGTCCGAACCGGCCGACACCGTCTCGCTGTCCAGGCTCTACTTCCTCTGACGGCACCCGGCCGGCGGACCGGCCGCCGCCGCGACCCCCTTCGCGGCGGCGCCGGCCCGCCCGCTCCGCCGCCCCACCCCCCCGTACACGGCGCCCCGCGCACCCCAGGACCCGAGGATCCCGTATGAACACCCCCGCCGCCGACGGCTTCCGCATGCCCCCCGAGTGGGCCCCGCACGAGCGCACCTGGATGGCCTGGCCCGGCCCCAACTTCACCTTCGGTGCCGAGGGCGAGGAGTCGCTCGCCGAGGCCCGCCGCGCCTGGGCCGCCGTCGCCCGCGCGGTGCGGCAGTACGAGCCGGTGACCGTGGTCGCCGGCCCCGGCCAGCTGGAAGGCGCCCGCGCCCTGCTCGGCGACGCGGTCGAGCTGGTCGAGCGCCCCCTCGACGACGCCTGGATGCGCGACATCGGCCCCACCTTCCTCACCAACGGCCAGGGTGAACTGGCCGCCGTGGACTGGGTGTTCAACGGCTGGGGAGCCCAGGAGTGGGCCGCCTGGGACCGCGACGCGAAGACGGCCGAGCAGGTCGCCCAGCTCGCCGGCGCCCGCCGCTACGCCACCTGGCTGGTCAACGAGGGCGGCGGCATCCACGTCGACGGCGAGGGCACCGTCCTGCTCACCGAGACCGTCCAGCTCGACCCGGGCCGCAACCCCGGCCGCAGCAAGGAGGACGTCGAGGCCGAGATCCACGCCCACCTCGGCACCACCAAGGCGATCTGGCTGCCGCGCGGCCTGTACGCCGACTACGGCCAGTTCGGCACCCGCGGCCACGTGGACATCGTCGCCGCCTTCGCCCGCCCCGGCGTGGTGATGGTCCACACCCAGCCCGACCCCGACCACCCCGACCACGCGATCTGCAACGAGATCGCCAAGCTGCTGCGCGCCGCCACCGACGCCCGCGGCCGGCAGCTGGAGGTCGTCGAGATCCCGGCCCCGACCGTCATCGAGGAGAACGGCGAGCTGGTCGACTACTCCTACATCAACCACCTCCAGTGCAACGGCGGCATCGTGCTGTGCGCCTTCGACGACCCGCGGGACGAGGAGGCGGCCGCGCTCTTCCGCCGGCTGTTCCCCGGCCGCACCGTCACCCTGGTGGACGCCCGTACGATCTTCGCAGCGGGTGGCGGTATCCACTGCATCACCCAGCAGCAGCCCAAGGTCTGACCCACCAGGCCCGTCCCGTCCCCCGGAGGTCCCCGTGCCCGGTCCCGTACGCCGTCCCCGGCGGCGGCTCAACCAGCCGCGCGAGCAGGTCCTCGCCGCGGCGATGGCCACCATCGCCGCCGAGGGACTGGACCGGCTGACCATGGCGGGACTGGGCCGCGAGGTCGGCATGAGCAGCGGCCACATCCTCTACTACTTCGGTACGAAGGACGAGCTGCTGCTCCAGACCCTCCAGTGGAGCGAGGAGCAGCTCGGCGCCGAGCGCCGGGCCGCCCTCGCCCGCCGGGTCTCCGCCCGCGAACGGCTCGACGCCCTGGTCGACCTCTACCTCCCGCAAGGCCACCGCGACCCGCGCTGGACGCTGTGGCTGGAGGTCTGGGTGCGCTCCCAGAACGCCGACGACGAGACCCGCGAGCGCCAGCTCGACCTGGAGCTGGCCTGGCACCGCGACCTGGTCGCCCTGCTGGTCGAGGGCGCCTCGTCCGGTGAGTTCCGGGCCGTCGACGCCGAGCGCTTCGCGCGCCGCACCCGCGCCCTGCTCGACGGCTTCGGCACCCACCTGGTCGTCGGCCTGCCCGGCACCGACCGCGAACAGGCCCGCCGGGAGGTCCGGGACTTCCTGGACGAAGCGCTGATGCCGCCCGCGGACTGACCGCCCGCGCCCACCGCCCGGACACCCGCCCGACCCCGTCCGGCGCCCGGCGCGCGCCCCGTTCCGTGACCGCAACGCACGCAAGTACGCGGGATCGTTGCCGCGCGCCCCTTGCCGACCGGCCCGCTCTCGGCGACCGTGATCGGCTATGGGACGTCAGCAATGGAAGAAGATCTGGGTCGGCTCGGCCGGCAACATGGTCGAGTGGTTCGACTGGTTCGTCTACGCCAGTTTCGCGGTGTACTTCGCCGACGCGTTCTTCCCCAAGGGGAACGACACCGCCAACCTCATGAACACCATGGGGATCTTCGCGGTCGGCTTCTTCATGCGCCCGGTCGGCGGCTGGCTGCTCGGCCGGGTCGGCGACCGCCGGGGCCGCAAGGCCGCGCTCACCCTGACCGTGACCCTGATGTCCGCCTCGGCCGTCCTGATCGCGGCCGCCCCCACCTACGCGACCGCCGGGTACGGCGGGATCGCCGTCCTGCTGGTGGCCCGGATGCTCCAGGGGCTCTCGGTCGGCGGGGAGTACGCGGCCAGCGCCACCTACCTCACCGAGGCGTCCGCGCCCGACCGCCGCGGCTTCGCCTCCAGCTTCCAGTACGTGTCGATGACCGCCGGGCAGCTGCTCGGCCTGGGCCTCCAGATCGTCCTCCAGCGCAGCATGTCCGAGCAGGCGCTGCACAGCTGGGCCTGGCGGATCCCGTTCATCGTCGGCGCGCTGGGCGCCGGGATCGTCTTCTACCTGCGCCGCTCCATGCTGGAGACCGAGGTCTACGCCGACGACGACCACGCCCGGGCCGACCCCGACCGCGGCACCATGAAGGCGCTGTGGGCGCACAAGCGCGAGGCGTTCCTGGTCATCGCGCTCACCATGGGCGGCACCGTCGCGTACTACACGTACACCACCTACCTCACCAAGTACCTCTCCGGCACCGCCGGGCTGTCCAAGCCCACCGCCTCCCTGGTGAGCTTCTGCGCGCTGTTCCTCTTCATGTGCCTCCAGCCGCTGGCCGGCCGGCTGTCCGACCGGATCGGCCGCCGCCCGCTGCTGATCACCTTCGCCCTCGGCTCGACCTTCCTGACCGTGCCGATCATGACGCTGCTCCGGCACGCCGGCAGCTTCTGGCCGGCCCTGGGCCTGTCCCTGCTGGCCCTGGTCGTGGTCACCGGCTACACCTCGATCAACGCCTGTGTGAAGGCCGAGCTGTTCCCCACCGGCATCCGCGCGCTGGGCGTCGCCCTGCCGTACGCCATCGCCAACGCGCTGTTCGGCGGCACCGCCGAGTACGTCGCCCTGTGGTTCAAGAACGGCGGTATCGAGTCCGGGTATTACTGGTACGTCTCCGGCTGCGCGGCGGTCTCGCTGATCGTCTACCTGACGATGCGGGAGACCCGGACCATCGACCTCAACCGCGTCGGGAAGGGGACCGGCGACGGCACCGCCGAGCGCGTGCTCGCATCCTGAGACGAACGGAACGCCGGGGGCGGTCCTGTGCCAGACTGCCCCCGTGCTCTCGTTCGCCATGATTATTGGCAGCAGGCGCGCCGGTCCGCAGTGACCGCCCGTACGACCCGAGTACGGCGGCCATCGTCGTCCCCGACCCGCGCGCAGACCTCTCGCACCCGCGAGGGGTTTTTTCGTTTCCGGACCCACCCGTCACCGGAGGCGGAGCGCGAGGGACCATGGAGGGACGGTGGAACCGGGCATTCCGGTAGACCGAGACCCGACAGGAGCCACACCAGCATGACGGACGCACCCGAAGCCGCCGTCCCCGACGACTTCCACGTTTTCGACACCACCCTGCGCGACGGCGCGCAGCGCGAGGGCATCAACCTCACCGTCGCCGACAAGCTGACCCTCGCCCGTCACCTGGACGACTACGGCGTGGGGTTCATCGAGGGCGGCTGGCCCGGCGCCAACCCGCGGGACACCGAGTTCTTCCAGCGCGCCCGCGCGGAGATCGACTTCCGGCACGCCCAGCTCGTCGCCTTCGGCGCCACCCGCAAGGCCGGCGTCCGCGTCGAGGACGACCCGCAGGTCGCCGCGCTCCTGGACTCCGGCGCCCCGGTCGTCACGCTGGTCGCCAAGTCCCACGTCCGCCACGTCGAACTGGCCCTGCGCACCACGCCCGAGGAGAACCTCGCGATGGTCCGGGACACCGTCGCCCACCTGCGCGCCCACGGCCGCCGGGTCTTCCTCGACTGCGAGCACTTCTTCGAGGGCTACGCGCTGGACGCCGGCTACGCCAAGGAGGTCGTGCGCACCGCGTACGAGGCCGGCGCCGATGTGGTGGTGCTCTGCGACACCAACGGCGGGATGCTCCCGGCCCAGGTCTCGGCCGTGGTCCGCACCGTCCTCGCGGACACCGGCGCCCGGCTCGGCATCCACGCCCAGGACGACACCGGCTGCGCGGTCGCCAACACCCTGGCCGCGGTGGACGCCGGCGCCACCCACGTCCAGTGCACCGCCAACGGCTACGGCGAACGGGTCGGCAACTCCAACCTCTTCCCGGTCGTCGCCGCGCTGGAGCTGAAGTACGGGCGCCCGGTCCTGCCGCCCGGCAAGCTCGCCGAGACCACCCGGATCTCGCACGCCATCGCCGAGGTCGTCAACCTCACCCCCTCCACCCACCAGCCCTACGTCGGGGTCTCCGCGTTCGCCCACAAGGCCGGGCTGCACGCCTCCGCGATCAAGGTGGACCCCGACCTCTACCAGCACATCGACCCCGCCCTGGTCGGCAACAGCATGCGGATGCTGGTCTCCGACATGGCCGGCCGGGCCTCCATCGAGCTCAAGGGCAAGGAACTCGGCATCGACCTCGGCGGCGACCGCGAGCTGGTCGGCCGGGTCGTCGAGCGGGTCAAGGAACGCGAACTGGCCGGCTACACCTACGAGGCCGCCGACGCCTCGTTCGAGCTGCTGCTCCGCGAGGAGGTGGGCGGCGCGCCGCTGCGCTACTTCACCGTCGAGTCCTGGCGCGCCATCGTCGAGGACCGCCCCGACGGCACCCACGCCAACGAGGCGACCGTCAAGCTCTGGGCCAAGGGCGAGCGGATCGTCGCCACCGCCGAGGGCAACGGCCCGGTCAACGCGCTGGACCGGGCGCTGCGGGTGGCGCTGGAGCGGATCTACCCGCAGCTGGCCACGATGGAGCTGGTGGACTACCGGGTCCGCATCCTGGAGGGCGCCCTGGGCACCGGCTCGATCACCCGCGTGCTGGTCTCCACCAGCGACGGCCGCGGCGAGTGGTCCACGGTCGGTGTCGCGGAGAACGTCATCGCGGCGTCGTGGCAGGCGCTGGACGACGCGTACGCCTACGGGCTGCTGCGGGCGGGGGTCACGCCGGAGGGGTGAGTCGCCCGCCCACGTTGTCGACTGTCCCGCCGTGGGGGGTGTTTCGGGTGCGCCTGCGGCGCGTTGCGTTTCCGCTGCGCGGGGCTTTCGGGTGCGGTGACGGGCCTGCGGGGGCGGCATGCCGGACTGCTTCGCTCCACGTCCGGCACACCACCCCCTCCGGCCCGTCCCCTCCCGTGGGTGGGTGGTTGTCCGGGTGGGTGCGTGCGTGCGTGGTCGACTGCGGGGGTGTTCGGGGCTACGGTCTCGGCACCTGACACGTGGGAGGCCGTATGCGTGGGTGGGAGCTCAGCCGGCGGGGGTTCCTGGCGGTGTCGGCGGTGGGGGCGCTCGGGGCCGGCGGGGTGGCGGAGGACCCGTTCCGGGTGCTGCGGGAGCGGTGGTGCGGACTGCTGCTGGGCAGCGGGTTCGACCCGGCGGCGGAGCCGTACGCGCGGATGCTGCGGGAGACCGGCGGCCTCGCGGCGCGGTACCGGGCGGAGCTGCGGCCGGCGGACGGCTCGCTGTGGCCCGACTGCCCCTACGACCCGCCCTCGGGGATCACCCGCAGCTACGGGCGGCTGAACACCATGGCGCTGGCGTGGGCCCAGCCGGGGACCGGGCTGACCGGGGACCCGGAGCTGGCCGCCGCCGTCGCCGGCGGCCTCGACCACCTGGACCGCACCGTCTACCACCCGGCCACCACCCCCTACGGCAACTGGTGGGAATGGCAGATCGGCAGCCCCCGGCTGCTGCTGGACACCCTGGCGGTGCTGGACCCCGGGGGCGACCTGCCGGCGCGGTGCCTGGCCGCGGTCGACCACTTCGTTCCCGACGCGGTCCTCGGCACCTACGGCGGCACCAGTACCGGCGCCAACCGGGTCGACCTGTGCCGGGTCGTCGCGCTGCGCGGGGCCCTGGGCCGCGCGCCGGGGAAGCTCGCGCTCGCCCGCGACGCGCTCTCCCCGGTCTTCCCGTACGTCACGCGGGGCGACGGCCTGTACGCCGACGGCTCGTTCGTGCAGCACACCTGGGTCCCGTACACCGGCACGTACGGTGCGGTGCTCCTGGACGGCCTCGCCCGGCTCTTCGCGCTGCTGCGCGGCTCCGCCTGGGAGGTCACCGACCCCGGGCGGCAGGTCGTCCTGGACAGCGTCGAGCACGCCTACGCCCCGCTGCTGCACGACGGCCTGATGATGGACAGCGTCAACGGGCGCGCCATCAGCCGCGGTTACCTGCGCGGCGACGAACGGCGCGTGCTGCGCAGCGACCACTACCACGGGCACGCGGTGATCGCCGCGATCGCACTGCTCGCCGAGGCCGCGAGCCCCGCCGAGCGGGACCGCTGGCACGCCATGATCAAGGGCTGGATCGCCCGCGACCGCACCGTGCCGGTCCTCACCGATCCCCAGTACACCGTCGCCGACCTCGCCCGGCTGGCCGCCATCGACCGCGGCCCGGCGCCGGCCGCCCCCGAACCGGTGGGCCACCGGCTGTTCCCCGCCATGGACCGGGCCGTGCACCGCCGCCCCGGCTTCACCGCCGGCCTGGCGATGTGCTCGGACCGCATCACGTACTACGAGAACGGCAACGGCGAGAACCGGCGCGGCTGGCACACCGGTGCCGGGATGCTCTACTGGTGGCCCGCCGGCGCCGCCGGCGACCAGTACACCGACGCGTTCTGGCCCACCGTCGACCCCTACCGGCTGCCCGGCACCACCGTCTCCACCAAGCGGCTGGCCGACAACGCCGGCGGCGGCTGGGGCGAACCCAAGCCCGCCGTCCGCTGGGTCGGCGGCACCACCGACGGGGAGTTCGCCGCGCTCGGCCAGGACCTGCGCGGCCTGGACTCCACGCTCACCGCCCACAAGGCGTGGTTCGCGCTGGCCGACTGCGTGGTCTGCCTGGGCGCCGGCATCACCTCCCGCGACGGCGTCCCGGCCGAGACCGTCGTCGACAACCGCAACCTGGGGGAGCGGGGGAGCGGTGCGTTCACGCTCGACGGGGTGCGCCGGGTGCCGCGGCCCGGATGGTCGGCCCTGTTCCGCGACGCCCGCTGGGCCCACCTGGCCGGCCACGGCGGGTACGTCTTCCCCGGCGGCGCACCGCTCCACGTGCGCTGCGAGGACCGCACCGGCCGCTGGTCCGACATCAACACCACCTCGGCCACCGACCCGTACACCCGGCGCTACCTCACCCTCTGGCACGACCACGGCACCGACCCCGACGGCGCCGGCTACGCCTACCTCCTGATGCCCGGCGCCACCGCCGCGGCCACCGCCGCCCGCGCCGCCGACCGGCACTGGCTGCGGATCCTGGCCAACGACGCCGGGCGGCAGGCCATCGAGGTCCGCGCGCTCGGCGTCACCGCCGCCGCGTTCCGGCGCGCCGGCCCCGCCGGGCCGCTGGCCGCCGACGGCCCGGCCGCGGTCCTGGTCCGCGAGACCCGCGCCCCCGGCCGGCCCGGCCGCACCGCGACGCTGTGCGCCGCCGCCCCCGGGCGCACCGGCGACCCCCTGGAGATCACCTGGTCGCGCCCCGTCCGCGCGGTGCTCGGCCACGGTTCCGCCGTTCGGGTGATGGAGGCCGGCCGCACCCTGCGGCTGCGCCTGGACCCCGGTACCGCCTGCGCCACGCACACCTGCACGGTGCTGCCGGCCTGAGCGTCACCCGGCTGCCGTTTGTCGGCACCGTACAGCCGCTGGACACCGCGTCCACCCCGGTCCGGGCCCGCAGTCACGCCTCGTGCAGCGTGGTTCTGTACCGCCTGCCCACGAAATCGCGTCCGACGTTGTACGAAACCGACATCGGTGCGCGGGGCCTCGTCCACGTACCGTCGATGCATGACCACTGTCGAAGATGTGCCCGCCGGCGCCGGCGACGCCCGCGGGCGCGTCGCCGAACTGCACGCGATCCGTGAGCAGGTCCGGCGAGGCCCCAGCGAGCGAGCCACCGAGGCGCAGCGCGCCAAGGGCAAGCTGACGGCCCGCGAGCGGATCGAGCTGCTGCTGGACGAGGGTTCCTTCAACGAGGTCGAGCCGCTGCGCCGGCACCGCGCCACCGGCTTCGGCCTGGAGGCCAAGAAGCCGTACACGGACGGTGTGATCACCGGCTGGGGCACGGTCCATGGCCGGACCGTCTTCGTCTACGCGCACGACTTCCGGATCTTCGGCGGCGCGCTCGGCGAGGCCCACGCCACCAAGATCCACAAGATCATGGACATGGCCATCCAGGCCGGTGCCCCGCTGGTGTCGCTCAACGACGGCGCCGGCGCCCGCATCCAGGAAGGCGTCTCCGCGCTCGCCGGCTACGGCGGCATCTTCCAGCGCAACACCAAGGCGTCCGGCGTCATCCCGCAGATAAGCGTCATGCTCGGCCCGTGCGCCGGCGGTGCCGCCTACTCGCCGGCGCTGACCGACTTCGTCTTCATGGTCCGCGACACCTCCCAGATGTTCATCACCGGCCCGGACGTGGTCCGCGCGGTCACCGGTGAGGAGATCACCCAGAACGGCCTGGGCGGCGCCGACGTGCACGCCGAGACCTCCGGTGTCGCGCACTTCGCGTACGACGACGAGGTCACCTGCCTCGAAGAGGTCCGCTACCTGCTCTCGCTGCTGCCGGCCAACAACCGCGAGAACCCGCCCGCGGTGCCCTGCGAGGACCCCGCCGACCGCAGCTGCGACTCCCTCCTGGACCTGGTCCCGGCGGACGGCAACCGGCCGTACGACATGCGCAAGGTCATCGAGGAGATCGTCGACGACGGCGAGTACCTGGAGGTCCACGAGCGCTGGGCCACCAACATCATCTGCGCGCTGACCCGCTTCGACGGCCGGGTGGTCGGCATCATCGCCAACCAGCCGCAGTCGCTGGCCGGCGTCCTGGACATCGAGGCGTCCGAGAAGGCCGCCCGCTTCGTCCAGATGTGCGACGCCTTCAACATCCCGCTGGTCACCCTGCTCGACGTCCCCGGCTTCCTGCCCGGCGTCGACCAGGAGCACGGCGGCATCATCCGGCACGGCGCCAAGCTGCTCTACGCCTACTGCAACGCGACCGTCCCGCGGATCTCCATCGTGCTGCGCAAGGCGTACGGCGGCGCCTACATCGTCATGGACTCGCAGTCCATCGGCGCCGACCTGACCTACGCCTGGCCCACCAACGAGATCGCCGTGATGGGCGCCGAGGGCGCGGCCAACGTCATCTTCCGCAAGCAGATCGCCGAGGCGGACGACTCCGAGGCCATGCGCACCCGCATGGTCAAGGAGTACAAGTCCGAGCTGATGCACCCGTACTACGCGGCCGAGCGCGGCCTGGTCGATGACGTCATCGACCCCGCCGAGACCCGCCTGGTGCTCGTCCGGGCGCTGGAGATGCTGCGCACCAAGCACGCGGACCTGCCGGCCCGCAAGCACGGCAACCCGCCCCAGTAGCACCGGCCCGCCGCCAGACCTTCCCGTCCTTCGACCACGGAGAATCGAGACCGCCGTGAATCCTGCCCATGCCACCGCCGCCCCCATCCGCGTCGAGAAGGGCCAGGCCAGCGAGGAGGAGCTGGCCGCGCTGACCGCCGTGCTGCTGGCCCGCGCCGCGCACCGCCCGGCCGCCCCGGCCGGTCCGCGCGCCACCGCCGCCCGCTGGCGCCGCCTGGAGCGCCAGACCGGCTTCCACGGCGCGACCAGCTGGCAGCGCTGACCCGGCAGGCATCAGGCGAAGGGCCCCGCATCCCGGTGCGGGGCCCTTCGCCGTGCCCGGGCGGGCCCGCCGCGGCCCGGTGTTCCGGTCCGGCAGGCCGCGTCCGGAACGAGGCGTAGGTTCGCCCCAACCCTGGGAAGCGGAGCTGGGCAAGCGGAGATCCCCGTGCTGGCATGCGCTCGTCACCCCCGCCCGGGGCGCCCCGCGCCGCGGGCCCAGGACGACCGGAAGGAAGAGCCATGCTCAGCACGCTCGGCGCCGCCGCCGCGGCGGCCCTGCTCCTCGCCGGCCCGGCATCCCCCACCACCCCCGCCCGCTACGGCGACGACCCGCCCACCGGGAAGATCACCATCACCGTCGCCACGGTGAACGGATCGGGCTGCCGCCCCGGCAGCGCCGCGGTCGCCATCGCCCCCGACAACACCGCCTTCACCGTGACCTACAGCGAGTACCTCGCCCAGGCCGGCGGCGGCAGCAGACCCACCGACGCCCGCAAGAACTGCCAGATCGCCCTCAACGTGCACGTCCCCCAGGGCTTCACCTACGCCGTCGCGCGGGCCGACTACCGCGGCTACGCCTCCCTGGCCAAGGGCGCCACCGGCCTGGAGCAGGCCAACTACTACTTCCAGGGCCAGCCCGAGACGGCCCGCCGCAGCCACACCTTCGGCGGCCCCTCCGACGCCAACTGGCAGACCTCCGACGAGACCGACGTCGACGCGCTGGTCTACGCCCCCTGCGGCGAGGAGCGCTACTTCAACATCAACACCGAGCTGCGGGTGGACGCCAAGGGCGCCGACCCCGCCGCCACCAGCTACATGGCGATGGACTCCACCGACGGCAGCATCAACACCGTGTACCACTTCGCCTGGAAGCAGTGCCCGGCCCGCCGCTGACCGCGCACACGGCGAAGGCCCCCGCGACCGGCAGGTGTGCGGGGGCCTTCGCAACGGGCGGCGCGGAGCCGTCCGGTCAGCGCAGGCGGGCCATCAGGGCGTGCTCCACGAGCGTGATGAGCGCGCTCTTGGCCTCGCTGCGGTGCCGCGCGTCGGTGGTGATGATCGGCGCGTCCGGGCCGATCTGGAGCGCCTCACGGACCTCGTCGGGCGTGTAGGGCTGGTGTCCGTCGAAGCCGTTGAGGGCGATCACGAACGGCAGGCCGCTGTTCTCGAAGTAGTCCACGGCCGGGAAGCAGTCCGCCAGGCGGCGGGTGTCCACCAGGACCACCGCGCCGATGGCGCCGCGCACCAGGTCGTCCCACATGAACCAGAAGCGGTCCTGGCCCGGCGTACCGAAGAGGTACAGGATCAGGTCCTGGTCCAGCGTGATGCGGCCGAAGTCCATCGCCACGGTCGTGGTCGTCTTGTCCGGTGCGTGCGTGAGGTCGTCGATGCCCGCCGAGGCGGAGGTCATCACGGCTTCGGTGCGCAGCGGGTTGATCTCTGAGACGGCCCCGACGAACGTGGTCTTGCCCACGCCGAAGCCGCCCGCCACCACGATCTTCGCCGAGGTGGTGGAGCGGGCTGCACCGCTAGAGCTTGCGAAGTCCACTGAGCACCCTTTCGAGCAGTGTCACATCTGGCTGTCCGCCGGCGGTCTCGTCCCCGCCGGGCTGATGGATGGCGACGAGTCCGGCCTCCGCCAGGTCGGCGACGAGGATCCGGGCGACGCCGAGGGGGATGGAGAGGAGGGCCGAGATCTCGGCCACTGATTTGATCTCGCGGCAGAGGTGGCAGATGCGCTGGTGCTCCGGCAGCTGGCCCTGCAGCTTCGCGGGATCGGCGGTCGTGCTCACCAGCGCCTCGATGGCGAGCTGGTAGCGCGGCCGGGTCCGGCCCCCGGTCATGGCGTACGGGCGCACGAGGGGGTTGTTCGCCCCGCCCGTGGGGGCGGGCTCGGGCGCCGGCCGCGGCGGCTGCACCGGCTGGATGCGGGGCGGCTGCGGCTGTTCGTACGGCGCGGGTTCGTACGGCCTCGGGTCGTACGGGCCCCGCTGTGCAGCGGGCTGCTGCGGCTGCGGCGGCAGGTGCCGCTGCGGCCGGCGGCTCGGCGCGGAGGGGAAGTTGAAGCGGTTGTGATGGGTCTCGCCCTGGGACCCGGACTGCTGTCCGGGACCGTACGGGTAGCCGCTCGGGGGCGTTGCCACGTCTCCTCCTCCAACTTGCCTTCTTCGACGCCGGTCGCGCCACCGCACCCTATGGCGCGGTGGCGGGAAACGCACTGCCTGTCTGCTAGTTGAGAAGGCTGCCCTGCAGTTCCGCGCGCAGGTCGGGCGTCAGGACGGTGCCCGCGCGGTCGACCAGCAGGGCCATCTCGTAGCCGACGAGGCCGATGTCGCACTCGGGGTGCGCCAGCACGGCCAGCGACGATCCGTCGGAGACGGACATGATGAAGAGGAAGCCGCGCTCCATCTCCACCACGGTCTGGTTGACGTTCCCGCCCTCGAAGATGCGGGACGCGCCGGAGGTCAGCGACGTCAGACCGGAGGCCACCGCCGCCAGCTGATCCGCTCTGTCCCGGGGGAAGCCCTCGGACATCGCGAGGAGGAGACCGTCCGCGGAGACCACGACCGTGTGGGACACCCCGGGGGTGTTCTCCACGAAGTTGGTGATCAACCAGTTCAGATTCTGCGCCGCCTGGCTCATCGGGCTCACACTAACGCTCCTGATCGTAGGTGCTGCCGGGGCCGAAGCCCTGTTGGTCATTCTGGGGGACCCCCGGGGAGGGATCCGTGCCGGTGCCGGCGCTGCGCCCCTGCTGGACACCGCGGCGCAGATTGCTCAGCCTGCCGCGGACATCCTCGGGGGCGCGGGAGACCTGGGGGCCGCCCTGCGCGGACTGCTCCGCGGTGCCCTCGACCAGATTGGCCTTGGGCACCCGCCGGGGCAGGCCGGAAGCGGTGACCCCGCCCGCCGACGGCTGGCGCAGTCGTCCCGCCCGCTGCCAGCGCTCGTCGTTCTCGCTGCGCCAGGCGGAACCGTCGTCCTGGCCGGGCTCCGGTGCGGTCTGCTGCTGATCCTGCGGCGAGCCGGTTCCGCGGCGCGGAAGACCGGCTTCGGTCAGCGAGTGGATCACGCTCGCGGTAGGGCCGGGACGCTCGAATGGTACGCGCTCCGGCGCATCCGCGGGAGCGGCGGGTGCATTCCGGTCAGATTCCGCTTCGGTTCCGAAGTAGCCGTCGTAGACGGGCTGTTCGGCCCAGGCGTCCGCGGGCAGCGGGTCCCGCAGCGGGTCGTGCGGGGCGAAGGGGTGCTGGCCGGTGCTCTGCGCCGGGTCCGGTTCGCCGAACGCCTCCCCGCCGAAGGAGCGGTCGTCGTACAGCGGCCGGCCGGGCTCCGCATAGGGCCCGGAGGGCTCCTGGTGGCCCTGGTGGGCCTCGTAGCCGTCGGGGCCCTGCCCGCCTTCGTAGCCCTGCGGGGCGTCGTAGCCCTGCGGGGACTCGTAGCCCTTGGGGCCGTCGGCCGGCAGTTCGTCGCGGAACAGCGGACGGGGGTCGGCCGGCGCGGGGTGCCCCGCGGCCGCCTGGGCCTCCAGCGCCGCCCGGCGCTCCTCGCGGTGCAGCGAACGGCCCACCGGGTCCATTCCGGCCGGGGCGCCGGGGCGCCCGTGGAAGCCGTCGTCGAAGCCCAGCTCCGCGGCCGTGCGGGTGCCGCCCTCGTACGCCTCCTGCGGCTGCTCGGGCACGATCCGGGAGACGGTGAAGGTCTCGTCGACCTGCTCGTCGCCGCCACCGCCGTGGGTGATCGCCTCCGGCAGCATGACCAGCGAGGTGGTGCCGGCCTGCTCGCCCGAGGGGCGCAGCTGCACCCGGATCCCGTGCCGGTCGGCCAGCCGGCCGACCACGAACAGGCCCATCCGCTGGGAGATCGCGACGTCCACGCTCGGCGGGTTGGCCAGCCGGTGGTTGATGTCCGCGAAGTCCTCGGGGGTCAGCCCGATGCCCTTGTCGTGGATCTCGATCATGACCCGGCCGTCCGGCAGCCGGGTCGCGGCCACCTTCACCTTGGTCTGCGGGGAGGAGAACGTGGTGGCGTTCTCCAGCAGCTCGGACAGCAGGTGGATGAGGTCGGTCACCGCGGTGCCGTGGATCTCGCTCTCCGGCACCCCGCTGAGCTCGATCCGCTCGTACGACTCGACCTCGGACGTCGCCGCCCGCAGGACGTCGATCAGCGGCACCGGCTGGTTCCAGCGGCGGCCGGGCTCCTCGCCCGCGAGGATCAGGAGGTTCTCGCCGTTACGGCGCATGCGCGTGGCGAGGTGGTCGAGCCGGAAGAGGTTCTCCAGCTGGTCCGGGTCGGCCTCGTTGTTCTCCAGGTTGGTGATCAGCTCCAGCTGACGCTCGATCAGCCCCTGGTTGCGGCTGGAGAGGTTGGTGAAGATCGCGTTGACGTTGCCGCGCAGCAGCGCCTGCTCGGCGGCGAGCCGGACCGCCTCGCGGTGCACCTGGTCGAAGGCGCGGGCCACCTCGCCGATCTCGTCCGTGGTGGAGATCGGGATGGGCTGCACGCGGGTGTCGACCCGGCCCGGGTCGGTGCGGGAGAGCTGGTCGACCAGCAGCGGCAGCCGCTGCTCGGCCACGCCGAAGGCCGCGTTGCGCAGCTCGCGCATGTTGTGGCTCATCCGGCGGGCCATCAGCCCGGCCACCAGGAACGCGGCGATCAGCGCGGCCAGCACGATGCCGGAGACCACGAACGTCGAGCGCCGGGCGTCCGCGGAGATCTGCGCGGCCTCGTCGACCGCCTTGTCCGCCAGGTCCTTCTCGATGGACCGGTACATGTCGAACTTGCCGGTGGCCGCCTGGAAGTACGCCTCCGGCGTGACGCCCCGCTGGGCCAGCGCCGACGGGTCGGCGCCACTGGCGATCAGGGTCGACATCTGGTCGATCGACGGCGGCGCGTGGAACGTCCGACCGGCCGCCTGGGCCTGCGCCTTCGCCCGCGCGATCTGCTGCTGCGCGGACTGCTGGAGCGCGGCGGCGTCCGACTTCAGCCGTGCCACGTCGTCCGGGGTACCGCCGGAGGTGTACTCGCCGATCGCGATGCCCTCCAGGTAGCGGTACGAGGCGAACGCGGTCAGCTGGGTCTTGTGCTCCTTGCCGTTCTCCGGGGTGGCCGGGGCGACCAGCAGGTGGGTGCCGATCGAGCGCTCCAGCGACTCGGCGGCCTTCGCCAGTGCGACGGCGTAGACGGTGCGGCCGTAGGAGGTGATGTTGCCGGTGCCCAGGCCGAGTTCGTTGGCGAACTCCATCAGCGGGTGCTGGATCTCGACGTAGCCCTCTTCGGTCTGCACACCGGTGAGCTTGGGGGTGAAGGCCGCCTGCCGCAGCTGCGCCAGCTTCGGCTCGGTCTTCTCGAAGAGCCCCATGCGGCGCTTGAGGCCCGGCTTGTCGGGCATGTTCCCGGCGGCCTCGTGGAACGCCTTCGCGGCCGCGTCGGTGGCGTCCCGGGCCTCCTGGACGATCGGATCGTCCTTCTCGCCCTTCAGCAGCGGCGCGGCGGTGCGGTCCCGTTCGTCGATGAGGGCGTTGCTGTAGGAAAGCGCGGCGCGAACGAGCTTCGCGGTGTTCTCCGCGTCCTGCGCCTCCTGCCAGGTGCCGAAGGAGTTGTCCACCCGCAGGCCGCCGAAGACCAGGGCGACGAGCACGGGGATCAGCAGGATGGCGTTCAGCCGGGTGGCGACCCGCCAGTTGCGCGGGGAGAACCGGCCGCCGCTGACCGGCGGCTTCGGGGCCGGGTCCGCGGGCGCGTCGGGAGCCGGTGCGCTGCCGCTTCGGGGTGGCGGCGTGAAGTTGCCCCGCCGCGGTTCCTGCGGCTCGGGGCTCGACGTGCTTCGCCTCACTCGACCAACAACCTCTCGGCGCCGGCACGGTCTTGCAGTGCCGTTTCTTCTGGGCGTTACTACTCCGGAGTTCAGCGAATTTCAGCACGTCAGGGCAGTGCGTTCCAAACACTGGGCAGAGCTCGAAAGGCCCTTGAACGGCGCAAGATAAAAGGGGCGTTAAGGGCGAGGCGCGGCAAAAGGCGGGAGAACTGTGAGCACAGCGAAGCCGGACATGCGCGTGCCGTGGCGAAGTCGGGCCGATTCACTGTCGAAACGTTATGAAGCCCCGGGCGGGCGTGTCGAAGGACACAGCATGCCGCCCCGGTGAGCGGAACCGGACGCGGGCAGCCCGCATTCCCCCGTGACCTCCCCCGCCACCACCCCCCTTGCACACCCCCCGCCGCAACCCGGCCGACGCCTGCCGGACGGCAACTCCCCCGTCGGCCCGCGCCGGTGGGCGGCGGGCCGGACCCCGCTACCGGAGCCGGGCCATCAGCGCGTGCTCCACGAGCGTGATCAGCGCGCTCTTGGCCTCCGCGCGGTGCCGCGCGTCGGTGGTGAGGATCGGGGTCCCCGGGCCGATCTGGAGCGCCTCGCGCACCTCGTCCGGCGTGTAGGGCTGGTGTCCGTCGAAGCCGTTGAGGGCGATCACGAACGGCAGGCCGCTGTTCTCGAAGTAGTCCACGGCCGGGAAGCAGTCCGCCAGGCGGCGGGTGTCCACGAGCACCACCGCGCCGATGGCGCCGCGCACCAGGTCGTCCCACATGAACCAGAAGCGGTCCTGGCCCGGCGTACCGAAGAGGTACAGGATCAGGTCCTCGTCCAGCGTGATGCGGCCGAAGTCCATCGCCACGGTCGTGGTCGTCTTGTCCTGGACGTGGCTGAGGTCGTCGATCCCGGCCGACGCGGAGGTCATCACGGCCTCCGTGCGCAGCGGGTTGATCTCCGAGACCGCGCCGACGAACGTGGTCTTGCCCACGCCGAAGCCGCCCGCCACCACGATCTTCGCCGAGGTGGTGGAGCGGCCCGGGGCCTGGCCGCGGCCGGCGTCAGAGCTTGCGAAGTCCACTGAGCACCCTCTCCAGCAGGGTCACGTCCGGCGTGCCGCCCGCCTCGCCGCCCGGCTGGTGGATCGCCACCATCCCGGCCTCCGCCAGGTCCGCCACCAGGATGCGCGCGACCCCGAGCGGGATGTGCAGCAGCGCGGAGACCTCGGCCACCGACTTCACCTCGCGGCACAGGTGGCAGATGCGCTGGTGCTCGGGCAGCAGCCCGGGCAGCTGGGACGGGTCGGCGGTGGTGCTGACCAGCGCCTCGATGGCGAGCTGGTAGCGCGGCCGGGTCCGGCCCCCGGTCATGGCGTACGGCCGCACCAGCGGCTGGTCACCTTCGCTCCCGTACGGCGCGGGACTGTAGGCGCCGTACGGGCCGGAAGTATGGGGCGGCGGGGTCATGGGTCCTCCGGACGGGACAGCTGTCTGTCGTCAGGTTGGGCCGGTGGGGGGTGCGGCACGGATGGATGGGATTTACCGGGTGCGGGCGGCGCTGCGGACGCCGCGCGCGCTCAGTTCAGCAGACTGCCCTGGAGCTCTGCGCGCAGATCGGGCGTCAGGACGGTGCCCGCGCGGTCGACCAGCAGGGCCATCTCGTAGCCGACGAGGCCGATGTCGCACTCGGGGTGCGCCAGCACGGCCAGCGACGATCCGTCGGAGATCGACATGATGAAGAGGAAACCGCGCTCCATCTCCACCACGGTCTGGTTGACGTGCCCGCCCTCGAAGATGCGGGACGCGCCGGAGGTCAGCGACGTCAGACCGGAGGCCACCGCCGCCAACTGGTCGGCGCGGTCGCGCGGGAAGCCCTCGGACATCGCGAGGAGGAGACCGTCCGCGGAGACCACGACCGTGTGGGACACCCCGGGGGTGTTCTCCACGAAGTTGGTGATCAACCAGTTCAGATTCTGCGCCGCCTGGCTCATCGGACTCAACTAACGCTCCTGCTGGTGAGTGGGATCGACAATGCCGTGGGTGCCGGTGGACGACGTCCCGGCCTGCCGGCCCTGCTGAATGCCCCGGCGGAGATTGGTCAGCCGGCCCCGCACGTCGCTCGGCGCGCGGGAGACCTGCGGACCGCCCTGGGGGGTCTGCTGCTGCGCGGTGCCGGCGACCAGGTTGGCGCGCGGCACCCGGCGGGGCAGCCCGGAGGTGGTGACACCGCCCGAGGCGGGCTGGCGGACCTGCTCGGCCTGCCGCCACACCTCGTCGTTGGGCGAGGTCCGCCACTGCGCGGTGGGGTCGGCCGGGGCGGCCTCGCCCCCGCGGCCCGCGGGCGCGCCGCCGTCCTCGCCGGCGCCGCGGTGCGGCCTCGGCGGGACACCGGCGGCCGCCGAGGCCGGGGTGTTGAACCAGTTGGACTCGATGGTGTCGAAGATCGGCGTACGGGCGTCCCCGGGACCGCTGTCGGCGGTGTCCAGCGGGTCGGCGAGCGGGTCGCCGCCCAGCGGACCGGTGCCCGCGGCGGGCCGCTGCGCCTCCGGCCGCCGGACCTGTCCGGTGGTCTGCGCCGGCCCGTCGCCGGGGTGCGGGAACTGCCCGGTGGTCTCCGGCCGCCCGGCCGGGAACTCCCCGGTGGTTCCGAACTGCCCGGTGGTACCGGCGTGCCGGCCCGAGCCGGACTGCCCGGAGCCGAACGGGTCGGTCCCGGACCGGCCCGCCTCGGGCCGCTCGGCCCCGAACCGCCCGGCGTCCGCCGGTCCGGTCTCGAACTGTCCGGTCTCGAACTGCCCGGTGGTCTCGAACCGGCCGGCCGTCTCGAACTGCCCGGTGGTCTCCGCCGGCTGCTCGGGCCGCGGGAAGCGCCCGGTGGTCTCCGCCGGCTGCTCCAGCTGCGGGAAGCGCCCGGTGTCGGCCGGCCCGCCGGCGGCGCCGTCCCGTCCGCCGTCCGGCCGCGGTCCGCCGAAGTCGGGCCGGGGGAACGCGGCGGTGTCGCCGGGCCCGGCGGCCGGGGACAGCTGCTCGAAGCCGCCCGCGCCGGCCGGCTCCTCGTGGCCGCGCGGCCGGTCCTGCGCCGCCCGCGGGGCCAGCGGCCAGTCGTCGTCGCGGCCGCGGTCCCGGCGGACGCCCAGCGGCGCACCGTCCGGCCGCGGGAACGGCCCGGTCTCCGCGGGCGCCGGCCCGGCGGAGCCGCCCGGCAGCTCGCCGGCGGGCGACGGCGCGGACGGCCGCGACGGCAGCTGCGGCCGCTCGCCGCGCCCGGGCGCGCCGGTCGGCGGGGCCACGGTCGGGGTGCGGTTGTCGTCGGGGCCGCGGCCGGTGTCCGTGCCACGGCCGGTGCCGTTGTCGGCGCCGCGGACCGGCAGCGCGGGCCGCCCGCCGCCGGCGGCGGGCCGGGGCGCGTCGCCGCCGCGGGCCGGGGGAGCGGCCGGTGCGGTACGGCCGCCGGGGGCCGGCGCGCCGAACGCGCCCGGGGCGCCGCCGGGGCCGCCCTGGCCGCCGCGGCCGGGCAGCGCGGGCCGCCCGCCGGGGCCGGCGCCGACCTGGCCGCGCGGCTGGAGTCCGGCCAGCCGGCTGGTGGGCGCGCCGCCGCCCTCGGGCTTGCCGGGGCCGCCCTTGCCCGCGCCGGGCGCCGGCTTCTTGCCGCCCTGGGCGACGTCGACCGGCAGCATGACCAGCGCGGTGGTGCCGCCGGAGTCCGACGGCCGCAGCTGGATGCGGATGCCGTGCCGCAGCGAGAGCCGGCCGACCACGAACAGACCCATCCGCCGGGACACCGAGACGTCCACGGTCGGCGGGCTGGCCAGCCGCTCGTTGATCGCCGAGAGGTCCTCGGGGGAGAGGCCGATACCGGTGTCGTGGATCTCCACCAGCACCCGGCCGTCGGGCAGCGCGTGACCGGTCACCTTGACCTTGGTCTGCGGCGACGAGAACGAGGTGGCGTTCTCCAGCAGCTCGGCGAGCAGGTGCACCAGGTCGTTGACGACCCGGCCGGCGACCTCGGTCTGCGGGACCGCGTTCAGCTCGATCCGCTCGTACTGCTCCACCTCGGAGGCGGCGGCGCGCAGCACGTCGACCAGCGGGACCGGGCGGGTCCACCGGCGGCCCGGCTCCTCGCCCGCCAGGACCAGGAGGTTCTCGCCGTTCCGGCGCATACGGGTGGCGAGGTGGTCGAGCTTGAACAGCGAGGACAGCTGGTCCGGGTCGGCCTCGCGGGACTCCAGTTCGGAGATCAGCGAGAGCTGGCGCTGGATCAGACCCTGGGAGCGGCGCGAGAGGTTGGTGAACATCGCGTTGACGTTGCCCCGCAGCAGCGCCTGCTCGGACGCCAGCCGGACCGCCTCGCGGTGGACCTCGTCGAACGCCGCGGCCACCCGGCCGATCTCGTCCCGGCTGTGCACACCGACCGACTCGACCGAGGTGTCCACGTCCTGCGGGTCGGCCTCGGAGAGCTGCTTGACCAGCTCGGGCAGCCGGTCCTGGGCGACCTTCTGCGCGGTGTCCTGGAGGCGGCGCAGCGAGCGGACCATGGAGCGGGCCACCACGAACGCGCCGACCAGCGAGACCCCGAGGACCAGCAGGATCACCGCACCGTTGAGGATCGCGTCCTGGGTCGCGGCGTTGCGCAGCTCGCGGGACTTCTGGTCCATCTCGGACAGCAGCGCGGTCTCGATCCGCGACATCTCGTCGATCTTGACGGTGTCGGAGTCGTACCAGTCGAGGTACTTGTACTCCTGGCTGCGGATGCCGTTCGGCGTCGCGAAGGTCCGGTCGGCGAACGCGGAGGCGGCCTTGATCTCGTCGTTGTTGCCGTCCAGGCCCTTGGTGAGGGAGGCGGCGTTGCCGCTGTAGATCTGCGAGAAGCGGGCCCGGGCGGCCTTCTCGTTCTCCTCGGCGTTGTGCCCGGCCTGCCGGTCGTTGGCGGAGAGCTGCGGGCCGCCCGAGTGCGCCAGGCCGGCGCTGACCAGGGCGCGCTGCATCGAGGCGTACTCCTTGGCCGAGGAGAACGCCGCCAGGGCACGGGTGGAGCGGATCATCTCCGGGTTGCTGGTGGCCTGCGCCATGTCCTGCGAGAGGTTCAGCAGGGAGGTGATCAGCTGGTTGTAGGCGTTGACGGTCCGCGCGACGTTGTCGTCGTCCTTGTAGGCGTTGGCGCGGATCTCGTTGAGGGTGTTGAGCTGGCGGCCGATCTCCAGGACGGTCGCCCGGACGCCGGCCATGGTGGCGTCGTCCGTCTTGATGTCGCCGGTGGCCTGGTCGAACGAGACCTTCGCGCGGTTGGTCGCCTCGCGCGGGGCGACGACGTTGGCGTCGTCCTTGGTGTTGCCCGAGCCGGCCAGCGGACCGGCCGACTTGTCCCGCTCGACCTGAAGCGCGTCCGCCAGCTCGGTGGCGTAGCGGGTCATCTGCGTCAGCAGCTGCATCTTGTCGAGCTGGTCCATGTTGTCCAGCTCGGTGTTGACACGCAGGGCGCCCAGGGTCGTCGCGGCGACCACGGGGAGCGCGAGCAGGGAGACCAGGCGGGTGCTGATGCGCCAGTTGCGCAGGGCTACGCGGCTGCCGGGCCCGCCGGGGCCGTTCTTGGGCCTGCCGCCGTCCGCGGCGTCTTCGCCCGGAGTCCGGTCGCGGTCTGTCGCGCCGCGCAGCTCCGGGTCCGCCGCAGCGTTGCCATCCCTCTTGAAACGTCCCTGCACTAGCGTCGCAACCTCTGGACCAGGCGTCCCCCCGCGCGGGCGGCGGGACGGTGTCGAGTCGGAGGGGACCGCGAAGCCCCCATGGCGGTCGTGAGTGACCGGCGGGCTGCCCCCTCTGGCCGAGAGAGCGGCACCACCGCGCGGCGCTCCTTCGCGCCCTGCGCGCCGGCGGAAACGTGCGGCGGTCCGTGGAATTCCAGCACAGTGCCGGATCTCCAACAAGAGCGGAGCCGGGGGCGGCGGCCCGGGTGACGGACCGTGCGGGGCGCATTACGTCGAGTAGAAGACGCTGCCCCCGATACCGGACTTTTCTCCGCGAGTCGTTCACCCCCTCCGCCTGTCCCAGGTGCGGTGATCAGGAGCGGAACATGCGCTTCAATCCAGCAATGTCCGTTTCGACCATGGATGTTGATCATGGGAAATGCGGCATATGTCACACCCCTCGTGAGGAAACTCACAGGAAGATCGCCGACTTTCCCGCTGATCCGCAGGGAATAGCGCGCTTAGCCTGACGCTTTACAGAGTCGCGCGAAACGACAACGCGCGGCACTGCAACGTTCGGCAACGCTCCCCGACCAGACGCGAGGCATATCCCCGTGAAGACGACGATGATGTTCCGCAACATAGCCAACCCGCGGCGCACCACCCTGGCCCACCTCGAGGACGCCGACGAACTCGGCGCGCCGGAGCCCCAGGAGCACACCGTCGAGCTGCCCCGCCAGACCGCCAACCCCCGCCGCACCGTCCTGAACGACCTCCCGAAGCAGGACATCCCGGCCTGAATGGACGGCGGTCCGCCCGTGCCCCCGCGATAGCCTGGAGTGTCAACTCCGGCCAGTGATCAATGAGGGGCAGCGGCAACCCGTGCGCATCGCCAGATTCTCCATCGACGGCACCGTCGGCTTCGGCGTCCTCGAAGGCGACGAACTCGACGTCATCAAGGGGCACCCCTTCGCGGAATTCGAGCGCTCGGGCCGCAAGGTCCCCCTCGACAAGGTCCGGCTGCTGCCGCCGGTCCTCCCCAACAAGGTCGTGGGCGTGGGCCGCAACTACGCCGAGCACGCCGCCGAGCTGGGCAACGAGGTCCCGGACACGCCGGTCATCTTCTTCAAGCCGTCGACCGCGGTGACCGGCCCCGGGGACCCCATCGCCTACCCCTCCTTCTCCCAGGAGGTGCACCACGAAGCGGAGCTGGCCGTCGTCATCGGCCGGATGTGCCGCGAGGTGCCCCGCGAGCGGGTCAAGGACGTCATCCTCGGCTACACCTGCGCCAACGACATCACCGCGCGTGACGTCCAGCGCCGCGAGAAGCAATGGGCCCGGGCCAAGGGCTTCGACGGCTCCTGCCCCCTGGGCCCCTGGATCGAGACGGACCTCGACCCGTCGGCGGTCGCCGCCGGCCTCACCGTCCAGTGCACCGTCAACGGCGTCCAGCGCCAGCTCGGCCGCACCAGCGACATGGTCCGCCCGATCGAGGACCTGATCGTCCACATCACCGAGGCGATGACGCTGCTCCCCGGCGACGTCGTCCTCACGGGCACCCCGGCCGGGGTCGGCCCGCTCCACGACGGCGACACGGTCTCCGTCACCATCGAAGGCATCGGCACTCTCACCAATAAGGTGATCAAGCGTGGCTAACGCGACCCCCGTCCGCGTCCGTTTCTGTCCCTCCCCGACCGGCAACCCCCACGTCGGCCTGGTCCGCACCGCCCTGTTCAACTGGGCGTACGCGCGCCACACCGGCGGCCGGCTGGTCTTCCGCATCGAGGACACCGACGCGGCCCGCGACTCCGAGGAGTCCTACCAGCAGCTGCTGGACTCGTTCCACTGGCTCGGCTTCGACTGGGACGAGGGCCCGGAGGTCGGCGGCCCGCACGCCCCCTACCGCCAGTCCCAGCGGATGGACCTCTACCGCGACGTCGCCGACAAGCTGCTCGCCGCCGGCCACGCCTACCACTGCTACTGCACCACCGAGGAGCTCGACGCCCGCCGCGAGGCCGCCCGCCAGGCCGGCCGCCCCTCCGGCTACGACGGCACCTGCCGCGAGCTGACCGCCGAGCGCAAGGCCGCCTACGAGGCCGAGGGCCGCGCCTCGATCATCCGCTTCCGGATGCCCGACGAGCCGATCACCTTCACCGACCTGGTCCGCGGCGAACTGACCTTCACCCCGGAGAACGTCCCGGACTACGGCATCGTCCGGGCCAACGGCGCCCCGCTCTACACCCTGGTCAACCCGGTCGACGACGCCCTGATGGGGATCACCCACGTCCTGCGCGGCGAGGACCTGCTCTCCTCCACCCCCCGCCAGATCGCCCTCTACCGGGCCCTGATCGAGCTGGGCACCGCCCAGGCCGTCCCGCACTTCGGCCACCTGCCCTACGTCATGGGCGAGGGCAACAAGAAGCTCTCCAAGCGCGACCCGCAGGCCAGCCTCAACCTCTACCGCGACCGCGGCTTCCTCCCCGAGGGCCTGCTGAACTACCTCTCCCTGCTGGGCTGGTCGTTCTCCGCCGACCAGGACGTCTTCACCATCCCCGAGATGATCGAGAAGTTCGACATCGCGGACGTCAACGCCAACCCGGCCCGCTTCGACCTCAAGAAGGCCGAGGCGATCAACGCCGAGCACATCCGCCGGCTGGACGTGAAGGACTTCACCGCGGCCTGCGAGCCCTGGCTGAAGGCCCCGTTCGCCACCTGGGAGGAGGGCGACTTCGACCGCGCGGCCTGGGAGGCCATCGCCCCGCACGCCCAGACCCGCGTCACCGTCCTCTCCGAGATCACCGCCAACGTCGACTTCCTCTTCCGCAAGGAGCCGGTCGACGACGAGGCGTCCTGGGCCAAGGCGATGAAGGGCGACCCGGTGGCCCTGCTCACCACCGCCCGCGCCAACCTCGACGCCGCCGACTGGACCGCCGGCCCCGAGCCCCTCAAGCAGGCCGTCCTCGCCGCCGGCGAGCAGCACGGCCTCAAGCTGGGCAAGGCCCAGGCCCCGGTCCGGGTGGCCGTCACCGGCCGCACCGTCGGCCTGCCGCTCTTCGAGTCCCTGGAGATCCTGGGCAAGGAGCGCACCCTGCACCGCATCGACGCGGCCCTGGCCCGGCTGACCGCCTGACCCGGCCGCACCGCACCGCGGGACCCCCCGGGCCCGGAAGCCCCGCGCTTCCGGGCCCGGCCCTTTTCCCCGTAGATTCGCCGTATGCCCCTGCGTGCCGTCCTCTGGGATCTCGACGACACCCTCTTCGACTACACCGGCTCCGACCGCGCCGGCGTGCTGCGGCACCTGCGGACCGAGGGCCTGCTGGCCGCGTACGGCGGCGAGGAGGTGGCGCTGGCCCGGTGGCGGACGGCCATGGAGACCCAGTTCGCCCGCTTCCTCGCCGGGGAGCTGGGCTTCCTGGAGCACCGCAGGGCCCGCGCCCGCACCTTCCTCGGCGTCCCGCTGGGCGACGCCGAGGCGGATGCCTGGTTCGGCCGCTACGTAGCCCACTACGAGGCCGCCTGGGAGCTCTTCCCGGACGCCGTACCGGCCCTGGAGGCCCTGGCCCCGCTGGTGCGACAGGCGGTGCTCTCCAACTCCTCCACCGCCAACCAGGAGCGCAAGCTCACCGCCCTGGGCATCCGGGAGCACTTCGAGGCGGTGCTGTGCGCCGACGGCCTGGGGCACGCCAAACCCGCCCCGGAGGCGTTCCGGGCGGCCTGCGCGGCCCTCGCGCTGGCGCCGGCCGAGGTGGTCTACGTGGGCGACCGGCTCGACGTGGACGCCCTGGGCGCCCGGGACGCCGGTCTGGCGGCCGTCTGGCTGGACCGCGCCGGTACCGGCGGGGAACGGCTCCCGCCGGGCGTGCGCCGGATCCGGGAGCTGACCGAGCTCCCGGACCTGGTGCGCGGGGTTATCGGTTTTGGAGCACCCTCCACGATCAGGTAATGTTCTTCCTGCGCCGCCCGAGAGGGGCCGAAAGGCCCGGACCGGAAAGCGCGGATCAAGGAAAATCCCCTCAGTGGGGGTTGCACTTTGATGGCCTATGGTGTAATTGGCAGCACGACTGATTCTGGTTCAGTTAGTCTTGGTT
>NZ_JALMUV010000052.1 GCF_023155275.1 Streptomyces rhizoryzae
CAGTCCCGTTGAGGAGGCCGTGCAGTAGTGGGTTGCCGCGATGCGGCGGGATGGCTGCCCGGGGCCGTCGGCTCCGTGACAACTCGGAGAACACTACACGAGTGGGTGAGGTGCATCAAACCCCTGCGGGGCGGCTGGGGTGGGGCCGGGGCGGAGGGCGGCGTCCGTTCGGAGCCCTGGTGGGGGGCAGCGCCCGTAGGGGGGAGGCGAACGAATCCCGTAGGGGGTGCGAGGGCCCCCTGCGGGTCCACAACGAGAGGAGGGCGGGAGGTATTCCGGTGCCGGGCGGCGGGGGAAGAGGACGGCAACGCCCCGCCGCCCGGAGGGAGAGGTCAACGCACCGCCGGGCGGCAGGGGGAGGGCGACGCACCGCCGGGCGGCAGGGGGAGGCCAACGCCCTGCGAGGCAGCAGGGGGAAGGCGACGCCCTGCCTGGGGGTGGGTCAGGTGGTGTTGCCGGAGGCCAGTTCGCGGCTGCGGTCGCGGGCGGCTTCGAGGGCGGCGATGAGGGCCGCGCGGACGCCGTGGTTCTCCAGTTCGCGGATGGCGTTGATGGTGGTGCCCGCGGGGGAGGTGACGTTCTCGCGGAGTTTGACCGGGTGTTCGCCGCTGTCGCGGAGCATCACCGCGGCGCCGATGGCGGCCTGGACGATGAGGTCGTGGGCCTTGTCGCGGGGCAGCCCGAGCAGGATGCCGGCGTCGGTCATCGCCTCGACGAGGAAGTAGAAGTACGCCGGGCCGGAGCCGGAGAGGGCGGTGGCCGCGTCCTGCTGGGACTCCGGGACGCGCAGGGTCTTGCCGACCGTCGCGAAGATCTCCTCGGTGAGGGTGAGGTGCGCGGCGGTGGCGTGGGTGCCGGCGGAGATGACGGACATCGCCTCGTCGACCAGGGCCGGGGTGTTGGTCATGACCCGTACCACCGGGGTCTCGGGGGCCAGCCGCTCCTCGATGAAGGAGGTCGGGATGCCGGCGGCGCCGCTGATGACCAGGCGGTCGGCGGGGACGTGCGGGGCCAGCTCGGTCAGCAGGGCGCCCATGTCCTGCGGCTTGACGGTGAGGATCAGCGTGTCGGCGGCCTCGGCGGCCTCGGCGTTGCTGACCGCCGCCACGCCGTAGCGGGTGCGGAGCTGGTCGGCGCGCTCCGGGCGGCGGGCGGTGACCAGCAGGTCGGAGGGCGCCCAGCCGCCGCGGATCATGCCGCTGAGCAGGGCTTCGCCGATTTTTCCGGTGCCGAGTACGGCGACCTTCTGGGTCATGCGTTCACCTCGCCGGTGGTGCGTGGTCGGTTCCCGGCCATCCTCGCACCGGTGGGCGGCGGGGTGCGGGGGGTGTCCACGGAGCGGGCAGGCACCGGCCCGGCAGGCACCGAGCCGGCGGGCGGGGACCTATGAGAGGGCCGGATCGGTCGTGGTCCCGGTGGCGGTGGCCCGCGCCCCGGGGGGGGCGCCGGGTGGGGGTGCGGCTGCGGAGGGGGCGCCAGGAGTGGGTTGTCCTGGCCGTCGCCCCGGGGGCGGGACAGCCGGAACGGAGCGGTCGCGCGGGGAGAAGGGGCCGTAGGGTCGGGGAACTTGTGTTCGTTGCCCGTGCCCGGTCCGAGGAGTGCCGTGAATCGCCGCCCCTTCCGCAGCTGCGGTGCCGTCGCCGCGCTGTCCGTCGCCCTGCTGCTGTCCTCCTGCTCGCCCGGGGGCACGGCGGCGCCCGGACGTACCGCGGCGCCCGGGAGCACGGCCGCCAAGGGGGCGGTGGGCCGGGGCGGGTTGGGCGATCCCCTCTTCCCGGAGCTGGGCAACGCCGGCTACCGGGTCAGCCACTACGGCCTCGACCTCGCGTACGACGTCGCCCGGCGCCATCTGGACGGGACGGCCGCGATCACCGCCCGGGCGGGCCAGGACCTGCGCACGTTCCAACTGGACCTCCAGGGCATGACCGTCACCGGCGTGCGGGTCGACGGGCGGGACGCCGGGTTCAGCCGGACGGGCCACAAGCTGGTGGTCCGGCCGGCCGGCCGGATAGGCAAGGGCGACACGTTCCGGACGACCGTCAGCTACCGGGGGACGCCGCAGGAGATGACCGACGCGGACGGGGCGCGGGAGGGCTGGGTCCCCACCGCCGACGGCGCGTTCGTCAGCGGGGAGCCGGCCGGGTCGATGACGTGGTTCCCGGGCAACAACCACCCCAGCGACAAGGCCGCCTACGACTTCCGGATCACCGTGCCGGAGCGCTACACCGCGATCGCCAACGGGGAGCTGCGGTCGAAGCGGACCGCCGGCGGGCGGACCACCTACGCGTGGCACAGCGCCGAGCCGATGGCCAGTTACCTCGCCACCGCCACCATCGGGACGTTCGACGTCCAGGAGTCCCGTACACCGCAGGGCCTGCCGCTCTACGTGGCCGTCGACCCCCAGGAGGCCAAGGCCGCCAAGGAGCCGCTGTCCCGGTTGCCGGAGATCCTGGCCTGGGGGACCGAGCTGTTCGGCCCGTACCCGTTCTCCTCGGCGGGCGCCATCGTGGACCACACCCCGCCGCGGATCGACTGGGTGGCGCTGGAGACCCAGACCAAGCCGGTGTACGCCGGGGCGCCGGACACCGCGACGGTGGTGCACGAGACCGCGCACCAGTGGTTCGGCGACTCGGTGACGCCGAAGACCTGGCGGGACACCTGGCTCAACGAGGGCTTCGCCACGTACGCGGAGTGGCTGTGGGAGGAGCGCGAGGGCGGCCGCACCCCGCAGGAGCAGTTCGACGCGCTCTACGACAGCGACGAGGACCAGGCGCGCTGGGACTTCCCGCCCGGCGAGCCGGAGTCGGCCGAGGACGTGACCGGGACGCCGGTCTACGAGCGCGGCGCGATGGTCCTCCAGCAGCTGCGGAACGCGGTCGGCGACAAGGCGTTCTTCGCGATCCTCAAGGAGTGGCCGGCGAAGTTCCGGCACGCCAACGCGGACTCCGGGGACTTCATCGCCTTCTGCCAGGACCGGACGGACGAGGATCTGACCGACCTGTTCGACGACTGGCTGTACGGGGAGGGGCAGCCGGACTGGGAGTACGACGCGTGACGGTCCCGCGCGCCGGGGCTGAGCACCGGGCGGGCGGCCGGGGGGCCGGCCGGGGGGCCGGGCTGCGCGACGGCCGGCGGCCGGTGGCCGGTGGCCGGCCCTGTGGTCAGCGGCCGGCCCCCGCCCCGGGCGCGGCCCCCGTCCCCGGCGCGGTCCCGTCCCCGGGCGCGGCCCCCGCCCCGGTCTCCGCCCTCAACTGCCCCAGCTTGTCCGGGTTGAGGACGGCGTCCACCTCCGTGATCCGGCCGGCGTGGACCGTGAAGGCGAGGACGCCGGACGGGAACCGCCCGGTCGGGTCGGTGAAGACGATGCCGGGGGCGCCGTTGACGTCCCGTACGGACAGCCGCACGGTCGCCGGGTCGAGGCCGCCGGTGACCACGCCCCAGGCGTAGCGGGCGACCTTGGTGCGGCCCAGGACCGGCCGGCGGGCGGCGGTCACCTTGCCGCCGCCGTCCGAGCGCCACACCACCTGCGGGTCCAGGACGGTGAGCAGCGCCGCGAAGTCCCCGCCCGTCACGGCCGCCAGGAACGCCTCGACGGTGCGCCGGTGCTCGGACCGGTCGACGGTGCGGCGCGGGGCCTCGGCGCGGACCCGGCGGCGGGCGCGCGAGGCGAGCCGGCGGACCGCGTCCGGGGTGCGGCCCACCGCCTCGGCGATCTCCGGGAACGGCACGGCGAAGACGTCGTACAGGACGAAGGCGGTGCGCTCGGCCGGGGTGAGCCGCTCCAGGACGGTCAGCAGCGCCATGCTCACGGACTCGTCGAGGGTGACCCGGTCCTCGGGGCCGTCGGGGGCGCCGGAGCGGCCGGGGGCGGCGGGTCCGCGGCCCGGCGCGCCGTCCAGCAGCGGCTCGGGCAGCCAGGGCCCCACGTACAGTTCGCGGCGGGCCCGGGCCGAGCCCAGCAGGTCGTAGCAGATCCGGCTCACCACGGTGGTGAGGAAGGCGCGCGGGCTGGCCACCGGCGCGTCGTCGGGCAGCGCCTGCCAGCGCAGCCAGGTCTCCTGGACGGCGTCCTCGGCGTCGCTGACCGTCCCGGTGATCCGGTACGCCACGCCCCACAGCCGTCCGCGCAGTTCCTCGAACCGCGCCAGCCGCTCGGCCGCGCCCCCGGCCACCCCGGTGCCCTCCGCCGCCCCGGTGCCCTCCGCCGCCATGTGCCCCGCCTCCCTCGCGCGCCGCCCGCGGTCCCCGCCCGCGCTCCTGGCGCCGCACGCGCCCATCCTGCCCGGTCCGCCACGGGGTCTGCCGCAGAATGGCGCGCAGCGACCGGTGGGCGGCCGCCGGGCGGCCCACCGGCCGCCGGAGCGACGGGGGAAGCGAGGCGGCGCCATGCGTGCGCGCGGCATCAACTACGACACCGGGTTCCTCCCCGGGGACAAGCTCTCGCGGAAGGTCTTCACCGAGGCGGCGGTGCGGCGGGACATGGCCGTCATCGCCGGGGAACTGCACTGCGACGCGGTCCGCGTCTCGGGCGGGCGCCCGGAGCGGCTGAGCACCGCGGCCCGGTACGCGGCGGAGGCCGGGCTGGAGGTGTGGTTCGCGCCGTTCCCGGTGGACCTCGCCCCCGAGGAGCTGCTCCCGTTCTTCGCCGAGTGCGCCGGGCGGGCGGAGGAGGTCCGCCGGAGCGGGGCCGAGGTGGTCTTCGTCGCGGGGTGCGAGACCAGCATGTTCTGCAAGGGGTTCCTCCCCGGGGAGACCTACGACGACCGGATCCGGGCGATGAGCACCGCGGACCTGGCCTGGTGGCAGTCGCTGGGCCCGGTCCAGGAGCGGCTGAACGGCTTCCTCGCCGAGGTGGCCGCGGCCGTCCGGGAGCGCTTCGGCGGCCGGATCACCTACGCCTCCGGCCCCTGGGAGGACGTCGACTGGGCGCCGTTCGACCTCGTCGGGGTGGACGCCTACCGGGCCTCGTACAACGCCGCCACCTTCCGGGAGGAGCTGCGCGGGCACGCGGCGCACGGGAAGCCGGTCGCGGTGACCGAATTCGGCACCTGCCCGTACCGGGGCGCGGGCGAGCTGGGCGGGATGGCCTGGGCGCCGCCGGCCGGCGCGGTGCGCGACGAGGGCGAGCAGGTGCGGTACTTCGGCGAGCTGCTCGACGTCTTCGAGGCGGAGGGGGTGGACACCGCCCTGTGGTTCACCTTCGCCGCGTTCGGCCGGGCGGACGCGGCGGGCGACCTCGGCTCGTACGGGGTGGTGGGGATGGCCGGCGGGGAGGCGGCGGCCGAGGACTGGGAGCCGCGGGAGGTCTTCCGGGCGATGGCCGAGCGCTACGCCCGCCGGCCCTGACGTCCCCGGGCCGTCACCGGACCTGACGCCCCCGGGCCGTCACCGGGTCCGGCCCCGCCGGTCCCCGGGGCGCGCCGGGGGCCGCGCCGCCCGTGCCCTCAGCGGCGCTTCCTCGGCTTCGGCCCGCGCGCCGCCGGATTGCCCGTACGGGTCCCCCGGCGGCGGGCGTGGCGTTCGAGGGCCGCCTCGTACTCGGCGCGGCGGAGCTGCTCCCCGGGCGCTTCGACGAGGCTGCGGCAGAAGTAGGCCAGCAGCGAGCCGATGAAGCCGATCAGCAGCAGGCTCTGCGCCGACCGGTCGGCCGCGCTGTCGGCCGCCGCGCCGGGCCGCCGGAGGAAGCCGTCCCAGGTGCGGCGGAAGGCCAGCGCGCTGCACACGGCGAAGCCGGCGACGACCAGGACGTTGACGAACGAGCCGACCGCGGCGATCGTCAGGCCCTGGAACGCGAACCGCAGCACCAGCGCCCCGGCCGCGGCCAGCACCAGCGATCCGGCCGCCACCGCGGCCCGGCGCAGCGCGTAGCCGCCGTCGTGCTCGACCCAGGTGGTGCCGAAGAAACGGATCTCCTCCGGCTCCGGGCCGCCCGGGGACACGGTGCGCTGCGCGTCGCTCATGCCGTCGATTATCCCGGACGCCCCGGTTGTCCCCGGACGCCCCCGGTGCCCGGGAGGCATGCCGGCTTCCGGGCACCGGGGCGGCCGGGCCTCACCCCATGCAGGTGGGCGCGACCATGCCGTCGCTGCCGGTGTGGACGTAGGTGTCGGAGACGTACTGGCCGGGGCCGATGTTGTCCCAGATGTTGGAGGTGCCGTACGGGCCGGTGACCCACTGGCCGCGGCGCTGGCAGCGGATCTCCACCCGGGCGCCCGCCGCCAGCTGCCGGACCACCGGGGTGTCCGTGCCGGGCCCCTGGCGGACGTTGACGCGGTAACCGGGCGCGACGGGGTACGTCACCCCGGCGGCGAGAGCCTGTGCGTCCTGTGTGCTCATGATCGGAAATCCCCCCGTTGTTCTCGATGGGCGCCCGCCGCTGCCGGGCGGCCGTTCCCCCGGGCATGCGTGCGAAACCCGTGGGCGGCACGCTAGCAAGCCTCACCCGTCCGGACCGCGCCATCGACTAGGCTCCGCGCGTCGCACTCGCGACCGCATGGCATGGCGACGACACGGGGGTGGAACGATGCCGCCGCTGCGCGAGTCCGGGCCCGGCCCGGAAGCGGAACGTCCGGAATACGCCGGGCAGTACCGCCTGGAGGCCCGGCTGGGTTCCGGGGGCATGGGCGTGGTCCACCTGGCCCGGTCCTCCTCCGGACTGCTGCTCGCGGTCAAGGTCATCCACGCCGAATTCGCCCAGGACCCGGAGTTCCGGGGACGGTTCCGGCAGGAGGTGGCGGCCGCCCGGCGGGTCAGCGGCGCCTTCACCGCCCCCGTCGTGGACGCCGACCCGGACGCCGGACGCCCCTGGATGGCCACCCTCCACATCGCCGGCCCGACCCTCTCCGACCATGTGAAGCGGAACGGCCCGCTGGCCCCGGCCGAGGTGCGGCAGCTGGGCGCGGGCCTGGCCGAGGCGCTGCGCGACATCCACCGCGCGGGCGTGGTGCACCGCGATCTCAAGCCCGGCAACGTCCTGCTCGCCGCCGACGGCCCGAAGGTCATCGACTTCGGGATCTCCCGGCCGTCCGACAGCGAGATGCGCACCGAGACCGGCAAGCTGATCGGCACCCCGCCGTTCATGGCGCCCGAGCAGTTCCAGCGGCCGCGCGAGGTCGGCCCGGCGGCGGACGTCTTCGCCCTGGGGTCGGTGCTGGTGCACGCCGCCACCGGGCGCGGCCCCTTCGACTCCGACAGCCCGTACCTGGTCGCGTACCAGGTGGTGCACGACGACGCGGACCTCTCCGGCGTCCCGGACGCGCTGGTGCCGCTGGTCGCCGGCTGCCTGGCCAAGGACCCGGCGGACCGCCCGACGCCGGGCCGCCTGATGGAACTCCTGCGCACCGACGCCCCGATGACGCTCCCGGCCGCCGCCCGCCCGCCCGGCGGCGCGCTGCCGGAGACCGTCCCGGGCGCCGTCCGGGTCCCCGCCCAGCGGCAGCCGGCCCGCGCCGAGACCACCCACGTCCGCGCCCGCACCCCCGGCCCGGCCGCCGCCCCGGCCGACCCCGCCGCACCCGGCATACCCCGCACACCCGCCACACCCGCCGCCCCCGGAACCCCAGCCGCCGGCCCGGCCCTGCCCGACCCTCCGGAGCCCCGGCCCGCCCGGCGCCCGGCCCGCTCCCGCCGCCGCCTCCTGGGTGCCGCCGCGGCCCTCGTCCTCGTCCTCGGCGCCGCCGGCGCCTGGGCCCTGACCGCCGGCGCCGACGACGACCCGGCCCTCCAGACCCACCCCCCGCGCACCCCGCGCACCACCTTCCACTCCTGGCGCACCACGCTCGTCGAGCGCCCGGCCGGCTACGCCGCCGAGATGCCGTACTGCACGGCCGGCGCCGGCGCGGTCTTCTGCGGCCAGTCCGGCCTCCCGGCGGCCCGGCTGTCCCCCGGCACCGGCGAGGTGGCCTGGCGCCACGAGGCCGCCGGTCCGGCCCGCAGCGCCGTCTCCCCCACCGCCCCGGTCCTCTCCGGCGGCCTCCTCTACACCTTCGCCGCCGACGGCCGGCGCCTGCTCGCCCTCGACCCGTCGGCACACGGCAAGGGGGCGCTCCGCTGGAGCATGGACGTCTCGCCCTACGAGGGCGGCGCGGCCGTGGTCGCCGACCGGATCCTGCTGACCGCCGCCGACGGCACCGTCACCGCGCTCGACACCACCACCCACCGGCAGCGCTGGCGCACCCGCTTCCCCGGCCACCGGCTGCCCCGCTTCACCGCCTACGGCGACCCGCACACCGCCTACGCCGCCGAGACCGGCACCACCGGCCCGGCCCCGGCCACCCAGCTCACCGCCATCGACCCGGCCGACGGCTCGGTGCACTGGTCCCGCCGCCTGCCCGGCTCGCTCACCCTGGCCGGGCCCACCCGCTCCGGCGCCCTCTTCCTCACCGTCGGCGACCCCACCTACGACAACGTGACCGCCGCGGTCCTCCGCTACGACCCGGCGACCCGCCGGACCCGCCGCCTCCCGCTGGCCGCCCCGCTCCGCGGCGTGGCGGCCACCGTCCAGGGCGAGACCGCCTACCTCCTCGCCGAGGGCGGCGCCCTCCAGGCCGTCGGCGAGCGGACGTGGGACACCGAGACCTCGGTGAGCCGCGGCTCGGCCCCCGTGGCCGCCGGCGACCGCCTCTACTTCACCGCCGCCGACGGCCGCCTGATCGCCGTGGACACCACCTCCGGCGCCCTCCTCGGCCAGACCCCGCCCCGTCTCACCGCCACCCGCCACAACGGCTTCCTCCAGGCCGTGCCCGCGCCCTGCCTGGACGCCGCGCACGGCCGGATCTACGCCGCCTCCCCCGACGGCACCGTCTTCGGCGCGGCGACCACCGACCCGGCCCGCTGGTGACCCGCCCCGGTCCGGTGCCCTCGCGGGGGCACCGGGCCGTCAGGCCGGCCGCGTACTCTGCCGGTTGAGCTCCGCCACATGGCCGCTGAGCGCCGCGGACACCGTGACCGGCTCGATGTCCGCCGGATCCGCGTCCCACTCCACCCCGCCCCCGAGCGGCCGGAGCTGGACGCACTCCCCCTCGTGGTCCATGACCCGCCCGACCCGGTCCCGCAGCCGGTCCCGCACGATCTCGCCCTTCGCGGGCAGGCCGGCCGTCATGAGCGGGCGCCCCGTCCCCCGATGGCCGCGGCCAGCTTCCGCGCGGTCTGCGGGTTGCAGCGGCCCAGCTCGATCAGCGGCCGCGGCGGCTGGCTGCCGTACGACAGCGGATCGACGGACAGCGACGGCAGCACGATGCCGTTCCGCTCCAGCGCGTCGGCCAACTCGTCGCGCGCCGCCTCGGCTTCGGCGATCTGGTCCATCGTCACGGGGCTGCTCCTTCTGCCGTTTCCCTGCCTGATCCGCCGGACCGCGACTACGCTGCGTATTCCGGCCATTACGAGCATGCACCAGCAGGCCCCGGCAAATGCCTCGATCGGGCTGTTGTTTCCACGCCTCGGCCACCCATTCCACACCTGCCACGGAGGAGGGTCCCTTGCCCCCGAGGAGAGCGGTCACCGGACGCAGCCAGGAACCCCGCAAACGCTTCGCCGAGGAACTCCGCCTGCTCCGCCGCCAGAAGGGCATCAGCCTCCGCCAGCTCGGCGAACGCCTGGGCTGGGACTGGTCGCTGTTCGGCAAGATGGAGAGCGGCAAAACCCTCGGCAGCCCCGACGTGGTCCGCGCCCTGGACGACTACTACGGGACGCCGGAACTCCTGCTGACAGATGGGCGCACAGTCGCCTACACCGAGAATGACCTGCGTGGTGAACTGGTGAAGAAAACGCCTCAGTTGACGACCTACAACGTAGGTACGATGCGATGCGCGACCTCGCCCTGCCCCCTGCAGAGTCGCTCAAGTTCATCCTGCGGATGTTGGAGGAAATGCCGTGCGACCCATCGACCTGAACGGCGTCACCTGGCGCAAGAGCAGCTACAGCAACACCAGCGGCGGCCAGTGCGTCGAGGTCGCAACCCACGGCCACCGCCAGCACCACGACGCCCCCGCCCTCGTCCCCGTGCGCGACAGCAAGGATCCCGGCCGGACGCCGCTCGTCTTCGGGGCGGCGGCCTGGGGGGCGTTCATCGGAGCCGTCCGGGTCGGCGGGTTCGGCGCCTGAGCGGGCCGCGGCCACCACACACCGGAGGAAGCCCCGTGCAAGCCATCGACCTGAGCACCGCCACCTGGCACAAGTCGAGCCACAGCAACCAAGACGGCGGCGCCTGCGTCGAGGTCGCGACCCACGGCCACGACGCCCCCGCCCTCGTCCCCGTGCGCGACAGCAAGGACCCCCGCCGGACCCCGCTCCTCTTCGGGGCGGCGGCCTGGGACGCGTTCATCGGGGCCGTCCGGCACGGCGGGTTCAGCATCTGAGCGGGCCGGGGCAGCAGGCGGGCCCGGAACGGGCGAGGGCGGCGGCCCCCGGGGGACCGGGGGCCGCCGCCCTTTCGCCGCGCTGCGCTCCGCTCACTTCCAGTCGGCGTAGCCGGGTTCGGCCTGCCAGCCCTGGGGCGGTTCCAGGTAGGGGGACACGCGTCCGCAGGCCGTGCACGCCCAGCGGCCGTACAGCCCTTCCACGACGGCGCCGCACTCGCAGACGTGCGCGGTGACCGCAGCCAGCGCGTCAGCGGGTCCAGGCTCGGCAGGACCAGGTTTGTCAGCCATCATGCCGCCAGTATCTCACTGCGTATAACCACAATTCGGGCACACGTCCCGTGGACCGCGACTTCGCGCCATCGTGGCGCAATCCGGACAGCCATCCCCCAACTCCCCGACTCCTGACTGTGCGTCAAGGGGAGGTTACCCGCGCCTCCCCTGGCGGGAAAGGGGCAGGAAGGGGGGATGCCCGGCATACCCGGCGGCCGCCGGCCCGTGCCGGCGCGCGGTCAGCCCAGCTTGCTGACGTCCCGGACCGCGCCCTTGTCCGCGCTGGTGGCCATCGCGGCGTAGGCACGCAGCGCGGCCGAGACCTTGCGCTCGCGGTTCGCCGGGGCGTAGACCCCGCCGAGGGCCTCCCGGCGGGCGGCCAACTCCTCGTCGTCCACGAGGAGTTCGATCGAGCGGTTCGGGATGTCGATGCGGATCCGGTCGCCGTCCCGGACCAGCGCGATGGTGCCGCCGGAGGCCGCCTCGGGCGAGGCGTGGCCGATGGACAGGCCCGACGTGCCGCCGGAGAACCGGCCGTCGGTCACCAGCGCGCAGGACTTGCCCAGCCCGCGGCCCTTGAGGAACGACGTCGGGTAGAGCATCTCCTGCATACCGGGGCCGCCCTTGGGGCCCTCGTAGCGGATGACGACCACGTCGCCGGCCGTGACCTGCTTGTTCAGGATCTTCTCGACGGCCTCTTCCTGGGACTCGCAGACCACCGCCGGGCCCTCGAACGTCCAGATGGACTCGTCCACGCCCGCGGTCTTCACCACGCAGCCGTCCACGGCCAGATTGCCGCGCAGCACGGCCAGGCCGCCGTCCGCGGAGTAGGCGTGGGCGACGTCGCGGATGCAGCCGTTCGCGGCGTCGGTGTCGAGCGTCTCCCAGCGCTCGGACTGGGAGAACGCGGTCGCCGAGCGCTTGCAGCCGGGGGCGGCGTGCCACAGCTCGACGGCCTCCTCGGTCGCCGCACCGCCGCGGACGTCCCAGGCGTCCAGCCACTCCTTGATCGACCGGGCGTGCACGGTGTGCACGTCCTCGTTGAGCAGCCCGCCGCGGTACAGCTCGCCGAGGATGGCGGGGATGCCGCCGGCCCGGTGCACGTCCTCCATGTAGTACGTGCCGCCGGGGGCCACGTTCGGGGCGACCTTGGCCAGGCAGGGGACGCGGCGGGAGACCGCGTCGATGTCGGTCAGGTCGTAGCCGACACCGGCCTCCTGGGCGGCGGCCAGCAGGTGCAGGATGGTGTTGGTCGAGCCGCCCATCGCGATGTCCAGCGCCATGGCGTTCTCGAACGCGGCGTGGGTGGCGATGTTGCGCGGCAGCACGGACGCGTCGTCCTGCTCGTAGTAGCGCTTGGCCAGCTCGACGACGGTGGCGCCGGCGCGCTCGTACAGCGCCTTGCGGGCGGTGTGGGTGGCGAGCACCGAGCCGTTGCCGGGCAGCGACAGGCCGATCGCCTCGGTCAGGCAGTTCATCGAGTTGGCGGTGAACATGCCGGAACACGAGCCGCAGGTCGGGCAGGCGTTCTCCTCGATGCGGAGGATGTCCTCGTCGGAGACGTTCTCGTTGGAGGCGTCCACCATCGCGTCGATCAGGTCGAGCTTGCGGACCGTGCCGTTGACCAGCGTGGCGCGGCCGGCCTCCATGGGGCCGCCGGAGACGAAGATCGTGGGGATGTTCAGGCGGAGCGCCGCCATCAGCATGCCCGGGGTGATCTTGTCGCAGTTGGAGATGCAGATCAGCGCATCGGCGCAGTGCGCCTCGGTCATGTACTCGACCGAGTCGGCGATCAGGTCGCGGGACGGCAGGGAGTACAGCATGCCGCCGTGGCCCATGGCGATGCCGTCGTCCACCGCGATGGTGTTGAACTCCCGGGGCACCGCGCCCGCGGCCTTGATCGCCTCGGAGACGATCCGGCCGACCGGGGCGAGGTGGGTGTGGCCGGGCACGAACTCGGTGAAGGAGTTGGCGACCGCGATGATCGGCTTGCCGATGTCCTCGCTCGCTACGCCCGACGCCCGCATAAGGGCGCGGGCGCCCGCCATGTTGCGGCCATGGGTAACGGTGCGGGACCTCAGCTCGGGCACGGTGGTCACTCCCTCGGGATACGGACGTACGGCGGCGGTGCCATACCGCAGCTGATCCCGAGGTTACGCCCCGGATCCAAGATCTGGACAGCGCTCTCCGGGATATGAGACGCCGGACCGGACTGCGGACGCCCGGCGGACCGGAACGGACCGGCGTACCGCAACGGGCAGGGGCGAACGGGCCGGCTACTTGCCGGGGACCCAGGTCGGCGACGCCAGGTGGAGGCGGGTGAAGGCCAGCGCCTCGGCGAGGTCGGCCTCCCGTTCGGCGGCGGACATCGCCCGGCGGGTGTTGACCTCCACGACGACGTTGCCGTCGAAGCCGGTGGCGGCGAGCCGTTCCAGCAGCTCGGCGCAGGGCTGGCTGCCGCGGCCCGGCACCAGGTGCTCGTCCTTGGCCGAGCCGTTGCCGTCCGCGAGGTGGACGTGGGCCAGTCGGTCGCCCATCCGCCCGGCCATCGCCAGGGCGTCGTGGCGGGCGGTGGCGGTGTGCGAGAGGTCGACGGTGAAGTGCCGGTAGTCGTCGTTGGTGGGGTCCCAGTCGGGGGCGTACGCCTGCATCTCGCGGTCGCGGTAGCGCCAGGGGTACATGTTCTCCACCGCGAACCGGACGTCGGTCTCGCCCTCCATCCGCCAGATACCGCGGACGAACTCCCGGGCGTAGCCGCGCTGCCAGCGGAACGGCGGGTGCACCACGACCGTGGAGGCGCCCAGCTTCTCCGCAGCGTTGCGGGCGCGCTGGAGCTTGACCCACGGGTCGGTGGACCAGACCCGCTGGGTGATCAGCAGACAGGGCGCGTGCACGGCCAGCACCGGCACGCCGTGGTAGTCCGAGAGCCGGCGCAGCGCCTCTATGTCCTGGCTGACCGGGTCGGTCCAGACCATGACCTCGACCCCGTCGTAGCCCAGGCGCGCGGCGATCTCGAAGGCCGTCGCCGTCGACTCCGGATAGACCGAAGCCGTGGACAGCGCGACCTTCGCGTCGGGAATGCGCAGCACTGGCTCTGTCACGAAGGACAGCGTACGGGCCGGACCGCGCCCCAGGGCAGGAGGTGAGCAGCGCCACGGCCGCCCGGTGGGACCGCTGCGACACCCGGGGCTCCGTACAACGCCTGGTACTCCACCCCTCCCGGCCCCCGATGTGATCCTCACCGCATTCCGGTATCCGAACACCCCACCACGGTCCCCGGCACCCGCCCCGGACGCCCCCCTCCCCGGGGACGAGACCACGTAACCGGACGGGGTCCGGATCAGCCCCTCCGCCCCCACCCACAAGGAAGGGGCGCGGCCACCGCAACCCACAGCGTGGGACACCACCCCTACGGCAGGTGGTCCAACCGCCGCAAGATCACCCCCTCCCGCAGCGCCCAGGGGCACACCTCCAGCGTCTCCACCCCGAACAGGTCCATCGCCGCCTCGGCGACCAGCGCCCCGGCCAGCAGCTGCCGCGCCCGCCCCTCGGTCACCCCGGGCAGCCCGGCCCGCTCGCGGGCGCTCATCTGGGCCAGCCGCGGCACCCACTCCTCCAGCTTCTTGCGGGGCAGCTCCCGCTGGACGTACAGGCCCTCCGAGGAGCGGGCCGCGCCCGCGATCCGGGCCAGCGCCTTGAAGGTCTTGGAGGTGCCGACGACCTGGTCGGGCGCGCCGTGCCGGGCGAAGTCGCTGACCACCCGGGCGATCCCGGCCCGCACCTGGCGGCGCAGCGCGCGGACGTCCTCGGGGTCGGGCGGATCGGCCGGCAGTTCGGCCGCGGTCAGCCGGCCGGCCCCGTAGGGGAGCGAGACCGCCACGTCCGGCTCCTCGTCCAGGCCGTAGGCGATCTCCAGCGAGCCGCCGCCGATGTCCAGGACGAGCAGGCGGCCGGCGGACCAGCCGAGCCAGCGGCGGGCGGCCAGGAAGGTCAGCCGGGCCTCGTCCTCGCCGGAGAGCACCTGGAGGGTCACGCCGGTCTCGTCGGCGAGGCGGCGGAGCACCTCCTCGCCGTTGGTGGCCTCCCGGATCGCGGAGGTGGCGAACGGGAGCACGTCCTCGACGCCCTTGTCCTCGGCGACCTGCATCGCCTCCTGGATGGTGACCACCAGCCGGTGCACGCCGGCCTTGCTTATGGCCCCGTCCCCGTCGAGGAGTTCGGCCAGGCGCAGCTCCGCCTTGTGCGAGTAGGCGGGCAGCGGGCGTGCGCCGGGGTGTGCGTCCACCACCAGGAGGTGGACCGTGTTCGAACCCACATCGAGGACACCGAGTCTCATACGTGGAAACCTACTGCCGCGACGGGAGACACTCGGTGCCGGCCGTACGCTGGACCCGTGGCAAAGACGAAACAGGCGAAGCACGCCAAAGCCCTGAAGAAGGAAGAAAAGCGACGCGCTCAGGAGGCGGCGGCGCGGTCCGGTGACGGGGCTCCGGCCGACGAGGTCGGTCTCGACTTCGCCCGCGCCTGGGTCACCTTCCCCGACCCGGCCGACGACGAGCAGCTCTTCCGCTGCGACCTGACCTGGCTGACCTCCCGCTGGACCTGCATCTTCGGCAGCGGCTGCCAGGGCATCCAGGCGGGGCGCGCGGACGACGGCTGCTGCACGCTGGGCGCGCACTTCTCCGACGAGGAGGACGAGGAGCGGGTCGCACAGCACGTGGCGCGGCTCACCCCGGACCTGTGGCAGTTCCACGATGTCGGCACCGCCACCGGCTGGACCGAGGAGGACGAGGACGGCGAGCGGCAGACCCGCCGCTGGCAGGGCTCCTGCATCTTCCAGAACCGCCCCGGCTTCGCCGGCGGCGCCGGCTGCTCGCTGCACATCCTGGCGCTGCGCGAGGGCCGCGAGCCGCTGGAGACCAAGCCGGACGTGTGCTGGCAGCTGCCGGTCCGGCGCACCTACGACTGGATCGACCGGCCGGACGACACCCAGATCCTCCAGGTCACCATCGGCGAGTACGACCGCCGCGGCTGGGGCCCGGGCGGCCACGACCTGCACTGGTGGTGCACCTCGGCGACGTCCGCGCACGGCGCCGGAGAGCCCGTCTACGTCACGTACAAGCCGGAGCTGACCGAGCTGATGGGCCCGGCCGGCTACGCGCACCTCGCCGAACTGTGCGAGCAGCGGATGGCCTCGGAACTGCCCCTGGCCCCCCACCCGGCGGACCCGAAGCCGGCCGCGGCGGAGTAACCACCCGCCCCCGCCGCGCGCCCGCCGCCCCGCCGCGCCCCTACTCCGTGTGCGGACCCCCCGCGGGCGGCGTCGCCCCGGTGCTCGGCGCCGGCCCGTGGGACGGCGCCGAGGGCCCGGCCGGGCCGGACGGATCGCCCGGTCCGGACGGCCCGCCCGGTGCGGACGGCCCGCCGTGGCCGCTGGACGGCGACGGCGCGGGCCGCGGCGGCGCCCCGCTCGGCCTGGGCGCGGGAGGGTGCGCCGGCCCGCCGGGGCCGCCGTGCTGCGGCGCGGGGTCGGCGGCGCCGTGGCCGTCGAGCGTGACGACGGTGCCGCCCGGTTCGATGGTGATCACCGACCGCCAGTGGCCCTCGGGTTCGCGGTCGTGGTCCACGTAGACGGTGATCGTGGTGGACTGGCCGGGACGCAACTGACCGGCGGTGTGGCTCATCTGGAGCCAGGGCGCGCCCGCGGTCGCCCGCCAGCGCACCGGGGTGCCGCCGGAGGCGCTGATGGTGATGACCGTGGTGCCCGCGGCCGGCTGCGCGGCGACCGTCAGCCGCCCCGGCCCCTTCTCCTCCCGCCCGCCGGGCGGCGTCGGGCCGGCGTACGGGTCCAGCACCGACACCGACACGTCCGGCGCACCGTCGCCGGCCGGGGAGCCGGGGCGCGGGGCCGACGGCCGGGCGTTGCCGGCGTTCTCGTACCGGCCGCCGTCGAGCCGGCCGCCGCTGCCGGCGCCCTCGGCGTCGTCGGCCGCCACCGTGGGCATGACGGCCGACGCGCCGGCCTCCGGGGCGTTGCGGTACGCCGCCCACAGGGCGAGCACCGGCGCGGCCAGCACCGTCGCCACCACGGTGGTGGTCAGCGCCCGGTGGCGCAGCCGCCGGCGGCGGGCCGTGCGGTCGGTGGGGACGCGGGGGAATCCCCGGCGGTCATAGCGTGGAGAACCGTTTGCTCCACCGCTCCGGCCGGCCGCCGCGGGGACGGCCCCGGGCACGCCCTCGGCGCGGCCCGAACGGGTGGACCGGGCCGCCGCCAGCGCCGCGCCGACCGCCGCCCGGTCCGCGGGGACCAGCGGCAGCGCGCCCTGGTCCGCGGGCGCGGTGCCCGGCCAGGGGCCGGCGGCGGTGGCCCGCTCGGCGGTCCGGCGGCACTCCGCGCAGTCGTCGACATGGCGCACCAGCTCCCGGCGGAGCGCCGCGCCCAGCAGCATCTGGCCGTCCCCGGCCAGCCGGGCCACGTCCGGGCACCGCCCGAACTCCACCACCGCCAGCGCCGCCCGGGTCCGCTCGACCTCGCAGGCGGCGGCGGCCAGCAGCGTGCGGGTGGCGGCCGGTTCGGCGCCGGTGACCGCGGCGATCTCGTCCGGGGCCAGCCGGTGGCGCACCGACAGCTCCAGGACCTCGCGCTGCTCGGGGGTGGTGCCGGCCGCCTCCGGCCAGGCCAGCGCGGCCAGTTCGCGCTGCCGCCGGTCGTCCCGCGCCCCGGGCGGGTCATCGGGCTCGGGGGCGTCGGCCTGCTCGGCGAGCCGGCGCAGGCACGCCCAGCGGGCCAGGGCGTAGAGCCAGGGTCCGAAGAGGGCGGGGTCGGCGGGGCGCCGGCCGTGCTGCCGCTCGGCGAGCGCCAGCGTCTCACCCAGGACGGCGGCCGCCGTGTCGTGCTCGCACAGCACGGACAGGCAGTAGGTGAACAGCCCGTCCAGCCAGGGTTCGTAGCGGTCCTCGGACTCGGGGTGGTCGTGGGGTTCGTCGCGGTCCCGGGGCCTTGGGCGGCCGGTCCCGCCGTCGGTCTGCGGCCGGTGCCGGCGCGGCGCGGCGGTGCGCGACCGGAGTGCGCCGGTGGTGTGCGTAGGGTGCTCGGGCCTGCTGCTCATCACCCCGGCGACGGTAGGGGGATGATGCAGTCGCTCCTGCGCAGCAGGGTCACTTTTAACCCGTACGGGTGACCATCTCCCTCAAAAGGGGACACCGATTTGTCAGACGGCCGGGATGCGCGCTGGGCGCGCACCACCCGGCGGGCCCGTCCGCCGCCGGCTCCGCCCGCTGTCAGACCCCGCCGCTACGGTGGCGTCATGGCAACTCGTAAATCGCCGGGCAAGGAGCGCCCCTCGTACCGCTGCACCGAGTGCGGCTGGACCACCGCCAAGTGGCTCGGCCGCTGCCCGGAGTGCCAGGCGTGGGGCACGGTCGAGGAGTACGGCGGCGCCCCCGCGGTGCGCACCACCGCGCCCGGCCGGGTCACCACCGCCGCGCTGCCCATCGGCCAGGTCGACGGCAAGCAGGCCGCCGCCCGCTCCACGGGCGTGCCGGAGCTGGACCGCGTGCTGGGCGGCGGGCTGGTCCCCGGCGCGGTGGTGCTGCTGGCCGGCGAGCCCGGCGTGGGCAAGTCCACCCTCCTGCTGGACGTCGCCGCCAAGGCCGCCTGTGCCGACCACCGCACCCTCTACGTCACCGGCGAGGAGTCCGCGAGCCAGGTCCGGCTGCGCGCCGACCGCATCGGCGCGCTCGACGACGACCTCTATCTGGCCGCCGAGACCGACCTCTCCGCCGTCCTCGGCCACCTCGACTCCGTCAAGCCCTCCCTGCTGGTCCTGGACTCCGTGCAGACCGTCGCCTCCCCGGAGATCGACGGCGCCCCCGGCGGGATGGCGCAGGTCCGCGAGGTCGCCGGCGCCCTGATCCGGGCGTCCAAGGAGCGCGGCATGTCCACGCTCCTGGTGGGCCACGTCACCAAGGACGGCGCCATCGCCGGCCCGCGCCTGCTGGAGCACCTGGTCGACGTCGTCCTGCACTTCGAGGGCGACCGGCACGCCCGGCTCCGCCTCGTCCGCGGCGTGAAGAACCGCTACGGCACCACCGACGAGGTCGGCTGCTTCGAGCTGCACGACGAGGGCATCACCGGCCTCGCCGACCCCTCCGGCCTCTTCCTGACCCGCCGCGCCGAGCCGGTGCCCGGGACGTGCCTGACGGTCACCCTGGAGGGCCGCCGCCCCCTGGTCGCCGAGGTCCAGGCACTCACCGTCGACTCCCAGATCCCCTCCCCCCGGCGCACCACCTCCGGCCTGGAGACCTCCCGGGTCTCGATGATGCTGGCCGTCCTGGAGCAGCGCGGCCGGATCAGCGCCCTCGGCAAGCGCGACATCTACAGCGCCACGGTCGGCGGCGTGAAGCTCAGCGAACCGGCCGCCGACCTCGCCGTCGCCCTGGCCCTGGCCAGCGCCGCCAGCGACACCCCGCTGCCGAAGAACCTCGTCGCGATCGGCGAGGTCGGGCTGGCCGGCGAGGTCCGGCGGGTCACCGGCGTGCAGCGCCGCCTGTCCGAGGCCGCCCGGCTCGGCTTCACGCACGCCCTGGTCCCCGCCGACCCCGGCAAGATCCCCGACGGGATGCGGGTGCTGGAGGTCGCCGACGTCGGCGAGGCGCTGACCGTGCTGCCCCGGCGGGTGCGCCGGGAGGCCCCGCGGGAGGAGGGCGCACGCCGGTAGACTTTGCCCCGGTCTCGCCCGTCACCGCCGTCTCCGCCACCGGCCGCGTAGCTCCCGGATACCCTCCTCTGGTACGCGCCACGGCACCGGCCGGGCGGCCTGCGGACCGACAGACATGCGACGGAGGAGTGCAGTGGCAGCCAACGACCGGGCGTCGTCTCCCGGCAGGTCCGGAGCGAGCTCCGGCACCGAGAGCCTGATGCGCGCCTCGCTGAGCGCCGTCGCGCCCGGTACCGCGCTGCGCGACGGCCTGGAGCGCATCCTCCGCGGCAACACCGGCGGTCTGATCGTCCTCGGCTTCGACAAGACCGTCGAGTCGATGTGCACCGGCGGCTTCGTCCTGGACGTCGAGTTCACCGCGACCCGCCTGCGGGAGCTGTGCAAGCTGGACGGCGCGCTGGTCCTCGACAAGGACATCACCAAGATCCTGCGGGCCGGCGTCCAGCTGGTGCCGGACGCCTCCATCCCCACCGAGGAGACCGGCACCCGCCACCGCACCGCCCAGCGCGTCTCCATCCAGACCAACTTCCCGGTGATCTCGGTCAGCCAGTCGATGCGCCTGATCGCGCTGTACGTGGACGGCGAGCGGCGCGTCCTGGAGGAGTCCGCCGCGATCCTCTCCCGCGCCAACCAGGCGCTGGCCACCCTGGAGCGCTACAAGCTCCGCCTGGACGAGGTCGCCGGCACGCTCTCCGCGCTGGAGATCGAGGACCTGGTGACGGTCCGGGACGTCTCCGCGGTCGCCCAGCGGCTGGAGATGGTCCGCCGGATCGCCACCGAGATCGCCGAGTACGTCGTCGAACTGGGCACCGACGGCCGCCTGCTGGCCCTCCAGCTGGAGGAGCTGATCGCGGGCGTGGAGCCGGAGCGCGAGCTGGTCGCCCGCGACTACGTCCCCGAGCCGACCGCCAAGCGGTCCCGCACGGTCGCCGAGGCGCTGGCCGAGCTGGACGCGCTCAGCCACACCGAGCTGCTCGAACTCCCCATCGTGGCCCGGGCCCTGGGCTACAGCGGCTCCCCCGAGACGCTGGACTCGGCGGTCTCCCCGCGCGGCTTCCGCCTGCTGGCGAAGGTGCCGCGCCTCCCCGGCGCGGTCATCGACCGCCTGGTGGACCACTTCGGCGGCCTCCAGAAGCTCCTCGCCGCCAGCGTCGACGACCTCCAGGCCGTCGAGGGCGTCGGCGAGACCCGCGCCCGCTCGGTCCGCGAGGGCCTCTCCCGCCTGGCCGAATCCTCCATCCTGGAACGCTACGTGTGACGGCCGGGGCGCCGCCGCCCCGCGGCCCCGCCCCGGCCCGTCCTCCGCGCCCCGCCTGGGGCCCCGCCCTCCTTACCCCCGCTCCCCCCGGCGCAGCGCCTCCGTCTCCTTGGCCTCCGGGAGGCCGACGGTGGGGCGGTCCGGGCGTTGGGGGGCCGTGCCGCCGAGGGACTGGAGCCAGGTCCAGGTGTCCGCGACGGTTTCGGCGACCGGGCGGCAGCGCAGGCCGGCGGCGAGCGCCTTGGAGACGTCGCTGCCGTGGATCGCGTCGTAGACGTCGCCCGGCGGCAGCCACACCGGCAGCTCCGTCCACGGTTCGATGCCCGCCGCGAGCACGTCCTCCGGCGCGGTCCAGCGCAGTTCGGCCGCCCCGCCGGTGACCCGCGCGCAGCACTCCAGCAGCTCGCCCATGGTGGCGTGACCCGGCTCGCTGACCAGGCTGTACGGCCCGGACCTGCCGTCGCGTACGGCGTCCAGGGTCCACTCGGCGAGGTCGCGGGCGTCGATGTACTGCAACGCCAGGTCGCGCGGCCCCGGCGCCAGGACGGGCCCGCCGCGCGCGATCCTGTTCAGCCACCACGGCAGCCGCCCGATGTTCTCGTACGGGCCCAGGATCAGGCCGGCGCGGACGAACAGCGCCCGGTCGCCGAACGCCTCGGCCGCGGCGAGCTCTCCGCCCCGCTTGGCGCGCGCGTAGTCCTCGGCCCCGGTGTCGTCCGGCGAACCGTCCACCACGGGTGCCGCCTCGCTGATCCGCTGCACGGGCGGGAAGGCGTAGACCGAGCAGGTGGAGATGTACGCGTACCGCCCGACGCGGCCGGCCAGCAGCCGGGCGGTGTCCCGCACCGCGACCGGCGCGGCGCTCCAGGTGTCCACGACGGCGTCCCACGCGCCGTCCTCCAGGGCGGCCGTCCCGCCCTCCGCCAACCGGTCGCCGTGCAGCACGGTGACCCCCTCGGGCGCGGGGTGCCGCCCCCGGTGGAAGACCGTGACGTCCCAGCCACGCGCCACCGCCGCCTCGGCCAGCGCCCGCCCCACGAACTCCGTACCGCCCAGAATCAGTAGCCTCATGCCGGGGACTGTGCCCCGGCGGGCCGGCCGCCACCAGCGCTGCTCGCTCTGAGCGGATTCCCTACGGGCGGAACTTCCGGAGCTTCCGCTTCCATCCCCCCGGAACGGCCCCCGGCCGCCACCCCGGGACGGGCCCCGGCTCTGCTCCCGGAACGGGTCCCGGCCTCAGCCCTTCAGCTCGAACGTCGTGTGGACCGCCGCCAGCCCCGGCACCTTGGCCTCGATCGTGTACGTACCGGCCGGCACCGCCGCCGCGCTGGGCGTCGCGCACTGGGGTCCGCTGGCCCGCCGGTCCCACTCGACGGTCCGGGTCACCGCGCCCTTGGCGGGCACCTGGAGCAGCGCCGGGCCGCTGCCGGCCGGGCAGTCGTCCGACGCCCACACCCGGTCGTCGCCCGCGGTGTCGGTGATGGTGAGCACCGCCGCCTTGCGCCCGAGGTCCACCTTGCAGGCCGCGCCGCCGGTGTTCCGCACGGTCAGCTCGAACTTCGGCTTGTCGTCCGGCGCGTAGGCGTCCTTGACGCTGCGCAGCGCCAACTTCACCGTTTCCGCCCCGCAGTTGGGGAGCGAGGGGCCCGCGGCGACGGTGTCGCCGCCCGCGGCCCGGCCGATCGGCGCGCCGCCGGAAGCGGCCCCGCCCGTTCCGGACGCGCCGCCGGTGCCACCGCCGTCCGACCCGGCGCCGCCCGCCGACCCGGAGCCCGAACCGCCGGATGCCCCGCCGGCCCCCGACTCGTCGCGCCCGCCCGGCTTTTGGCCGATCGCCGGGCCGCTGGGGGCGGGCCCGGGCGTGATCGAGGCAGCGGGTCCGGAACCCTGCGCACCCTTGCCCTCGTCGGCCGCCTTCTCGCCGCTCCCGCCCAGGGTCAGGGCCCACACCACCAGGGCGATGAGGAGGACGACGACGGCCAGCGCAACGGCCCTCCGCCGCCAGTAGATGGAGGAGGGAAGCGGCCCGATCGGATTGCGCAGTGATCCCACGCGAAAACTCTACGAGAGATCAGCACCGGCACCGGCCAGTACCCGCCGCTTCCGGCAGCAACTTTTCACATCATCGGCCCGGTGGGCGCGCATTGGCCGCCCGAGGGGGCCCGTTGGTCCCCCGGCGGGGCCGGTCGGCCACCCGCCGGGGACGGGTAGGCACCCGGCGGCGGCCGAACGGCCCGACGCCCACCGCCCGACGCCCCTACCCCCGCCACTCCTCCTTGTGCCCGAAGCCGCGGGTGTTGTCGATCAGGCGCAGCCAGTCCGGGCGCAGTTCCCACAGGGCGGTGCGCTCCAGGGCCGCGCGCAGCCGCGGGTCCTCGGCGACGAAGGGGAAGCGGGCGGTGTAGGTCCGCCAGCCGGCGTCCCGCTCCGCGCCGTCCAGGACCCGGCAGCCGCCGCGGCCCTGAAGGCCGGTCAGCCCGCTCCACTCCTGGCCGTCGCGCTGCACCGTGAACGCCACCCGGGCGCCGGGCCGCGACAGGGCCCGGCCGTGCCGGGTGTGCACGGCCGTCACGAAGTACAGGACGGGGGCCCCGTCCGCGGCCCGGCCGGCGGCGTAGAGCACCGCGCACGCCTGCGGCCCGTCCTCGTCCGCGTAGGCCAGGGTCACCGTGGTGTGCCCGGCCAGCGCCCGCCCGATCGCCGGCGGACAGCCCGCGCCCGCGGCCCGCCCGGTGCCGCCCGTACCGTTCGTCTCCTCCATACCGGCTTCCATACCGGCATCCTCGTACGCCGCCCCCGCCCCACGCGCCCCGGGGCCCTTCCGCGCCGGCCGGTGGCCGCTCCCTCTCCCGCCGGCCGCCGCGCGCCCCGGGGCCGGTCCGGACGCCGCCGCCGGACGCCGCCCTTCCTGCGTGCGGGTGGGCGCGCGGCGGGGCGGGGCGGGTGCGTTTCCCGGTGGCGGGCGGGCGTGCCAGGATCGGCAGTGCCATGACTTCCACGCCTGCCATTCCCAGTGCCATGACCTCCGCCGCCGAGAACGCCTCCGCCGCCGTATCGGCCGCGGGGGCCGTGGACGGGACCGGGCTGCACGGCCCGGTCACCGACTGGTTCGCCGAGCACGCTCGCGACCTGCCCTGGCGCCGCCCCGAGGCGGGCGCCTGGGGCGTGATGGTGAGCGAATTCATGCTCCAGCAGACGCCGGTCAGCCGGGTGCTGCCGGTGTACGAGCAGTGGCTGGCCCGCTGGCCGCGGCCGGCCGACCTGGCCGCGGAGCCGCCGGGTGAGGCGGTGCGCGCCTGGGGCCGGCTCGGCTATCCGCGGCGCGCGCTGCGGCTGCACGCCGCGGCCTCCGCCATACAGGAGCGCCACGGCGGCGACGTCCCCCGTGAGCACGCCCAGCTGCTGGCGCTGCCCGGCGTCGGCGAGTACACCGCGGCGGCCGTCGCCTCCTTCGCCTACGGCCAGCGGCACGCGGTGCTGGACACCAATGTGCGGCGGGTCTTCGCCCGTGCGGTCACCGGCCGCCAGTACCCGCCGAACGCCACCACCGCCGCCGAGCGCAAGCTCGCCCGCGCCCTGCTCCCGGAGGACGAGGGGCTGGCGGCCCGCTGGGCGGCGGCCACGATGGAGCTGGGCGCACTGGTCTGCACCGCGCGCAGCCCGGAGTGCCACCGCTGCCCGATCGCGGCGCAGTGCGCCTGGCGGCTGGCGGGTTCGCCGGTCCACGAGGGTCCGCCGCGCCGCACCCAGGCGTACGCGGGGACCGACCGCCAGGTGCGCGGCAAGCTGCTGGCGGTGTTGCGCGAGGCCGTGACGCCGGTGCCGCAGGGGGTGCTGGACGCGGTGTGGGACGAGCCGGTGCAGCGGGCCCGGGCGCTCGACGGGCTGGTCTCGGACGGGCTGGTGGAGCCGCTGGGCGGCGGCCGCTACCGCCTGCCGCATTCCTGACCCGGGTCCGCGGCCGCAAGGCCGGAAGCCGGCGCCGAGGCCGGAAGCCGGCGCCGGAGCCGCCGGACCCGCCCCGGTGTGCACGTCACCTACGGCGTACGCCACCGTCACGCCCCCGGCACCTACGCCACCCGTCGCGTACGTCACCGTCCCGTCATGGAACGCGGGGCCGTTCCGGCCGTCTTCTCTCACGGGCGCGTCCCCTTCCCCGGGGCCGCGCCCGTGGGCGTACCGGCACCCGGTGGCGCGCCGGCGGAAGCGGAAACCCGCCCTCCGGGGATGTGACCGGAAACCGGCCGGATCTGACGGGTTCTCGTCGTTCCGGGCCGCCCCGGGAGCCCCGTGCGCCCCGCGCGAGGCCGCTGTCCCTCCCGGCGGGGACTTCGCGTCCGTCCGGAGGATGACCCTGCGGCGGCTCCCGTCCGCCCGAAGGAGGACCCCCGGCGCGCTGTTACACAACCGAGGGTTTTCCGTGCACTCCCTGAGGGGCCGACGCACATTACGCCGCAACACCCCCTCCGTAGCGTCATTCCCGTGCTGGAGATGACCGCCGGCACGGACAACGTGGGGAAACGAAAGCGGATCGGAGGCGTCGGGATGGCGACCAGCGGCGGCAAGGTACTGGACTTCGAAGAGTACGTGCGGACCCGGCAGGATGCCCTGCTGCGCAGCGCCCGGCGCCTGGTGCCGGACCCGGTCGACGCCCAGGACCTGCTCCAGACCGCCCTCGTCCGCACCTACGGCCGCTGGGACGGCATCGCCGACAAGTCGCTGGCGGACGCCTACCTCCGCCGCGTCATGATCAACACCCGCACCGAGTGGTGGCGCGCCCGCAAGCTGGAGGAGGTGCCCACCGAGCAGCTCCCGGACGCGAGCGTGGACGACGGCACCGAGCAGCGCGCCGACCGGGCCCTGCTGATGGACATCCTCGGCGTGCTCGCCCCGAAGCAGCGCAGCGTCGTGGTGCTGCGCCACTGGGAGCAGATGAGCACCGAGGAGACCGCGGCGGCGCTCGGCATGTCCACCGGCACCGTCAAGAGCACCCTGCACCGCGCCCTGGCCCGGCTCCGCCAGGAGCTGGAGAGCCGCGACATAGACGCCCGCATCCTGGAGCGCGGCGAGCAGGAGCGGGAGCGGTGCGCGGCCTGACCGGCGGCGCGCCCGGGACCACGGCGGGTACCGTGACCCGGGCCACGAAGGGGGCCGCGCCGGGGGACGTAACCAAGCCCACAGCCCGGCGCACAGCTCGGCGCGCGACAATCTCCACAGGAGCGGCGGCCGGGGGCACGGCGACGGAAGACGCGGCGGCCGGGCGAGCAGCGGCACGGTGAGCAGGAGCGGATTGTCCAGATACAGGCTGACCAGGAGCCTGACCAGGAACGGTTTGACCAAGGGCGGCGCGGCCACGGCGGGGGTGGCCGCCGTCGGCCTTTTGCTGGCCGGGTGCAATCCGGGTGGCGAGGGCATACGCAAGGAAGGCGCCGCGCCCCGCACGCCCGCCCCCCGGGGCGCGCTGAGCGCCGCCCCCACCCCCAGCCCGGGCACGCAGTACAAGAAGGTCAACGCCGTCCGCCTGCTCAAGGACGACCCCAAGGTGAGCGCGGACGTGAAGCGGGCCGTCGCCAAGCCCTGCGCGGCGGACGAGTACCCGGTCGAGGTGACCTACGCCTCGCTGACCGGCAGCTCCTCCCCCGACGTCATCGTCAACGTCATGACCTGCGCCGACTCCGTCGGCCTGGGCGCGTACGTCTACCGCGAGCGGCCCGGCGCCCGGGACGGGTATGACAACGTGTACGCGAACGAGCAGCCGTCGGTCTACGCCGGGGTGAGCAAGGGCGAGCTGGAGGTTTCCAAGCAGACCTACGACACCGGTGACAAGGTGTGCTGCCCGTCGGGGGAAGATGTGATGACGTACCGCTGGGCGAACGACCGCTTCACCGAGTACGACCGCTACCACACCGACTACAGCAAGACCACCGTCGACGAGACCCCGGGCGACGCCGGCAGCGGCACCGACGGCGCCGGGGACGCCGGCGGGACGGACGGCACCACGGGATCGGAGGGCTGAGACACCTCATGGCCGACACCCACGTTCTCTTCGTCGAGGACGACGACGTCATCCGCGAGGCCACCCAACTCGCGCTGGAGCGGGACGGCTTCGTGGTCACCGCCATGCCCGACGGGCTCGCGGGCCTGGAGGCGTTCCGCGCCAATCGTCCCGATATCGCCCTGCTCGATGTGATGGTTCCCGGACTCGACGGCGTCAGCCTCTGCCGCCGCATCCGCGACGAGTCGACGGTCCCCGTGATCATGCTGTCGGCCCGCGCCGACTCCATCGACGTGGTGCTGGGCCTGGAGGCCGGCGCCGACGACTACGTCACCAAGCCGTTCGACGGCGCGGTGCTGGTCGCCCGGATCCGCGCCGTGCTGCGCCGCTTCGGCCACGCCAGCGGCGCCGACCGGGCCGGCGGCAACGGCCCGGACCCCGGCGACCTCGCCGTGGAGACGGTGCTGCGCTTCGGCGACCTGGAGGTCGACACCGAGGGCATGGAGGTCCGCAAGGGCGGGGAGACGGTGGCGCTCACCCCGACCGAGATGCGGCTGCTGCTGGAGTTCTCCACCGCCCCGAACACCGTCCTGTCCCGCGACCGGCTGCTGGAGCGGGTCTGGGACTACGGCTGGGGCGGGGACACCCGGGTCGTGGACGTCCACGTCCAGCGGCTGCGCGGCAAGATCGGCCAGGACCGGATCGAGACGGTCCGCGGCTTCGGGTACAAGCTGAGAGGCTGACTCCGGAGGTGGTCAGGCTGGCCCTGCGAACGGGCCTGAGATGGAAACTGAGCGCCGCGATCGCGCTCGTCGGGGCGCTGGTCGCGGTGGCGCTGAGCCTTGTCGTGCACAACGCCGCGCGGGTCTCCATGCTCGACAACAGCCGCGACGTCCAGATAGAGCGCCTCAACTTCACGCAGAAGATCTTCGAGTCCACCAACCGCCTCCAGTTCGGCGCGAAGATCGACGACCCGGCGCTGCCGAAGGCGCTCCGCAAGGAGGTCAGCGAGGGCGAGCGCGCCACGTTCCTGGAGGACACCGGCCAGACCGCACCCGAGGTCTGGGCCGCCTCTCCGCTCGCCAACGGCCGGGTGCTGTCCCTCCACGACCGCTTCCCCGACCGGTTCGCGGTGCTGGACGACCTCGACCAGGCGCTGCTGATCGGCTCGTCCGCGGTGGTGGTCGGCGGCTGCGCGCTCGGCGTACTGGTCGGCGGCCGGCTCTCCAAGCGGCTGCGGAAGGCCGCGGCCGCCGCCGGGAAGCTCGCCGACGGCGACACCTCGGTGCGGATCCGCGACGAGGTCGGCGGCGGCCGGGTCCGGGACGAGACCGACGACCTGGCCTGGGCGGTGGACGCCATGTCCGACGCCCTCCAGCAGCGCATCGAGGCCGAGCGCCGGGTCACCGCCGACATCGCCCACGAGCTGCGCACCCCGGTCACCGGCCTGCTCACCGCCGCCGAACTCCTGCCCCCCGGCCGCCCCTCGGAACTCGTCCGGGACCGCGCCCAGGCCATGCGCACCCTCGTCGAGGACGTGCTGGAGGTGGCCCGGCTCGACGGTCATGCCGAGCGCGCCGAGCTCCAGGACGTGGCGCTGGGCGAGTTCGTGGTCCGGCGGGTGCGCACCCTGGACCCCGAGGTGCGCGTCGAGGTCCTGCGGGACGCCGAGGTCTCCACCGACCCACGCCGCCTGGAACGCATCCTGGGCAACCTCATCGCCAACGCCTCCCGGCACGGCAAGCCGCCCATCGAGGTCACCGTCGAGGGCCGCGTCATCCGGGTCCGCGACCACGGCACCGGCTTCCCCGAGGCGCTGCTGCGCGAGGGCCCCAGCCGCTTCCGCACCGGCAGCAGCGACCGGGCCGGCGTCGGCCACGGCCTGGGCCTGACCATCGCGGTGGGCCAGGCCCGCGTCCTGGGCGCCCGCCTGACCTTCCGCAACGCCGACGAGCTGACGGACGGCTCGACCGGCGCGGTCTCGGTGCTCTGGCTCCCCGAGAACGCGCCGACCGCCACCGGCAGCTTCCCGGTCATCCAGCTCCCGGACCGCTGAGGCCGGGGGCCCGGCCCCCGGCCCCGCGCTCAGTGGTGGTGCTTGGTCAGCAGGAACACCAGCGTCGCCACCACCGCCACCAGCGCCACCGCACACGCGATCTTCAGCGGGCTGTACGGCCGCTCCCCGGTGACCTCGCCGGTCTCGGCGTTCACCATGACCTGCCACTGCTTGCCGTTGTGGACGTACGACGCGAACCACACCGGGAGCAGCAGCAGCTTGTACGTCACCGCCTCGTAGGCGGTCTCCACCGCGTGCAGCCGCTGCCGGTCGCCGCCGATGTCGTCCTTGCAGTCCTTGCGGATGACCTCGGCCATCCGCTCCTGGGCGCGCTGGTAGCCCGCCTCCGGCTCGATGTCGTACCGCAGGGTCCGGAAGCCGGACAGGTACGCCTCCTGGTACGGCACCGCGTCCTTCAGCGGCCAGGGCTCCAGCTCCTTGAGCCGGTCGGCCTCGACGTTCCCGGCAGCGGGCACCAGCACGTCGTCGAAGTACCGCTGGACCGTGCCGCGCACGTGGTACCAGCGCACCTCGGTCCGCTTGTCGTCCCCGCTGCCGACCTCGTACTCCTCGCCCCGCTCGCCCTGGTACCAGGTCGTGGTCGCGGCGTCGTACGTCCAGTGCGGGACGTAGGTGCCGTGCAGGGTCTCGGCGGTGGTGACCTTCTTCAAGCTGTTCGGCGCGAACCACCGCGACCGGGCCCAGGTGCGCAGATTCTCGTGCACGTCCTGCTTGGCCACCCGGAACGGCACCAGGCCCTCCGGCACGATCCGGTCCTCGGCCGCCGAGGCGATCATGGGGGTGGCGCAGAACTGGCAGCGGCCGGACAGCGCGGTGGTCTCGTTCGCCGCCCCGCAGCCCGGGCACCGCAGCACCTGCCCGCCGGCCGCCCGGGGCTTGGGCGGCAGCGTCGCCAGCTCCTCGATGGCGTGCTCCCGCACCTCGCGGTCAACGGGCGCGATGGGCTGCTCGAACCGGCAGTGCGGGCACCGCAGGCTGTTCGTCCCCGGCGCGTACTCGGCCGTGGACCCGCAGGACGGGCACGCGTAACTCTGCTGCGCGGGCGCCTGCGGCTCCGGGGCCTGCGGCGGCTGGGGGGCCTGCGGCGGCTGGGCAACCAGCGGCGGGTACGCCTGCGGCGGATACGGCTGCTGGCCCGGATACGGCTGCTGCGGATACGGCTGCTGGTACTGCGGCTGCTGCGGCTGCTGCGGCTGCTGCGGCTGCGGCTGCGGCTGCGGCTGCTGCGGCTGCTGTGGGTATTGCGGCGGCTGCGGCTGGTACGGCGGGTAGCTCATACGGTCACAGGCTCCTGGCGGTCGGCACGGGGCTCTCGGCAGTCGGTCACGCCTGCGGCGGCAGCGGCGGCGGAGTCGCCCGGAAGTACGGGGCCAGCTCCGCGATCTGCTCCACCGGCAGCCAGGACGCCATGCCCTCCCGCCAGGCGAGCATGCCGGGCCGGATCGCCCCCGAGCCGATGTGCCCGGTGAACGTCGCGTGGTCGTAGGGCCCCTGCTGCTGACCGTCCACCGCCACGTGCCACTGGTACTGCTGCTGCCCCGGCAGCGGCGGCGGCACCGCCCCGCCCCCAGGGGCCGGCGCGGCGGCCTGCTGCGGCTGCCCCTGCGGCTGCCCCTGCTGCGGCGCGAACGCCTGCGCCATCTGCTGCCCGGCGGCCATCCCGAGCCCGAAGCCCATGCCCTGGCCCGCCGCGCCGGGGTTGTTCGCCGCGTCCCCGATCGCGTCCGCCGCCTGCATCCGCGCGTAGGTGTCGATGTTGCCGATGATGCCCATCCGGCTGCGGGCGTCGATGGCCTGCTCGACCTCCGGCGGCAGCGAGATGTTCTCGATCACGAACTTCGGGATCGAGATGCCGTGCGACGCCGCCAGCTCGTCGGTCAGCGCCTTGGCCAGCCGGCCCCCCAGCTCGTCCTGGCGCGCGGCCAGGTCGAGCATCGGGATCCCCGCACCGCCCAGCAGCGAGCCGAGCCGCCCGACGATCAGCTGCCGCAGGTACTCCTCGACCTCCTCGGTGCGGAACTGCGGGTCCGTACCGGCCAGTTCGGTCAGCAGCTTGGCCGGGTCGGTCACCCGCGCCGCGTAGCCGCCGAAGGCCCGCAGCCGCACCATGCCGAACTCGGCGTCCCGCACCGTGACCGGGTTCTGCGTGCCCCACTTCATGTCCGTGAACTGCCGCGTCGTGACGAAGTAGACCTCCGCCTTGAACGGCGAGTGGAAGCCGTGCTTCCAGCCCTTGAGCGTCGAGAGGATCGGCAGGTTCCCGGTCTCCAGCTCGTACATGCCCGGCGCGAAGACGTCCGCGATCCGGCCCATGTTGACGAAGACCGCCACCTGGGATTCCCGGACGATGAGCTTGGCGCCCATCTTGATCTCGTTCTCGTAGCGCGGGAAGCGCCAGACCATCGTGTCGCGGCTGTCGTCGGTCCACTCGATGATGTCGATGAACTCGCCGCGGATGCGGTCCATGAAGCCCACGAGACATTCCCCCCGTACCGTCCGGGCCGGGTCCGGTCGCGGACGTGTGAGTCGTTGTTACGTCCACGTCATCGTACGGGCGCCACCTGTGCGCGCCGAGGGGGAGGGGCCGGGCCGCCGGTGCCCGCCGGCTCCCCCGCCACCTCGCACCAGACGGTCTTGCCGGCCTCCTCCTGGCGGACGCCCCAGCGCAGCGCGACGGCGTCCAGCAGCGCCAGCCCGCGCCCGCTCTCGTCCTCGGCGGTCGCCCGCAGCAGCACGGGCAGCGCACGCGGATCCGGGTCGCTGACCTCGATCCGCGTCCGCCCGTCGGCGGTCCCGCGCACCCGGACGGTGACGGGTACGCCCTCCGCCACGTGCCGGATGACGTTGCCGACCAGCTCGCTCACGCACAGCTCGACCTCGCAGGACGCCGCCGCCCCGAGGTGTGCCCGTACGGCCTGCCGCAGCACCGGCACCTCCTTCGGCACGGCGAGCAGCCGCACGGTCAGCACCGCGCCGCCGCCTCGTGCAGCACGTCGGCGAGCCTGCGGGCGGTGGCCGCGTTGCAGTTGCCGAGCGCGACGAGCGGCGGCGGGTACGTACCCGCGAACGACGGCAGATCGACGCCGAGCGACGGCAGCGTGATCCCGTGCGCCGCCAGCGCGTCCCGCAGCCCCTCGGCACACGCGTACGCGTCGTCCTGCTCCGTGTCCCTGGCCATACCCGTTCACCCTCCTGTGCGCTTTGTGACGATCCGCTCACAGCGTGACGTCGGGCTGCGTACGTTGGGAAGGGAATCGGGCTTGCACGCCCTCCCAGCAAGTGGTGGTGATGAGTGATGTCCCCTCGCAAGGAGCCGAACCCATCGATGAGCGTCCCCTCCTTCTACGGCGCCGAACTGCGCTACCTGCGGGAAAGCTCGGGCCTCACCCTCGAACAGTTAGTGGACGGCAGCTACCGCGGCGCTCCACTCCTCAGCCGCATCGAACGCGGCGAACTCGGCATGCCAGTGGATCTGGCCATCCACATCGACAAGAAGCTGGCGACCAATGGCTTCTTCGGGCGCCACTGCGAGGCGGTCCACAAGGCGCGCGTGGCAGGACATCCGCCGTACTTCGCGGAGGTCCCGGACCTGGAGAAGTCCGCCCTGACGATCGAGGACTGGGCGCCGTTCCTCATCCCGGGCCTGCTCCAGACCAAGGCGTACGCCCAACGCATCGCCGAGTCGAAGGCGGCATGGGCATCACCCGAGAGCGTCGAGGAACGTGTCCGCGCAAGGCTGGCCCGAGCGGAGTTCTGGGGACGGGACGACCGCGCCACGTACTGGGGAATCCTGCATGAGCCGCTGATCCGCAAGCCGTTGCTCCCGCCCTACGAAATGGCCGAGCAACTGGAGCACATCGCCGCCCTGATGCGCGGCAGCCAGACGGTCGTGCAGATCCTTCCGGAATCGGAGACCGATCACCCGCTCATGATGGGCGTGCTCAAGGTCCTGACCTTCCCTGATGCCCCGCCGTTGATCTACACCGAGGGCGTTCACAGCGGCCAGATCATCGACTATCCAGCGCTCGTGACGAGCTACCGGAGGTCGTACGATCTGCTCAGGGCCGCCGCACTGTCACCCAGGGCGTCCTTGGCCATGATCGAGGAATCGGCAAGGGGCTATAGAGATGAAGCGCAGCAAGGGCATTGATCTGACGTCTGCCACTTGGCGCAAGAGCAGTTACAGCAATGCCGAGGGCGGCGAGTGCATCGAGGTCTCCGACGACTTCCTCGCAACCGCCGTTTGGCGCAAGAGCAGTTACAGCAACCCCGACGGCGGAAACTGCATCGAGGTCTCCGATGACTTCCTCGCGACCGCCACTTGGCGCAAGAGCAGTTACAGCAACGGCGACGGCGGCCACTGCGTCGAAGTTACCGACGCCCTGCCCGGCCTCGTCCCCGTCAGGGACAGCAAGGACCCCCACGGGCCCGCGCTGGTGTTCCCGGCGGCCGGCTGGTCGGCGTTCGTCGCGGCCGTCAAGGGCGGGCAACTGCCGGGCGCCTGAACGGGAAACGGCCCCTGGCGTACGTGAGCCACGTACACCAGGGGCCGTTCACCGCCCGCAGCCGTCAGACGGCCTCGACCATCATCGGCTTCTCCGCGTCGGCGGCACCCGCCTCGGCCGGCTTGGCCGCCGGGCCGCCCCGCAGCGGGACCTCCTTGAGGAACCACGCGGCGACGAAGCCGATCACGCTGACGATCGCGCCCCACAGGAAGACCTGGTGCGCGCCGGACGCCACCGCGTGCGCGTACGCGTCCTTCACGGCCGGCGGGAGCGACGGCAGCTTCTTGGGGTCCATCTGCGCACCGCCGGCCATCTTGCCGGCCGCGGCGCCGAGGCGTTCGGTCATCGTCCGCGTCACCTCGTTGGTGAACAGCGCACCGAGGATCGCGACGCCGAACGAGCCGCCGATGGTCCGGAACAGCGTCGCCGACGAGGAGCCGACACCCATGTCCTTCATCTCGACGCTGTTCTGCGCGATCAGCATCGTGGTCTGCATCAGGAAGCCCATACCGGCGCCGAGCACCGCCATGTAGAGGCCCGAGGTGAAGCGCGTGGTGCCGACGTCCATCAGGGACAGCAGCGCCAGGCCCGCGGTGATCAGGAAGCCGCCGCCGGTCACGAAGATCTTGTACTTGCCGGACTGGGTGGTGACCCGGCCCGCGACCAGCGAGACCGCCATCATCGACAGCAGCATCGGCAGCAGCAGCAGACCCGAGTTGGTCGCCGAGGCGCCCTGCACGGTCTGCTGGAACAGCGGCAGGAACGTCATCGAGCCGAACATCACGAAGCCGACCAGGAAGCCGATCACCGTGACCAGCGAGAAGTTCGCGTTCCGGAAGATCCGCAGCGGCAGGACCGGATCGCTGACCTTCCGCTCGACCAGCACGAAGGCGACCAGGGCGACGAGCGCCAGCGCGCCCAGGCCCACGATCTGCTTCGAGGCCCAGTCGTACTCGGTGCCGCCCCAGGTGGTGAGCAGGACCAGCGAGGTGATGCCGATGGTCAGCAGCGCCGAGCCCGCGTAGTCGATCCGGGCCTGCGACCGCTTCTTCGGCAGGTGCAGCACGGCGGTGACCATGACCAGGGCGATCGCGCCGAGCGGCAGGTTGATGTAGAAGCTCCAGCGCCAGCCGAGGTGATCGGTGATGGTGCCGCCGACCAGCGGGCCGCCGATCATGGCGATGGCCATCACACCGGCCATCATGCCCTGGTACTTACCGCGCTCCCGGGGCGGGATCAGGTCGCCGATGATGGCCATGACGCCCACCATCAGACCGCCCGCGCCCAGGCCCTGCACGGCGCGGAAGCCGATCAGCTGGCCCATGTCCTGCGCCATGCCGGACAGCGCCGAACCGATCAGGAAGATCACGATGGACGTCAGGAAGACGCCCTTCCGCCCGTACATGTCGCCGAGCTTGCCCCAGATCGGCGTGGATGCCGCGGTGGCCAGCGTGTAGGCGGTGACGACCCAGGACAGGTGCGCCAGCCCGCCCAGTTCGCCGACGATCGTCGGCATCGCGGTGCCGACGATCATGTTGTCCAGCATCGCGAGCAGCATCGCGATCATCAGCGCGAAGAGCACCATGCGTACGCCGGCGGGCTGTTTGCCCGTGCTCTGTGCCGGCTCCGTTATCTCCCCCGTCGGGGTCGCTGTGCGCGACATCCCCATCACTTCCCCATCGTTCTTACTTACTTGCCGCCCGGCTAGTTAGGTACAGTCAGAAGGTAGAGAGTTACTAGCCGGGCGTCAAGTAAGTTTTTTGGTGCCGGGGTGGGTACGTCCGTGACCAGCAGGGCAGCAGATGATTGCCGGGGAAGCGGGCCGCACCCCGCACCGATCACGCCGTCACGCAGGAGAGCAGCATGGGCACAGCACAGCCGCGCCGCGGGAACACCCGCCAGCGCATCCAGGACGTCGCGCTGGAGCTGTTCTCCGAACACGGCTACGAGAAGACCTCGTTGCGCGAGATCGCCGAAAAACTGGAGGTCACCAAGGCCGCGCTCTACTACCACTTCAAGACCAAGGAAGACATCGTCATCAGCCTCTTCGAGGACCTGTGCCGGCCCATCGACGAGCTGATCGCCTGGGCGAAGGAGCAGCCGCGGACGGTGGAGACCAAGCAGGAGGTCATCCGGCGGTACCACGAGTCGCTGCGCTCCGCCGAGGACCTCTTCCGCTTCATGCAGGAAAACCAGGCCACGGTGCGTGAGCTGAGCGTCGGCCTGCGCTTCAAGGAGCGGATGCTCGACCTCTACGACCTGCTCAAGGAGGACGACGCCGACCTGGTGGACCAGGTGCGGTGCCTCACCGCGCTGTTCGCGATGCATGCGGGCGTTTTCGCGATGCAGAACCTCGCAGGCGACCCCGAGGACAAGCGCAAGGCCGTCCTCAGGGTCGCCACGGAACTGGTCACGGCGGCAAACCCGCCGGGCCGCCGGCCAGCCTGACCGGATTCAGCTCAGGCCGTGCCGTCCTCAGACGGCGTCGCCGTGAGCCCGCAGGAATCCGGTCGGCTCGATGCCCGACCCGTAGTTGGGGCCGGTGCGGACCTCGAAGTGCAGGTGCGGGCCGGTGGAGTTGCCGGTGCTGCCGGACAGGGCGATCTGCTGGCCCGCGGACACCTGCTGACCGACGTGGACCTGGATCTGCGACAGGTGCGCGTACTGGGTGTAGATGCCGTTGGCGTGCTTGATCACGATCGCGTTGCCGTAGGCCGGGCCGTCGCCGCCGCCGTTGGGACCGGCCTTGATGACCGTGCCCTCGTGGACGGCGTGGACCGCGGTACCGGTCGGCACGACGAAGTCCTGGCCGCTGTGCTTGTGCGCCCAGTGGCTGCCCGGGATGCCGAACGGCTCACCCAGGACGTACTGGTCCACCGGCTTCACCCAGGCGTCCGCCTTCTGCGCCGCGTTCGCCGTGGCCTTCACCGCGGCCGCCTTGGCGTCCTTGGCGGCCTTGGTCTGCGCGTCGGCCTGCGCGGCGACGGCCTTGCCGGTGCCGGCGGTCAGGTGCAGCAGCCCGCTGTCGGCGGCGGTGGCGACACCGGCGCCCAGCGCGGCGGTGATACCGGCACCGGCGACCACGACGGCGGCCCGGTGGCGCAGCCCGAACACGGTGTTCTTGGCGGACTTCTTGGAATTGCGTATGGCGGTGAACTCAGACATGCGGGCTTTTCCTCCGAAAGGGAAAGTCAGGGGGGTTTTCCCGGCTGCGGTCCGGGATCGCCATACCTTGGTAACCCGCCCGGCCGTCATGTCCAAGAGGCCGTTCCTACTAGGCGCACGCGTAATACCGGGACACTTCTTGACCGGCCCCGATCGCCACCCACACCGCGCTGACCGGCGACGATGACTCTTCGGGCGCCCGCCGCCCACCCCGCCGCATTCTCCTAGCACACCTAGTACGGGCCCAATTCCTGTGCCCCATGTCACGAGAATCCCGGGCTTTTCTGTGGCCCGCATTACATACTCGGACAGCCCGCATGTGACCCGGGTTACGGGAATTACTGTGACCCGGATTACGCAATTCAGGACCACCGGCTCCCGGTAACGGGGGGAAACGGCTGACCGGCGGTCGCCCGCCCCTCTAATCTGATCCCGGCACCGTCACAGGGGGGAACGAACCGCACATGGACCCGTCAGCAGTAGGCGCACGGCTCGCGTCCGCCGTCGTCGGACCGCTCGTGAAGAAGCTCTTCGTGGCGGAGGGGCCCGGCGCCGGCCTGGTGGACAAGCCGGTCCGCATCTCCGCCCTCGTCTCCTTCAAGGGCGAGCAGCGCACCCTCTCCGACCGCGACCTGGGCAAACTCGCCGGGGAACTGGTGCGCCGCGCCGCCCGCTCCGCCGCCCCGGGCGAGCACCCGGTCCCCCCGGACGAGGAAACGGCCGTGGCCACCGCCCTGGCCACCACCCTCGCCGCCCTCTCCGCCCTCACCATGGACGACGTCCAGGCCGTCCGGCTCGGCCCCGCGGCCCTGGCGGAGAACCTGCGCGCCGCCGCCCCGCGGGCCACCCGCGACCTCTCCCGCGACGCCGAACTCCTCCACGACACCCTGCTGGCCACCGCCTGCCTGCACATCGTGCACTTCTTCAGCCAGCGGTCCACCTTCGTCGCCCGCACCCTCGTCCAGCAGAGCCGCGGCCTGGACACCCTGATCAGCCGCATCGACGACTTCCTGGACCGCCACCCGTCCCCGCTCGCCGCCGACACCGCCTTCGAGCGCACCTACCTCGACTACGTCGCGCGCAAGCACAACCGCCTCACCATCTACGGCATCGACCTGCACAACTCCCCGGGCCGCTGGCCCCTGGACGCGGCCTACATGAGCCTGGAGGCGACCGCCGCCGGCACCGGCCCGCACGACCTGTTCGAGCAGTTCGAGATCCCCTTCGAGGGGCTGCCGGCCCGCAAGGCCGAACCCGCCGACCAGGCCCTGGCCAACCGCTCCCGGGTCCTCCTCCGCGGCGTCGCCGGCTCGGGCAAGAGCACCCTCGTCCAGTGGCTCGCCGTCTCCTGCACCCGGCCGCTGGCCGCCACCGCCCTGCCCCACCTCTACGGCCGGATCCCCTTCGTCCTCCCGCTGCGCACCCTGACCCGCTCCGGCGCGCCGCTGCCCACCCCGGACCGCTTCCTGGCCGCCGTGGGCTGCCCGCACGCCGGCGCCCAGCCCGCCGGCTGGGCCGACCGCGTCCTGACCTCCGGCCGCGCCCTCCTCCTGATCGACGGCCTGGACGAGATCCCCGACCGCGAGCGCGAGGCCGCCCGCGCCTGGCTCCGCGACCTCCTCGACGCCTTCCCGGCCGACAACCGCTGGCTGGTCACCACCCGCCCCTCGGCGGTCCGCGACGACTGGCTGGCCCCGGACGGCTTCGCCGAACTGACCCTCTCCCCCATGAGCCGCGACGAGGTCGCCGCGTTCCTCACCCGCTGGCACCACGCCGCCACCCCGGACCCCGACGACCCCCACCTCCTCGCCGGCTACGAGCAGTCCCTCCTCGCCGCCGTCCGCACCAAACCCGACCTGGGCCGCCTCGCCACCAACCCCCTGATGTGCGGACTGATCTGCGCACTCCACCGCGACCGCCGCGGCTACCTCCCGCACGGCCGCAAGGAGCTCTACGACGCCGCGCTGAGCATGCTGCTCTCCCGCCGCGACCGCGAACGCGACATGCGCGGCCCGGACGGCATCGAGCTGGCCGACGAACCGCAGATCCAGCTCCTCCAGCGGCTCGCCTACTGGCTGATCCGCAACGGCCGCACCGAACTCGACCGCGACCGCGCCGAACGCCTCCTCGCCGACGCCCTCCCCGCCGTCCCCGCCGCCGCCTCCCAGGGCCCCGCCCCGGCGGTCTTCCGCCACCTCCTGCTCCGCAGCGGCCTCCTCCGCGAACCGGCGCCCGGCACCGTGGACTTCGTCCACCGCACCTTCCAGGACTACCTGGGCGCCAAGGCCGCCGTCGAGGAAGGCGACTTCGGCCTCCTCCTCCACCACGCCGCGGACTCCCAGTGGGAGGACGTGATCCGCATGGCCGTCGCCCACGCCCGCCCCCGCGAACGCGTCGAGCTGCTGCGCGGCCTCCTCGCCCGCGGCGAACTCCGCGTCGACCTGCTCGCCGTGGCCTGCCTGGAACACGCCACGGAACTGGACCCGGCGGTCCGCGACGAGGTCAACGCCCGGGCCCGCGCCATCCTCCCGCCCCGCACCCGCGAGGAGTCCAACCTCCTCGCCGACACCGGCCCCCTCGTCCTGGAACTGCTCCCCGGCCCCGAGGGGTTGGAGGACGACGAGGCCCAGGAAGTCATTCACACGGCCGCCACCATCGGCACGGACGCGGCACTGGAATGCGTCAAGCGCTTCCGGGACCACCCGTCCCTCGCCGTCCGCTCCCAACTCGGCCTCCACTGGGCCACGTTCGGCACCGACCGCTACGCGGAAGAAGTCATCCGCCACCTCGGCCCCGACACGCCCGTCACCGTGTCCTCCCCCGAGGAACTGCACCTGCTGAGGTCCCTCGGCGGCCGCCCCCGTACGACCGTCAACGGCCCGTTCACCACCGCGGAACTCCTCGGCGGCCTCCACCCCCAGCTCACGCATCTCACGCTGAGCGGAAATCCGGACCTCGACGATCTGGCCTTCCTCCGGGAATTCCCGTCCCTGGATTCGCTGTCCCTCCAGAACTGCCCCGGCGTCGCCTCCGTCGCCCCGCTCGCCGGCCTGCCCCTGCGCTATCTCTCCGTCTCCGGGATCGGCCGTACGCCACGAGGTCTGGCCCGTCTGGACCGGCTGACCTCCCTGATGCTCATGGTCCCGCTCCCGCCGGAGGGGCTCGACGCCCTGCCGGGCCGGGCTCCGCTGACCCACCTCCTGGTCGGCGAGCGGCTTCCCGACCTCACCGGCCTCACCGCCTGGCCGGGCCTGAAGAGCCTCCAGCTGCGGAAGTTCCCGGGCGACTCCGCCCCCGACCAGTGGCAGGCGCTTTCCCGCCTGGACCACCTGGCGGACTTCTCCCTCGGTCTGGCGGAAGAGGAAACGACCTTCCGCATTCCCCGGAACCTCCGCCTCCCCCAGGTGGAAATGCTCAGCCTGATCAATATCGGGTACCGCCCCCTGGCCGAATTCGGCGCTCTCCTCCCCGCCCTCCTCCCGGCCTTCCCGAACGTCCGCACCCTCCAGCTCTACGGCCTGATAGGCGGCTCCCTGGACCTCTCCCCCGTCGAGGCGCTCCCCGCCCTCGAAAAGCTCTACCTCTCCTACCTCACCCCGTCCCCCGCCTCCCCCCTCCCGCCCCACCTGGACGTCACCTACTACCCCCGCCCCCGCGACTGACCGAAGGCACCACGCACAACCGCCCCGGAACCGCACATCACGTGCGGTCCCGGGGCGGTTGTGTGCGTGCTCGGGCTCAGTCCTTGTTGAGGTTCGGGCCCGCGCCGCCCGTCGTCGACTCCACCGGCGGGGCGCTCGGCACGGCCGACTTCTCCTCGCCGCGGAAGGTGAACGTGGCGGCGTCGCCCTCACCCTCGACATCGACGACCACGATGTGGCCCGGACGCAGCTCGTTGAAGAGGATCTTCTCCGAGAGGGCGTCCTCGATCTCGCGCTGGATCGTGCGGCGCAGCGGACGCGCGCCGAGCACCGGGTCGTAGCCGCGCTTGGCCAGCAGCGACTTCGCCTCGCCGCTGAGCTCGATGCCCATGTCGCGGTCCTTCAGGCGCTCGTCCACCTTGGCGATCATCAGGTCGACGATCTGGATGATGTCTTCCTGCGACAGCTGGTGGAAGACCACCGTGTCGTCGACACGGTTGAGGAACTCGGGCCGGAAGTGCTGCTTGAGCTCTTCGTTGACCTTCGCCTTCATCCGCTCGTAGCCGGTCTTGACGTCGCCCTGGGCGGCGAAGCCCAGGTTGAAGCCCTTGGAGATGTCCCGGGTGCCGAGGTTGGTGGTCATGATGATGACCGTGTTCTTGAAGTCCACGACCCGGCCCTGGGAGTCGGTCAGGCGACCGTCCTCCAGGATCTGGAGCAGCGAGTTGAAGATGTCCGGGTGGGCCTTCTCGACCTCGTCGAAGAGGACGACGGAGAACGGCTTGCGGCGCACCTTCTCGGTCAGCTGGCCGCCCTCTTCGTAGCCCACGTAACCGGGGGGCGAACCGAAGAGGCGGGAGACCGTGTGCTTCTCGCTGAACTCCGACATGTCGAGGGAGATCAGCGCGTCCTCGTCACCGAACAGGAACTCCGCCAGCGTCTTGGACAGCTCGGTCTTACCGACACCGGACGGACCGGCGAAGATGAACGAGCCACCGGGGCGCTTGGGGTCCTTCAGACCGGCGCGGGTGCGGCGGATGGCCTGCGAGAGCGCCTTGATGGCGTCCTTCTGGCCGATGACGCGCTTGTGCAGCTCGTCTTCCATCCGCAGGAGCCGGCTGGACTCCTCCTCGGTGAGCTTGAAGACCGGGATGCCCGTCGCGGTGGCCAGGACCTCGGCGATCAGCTCCTCGTCCACCTCGGCGACGACGTCCATGTCGCCGGCCTTCCACTCCTTCTCCCGCTTCGCCTTCGCGGCCAGGAGCTGCTTCTCCTTGTCGCGCAGGCCGGCGGCCATCTCGAAGTCCTGCGAGTCGATCGCGGACTCCTTCTCGCGGCGCACGTCGGCGATCTTCTCGTCGAACTCGCGGAGGTCCGGCGGCGCGGTCATCCGGCGGATGCGCATCCGGGAACCGGCCTCGTCGATCAGGTCGATCGCCTTGTCCGGCAGGAAGCGGTCGGAGATGTAGCGGTCGGCCAGGGTGGCCGCGGCGACCAGCGCGGCGTCCGTGATGGACACCCGGTGGTGCGCCTCGTAGCGGTCCCGCAGGCCCTTGAGGATCTCGATGGTGTGCGGCAGCGACGGCTCGGCGACCTGGATGGGCTGGAAGCGGCGCTCCAGGGCCGCGTCCTTCTCCAGGTGCTTGCGGTACTCGTCCAGCGTCGTCGCACCGATGGTCTGCAACTCGCCGCGGGCCAGCATCGGCTTGAGGATGCTCGCCGCGTCGATCGCGCCCTCGGCGGCGCCCGCGCCGACCAGGGTGTGCAGCTCGTCGATGAACAGGATGATGTCGCCGCGGGTGCGGATCTCCTTGAGGACCTTCTTCAGGCGCTCCTCGAAGTCACCGCGGTACCGGGAGCCGGCGACCAGGGCGCCCAGGTCGAGGGTGTAGAGGTGCTTGTCCTTGAGGGTCTCGGGCACCTCGCCCTTGACGATGGCCTGCGCCAGGCCCTCGACGACCGCCGTCTTGCCGACGCCGGGCTCGCCGATGAGGACCGGGTTGTTCTTCGTACGGCGGGACAGCACCTGCATGACCCGCTCGATTTCCTTCTCGCGCCCGATGACCGGGTCGAGCTTGGTCTCCCGGGCGGCCTGCGTGAGGTTGCGGCCGAACTGGTCCAGGACGAGGGAGGTCGAGGGGGTGCCCTCGGCCGGGCCGCCGGCGGTGGCGGCCTCCTTGCCCTGGTAGCCGGAGAGCAGCTGGATGACCTGCTGCCGGACCCGGTTCAGGTCGGCGCCCAGCTTCACGAGGACCTGGGCGGCGACGCCCTCGCCCTCGCGGATCAGACCGAGCAGGATGTGCTCGGTGCCGATGTAGTTGTGGCCGAGCTGGAGGGCCTCGCGGAGCGACAGCTCCAGGACCTTCTTGGCACGGGGGGTGAAGGGGATGTGCCCGGACGGGGCCTGCTGGCCCTGGCCGATGATCTCCTCCACCTGCTGGCGGACCGCCTCGAGCGAAATGCCGAGGCTCTCCAGGGCCTTAGCGGCGACACCCTCACCCTCGTGGATCAGACCCAGGAGGATGTGTTCGGTGCCGATGTAGTTGTGGTTGAGCATCCGGGCTTCTTCCTGAGCCAGGACGACAACCCGCCGCGCACGGTCGGTGAACCTCTCGAACATCGTTAATCGCTCCTCAGAGCGGTCAGGCAGTAAGGGGTCGGTCCCCTCCCTGTCCTTCCGCATGCTAGTCCCGCAGGGCGGGACAGCTCATTCCAACTGCCGACACCCGTCCGGATCACCCCGCTCCGACGGGGAAATTTACTGCCGAACAGCTGACATCTGCTCCAACTCGATGGTGCGAGACGATGTTCCCGCAGGCCAGGCATATACGCATGCCGCCACTACGCCCGTGGCGAACGCGCCCCTCGCCGACACACCGTCCGCCACCGGTCAAAGACGGCGGCGAACTGCTCCGTGCGCCGGTCACAGCGTCTCTTCCCACTGAGACTTTCTTACCCGCTGCCACTGACACTCCATGCGGCGCGGGCCTTTCCCCTCCGCTACGGGCGAACAACCCCACGCCCCGCGATGCACCCGCACTCCCCACCTCGATACACGGAATGCAATCCTCCGCACACCCTCCGTAACCTTCCGTCGGGTCGGGAGTTGCACCGGGCATGGCCCGCGCGCTTCCGCGACCCCGCTCGCCCCTCGCCACCGTCCGCCGGTGGTACGAGGACGAACTGGGCTGGCCGACCACCGGCACCGAGCCGGTGGAGCTGCTCACGGGGGTCCGCTTCGACGTCCTGGAGATGCCCGCCGACGCGGGGCGCGCCGTGCTGCGGCGGCTGCCGCACACCGGCCCGGCCGCGCTCCTGCGGCCCGGACGGGGCGCGCAGCGCCCGCCGGATCGGCCGAAACTGCTCCTGCTCGTCGCGCCGGGCGGCGCGGAGGAGCTCCCGGGAATCCTGGAATGGCTGGAGTGGGGGGCGCTCGCCGCGGATCTCACGGCGCGCGGGGCCGGGGGGCGGATGCCCGCACCGGCGCCCCCCTCGCAAGGCCGCGCCTCAAGCGGCTGCGGCGCGCGGGAGGCCGCGGGGTGGGTGCGGCCTCCCCGGCCTGGGTACGAGGCCGCGGATTCCCTGCCCACCACGGGGATCGGGGCAGGAATCGGGGACGGTGGGGACGCCCCCGACCTCGTACGGCTCGTGAGCGCGGCGGCGACGGAGTGCCACCGGGCCCGGTTGGAACGTGCGCGTAATGGCCAATCGGATCGCGCCTGCGGCGCTCAGCCGTTGGCCTTCTCGAATGCCTCGCGAATGTCGGCGGGGACCCGGCCGCGGTCATTGACGTTGTAGCCGTTCTCCTTCGCCCAGGCGCGGATCTTCGCGGTGTCCTGGGAGCCGGCGGAAGCGGCGCGGGTCTTGCCGCGGCCGGCGGAACGGCCACCGGTCTTGCGGCCGGCCTTCACGAAGTCGGCCAGCGACTCGCGCAGCTTCTCCGCGTTGGCGTCGGAGAGGTCGATCTCGTAGGACTTACCGTCGAGAGCGAACGTCACCGTCTCGTGGGCCTCGCCACCGTCGAGGTCGTCGACAAGAAGAACCTGAACCTTCTGTGCCACCAGGTTTCCCTTTCATCGAATGTGGATTACGACGGAAAGCAAACCGCTTTTCCGGGAAAAACACAAACCCTTGGGTAGGGTTCACTTGCCCACACAGCGGGGAACGCATGCTTCCGTAGCCATGAGATAGGGGAGCGATTCGGACATAGAACGCTGATCACAGGTGCAGAAGCATGCGGCTGTTGCCCAGGGTGTTGGGCTTCACTCGTTCGAGGCCGAGGAACTCCGCAACCCCCTCGTCATAGGAACGCAGCAGTTCGCTGTAGACATCCCCGTCTACGGGAGTCTCGCCGATCTCGACGAAGCCGTGCTTGGCGAAGAAGTCGACTTCGAAGGTGAGGCAGAAAATGCGCCGCACTCCCAGCCACCGGGCGGTGGCCACCAGCTTGGCCAGGACCTGGTGCCCGACCCCGGCACCGCGCATCGCCGGGTCCACCGCCAGGGTGCGGACCTCCGCGAGGTCTTCCCACATGACGTGCAGTGCGCCGCAGCCCACGACCTCGGCGTCCTCGTCCCGCTCGGCGACCCAGAACTCCTGGATGTCCTCGTAAAGCGTGACGGTGGCTTTGTCGAGCAGGATCCCCTCGCGCGAGTAGGCGTCGATGAGGCGGCGTACGGCCGGGACATCGCCGGTCCGGGCGCGGCGGACGGTGAGCCCTTTTGAATGCGCTGGCATGCCCGGACGCTATCGCTCCTTGCCGCCGGCCTCCGCTCCGGGTTCATCTCCGGCGCCGGCCGGGGCTTCCCCGGGCGCGTGCGGGTGTTCTTCGCGGGGGGCTTCCGCAGCCCCTTCCCGGTGCCGTTCCCGGGCGGCGGTCTGTTCTTCCCCGGCGTCGTCCGGGTCGTCGGCCTGCACCATCCGTACGGCGTCGCGCAGGGCTTGCCGTTGTTCGGGCGACATCATGCCGAAGAAGGCGACCAGTGCGGCCGCGGGGTTGTCACTGGCGGACCACGCTTCGTTCATCAGTGCGGCCGAGTAGGCGGCGCGAGTGGAGACCGCCTCATATCGATAGGCGCGGCCTTCGGCTTCGCGGCGGACCCAGCCCTTCTGATGGAGGTTGTCCAATACGGTCATGACCGTTGTGTAGGCGATCGACCGCTCCTTCTGGAGATCCTCCAGGACTTCCCGAACGGTGACCGGGCGGTTCCACTCCCAGACCCGCGTCATCACCGCGTCTTCCAGATCACCCAAGCGTCTCGGCACACAAGAAGAATAGTGGGAGATGTCGCGAATGCCGGTTGATCTCGTTGCGTTTGGCCCGGAAAAAGGCGGTACGGCCCGGGACGGTCAATCCCGGGCCGTACCGCACGCGGACGGGCCGCCGAAAAGGCGGGGTTCAGGCGCCGAACGCCTTGGGCTCCTGCCCGGCGGCCTCGGCGCGCGCGAACGCCTCGTCGACGGCCGCGTCCTCCTTCGACTTGTTCTGGCCGCCCTGGCTCTTGATCATCGTGATGATCAGGCAGGTGAAGGCCACTGCCATCACTACGGGCGGAAGCAGCGCTGCGACGTAATCCATGGCAAGGGGCCTCCTTCAAGGCGTGAGCCCGCGATGCGTACTGAGCCAGGAGCCAGAGTACGCAGCGCTCAGGCGGTGCGTGTCTCCGGGGGCGGCGCGGGCTTGCGGCGGGGCGGGAAGACCTCGCCGGGCGTGGGGATCGGCCGGTCGGGGCGGGGGGCCTTCGGGTCCGGCGTGGGCTTGGGCGGCCCCCGCCGGGGCTCGGGGCGGGGCGCGGGGCTGGGCTCGCGCCGGGGTTCCCGCTCGGGCTCCGGCCCGGAGGCGGCGTCCGGGCCGCCGCGGGGGCCCGCGCCGGCCGGGCGTGGCCGGGCGGTCGCGCGCCCGGCCGGCAGGCCGTCCGGGCAGGGGCCGGAGCGCCCGCCGGGGAGCGCGCGCAGCCGGGCCCGGACCGATTGCTCGGCGAGCCGCTCACAGTGCCGCAGGACCTCGCCGCGGCGTGTGCGCTCGGCCTCGGCGGCGGGCCGGGCGAGCAGGGAGCGCAGCGCGGCGAGGTCGTCGGGGCCGGGGACGTGGCCGGCCGCCAGCGCCTCCTGGAGGCGTGTGAGGTAGCCGGTGGCGGCCCCGGGGAGGGCGTCGCGGTAGCGGGCGAGGTCGGCGAGCAGGAAGGCGCGCAGGCGGGCGCCCTCGCGGACCGCCTCGTCCACCGCCTCGGCCAGCAGGAGGTATTCCTGGACGTCCTGCGCCCGGTCCGGCCCGGGGGCGGCCGGCGGGACGGCGGGGGAGGTCGTCTGGAGGGCATGGGCGAGGGCGCGACGGAGCACACGCAACTCATCGGCGCCGAAGGCCATGCCGCCGCGGGGTCCGTATGGCATTGGCATGCGGCGACTTTACGACCGATTCGGACAAAAGCCGCTTAATTCGTGCACGGTGGCGCGGCAGCGGGGTGCGCGTCACACGGGCGCGCCAGTGCCGGACCGGACGCGCACCCTCCGTCCGCGTCCGTCAGAGGCGCCCGACGTTCCGCTCGTAGACCAGGCGCAGGCCGATCAGGGTCAGCCAGGGCTCGTGCTCGTCGATCACCGAGGACTCGCCGAGCACCATCGGGGCCAGCCCGCCGGTCGCGATCACCGTCACGTCGTCCGGGTCGTCGGCCAGTTCCCGGGCCATCCGCTGCACCACGCCGTCCACCTGGCCGGCGAAGCCGTAGAGGATGCCGGACTGCATGGCCTCGACGGTGTTCTTCCCGATGACGCTGCGCGGGCGGGCCAGCTCGATCTTGCGGAGCTGGGCGCCCTTGACGCCCAGCGCGTCCACGGAGATCTCGATGCCCGGGGCGATCACGCCGCCCACGTACTCCCCGCGGGCGCTGACCGCGTCGAAGGTCGTCGCGGTGCCGAAGTCGACGACGACGGCGGGGCCGCCGTACAGCTCGACGGCGGCCAGCGCGTTGATGATCCGGTCCGCGCCGACCTCCTTGGGGTTGTCCATGAGGATCGGCACGCCCGTCTTGACGCCCGGCTCCACCAGGACGGCCGGGACGTCCCCGTAGTAGCGGCGGGTCACCTCGCGCAGCTCGTGGAGGACCGAGGGGACCGTCGAGCAGATGGAGATGCCCTCGATGCCGTCGCCCAGTTCCTCCCCGAGCAGCGGGTGCATGCCCATCAGGCCCTGGAGCAGCACCGCCAGTTCGTCGGCGGTGCGCCGGGCGTCGGTGGAGATCCGCCAGTGCTCGACGATCTCGTCACCGTCGAACAGGCCCAGAACGGTGTGCGTATTGCCTACGTCGATGGTCAGCAGCATGGCGTCAGCGGCTCTCGTCGTCGCTCTCGCGCAGGTCCAGCCCGATGTCCAGGACCCGGGCGGAGTGGGTGAGCGCGCCCACCGCCAGGTAGTCGACACCGGCCTCCGCGTAGCTGCGGGCGTTGTCCAGGGTGAGCCGGCCGGAGGACTCCAGGGCCGCGCGGCCGGCGACCAGCTCCACCGCCTCCCGGGTCTGCTCCTGGGTGAAGTTGTCCAGCAGGATCAGGTCGGCGCCCTCCGCCAGGACGGGCGGGATCTGGTCGAGCCGGTCGACCTCCACCTCGATGGGCACCCCGGGGAACTCGTCGCGCACGGCCGTGAACGCCTCGGCGACGCCGCCCGCCGCCACGACGTGGTTGTCCTTGATCAGCGCGGCGTCGGACAGCGACATCCGGTGGTTGACGCCGCCGCCGCAGCGGACCGCGTACTTCTCCAGGGCGCGCAGGCCCGGCGTCGTCTTGCGGGTGTCGCGGACCCGGGCCTTGGTGCCGTCGAGGACATCCGCCCAGGCGCGGGTCAGGGTGGCGATGCCGGAGAGCCGGCCGAGGAGGTTCAGGGCGCTGCGCTCGGCGGTCAGCAGGTCGCGGGTGCGGGTGGTGACGGACAGCAGCTTCTGCCCGGCCGTGACCCGCTCGCCGTCCTCGACGTGCCGCTCGACCGCGAACTCGTCGGTGCAGACCACGGAGAGCACCGCCTCGGCGATCCGCAGCCCGGAGACGGTGCCGTCCTCCCGGGCGGTGAAGTCGCCGGTGGCGACGGCGTCCTCGGGGACGGTGGCCACGGTGGTGACGTCCACGCCCTGGTCGAGGTCCTCCTCGATGGCCATGTGGGCGATGTCCTCCACCTGGACGGGGTCGAGGCCGGCGGCCACCAGGAGGGCGGCCAGGTCCGGGTCGAGCCCGCAGGTCAGCGGGTCCAGCTCGTAGCCGTCGCCGTCACCGGCGCACCCGCAGGCGTCGCCGCAGCCGCCGCCGGCGGGGACGGCGCCGGGCCGGCCGATCTGGAGGAGGGGGAGGTCGTCGGGGGTGCTGCTCACGGGGTGGGCTCCGAATCGGGAGTGGGGACGGGCTGAGGGGTCGGGCCGGCGGTCGGCGGGAAGCCGGCGGCCTCGGTGGTCAGGACGGCGAGGGCGCGGTCCGCACCGAGGGTGATGCGGAAGTGCCGGCGCCAGGTGGCATCGTCGCGGTCCGGGTGGTCCTCGCGCCAATGGCAGCCGCGGGTCTCCTCCCGGAGGCGGGCGGCGGCCACCAGGACCCGGGCGACGCACAGCAGGTTGGTCGCCTCCCAGGCTTCCACACCGGGCACGGGGGCCTTGGCGGAGGCGGCGTCGGGGTCGGCGGCGGCCGCCGCGGCCTCCCGGTGGAGGCGTTCGAGGTCGTCGGCGGCCCGGGCCAGGCCGTCCGCGCTGCGCAGCACACCGGCGCCGGAGGTCATGATCCGCTGGACGGCGGTGCGCGCCTCGGGCGCCAGGAGGGGCAGCGGGGACCGGTCCTCCACCGGGGCGGGGGCCGCGGCACCGGTTTCCCGGGCGGCGATGTCGGCGGCGATCCGCTCGGCGAAGACCAGGCCCTCCAGCAGGGAGTTGGAGGCCAGCCGGTTGGCGCCGTGCACGCCCGTGCAGGCCACCTCGCCGCACGCGTAGAGGCCGGGGACGGTGGTCCGGCCGTGCAGGTCGGTGCGGACGCCGCCGGAGGCGTGGTGGGCCGCCGGGGCGACCGGGATCGGCTCGGTGACCGGGTCGATGCCGTGCGCCCGGCAGGCGGCCAGGATGGTCGGGAAGCGGCGCTGCCACATCTCGGCGCCGAAGTGGCGGCCGTCGAGGTACATGTGCGTGGTGCCCTGCTCCTGGGCGCGGCGCATGATCGCCTTGGCCACGATGTCCCGCGGGGCCAGCTCGGCGAGTTCGTGCTGCCCCACCATGAAGCGGGTGCCGTCGGCGTCGACCAGGTGGGCGCCCTCGCCGCGCACCGCCTCGGAGATCAGCGGCTGCTGGCCCTCGGCGTCCGGCCCCAGGTAGAGCACGGTCGGGTGGAACTGGACGAACTCCAGGTCCGAGACCTCGGCGCCGGCGCGCAGCGCCAGGGCCACCCCGTCGCCGGTGGAGACCGGCGGGTTGGTGGTCGCGGAGAACACCTGGCCCATGCCCCCGGTGGCGAGCACCACCGCCGGGGCGTGGACGGCCCCCACGCCGTCGTGCTGGCCCTCGCCCATGACGTGCAGGGTGACGCCGGCGGTGCGGCCCGCGGAGTCCGTGAGCAGGTCCAGGACGAGCGCGTTCTCGATGGTGTGCAGGCCCGCGTCGCGGACCGCGGCGACCAGGGCGCGGGAGATCTCGGCCCCGGTGGCGTCGCCGCCGGCGTGCGCGATCCGGCGCCGGTGGTGGCCGCCCTCCCGGGTGAGCTCGATCTCGTCGCTACCGGGGGCGGTGTCGAAGCGGGCCCCGGCGGCGATCAGCCGGTGGACGGCGTCCGGCCCCTCGGTGACCAGCGCCCGCACGGCCTCCTCGTCGCACAGCCCGGCGCCCGCGACGAGGGTGTCGGCCAGGTGCTGCTCGGGGGTGTCGCCATCCCCCAGGGCAGCGGCGATCCCGCCCTGCGCCCAGCGGGTGGAGCCGTCGTCGAGCCGGGCCTTGGTGACGACCACGGTCCGGCGGCCGGCGGCGGCGCAGCGCAGCGCGGCGGTCAGGCCGGCGACGCCCGAGCCCACGACGACGACGTCCGCCGTGATGGACCACCCGGGGGCGGGGGCGGTGAGACGTATGCCGGCGGGGCCGGCTGTTCCGGTAGCGGTCATCGGGTCGCTCCGAGGGGACCTTGGGGTGGGGTGGACGTAGGGGTCGGGGACTGCGGGGAGCCCTGCTCGGCCGCGGCCTGCGGGGGCCGGGCGGGGTGCGGGGAGGGCTGCTCGGCCGGGGCCTGCGGGGGCCGGGCCGGCTGCGGGGACCGGGCGGGCTGCGGGGCGTCCTGGGCACTGGTGGCCTTGGTGGCCTTGGGAGGCTTGGGGGCGGCCTGAGGGGGCTTGCGGGCGTCCGCCGCCGTGGCGGCCTTCCGGGGCTTGTGGCCGGGCTTCCCCGCGGAGCCGGTCCGCGCCCCCTGGGCGGCCGCGGGATACGGGGCGGCGCCCGGGGTGAACAGCAGCCGGATGTTGTCGATGAGCCGGGTGGTGCCCACCTTGGCGGCCACCGCGAGGATCGCCTCCCCCTCGTAGTCGTCGCCGACCTCGGTGAAGTCCCGGGGGTCGACCAGGGCCAGGTAGTCCAGGCGCAGCGGCGGGTCCAGGTGGGAGGCGTCCTCCAGGACGGCGTGCGCGGCGGCGCGGGCCACGGACGGGCCGTGCGGCGGCCCCGCGGAGGCGTAGGCGACCGCGTGCGCGTCGGCGGCCGCCCGGTCCTCGCCGAGGGCCGCCAGCGCCGCGGAGCGGTCCTGTACGGGGCGCCCGGCGGAGGCGGCGCGGGCGCGCAGCGCCTCCTCGGCGGTCAGCCGGTCGCGGGCCGCGAAGAGCGCCGCGGACAGCGCCAGCGCGGTGCGCCGCTCCGGACCGGAGAGGTAGCGGTTGCGGCTGGACCGGGCCAGCCCGTCGGCCTCCCGCACCGTGGGCACGCCGACGATCTCGACCGGGAAATTCAGGTCGGCGGCCATCCGCCGGATGACGGCGAGCTGCTGGGCGTCCTTCTCCCCGAAGAACGCCAGGTCGGGGCCGGTCAGGTGGAGCAGCTTGGCGACGACGGTGAGCACTCCGTCGAAGTGCCCGGGGCGGCTGGCGCCCTCCAGGACGGTGCCCATCGGGCCGGCGGTGATCCGGACCTGCGGTGCGCCGCCCGGGTAGACCTCGTCGGCGGACGGCGCGAAGACGGCGTCGGCGCCCGCCCGGCCGGCCAGCACCACGTCCTCGTCCAGCGTCCTGGGGTAGCGGTCGAGGTCCTCGCCCGCCCCGAACTGGAGCGGGTTGACGAACACCGTGACCACGACCTGGCCCTGCGCCCCGACCCGTTCCCGGGCGGCCCGCACCAGGGTGGCGTGCCCCTCGTGCAACGCGCCCATGGTCATGACAACGGCCCGCACGCCGCTGCGGCGCGGCAGCGCGCGCAGCGCCTCCGCGGTCCGCACCAGCTGCGGCCCCCCTGCCGGCCGCCCGGCACCGTCCGGGGACGAAGGGACGAACGAGGAGCTCATGCGCCACCTCCATGGGGGCCGGGGTCGGAGGGCGGCGGGCCGGCGAGGGCGTCCAGCAGTTCGGCGGCCAGCTCGGGCTTGAGCAGGCCGTGCGTCAGCGCCCGGTCGGCGGTCATCCGGGCCATCGCCAGATAGCCGGCGACGGCCTGCGGGGCGTGCGTACGCAGCTCCGCCACATGGGCCCCGACGGTGCCCGCGTCCCCCCGGGCCACCGGGCCCGTCAGGGCGGCGTCCCCGGACCGCAGCGCGTTGTCCAGCGCCGCGCCGAGCAGCGGGCCGAGCATCCGGTCCGGGGCCCGGACGCCGGCCTTCCGCAGCAGTTCCATGGCCTGTGCCACCAGGGTGACCAGGTAGTTCGCACCGATGGCGAGGGCCGCGTGGTAGAGCGGGCGGTCGGCCTCCGCGATCCACTCGGGCTCCCCGCCCATCTCGATGACCAGCGCCTCGGCGGCCATCCGCAGCTCCTCGGGCGCGGTCACCCCGAACGGGCAGCCGGCCAGCCGCTGGACGTCCACGGACGTCCCGGTGAACGTCATGGCCGGGTGCAGCGCCAACGGCAGCGCCCCGGCCCGGGTGGCCGGGTCCAGCACCTTCGCCCCGAACCGCCCCGAGGTGTGCACCAGCAGCTGGCCCGGCCGCACCGCGCCGGTCTCGGCGAGGCCCTTCACCAGGTCGGCCAGCGCGTCGTCCGGGACGGTCAGCAGGACCAGGTCCGCCCGGGCGAGCACCTCGGCCGGGGAGACCAGCGGGACACCGGGCAGCAGCTCGGCGGCGCGCCGTACGGAGGCGTCGGAGACCCCCGAGACGGCTACCGGGCGATGGCCCGCGAGCTGGAGCGACGCGGCGAGCGCGGGCCCGACGCGGCCTGCCCCGACGACTCCGACGGTGAGCCGGGCTGGCCGGGCGTGGGCCTCGGTGGATGGGTTCGGATTCACGTGGCGGCGGCCTTCCGTTCCAGTCCGCAAGGGGTACCGGACGATTCGTCGCCATGCTACGCGAGTGCCTCCCGCGGCCCTGAGGGCCGCACAGAGGGTGAGACGAGCGTCTCGGAGCAGAACCGGAACCTCGTGCTCCGGCCTCGCCGCGAGCCCGCTCCGGCCCGCCGCGGAGAGTTATCCACAGCCCTCGCGGCGTCTTGCGCGACTGCGCGATGATCGGTCCGAAGCCGCGCGGCGGGCGCGGAAGGAGCGGGACGAGCGGAGGCGGGGGCCGTGACCGAGAGCGGAAAACAGACAGCGCGGAACGCGAAAGCCCGCGAGGGCAAAAGCACCCGGCACGAGAAATTCCCGCCGGGCCGGGAACGGCAAGACCGCGGAGAAGCCAAGGGCCTCGGGGGACCCGAGAACGTCGGGGAGCACCAAAACGGCAGAGCACACCGGGCCCCCGGAGAGCACGGGGATCTCCCGCCGGATCTCGGAGATCTCCCGCAGCTCACAGAGAACCTCACGAACGGCGCAGGAGCACACACGGCCCCCGGCGAACCCGACGAACGCCACGGAGCCGACGAACGCAGCCAACAGGACGGAGCCGGTGTGCGCGACGAACGCAGCACGGCCGGGGAGCGCGGTGAACGCCGCAAGGCCGGTGGGCACCATGAACTCGGCGAACGCTGCGACGTCGCTGCGCGCGACGACCGCGATGAACGCACTCGCGATGAACGCGGTGCCCGCCTCGAACGCGGCGCATTTGCGGGAGGTGGCGGCAGTGGGGAGATCCGGGCCGCGAGCAGAAGAAACCGGACGGCGAGCAGGGGAAGCGGGGACGCACTCATGACGGAGGAGACCGGCAACGGAAAGCGGACGGCCGGGGACGCCGAGGACGGTGGCGCGGCCGCGCCGGTGCCGGACGGCGTGCCCCAGGGGCCGCCCGACGCCCGGGCCCGGCGTTTGACGGCATGGCGCGGCTCACTGCGGACGCTCACCGGTTCCCGGCCGCCGGAAACGATCGGCGAGCGGCTCCGCCGCCTGGCGGCCGAGGCCCCCGGCGCGTACGACCTCGACGACTGGACCGACCTCTACGGCAACGCCGACGGCATCGTGGGCGAGGTGGAGCGCCGGACCGCCGACGCCCTGGGCACCGAGGCCGCCGCGTTCTTCCCGACCGGCACGATGGCGCAGCAGGTGGCGCTGCGCTGCTGGGCCGGTCGCACCGGCAACGCCACGGTCGCGGGCCACCCCCTCTCCCATCTGGAGGTGCACGAGCGGGACGCCTACGCGGTGGTCAGCGGCCTGCGGATGGCGCATCCGACGACTGCCCCGCGCCTGCCCACGGCGGAGGAGATCTACGATCTCCAGGAGCCGTTCGGCACCCTCACCCTCGAACTCCCGCTGCGCGACGCCGGATTCGTCCTTCCCCGCTGGGAGGAGCTGACGTCCGCCGTCGCCGCGGCGCGGGACCGGGACGCGGTGGTGCACTTCGACGGAGCCCGGCTGTGGGAGTGCGCCCCGCACTTCGGCCGCCCCCTCCCGGAGATCGCCGGCCTGGCGGACAGCGTCTACGTGTCGTTCTACAAGTCGCTGGACGGCATAGCGGGCGCGGCGCTGGCCGGCAGCGAGGGGTTCGTCGAGGAGGCCCGTGCCTGGCGGCACCGCTACGGCGGCCAGCAGTTCCAGCAGTGGCCGGTCGCCCTCGCCGCGCTCGCCGGCCTGGACCGCGAACTCCCCCGGCTCCCTGAGTACGTCGCGCACGCCAAGGTCGTGGCCCGGGCGCTGCGCGAGGGCCTGGCGGAGGCCGGTGTGCCGTGGTTCCGGGTGCATCCCGAGGAGCCGCACACCCACCAGTTCCAGGTATGGCTGCCGCACCCACCGGAGGTCCTGACCGAGGCCGCCACCCGCCAGTCCGAGGAGACCCGCACGACGCTGTTCCACAGGTGGTTCGAGCCGGACCCGGCCGGCCCGCCGGGCGTGGCCATGACGGAGGTGACCGTCGCCTCCCCCGCCCTGGAGTGGACGGCCGACGACATACGCACCGCGGTGGCCGACTTCGTCCGCCGGATCGAGACCTGACGCCGTTCGGCGCGGCGGGGCCTGACGGTGGCCGGTGACCCGGTGGCCGGTGCACGTCACGAGCAGGGGCCCGCCGCGTCGAGCGCTGGCGTCGGCCGGCGCATCCTCGGCCGAGGTCAGCCGTGCCCCCAGGCCCGTAACGGGGAACCCGGGCCGCTGAGGCTGTCGGCGCCTCGGCTTCGTCGGTCCGCCGGCTCCCTCCGGCCGGCGCCCTTGGCGCCTCCGGCCGGTACGCATGGCGGCATCCGCCGATGCATCTGGTGCGCCCCGGGTCAAGGAGCTGGATGCGGCCCGGTCGGTGGCCTCGGGGCGACTCGGTGAGGAGGTTGGCGCGCCCGGGCGGTGCTCCTGGTGGCATGTGCGGTGCGTTTGCCGGGCCCGGGAAGCGGGTTCGGGGCCCAGCCGGGTCGGTGGCACTGCTGCGTTCCGGTCGGCGGCATTGCCGCGCCCCGGTCGGTGACCTTGGTGCGCTCCGGTCAGTGGCACCGCCGCGCTCCGGTCAGGGGTCTTGGTGGGGCACGGTGGCGAGGTCAGGGGGTGGGGCTAGTGGGCGGCGAGGTGGTGGTGGTTCTGGTCGGGGCGGGTGGGGGTG
>NZ_JALMUV010000053.1 GCF_023155275.1 Streptomyces rhizoryzae
GGGCGCCCTTCGCCATGGTCGCGGCCAGCACAAACATCGGACTCACTCATCTAGGTGGTACAGCTCGGGCACGGAGACCTTGATCGGCTCCTGGGTGGTCCGGGCGATCACCACGACCGCGGGCTCGTCCGGGTCGGGGTTCTCCTCCCGGTGCGGGACGAACGGGGGGACGAGGAAGAAGTCACCGGGCCCGGCGGCGATCCGCACCTCCTGGGTGCCGTCGTGGTAGACGAAGACGGGGTGGCCGCTGACCACGTAGACGCCCGCCTCCGAGTCGCCGTGGTGGTGGTTGTCCGTCGCGCTCAGCGGCGGGTTCTCCACCAGGCCCATCCAGAGCTTCTCGGAGCCGACCGTGCCGCCGCTGATCGCCGCGTAGCCGTCCAGCTCACCGGCCCGGACGTGGTGGACGCGGTTGTTCCGCGGCGCCGTGCCGCCGGCGCCCGGTGTGCTCCCGCCGCTTTCCTGCCTGGTCATCGTGGTGCCTCCGGTTCCTCTTTCGCCTTGGTGACCGCAGACTGCGCCAGGCCGCCGTCCGGCGGCAACTCCCTTTGCTGTTACAGCAATCCGGAAGGCGGCCTTCCGCACGACGGGCGGGAGCAGAGCGGGCGGGAGCAGGGGCGCCCGCCCGCCACCTGGGGACTCCGCCGTACCGGGCGGGCCGGGCAGCAGCGAGCGCTGCCCGGCCGGCAGCGCCACCAGCCGCGGCCGCCCCACCGCGGCCCGCTCGGAGAAGCGGCCGGGGCGGGCGCGCGCCCTACTGCCCCACCCGGCCGTCGATGCGTTCGCGCAGCAGGTCGGCGTGGCCGCAGTGGCGGGCGTACTCCTCGACGCGGTGGATCCACAGCTCCCGGACGGAGCTGCCGTGCCGTCCCACCCGTGCGCCGGGATCCGGATGGGCGGCCAGCGCCGCGTCGGTCGCGGCCTGTTCGCGGACGAGGTCGGCGAAGGCGCCCTCGACCAGCGCCTGGTCCGCGGCGGCCCCGTCGAAGTCGCCGTCCGGCTTGCCGTACAGCGCCGGTGCCGGGTCGCCCGGCACGATCCAGTTGCGCCAGTCCCGCTCCACCTCGGCGAGGTGGCGGACCAGTCCCAGCAGGGACATGGTCGAGGGCGGTACCGACCGGCGCGCCAGCTGCTCCGCGTCCAGCCCCTCGCACTTCATCCGCAGGGTCAGCCGGTAGTCCGCCAAGTAGTCCTGCAACGTGGCCAGTTCGCCGTCCGGACTGGGGCCGCCGCTGTTACGGGGATCCTCGTCGGGATCGGCCCACATATCGGGGTAGACGTGCGCCCCACTCCACCGCTCGGGTATGTCGTTCATCGTCCGCATCATGGTGAACGACGGTCCGGCGGGCAAGGGCTTTTCGTGCGGCGCGCCCGGTGGCGCCACCCGGGACGCGGAGCGCCGGGCACCGGACGCCGGGTCACTCGTTCGGCTGAACGGCGGGGGCGCCGGGGGAGAAGTGGGCGCCGGGCTGCGTAGAGGGGGCGAGGACGCAGCCCGCGTCCCTGCCCGACAGAGGGAGAACCCCTACATGATCCAGCCCCCGGAATGGACCGGATACCTCCCGGCCGCCGTGAGCGCACTGCACGCGCTGGGCGTCCTGCTGCGCCGCTGCCGGGGCCGCTTCCCCGCCGAAGGGCCCCCGCGGGCCCCCGCGGCGGACGGTCCGCTGGGGCGCGGGCGCGGGCGCGGGTGCCGGTGCGCCGCCGGCCGGCGGGAGGTGCGGGTGGCCACCGGGGGGCCGGCGGGGGTGCCGGTGCACGTCGTGGTGACCGTCACCGCCCTCCCGGGCGGTCCGGCGGGTGAGGAGCGGGGTCCGTGGTAAGGGACGGCCTGCCCGGGGAGGCGGCGGTCCTCGGCGGGGAGGTGGCGCAGCGGCTGCTGGACTGCTACCCGGACTTCATGGCCCGCCAGCCGCTCGCGCTGCGGCGGCAGTTCCCCTCCCTGTCGCTGGCCGCGTGCCAGGACCCGGCGCAGGAGGCGTTCCTCCGGGTGGGGTCGAAGGCCGCGGACGGCGGGCTGGCACCGGAGACGAACGTCATGGCGTACCTGGGGCGGACGGCCCGCAATCTGGCGGTCGACCGCTTTCGGTCGGAGCGGGGGAATCGACTGACGTCGCTGGTCAGTGGCGCTTTTGACGCAGTGCCCGAGCGGCGGGAACCGACTGGGGAGGATCGGGTGCTGGAGGACTTGGTGCGGCCGGCGATCAAGGAACTGCCGGCGAGCCTGCGGCGGAAGGTGGTGGACCTCCAGAGTCAGGGACTGGACGACGCGGAGATCGCGGCCGCGCTCGGCATCCCCGCGCGCCGTCTGCACAATCTGCGGAACAAAGCCGTCGCACAGCTGAGGAGCATGCTCGCCGGGCATATTCGGGACGGGCACCGCAAGCAGCAGCACGGGGTGAGGGACAGGTGAGGGATGTGAGCAGGTACGACGGCCACGGCGGCGGGACGGGGCGCCCGGAGCCGGTGGTCCCGGCCGGGCTCGCGGCGTTGCTGGCCCGGCTCGACGGTCCGCCTGACTTCTGGGACCGGCCGTGCGGCGACTTCGGCCCGCTGACCGCTGCCTACGTGCTGACGGCCGAGGCCCGGCAGGACGCCAACTCCTGGTACCGGCTGGGCTCCAGGGCGCTGGCGCGCGAGGAGTTGGCCGCCGCGGCGGACTGGCTGGGCGCGGCGGCCGAGGCGGGCCACCCCGGGGCGCTGTTCCGGATGGCCGCGCTCGCCGCGCGCGCCGGCGGGCCGGGCGCCGAGCACGTGCGGTTCCTGGTGGCGGAGGCCGCACGGCACGGCCACGGCGATGCCCGTGCGCTGCTGGCGAGTGCGGCGGGGGGCGATGCCGGGCTCGGCTCCCCGGTGATCGAGGACCCGCAGTTCATCGACGAAGTCCGCCGGGGCCTGGCGCCGCCCCCGGCACCACCGGCAGCGGCGCCCCGCGGGACCGCCGACCGGGACGGCGAGGTGCGGCACCCTGCCGCGACGCCCCCGGACGGCCCAAAGCCGCCGGCGGCCGGTCGGCTCGTTCCGGTGCCGGCACCGCGGCTCGGGAAGGTGCCCGGACCGGGGCACCCGGACGGCCGCTGGCCGCGGACCGGACACCCCGCGGCCTCCTGGCCCCCCGGCGTACGCCCCCAGGACGCCGGCAGCCCCGCGGCACCCTCCGGTGACGGTCTGCTGCTGCCGCTGCCCGCCGGGCAGCCGGGGCCCGTGGTCGCCGCCCCCGCGGACGCCTGCGGGCCCGAGCCGTGGTGGTCGCCCAATGCGCTCCGGCCGGCCGTCCTCACCGAGATGGCCCGCAAGACACTGACCTACGCGGACACCCCACAGCAGTGGAAGGCCGCGGCCCGGGCGCTCGACATCCTCTACCTCGTCGACGCGGCCGAGGGCGGCGTCACCACCCGTTCCCTGGCCCGCCGCAGCGGCCTGGCCCCGGGACCGGTGGCCTGGTTGCTCCACTGGCTGCGGGGGCAGCAGCTGATCTCCACGGTCGCCGGCGCCCACTTCCCCGGCCCGCTGATGGAGTTGACCCGCCGTCCCGAACAGCGGGCCCAACTGCTCCGGCAGACCCTGACCGGGCTCCGCGACCACCTCGGCGCGGCCGTCTACGTCAGCGACTACTCCGACGGTGACGTCACCGTCCTGCACACCGCCCACGGCCCCCTGGCGCCCGCGGTGCGGGAGTGGGTCGCCTTCCGCGACGCGGCCCACGCCAGCGCGGTCGGCAAGAGCCTGCTGGCCCAACTCGACTTCGACGGCCGTATGAGCCACCTGGCCCGCTACCGCCCCATCAAGCTCACCAGCCGCACCATCACCAATCCCCGCGCGCTCTTCGACGCGCTGGACGGACACGGCCCGTACGCCGCCCAGTTCGACCTGCTGGAGTACTCCGACCACGAGGTGTGCGCCGCGTTCCCGCTGGGCATCCCGGGCCAGGCCCGCTCCGTGGCGCTGTCCCTGCCCACCGGCCGGCGGCACCGACTGCTGCCGGCCGCACGCGCGCTCAGCGAACGCTCCGCGGGGCTGCTGATGGCCCTGATGCTGACCGGCGAAACCACCACCCGTCGCCCGCCGCCCCCGGCAACCCCGGCAGCGGCCCCGGACGGGACCGGCCCCGCCCCGGCGCCGGAAACCGGCCCGGCCCCGCCCCGGGTACCGGCGACCCAGCGGTGACCCGCGCCTCCGTCCCGCACCGCGGGACGGAGGCCACCGGACCGCCCGTTCGTCAACCGGCAGGAATCGCCAGCCAGTTGGTGCGTCCGGCAGCGCGGCACCCGGAGCGAGGGGCCCGCGCGCCGGTCGGCAAGGCACCCGAAGCGGGTGGTCCGCACGGGCGGCGCGGCGCCCGGGCCGACCGCCCACCGCCCGGCCACCGGGCGGGCCGTGCCGTTGCCGGGCGGCTTCGCTGTTCGGCCGTACCGGGGTGGTGGGGCGGGGCGGGGGCGTTCATGGTGAAGCTGACCGCTCGCCCGGGCCAGGGCCGCGTCGCGGGGCCGCCGAGGCGCGGCGGGCCGGGGCGGAGCGGCGGAGGTCCCGTGCCGACTGCTGGAGGTTGACCGTGTCATTCACCGAGAGCGAGCTGCTGACGGCCGGCAACGACCGGCTGGAGGAGGTGTTCCGCGCCGGCCCGGCCGGTGAGGTGCCCCGTGGGCCGATGGAGGGCACCGCGATCCTGGGCGCCGGTACCGGCCTGGTGCGGCCGGTCGCGGCGCTGATCCGGCTGGCTGCCTGGCGGGGCAAGGTGTTCAGCCCCGAGGGCGGCTATCTGAGCAACCGGCTCGGGCCGTTCGACGTGCTGGCGGTGGTGGCCCGGGTGGCTCCCGGCCCGAGCCTGCTGGACGAGCGGGAGTGCATCGTCATCGACTACTCGCGCACCTCGCTGGTCGCCCGCGGCGTACGCGACGAGATCCGCCAGGTGGGCCCGGGCCTGTACCTGGGCGTGATCTGGCTGTTCGGGACCCGGATCGGGTGGTTCACCCTGCGCACGCCGGAGACCGACCCCGGTGCGCGCCGGGAACGGGAGCAGCCGGCCGGCTGAGCTGGGCCGTCCGGGGGCGGCGCGGTCCCGGACGGCCCAGCAGCCTTTGCGCTGGTCCGGGCGGGTTGGTGGGGTGGAGCCGAGAGGCGCGGCACCCGTCCGCTCCGGCGGTGACGGCCGGTCCCGGCGGCACCGCCGCGCCCCGGTGCACCCCCCGTGAAGCCCCAGTGAAGCCGCCGCCTCAGTGCAGCCCCCGCCTCAGTGAAAGGCCCTTCCGCCATGACCAGGTCCGGCATAGCCCGCCCCGCAGTCCGCTCCTCCCGGCGCCGCCGGCCCTGGCGGGCCGGTCCGGTGCCGGCGGTCTGCGCCACCGTCGCCGCCGCGTCGGCGGCCCTCGCCCTGACGTCGGCCGCCGCCCCCTCGGGCGCGGCGCCGGGCGCCCCCTCGGACGGGGCGGTGCACGGCGTGATCACCGGCGTGGGGCAGCCGCTGCGCGGGGCGCAGGTGCGGTTGTGGGTGGGCTCGCGCGAGGGCAGCAGGGAACTGGGCCGGGCCCGCACCGACGCGTCCGGGTCCTTCCGCATCCGGTACGCCCCGCCCGCCCGCGGAGTGCTGTACGTGGAGGCCACGAGCGGGCGCCGGATGCGCCTGCGGGCGGTGGTCGGGAGCGGGTCCGGCGGCGCCGTCCGGCCGTGGACCCTGAACCAGGTGCGGGTCAACGAACTCACCACCGTGGCGGCCACGTACGCCCTGGCCCAGTTCGACGGCGGCCGCGAAGTGGCCGGGCCCGCCCCCGGGCTGGAGAACGCCGCGGCGACCTCCCGCAACCTCGCCGACCCGGCGACGGGCACGGCCGGCCCGAAGGTCACCGACGCCGCCAACGGCGCCCGCAACGAGACCCTGGCCACGCTCGGGACCCTGGCCGACCTCGTCTCCGTGTGCGCCGCGGACGGCCCGCACTGCGAGCGGCTGCTGCGCCTGGCCACCCCGCCCGGCGGCGCCACCCCGGCGGACACGGTGCAGGCCCTGCTGGCCCTGGCCCACCACCCGACCCTGTCGCCCTCCGGCCTGTACGCCCTGTCCCGGACCGCCGGCCACCACTCCCCCGCGCTCACCGCGCCCCCCGAAGCCTGGTTGCTGGCCCTGCGCTACACCGACACCGACCTGTACGCCCCCGGTCGCATCGCCTTCGACGCCCGCGGCAACGCCTGGGCGACCGACAACTGGCTGCCGGGCACCCGCGCGCCCAGCCGCTACGTCAGCGTCCTGGACCCCACCGGCCGCCCCGTCTTCGGCAGTCCCCTCAGCGGCGGCGGCATGCACGGCGGGGCCTGGGGCCTGGCCATCGACCACGGCGGTGCGGTGTGGGCGCCCAGCTACGGCGGCAACGCCATGGCGAAGTACTCGGCCACCGGCACGCCACTCTCGCCCCCGTCCGGGTGGAAGAACGGCGGACTGGTCCGCCCGCAGGGGGTCGCCGTCGACCAGCGCGGCAACCTGTGGATCGCCAACTCCTTCGGTCTGAAGGGGAAACCGGGCCTGGGCAGCGTCGTGGTCTACCCCCACGGCGATCCCGCCGGGGCGTTCACCCTCACCAGCAGCGGCCTCAACCACCCCTTCGGCCTCCAGATCGACGGCCGCGGCCGGGCGTGGGTCACCAACAGCCACATGGACTTCGGGCAGCTCCTGGATTCCCGCAAGGCCGGCCGGCTCGGCGAGATCGGCGGCAGCGTCACCGTCTTCGGGCCGGACTTCAAGCGCCAGGCCACCCTCAAGGTGCCTTCGCTGCAAGGGCCGTTGGCGCTCGCCCTGGACTCGCACGGCAATGCCTGGATCCCCAGCTTCTTCAACAGCACCGTCACCGAACTGCGCCCCGACGGCTCGGTGGCCGGCGTCCACCAGCTCCCGAAGACCGTCTTCCCCTGGTCGATCGCGGTCGACGGGTCCGACCGGATCTGGGTCGCCGGCTTCGGCAACGCCTCGGTCTCCCTGCTGTGCGGGGAGAACACCGCCGCCTGCCCGCCCGGCACCACCACCGGCACCGTCCTCTCCCCCGACCGCGGCTTCCGCCACAAGGCGATCCAGCACCTGACCGCGGTGCAGATCGACCCCTCGGGCAATGTCTGGCTGGCCAACAACTGGTCCAAGCTCCTGCCCCCCACCGGCGGCGTGGGCCTGGTCCAACTCGTCGGCGCGGCCACCCCGGTGTGCACCCCCCTGACGCCGCTGCCGGTACGTCCCGCAGCCGCCCCCGGCCAGCTGTGCCCCCAGCAGCCCCCCACCGATCCGGCGCCGGACCGGGCCCCCCGCGCCGCGCAGCCCGGCGACCACCTCGTCCGCCCCGGCGACACCCTCAGCGCCATCGCCGCCGCCCACGGCACCACCTGGGACCGCCTCTACCGCACCAACGCGCACGCCATCGGCACCGACCCCGACCGGATCCGCCCCGGGCAGCACCTCCTCCTCCCCTGAGCCGGCGCCCCGGACCCGCCCGGGTAGCGTGCGGCGGCACGGAAGAGGTGCAGATCGTCGCGGATGCGCCGGTACGCCCCGGACCCACGTGGCTCGAACGGGCGGCCACCTCGACGCGCCAGCGGTGCCCGGGCCCCAGCGGGCAGCGGCGTTCGAGGAGTTCCCGGCCCGCCAGCCGCCGATCGGCGAGCCGTGACGGGGACGGGCTCCGGCCGGGCCGGGGCCCGGTGCGGCCCGCCACGGCTCGCGTCGGCTACGACGCGCTCGCGCCCTCCGCCGCCGGCCCGGTGGGGTGCTGGGGCGCCGGGTGAGGTCCGGGGGGCGGGAGGGGGTGGACGGCGTGGGCGGGGAGCCTCGTCTCCAGGCGGATCATGGCCAGGGCCGAGCAGCCGACGCCCGCCGCGAGGACCAACCACAGGGCGGTCGGGGACAGTTCGAGCAGGGCCGTGAGCACCGCGGGGGCGAGGGCGGTCGGGACGGACCAGGAGAGCTGGTAGACGGCGAGGTGGCGGCCGCGGGTCGGTTCCGGGGCGGCGCTGGCCGCCAGCGCGGACGCGGCCGCGCCGTGCAGGAGCTCCCCGAGGGTGAACAGGACGGTCGCGGTGAACACCCCGATGAGGAGCGTGCCGCCTTCCGGTACCGCGCCGAGGGCGGCGAAGCCCAGGAACGACAGGGAGAACACCGCGCCGCCGAGCGCCGCCGAGCGGGTCCGGCGCCGGCGGGCGAGCACCCGGGTGACCGGAACCTGGAGGGCCGCTATGCCCACGGTGTTGACGGCGTACAGCACGCCCGCCAGCGAGTCGGGAGCGCCCAGCTTCTGGGTGAGGTAGACCGGCAGGCTCACCGACAGCACGGTGTAGCCGAATGCCGTCGGGACGTTCACGGCCGTCAGCGTGAGGAACGGGCGGTTGCGGAAGACGGTGCGGAAGCCGCCGTGGGCGCGGGCGCGGCCGGCCGTCCGGGACACCGGGATCGTCCGGATCAGCACACCGGCGACGAGGAACGCGCCCCCGGCCGCCAGGACCACCGCCTGGTAGGCGGCGTCGCTGCCCGCCCCGAGGGCGGTGCCGACGATCAGGCCGCCGATCCCCAACCCGGCGTTTCGCAGGCTGCGTTGGGCCGCGATGAGCCGGTCGCGGCCCGCTCCCCCGGTGATCTCGGCGACGAACGCCTGCATCGCCGGGGGGAACGAGGCGTCGCCGAGCGCGACGAGCGTCACGGCCAGGAACATCGGGGCCTGGTGGTGGACCAGGGGGTAGACGGCGAAGCCGACGGCCCGCACCCCGTACACCCCGACGAGGACGGAGCGCGCGCCGTAGCGGTCGACGAGCAGCCCCGCGAGGGGGGAGCCGACCAGGCCGAGGACGGCCGCGGTGCTGATGATGACGCCCACCCGGGTGACCGGCAGGCCGGTGGTGTGGTGGAAGAAGAGCAGGGAGACCGGCAGGTACATACCGCTGCCGACGGTGTCGACCACCATGCCGAGCATGTAGCGCACCTGGGTGGGGCGGTCGAGGCGCTCGGTGAGGGTCACGCGTCCGCTCCCCTACGGGTCCTGGGTGTGCGCGGTGTCATGCGGTGGCCCCCGTGGCGTGTCCGGCGCCCTCGGCCCCGGCCGGCTCGGCCGTGACGGCGATCTCGGCGACCTCGGCGAGGTGGCTGGTCCCGTCGTCGGCGGTGATGCGCACGGCGAGGCAGTCCCGGGCGATCTCGGCGGCCCGGTGGAGGGCGTCGGTGGTGTCGCGGCCGGTGACGGCGATCAGGCCGAGCCGGTCCCAGTTGTCCCGCGGGGCGCGGACCGGGTCGCCGGGCCGGGCCGTGAGCGAGACGGCCAGGACGCCGTCCCTGGCCCGGGCCGCGTCGAGACCGCCGACGGATTCGACCCGGCCCGGAACGCCGACCAGGAAGCGGGTGCCGGCCCCGGCGTGTGCCGGGGGATGGTCCGGCAGTTCGGGGACCAGGCCGAACGGCCAGCCGAGGGCATAGCTGGTCAGGTCGATGCCGTAGGCGCCGCGGACCAGGTCGGGGATGGCGTCGCCGCCGATCCGGTTGTGGCTCTCGATCACCGCGGGCCCGCGGCTGCCGAGCCTGATCTCGGTGTGGCACACCCCGTCCGCGATGCCGATCAGGTCCAGGAACCGGCTGGTGGCTGCGCGTATCTCCGCCGCCACGGCCTCGTCCAGCCGGGCCGGCACGGCATGGCCCAGTTCGGTGAAGGTGTCCGGGTCGACGAACTTCTCGGTGAGCGCGACGATGACGTGGCGGCCGTGGAAGCTGAAGGACTCGACGCTGAACTCGGGGCCGTCCAGATACTCCTCCATCAGGAAGTCCTCGATGGGGAACGGCATGGATCCGCGGTCCGTGCGGGTGCCGCGCAGGCGCTCGACCGCGGCCCAGACGCGTGCGGTGTCCGCCGGGCCGTCGACCCGGAACACCCCGAAGCTGGCGGTGGCGTCGAGGGGTTTGACAATGAAGGGGTAGCCGTGGCGGCGGCCGAAGGAGTCGAGGTCGTCGCGCCCGGTGAGCGGTGCGGCCCCGACGGCGGACGGGTCGTGGGCGGCCAGGTGGCGGCGCATGGCCCACTTGTCGCGGAACCGGCGGGCCACCGCGTGGCCGGTGCCGCCCAGTCCCAGCAGGTCGTTGACGCGGCCGGCCGCTTCCAGGCCGGCTTCGGTCAGCGACATCGCGACGGCGAAGCCCGGTTCCCGGTACAGGGTGCTGACGAGGGGGGCCAGCAGGGACCAGTCCGTGTAGTCCAGGATGTGGACGGCGTCGGCCAGCGCACGCTGCGCTTCGGTGATCTTGGTGGGGTGCTGCAACAGCAGGACGTGCAGGCCGAGTCGGCGGGCCTTGTGCACCATCTCGTCGTTGGCACCGACGAGTAAGACGGTGGTGTCGGGGTTCATCGCACGGTCCTTTCGGAGGGGTCCGCCACGGGCGTCAACGGGATGCCGAGGGTCTTCTCCACCTCGGCCATCAGCCCGGCGCAGGTGCGCTCGGCGGTCCCGGCGTCCTCGGCGACGACCCGGACCACTCCGTAGGTGTCGAAGTTGCCGTCCATCCGGCGCAGCCGGTCCCCCGGCCGCACCGAGGTCCAGCCGGAGTGGATGCGGGGCCGGAGCGCTTCGAACCAGTCGTCCGGCAGGTCGGTGCGCACGGTGCAGTCCCGGGCCGCGGTGAGGAAGGAGTGCGAGGCGCCGGCGATCGGGGGGAACGGTGCGGCGGGCGCCGGCCGGCCGACGTGCAGGTCGACCAGGACCTCGAAGAGGTTGCGGCCGGTGGCCGCGGTGACGAGGTCGGGGATGGCGCCGCCCGACACCCGGGGGTTCACCTCGATCAGCCGGGGGCCGTGCGCGGTGCCGATGACCTCCACGTGGAAGAGGCCGACGCCGAGACCGAGGGCCCGGCAGACCCGGACCGCGTAGTCGCCGACCTCGTGTTCCTGCGCGGCGGGCAGGCCGCAGGGTACGGTCGAGCCCAGCTCCAGGACGGGGTTGTCGCGGCCGGTCTTGCGGCGCACCACGACCAGCGGGGTGAACGTCCGCCCGTCGGAGGCGACTTCGACGGAGTACAGCGGGCCGACCGCGACCTCTTCGACGATGAAGCGGCCGTCGAGTTCGGCGGCCACTTCGGGGTCGACGGTGCGGGCGGCGTCCTCGGCGGCGGCGAAGAGCGCCTGGATGTCGGCCGCGGAGCGGGCGAGGGCGGTGCTGACCTTGCCGACGCCGGTCGCGGGCTTGACGATCACCGGGTATCCGAGGCGTTCGGCCGCGGCGAGCACCTCGTCCCGGCCCCGGCCCACCGCGTGCGCGAGGTTGGGCAGGCCCGCCGCGTCCAGGAGCGCGCGGCAGCGGGCCTTGTCCTTGGCGGCCAGCACGGCGTCCGGGTCGCAGCCCGGTACGCCGAGGGCCCGGGCCAGCCGGGCGGTGGGCACGATGCTGAAGTGCAGGGCGGTGAGGACGCCATCGATCCCGGCCGGGTCGGTGCCCGCCGCCCGCAGCGCGTCGAGCACGGTGGCCGGGTCCCGCAGGTCTGCCAACTCCACTACGTGATCCGCCAGTTCGCGGGCCCTGGCGCGCTGGGCGTCGGTGAGGAAGAAGTCGTGGCGCGGGGAGTGGAGCAGGACGGTGCGGTGCCCCGCTCTTCCGGCGTACTCCAGTGCCTGAAGCCCGGGACCGGTCGTTCCGACGAAGACCAGTTTGCTCAACGTGTGCTCCTCAGCATCGCTGCCACCGGTCGGCGGCCTCATATGTCCGCCGTTTCGACAGTTGGCCGAGTATATGGCTCCCGCGGCGGGCGTATTGGTTGGTCGGATTGACGCTGTTGTCGTCGTACGGGTAGGGGTCCATGCCCATGACGAAGACGGCGCCGGCACCGTCGCCGGCGGCGAGCAGGCGCCCCCGGTCGTCGGTCCGCACCAGGCCGCGCGCGGTCGTGCACCGGACGGGCCGGCCGTCGCGGGTGAGGGCGGGCAGGTTGCTGCCGTAGCCGGTCGACTGGACGATGGTGCCGGCCCGTTCGAAGTAGCGCGCCCGCTCGCTCGCGCCGGGCGCCACCACCAGCCGCACGCCCGGTACGCGGCCGGCCGCGACCGCGTGGAACAGTGCCTTGGAGGTGTTGCGCAGGCCGGAGTAGCGGTGGACGTTGCCGGTCTCCGGGCAGATGTCGCGGTCCGGGTCGGGGACGGCTTCGGCGGGGGTGTGGGCCACGGCGCGGTAGGCGGCCCGGTCCGGGTAGTGGATCTTGACGGGGGAACGGGTCACCAGCACGATCCCGGGCCCGTCGGGCGGGCGGCGGGCGAGCATCCGGTTCAGTACCGAGAACGCGCTGTGCGACGCACCGGCCAGGCACACCGAGCCGGGCCGGCTGCCCAGTTCGGCGCACCGCTCGCGGGCCCCGGGCGCGACCAGGGCCCGGGACAGCAGCACCTTGTCCCGCCAGGGCCGCAGCTCCGGACTGGGCCGCTCGCGGATACCGGTGGCCAGGACCACGGTCGCCGCGTGCAGCGACCGCCCCGCCCGGGTCCGCACCCGGACGGGGCCGCCGGTGCGCAGCGCCACCTCCACCACCTCGTCGCCGAGGAACAGCCGGTCCGGCGGGACCATGGCGCCGATCGCCCGGCCCGCGCGGCCCAGTGCCTGGGCCAGCAGCCCCAGGTGGAACGGGCCGCGGACGGTGCGCAGCCGGCGGACCGGTTCCTCGGCCAGCAGCGGGCCGAACGGCCCGTCGGGGGCGATCCAGCCGAAGAAGTCGCTGCCGTTGGAGTTCGATTCGATGTCGTAGTGGCGGAACGAGCCGACGCCGAGCTGTTCCGCCGCGTCGACGATGCCGAGGTCGTAGCGGAACAGCGCGGGGGCCGCGGTCAGCAGACCGGTGGCCCGCAGGCCGCAGCCGATCACCAGGACGTCCAGGAGCGGACCGGCGTCGGCCGCGGCCTGCGGGGCGGGGGAGCTCACGCCGTGGGTCGCAACGCGTTCCAGGCCCGGTCGCACACGGCCAGCGCGGCGTCGAGCCGCCGCAGCACCCCGAGGGCGATCTCGGGCAGCAGGTCGGGGCGGGTGCGGGCGAGCGGGACCACGACGTGGTCGAGCCACCCCTGGGCGTGTTCCACGTCGACCGTGACGTGTTCGCGCAGGTAGTGCATCTCCGGGTCGGTCAGGCCGAGCCGGCGCCAGCCGTCGATCTGGCGGTCGATGCGGCCGGGGACGACGAGTTCGGTGGCCAGCAGCATGCCGACCGCCTGCGGGGCCAGCCGGCGGTCGGCGGCGGTCTGGAAGTAGAGGTTGGCCAGGCGGAGTTCCTCCAGCCAGTAGCCGTCCACGTCCGTGAGGTAGCCGTCCAGGGGGACGCCGACGCGTTCCATCATCGCCAGGCGCAGCCGGCGGTGGGTGACGTCGGTCCTGCCCCGGCCCATCTCGTCCCAGAAGTTGCCGGCCAGTTCGCTCTTCAGCTCGCCGTGCACACCGGGCAGCAGCAGCGCGACCAGGTCGCCGAAGTGGATGTCGAACGGCGTTTCCTGCGAGAGGAAGCTGCGCAGCTGGTCGAAGGTCGCGTCGTTGGCGAGGAAGTCGAAGAGCGGGTGGGTGACGCCGGACGCGTGGCCCTCGCAGGTCTTGGTGGCCCAGGCGGCGAACTCCTCCGCGGTGACCGGCACCGCCAGGTCCGCGCCGAGCGCGGCACGGTCCCGCGCCAGCCACGCGTCCTGCGCCGTGCGGTGCGCGGCGAGCAGCACCGGGTGCCCGTAGTCGCGCCAGTGCTCGGACCAGGGGGGCAGCAGGCGGTGCGCGTTGACCTCGTAGAGGAAGCGGTGCAGTTCCAGTTCGGCGGCCGGGTCGCCGTCGTGGAAGGCCCGCACCACCGCCTCGTGGACGCGCCGCTCCAACTCGTTCAGCGCGGAGGAGGCGGGGTCGCCGCCCAAGGACTGGACGAAGGAACTGAGGCTGGTCTCCAGCAGGACGTCGGTCACTTCTGTCTCCCCGTTGACGGTGCGGACTTGCGGACCCAGTCGATGACCGCGTCCTCGGTGAAAAAGGCGTCGTCGAGCGCCTGGCGGTAGGCGCTGATGGTGTCGAGCAGCCTGGTCCTGGCGCGCTCGCTGCGGTCCTGCCACTCGGCGGCCAGCTTGTCGTAGAGCTGGTCGGCGGCCTCCGGCGTCGCCTCGATGCCGGCGTCGGCCAGCTCCGCGGCGTGCTCCCGGATGATGCGCAGCAGTCCGTCGCGGCCGCTGCGCACGCCGAACATCCGGATCTCCCGCGAGCCGACGTCGGCGGGATCGAGGTTGTCGAAGATCCGCGGTGCGCGGTTGAGCAGTTCGGTGCGGATGCCGCTCTGCACGGCGTGGGTGACCACACCGGTGACGGCCTGCGCCGGGCCCTCCAGCAGTCCGTGGGTCTGCTCCACGAGCCGGCTCAGGCCGTACAGGTCCTGGGTGCGGAAGCCGGGGAGCCGGATGTCGTGGAGCTGGCGCAGGGCCATGACGACCTCGGCCAACGCCGGGTGCCCGGCCCGGTTGGCGAACCCGCCGACCGACACGTCGGCGCCGCACAGTCCCACGCTCAGCCCGACGACCGCGTTGGCGGTCGCCATGCCGAAGTCGTCGTGGAAGTGCCCGTAGAAGCGGGTGCCGGGGAAGTCGGCGACCAGTCCGCCGAGGAATTCCCGCGCCTGCTGCGGGGTGCAGGTGCCCGCGGTGTCGATCAGGCGGACCTCGTCCAGGCCGCTGTCGCGGGCGATCCGCAGGACGTTGCGGACGTGTCCGGGTTCGGCGCGGAACGCGTCGATCAGTCCGGCGATGAAGCCGCCCAGTCCCCCTACGGGCCGCAGCCCGCCGAGTTGTTCGCGATACCAGACGAGGTTGGCCGCCTTGCGTTCCGCGTCGGTGTGCGCCTCCCAGGCCGCACGGTCGAAGGGGAGCCCGCTGGTGTCCTGCTCCCGGATCGTCGGATAGAGGTGCTCGATCTGCTGGTCGGACACCGCGTGGATGGCGAGGACCCAGACCCGGCCCAGGTCCCGGTCGAGGGCGCGGAGCGCCTTGAGCGTCTGCTCCATCCGCGGGCCGAGGTGGGAGATGACGACGAAGCGCGTCGCCGGGGGGAGGGCGCCGGTCGCCTGCTCGTCGAGCAGGGCGTTGAGCAGCTCGATGTTGTGGGGCACGTCGGGGAACATCCCGACCACGAGGGTGCGTATGCCGGCCGCGGTGATGGCGGTGGCCAGGCGGCACTTGGCTTCGATCGAAGCGGCGATCGGGGCGCGTTCGGAACCTTCCCGGAGGGTCTCGTCGAATAAGTCGATCGAGGGGTGAAAGGTGCTTGAGCTGGTACAGTCTGCCATTTGTGCTCACTTCGTGAAGAACGAACAAAGGCATGGATCTCGAACCAACCTGCAAAGAGCGCTGAGATCCTCCCAACACCCCAATCTCCGGGCAAGTCTTCACGTTGTGTGATGTAGGTCACCAGATCCACTCTTGCCGGCATACGGCTCCTTCACGGCCGCGGGCCCGCCGGTGGGGGGCCGGCGCACCAGGCGGGCCGGCCCTCTGCCGGGCCCTCAGCGGGCCAGGACGTGCGCCGGATCGGGGTGCGAGAAGTCGACTTCCTTCCTCCGCGCCACCTTGCTCCCGGTCCGCCCCAGACCACCACCCGGCCGCGGTGCCGCCGGCCCCTCCGCACCTGCTCGACCGAGTCGCACAGCACGTGGTCGGCCGCCTCCAGCGCGTCCGGCGCGGCCCCCAAGTGCCTGCTCCATGACGCCCCTCCTCGCAGAATGTGCTGTCGCGTCGCGTCACGGCTCCAGATCGGCCACTCCCCTGCCGCTCACGACGTCGAACGGCACGGAAGCCTGGTCGTGCACGATCAGCCATACGCCGTCGGTCTTCCGGAAGCAGAACGTGCCCCGGACCCACATTCCGCCGGTCTCCGCCCCGTCCCGCAACGTGCCGCTGAGCCGTGCGAAGCAGTGCGCGAACGCCACCTCACCGCCCACCGTGACGGTCAGCTCGCGGACCTCGTACCGCACCTGTGCGAAGAACGTGAACGCCTTCGCCCAGTTCCTCAACTTCGCCTCCACCCCTACGTGTTGCAGAGGCGGCTCGACGTCGAAGGAGATGACGTCCACCGCATAGACCCGCTCCAGTCCGGCGAGATCCTTCGCCCGGATCCCGTCGACGATCCGGTCGATCTGCTGCCGGATCCCGGCTTCCTCAACCTCGTACCGCTCGAGCACGGCGACCCTTCCTTCTTCTTCTCTCGTTCGTGGGGCGGACAACTGCCGGTTCAGTCGACCGCTTCGGCGGCGGCGGTACGCAGCGGGGCGAGGGCGGCGCTTCGGGCGACGACGTTCTTGAGCACGCCGGGGGTCGACTGGTTGTACTCCGGGGTGACCAGCGCGAAGCCGTCGAACGAGGCGATCACCTGCGCCCACGCCGTGGTGCGCGCGTGCCGGTGGCGGCCCTGCGCCATCGCGGCCGGCACCGGCTCGTGCAGGTACGGCAGCGGGTGGTCGAGCAGGTCCACCACCGCGAACTCGGCGTCCGCACGGCGCACCGCCGCCGTGTGCACCCACCGGGCGACCTGCTCGCCGCGCCGCCCGGGACGGGTGCTGCCCAGAATGATGCCGATCTTCGTCATGGTGTCTCCTGTGGGGAGTGTCGGGGGTGAATCGGGTGGATCCGGGAGTCGGGGTGGTGCCTCTGAGCAGTACGACGACCCGGCCCAACGGAATGTCAGGAGCGGAGGGGGCCGATGCGGCAACCTGACATTCCCACGCCCCGTTTCGTCGGACCGGTGACGCCCCTCAACGGCACCACCAGTAACCGCACCACCGGCAACGGCACGACCGGCAACGGCACGACCGGCAACGGCACGAGCGACCAGGGAGCCCCCGAGACCATGACGACCAACCAGCCGGCACCGGAACACGTCCGCGCCGACGCGGACCTCGGCGCGCTCACCGGCGAGCGGCGCCACCTGCTCAACCTCGCCTACCGGCTGCTGGGCTCCCTCGCCGAGGCGGAGGACGCCGTCCAGGAGACCTACGTCCGCTGGTACGCCCTGTCCCGGGAGCAGCAGGACGCCATCGCCTCGCCGGGTGCCTGGCTGACCAGGGTCGCCAGCCGCATCTGCCTGGACCTGCTCGGCTCGGCACGCGTCCGGCGCGAGCGCTACGTGGGCGCTTGGATCCCCGAGCCGCTGCCCGGGCGGACCGACTGGCTGAGCGGACGGACGGGCGCCGCCACCGCCACCGACGCCGCCGACCCGGCCGACCGCGTCACCCTCGACGAGTCGCTCAGCATGGCCTTCCTCGTCGCGCTCGAATCGATGACCCCGGCCCAGCGCGTCGCACTGATCCTGCACGACGTCTTCCGCTACTCCTTCACCGAGATCGCCGAGGTCACCGGCCGCACCCCGGCGGCCTGCCGCGAACTGGCCTCCGCCGCCCGCCGCCGCCTCCGCGCCGCCCAGCCCCCCGCACCCCCCGCAGCCCACCAGGCCGGTCTGGTCAAGGACTTCAAGCAGGCGTGGGAAGCACGGGACATCACCTCCCTCATCGGCCTGCTGGACCCCGCCGCCACCTTCACCGCGGACGGCGGCGGCCTGGCCGTCACCCCCCTCCACCCGATCGAGGGCGGCGAGCGGATCGCGCAGTTCATCGTCGAGGTGGCCACCCGGGTGACCGGCCCGCTGGCGATCCTGGAACGCACGGTCAACGGCCGCCCCGGCCTGATGGTCCGGTCAGCGGGCACCCTCATGGCGGTGTACGCCTTCGACATCGCCGACGACCGCATCACGCGCATCTGGGTCGTCCGCAACCCCGACAAGCTCCGCCCCTGGACATCGGCCTGACCGGAACCCACCACCGGGCGGCATCAGCCCGGCCCGAGCCCCTCGGACGGCGCGTCCCCGGGCACCGTTCCCGTCCGGCGGGGCCGCCGCAGACCGGTCAGCGGCCCGAGCGCCGGGACGAGGGCCGCGACGAGCGCCGGAAGCGCGGCCAGGGCGAAGCAGACGCGCAGCGGAAGGCCGCTGAGCAGCAGCCCGACCGCAGCGGTGCCGCCCGAGAAACCGGCGTTGTAGGCGCTGTTCACCCACGTCCCGGCCAGCGTCCGGCCGCCCGGCGGCGCGTACGCGTCGGCGGTCAGATAGGCGGTGGCCAGGGCCGGTGCCACGCACAGCCCGACGACGGCGGTACCGGCGGTCAGGACGTACAGGTTCGGGGAGAGTCCGGCGAGGGCCAGTGCCGCGCTCAGGCCGAGGGCGAGCAGCGACAGCCGGATCCGTCCGGGCAGTCGCCAGGTGCGGGCGCCGTACGCGATGCCGCCGACCGCGCTGCCGACCGCGGTCGACGCCTCCAGCCACGACACCGCGGCGAGCCGGTGGTGGTGTTCGGCGAACGCGACGACCAGGAGGTTGAGCCCGCCGAGGGCGCACCCGATCGCCGCGGCCACCAGCACCGGCTGCCCGGCCCGGCCGAGGGCGCGGCCGGAGCCGGCGGTGCCGGCGCCCCGGGTCCGCTCCCGGTCCGCCCTTGAGCGGGTGGCGGGGCTGAGCACCATGCCGACCGTGCCGCCCAGTACCAACAGGGCCGCCACCGCGACGCCGGCCGCCGCGCGGCCGGCGGAGATGAACAGGCCCGCCGCCAACGGCCCGACGACGTACAGCAGTTCCTCGGCGACCGTGTCCAACGAGAACGCCCGCTGCCGCAGGTGCTCCCGTTGCGCGAACAGTTCGCTCCACAGGGTCCGCATGACCGGCCCCAGCGGCGGCGCGCACGCACCGGCCAGCAGGGTCAGGGTCAGCAGCAGCCACTGCGGGGCCCCGGGCCGCCAGGTCGCCGCGGCCAGGCACCCCAGGAGCGCGGCGTACGCGGCGGCCATGGGCGGCAGTGCGCACCGGCGGCCGTACCGGTCGATCAGCACGGCGCGCACCGGAGCGAGGAAGGCCGCGCTCAGGCCGAACAGGGCGATGGCCGTACCGCTCACGGCGTACGAGCCGCCGGCGCGGGTGAGGGCGACCGTCAGGGCCACGAAGAGGAGGCCGTAGGAGAAGCGGCCCACCAGGGCCGAGGCGAAGACCGCCGCCGCATGCGGTGCGCGCAGGACGGAGACGTACGACGGCCGGGAAGGAAGCACAGACATGAACGAACGAAGTCCCTCGTGTGGTGAAGTCCGGAGGCGTCACGGCGGGCGCCGAGGCCGACGCCAGGGCCGGTGCCACGGCAGGGGGCCGGGCAGCGCAGGGAACGACCGGCCCTGCTCCGGGCCCAGCCGTGCCATCGGACGTCTATGCACGAGGGACGAACATGCCCCGCACCCTATCGGACCCACTCCGCCGGCCACAGTCCCCGGCCGCGGCCCGGACGATCGCCCCGGAGGGGGCGCGACCCGGCGCGGCCCTCACCCCTGCGCGTCGATCAGGACCTTCCCCGGGCGCCCGGCTGCCGGGCTCGTGAAGTGGTCGGCGAGCGCACTGAGCCCGACGCGGGTCCCCACGGGCGTTCCGGCCGGCCCGGAGCGGTGTCCTGGGTCAGGGCCGGGGGGCGGTGGGGGCGGTGGGGGTCGAGCGGAAGGCCCTCCGGTAGGCGGAGGGGGTGGTGCCCAGGGCGAGGCGCATGTGCTGCCGCAGGTTGGTGCCGCTTCCCAGGCCGGCCCGGGCGGCGATGTCGTCCACCGGCAGCTCTGTCGATTCCAACAGGCGGCGCGCGTGTGCCAAGCGGGCGGAGGTGAGCCACTCCGCCGGGGACAGACCCGTCTCCTGCCGGAACCGCCTGGTGAACGTCCGCACGCTCATATGGCAGTGCGCGGCCAGGTCCTTGAGCGGCAGGCGCCTGTCCAGGCGCTCCGTCATCAGCGTCCGCGCCCGGGCCGTCGACGCCCCCGCGTCCTCCGCCACCGGCCGGTCGATGAACTGCGCCTGGCCGCCCTCCCGCATCGGCGCGACGACGTTGTACCGGGCCACGCGGTTCGCCACCGAGCTGCCGTGGTCCTCCCGGATCACGTGCAGGCACAGGTCGATGGCCGCTGCGCCGCCGGCCGACGTGAGGACCCCGCGATCGGCGACGTAGAGCGGATGGGTGTCGAGGTGGACCGCGGGGAAGAGTCGCCGGAACCGGTCCGCGTAGCGCCAGTGCGTCGCGGCCCTGCGCCCCTCCAGCAAACCGGCGGCCGCGAGTACGAACGCCCCGGTGCACAGGGACACCATCCGAGCGCGGCGGTGAGCCGCGCGCAACGCCTCGGCGATGCGGGGATCCACGACGCCGTCGTCGAGCACGTCCGGGGAGCGGGTGCCCGCGACGATCACGGTGTCGGCCCGCGCCAGCAGGGACAGGTCCCCTTGGGGCGTGATGCCGTACCCGTTCACCGTCGGCACCGGAGAGCCGTCCGGGGTGGCGGTCCGCACGTCGTACGCGGGGCCTCCCGTGCGGGCGGCGACCATGGCCAGCATCTGCGCCGGGATGCTGAGGTCGAACGCGACCACCGGCGCGAGGGCGAGAACCGTGACCCGGTGCGGGGCTGCGACAGTCATGGCCCGATAGTTGCACATAGTGGCCCCTGAGCCACTTCTGACGAGTGCGCAGACCGGAGAAGCTGAGGGCGTCCCCCTCCCCGTACTCCACAGGAAAGGTGGCGGCCCGCCATGCCCTTCCCCACTGTCGATGCCGAGATCCAGTCGCTGCTCGACACCTCCGACGCAGGGCTCTTCCCCTTCTACGGCCTGGACTCCGTCCTTGCCGTACCCGAGCGGTACCAGCCGCTGCGGGAGCGCCCCGACACGCCTGCCGACGACCGCGTGGCGGTGGCAGACCTGTTCGTCCCCGGGCCCGGAGGGCCCCTGCGGCTGCGTGTCTACCGCCCCACCACGGACGGCGAACTGCCGGTCATCCTCTACCTGCACGGCGGTGCCTTCGTCTACGGCTCCCCGGAGGCCGAGGAGGAGCACGCCCTGCGGTACGCCGGGGAAGCCGAAGCCGTCGTGGTCTCCGTCGACTACCGCCTTGCGCCCGAACACCCCTACCCGGCCGCGGCCGATGACGCCTACGCGGCCCTGACCTGGCTCGCCGCACACGCGGCGGAGGTCGGCGGTGATCCGCGGCGCATCGCCGTCGCCGGAGGGAGCGCCGGCGGGAACCTCGCCGCCGCCACCGTCCTGCGCGCCCGCGACCTCGCGGGACCGAGGGTGGTCTTCCAACTGCTGCTCTACCCCGTGCTGGACAGCGGCATGGCCAGCGCCTCGATGCGGGAGTCCACCGACGTACCGATCCTCAACCGGAGCGCGACCGAACTGGCCTGGCGCTACTACGCCCCGGGCCGCGGCAGCAGCCCCTACGCGTCCCCGCTCCGGGCCGCCGACCTCAGCGGGTTGCCGCCCACCTTCCTCGTCGTGGCGGAGATCGACCCGCTGCGCGATGAAGGCCGCCGGTACGCCGAGCGCCTGAGCGCCGCGGGGGTCACCACCGAGCTCATCCAGGCCCCGGGAGCCGTGCACGGCTTCGACCTGCTGTTCCCCAAGGCCCGGGTCAGCGAACGCAACCTGGCGGACCAGGTACGGGCCCTGCGCGACGCCCTCCATCCGTAACGCCGGTCGGCGCACGGCGTGCGGTGCGCGGGGCGGGGGCGGCGGTTCGGTCAGTTCGCCCGGTCGATGACGTCGTGGAGGTACTGCACGGCGAGCCTTTCGGCCTCCGGACGGCGTTCGACCGCCGCTCCGGCATCGTCGCGCCACCGCCTGTAGAGCTCCACACCGGCCAGGAGTGCCTGGCCGGCGTCGTGCCGGTCGTGCCCGCACAGGGTGGACCGGAGGGCGCGCGCCTCCTCCGGCGCGAGGGATTCGAGGTGGCGCACACCACGGGGAGCCGCACCGGCCCGGCGGGCCGCCAGGGGGCCCAGCACGGCCTCGCGCAAGTAGCCCAGGAAGCCGATGACTTCGAACAGCTCCCCGCGTCCGAGTTTCGTCGCCCCGTAGTGCACCCAGGTCCAGAACCGGTCCTCGATCCACTGGAGGTCGAGCGAGGGAGGGGCCGGGGGACGGCCTGCGAGCGCGCCGGTCAGGCGGCCGTCCCGGTCCCACAGGATGTCCGCGGCCGCCAGGCGCGCAGCGGCGTCGGAGGCGCGGACGAACAGGAAGTCGACGTGCAGGAGCGGCGGTCCGACGAGGGTGATGATCAGGCGGGGTTCACCGACGTGTTCCCCGGTGAACCCCGCGACGAGGGAGGTCCAGGAACCGATCAGGGCCACACGCTCCCGCATGACCGAGTCGAACGCGTCGTCGTCGATGACCACGATCAGATCGACATCGGAGTAGCGGTCGGGGCGGCCCTCCGCGATCGACCCCGAGACGGCAACACCCGTCACGCGCGCATCCTGCCGGATCCGGGGAAGCGCGCTGTCGAGGAACCGGCTGTGCAGGGCGGGGGCATCCATGGCACGTTCCTTTCCGCGGAAACGAATGCGGGCAACGTAGCACGCCGCCGGGGCGGGGCCCGGGCGTCAGCGGGGGCTCAGGCGGACGGTGCGGCCGCGCCGGGCGGCGAGGCGGTCCTGGGCGCTCTGCGCCCACAGGGAGCGCACATGCCCCAGGTGGCGGGCCATGCACTGCTCGGCGGCCCGGGCGTCCCCGGCCACCATCAGGTCGAGGAGTTCGAGGTGTTCCTCGGCGGAGGGGAGCAGCTGGTCGCGTTCGTCCAAGGCGGTCAGTCCGTACAGGCGGGAGCGCTTGCGCAGGTCGCCGACGGTCTCCACGAGCCGGTCGTTGCCGGCCAGGGCGAGGAGGGAGAGGTGGAACTGGCGGTCGGCGTCGAGGTAGCCGATGAGGTCGTGGTCCCGGGCGGCGCGCACGATCTCCTCGGCGACCGGGCGCAGCGCCTCCAGGTCCGCGCGGGACGCGCTGCGCGTGATCCGGCCGATCATGGGCACCTCGATGAGGGTGCGGATCTCGGTGTACTGGTCGAGGTCGCGCTCATTGACCTCGGTGACCCGAAATCCCTTGTTGCGGACGGGCTCGACCAGACCTTCGCGGGCCAGGTCGAGCATCGCCTCGCGCACCGGCGTCGCGGAGATGCCGAAGTCCTCCGCGAGGCCGGGCGCCGAGTAGACCTCGCCGGGGCGGAGTTCGCCCGAGATCAGGGCCGCCCGCAGGTGGTGGGCGACCTGGTCGCGCAGGCGCTCCCTGGTGGTGTTGAGGTTGCGCTGCGTGAGGTGGCCCATGACGTGGTGTTTCCCTTCGTGCCCTGTCCCTCGTGGCCGAGCGGGTCACCAGCGTACAATGTCACGTTGTTTTCGCAGGTGGCTGCGGGTGTGCGGGAGCGAGGGTGTAGGTGCGGGTCGAGGTGTAGAAGTCCAGGGCGGCGCGGCCCTGTTCGCGCGGTCCGTGGCTGGATGCCTTGGTGCCGCCGAACGGCAGGTGGAAGTCGACGCCGGTGGAAGGGGCGTTGATCCGGATCATGCCGGTATCGAGCCGGTCGAGTCCGTGCAGGGCCGTGTCGAGGGATGCCGTGTGCACCGACGTGACCAGGCCGTACGGCACGGAGTTGGTCATCCGCACCGCCCGGTCCAGGTCGTCGGCGGGCAGCAGGACGGCGAGGGGGCCGAAGGTCTCTTCGCACAGGAGCGGGTGGTCGGGCGGGACGTCCTCCAGCAGGGCCGGCGCCGCGTACCAGCCGTCGCTCCCGGTGGGTGCGGGGGTGGTCACGAGGGCGGGCAGGCCGCGGCGGGCCTCGGCGACGCGGTCGCGGGCCTGCTCGGTGATGAGGGGGCCGCAGACGGTGGCCGGGTCGGTGGGGGCGCCCACCGGCAGCGCCCGCAGGTGGGCGGCCAGCGCCTCGCGCAGCGGTGCGAGGGCGGCGCCCACGGCGATCACGCGGCTGGTGGCGGTGCACTTCTGGCCGGCGTATCCGGCGATCGCGGAAGCGATATGGGCGGCCGCGGTGTCCATGTCGGCGTCCGGCAGGACGATCGCCGCGTTCAGCCCGCCCATCTCCGCCTGTACGGGGACGCCCCGCGCGGTGGCGGCCGCCGCGACGGCCCGGCCGACCGCGGTGGAGCCGGTGAAGGAGACGGCATCGGCGGACGAGACGACGGCGTCCCCCTCGGTGGCGCCGCCGGGCAGCACCGTGAACACCCCGGTCGGCAGGGCCCGTTGGGCGATCTCGGCCAGACGCACCGCGCAGGCGGTGGCGTCGGGCGCGGGTTTGAGGACGACCTCGTTGCCGGCGGCGAGGGCGGGGGCCGCCTTCCAGGCGGGGATGGCGAAGGGGAAGTTCCAGGGGGTGATCAGGCCAACGACGCCGTGCGGACGGCGACGGGTCAGCAGCAGCCCCGGGCCGGCGGCGGTCTCGTGGACGGCGCCGGTGGGGTCGTACGCGGCCTGGGCGTAGTAGCGCCAGATCGCGGCGGTGCGGGCCACCTCGGCGCGGGCTTCGGTGACCGGTTTGCCCACCTCGCGCACGGCGAGCGCGGTCAGTTCGTCCGCGGCCGCCTCGACGGCGGCGGCGAGCGCACCGAGGGCCGCCGCGCGGGCGGCCGCGCCGCCGCGCAGCCAGCCGGGCTGGGCGCCACGGGCGCGTTCGACGGCGTCGGCGGCGGCGAGCGCGCCGGGCGCGGCGGTCTCCACGACCACGTCGGAGGGATCGGCCGGGTTGCGGGAGACAACCGGGGTCGGTGCGGTGCTCACAGCAGGAAGCCTCCGGGGAAGGGGTCGTCGGGGTCCAGGAAGTACTGGGCGGTGCCGGTGATCCAGGCCCGCCCGGTGATGCGGGGGACGACGGCGGGCACTCCGCCGACCTCCGTCTCTTCGACGAGCCGCCCGGTGAACCGGGTGCCGATGAACGACTCGTTGACGAAGTCGCGGTGCAGCGGCAGGGCGCCGCGGGCGTGCAACTGGGCCATCCGCGCGCTGGTGCCGGTGCCGCACGGGGAGCGGTCGAACCAGCCCGGGTGGATGGCCATGGCGTGCCGGGAGTGGTGGGCGTCCGAGCCCGGGGCGGCGAGGTAGACGTGTTTGACGCCCGCGATCTCCGGCCGGGTCGGGTGGACCGGCCGGTCGGGCGAGGCGTTGATCGCGTCCATGAGGGCGAGCCCGGCGGCGAGCAGCTCGTCCTTGCGGGCGCGGTCGAACGGCAGCGCCAGGGCGTCAAGGTCGGCGAAGGCGTAGAAGTTCCCGCCGAAGGCGAGGTCGTACGTCACCGTGCCGTGGCCCGGCACCTCCGCCGTGCGGTCGAGACCGACGCAGAAGGCGGGCACGTTGGTGAGGGTGGCGGCCGTGGCCCGGCCGTCCTCGACCCGCACATCGACGCTGATCAGACCGGCGGGGGTGTCGAGGCGGACGGTGGTCACGGGCTCGGTGACCGAGACCATGCCGGTCTCGACGAGGACGGTCGCCACCCCGATGGTGCCGTGTCCGCACATCGGCAGCACCCCGGACACCTCGATGAACAGCACGCCGTGGTCGGCGTCGGGCCGGGTCGGGGGCTGGAGGATGGCGCCGCTCATGGAGGCGTGGCCCCGCGGCTCGTACATGAGCAGGGTGCGCAGGTGGTCCAGGTGCGCGAGGAAGTGCAGCCGGCGCTCGGCCATGGTGGTGCCGGGGATCACCCCGACGCCACCGGTGATCACGCGGGTGGGCATGCCCTCGGTGTGGGAGTCGACGGCGTGGAAGACGTGGCGGGTGCGCATGTTCTCCTCCCGGTCAGCGGTGGCCGGCGGCGACGGCCTTCTCGGTGGCTGCCCGCACCTCGGCCTCGACGGCGGCGGGCAGCGGCAGCCGCGGCGGCCGGGTGGGGCCGCCGGGGCGGCCGGCGAGGTCCATGGACACCTTGATGGCCTGCACGAACTCCGTCCTGGAGTCCCAGCGCAGCAGCGGGTGCAGGGACCGGTACAGCGGCAGGGCGGTGTCCAGGTCCCGGGCCGCGGCGGCCCGGTAGAGCTCGGCGCAGGCGGCGGGGAAGGCGTTGGGGTAGCCGGCGATCCAGCCGACGGCGCCGGCCAGTGCGAGCTCCAGGAGTACGTCGTCGGCGCCGATCAACAGGTCGAGCCCGGGGGCGAGTTCGGCCAGTTCGTAGGCCCGGCGCACATCGCCGCTGAACTCCTTGACCGCCACGATGCCGCCCTCGCCGTGGAGGCGGGCGAGGAGTGCGGGCGTCAGGTCGACCTTGGTGTCGACGGGGTTGTTGTAGCCCACGATCGGCAGGCCGGCCCGGGCGACCTCGGCGTAGTGGGCGCGTACGGCGGCCTCGTCGGCGCGGTAGGCGTTGGGGGGCAGCAGCAACACGCTGCCGCAGCCCTCTTCGGCGGCCTGCTCGGCCCAGCGGCGTGCCTCGGCGCTGCCGTACGCGGACACCCCGGGCATCACGCGCGCACCGTCCCCGGCGGCCGCGACCGCGGTGCGCACCACGCGGGCCCGCTCCTCGTCGGTCAGGGTCTGGTACTCCCCCAGGGAGCCGTTGGGGACGACGCCGTCGCAGCCGTTGTCGAGGAGCCAGCGGACGTGTGCGGCGTAGGCGTCGAAGTCGACGGTCCGGTCCGCACGCAGGGGGAGGGCGGTGGCGACCATGATGCCGCGCCAGGGGCGTTCGGCGCTCCAGGCCGTGGCGGTGGAGGCGGGAGCCATGAGGGGAGCCCTTCTGTAGGTGGGGTCTTCGGTGGGCGAGAGCGTTTCGGGCGGAGGGGTACGGGCGCGAGCGGTACGGGCCGGCGCCGTGGCGTGGGACCCCGCACGAGGTGGTGCGTGGTGCCCGCGGGTCGCGCGGCGGGCGGGGGGCGGCTCAGCCGCCGGTACTGTCCTCCCCGGCGGCGTGTTCCTCCGGTTCGCCGGGGTCCGACGCGGCCGTTCCGGTGAGGGCGGCGAGGGCGTCCAGCCTCACCGGCACCGCCAGCGGCCGGCGCTCGGGAGCGGGCGGCGGCCCCTGCTCCCGTCCCTCCGCGGCCAGGCAGGCCACGGCCGTGCCGCACATCCGGCCCTGGCACCAGCCCATACCGGCACGGGTGAGGAGTTTGACGGTGCGGGCGTCCCGGGCGCCGAAGGCGGTGGCCGCCTCGCGGATGCGGCCCGCGCCGACCTCCTCGCAGCGGCACACGTCCGTGGTGTCGTCGAGCCACCGGCTCCACCCGGCGCCGGGTGCGTGCACCGCGGCCATCACGGCGGCGAAGGCGCGCATCCGGGCGCGCCGCCGGCGCAGGGCACGGCCCCGGCCGCTCCCGCCCGCCGCGGCCCGCCCACCCAGCCGCGCCGCGATCGCGCGCCCTGCCAACTCGCCTTCCGTCAGCGCGAGTTCCACCCCGCCGATGCCACCCGTCTCGCCCGCCGCCCAGATGCCGGGCACCGAGGTCTCCTGCTGGGCGTCGAGGTCCAAGAGGTGGCTGCCGTCCCGGGCGCGCCGGGTGGCGCAGCCCAGGCCGGTGGCGAGGTCGAGCTGCGGGACGAGGCCGAAGCCGACCGCCAGGGCGTCGCAGGCGATGCGGCGGCCGGACCCCCGTACGGGCCGCCAGTCGCGGTCGAGCCGGGAGACCGTGACGGCCTCCACCCGATCGGAGCCGTGCACCCGGGTCACGGCGCTGCGGGTGCGCAGCCGCACCCCGTGCCGCAGCAAGGCCGCCCCGTGCCTGGCCGCCTCCGCCACCTTGTGGGGGTTGGCGGCGAGCGTGCGGGGGTGGCGGGCGTAGCCGAGGTAGCCGGACGCCTCGACCACCGCCGGGACGCGGGCCCCCGCCGCGGCGAGCGTCGCGGCGACGGCCAGCAGCAGCGGACCGCTGCCCGCCACCACCACCCTCGCCCCCGCTCCCGGCCGCGCCCCGGCAGGGGAGGCGCGGAGCCCGGGCAGCACCAGGCCGGACTTCAGCATCGCCTGCGCTCCCCCGGCGCCCACCACACCCGGCACCGTCCAGCCCGGGAAGGGCAGGTGGCGTTCGTACGCGCCGGTCGCGAGCAGCACCGCGCGGGCCCGCACCCGGACCGGACGGTCCCGGTCGCCGTCCGCTCCGGTGACGGCGTGCACGTCCCACAGGTCCCTTGCCTCCGCACGGACGACGGTCCAGACGTGGTGGCCGGCGAGCAGGGTCGCGGTGCTGTCGGCCAGTCGGCGGCGCAGAGCGGTGAAGGTGGCCCAGTCGTGGTGCAGGGCCTCGGGGCGGGTGGCGCCGAGGGCCGGGGCGGGGTGCCGGTAGAACTGCCCGCCCGGTTGCGAAGAGGCATCCAACAGGGCGACGGACAGGCCGAGTTCGGCGGCCGCGACGGCACCGGCGAGGCCCGCGGGGCCGGCTCCGATCACTGCGAGGTCGTACTCCGGGTCATCGGTCACCGGGTGCGGCATGGCCGTGTCCCTCCTGAGTCGTGACGGCGTCGCCGGGCCGCGCCGGGACCAGGCAGGCCCGGCGGTTGGGTGCCCCGTTGACGGTGGCCAGGCAGTCGAAGCAGTGCCCGATCCCGCAGAAGGCGCCGCGCGGCCGGCCGCCGACGCGCGTGGTGCGCCAGGCGAGGATGCCGGCGGCCCACAGCGCGGCGGCCAGGGACTGGCCGGGCAGCGCGACGAGCGGGCGGCCGTCGAAGGTGATCTCGAACGCGGGGTCGGGCACCGCGCCGACGCGTTCGGCGGGGCTGCGGTCACGCGCCATGGCGCGGCTCCTTTCGCCGGGGGCCGGTACGGGATCGGCCCGGCGCCGGGGCGGCGGTCATCCCGCCACTCCCCCGCCGAACCGGTCGGGTCTGAACGGCGTGATGTCCAGCGGCAGTTGGCCGCCCGTCAGGAGTTCCGCGATGATCCGTCCGGTGGCCGGGGCGAGCCCGATGCCCGCCCCTTCGTGGCCGCAGGCGTGCAGCAGCCCCGGTCGGCGCGGGTCGGGCCCGATCGCGGGCAGGTGGTCGGGCAGATAGGGGCGGAAGCCCGCGTACGTCCGCACGGCCCGCACCGCGGCGAGGGCCGGGAAGAGCCGTACCGCCTGTGCGGCCAGGCGGCGGAGTGCCGCCACGGACGGTGTGCGGTCGAATCCGACCCGCTCCCGGCTCGCGCCGATCAGGACCGGGCCGGCCGGGGTGCCCTCGACGACGGCGGAGGTTTGCAGGGCGGCCGAGTCACTGGCGACGTCGGCGACGTAGTCCGCGGCGTACACCTTGTGCCGCACCAGGCGCGGCAGCGGCTCGGTGACCAGCACGAAGCCGCGCCGGGGCAGCACCGGGAGCGTCACGCCGGCGAGCCGGGCCAGCTCGCCGCCCCAGGTCCCCGCCGCGTTCACGACGTGGCGGGCGTGGAGGTCACCGGAGGGCGTCCGCACGCCCCGCACCTCGCCGCGGGTGCCGGCGAGGATCCGGGTGACCTCCTCGCCGAGCCGGAGGCTCACCCGGTCGCCGGCCGCGCGCAGCAGGTGGGCGGCGGCGAGGGCGGGTTGGACCTGGGCGTCCTGCGGGTAGTGGACGCCGCCGGCGAGGCCGGGGGCGAGCTGCGGTTCGAGGTCGCGGAGCCGCTCGCCCGGCACCACGTCCGCGGTGACCCCGGCCGCCGACTGCCGTGCGGCGTATTCCTGGAGCGCGGCCAGGCCCGTCCGGTCGGAGGCGACGACGAGACCGCCCTTGGCCTCGTACTCGATGCGCGAGGGCAGCACCTCGGCCAGGTCGCGCCACAACTGCGTTGACAGCAGGGCGAGTTGGAGTTCGGGGCCGGGTTCCTTGTCGGAGACCAGGAGGTTGCCCTCGCCGGCGCCGGTGGTGCCGCCGGCCACGGAGCCGCGGTCGAGCACGGTGACCCGCAGGCCCCGCCGGGCCGCGTAGTAGGCGCAGGCGGCGCCGACCACGCCTGCCCCGATGACGAGGAGGTCCGAAGAGTTTCTCGTGGGCACATCAGTAATATTTCACATTGCACCAGCGTTGCCAAGAGACCCTCCGACTCCGCGTCAACTCCCTTGCCGACGGCCCGGACCCGCCCCGGGTGACCGGCGGACTCAGCCCTCCATCAGCTCACCCATCCACGCCTCCACCGCCTCCGGCGTCCGCGGCAGGGCGCCCGACAGCAGCCGCGCCCCGTCCGCCGTGATCACCAGATCGTCCTCGATCCGTACGCCGATGCCCCGCAGGTCCGGCGGGAGCGTCTCGTCGTCCGGTTGGAGGTAGAGCCCCGGTTCGACCGTCAGCACCTGGCCTTCCGCCAGCACCCCGTCCAGGTAGGCCCCGGCCCGCGCCTGGGCGCAGTCGTGCACGTCGAGCCCGAGCATGTGCCCGCTGCTACAGAGGGTGTAGCGGCGATGGAAGTCCCCTTCCGGGCTCTTCAGGACTCCCCAGGCGGTGAGCCCCTCCGCGATCACCCGCATCGCCGCGCGGTGGAAGTCGCGGAACCGCGCACCCGGCCGCAGCGCGGCGATGCCCGCCTCCTGGGCCGCGAGCACCAGCTCGTACACCTGCCGCTGCACCGGGGAGAAGCGCCCGGAGAGCGGGAGGGTGCGGGTGATGTCGGCGGTGTACAGGGTGTCGGTCTCCACCCCGGCGTCCAGCAGGAGCAACTGGCCGGCGTCCAGCGGGCCGTCGTTGCGGATCCAGTGCAGGACGCAGGCGTGGGCGCCGGCGGCCGCGATGGTCTCGTAGCCCGTGCCGTTGCCCTCGGCGCGGGCCCGCAGCCCGAAGACCCCCTCGACCCAGCGCTCGCCGCGCGGGTGGGCGAGGGCGCGCGGAAGGGCGCGGACCACGTCCTCGAACCCGGCGGTCGTGTGGTCCACGGCGAGCTGCAACTGCGCAACCTCCCAGGCGTCCTTGACGAGCCGCAACTCGCTGAGAACGGAAGCCAGTTGGACATCGGTGGCGGCGTCGCGCCCCGGGGGCAGGGCGCCGAAGCCGTCCAGGTGGACGCAGCGGATTCCGGTCATGCGCTCGGCCTCGGCGAGGTCGGGGCGGCGGCCGACCCAGAATTCGCCGTACCGCCGGTCCCGGCAGAAGCCGGTGTCGGTGCGCGGCGAGCGGGGGCGGACGTACAGGACCGCCTCGTGCCGGTGCGGCCCGTCCGGCTCCAGCACCAGGACGTGCCCCGCCTGGTCCTCGCCGGTGAGGCCGGTGAGCCAGGCGTAGGCGCTGTGCGGCCGGAAGCGGTGGTCGCAGTCGTTGGAGCGGACGGTGAGTCCACCGGCGGGGACGACCAGCCGTTCGCCGGGGAAGCGGGCGGAGAGGCGCTCCCGGCGGGCGGGGGTGACGTCGGCGGCGGGCAGCCGGAGGGCGCCCGGCAGCGGCGTCGCCGCCCAGCCGCGCGCCAGGAACCGCTCCAACTCCGGCGTGAGGGGCAGGTCATGGCTGACGGTGCGCGGGGCGGCGGGAACGGTTTCCGTCATGGATTCTCCTCCTCGGTTGCGGTGCGCACCCGGAGACCTTGCACCGCCCCTGACCTGAACCAACGGTCGGAGCAAGGGACTTGCCGGAAAACGCATCGCGGCAAAGGGCTTGTCAGTGCAATTTCACATTATTACGTTACGCATCACATGGCGTGCACCTGCCCGTCAGCCGGAACCCGTACGGCGGCCACGGCGCCGCACACCGCGGACCCGGCGCGCACGCTCCATCGCCCCCACACAGGAGAGCCTCGTGTTCCCTTCAAGAACCCTCCGCAGATCCCTGCTCACCGCCGCGACAGCGGTGGCGCTCTGCGTCACGGCAGCCGGAACCGGATACCCGGCGAGCCCCTCCCCCGCCCCGCGCGCCACCGCCGCGTCCCCCCACCCGGCCGCCTTCGCCGGCCCGGCGGCCGCCGCCCCCACCCCGCACGACAAGGTCGACCGCCTGGCCAAGGCACCCACGACGCCGGCCCCGCGCATACCGGGCCCCGGCGGGCTCACCACCAGCCGCGTCCCCGGCCCCCACCCGACCGGGACCAAGGCCAGGACCACGGCCCCGGCACCGCACGCCACGCTCGGCAAGACCGCCGTCCCGTGCACCCTCGACGGCATCACGGGCCTCTCCCCCCAGCAGTTCACCGACTTCCTCGCCGCCCCCGAGGTCAGCGCCGACGGCTGTCTGCGCACCCTGATCTGGACCTGGGACCAGCGCCTGGCGCCCGTCATGTCGAAGGACCACATCCAGGCCGTCGCGCACCGCATCGGCCAACTCGCCGCCTCCCACGACGGCCGGAACGGCACCCACCTGCTGGAGATGTTCACCTACCTCCACGCGGTCGCCTACCTGGGCTTCTCCCACCCGGAGGTCGGCCTCACCGACCCGGCGGCCCTGGACGCCATGCGCCGGGCCGTCGACGCCTTCGGCGCGGCCGGCCACACCTTCGACACCACCCGCAGCAACGCCGAGACGCTCCGCGAGGCCCTTTACGCGGCCAGCGCCAAGGGCCTGCGCCAGTACCAACTCCCGCTGGTCAAACGGGTCCTGGCCACCATGGGGCCGGACCGCCCGGACACCGCCACGGACCCCTCCTGGGGCGGCGCCGCCCTCGCCGCCCTCTCCGTGCAGTACCTCGGCGTCTACCCGGGCAACCAGGACACCGCCTTCCACGACGCGGTCGTGGCCGACCCGTCCTACCGCGCCGCCTTCAAGGCGTTCGCCGGCTACACCCACCTCAAGGACACCGCCAACGCCTGGGTGGCGCGCGACGCGGTCAGCGAGTACGGCCGCATCGGGCAGATCGACCGGCTGCACGACGAGATCGTCGCCGGCCTCGGCCCGGTCCTGGACACCACCGCCCGCACCTTCGGTGCGTACAGCGCTCCGTGGGCCAAGGCGGCCACCTGGCTGATCGAGTTCGACGCCTGCGCACCGCACCAGGTCTGCCGCGCGGACATCGAGCGGCACCTCTTCCCGCAGACCTACACCTACGGCAAGGACGGGACGGACGGCATCACGGTCCGCACCGCCCTCGACCGCGGCACCGTCGACCAGCTCTACTACGCCGGCAAGCAGGTCAAGGCGCAGTTCCACCGGGTGCTCGGCACCGAGCAGCCGCTGGCGGGCGACACCAACTCCACCCTGCACATCGTGCTGTACGCCTCCCGCGCCGACTACGAGAACTTCCAGCCGCTGCTGACCGGCCTGAGCACCAGCAACGGCGGCATCTACATCGAGCAGGGCGCCACCTTCTACACCTACCAGCGCCGCGTCCCGCAGGACTCCAGCCTCACGCTCGAAGAGCTCTTCCGGCACGAGTACACGCACTACCTCAACGGCCGCTGGGCGGTGCCCGGGTCGTTCGGCGAAGGCCCGTGGTACCAGGGCGACCGGACCACGGCGATGGACGAGGGCACCGCCGAGTTCTTCGACGGCAGCACCCGTGACGACGGCATCAAGGTCCGCAAGTCACTGGTGCGGGGCATCATCGCCGACACCGCGAACGGCGGCCCGCGCATGACCGTCGACCAGCTCCTGCACGCCACGTACGACGGGGACGGCTTCCGCTTCTACGACTACGCGGGCACGTTCTTCGAGTTCCTGTGGTCCGCACACCCCTCGCTGCTCAAGGAGATGTACCGGGACCTGCGGGCCGACGACCCGGCGGCCTTCGACGCCTGGCGCACCCGCCTCGGCAGGGACCAGGGCCTCCAGCGGGAGTACGACGCGTTCCTCGACACCAGCATCGCCCATGTCGACGACCTCTTCGTCCCCGACACCCGGCACGTCCCGCTCGCCGAGCTGGCCGACAGCACGCCCGACCAGGTCCGCGCCTCCTTCGCCCGGAGCACCTACACCAACCCCGACGAGTGCTTCGCCTCCGGCTCGCCGGACCGTCCGCGCTTCACCTGCAACGGCCGCATCACGGCGAACCTCGCCGACGCCGGCAACGCCGACAAGGTCTTCAAGGACATGTCCGAGACCGTCGACTTCTTCCTCCTGGACCGGGCCGCCGGCGGCGACAACAACCTCACCGACATGAACTGCTCCTTCGGCGAGGTCGCCATCTGGTCCAACGGCCGCGCGGGCACGTCCCCGTTCCACTGCGAGGGCCCGCTGCGCAACTGACCGGCCGGTCCCGGTCCGCGGTGCCCGGCGTCCCGCCGCGGCGGCAGCCCACCCCCGACCGCCGGCCCACGGGCCGGCCGGGGGTGGGCTGCCGGACCGGCAGGCGGGCCCGGCCGTCCCCCGCTCCGCGGCGCGCTCCCTACTCCACCGCGTACAGCAGCCGGTACTCGGCCCCGTCCGCCCGGAAGCGCAGGCAGCGCTCACCGGGCGTATCCGTGATCCGCTGCTCCCCGAACCCGCCGTCCCCGCCCGGGACACCGGCCTCACCCAGGGAGACGGCGATGGTCCCGGTGAAATCGCAGTCGTACTTGACGGTGACCATCCGGTCCCCCGGCACCGTGCCGTTCCACACGGTGCCGCGGTCCTGGACGATGAGCCTCGGCTCACCGGAGCCGCTCCAGCCCTCCGTCGTGACGCGCGTGAGCTTCTCCAGATACAGCTTGGCCATACCGTCCCCTGGGCAGGATCCTTCTCGACGCCGCCCATCCTGCCGAGCCCCGATAAACGATCACTAAATGAACGCCCGGCGAAGGCTCAGTCGAGACAGAACTCGTTGCCCTCGACGTCCTGCATCGCGATGCACGACTCGTTCTCCTCATCGGCGAGGAGCACCTGGACGCAGGTCGCGCCGAGCGCTTCCAGCCGAGCGCACTCCGCCTTGAGCGCGGCCAGGCGCTCCTCCCCCACCAGCCCGGTACCGACCCGCACGTCGAGGTGCATTCGGTTCTTGACCGCCTTGCCTTCGGGTACGCGCTGGAAGAACAGCCGCGGCCCCTCGCCCGAGGGATCGCTGCACGCGAACGCGGCACCCTGACGATCGGCCGGCAGCGAGCGATCGTAGGCGTCCCAGGTGGCGAACCCCGCCGGTGGCGGCGGCACGACGTACCCCAGCACCTCGCACCAGAAACGGGCGACGCGCTCCGGTTCCGCGCAGTCGAAGGTGACTTGGAATTTCCTGACCGGTGACATCGGCGCACCATAGCAGGGGCATCCGCGGCCCCTCTTCCGCTTTTCCCCCTACCGGGGCCCCGCCCGCCGGTGTACACCGGGACGCTGGGGACGACGGTCCTCTGGGATGCCGACGAGCGCAGGGCGGAGGACGACCGCCACCGCGGCTGCGGTCCTCGGGCGCCCTTGAGGGCGACCGCACCGCGAGGCCCGAGGCGCCCTCGCGGTGTTCCCGGTCAATCCGGATGCCGAGAACTGCGTCGGGACAGGATCCGGTAAACCCCCATCGGCGCAGGTCAACGCGCTGGTCGCTCACATATTGATCATGTGGCCCGCGAGTCCGTGGACGGCCTCCTGGATCGCCTCGCCGAGGGTCGGGTGGCCGTGTACGTTGCGCGCCACCTCGTGGACCGTCAGGTCCCACTTCTGCGCCAGGGTCAACTCGGGGAGCAGTTCGGTCACTTCGGGGCCGATGAGGTGCGCGCCGAGGATCTCGCCGTAGCGGGCGTCGCTGATGAGCTTGGCGAAGCCCGCCGTCTCGCCGAGCCCGTGCGCCTTGGCGTTGGCGGTGAACGGGAAAGTGGCCACCCGGACGTCGAAGCCCTGCTCGCGGGCCTGCGCCTCGGTCCAGCCGAAGCTGGCGATCTGCGGCTGGCAGAACGTCACGCGCGGGATCATGAGGTAGTCCAGTTCCATGGTCTCCGCGCCGGCGATGGTCTCCGCCGCGACCACCCCCATCGCCTCGGCGGCGTGCGCCAGCATCAGCTTGGCCGTGACGTCGCCGATGGCGAAGAGGTGCGGCACGCTCGTCCGGCACCGGCCGTCGATGTCGATGGCACCGCGGTCGGTCAGCCGGATGCCGGTGTTCTCCAGGCCGAAGCCGGTGATCCGCGGCTGGAAGCCGATGGCCTGGAGCACCTTGTCGGTCTCCAGGGTCTGCCGCTGGCCGCCCGTGGTGACCGTGACCCGCACCTTCTCCCCGGAGTCGTCGATCCCCTCGACGCGGGTGGACGGCAGCACGTTGATGCCCAACTTGCGGTAACGGCGGGCGAGTTCCGCCGAGACGTCCTCGTCCTCCAGCGGCACGACCCGGTCGAGGAACTCCACCAGGGTGACCTCGACGCCGTAGTTGCGCAGGACGTAGGCGAACTCCACCCCGATGGCGCCGGCCCCGGCGATCAGGATGCTGCGCGGCAGCTCGTCGGAGAGGATCTGCTCCTCGTACGTCACCACCCGGCGGCTGAGCGACGTGCCGGGCAGCAGCCGGGTGACCGAACCGGTGGCGATGACGGCGTGGTCGAACGAGAGGGACTCGGTCCGGCCGTCGCCCAGGGTGACGTGCAGGGTGTGCGGGTCGATGAAGGTGCCGACGCCCTCGAACTGGACGATCTTGTTCTTCTTCATCAGGAAGTGCACGCCCCTGGCGCGCCCCTCGGCCACCTTGCGGCTGCGCAGGTACGCCTCGCGGTAGTCGAAGGTGACCTGCCCGTCCACCCGCATCCCGAAGGTCTTCGCCTCGCGGCCCACGATATGGGCGATCTCGGCGTTGCGGAGCAGCGCCTTCGAGGGGACGCAGCCGATGTTGAGGCAGACCCCGCCCCAGTACTTGGCCTCGACGATCGCCGTGCGCAGCCCGAGCTGGGCGGCCCGGATGGCCGCGACATACCCTCCGGGGCCCGCGCCCAGGACGACGACGTCAAAGTGTCCGCTCATGAGCGGCAGCCTAGGTCCGGGGGGTCCGCTCCGCAGCGCGTCGCGGTCCAGGCGGGGGGAGGGACCGGGCGCGCGGGGCACCCGCCCCGCGACCGGCCGGCGGCCCGGCCGCCCCGGGCCCCGACCGCTCGCGGCCTCGACTCGATCCTTCAAGTAGTGCACCAGGGCGGCGCCCCATGCCCGAGCTCCCCACCGCTAACCTTCAAGGCACAGCGTGCGGAGGAGTGGGGGGCCGGTGACGGCGCACCCGCGCGGCGGAAGGGTGGGCGAGGATGGCGGGGAAGCGGGCGCAGGGGAACCTCCGGCCGATCGATCTGGCGCGGCTGGCGGGCGTATCGACCCAGCTGATCCGGAATTACGAGGACGACGGGGTGCTGCCGCCGGTCCCCCGCTCCCCGACCGGGTACCGCCGCTACACCGCCCGGCACCGTGCCGCGGTCCTGACCTACCGCGCGCTCGCGCGGGGCTACGGGCGCCCGGCCGCGCAGGCGGTGATGCGGGCGGTGCACGCCGGACGGGTGCCGGAGGCGCTGGCCCTGATCGACGCCGGCCATGCCGAGCTGCACGAGGAACGGCAGTCCCTCCAGGAGGTGGAACGGGCCCTGGACGGCCTCGCGGCCCACCGTCCGGAACCGGCCGGTCCGGGCATCCGGTTCCCGCTGCGCATCGGGGAGGTCGCCGCCCGCTTGGGGGTGCGCACCTCGGCGCTGCGGGTGTGGGAGTCCGCCGGGCTGCTGGCGCCGGAGCGGGAGGCGGCCACCGGGTACCGCTGGTTCGGCGCGGCGGAGGTGCGGGACGCCCGGCTGATCCAGCTGCTGCGGCGCAGCCACTACCCGCTGCCGCAGATCCGGACGGTGCTGGACGGACTGCGGCGGACCGGCAGCAGTGCGGCCCTGCGCGCCGTCCTGGCCCGGCGCGCGGCGGAACTGACCGAGCGGTCCCGGGCCATGCTCGACGGATCGGGCCGACTGCACGCCTATCTGGCGGACGCGGCCGGGCCGGGGGATGCCTCGTCCGAGTCGGCGGGTCCCGGTCCCGCGGCCTGAACGGCGGCCTCCGCGACCGCCCCGGCCGCGCCGGACGGCCCACCCCACCTCGCCCCAGGCCACTTTCGGCCACCTACCGCGGCCTGGGGCGGGACAAGCCGGGCCCGCCACCCCCGAGCCGCCGGCGTCCCGCCCAAGCAGGGCCGGCGGGGCACCGCGCACGCACCGCACACATCACCGCGCACCTCACCGACCAGTCCCCCGGCAGCTTTTGTCCGGTTCGGTCCTTGCCGTGGCGGCCTGGGCATCGCACTGTCGATCACGACAGCCGCCGATCTTCCCGGATACCCGCCCGCCACGACCACCTTCACCGATCAAGGTTCCCCATGACCGAACCCCGCACCGCGGCGCACCGCGCCGCGTTGGAACACTTCATACAGACCCCCGAGTTCAGCTGCCTGGGCGCCCGCTCCGCCCTGCGGCGCGCGGGCCTCACCCACCGGCACTACGGCGCACTGGGCGACCCGGAATCGGCCGAGCGGAACCACCGGGACGTCCTGGCGTATGTCACCGAGGTCCGGCCGCAGCTGTCGGCCCAGAGCTTCCGTACCTTCGTGGCGACCTTCGACGGGCCGGAAGGGCTCGACGAGGAGGCGTTCGAGGAGGTGCTGTGGCGGCACCTCCAGCTGATGCACGACATCGACAGCCGCGACCACGGCGTGGAGACGGGTTCGACCTCCGACCCCACCCAGCCCCACTTCGGCTTCCACGTGGGCGGGATGTCGTTCTTCCTGGTCGGGATGCACCCCGGGGCGTCCCGGGCCAGCCGGCGTGCCCCGGTGCCGGCGATCGCCTTCAACTCCCTGGCGCAGTTCATGATGCTGGGCGAGAAGTTCTACTCGCTCCAGGACGCGATCCGGCGCCGCGAGGTGCGCGTCAACGGCTCCGTCAACCCGAGTTTCGTGGCGTACGAGTACGAGCAGCCGTCCCGGCACTTCTCGGGGCGGTTCACCGAGCCGGACTGGACCTGCCCGTTCGCCTCCCGGCACGAGGCTGCCCCGGCGGTGGAGGGCCTCGCCGCACCGGCCGGCGGCGAGCCGATGCGGCCCCAGCGGTAGCCGACTCCCGGCCCCGGGTACGGGCGAGGGCCCGGCGGACGACAGTCGCCGGGCCCTCGCCCGTACCGTTGGCGGCGGGTGTCAGTTCACCGTCTCGTGGCTGAGCTCGATGTCGCACTCGGCCTGGCCGGCGGCGGTCAGCCGCAGCGGCGCGGCGGCCGGCGGGTAGCCGCTGGCGATCAGCGTGTACTCACCGCTGTCGAGGTCGGTGAAGACGTACTCGCCGTCGTGGCCGCTGGTGGCGCTGCCCACGACATTGCCCGCGGGGTCGAGCAGGGTGACCCGGGCGTCGCCCACCGGCCCGCCCTGGGTGGTGCGGACGGTGCCGCGGACCTGGGCGCCCGGCGTCAGCCGGATCTCGTACCAGTTGCGGGTGCCCGCGTTGACCTCGACCTGGAGGGCGGAGGGGCGGTGGCGTTCGGCGCTGACCGCCAGGGTGTAGCTGCCCGGGGTCAGTTCGTCGAACGCGAAGCCGCCGTCCTGGCCGACCACGCCGGAGGCCACGACCTCGCCGCGGACGTCGGTGGCCACCACCAGGGCGCCGGGCACCGGGTCGTCGTTCTTCTCCTCGCGGACCTCGCCGGACAGGCTGGCCGCGCCGCTGAGCGTCAGGTCGAAGGCGACCGGTTCGGCGCCCACCACGACCGTCAGCGCCTGCGGCCGGCGGGCCCCGGCGGAGCCGATCAGGACGTAGGTGCCGGCGCCGGTGGTCGGCAGCGCGTAGCCGCCGTCGGCGTCGGTGGTGGCCCGGCCGAGCTGCCGTCCGCCCACGCTGATCAGGGTGACCGCGGCCTGCGGCACGGGGTGACCGCCGCTGTCCCGCACGGTTCCGGTGATCACCGGTCCGGTCGCGTCCGGACGGGGTGCCGCGGCCACCGCGGCGGTCGCGGGGGACGCGGGGGCGGCCGGGACCGCCTCCGGGGCCGGCACCTCGGCCGGCGCGGCCTCCGCCGCCGGCGGGACCTCGCCGTTCGCCTCGGCCTCGGCCTGGGCGCGGGCCTGGAGGCCGGAGATCTGCCGCAGCGGCACCTCCTTGATGAACCACATCAGCACGAAGGCCAGCGCGACCACGATCGCACCCATCAGGAAGACGGTGTGCATGGAGTCGGCGAAGCCGCGCTTGAACGGCTCGGCCAGCCGCGGGTCGAGGTGCTGGATGAACGAGGAGTCGCTGAGCACGCCCGAGGAGCCGCCGTTACCGGGGTGCTTGAGCATGTCCAGCACCGGCTTGTTGGCCGGGTCGTGCAGCACCGCCGGGTCCTTCAGGGCGCCCTGGAACCGTGCGGTGGACGCGGCGGCCCTGAACGCGTCGCCGATCTTGTCGCCGACCGTGCTGAACAGCACCGACAGGAAGATCGCGGTACCGGCGGTGGCACCCATCTGCCGGAAGAACGTGGAGGAGGCGGTGGCCACACCCATGTCGCGCGGCGGGACCGCGTTCTGCACGGCCAGCACCAGGGTCTGCATGCAGCCGCCCAGGCCGAGGCCGAAGACGAGCATGTAGACCATGGTCTCCCACAGCGCGGTGTCCCACTGGACCCGGTAGTGGAAGAGCAGCATCGCGGCGATCATCAGCGCGGTGCCGATGATCGGGAAGACCTTGTAGCGGCCGGTCTTGGCGGTGATCTGACCGGAGACGATGGAGGCGATCATCATGCCCGCCATCAGCGGCAGCATCTCCAGGCCCGACTTGGTGGGGCTGGCGCCCTTCACGATCTGGAGGTACTGCGGGATCATCAGCATCCCGCCGAACATGCCCATACCGATCAGGACGGACAGCACGCTGGTCTTGCTGAAGGTGCCGTTGCGGAACAGCCGCATCGGGATCAGCGCGTCGTCGCCGATCCACCGCTCGACGAAGACCCAGGCGATGATGCCGACGACGCCGATGGCGTAGCAGGCGATCGACTGCGACGAGGTCCAGCCCCACTCCCGGCCCTGCTCGGCGACGAGCAGCAGCGGGACGACACCGACGGTGATGGTGAGGGCGCCCCACCAGTCGATGCGGTGGTTGCGGCGGGTGTGCGGGATGTTGAGGACCTTGGCGACGACGAACAGCGCGATGATGCCGATCGGCACGTTGACCAGGAAGACCCAGCGCCAGCCGGTGATGCCGAGCAGGGTGGCCTGGCCGGCCAGCGCGCCGCCGATCAGCGGACCGGCGACGCTGGAGGTGGCGAACGTACCGAGCATGTAGCCCTGGTAGCGGGCGCGCTCCCGGGGCGGGACGATGTCACCGATGATCGCCAGCGCCAGCGACATCAGACCGCCGGCGCCCAGGCCCTGGACGGCGCGGAACGCGGCGAGTTCGGTCATCGAGGTGGAGAAGGTGCAGAGCACCGAGCCCGCCACGAAGATCGTGATCGCGGCCAGGTAGTAGGGCTTGCGGCCGTGGAGGTCGGACAGCTTGCCGTACAGCGGGGTGGCGATCGTGGAGGTGATCAGGTAGGCGGTGGTCGCCCACGCCTGCTGGCTCAGACCGTGCAGGTCGTCGGCGATCGTCCGGATGGAGGTGCTGACGATGGTCTGGTCGAGTGCGGCGAGGAACATCCCCAGCATCAGGCCGCTGAGGATGGTCAGGATCTGGCGGTGGCTGAGCGCCCCCGCCCCCGGTATCGCCTTGGCTTGCGCCCCCGGCGGAGAGGTGGCTTGGCTCATGTACGTATCTCTCCCTGCTCCACGGCGGTGCCCTGGTCTCCCCCGGGGCCCGGCCGTGAGTGTTGACGTTCTGCCAGGTCCTTGTTGAGCCGGCTCAGCAGCCGGATCAGGTCGGCCCGGTCCTCTGGCGACCAGGATGCGAGGATCCCGGCCAGTTCGGCGTCGCGCTGACGCCGGTAGTCCTCGAAGCGGGCGCGTCCCGCCTCGGTCGCGGTCAGCAGCGAACCGCGGCGGTCCTCGGGGTCCGGGCGGCGGGCGACCAGTCCGCGCTCGACCAGCGAGCGCACCTGCCGGCTGACGGTGGACAGGTCGAGGAAGGCGTCGGCGGCCAGATCGGTCGCCCGCTGGTCCCCGCCGCACACCAGTCTCGCCAGCAGTACCCGGTCGGCTGCCCCGGCGTCGTGCTTGACCCGCTGCTTCCAGGCCGCGATCAACCGGGTGAAACGGACCACTTCCGTTCCCAGCCCCGCCGCGGCCTCGTCCAGACTCGACGCGACGGTGATCTGCGAGATCCCGTCCCCGTCGCAGGCATGGACCGTGCCGTTACTCATCGTCGTGATCCCTCGCACTGAATGCGTGCATGCGTGAAGGCATGTTCCAGCCGGTCCACTGGATACATTGCTTGTATCCAGCAAGCATAGCGGCTGCCGACGGGTGCCGCCGACCACGGGCCGGCTCACCGTGGCACCCGGCGGCTCGGCAGTACGCGCCGCGCGCCCCCGGCACCACCCTCGCTCCCCCGGCCGAGTACCCGGCAAAGTGGTAGACATGCCGGACATGCACCGTTAGCCCTCGTGACGAAGGGAGACACCATGTCGTCGAAGCGTCGCCGCAAGAAGAAGGCCCGCCGCAACCACGCGGCCAACCACGGCAAGCGCCCGCAGTCCTGAGCCGGGCGGGCGGAGAGAACCTCAGGCGGGGCGGGGCGCCCGGGGCAGTTGCTGGGTGATGCAGTGCACCCCGCCGCCCCCGTGGGCGAGCGTCGGGGCGGGCACGCCGACCACCCGGCGGCCGGGCAGCGCGGCGGCGAGCACCGCGAGCGCGTCCTCGTCCCGGTCGCCGCCGCCCACCGGCACCACCACCCCGCCGTTGGCGAGGTAGAAGTTCAGGTACCCGACCTCGACGGGCTCGCCGCCGACCGTGCCGTACGCGGTCTGCGGCAGCTCGATGATCTCCAGCCGGCGGCCCCGGGCATCGGTGACCGCCGCCAGGAGGTCGCGGTTGGTCCGCATCCGGGCGAAATCCGGGTGCCGCTCGTCGTCCGGGACGAACGCGACGACCTTCCCGGGCGCGACGAAGGCGCAGACCCCGTCCACGTGGCCGTCGGTCTCGGTGTCCTCCAGGCCGCCGTACGGCAGCCAGATCACCTTTTCGGCCCCCAGCCGCCGGCCGAGCTCGGCCTCGATGTCCGCGCGGGTCATCGCGGGGTTGCGGTTGGGGTGCAGCAGGCACTGCTCGGTGGTGATCAGCGTGCCCTCGCCGTCGACGGTGAACGACCCGCCCTCCAGGACCATCGGCGAGTGCACCCGCTCGATGCCCAGCCGCGTCAGCAGCAGCGCGGTCAGCCGGTCGTCGGCGTCCCAGGGGCGGTGCTTGCCGCCCCAGGCGTTGAACCGGAAGTCCACGCCGACCCGGCGGCCGTCGTCGGTGAAGACGAAGACCGGGCCGGAGTCCCGCAGCCAGGAGTCGTCCAGCGGCAGCTCGATGATCTCGACGTCCGCGCCGCACAGGGCCCGGGCCGCCGCGCCCTGCCCGGGCGCGGCCACCATGAGCACCGGCTCGAACGCGGAGATCGCCCGGGCCACCTCGGCGTACTCCCGGCGCGCCGCCCCGAACGCCGCGCCCCACAGGGATTCCCGGCTCGGCCAGGCCATCAGGCAGGCGTCGTGCGGGGTCCACTCGGCGGGCATCCGAAGGCGCATGGGCGCGGGCCTCCTGGTCGCGGCGGGGGCGTGGGGGTCAGTGCGCGATGCCGTCGATCAGCTCGCGGGCCCCCTGGCGCAGCAGGGCCACGGCCACGGAGGTGCCCAGCGTCTCCGGGGTGAGCGGACCGGCCCACTCGTGCGCGTTGAGCACGGTCTTGCCGTCGGGCGTGAAGACGCTGGCCCGCAGCGAGAGCTCCCCGCGCCGGTCGGTGGTGGCGAAGCCGGCGATCGGGCTGTTGCAGTGGCCCTGGAGGACGTGCAGCAGCATCCGCTCGGCCATGGTCTCGCGGTACGTGGCGGGGTCGCCGAGGCCGCTGACCGCGTCGATGGTGACGGCGTCGTCCTCGCGGCACTGGAGGGCGAGCGTTCCGGCGCCGATCGGCGGGCACATCACGTCGACCGGGAGGATCTCGGTGATCACGTCGGTCCGGCCGATCCGCTCCAGCCCGGAGACGGCCAGCAGCAGGGCGTCGGCCTCGCCGGCGGCGAGCTTCTCCATACGGCGGTTGGCGTTGCCGCGCATCGGGACGTATTCCAGGTGCGGGTGCGAGGCGGCGAGCTGGGCGATCCGGCGCACCGAGGAGGTGCCGATGCGGGTCCCGGCGGGCAGCTCGTCGAGGGTCAGCCCGCCCGGGTGGATCAGCGCGTCGCGGATGTCGTCGCGCTTGAGGAAGGCGGCGAAGGTCGTCCCGGCCGGCAGCGGACGGTCACCGGGGATGTCCTTGACGCAGTGCACCGCGAGGTCCGCCGCGCCGGCCAGCAGGGCGGCGTCGACCTCCTTGGTGAACGCCCCCTTGCCCTCCACCTGGGAGAGCGCCCCCATCCACCGGTCCCCGGTCGTCTTGACCGGGACGACCTCGGTGGTGATGCCGGGATGCAGCGCGGCCAGTTCGGTACGGACGCGCTCCACCTGGGCCAGGGCCATCGGCGAGTCGCGGGAGACGATGCGGATCAGTTCAGGGGCGGACATGGCGCCGATGATAGAACGTCACATGCGGACAGTTACCGACAGTCCGTCGGAGTTTGCGTGCGTCGCGTCACGCGTGCCCCGGTATGCGGACGGCGGGACCGGCCCCGCGGGCGACCGGCGCACGGTAGCGTCCAGCCATGTCCACCTCAGAAATTCCGGCCGCGACACCCGGCCGGGCCGCCCCCGCCACCGCCGCGCCCGGCCCCGTCACCGCCGATGACCTCGCCCGCGCCGTCCGGCTCTCGGTGGCGCTGCTGCGCACCGCGCCGGCCGCGGCGTGGGAGGGCGGCCCGGCCGGCTCCCTGGAGTGGGACTGCTGGGAGACCACCGAGCACCTCGCCGACGACCTCTTCGCCTACGCCGCCCAACTCGGGCCCGCCGCGCCGCCGTTGGACCGCGAAGTGCCCTTCGACTGGCACCGCCGCCGGCCCGGCGGGCCGGCCAACGCGGTGCACGCCGACCGGGCCGCCGGGCCGGCCGGGCTCCTCCAGGTCCTGGAGGCGTGCGGCGCGCTGCTGGTGGCCATGGTGCGCACCACTCCCCCGCACGTCCGCGCCCACCACGTCTTCGGGCGCTCCGACCCGGAGGGCTTCGCGGCGATGGGGATCGTCGAGACCCTGGTGCACACCCACGATCTGGCCGCGGGGCTGGGCCTGGCCTGGGAACCGCCGCCCGGCCTGTGCGCCCGGGTGCTGGCCCGCCTGTTCCCGGACGTCCCGCCCGGCGCGGCGCCCTGGCCGACCCTCCTCTGGGCCACCGGTCGCGCCGAACTCCCCGGGCACCCGCGCCGCACCCGGTGGCGCTGGGACGGCACCGTACGGACCGACCCGCACGGCGAAGCCCCGCCACGAGCCGCCGACGCCCCCGGCCGGGCCGACCGGTCCCCGTGACCGAGCGCCGCTCAGCCGTTCGCGACTGCCTGGCCGAGGGGTGCGGAGGAGCGGCCTCGTCACGTCGACCCCGTCCGAGCAGCCACGACGTCGTGCGCCTGCGAACGGAGCCGCCGAGGCCGGGGCGCGCCCTCCCGCCGGCCCCGCGCAGCGGCCGGACTGCCCGGTTCCGTCGCGCTGCCGGCGGCTACCGCGTCTGCGGTCCGGGGCCCATCCCGGCGAGGACCGCTTGCAGGACCCGGTCGATGTACTCGTGCGTGATCGGCTTCTGGGTGATGAGGAGCCTGTAGTAGAGGGGGCCGGACAGGAGGTCGAACGCCAGGTCCAGGTCGGCGTCGGAGGCGATTTCGCCCCGTTCCCTGGCGTCCTGGAGGCGCGCCCGGGTGTCGGCGGTCTGCGGTTCGATGAACCGCCGGTTGAGCCCGGCGGCGACCTCGGGGTCGTGCTGCGCCTCGCCGATGAGCGCCTGGTACAGCGGACCCCACGGGGGCCGGCCCAGCAGGTCGACGGCCTTGGTCATCACCGCGCGCAGGTCGGCCACGACATCGCCGGTGCGGGGATGGCTCAGCTCTTCGGCACTCAGGCTGAGGACCGCGTCGAGGAAGAGGAGGCCGCGGGAGGGCCAGCGGCGGTAGACGGTGTGTTTGCCGACGTTGGCCCTGGCCGCGACCGCCTCGACGCTGAGCTTGGCGTAGCCGGCCTCCCGGGCGAGGTCGAGCGCGGCCCTTTTGATCGCCTCGGTTCGCTGGTCGGCACGCCTGGCGCTGCGGTCGGTCATGCCCCACCTTAACGGCACGATACGTGCCGTATTGACAGAGTGCGCGCCGGTTGATCAAACTCAGCGGCACGACCCGTGCCGCGTCGTGCCGTAGGGCCCGGCTCGATGAACCACCGAGAACCTCGGGAGAAATGCCCAGTGAGGGACACCGATGTGATCGTTGTGGGTGCCCGCCCGACCGGTCCGATGCCGGCCGGTGAACTGCGCCTGGCCGGTGTGCGGCCGCTGGTACCGGAGCGGCACCCGCGGCGCCGGGACACCCCCGAGGCCGGCGGCCTCGGCGGGCAGATCCTCCCACCCGGGGTCGGCCAGGACGACGCGTCGGTGGTCGTGGACGTGCGGGGCCCGGACGGACCGTACCGGCTGACCGCCCGCTACCTGGCGGGGTGCGACGGGGCCCGCAGCCGGGCGCGGGACGGGGCCGGTATTCCGTTCCCCGGCACCACCTGCCCGGAGGTCTACCGCCTGGCCCAGGTCACCGTGACCGACCCGGTGACCGTGCTCGACAACGGCGATCTCGACGTCCCCGGATCCGGCCTGATCCGCGCCGGTTTCACCAGGACGGACCGCGGGCTGTTCGGACTCGGCGCGTCGCCGGACTCCCCGGCCGTCTCCCTCTGCACCGTCGAGGACGAGACCACCGAGTACGACGACGCACCGATGACCGTCACCGAACTCCAGGACAGCATCCGCCGCGTGCTCGGCGCTGCCCGTGGGCGAGCCGCTTCGGCTCTCGCGGTTCACCTGCCAGGCCCGGCAGGCCGCGCGCTACCGCGACGGCCGGACGCCCATATCGCCTGGGCCGCGGCCGTCGACGAACCGGCCGGCAGCGCCGCCCCCGCACTGCGGGAGGCGCTGGCCGCCCGGTTCGGCACCCCTTGGCCACGACCAGGCCGCTCACCGCGGCCCGACGGCACGAACAAGGTGCCGGCCCGGCCGTGCGGATGACTGCGCCGCCTCCCACCGGCGCCTGACCTCCGCCAGCCGCCCGCAGACACCCCTTGAGAAAGGAAACACCACCTCATGCCGCCTGTACCCGCCGACCCCACCGTGGTGCACCCCATGCCCGACCAGCCGCGGGTGGTACTGCTCAAGCCGCTGGTCACCTCGCCGCTGATCGAGGTCGGCGAGTTCTCGTACTACGACGATCCCGAGGACCCGACCGCCTTCGAGACCCGCAACGTGCTCTACCACTACGGGCCGGAAAGGCTCGTCATCGGGAAGTTCTGCGCGCTGGGCGAGGGCGTGCGGTTCATCATGAACGGCGCCAACCACCGGATGGACGGCCCCTCGACGTTCCCGTTCCCCATCATGGGCGGGTCCTGGAGCGAGCACTTCGACCTCATCACCGGCCTGGCCGGGCGGGGGGACACCGTGCTCGGCCATGATGTCTGGCTCGGCTACCGGGCCATGGTGATGCCCGGCGTCCGCATCGGCCACGGCGCGATCGTCGCCTCCGGCTCCGTCGTCGTGGACGACGTCCCCGACTACGGCATCGTCGGCGGCAACCCCGCCCGCCTCATCCGCCGCCGCTACAGCGACGCGGACATCGAGCGGCTGCTGGCCGTGGCCTGGTGGGACTGGCCGCTCCAGCACCTCACCGCACACGTCCGCACCGTGATGTCCGGCAGCATCGACGACCTGGAGCACGCGGCGGCCCTGCTGCCGTGACCCCCGCGCGAGCAGCGCCGGCGGCGGCTACGTCGCCTCCGAGCGCATCGACGGCACGCTCGACGGCCGCCGGGGCACCTTCGTCATCCAGCACTGGGGGCTGGCCGACGGAGCCGACCGGAGCAGCGAAGGACGTATCGTCCCGCACTCGGGAACGGGAGGACTCAGCGGGATAGCCGGTCGCGCGATGGAGCGCGAGTTCCAAGTCCTCACGCTGGTCCACACGTGGTGAGGTGAGGCCGGTCGTCGGGTCCCGGCTCGCCGGGGCCCGCGCCGTCTCCCGGGCCACACCCGATGTCCGACTGGTGCCCCGCGGCGCGCCGGGAGGACGCCGGCCCGGCCCCGGCCCGGCGTGTGCCGTACCCGCCCGTCCGGCGGCGGAACGCGACCGCTCGGGCGGCCCGGCGGCGGGCGACCGCCGGGCGGCAGGCGGTCAGTGCCGGTGCCAGGGGTGCCGCAGGCGGATCCAGATGTCGCGGGCGCGCCGGCCGGCCTCGGTACGGCTGCGGGCGACCAGCCGGTGGGCCTGCTCCTCGGTCTCCACCATCGGGCCGGAGCCCCGCAGCGGTTTGCCGGCCGTCTCGTGCAGGAAGAGCGTCGAGACGAAGCCGATCACGCCGGCCGCCATCAGGTAGTACGCGGGCACCATCCGGCTGCCGGTCAGCTGCACCAGTCCCGAGGCGAACAGCGGCGTGGTGCCGCCGAAGAGCGATACCGAGATGTTGAAGGCGATGGACAGCGCGCCGTAGCGCAATCGGGTCGGGAAGAGCGCCGGGAGGGTGGAGGCGGAGGTGCCGGCGAAGCACACCAGCAGCAGTCCCAGGATCAGGCAGCCGAAGGCCGGCAGCAGGATGCCGCCGGCCCGGATGAGGAGGAACGCCGGGACGGCGAGCGCGATCAGGGCGATGCTGCCGGCCATGAAGACGGGGCGGCGGCCCCAGCGGTCGGAGGTGCGGCCGACGGTGGTGATGGTCAGCACCACCACGATCATGGTGCCGAGGACGAGCAGCTGGGCGGTCAGCGGGTCCTGGCCGAGCGTCTCGGTCATGTAGGTGGGCAGGTAGGAGGTCACCATGTAGTTGGTGACGTTGTAGAGCAGCACCAGGCCCATGCAGATCAGCACCGCCTGCCAGTGCCGGGTGAAGATCTCCTTCAGCCGGCCGTGGCCGGACTGGCGGGCGGTCTCCACCGGGTCCTCGCCGCCCGCGGCGACGGAGTCCTCCGCTTCCTGGTGGGCCTGTTCGGCCTCCCGTTGGAAGGCCGGGGTCTCCTCCAGCCGCATCCGCATGTAGAGGCCGATCAGCCCGAGCGGTCCGGCGACGAGGAAGGGCAGCCGCCAGCCCCAGGACACCAGCCCGTCCTCACCGAGCACCCCGGTCAGCGCGGTGACCAGCCCGGAACCGAGCGAATAGCCGACGAAGGTGCCGAAGTCGAGCCAGCTGCCGAGGAATCCGCGGCGTTTGTCGGGGGCGTATTCGGCGATATAGGTGGTGGCACCGGCATATTCACCGCCGGTGGAGAATCCCTGCACCAGCCGGCAGATCAGCAGCAGAATCGGAGCGGCGAAGCCGACGGCGTGATAAGTCGGCAGGAATCCGACGGCGAAGGTGCTGATCGCCATCATGATCATGGTGGCGGCCAGCACCCGCTGCCGCCCGATCCGGTCGCCGAGCGGCCCGAACACCATGCCGCCCAGCGGCCGGACGACGAAGGCCGCGGCGAAGGTGGCGAATGCGGAGACCACTTGGGCGCCGGACGAGCTGGCCGGGAAGAACACCTTCCCCAAGGTGCCCGCCAGATAGGCGTAGACGCCGAAGTCGAACCATTCCATGGTGTTGCCGAGCGCGGCCGCCGACACCGCCCGGCGCACCGCGGGCCGGTCGGTGACCGTGATGTCCGCGGCGCTCAGCTGCTGTTTCCGGCGGCGCAGCAGAATACGCAGCAGGCGATCGGTCTCGGCGCTTCGTCCGCCGGAAACGCTCCGGTCCCGGCGCCGGTTCGGAGGATTGCGGCGGGCGCTCATTTCATCCCGCCACGGAGCGGAATTAGGTACCTCATATGCGCCATTATTTCCCCGGCCGCAGCGGGGAGGGAGCAGACCCCCCGCGGCCGCGTGTCGGGTCGCGCCGGCGGCCGGAGCCCGGGCCGGCGGCCGGCCCGGGCGGTGCCGCGGTTCAGGCGTGCTTCGACGAGACGAGGTGGGCGAAGGCGACCACGTTGGCCACGTAGTCCTTGGCCTTGCGGTCGTAGGCGCCACCGCAGGTGATCAGCCGGAGCTGGGCGTCGGGCGTATCGGCGTAGACCCGGTCGTTGGGGAAGTTCGCCTTGCTGAACGTCTCCACCGAGTCGATCTTGAACGTGGCGACGAGGCCGTCCTCACGGGTGATCTCCACCGTGCTGCCGGGCTTGAGGGTCTCCAGTTGCAGGAAGACCGCGGGCCCGGTCTTGGTGTCGACGTGCCCCGCGACGATCGCGGCACCGCGTTCGCCCGGTGCGGCGCCGTCCTTGAACCAGCCGACGAGGTTGGTGTCGGCGGCCGGGGGCGGGTTGAGCTGCCCGGTGGGGCCCAGGGTGAGCTGGGTGAACGGCGCGTCCACGGCGATTTCCGGGATCGTCAGCCGCTTCGGCGCGGACCGGGGCAGAGCCAGGTCCGCGATGCGCGCGCCGGCCCGGTGCGGGGCGGAGGCGGCGACCGCGGGACGGGACTGCGGGCTGGCGTCCGCCGAGGTGTCGACGGAGTTGTAGACGAGGAAGGCACCCAGCAGAAAGGCTCCCGCGGCCCAGATCAGGCCGCGCCCGGCGGGGCGGGCCGCGGCGGCTGCCGTGGGCGGGTCGGGGTCGGGATTCGGCTGGGGCGGCTGCTGGGCGGTCATGGGGGGCCTTTCGTGAGCGGGCGGGGCGAGGCGCGGAGGGCGCGCGGCGCCGGGCGGCGGAGCCGCAATCGCCGCGGCCACCGTCCGGCGAGGACGGTGGCCGCGACTGCACATCGACCTCCGGAGGGGGCAGCCTTATCAGGCCGCGGTGCCCGACGTGTTGCGGCGACGCAGCATGTAGGCACCGGCGCCCAGACCACCGAGCATCAGGACCGAGCCGGCGGCCAGGCCGCTGCCGGACATCGCCGTCCCGCCGCCACCGGTGTGGACACCGCCGTGCGGGCGACGGCCCCAGTGGTCGTGGTCACCGCGGCCGTGGTCGCGGTCACCGTAACCGCCGTGGTCGCGGTCGCCGTAGCCACCGTGGTCGCGGTCGCCGCCGTGGTCGCGGTCGCCGCCGTGGTCGCGGTCACCGCCGTGGTCGCGGTCCCGGTCCCGGTCCCGGCCGTGGTCACGGTCGCGGTCCCGGTCACGGCCGTGGTCACGGTCCCGGTCACGGCCGCGGCCGTGGTCGTCGCCGTAGCCGCCGCCCTGGTCCCAGTCCCCGGTCACGGTCATGGCCAGCGCGCCACCACCGGTGTGCACACCGCCGTGCGGCATGCGGTGGTGGTCCCGGCCGTGGTCGTGGTCCCGGCCGTGGTCGTGATCCCGGCCGTGGTCGTGATCCCGGCCGTGGTCGTGATCCCGGCCGTGGTCGTGGTCCCGGTCACGGTCGCGGTCCCGGCCGTGGTCGTGGTCGCGGTCCCGGTCACGGTCGCGGCCGTGGTCACGGTCGCCTCTGCCGTGGTCGTGGTCGTGGTCGTTACCGGTGACAGCAGTACCGCTGCCCGAGGTGATGTCCTCGGCCAGGCCCATGGCGTACGCCGCGGGCGCAGAGATGGTGAGCGCCGCCGTGATGGCGGCTGAAGCGAGCAGAGTGCGGGCAGTGCGCATGGAGACATGTTCCTTTCGGCGCGACTGCGAAGGCTGACACTTCGTCGGCGCATCGGATCGCAGTGGCGACGTGATCACCGTCAGCCGGAATCGGGCGCGGCACCACCGGAGAACGCCGCATTCGGGGGACAACGTCGGCTCTTCGGGTGGCGGGGAACGACGTATTCACCCGTTGGACGGCGGATGGCTCCGGCGTGTCGTCATCAAGGTGGGCTAGAGGCCGGATAAGGGGGGCCGCGGAGGGGGTGGCGCGGGGGGTGG
>NZ_JALMUV010000054.1 GCF_023155275.1 Streptomyces rhizoryzae
GGGTGGGGGTGGGGGCGGGGCCTCCACCGGGCGGGCCGGAGGTGCAGCGGGGGACGACGACCGCGGTTGCCCGGGCCTCGGCGTGCGTGCTCCCGGTGCCCGGGATGACCGAACTGCCGACCGTGCCGCGGGACTTCACGGTGACCGCGAACGACGTCGGCCAGGAGTCGGGGGTGCAGGAGGTGAGCGCGGCGCCGTTGCGGCCGGCGTACCAACCGGCGTTGCCGCAGGCCGCGGCGGAGGGGACGCCGCGGCCGTTGAGCAGTTCCACCCAGGCCGCCGGGTCGGCGGTGCCGCCGCGCAGCCCGGCGAGGACGTCCTTGCTCAGGTCGTCGCGGTACCTCTGGGCGGCGGCGAGCGCGGCGGCGTCGGCGGCGGTCTGGGCGCCGTTGCGGACCGCCGCCGCCTGGCCGACGGCGAAGAAGGCCAGCGCGAGGAAGAGCAGGCCCGCGATCGCGACGAGGTAGATCGGCAGGGTCTGCCCGGCGTCACGCCGGCGGGGGCGCGGGGCGGGGAGGGCCGGCACGGGCGGAGCGGCGGGGGCTAGATCCCGACGACGTCGGAGATCTTGTTGGCGATGGCGTTGGCGATCTGGCTGCCGAAGTCGGTGGTCGACAGGACCAGGACGATGGCCACGACCACCGCGATGATGCCGAGGTACTCGATCGAGGTCTGGCCCCGGTCGTTCCGCACGAATCGCTTCGCCATGGTCTTCCCCTCCGTGGGACGCCGTCCCGCTCTGGTCCGGCCGGTGTGCCCCCGTGATGCGCGCGCCGGCGCGCAGGGCACGAGAAAAGTACGCCGGAACGGCCTTCCCGGAACAGGGATTCCGAACCTCGTCCCCCTCCGAAACCACCAACGAGGGAACCGCCGACGGGTTTTGGCCATCGCGCCCCACCTGCTCCACCCCCGCTCCCCCTTCGGCGTCCCCCGGTGTGCCGGCCGCCGCCGCGGCGTCCCCGGGCGGGCGGTCCGGCCGCGGCCCGCACCGGGGTGCGGGGCGGGCGGCCGGCGCCCCCACTGTGGCACAACTCGTTGCGCTTGCGAAGGAGTTGGCCGGAGGCGGATCCGCGGACCGCTGCCATCCGGCCGCCGCGGTGCGGCCGGCGGCCGCACCGGACCGCGCCGCACCGGACCGCGCCGCCGGGGCGGTGGACGGCCACCCGTCCCGGTGGTCCGGGCCGGCGGTCAGTCGCCGGTGAGGGAGCCGAAGTCGGTGCCGGAGCCCAGGAAGAACCCGGCGATGAGCAGGATCATCGTGGCCGGGACCATGAAGGTGGTGACCACCATGGTGGCCTTGGGGACCGCGTGGGCGGCGCGGCGGCGGGCGTTCTGGGCGTCGGTGCGGCGCATGTCGTTGGCGATCTGGATGAGCGTCTCGACGATCGGCGCGCCCAGCTCCTCGCCCTGCTGGAGGGCGGTGACGAACTGCGCGACCTGTTCGGAGTCATTGCGTTTGCGCAGCTCCTCGAAGGCGGCGCGGCGGCTGACGCCCATGTCCATCTGGCGCAGCGTGATGCGGAGTTCGTCCGCCCAGGGGCCCTCGTACTTCTCGGCGACCCGGTCCAGCGCCTGCCGGAAGCCCAGGCCGGCGCTGACCACGACGGCCAGCACGTCGAGAAAGTCCGGAAGAGTGCGTTCGATGGTGTCCTTGCGCTGCCGGATGGCGGCCCAGATGCCGACCTCCGTCCAGAACAGGCCGAACAGCACCATCAGCACCCCGAGCAGCGGCTGCCCCTTGAGGAACATCACCAGCGCGCCGAAGAACCCCAGGCCGCCGTAGACGGCGCGGCGGGCGGCGTAGCGGTCGACGGTGAGCCCGCCGGGGTTGCCGGCCAGGTCGATCCGGCGGCGGACCCGGGCGACCCGCTTCTCGCCCATCAGGCGCAGGACGAGCGGGGCGTAGCGCATCCCGGTGCGGTCCACGGCGGAGCCGACGGCGGTGGTGCGGGTCGCGCCGACCTCCAGGGAGAGGGCGAGGTCGGGCGGGAGCCGGGCCTCGCGGCGGTAGAGCGCGATCCCGCCGCAGATGCCGGCGACCGACAGGGCGAGGGCGAGCGCCAGCAGGATTCCGAGTGCCATCAGGCGGACCTTCTTTCGGGCCGGCGGACGCCTAGACGTCGATCTTGGAGAGCCGGCGGATCAGGAAGAAGCCGAGCGCGTACAGGACGAAGGCCGCCACCACCGCGAGCTGGCCGAGGACCGAGGAGGTCATCCGGTCGATGGCGCCCGGCGCGATGCGGTTCATCAGCAGCAGGGTGCCGACGCCCAGCAGCGGGACGACGTAGGCGGTGACCACGACCTGGGAGAGCTGGGTGCGGACCTCGCGGCGGGTCTCCTTGCGCTCCTCCAGGGTCTTGGTGAGGTTGCGCAGCGAGCCGACGACGGTGCCGCCGGCGCGGTTGGCGAGGACCAGGGTGGTGACCAGGACGACCAGTTCGCGGGAGGGCAGCCGTTCGGCCAGTTCGCCCAGGGCGTCGTCGACGGAGTGGCCGACGGCGAGTTTGTCGGAGACCTTCGCCAGCTCCTCGCCGGCCGGTGCCTCCAGCTCCTCGGCGGCCATCGCGAGCGCGGTGCGCAGGGCGAGGCCGGCCTGGGTCGCGTTGGCCAGGATCCGGGAGAGCTCCGGGAGCTGGTTGATGAACTTCTCGATCCGCTTCTGCCGCTGCCAGGAGAGGAAGGCGAACGCGGCCCACACCGCGACGACCGCGGCGATCGGCCCGAAGAACGGGGCCAGCACCGCCTGCGCCGCCACCCAGAGCACCACGACCGCGGCGACCATGCCGACGAAGAACTCGCCGGGGGTGACGTCCAGGCCGGTGGCGGCCAGCCGCAGCGCGAGCCGGCGGCCGAAGCGGGTGGTGCGTAGGGTGCGGTCGACGGAGGGGAAGCGGCGGCGCCGGCCGCTCACCGGCAGCCCCCGGTCGTCGTCGAGCCGGTCGACGACGGCCTGGCGCTGGGCGCGCCCCGCGGCGTAGGCCCGGGCCCCGGCGACGGCGAGCGCGCCGGCCAGCACGGTCGCGGCGAGGGCGAGCACGGGCAGGGTGGCGTTGCCGCCGGTCATCAGGTGGCCTTCCGGGTGGCGAGTTGGTCGTCGGTGGCCGCCACGCCGAAGGCCGGCGGGGTGGGCTCGCCGGCCATGAAGAGGCGTTCGGCCACCCGGCGGGGCAGCGGGAAGTACCGGAAGGCGCCGTGCACCACCCGGTCGGCGCCCATCGGTTCGGCGGCGAAGCGGCAGACCGTCACGATGCGGTAGTCCTCGTGGCCGCGGGAGTCCAGGAGCGCGATCTCGCTGATCCGGCGGGAGCCGTCGGCGTGCCGGGTGAGCTGGACCAGGCAGTCCACGGCGCTGTTGATCTGGTCCCGCAGCGCCTCGAAGGGGATCGTGACGTCCGCCATGGAGGCGAGCGTCTGGAGGCGCATCAGGGCGTCCTCGGCGCTGTTGGCGTGGACGGTGGCGAGCGAGCCGTCGTGACCGGTGGACATCGCCTGGAGCATGTCGAGGGTCTCGCCGCCGCGGACCTCGCCGACGATGATCCGGTCGGGGCGCATCCGCAGGGAGTTGCGGACCAGGTCGCGGATGGTGATCCGGCCCTTGCCCTCGACGTTGGGCGGGCGGGACTCCAGCCGGATGACGTGGGACTGCTGGAGCTGGAGTTCGGCGGCGTCCTCGACGGTGATGATCCGCTCGCCGTCCGGGATGAGCCCGGACAGGGCGTTCAGCAGCGTGGTCTTGCCGGCGCCGGTGGCGCCGGAGACCACCACGTTGAACTTGGCGCGGACCAGTCCGGCGAGCAGCAGCAGCATCTGCTCGTCGAGGGTGCCGATGCCGATGAGTTCGGCGAGGGTGTAGGCGCGCGGGAAGCGGCGGATGGTCAGCGTGGCGCCGTTCAGGGCCAGCGGCGGGATGATGACGTTGACGCGTTCGCCGGTGGGCAGCCGGGCGTCGACCATCGGGTGGGACTCGTCCACGCGGCGGTTGACGGTCGAGACGATCCGCTCGATGGTCTGCATCAGCTGCTCGTGCGAGGCGAAGCGGACGGGGACCAGTTCGACCCGGCCGTGCCGTTCGACGTAGACCTGGTCGGGGCCGTTGACCATGATCTCGGTGACCGAGGCGTCCTCCAGGAGCGGTTCCAGCACGCCCAGGCCGAGGGCCTCGTCGACCACCCGGCGGATGAGCTGGGCGCGTTCGGCGGTGGACAGGACCGGACCCTCGCGGCTGATGATGTGGCCCAGGACGCGTTCCAGCCGGGAGCGGCGCTCCGCGGCGGTCAGCGCGGACATCTCGGCGAGGTCGATCTCCTCCAGCAGCTTGGCGCGGTAGACGGCGACGAGGTGGCCGTCCTGGCGGCCCTCACCGGCCGGTTCGGGTGCGACGATGCGGGCTTTGAGGCTCATCGCGGGGCTCCGGGGGTTCCTGCGGGGCGGGGCATGGTGGCGCTGCGGCGCGCGGAGCCGAAGTCGGCGCCGGGGACGAGCGAGGGGATCGGCACGGTGGCGGTGGCGGTCGCGGCGGTGCCGGAACCGCCGACGGTGATGACGGCGCGCTCGGCGGCCCAGCCGCTGAGCGCGGCCCGGCCGGCGATGCCCGGGTCGGTCTCCTGGTCGGCGGCGTCCATCGCGGCGGTACGGGCCGCGGCGCGGGCGGCGGTGCCGGCCTGCTGGACGGCGTAGGCGGCCAGGCCCAGCTGGACGGCGGCGAGGGCGACCAGCAGCAGGAGCGGCAGGACTCCGAGGAACTCCAGGGAGGCGGAGCCGCGGTCGCGGGACCGGGGGCGCGGGCGGGCGGCGGGGGTGCGGCGGGTCATCGGTCGGCGGCCTCCTTCGCGGCGCCGGCGCTGCCGGTGACCGTCCACGGGAACGCGCCGGCGCCGGGGAAGAGCACCGGGACCTTGATGCGGACCGTGGCCTTCCACAGGCCGGCCTCGGTGCCGCAGGCGGTGCTGGAGCCGGGGTGCCAGGCGCGCGGGAGCTGGTCCTCGGCGGCGGTGCGGCAGGCGCCGGCGCCGCCGCCGTCGAGGGCGGCCCCGGCCCGCGCGCCCCGGTCGGCGGCGTGCGCGGCCAGCGTGTAGGTGTAGCCGACCAGCACGAACTGCCAGAGCAGCGCGAGCACGCCCAGGATCAGCGGGAGCAGCCCGAGGAACTCGACGGTGACCTGGCCGCGGTCGCGGGGGCGGTGCGGACGGTGGGGGCGGCCGTCCGGTGTCCGGCCGGTCCCGGCGGGTCGCCGCATCGCTCAGCCCTCCTCGTAGCGGCCGGACCCGTCGTACGGGGCGGGGCCGTGGGGGCCGGGCGGAGCGGCGAAGGGGCCGCCGGGGCCCGCGCCGGGCGCCGGACCCGCCGGGCCCTGCCCCTGACCCGGGCCCTGGGCCGGTCCCTGATCCGTCCCGGACCCGGGAGCCGCCCCGGTGGTGAGGGCCTTGCGCCTGCGCCCGGTGAGCATCGGGCGGGCGCGGTGGCCGGCGCGGCCGGGGCGGACGGCCGGGGCGCCGGCCAGGCCCAGTTCGCCGGCGAGCGCCCACAGCGCCTGGCGGACCGTCGAGCGGGCGTCGAGGTCCTGCATCCGGCCCGCGTCGACACAGGGCTGGAGCTCCTTGAAGGCGGCCGGGACCGGGGTCCGGGCGACCTGGGTGCCGGTGGCCCGGGCGACCAGCGCGGGCTGGATCTCGGTGTGCCGGGTGAGGCGGTTGACGACGGTGGTGGTGTCCTCGGCCTTGCGGATCCGCAGCCGGTCCCACAGCCGCACCTGCCGTTTGGCGGCGCGGACGCAGACCACGTCCGGGGTGGTCACCAGCAGGGCCAGGTCGGCGAGTTCGACGGCGGCGGCGTTGGCGGACTGCATCTGCGAGCCGCAGTCGGCGATCACCACGTCGTAGTGGGAGCGCAGCGCGGTGACGATCTGGCGGGCCGCCCGGTCGTCGACCTCCTCGCCGCGTTCGCCCTCCTCGGGCGCGAGCAGCAGCCCCAGGCCGGTGTGGTGGGCGTGCACCGCGTCCTGGAGGACCCGGGGCGAGATGTCCTGGATGCCGGCCAGGTCCACCACCGAGCGGCGGAACTGGACGTCCAGGTACGAGCCGATGTCGCCGGACTGGAGGTCGAGGTCGGCCAGCGCCACCCGGCGGCCCGCGGCCCGGGCGGCGAGCGCCAGCTGGACGGCGGTGACGGTGGTGCCGACTCCGCCCTTGGCGCCGGTGACGGTGACCAGGGTGCCGGTGGCCGCGGGCCGCGCCTCGGGGGTGCCCCCCAGGTGGACCCGCACGCCGGTGGCCCACTGGGCCGCGGCCTGGACCCGGGCGGCCAGTTCGTCGGAGGCCAGGGGGAGGCCGACGATGCCCCGGGCGCCGGCGTCCATCGCGGCGGAGAAGAGCGCGGGCCCGGCGTCGGCGGTGATCAGGACGACGCCGACCGCGGGGAAGCGGAGGGCCACCTCGCGAATCAGCTCCAGGGCCGGGAGCGGGCCGATCCCCTCATGGACCAGGACGACTTCGGGGAGCGCCTGGACGGCGGCGGGCGGTGCGCCGGGGGCGGCCCCGGCGGACGGCGGCGCGGCCCCGGCCGGTCCGGCGGCCCCGGTCAGCGCGGCCAGCAGGGCGGTGGAGTCGGCGGCGGCGGGCGCCGCTTCGGCGTCCGGCAGCCGGTCGAGCAGCGCGGCCAGGGCCCGGGCGGCGTCCGGGTCGCCGACCGCGGGCAGGATGCGGATGGTCACCTGGGCCTCCGGGTCACTTGTCGCCGTCGAGGGTGTAGGTGCGCTCGCCGGGCGGGACGGTGGCCTCGGTGCCGGGGGCGAGCAGGGCGAGCCGCACGTGCGAGGCGAAGGACTCGGCGTAGGCGACGCGCTGGGCGTCCTGGGTCTCCAGCGCGAAGGTGATCGGGACGGCCTGGCCGGGCTGCCGGCTGGTGGCGGTGGTGCTGCCGGGGTCCTTGGCCTCCAGGGGGGTGAGCTTGCCGACGTCGATGACCTGGGCGCCGGCCACGATGACCTTGGAGACCGGCTTGTCCTCGGGGCGGCGGCCGTCGAAGGTGGCGTAGATGTTCACCCGCGCCCCGGGGTTGATCTTGCCGGCCACACCGGTCGCGGCATCGATCATGATGGCGATCTCCTGCTGGCCGGGCTTGAGCGCGGGCCGGTCGACGATCATGTCGTCCTGGAGCAGCGAGCCCTTCTTCAGCGGCGTCACCGCGATCTTGCCGCTGACCTTGTCCAGGTCGGTGACGGCGGTGGGCGGCAGCCACCGCTGCGGAATCCTCACCTCTTCGAACTGCCCGGGATCCAGCGCTTTATAGGCGGTGACATCCGTCTTGAGCCGGTACGCGGTCCGTTCCGGGCCGACCTGCGACTCGACGTTCCTGATCACCGCCAGCACGCCGAGGAACGCGCCGACCGCGCACAGGACGGACAGGAGCAGCAGGATCACTCCGCGGCGCTGGCGTGAGTTCATGTGCGGGGGACCTCGATCGGGACGGGAGCGGGGCGGTCGGGGCGGGCGGCGTCAGCGCACGTGCGCCACCGTCCGCACGCCGCCGGGGACGGTGCACAGGCCGGGGTGGTCGGGGCGGCCGGGCAGCCCGCGCCCGGCGGGCGGCTGCGGACCGGCCGCGCGCGGCACCGCCCCGGTCCGCAACTCCGGGCCGCGGACGTCCGGTTGGCCGGGCAGGCCGCGGACGGGACGGGGGGCGGCCGGCCGGCCCGGTACGCCGGTGAGGCCCGCGGTCCCGGGGACGCCGGCCGGCGCCACCGGGGACAGGCCGCGCTGCCGCAGCGGTGCGCCGGCCGGGCCGGTGGCGGGCGGCGGCGCGGGGGCCGGTGCGGGGGCCGGGGCCGGGGGCAGGAGTCCGGGGGCGGCGGGCGCCGGCACCGCGGCCGACGCCCCGGCTATGGCGGCCGGTTCCCGCCCCGCGCCGCCGCCCGCCCGGTCCCTGGCCAGCGGCGCCGCGCAGAACGCGCAGCGGTCGCCGAGGACGTCCTCGCCGCACCAGCCGCACCGCTCCCGCCGGACGGAGGCCACCAGACGGCTCAGCAGCGCCGGGTCGGGGATGGCGGCGGCGAACTCGATCAGCTTCTGGGTGCCCCACCAGCGGGCGGACTCGCCCGGCAGGCGCGCCTCGTAGACACCCTGCACCTGCCAGGCGGGGGCCAGCGCGGAGGTGACCCAGTCGGCGGTGAGCTGGCCGCGGGCGACCGCGAGCTGAGTGGCGAAGCCGGGCGGGCGGAGGCCGGCGTGCGCGGTGTGCCGGTCGACGTGCAGCAGCTGCGGCTGCGGGGCGGCGAGCACCGCGAAGTGGGCGCCGGGCAGCCAGGACTTCAGGTGCGAGCGCAGGTCCACCTGGACCCGGTCCAGCCCGCTGACGCTGCCCAGCAGCGCACCGGCGTGGACGTAGTGCGCCAGCAGCCGGGCGGCGCAGGCCAGGACGCCGGGGCTGAAGCCGCACAGCGACAACTGCCGCAGCTGGCGGGCGAGTACGGCGACACCGAGCGGCGGCAGCGGGCTCGGCAGGACGGCGATCCGGTCGCTCTCCAGGACGGCGCGCAGGGTGTGCAGCCGCCGGACGTGTTCGGGCGGGCAGGCGGAGGAGTACAGGACGACGAGGTGGCCGTGGTGCTCCAGGACCGCGCTGGTCTCGGCCAGCGCCTCGTCCAGCGGCGCCCGGTGCGGGGCCGCGAGGCAGACCGCGGCGGGAGTGTGCCGGTCGGTCGCGGGCAGCGCGAGGTCCGGGCTGGTGACGGCAATCGCGGTCGGCACGTCGCTCCCCCACTCCTTCCGGCCTCCGGGGCTCCCGGGACCGCGGATCGGCACAGCTCTGCGCCATCGGCGCCATACGCTCAGCACTTTATCCACAGAGATACGTCCCGGAGAACACGTTCTGGGCTACTCGTCTCGACCACCGCCCGAACGGGAAACCCCGCCCGCCGCCCCGGCCGCCCTCCGGTGAACACCCGCTCCCGTTCGGCCCCTTGACACGGGATATTGGTCTGGACCACCTTGTAACGGCTGGCCCAGGGGCCCCTGAGCGCACCCGGCACCACTCCCCCCACTCCCCCACACGGAGGCAGTCGTGGTTCGCGCACATCCGATACGAGGGATCCGGTCCGGTCTGGCCGCCGCCCTGCTGGCGTCGGCCGCCCTGGCCGCCGCGGGTCCGGCCGGCACCGCCGCGGCGGCCGGCCCGGCACACCGCCCGCCGTCGGCGGCGGCCCGCCCCGCGGCCGTCCCCCGCCACGCCCTGACCGGCTACTGGCAGAATTTCAGCAACGGCGCCACGGTGCAGAAGCTCAGGGACGTCGACGACGCCTACGACATCATCGCGGTGGCGTTCGCCGACGCGGCCGGGAAACCGGGCGCGGTCACCTTCACCCTCGACCCGGCCCTCGGCTACGGGTCGGTGGCCGACTTCACGGCCGACATCAAGGCCAAGCAGGCGGCCGGGAAGTCGGTGGTGGTCTCGGTCGGCGGCGAGCGGGGCGCGGTGTCCGTCGGCGACGCCGCCTCCGCGCAGAACTTCGCCGAGTCGGTCGGCGCCCTCATGGACGAGTACGGCTTCGACGGCGTGGACATCGACCTGGAGAACGGCCTCAACTCCACCTACATGATCCAGGCGTTGAAGGCCCTGCACGGCACGCACCCGGACGTGGTGGTGACCATGGCGCCGCAGACCCTCGACATGCAGTCGCCGCAGAGCGAGTACTTCAGGACCGCGCTGGGCATCAAGGACTTCCTGACCGCGGTCAACACGCAGTTCTACAACAGCGGTTCGATGAACGGCTGCGACGGCAAGGTCTACGCCCAGGGCACGGTGGACTTCCTCACCGCGCTCGCCTGCACCCAGCTGGAGGGCGGGCTCGACCCGTCGCAGGTCGGCCTGGGTGTCCCGGCCTCGCCCCGCGCGGCGGGCGGCGGCTACGTCTCCCCGGCCGTGGTCGACGCGGCGCTGGACTGCCTGACCGCGGGCCGCGGCTGCGGTGCGTTCACCCCGCCCCGCACGTATCCGGGGCTGCGGGGCGCGATGACCTGGTCAACGAACTGGGACGCCGCGAACGGCGGGGCGTTCGCCCATGAGGTGGGCGGCCACGTGCACCAGCTGCCGTAGCCGCCGGTCCGGGCCGGGTCCCGCGCGGCGCCTCGCGCGGGACCCGGCCCGGGTGCTCAGCGGCGGACGCCGGACGGCTTGGGCAGGGTGCAGCCCGCGGCGTTCAGGTCGAGCTTGTTGCCGGTGCCGAAGCACTTGGGGATGGTGTAGGTCTCCTCGGCGTAGTTGGTGCCCTGGTGGACGGTGACGTTGCCGCTGTCGTCCACCTCGCAGGGGTTGTTGACGGTGCACCGCTCACCGTCCTCGTTGCCGGTGTTGTTGATCGCGGTGACCTTGCCGGTGGCGTTGTCGACGACCGGCGAGCCGGAGGTGCCGCCGATCGTCTTGCACTCCGGGGTGTAGCGGACCGAGTCCTTCCAGGTCCAGTCGCCCTCCTTGAGGGTGGGCACGAACCCGTCGATGCTGCACGTGTAGGTCTTCTTCCAGTAGCCGGAGACCACGGTGATCCCGGCGCCCTTGGCCGGGTGGTCGGTGGACAGCTCCAGCGGCTTGATGCCGTACTTCTGCTGGATCTGGGCGTAGGTCGAACCGGTCTGGTACAGCGTCACGTCGGTGTCGGTCATCGTGGCGTAGACGACCTTGGTGGCGCGGATCTGCCCGAGGCTGCCGGCGGTCCCGGACAGGACGGTGAAGCTCCGGCTGGAGGGCTGGCCGACTATCACCTCGCCCGGCGACGGCATCCCGCTCTCCAGGCAGTGGCCGTTGGTCATCACCAGCGCCGGGTCGTTCGGCTGCGAGGTGGGCATCTTGACGATCGATCCCGAGCAGTTGCTCAGCGCCACGGTGCCGGCGAAGCCGACGGCCTTGGTCCGCGGCGGCGCGGGCGTGTGCGCGGCGGCTCCGGCCGGTGCGGCGCCCGCCGGGGTGGCGGCGGTCACCAGGGCGGCGGCTCCCAGGACGGCGGTGGCCAGGGTGCCGACGAGAGGTCGGGTCATGTGGGGGGTTCCTCTCCGCTTCGAGTACGGAGCCGACGCGGCGTCAGCCTGCCGCCGTGCTCCGGATCGGTCGTGCGCATTGTTCGCCGGGACCGCGCCCGGAGGCAATGAAGTTGCCGGAAACGATGAGAAGTTGAGGCGGCGGGCGCACGGACGCGGGGCGCGGCCGCATCGGTGATCCCTACCCCGTACCGCCCCGCCGCGCACCTTGACCTGACCTCGCCTTGACCGGCCCATGCCAACGCTCGAAGACTGGCGGGGTCGCTTCGCCTCACACCCCCAGGAGACCGCATGCGACCACGTCCGCGCGGCGTCCGCACCACCGTCCTCGCCGCGGCCCTCACCCTGGCCCTCGCCGCCCCGTTCGCCGCCCGGGCGCAGGACCCGCCGGCCGGGGCCGCGGACACCGGCGAACGCCCGCACCAGTACGAGGTGTCCGGCCTCGCCACCCCCGCCGCCCGCACCGCGCTGGCCGCGACCGGCGCCTCGGTCGACGAGGTGCACGGCCGCACCGCGGTCGTCACCGCGGACCGCCGGCAACTCGCCCTGCTCCGCACGCTCGGCCACCCGGTCACCCGCCTGCCCGACCCGCCGGGGGCCGCTGCCGCCGCCCCCGGCGCCACGGGTTTCCCGGCCGGCTACACCAAGTACCACACCTACGCACAGGCGATGAGCGCCATCGACGCCCTGGTCGCCCGGTACCCGTCCCTGCTGACCAAGACAGTCATCGGGAAGTCGCACGAGGGCCGGGACCTCATCGCCCTCAAGCTCAGCGGCAACGCGGCCCGCGACAAGACCGGGCCGGAAGTCCTCTTCACCGCGCACCAGCACGCCCGGGAGCACCTCACGGTGGAGATGGCGCTCTACCTCCTGACCGAATTCACCGGGAAGTACGGCACCGACCCGCGCATCACCGAACTCCTGGACTCCCGCGAGATCTGGGTCATCCCCGACCTCAACCCGGACGGCGGCGCCTACGACATCGCCTCCGGGGCGTTCCGCAACTGGCGCAAGAACCGCCAGCCCAACGCCGGTTCGACCGCGGTCGGCACCGATCTCAACCGCAACTGGGAATACGAGTGGGGCTGCTGCGGCGGCTCGTCGGGGTCGCCGTCCGGGGAGACCTACCGCGGCCCGGCGGCGGCCTCCTCGCCCGAGGTGCGGGCGGTCGAGAACTTCGTCCGCTCCCGGGTGGTCGGCGGAAAGCAGCAGATCACGGCCGCCATCGACTTCCACACCTACGGTGAACTGGTGCTGTGGCCCTTCGGGTTCACCAACGATCCGACCGGTCCCGGCATGACCCGGGACGACCACGACGCGTTCGCCGCGGTCGGCCGGAAGATGGCCGCGAGCAACGGCTACACGCCCGAGCAGTCCAGCGAGCTGTACCTCACCGACGGGTCGATCGACGACTGGCTGTGGGGCGACCAGAAGATCTTCGCGTACACCTTCGAGATGTATCCGTCGTCGTCCGGCGCGGGCGGCTTCTACCCGAAGGACACGGTGATCCCGCGGGAAACGGCGCGCAACCGCGAGGCGGTGCTCCAGCTGCTGGAGAACGCCGACTGCATGTACCGCTCGATCGGCAAGGAAGGCACGTACTGCACGACCCGGTGAACCCGGCCGCATGCGCGGCCGGGCGGCGGGCCCCGGGGCCGGCGGCGGCCCCGGGGCGGGCCGGGTCCGCGGCGCGGCAGCGTCCTAGACGACCAGGCTGACCGCGCCCGCCACCGCGAACCCGGCGACCGAGAGCACCGATTCCAGCACCGTCCAGGACTTCAGGGTGTCCCGCTCGGAGATCCCGAAGTACTTGGCGACCATCCAGAACCCGCCGTCGTTCACATGCGACGCGAAGATCGAACCGGCCGAGATCGCCATGATGACCAGCGCCAGCTGCGCCTGGGTGAGCCCCTGCGCCTCCACCAGCGGCAGCACGATCCCGGCGGTGGTCACGATCGCCACCGTCGCCGAGCCCTGCGCCACCCGCAGCACCAGCGCGAGCAGGTAGGCCAGCACGATCACCGGCAGCCCGACGTGGTGGAAGGTGTTCGACAGCGCGGTGGCCACCCCGCTGCCCTTGAGGACCGCACCGAAGATCCCGCCCGCGCCGACCACCAGCAGGATGTTGCCGACCGGCTTGAGGGAGGCGGTGGAGACCCGCTCCAGGGACGCCCGGGACCAGCCGCGGCGCACACCCAGCAGGTAGTACGCCAGCAGCAGCGCCACCGTCAGGGCCGTGAAGGGGTGCCCGAGGAACTCGATGACCGAGCGGCCGGTGGACGGCGCCAGCGCGATCGAGGAGAAGGTGGCCAGCAGGATCAGCACCAGCGGCGTGCCGATGACGGCGAGGACGGTGCCCGGCGCGACCGGCTGCTCCGGGGCGCCCGTCCCGCCCACGGTCCGCTCGGCGGCGACCGCGGCCCGGGCCTCCTCCGCGGCCTCGGCCATGTCCTGCGGGACGGGGACGAACAGGCGCTTGCCGATCCAGGCGGCGTACCCCCAGGCGGCCAGCACCGCGGGGATCCCGCACACCGCGCCCATCAGGATGATCCAGCCGAGGTCGACGCCGAACAGCCCGGCCGCGGCCACCGGGCCCGGGTGCGGTGGCAGGAAGGCGTGGGTCATGGAGAGGCCGGCCAGCAGCGGCATGGCGTAGAGCAGCACCGACCGGCCGCTCCTGCGGGCGGCGGCGTAGACGAGCGGCGCCAGGACGAAGATGCCGACGTCGAAGAAGACCGGGATGCCGAAGAGCACGCCGGTCAGCCCCATCGCCAGCGGGGCGCGGCGCTCGCCGAAGAGGGCCAGCAGCCGGGCGCTGAGCACCTCGGCGCCGCCGGAGACCTCCAGGATCGCGCCGAGCATGGTGCCCAGTCCGATGATGATGGCGACATGGCCGAGGATGCCGCCCATCCCGCTCTCGATCAGGGAGACCGCGTCGGACTTCTGGACCGTGCCGAAGAGTTCGGTGACCGACAGGCCGGCGGCCAGCCCGACCGCGAGGGAGACGCCGAGCAGGGCGACGAAGGGCTGGAGCCTGACCTTCATGATCAGGAAGAGCAGCAGGGCGATGCCGAGGGCGGCGACGGTCAGCAGGCCGGGGGTGCCGGGTATCAGGGCGAGCAGTCCGCCGGTGTGCGGCGGCGGTGGCGCGGCGGGGGCCGCGGCGGCGGGGACCATGGGTGACTCCGTTGTCGCAGGGGTCCGGGCAAGGGGGGACCGCGGCACGGCGCCCCGGACGTGCGGGGCGCCGTGCCGTGCGGCGGGCGGTGCGCCGAGCGGCGCACCAACGACAGGTGTGGCAAGGGGAGTTGATGCCTCAGCTCAGGACGGCGAGCGCGTCGATCTCGATGAGCAGGCCCTTGGGCAGGCCGACGTAGACCGTGGTCCGGGCGGCGGGCGGCGCGGTGAGGCCCTGCTCCTCGAAGTACTGGTTGTAGATCTCGTTCATCTCGGCGAAGTGGTCGGTGTCGGTGAGGTAGACGCGCATCATCATCACGTCGTCCCAGGTCGCACCGCCCTCTTCGAGGATGGCCCGGACGTTGGCGAAGGTCTGGAGGGTCTGCTCGCGCAGCGTCGGGCCGGCGGGCGTGGGCGGCTGGCCCTCGACGGCGGGCAGGAAGCCGACCTGGCCGGCGACCTGGAGGATGTTGCCCTTCTTGACGCCGTGCGAGAACTTCGCGGGCGGGGTGGTGTGGGTGGCCGGGGTGAGGGCGGTCTTCTCGCTCATGTCTGTCCTTCGGACGGGTTTCACGGGGCCGGCTCGTGGCCGGGGCTTGCGGTGCCGGACAGCTCCCGGCTGATGGCGTCGGCGGTACGGCGCACCAGCGGAAGCAGGCCGAGGAGTTCCTCGGCGGTGACGACGACGTTGGGCGCGGAGACCGACATCGCGGCCACCACCCGCCCGTCCGCGCCCCGGACGGGGGCGGCGACGCAGTTGATGGACTCCTCGTGGCCGCCGAGGTCGGCGGCCCAGCCCTGTTCGCGCACGGTGGCCAGCTCGGCCAGGAAGGCCGCGGCGTCGGGCGTCGAACGGGAGGTGTAGCGGGGGTAGTCGAGCTTGCCGGCCAGGGCGCGGCGCTCGGGCTCGGGGAGGTCGGCCAGGAGCAGCTTGGCGACCGCGGCGACGGTGATCGCCACCGGCTTGCCGATCCGGGAGTACATCCGGACCGGATAGCGGCTGTCGACCTTGTCGATGTAGAGGACCTCGTTCTCCTCGTGGACGGCGAGGTGGACGGTGTGGCCGCACCGCTCGTTGAGCTCGACGAGGTGGGGGTGGGCGATACCGCGGACGTCGAGGTTCTCGACGGCTTCCTGGGCGAGGGCGAAGAGGCGGGCGCCGAGGCGGTAGCGCTGGTCGGGCTGGCGGTGGACCAGGCCGTGCGCGTGCAGGGTGCGCAGCAGCCGCAGCGCGGTGGACTTGTGCACACCGAGCCGGTCGGCGACCTGCCCGAGGTCGGCCGGTCCCCCGGCGAGCAGCGGCAGGATGCTCAGCGCGCGGTCGACGGTCTGGCTCATGACTGGGGTACCTCCTGGTCCGCGGCCTCCCGGGCGTCCGTCCAGCCGGGGCCGAGGTGCAGTGTCCCCCAGGCGGTGTCGTCGAGCGCGGCCAGGCGGTCGGCCAGTGCCCGGGCGGGCGGGGCGGCGAGGTCGCCGGGGACGGTGAGGGCGGCGGCGGCCCAGAGGTGGCCGTACCGGACCCGGGTGCGCAGCGGCGCGCCGCGCAGGGTGGCGGAGAGGAAGCCGGCGGCGAAGGCGTCGCCGGCACCGACCGCGGCGACCACCTCGACGGCGGGGGCGGGGACGAGCGTGCCGGCGGACTCCTCGTCCCGGCCCGGGCTGCCGGGGGCGTGCCGGAAGACCCGCGCGCCGGCCCGGCCGAGCTTGACGACCAGGGTCTCCGGCTCGGGCAGGGCGGCGCGGACGGCCCGGGGGTCGGGCAGCCCCCAGGCGGCCCGGGCCTCGTCGGCACCGACGAAGACCAGGTCGGCGGTGCGGGCCAGGTCGAGCAGGACCCGCGGGCCGCGGCCGCCGGTCCACAGGTGGGGGCGGTAGTTGACGTCGAAGGAGACCAGCGGGCGGCCGGGGCGCAGCGGGGTGCCGCCGATGGTGCCGGGGCCGGTGCCGGTGCCGGGTGCCGGGCGGGCCATGGCGGCGCGCAGCAGGCCGAGGCAGTCCTCGGAGAGCGCGGCGGTGATGCCGGAGAGGTGCAGGACCCGGCCGGTGCGCAGGGCGGCCAGGTCCACGGTGCCGGGGGCCATCGCGGAGGCGGCGGAACCGGCGCGGTAGTAGGCCACTTCGTGGGCGGCGGTGGCGCGGTCGCCGGCGGTGCGGAAGTAGATGCCGGTGGGGCGGGCGGGGTCGCGGCGGACCGCGCGGGTGTCCACGCCGTGGCCGGCGATCTCCCGGAGGAGGTGGTCGCCGAACCCGTCGGCGCCGACCCGGGAGACCCAGCGGGTGGCGTGGCCGGCCCGGGCGAGGGCGCAGGCGACGTTGGACTCCGCGCCGCCGATGGCCCGTTCGAAGGCGGGGACGTCGGCGAGCGGCCCGGGGACGGTGGGCAGGAAGGTGACCATGGACTCGCCGAGGCAGACGACATCGACGTCCGGGGCGGCGGCCGCCGGGGCGGGGGTGTCACCGGCGTTCGAGGTCGTGGTCACGATCGGGTGCGCTCCTTCGCGGTGCCGCCGGGCGGGGGCCGTACCGGACCGCGGGCGGCCGTGCCCGGCCGTCGCGGTGCCGCCGCACCGGCCGCAGCGGGGGCGTTCCCCTGCGTCGGAGCCGCCGTTTTCCGCCATTGACCGGGCGATGGCCCGGATGTTAGACAGCTCTCGGCGATATGCGCAACGAGTGTTGCAGAGAATGCAACGCGATCTTCGAGGAGGCTCCATGGCCGGCGAGCGGCTCGCGCGGGAACTCAAGAACCTCGCGGACGACACTGTCGATCACCGCTTCAAGGCACTGCCCCCGGACGCGGCCGGACACACCGTCGGCGCACTGGCCGCCGAGCGCCGCAACCTCTTCACCGGCGGCTTCACCACCCCCGTCCTGGCCCTCTCGGCCGAGTCGCTGGAACACAACCTCGCCCTCCTGGAGACCTACGCCGCCCGGCACGGCCTGGCCTTCGCCCCGCACGGCAAGACCTCGATGGCCCCGCAGCTCTTCGCCCGCCAACTGGCGCACGGCGCCTGGGGCATCACCGCGGCCGTCCCCCACCAGGCGCGCGTCTACCGGGACTTCGGCATCCAGCGGATCTTCCTGGCCAACGAGGTGGTGGACGCCGCCGCGCTGCGCTGGCTGGCCGGCGAACTCGCCGCCGACCCGGACTTCCGCTGCATCGTCTACGTCGACTCGCTGCGCGGCATCGAGCTGATGGACGCCGCGCTGCGCGCCGCCGAGGCCACCCGTCCCCTGGACGTCGTCATCGAACTGGCCGCCGGTGACAACGCCCGGACCGGCGCGCGCACCGAGGCCGAGTGCCGGGAACTGGCCGACGCCGTCGCGGGCGCGGACACCCTGCGCCTGGTGGGCGTCGCCGGCTACGAGGGCGAGGTGCCCGACGCCGACCACGGGAAGGTCACCGCGTGGCTGCGCCGGCTGGTCGCGCTCGCCACCGCCCTGGACGCCGCCGGGCGCTTCGCCGACCTGGACGAGATCGTGGTCAGCGCCGGCGGCAGCGCGTGGTTCGACGCGGTCGCCGAGGTCTTCGCGGAGCTGCCCGCGCTCTCCGCGCCGGTGCTGAAACTGCTGCGCTCGGGCGCCTACGTCTCGCACGACGACGGGCACTACCGCCGCCGCACGCCCTTCAACCGCGTCCCGGAGGAGGGGGAGCTGCGGCCCGCCTTCCGGCTGTGGGCGCAGGTCGTCTCCCGGCCCACGCCCACCCAGGCGTTCCTCAACGCCGGCAAGCGGGACGCCGCCTACGACCTCGACCTGCCGCAGGCGCTGACCGTGCGCTCCGGCCGGGACGGCACCTCGCGCCCGGCGGCCGGGATCACCGTCACCGGCCTGTCCGACCAGCACGCCTGGCTGCGCACCGAGCACGCCGGGGACGTCGAGGTCGGCGACTGGGTCGCGCTGGGGCTGTCGCATCCCTGCACCTCCTTCGACAAGTGGCAGCTGATCCCGGTGGCCGAGGAGGACGGGACGGTCGTCGACTTCCTCCGCACGTTCTTCTGATACCCGCGCCGGGGGCCCCGGCCGCCCCGTGCACCCCTGACGCCTCCCTGACCGGCCCCCGGCCCCGACCCCGACCGCCGGCCCCGGCCGGCTCCGGGACATCCCCGACCCGATCCCGTAGGGGAACGGCGGGGCCCGCGCGGCCGGGCCCGTGCCGCGGCGCCGGACCGCGCCCCGCCCGCCCTTTCGCCCCGGCCCCGCCGGGCCGGACCCGGAAAGGCCGCCCATGAGCAAGCACCCGGCCACGGACACCGTGTTCCGCGACGTTCGCGTCGTCGACGGCTCCGGCGGCCCGTCCTACCGCGCCGACGTGGCCCTGTCCGGCGGCCGGATCGCCCGCATCCACCGGCCGTCCGACGGCGGCCCGCGCCCCGGCGCCGCCCGCACCGTGGACGCCGCCGGCCTCGCCCTGGCCCCCGGCTTCATCGACATGCACGCGCACAGCGACCTGGCGCTGCTGCGCGACCCCGAGCACACCGCCAAGGCCGCCCAGGGCGTCACCCTCGAAGTCCTCGGCCAGGACGGCCTGTCCTACGCCCCGGTGGACGACCGCACCCTGGCCGCGGTCCGCACCCAGATCGCCGGCTGGAACGGCGGCGGCCCGGACGACGCCTCCGTCGACTTCACCTGGCGCACCGTCGGCGGCTACCTCGACCGCCTCGACCACGGCTTCGGCGGCGAGGGCATCGCCGTCAACGCCGCCTACCTCGTCCCCCAGGGCACCGTCCGGATGCTGGCCGCCGGCTGGGACGACCGCCCGGCCACCGGCCCCGAACTGGACCGGATGCGGCAGCTGGTCGCCGAGGGCCTCCAGCAGGGCGCGGTCGGTCTGTCCTCCGGCCTCACCTACACCCCCGGCATGTACGCCACCACCGCCGAACTCACCGCACTGTGCCGGGTGGTGGCCCGCTACGAGGGCTACTACTGCCCGCACCACCGCTCCTACGGGGCCGGCGCGCTCGCGGCCTACCAGGAGATGATCGCCGTCGCCCGCGCGGCCGGCTGCGCGCTGCACCTCGCCCACGCCACCATGAACTTCGGCGTCAACGAGGGCCGCGCCCCCGAACTGCTGGCCCTCCTGGACGCGGCCCTGGACGAGGGCGCCGACCTCACCCTGGACACCTATCCGTACACCCCGGGCTGCACCACGCTGGCGGCGATGCTGCCCAGCTGGGCGAGCGAGGGCGGCCCGGAGGCGATCCTCGCCCGGCTGGCCGACGACACCGCGGCCGAGGCGATCCGGTACGCCCTGGAGACCGAGGGCTCCGACGGCTGCCACGGCGTCCCCATCGACTGGGACACCATCGAGATCTCCGGCGTCACCGACCCCGCGCTGGCCGGCCTGGTCGGCAAGACCCTCGCCCGCAGCGCCGCCGAGCGCGGCGAGACCCCCTGGCGGACCGCCCGCGGCCTGCTGCTCGCCGACCGGCTGGGCCCGACGATCCTCCAGCACGTCGGCCACGAGGACAACGTCCGGCGGATCATGCGCCACCGGGCCCACACCGGCGGCAGCGACGGCATCCTCCAGGGCGTCAAACCCCACCCCCGGGCGTACGGGACGTTCCCCGCCTACCTGGGCACCTATGTCCGCGAGCTGGGCGTGCTCTCCCTGGAGGAGTGCGTGGCGCACCTGACCTCGCGGCCCGCGGCCCGGCTGCGGCTGCCCGACCGCGGGCTGGTCCGCGAGGGCTACCGCGCCGACCTGGTCCTCTTCGACCCGGAGACGGTCGCGCCGGGCGCCACCTTCGAGACGCCCCGCACCCTGCCCACCGGCATCCCGCACGTCCTGATCGACGGCCGCTTCGTCATCGAGGACGGCCGCCGCACCGCCGTCCTGGCGGGCGGCGCGGTCCGCCGTACCCCCGGCCGGCACGGCTGAACCCGGCCGACCACCGCGGAATCCGCACCCGCTCCATCCGTCACATACCGTGCCCAAGGCGGCACCGTCCGCCCCCCACGTGGCGAAAACCACCCGGCGGGTAGCCACCCGCGCCCGTAGAGTGGCCGTCATGCAGGTGATCCAGTCAACGAAGCTCGCCAACGTCTGCTACGAAATCCGCGGCCCGGTCCTCGAAGAGGCCATGCGGCTGGAGGCGGCGGGTCACCGTATCCTCAGGCTGAACACCGGCAACCCGGCCGCCTTCGGCTTCGAGTGCCCCCCGGAGATCCTGGAGGACATCCTCCGCTCGGTCGGCACCGCACACGGCTACGGCGATGCCAAGGGCCTGCTGTCGGCCCGCCGCGCGGTGGTGCAGCACTACGAGACCAAGGGCGTCGAGCTCACCGTGGACGACGTCTATCTGGGCAACGGCGTCTCCGAGCTCATCCAGATGTCCATGCAGGCGCTGCTGGACGACGGCGACGAGGTGCTCGTCCCCGCGCCCGACTACCCGCTGTGGACGGCGTCGGTCTCGCTCTCCGGCGGCACCGCGGTGCACTACCGCTGCGACGAGCAGGCGGACTGGATGCCGGACCTCGCCGACATCGAGCGGAAGATCACCGACCGCACCAAGGCCATCGTCGTCATCAACCCCAACAACCCCACCGGCGCGGTCTACGACGACGAGCTGCTGCGCGGTATCGCCGAGCTGGCCCGCCGGCACAACCTCATCGTCTGCGCCGACGAGATCTACGACAAGATCCTCTACGACGGGGTCACCCACACCCCGTTCGCCGCGATCGCCCCGGACCTGCTGACGCTGACCTTCAACGGCCTGTCCAAGGCGTACCGCGTGGCCGGCTACCGCAGCGGCTGGCTCGCGGTCTGCGGCCCCAAGGCGCACGCCGCCTCGTACATCGAGGGCCTGACCATCCTGGCGAACATGCGGCTGTGCGCCAACATGCCGGTGCAGCACGCCGTCGCCACCGCCCTCGGCGGCCGGCAGTCCATCAACGACCTGGTGCTCCCCGGCGGCCGGCTCCTGGAGCAGCGGGACGCCGCCTACGACCTGCTGACCCGGATACCGGGCGTCAGCTGCGTCAAGCCGAAGGGCGCGCTCTACGCCTTCCCCCGGCTGGACCCGAAGGTGTACAAGATCAAGGACGACCGGCAGATGGTGCTGGACCTGCTGCGCGCCGAGAAGATCATGATCGTCCACGGCACCGGTTTCAACTGGCCCGAGCCGGACCACTTCCGCCTGGTCACCCTGCCCAGCAAGGACGACCTCACGGACGCGGTCACCCGCATCGGCGCCTTCCTCGAAGGCTACGGACAGTACTGAACCGACCCCGCCCTATACCGACCACAACTTTAGACACGGTCTAAGCTAGGATGGCCTCCTAGACGTTTTCAGGAGGCCGTCCCATGTACGAACCGATCCGCACCAAGTCGGTCCACACCATGGCCGTCGCCCCGGGGGTTCCGCAGCGCTCCCGCGAGGAGGAGCTGGACATCCGGCTCGCCGGGCAGCTGACCGCCCTGCTCACCGTCACCGACGAGCTGCACGCCCTGACGGAGTGCGGCGCCGGCCGCGCGGCCCTGGCCGGGGCGGCCGACCGCATCGCGGCCGAGGTCGCGCGCCTCGGCGGCCACCACCCGCTCCGCGCCGAGCCCACCGGCGGCGGCGACCCGTCGCGGATACCTGCCCTCCGCCAGCGCGCCCGCACCCTGGCCGGCAACGCCCTGGCCGTCGCCACCACCCGCGACGACGCCTCGGCCATCACCCTCATCGAGGACCAGCTGGCGCTGCACGACGCAGCCGACCTCGCCACCGCCTGACGGGCCCCGGGCCCCGCGGCCCGCGCCCCCGCGCCAACGGCGAACCCCCGCGGCGGGGAGGCCGACCCCGGGGGCCGGCCTCCCCGCCGCGGGGGCACAGGAGGTCAGCCGAGCCGCCGCACCAGCGCCCGGTACTCCTCCCACAGCTCCTCCGGCGTGTGCTCCCCGAAGGTGTTCAGGTGCTCGGGGATGAGCGCCGCCTCCTCCCGCCAGATGTCCTTGTCGACGGTGAGCAGGAATTCCAGGTCGGCGTCGGAGAGTTCCAGCCCCTCCGTGTCCAGCGCCTCCTTGGTGGGCAGCACGCCGATCGGGGTCTCGACGCCCTCGGCGGTGCCGTCCAGCCGCTCGACGATCCACTTCAGGACCCGGCTGTTCTCGCCGAAGCCCGGCCACACGAAGCGGCCCGCGTCGTCCTTGCGGAACCAGTTGACGTAGTAGATCTTGGGCAGCTTGCCCTGGTCCTTGTCGGCCCCGACCTTGATCCAGTGCGCCATGTAGTCGCCCATGTTGTAGCCGCAGAACGGCAGCATGGCGAACGGGTCGCGGCGCAGCTCACCGACCTTGCCCTCGGCCGCGGCGGTCTTCTCGGACGCCACGTTGGCACCGAGGAAGACGCCGTGCTGCCAGCTCAGCGACTCGGTCACCAGCGGCACCGCGCTGGCCCGGCGGCCGCCGAAGAGGATGGCCGAGATCGGCACGCCCTTGGGGTCCTCCCACTCCGGCGCGATGGTCGGGCACTGGGCGGCGGGCACGGTGAAGCGCGCGTTGGGGTGTGCGGCCGGCACACCGGACTGCGGCGTCCAGTCGTTGCCCTTCCAGTCCGTGAGGTGCGCCGGGGTCTCCTCCGTCATGCCCTCCCACCACACGTCGCCGTCGTCGGTGAGCGCGACGTTGGTGAAGACGGAGTTGCCCCAGAGGGTCTTCATGGCGTTGGCGTTGGTGTGCTCGCCGGTGCCGGGCGCGACGCCGAAGAACCCGGCCTCGGGGTTGATCGCGTAGAGCCGGCCGTCCTCGCCGAAGCGCATCCAGGCGATGTCGTCGCCGATGGTCTCGACCGTCCAGCCCGGGATCGTCGGCTCCAGCATGGCCAGGTTGGTCTTGCCGCAGGCGCTCGGGAACGCCGCCGCGACGTACTTGGCCTCGCCCTGCGGCGGGGTCAGCTTGAGCACGAGCATGTGCTCGGCGAGCCAGCCCTCGTCGCGGGCCATGACGGAGGCGATGCGCAGCGCGTAGCACTTCTTGCCGAGCAGGGCGTTGCCGCCGTAGCCGGAGCCGAAGGACCAGATCTCCCGGGACTCGGGGAAGTGCGAGATGTACTTGGTGGAGTTGCACGGCCACGGCACGTCCTGCTCGCCCTCGGCGAGCGGGGCGCCCAGGGTGTGCACGGCCTTGACGAAGAAGCCGTCCTCGCCCAGCTCGTCGAGGACCGCCTGGCCCATCCGCGTCATGGTGCGCATCGACACCGCGACGTAGGCGGAGTCGGTGATCTCCACGCCGATCGCGGAGAGCGGGGAGCCCAGCGGGCCCATGCAGAACGGGACGACGTACATCGTCCGGCCCTTCATCGACCCCCGGAAGATGCCCTGCTCACCGGCGAAGATCTCCCGCATCTCGGCGGGGGCCTTCCAGTGGTTGGTCGGTCCGGCGTCCGCTTCCTTCTCGGAGCAGATGAAGGTGCGGTCCTCCACGCGCGCCACGTCGGAGGGGTCGGACGCGGCGTAGTACGAGTTGGGGCGCTTGATCGGGTCGAGCTTCTTGAAGGTGCCCTTTGCGACGAGCTCTTCGCACAGACGCTCGTACTCCGCCTCCGAACCGTCACACCAGACGACGCGGTCGGGCTGGGTGAGGGCCGCTATGTCGTCGACCCACGTGCGCAGGTCCTGGTGCCGGGTGGGGACGGGAGAGGGAGCCGCGTTGTCGCGCGCCACGATCGCTCCTAGTTGAGGGGTTTGGTCGGCTTTCCGCTCATAAGGCAAGAAAACCGCTTCTTTTGCTTATCTGCCCCTTGGGGGCTGCGACCCGGATGCTTCGTGACCGCTCATCCGGTGCCGACCGCACTCATTTGATCATCCGACCCCGATTCGGTTCTGTCCAGGGGGCACCGTGGTGACCGTCACCACTTCCGGACGAACCTGTAACTTACGGTTGCGTAGGTAGCATTGCGCCATGACTTCCGCGCCTGACGCCGCCGAAAGCCGCCCCCCCTCCGCGCCGTCCAGGACCGATTCCGGCTCGGGGGTGGCCGCCGCGGTCGCCGCCGCTGCCGCGCCGCTCAAACCGAAGCTGCGCGGCTGGCTGCACGCGGGGATGTTCCCCGCCGTGCTGCTCTCCGGCGTCCTGCTGACCGCGCTCGCCGACAGCCCCCGCGGCCGCCTGGCCTGTGCGATCTACACCCTCAGCGCCTGCCTGCTGTTCGGCGTCAGCGCCCTTTACCACCGCGGGAATTGGAGCCCGCGGATCGGTGGCGTGCTGCGCCGGCTCGACCACGCCAACATCTTCCTGATCATCGCGGGCACCTATACGCCGCTGACGCTGCTGCTGGTGCCGGGCACCCGCGGACAGGTGCTGCTGTGGGCGGTGTGGGCGGCCGCGCTGGCGGGCATCGCCTTCCGCGTCTTCTGGGTCGGCGCCCCGCGCTGGCTCTACACCCCGTGCTACATCGCGATGGGCTGGGCCGCCGTCTTCTTCCTGCCCGACTTCCTGCGCACCGGCGGCATCGCCGTCCTCGTCCTCGTCATCGTCGGCGGGCTGCTCTACAGCGCGGGCGCCATCGTCTACGGCATCAAGCGCCCCAATCCGTCACCGCGGTGGTTCGGCTTCCATGAGGTCTTCCACTCCTTCACCCTTGCCGCCTTCGTCGTGCACTACGTCGGCATCTCGCTGGTCGCGTATACGCATCGCTGAGCCGGGCCGGATCGGGGCGGCCGGCCCGTCCGGTCTCCCGGCCGGCCTCTCCTGCGGTCTCCCGGCCGCCGCCCGGCGCCCTGCCGGCCGCGGCCGGGAGGCGGCGGCCACCTGCCAGGCCAGCGCCGCCAGTCCGGCCAGCACCAGGGCCGTCACCAGCGGGCCGCCGCCCACCAGATAGCCGCCGACACACAGCGCGGCGGCGAGCGCGGCGTACACATGCCTCACGGGTCGCATCGCGAGCCTCCCTCCGAGCGTCACTGTCCGTAACGATGCCCGCGTACGAGCGTGACACACCCCACTGACAATCAGAGACCTGTCAAGGCGCCGCACCTCGGCCACCGGCCCCCGGGCGCCCCGCGCGGTGGCCGGGCATCGGCACCGCGGCGGATGGGGACAATGAGCCGCATGGTCTCCGCACGCACCCCCGCCGCGGCGCCGTCCGGAACCCCCCGGCCCGGACGGCGCGAGCGGAAGAAGCTCCAGACCCGGCAGGCGATCCGCCGGGCCGCCTTCCGGCTCTTCGCGGAGCGGGGCTACGAGGCGACCGGCGTCGACCGGATCGCCGAAGCCGCCGAGGTCTCCCCCAGCACGGTCTTCCGCCACTTCCCCGCCAAGGAGGACATCGTCCTCCCCGACGAGTACGACGACCTGCTGGCGGGCGGGATCCGGGCCCGGCCGGCCGGCGAGCCGATCGCCGAGACGCTGCGGCACGTCGCGGTCGGGATCCTGCACGGCACCAGCACGGCCGACCGCGGCGAACTCCTCCAGCGCATCCGGCTGGTCCGCGATGTGCCCGCCGTCCGGGGCCGCACCGCCGAACGCACCGCCCGCCACGTGGACCTCGTCAGCACCGCGCTGGCCGAGCGCACCGGGCGGCCCGCCGACGACCTGGGCCTCCGGGTCGTCAGCGCCGCCGCGCTGGCCGCGCTCCAGGAGGCGCTGCTGCGCTGGGCGGAGGACGCCCGGGCGGCGGGCCCGGAGGCGCTGATCCACCAGGCGATGGACGTCCTGGCCGGCGGCCTCACCCTCTGAGCGCGTCCTTCGCGCACCGGCGCCGCTTCCGGTGGCGCACGGCGCCCGGCGGGCGGCCGCCGCCCCGCCGCCGCCCGTAGGAGCACAGGCCCGCGGTGCCAGTCCGGCACGGCACCCCCGCCTCCCCGGTACGCGACTTTGCGGACACCCCCTAGGCCGACGCGCCCCCGTTCAGTACGCGCTCGATGCCGGCCGCCCCGTGCAGCAGCTCCTCGTCGGCCCCCCAACGGCCCACCAGCTCCAGGCCCAGCGGCAGGCCGGCGGCGGACCGTCCGGCGGGCAGGCTCAGCGACGGCAGCCCGGCGTTGCTCCAGGGCAGGCACATGACGGAATCACCGGTGGTGGCCAGGCCCGCGGGCGCCGGGCCGGTGGCCGCCGGGGCGATCCACAGGTCGATCCCGGCACCCGCCCCGTCCGCGGCGAGCCGCTCCCGGAAGGCGGCACGGCGCTCCCGGGCGGCCTCGTAGGCGGCGTCCCCGATCGTGTGGCCCTGGCGGATCGCGGCCACCGTCTGCTCCCGGTAGCGGTCGGCGTAACGGGCGAACCACCGGGCGTGGGCGCGGGCGAGCTCGTAGCGGTTCATGGTGAAGAGCTGCTCGGTGATCCGCGCGAAGTCGGCCATCACGGGCACCTCGCGGACGTCGTAGCCGGCCGCGGCCAGCACGGCCCGCTGCGCCGCGAAGGCGGACCGCGCCTCGTGGCCGGCCCGCTCCAGGTAGGGCCCGGCGGGGACGCCCAGCACCGGCCGCCGGTCCGGCCCGGCCGCGTCCCCGCCACCGGCCTCCGCCGCGGACCGCCACGCGTCGCAGAGCACCGCCGCGACCAGCGCGATCCCCGCGACGTCCGTGGCGTAGCACCCGAGGGTGTCGAAACTGACCGCGTTCGGCAGCACCCCGTCGCACGGGATCCGCCCATAGGTCGGCTTGAAACCGACCACCCCGCAGTAGGCGGCGGGCCGGATCATCGAGCCGACGGTCTGCGTCCCGAGGGCCAGCGGGACCATCCCGGCGGCGACCGCGGCCGCCGAGCCGCTGCTCGAACCGCCGGGCGTGTGGCCGGTGTGGTGCGGGTTGCGGGTCGGCCCCGGTGCGGTGACCGCGAACTCCGCGGTCACCGTCTTGCCGGCGATCAGCGCCCCGGCGGCGCGCAGCCGGTCCACCACGGCGGCCTGCGGGCCGGCCAGCTCCTTTGGCGGCAGCGCCGAACCGGCCCGCGTGGGCAGCCCGTTGACGTGCACGATGTCCTTGACGCCGACCGTGACGCCGTACAGCGCGGGGCGTCCGGCGGCGCCCGGCGGCCCGGCCGCGGCCAGCTCCCGGGCCGCTTCCCGGAGCCGGGCGCGGCGCCCCGGCTCCGGGACGAAGGCGTGGATCCGGTGGTCCACCGCGTCGATGCGGTCGCAGGTGCGGAGCACCGCGGCGAGCGGGTCGTCCGCACCGGACCGCAGCGCCGCGGCCTCCTGGACGAGGGAACGGGACCCGAGCAAGGTCGTCACCCGGGCAGGCTACCGCCGGGAACCGCAATCCCCCGGACGGATGACCCCATCCGCCACGGCCCACCGGGTACCCCAACGCCCGCCCGTACACCGGCTGTTGGTCAGAGCTCCACGAGGACGGCACCCAGGTGCGTGCCCGCGATCAGCTCCTGGAGGGCCCGCGGGGCCTGCTCGATGCCCTGGAGGCGGGCGTGCGGGAAGGTGAGGGTGCCGTCGCGCAGCCCCCGGCCGAACAGCCGGTTCCACTCCGGGATCAGGTCGAGGTGGTCGTAGAGGGCGACCCCGCGCAGCGTGATGCCGCGGGAGACCAGGGACAGCGTGTCGACGGGGGTCGCGGCCGGCCGGCCGTCCGCGAGTTGCGCGGCGAGCGCCCCGACGAGGGCGAGCCGGGCACCCCTCCTGGCGAGGGCGATCGCGGCCTGGAGCTGCTCCCCGCCGACGTTGTCGAAGAGCGCGTCGATGCCCTCGGGGGCGGCCGCGCGCAGCTGCTCCTCGATGGGCCCGGCGCCGCGCAGGACCACCGCGTCGTAACCGAACTCCGCGCGGAGCCGGTCGGCCTTCGCCGGCGAGCCGGTGCTGCCGATGACCCGGGCGGCACCGCGCAGCCGGGCGAGCTGGCCGGCCAGCGAGCCGACGCCGCCGGCCGCGCCCGTGATGAACACCGTGTCACCGGGGCGCACTTCGGCGCCGCGGTCGATGCCCATCAGGGCGGTGGGGCCCTGCGAGAGGTAGGCGGCCGGGTCGGGCAGCAGATCCGGGTCCAGGCGCTGCACCTGCCCGGCGTCCACCAGGGCGTACTCGCGCCAGCCGAGGCGGTGCGCCACCAGGTCGCCGGGGGCCAGGCCGGTCCCCGGGGCGGCGACCACCTCTCCGACGGCGGGCCCGTGGAGCGCCTCGCCGACCTGGAAGGACGGCATCGGCAGGGAGGTGTTCTCGTCCATCAGGGTGCGCATCACGGCCGCGACGGACATCAGGGTGTTGCGTACGAGGACCTGGCCCTCCACGGGCTCGGGGACGGGGACCTCGGCGATCTCGAAGAGGTCGTCGCCGACCGGACCCGCGGGGCGGGCGGCGAGGCGGACCTCGCGGTGCGTGCGGTTCGTCATGTGCGGAGGCTAGACGGTGCGGCGCCCGTCCCGGCCAACCGGGCCGCCGTGGCGCCCACTTGAGGCGCGGCGGGGCGGGGCCGGGGGGCCGCCCACCGGGGCGGGCCCCCGCCCCGGTGCCCGGACCACCGCCTCCGGCCACCCCGGGCCCGCGGCCACCGCAGCCCCCGCCCCCTCGGACCCGCGGGGCGCGCGGGGCGCGCGGGGCCTCAGCCGCGCAGCCGCCGCGCCAGCTCCTCCGGGTCGGTCGTCGGGCGCTCGCAGGTGAAGTGGCGGCACACGTAGGCGGCCGGCTGCCCGTCGACCAGCGGGCGCGCCATCAGCAGCGGCACCTCGGCGGCGTCGTCCGGCCCCGGGGCGCCCAGGGCGACCACCGTCCCGGGGGCGGTGCCGAGCAGGGCGGCGCGGTGCAGCGCGCGGGTGGCCGGGTCGTCCGGCGGGCCGACCACCGCGACCTCGCGCGGCCCGTCCAGCGCCGCCTCGGCGACCGCGAGGCCCCAGCCGATGAAGCGCGGCGCCCGCCCGCCGAGCGCGGTGACGATCCCCAGGGCGCGCTCCGCGGCGTCCCGGTGCAGCGCGCTGCCGGTCAGCGCCCCGTAGGAGAGCAGCGCCCCGGCCGCGGCGGTCCACCCGGAGGGCGTGGCGTTGTCGGTCGGGTCCTGGGGGCGGCGGATCAGCTTCTCGGCGTCGGCGGCGGTGTCGTAGAGGGTGCCGTCGGCGGCGGTGAACTGGACCAGGACGGTGTCCAGGAGGAAGCCGGCGAACTCCACCCAGACGCCCTCCCCGGTGACCGAGGCCAGCGTCAGGAAGCCCTCGGCGGCGTTGGCGTAGTCCTCCAGGACACCGGTGCTGCCGCCGGCCGTGCCGTCCCTGGAGGTGCGGTGCAGCCGCGTCTGCCCGTCCATGTGGACGCGGACCAGCAGGTCGGCGGCGTCGGTGGCGGCCTGCACGAGGTCGGGCCGGTCGAAGTAGGCGCCGGTCTCGGCGAGCGCGGCGACGGCCAGGCCGTTCCAGGAGGTGACGACCTTGTCGTCGCGCCCCGGGCGCGGCCGCTGCGCGCGCGCCGCCAGCAGCCGCTCCCGTACCGACGCGACCCGTCCGGCGTCCGCCAGCGGGCCGCCGGTGTCGGGGAGTTGCAGGACCGAGGCGCCCTCCTCGAAGGTGCCCTCCTCGGTGACGCCGAAGTACGCGGCGGCGAACGCGGCGTCGTCCTCGCCCAGGACGTCGCGCAGCTGCTCCGGCGTCCAGACGTAGTACGCGCCCTCGGCGTGCCGGCCCGTCCCGTCGTCGCTGTCCGCGTCCAGCGCGGAGGCGAAACCGCCCTGGTCGGTGCGGAGTTCGCGGACCATGAAGTCGGCGGTCTCCAGCGCGACCCGGCGGGCTTGATCCGAGCCGGTGGCCCGCCAGAGGTGGGCGTACAGGCGGCAGAGCAGGGCGTTGTCGTACAGCATCTTCTCGAAGTGCGGAACGATCCATTCCCGGTCGACGGAATAGCGCGCGAAACCGCCGCCGAGCTGGTCGTAGATGCCGCCGCGGGCCATCGCCGCACAGGTCGCCTGGACCATCTCCAGCGCGCCGGCGGAGCCGGTCCGGGCGTGGTGGCGGAGCAGGAACTCCAGCACCATCGGCGGCGGGAACTTCGGCGCGCCGCCGAACCCGCCGTGCACCGCGTCGAACTCGCGGGTCAGCCCCATCAGCGCGGTGTGCAGCTCCTCGGGGCGCGGGGGCCGCCGGCCGTCCTCGGGGAGCGACCCGGCCAGCGAGCGGCCCGCGAGGTCGGCGACGATCCGGCCCGCGACCTCGCCGACCTCCTCCCGGCGGTCCGCCCAGGCGGCTCGGACCCCTTCCAGCACCTGCCCGAAGGAGGGCATGCCGTGGCGGGGCTCGGGCGGGAAGTACGTCCCGAAGTAGAAGGGCTCGGCGGCGGGCGTGAGGAAGACGGTCATCGGCCAGCCGCCCTGACCGGTGGCCGCCTGGACGGCCTCCATGTAGACCGCGTCGACGTCCGGACGCTCCTCGCGGTCGACCTTGACGGCCACGAAGTGGTCATTGATCAGCCCGGCGAGCCCGGGATCCGCAAAGCTCTCGTCGGCCATCACATGGCACCAGTGGCACGAGCTGTACCCGACGCTGAGCAGCACCGGGACGCCGCGTCGGCGGGCCTCCTCGAATGCTTCGGGGGACCACGGCCACCAGTCGACGGGGTTGTCGGCGTGCTGGAGCAGGTACGGGGACGTCTCTTGGGCCAGGCGGTTCGGCATGGGGCCATCCTCTCCCAACGGGGCGGCGGTTGCCGGGTGTGTCGGGAGTTATCCACAGCCCTGCCGGGAAGGGCGTGGAGGCGGAACACTGTGCGTACGGCGGTGATCACGCCGGGGCGGGCCGCGGTGGCGGGTGACCGGTGCGCCGCCGGGGCGGCGGTGATCCGCAGGGGAGTGCTGGACGCGCCACGACCGTGGCGACTGCTGGAGGGGGACGGACATGCCGGGCGAACGGGCCGGACTGCGCGAGGGCCACCGCAAGGAAGCGGAGGCGCTGCTGAAACGGAGCGTCGAGGAGGAGGAGCGCCGCGCGGGCGGCCGGCTGGACGGGGCGGCGCTGCTGGCCAGAGCGTCCGCGGCGCTGGACGAGCTGGCCGCCCCCGCGTCGGAGGAGTACGCCGCGTACGTCCGGGCGCTGGACGAGGCGTCAGCCGGCCGGCGGCCGCTGGCGGCGCGGCTGACGCGCAAGGAGCTGGGCACGGGGGCGGTGGCGGCACTGGCGGCCGCGGTGGCCGCGTGCGGGGCCGGCCTGGCGTACGGCACGGGTGGCGGCCCGGCGCTGGGCGCGGGCGGGGCGGCGCTGGTGGCGGGCGCGGCGGCGGCGGTGGTGAAGCTGGCCGCGGGGCACTTCCCGGCGGCGCACCGCCAGGCCGGGCTGCGCGGCCGGCCCGGCGGCCCCGAGCAGCTGCGGCTGGCGTGGCTGACGGCGCTGGAGGTGCGCGGCGTCCGCCCGTTCCTGGACCAGCAGCGGATGCTGGCGGGGACCCGGAGCGGTGGCGCGCCGCCCGCGGCGTCCGCGGGGAAGGGCTCCCGGGGGCCGCAGCTGCGCGGCGCGGACCGCAGCGCGGCGGCCCGACGGCGATCGGTGCTGGAGCGGTCGTTCGCCCAACTCCCGGAGCCCGGCGGCCCGTTCGCCGGGCGCCGGGCGGAGCTGGGGCAGATCGCCCGGTGGGTGCAGGCCGGCCGGGCGAGCACCGGGACGCAGCCGACGGTGGTGGTGCTGCACGGCGAGCCCGGCTCCGGGCGGACGGCGCTGGCGGTGCGGGCCGCCCACCAGCTGCGCGACCAGTTCCGCGGCGCCTGCGTGGTGGACCTGCGCGGCGACACCCCCGGTGAGGTGCCGCTGCCCGTCCGGGACGCGCTGCTGCACCTGCTCAACCGCCTGGGCGCGCCGCGTGAGCAGCTGCTGTTCCGCGAGCGGCCCTCCCAGGAGCAGCACGTCACCCGGCTCACCGAGATCTACCACCGGCACCTGGCCGGGCTGCCGGTGACGGTCCTGCTGGACGACGCCGCGGACGCCGAGCAGGTGCGCGCCCTGGTGCCGGACGGCTCCGACAGCCTGGTGCTGGTCACCTCCCGTACGCCGCTGCGGTTCCCGGCGGACCTGGCGGCGCGGGTGCACCAGCTGCCGGTGACCGGGCTGGACACGGCGGGCGCCGAGGAGCTGCTGCGCTCGGCGGCCGCCGCCGGGGAGCCGCCGGCGCGCGCCGCGGAAGCGTACGACGCGCCGGCCGCCGAGCGGATCGCGGAGCTGTGCGGCGGTCTGCCGCTGGCCCTGCGGGTGGCCGGCTCCGCCCTGGGCGACCGCTCCCCCGCCGCACTGGCCCGGGAGCTGGCGGCGGCCGACGGGGCGGCCCCGGTGGAGCGGGCGCTGGCGCTGCGGTACGCCGACCAGCCGCCGCAGGCCAGGCAGCTGCTGCGGCGGCTGGCGCTGGTGGGCCGGGCCAGTCTGGGCACGGCCGCCGCGGCCGCGCTGCTCGGCGTGGCCGACGCGGAGGCCGGGCGGCAGCTGACCGCGCTGGCCGGGGCCGGGCTGGTCGAGCACGTCCGCGGGACGCGCTACCGCCTGCACCCCCTGGTGCACCGCTTCGCGCACGCCCGGCTGACGGCCGAGGAGGAGCCGGCCGAGCGCGCCGCGGCCCAGGAGCGGCTGATCCGCGGCTACGCCGAGCTGGCCGACGCGGTGATCCGCCTGGTCGACGGCAACACCTCCACCCGCGCCGACCGCTTCGGCCCGCACGGCTTCCCGTCCCTGGACGCGGCGTTGCAGTGGCTGGACGACGAGACCAGCTTCATCACCGCCGCGCTGCGCCACGCCGACCAGGACATCGACCAGGCCGCGGTGTCCCACCTGCTGGGCGCGCTGTGCGACTACTGCCTGCTGCGCGGCGACCTCTACCGCCTCGGGGAGCTGAGCGAGCTGACCCGGGCGGCCGGCCAGGGGCTGCTGGTGCGCTCGGTGCAGTGGCGGACCGGCGTCGCGGCCCGCCAGCTCGGCGAGCTGGACCGCGCCCGGACGACCCTGTCGTCGGTGGTCGATCTCTACTTCGAGGCGCAGCATCCGGTGGGCGCGGCCCGCGCGCTGCGCGATCTGGGCATCACCCTCCAGCAGCAGGGGCAGCTCTCCGAGGCCGCGGCCCGGCTGCGGGAGGCGCTGGAGGTCCAGTCCGGTCCGGAGATGCGCGGCGACCGGGCCTGGACGCTGCACGCCCTGGCGGCGGTCGAGCGGGACCGGGCGCGGCTCGCCGAGGCCGAGGGGATGCTGCGGGAGTCGCTGGCGCTGCACGAGGAGAGCGAGAGCCTGCACGGCCAGGCGTGGGCACACTTCCAGCTCGGCCAGGTGCACCTGCGGCGGGGCGAGGTAGCGGCCGCCGAGTCCGCCCTGCACGCCGCGCTGGAGCTGTACGGCCGCACCCGCGACGACCGCGGTACGGCCTGGGCGATGACGCAGCTGGCCCGGGCCCGGCTGGTGGCGGGCGACGCCGGCCCGGCCGTGGACGGGCTCCAGCAGGCGCTGCCGCTGCACCGGCAGCACGAGGACGCCCGCGGCGAGGCGTGGACGATGTACTACCTCGGCCAGGCCCTGGAGGAGCGCGGCGAGCGGGACGCCGCGCTGCGCCAGCTGGAGCGCTCGCGGAACATGTTCAGCCGCATGCAGGACGGCTACGGCCTGGCCTGCGCGCGGCACCACGCGGGGCGGGTGACCCGCGATCTGCGGGCCGAGCAGACCGGTTCGCTGCGCAACAGCGGTTTCGCCCGGCAGCTGCTCCAGGACGCCCGGAAGGACTTCCAGCGGATCGGGGTGGCACACGGCGAGGCGTGGTCGCTGCTGGAGCTGGTGGTCATCGACGCCGGCAACGGGCGGTTCGCCCAGGCGCTGGAGCTGGCCGGCGAGGCCGCGGCGCTGTTCGCCGGGTACGGCGACCGGCGCGGCGAGGACTGGGCGCGGTTCCTGCGGTGCACGCTGCTGCCGTTCGCCTCGCCGGGCGGCTCGGTGGTCGGCACGGCGGTGGCGCAGGAGGAGCTGGCGCAGCTGGTCGCGGAGCGGCACGGGGGCCGGGACGCCAAGCTGACGGAGTACGCGCAGACGCTCGGGCTGCTGCTGGAGCGCGGGGTGGAGCCGGAGACGGGCTGGCAGGCGTGGCGGCTGGGCATGGTGCCGGACCGGCAGGCCAGAGAGGTCATGGGCGTACCGGCGGCGCCGGCGGCCGCGGAGTGAGGCCGCCGTGTGCCCGTACGCGGCAACGCGCGGCAGGGCGGTACGGCTCGCTGACCGCGTGGGTCAGCGAGCCGCCGGGGCGGTCTGCCGGCCGCTGCCGGGCGGCCGGGTCATGGACCGCTGCCCGGTCCTGGTGCCCGCGCGCCGTGCCCCGCTCCCGCGGTCCGGCGCCGGGCGGTCAGCTGGTCTTCGGCTTCGGGGCCGCGGCGGCCGGAGCGGGGGTGCCCGCCCGGCCGTCCTCGGGGATCTCCTCGAAGTCCACCTTGCGCATGTGCTTGTTCATGGACTTCATCAGCAGCCACACGGCACCGCCGATGACCGCGAAGACGATGAAGCCGAGGACGCCCGGGGTCACCTTGTCCTTGTCGAAGCTGTCGGCAAGGGTGACGAAGTGCGTCAGGGCGAGGGTGCTGGTCGCGCTCATCATGGGCTCAATTGTTGCGGATGCCCGCGAAGAGGTCGTCCTCGGGGAGCGAAGTGTCCACGAGCGACTTCGCGAGCTCGTATTCCTCGGTCGGCCAGACCTCGCGCTGGATGTCCATCGGCACCCGGAACCACCCGCCGTCGGGGTCGATCTGGGTGGCGTGGGCGATCAGTGCCTTGTCGCGGATCTCGAAGAAGTCGGCGCAGGGGATGTAGGTGGTCAGCGTGCGCTCGCGGCGCTCGAAGGACTTCCACCGCTCCAGCCACTCGCCGTAGGGCGACTCCATGCCGCGCTCCAGCAGCGCCTCGTGCAGGGCGAGGGTGCGCGGCTTGTTGAAGCCCTGGTTGTAGTAGAGCTTCTGCGGCTGCCAGGGCTCGCCCGCCTCGGGGTACTTCTCCGGGTCGCCGGCCGCTTCGAAGGCCACCATCGTGATCTTGTGGGTCATGATGTGGTCCGGGTGCGGGTAGCCGCCGTTCTCGTCGTAGGTCGTGATGACCTGCGGCTTGAATTCCCGGATCAGCTTCACCAGGCGCCCGGCCGCTTCCTCGACGTCCTGGAGGGCGAAGCAGCCCTCGGGCAGCGGCGGCAGCGGGTCGCCCTCGGGCAGCCCGGAGTCCACGAAGCCCAGCCACTCCTGCTTGACGCCCAGGATCTCCCGGGCCTCGTCCATTTCCTTCCGGCGGACTTCGTGGATGTGCTCCTCGATGTACGGGTCCCCCTGGAGCTTGGGGTTGAGGATGGAGCCCCGCTCGCCCCCCGTGCAGGTGACGACCAGCACGTCCACCCCCTCGGACACGTACTTGGCCATGGTGGCCGCACCCTTGCTCGACTCGTCGTCGGGGTGGGCGTGGACCGCCATCAATCGCAGCTGCTCAGTCAAGACTCGATCCTCAGTGAAGGGCCGGAGAAGATGCCTCCTATAGTGACCGAAGCGAGGGGGCGCTGTATTCCCCGGGGCGGGGACCCCCCGGGGCCCGTACGTTCCCGGTCCCCTACCAGGAGGATGGATCATGGCCGCGGTGCGCGAAGGGCTCCCCGAGGGACGCTACGGCCGCTCTGCGGACCAGCGCGCGGACCGCACGCTCAAGATCGTCGGCGCGGTGCTGGGCGCGGTGCTGCTCGGCGTCGTCGGCTGGCTCGGCGTCTCCTACATCTCCGGGCAGGACCTCAGCGGCCGGATCATCACCTGGGACGCGGTCTCGGACCACGCGGTCACGGTCCATCTGGAAGTGGTCAAGGGCAAGGACGACCGGGGCGTGTGCACGCTCCGTTCGCAGGCCACCGACGGTTCCGAGGTGGGCCGCAAGGACGTCGCCATCGACCAGCGCTCGGGACAGGTCGACACCGAGGTGACGCTGCGGACCACGAAGCGGGCGACCAACGCGGTCCTGGTCGGCTGCACGGCGGCCTCCGGCAGCACCGGCTGACGGCGCGCGCCCTGCGCGGCAGCGACCGCCGGGCCGGCCACGCCGCGCAGCGCCCGGTGACGCGAACGGCCCATCCGCCGCGCCCCGCCCCACCGCCCTGAGCTGCGGTGATGCGTCCCGGCCCGGCCACTGTGAAATTCCTCTTCCCCGTTTTGTGCCGGAATTGTTAGGCTCGTGGTTTCGCCCACCTGTGAAGGCGCAAACCTTCCTGGTAGGGCGTTTGATTTATCCCCAGTACCGACGAGGAGCACCTGTGACCCAGACCAGCGAGAACGTCACCTGGCTGACCCAGGAGGCGTATGACCAGCTCAAGGCCGAGCTGGAGTACCTGTCTGGTCCCGCACGCGCCGAGATCACCGAGAAGATCCAGGCGGCCCGCGAGGAAGGTGACCTGAAGGAGAACGCCGGGTACCACGCGGCCAAGGAAGAGCAGGGCAAGCAGGAGCTGCGCGTCCGCCAGCTCAAGCAGCTGCTGGAGTCCGCGAAGGTGGGCGAAGCCCCCGAGGCCAACGGCACGGTCGCCCCCGGCATGGTCGTCACCATCGCGTTCGACGGGGACCCGGACGACACCCTTTCCTTCCTCCTGGCCTCGCGGGAGTACGCGAGCGGGGACATCGAGACCTACTCCCCGCAGTCGCCGCTGGGGTCCGGGGTGAACGGCAAGAAGATCGGCGCCGACGCGGAGTACGAGCTCCCCAACGGCAAGACGGCGTCCGTGAAGATCCTCGACGCCAAGCCGTACACCGGCTGAGCCGGACACCGGCCGAGCGGCGGATCTGCCCCCGGGACGCATACCCGTGAAGCGGCCCGGAGCCCTGTGCTCCGGGCCGCTTCCGTGCGTCCGCGGACGGGGTGGCCGGCGCGGGCGGCGGCTCAGGCGGTCGCCGACCGGTACTTCCGCACCGCCAGCGTCCGGAAGACCGCGATGATCAGTACGGACCACAGTGCCGACGCGAGCACCGGGTGCTCCATGGGCCAGGCCCCGGTCACCGAGCGGGGCACGCCCGCGATGGTGTTGCCGAACAGCTCCCGCGCGCCGGCGACCGTGGCGCTGAACGGGTTCCACTCCGCGACGTGCTGGAGGAACGCCGGCATCCCGTTGACCGGCACGAACGCGTTGGAGACGAACGTCAGCGGGAAGAGCCAGATCAGCCCGCCGGAGGTGGCCGCTTCCGGCGTCCGGACCGAGAGGCCGATCAGCGCGCCGATCCAGGAGAAGGCGTAGCCGAGCAGGAGCAGCAGCCCGAAACCGGCCAGTACGCTCAGCGGGTTGTGGTGGCTGCGCCAGCCGATCAGCAGCGCGACGACGGCCAGCACCACCAGGGTCAGCGCGGTCTGCACCAGGTCGGCGAGGGTGCGGCCGGTGAGCACCGCGCCGCGCGACATCGGCAGCGACCGGAACCGGTCGATCAGCCCCTTGTGCATGTCGTCCGCGATGCCCGCCCCCGCGCCGGCGGTGGCGAACGTGACGGTCTGCGCGAAGATGCCCGCCATCAGGAATTCCCGGTACGCCTGGGCGTCGCCCGACGGGGCGCCCGGGACGGCGATGGACCCGCCGAACACGTAGGTGAAGAGCACCACGAACATGATCGGCTGGATCAGGGCGAAAATGACCACCTCGGGGATCCGCACCATGCGGATCAGGTTGCGCTGGGCCACCACCAGCGCATCGCGCACCGACCGGGCGAGGCCGCCGCGCGGCCGTCCGGTGCCCAGGGCGGGGGCCGGGCCGCCCGCGTGTCCGACCGCGCTCATCGCACGCCCTCCTTGGTGGTCGTCGCGCCGGACCGGCCGCCGTCCGCGCGTCCGGTCCCGTCTCCGGTGCCCTGGCCGGGCCCGTTCCGCCGCCCCGTCCGGGGCCCGCCCCCGCCGCCGTCGCCCGCGCCGTCCCCCTCCGCGGCGCCGGGCTCCGCACCGGTCTCGGCCGCGTGGCCGGTCAGCGCGATGAAGACGTCGTCGAGGGTCGGGCGGCGCAGCCCGATGTCGTCGATCTCCACGCCCCGGCCGTCCAGTTCCCGGATGACCTCGGCGAGCAGCCTGGCGCCGCCGGTCACCGGGACGGTCAGCCGGCGGGTGTGCGGGTCGGCGGTGCCCTCCCCCTTGGCGACCGCGTCCAGCACCTGGCCGGCGACCGCGAGCTGCCCGGGGTCGTGCACCACGACCTCGATCCGCTCGCCGCCGGTACGGGCCTTGAGCTGGTCGGAGGTGCCGCGGGCGATGACCCGGCCGTGGTCGACCACGCAGATGTCGTGGGCGAGCCGGTCGGCCTCCTCCAGGTACTGGGTGGTGAGGAGCAGCGTGGTGCCGCCGGCGACCAGTTCCTGGATGACGTCCCACAGCGCCTGGCGGTTGCGCGGGTCCAGGCCGGTGGTCGGCTCGTCCATGAACATCACGGGCGGGCTGACGACCAGCGCGGCGGCGAGGTCGAGGCGGCGGCGCATCCCGCCGGAGTAGGTCTTGGCGGGCCGGTCCGCGGCGTCCGCGAGGCCGAACCGCTCCAGCAGTTCGGCGGCCCGCCGCTTGGCGTCGCGGCCGCCCATCTGGTAGAGCCGCCCGACCATGACCAGATTCTCCCGGCCGGTCAAGTACTCGTCCACGGCGGCGAATTGGCCGGAGAGGCCGATGGCCCGGCGGACCGCGTCGGGCTGCGCGAGGACGTCGATACCGGCGACGTGCGCACTCCCCCGGTCGGGCCGGAGCAGGGTCGTCAGGACCCGGACGGTGGTGGTCTTGCCGGCACCGTTCGGGCCGAGCAGTCCGAGGACGGTGCCTTCGGGTACGTCGAGATCGACGCCGTCCAGTGCCCTCACCTCGCCGAAGGTCTTCACCAGACCTTCGGCGTAAATGGCGCCTGGCATGTGGGTACCCCCATGGATTCGGTCGTTCCGGCCGGTTCGTTCGGCCGGGGCCGCCGGCCGGCGGATGCCGGGCCGCTGGATGTTCGTGCCGGTGGGTTCAGGGCGCGCGTCCGCGAGGGGCGCCGCCGCCCGCGGACGGGACGGGCGCACGACCTCACGGCCGCGCCGATGCTACACCCGGAACGCGATACATCGCGATATAAATTTTACGACGAACTGACGTCGCCACGTTTCCATGCCCGCCCGCCCTCCGCGACCCGAAACACCCAAGAGGCAGGGCGCGTTCCTACGGACGGCGCGCGGGCGTAGGGAGGGTGGGGCCTTGCGGGGGCGCGAAGGCGTACGAACGGCGGGGGCCGTACGGCTGGTGGGGGGCTTACGGGTGGCGTGCGGGCCTCCAGGCGGTGGCCGCTCATGGGGAAGGGGCGGTGGCCGGTGCCACCGCCCCTTTGCCGCCGGCGCCCCGCCGGGCCGGCGGGGCCGCTCCGGTCGGCGCGCCCCCGGGTGCCCCTCAGGCCACGACCACGTCGTACCCGGCCTCGCGCAGCGCCGCGCACACCTCCGCGCAGTGCTCGGGCCCCTTGGTCTCCAGGTGGAGTTCGACCTCCGCCTCGGTGAGTCCCAGCCGGGGGTCGGTGCGGACGTGCCCGACGTCCAGCACATTGGCGTCCACCACGGTCAGCACGCCGAGGAGGGTGGCCAGCGCCCCGGGCCGGTCGGTGAGCCGCAGCCGCAGCGAGAGGTAGCGGCCGGCGGCGGCCATACCGTGCCGCAGGATCCGCTGCATCAGCAGCGGATCGACGTTGCCGCCCGAGAGCACCGCGACCACCGGCCCCTGGAAGGAGCCGGGCGCGGACAGCAGCGCCGCCACCGGGCTGGCCCCGGCCGGCTCCACGACCAGCTTCGCCCGCTCCAGGCACAGCAGCAGCGCGCTGGACAGCTCGTCCTCGGTGACCGTGCGGACCTCGTCCACCAGCGCGTGCACGATGCCGAACGGCACCTCGCCCGGCCGCCCGACCTTGATCCCGTCCGCCATCGTGGTCAGCGGCTCGATGGCCACCGGGCGGCCCGCCGCGAGCGACGGCGGGTAGCAGGCCGCGGCCGCCGCCTGCACCCCCACCACCCGCACGTCCGGGCGCAGCGCCTTGACCGCGAGCGCGACACCGGCCGCGAGCCCGCCGCCGCCCACGCCGACCACGACGGTCCGCACCTCCGGGCACTGTTCGAGGATCTCCAGGCCGACCGTGCCCTGGCCCGCGATGATGTCGCGGTGGTCGAAGGGGTGGATGAAGACCGCGCCGGTTTGCCGGGCGTACTCCTGGGCGGCGGCCAGCGTCTCGTCCACCACCTGGCCGTGCAGCCGCACCTCGGCACCGTACTCGCGGGTCGCGGCGACCTTGGGCAGCGGGGCGCCGGCCGGCATGAAGACCGTCGATGCGACCCCCAGCAGGGACGCCGCCAGGGCCACGCCCTGCGCGTGGTTGCCGGCGCTCGCCGCCACCACGCCGGCCGCGCGCTCCTGCGCCGAGAGGCCGGCGATCCGCACGTAGGCGCCGCGGATCTTGAACGAGCCGGTGCGCTGGAGGTTCTCGCACTTGAGGTGGACGGGCGCGCCCACCAGCGCCGACAGATAGCGGCTGCCCTCCATCGCGGTCGTCCGGGACACGCCGGAGAGCAGCTTCTGGGCCTCGCGGATGTCGTCGACGGTCAGGGCGGCGAGGTCGGCGGGGGCGGGGCGGGGGGCTTCGGCCGGGCGGGGGGCTTCGGCCGGGCCGGAGGTGGTCGGGCGGGAGGCGGGGAGCGGCGCGGACGGCCTGCCCGGCGCGGCGGGGCCGCCCGGAGCGGGGAGCCCGCCGGGAGCGGAGGATCCGCCCGGAGCGGGGAATCTGTCGGGCCCGTGCGGTACATGCGACACGTGCGATACGTGCGGCTCTTCCGGCCCGTGCGGCCCGTCCGGCCCGTGTGGCGTACGCGGCGGCGTGTGATCGGCCATGCGGCCAGTCTTGCAGTTCGGCCACGATCCGGGCTTTTCCGGCCGGATGCCGGACACCGGCGGGTCCGCGCGCCCTTCCCGCCAGGCGCGGCGCGGCCCGACACGGCAGCGCCGGTACGGGCCGCGCCGCCGCCGCGTACGCTGTCTTCCCCAGCCATCCGTGCCCACCCCGATGAAGCGAGCCCCGGCCATGCCCACCCCTCCGGACATGACGACCCACACCGACACCGCTCTTCTCGACGCGCTCCAGCACCAAGTGGCGGTCTTCGCCCGCCGCGCCGAACAGAGCCGGCTCGGCGGTGTCGGGCAGGCGCGCAACTCCATGGACCGCGCCGCCTACCTGCTGCTCAACCGCCTGGACCAGGAAGGCCCGATGGGCGTCAAGGCCCTGGCCTGCGGGATGGGGATCGACTCCTCGACGGTCACCCGGCAGGTCGCGCCGCTGGTCGACGCCGGGCTGGTCAACCGTGCCACCCACCCCGAGGACGGCCGCGCCGTGGTCCTGGAGCTCTCCGAGCGCGGCCACGCCCGCCTGGACGAGGTCCGCGCCTCGCGGCGGGCGCTGATGGCGCTGGTGACGGAGGAGTGGAGCGAGGACGAGCGCGAGGCGTTCACCACGCTGCTGACGCGCTTCAACACCTCGCTGGCCGAGATCACCGCCCTGGCCCCGGGCGGCGGCCCGGGGACACCGTCCTGAAACAGCCGGTGGGAAACCACCGGTCCGAAGAGGCCGGTCCGAAACGGCTGGTCGGACGGGCTGCTCGAAAGGGCCGGTCGGAAGGGCTGGGGCGAACGGCTGGGACGGACGGCCGGGACGACGGTCGGACCGGGGGCTTGGTGAAGGGGCCGGGCCGCCGAGGCGGGCCCCTGGTCTGATCCGCACCGTTGCCGTGGCCGCCCGCCGAGATGAACGCTCGCGCCCGGCCGCACCACTCGGCCGGCCCGGGCGGGCGCGTGGAACGGGCCCCGGCCACGCGGGAAGTCTCCGCCGCCGCACCCCTTGACCCCTGTACCCGGACTGCCGTGCCATAGGGGCCACAGGGCTGTCCGGTGGTTCCCGGGGCGTCGCCGACAGGGGCCGGGGCGCCGGGCGGCCGCCATCGGGGGAGGCGCGGTGGGAGAGCGGCGGCTGGTGCGGGACCGGTGCCGGGCCCGGGAGTTCGAGGCGTTCACCGCGGGCGCGGCCGGGCGGCTGCTGCACGCCGCGGCCCTGCTGACCGGCGAGCCCGCCGACCGGCCGGCCCCCGCCGCCGAGGAACTGCTGGTCCGCGCGCTGGCCCGGACGTACGCCGGGTGGGACCGGCTGCGCGGCGAGGACCCGTACGAGCGGGCCCGCCGCGAACTGGCCGGGCTGTTCGCCCAGTCCGCCCGGCGGCACCGGCGGCCGCGCGGCGGACTGCTGGACCGGCTGAGCCCGCGCGAGCGCCTGGTCCTGGTGCTCCGCCTCCACGAGGACGTCGCCGAGGAGCAGACCGCGGCCCAACTGGGCCTGCCCGCCGAACGGGTCCACGCGCTGTACCGGCACGCCCTGGCCGAACTCCGCAGCCACCGCCCCGAGCCGGCCGGCCCGCGGCCGTGAGCACACCGGAGCCGCCGTGAGACCGGGCGAGGACCTGCCATGAGAGGGGGCGACGACTTCGCCGGCCCCCAGGGCGCCGCGCCCGACCCCGGGTGGCGGCCGCCGCCGGACCGCAAGGAGACCGAGGCGCGGCGGATGCTGTGGGCCGGGCCGTGGCCGCCGGTGCCGCCGGACCTGGCGGTACGGGCCGCCGCGCGGGGCCGCCGGCTGCGGCTCCGGCGCCGGCTGCTGCACCGGGCCGGGTCCCTGCTCGCACTGCTGGCGCTGCTGGCGCTCGCCCTGTGGGCGGCGGTCGAGCAGCCCTGGCACCCGCCGCCGGCCCGTACCACCCCCGCCGTGGAGGGGTACTGAACGGGCCGGGGCGGGCCGCACGCGGGCCCGCCGGGGCTCAGCCCGGCGCGGGGCTCAGCCCAGCGCCTGGGTGAGGTCGGCCAGCAGGTCGTCGGCGGACTCGATGCCCACCGAGAGGCGCACCAGATCGGCGGGGACCTCCAGCGCCGAACCGGCCGTCGAGGCGTGCGTCATCCGCCCCGGGTGCTCGATCAGCGACTCCACGCCGCCCAGCGACTCCCCGAGCGTGAACAGCTTGGCGCGGTTGCAGACCTCCACCGCCGCCTCCTCGCCGCCCGCCACCTGGAACGACACCATCCCGCCGAAGGACCGCATCTGCTTGGCGGCGACCTCGTGGCCCGGGTGCTCGGCCAGCCCCGGGTAGTAGACCCGGGTCACCTTCTTGTGGGAGGCCAGCAGCTCGGCGACGCGCGCCGCGTTCGCGCTGTGCCGGTCCATCCGGACGGCCAGCGTCTTGATGCCCCGCATCACCAGCCAGGCGTCGAACGGCCCGGCGATCGCGCCCATGGCGTTCTGGTGGTAGGCCAGTTCCTCGCCGAGGGTGTCGTCGTTGACGACCAGCGCGCCGCCGACCACGTCCGAGTGGCCGCCCATGTACTTGGTGGTGGAGTAGACCACGACATCCGCGCCGAGGGCGAGCGGCTGCTGGAGGTAGGGGCTGGCGAAGGTGTTGTCGACCACCAGGCGGGCCCCGGCGTCCCGGGCGACCGCGGCCAGCGCCGCGATGTCGCTGATGCCGAGCAGCGGGTTGCTGGGCGTCTCCACCCAGATGGCCTTCGTACGGGGCCTGACCGCGGCCCGGACCGCCTGCGGGTCGGAGGTGTCGGCCACCGACCACTCCACGCCCCACCGCTCGACGACCTTGGCGAACAGGCGGAAGGTGCCGCCGTAGGCGTCGTTGGGGATCACCACGTGGTCACCGGGGGTGAGCAGGGTGCGCAGCAGGCAGTCCTCGGCGGCGAGGCCGGAGGCGAAGGCGAGGCCCCGGCGGCCGCCGTCCAGGGCGGCGAGGTTCTCCTCCAGGGCGGTGCGGGTCGGATTGGCGCTGCGGCTGTACTCGTAGCCGCCGCGGAGCCCGCCCACGCCGTCCTGCTTGTAAGTGGACACCTGGTAGATGGGCGGTACCACCGCGCCGGTCGCCTGGTCGGGCTCCTGACCTGCGTGGATGGCAAGGGTTTCGAAGTGCTGGTGGCGCTTGTCGCGCGGATCGCTCATGCCTGCCGAGGGTAGTCGGCCGCGCGGCCGAACTTTCCGGAACTTTCCCGTTCCCTGGATAGTGGATACATAGGGAGCCCCTGAACACCTCAGGAAAGCCCCTAAGGAGGCCCCAAGAAGGTCCCAAGCAAGCCCGAAGACAACTACGGGAATCCCGAAGGAGCCCAAAGGGGCCCAAAGGAGCCCGAGAAACCACGACGAGACCGCACTCGACCGCCGGGACCGCCCCGGCCGGAGCCCCCACCCCACCTCCCCC
>NZ_JALMUV010000055.1 GCF_023155275.1 Streptomyces rhizoryzae
CCAGCCCCCTCACCCGCCCCACCCCCCGAAGGCCGTAACGGCGCCCCCTCACCGCCCGGGGCCCGCCTTCCCCACCGGCCCCTGCGCCCTCCCCGGCATCACCGACAACGTCTCCGAGGCCGCCCCCACCCCCGCCGGCTTCGCCCGCGCCTCCGGGACCGTACGGGCCCTCACCCTCTTCATCGACTTCCCGGACGCCCCGGCGACGCTCTCCCCCATGGCCCGCTTCGCCGAGTTCTTCCCGGCCGCGACCGACTACTTCCGCGCCAGCTCGTACGGGCGGCTGACCTACGTACCCAAGCCCCTCTTCCGCTGGCTGCGCATGTCGCGCCCGCTGGCGGCGTACGGGATCACCCGCAGCGCCACCTTCGACGCGTCCGCGGACGGCGGCTACCACGCCCTGTCCCGGGAGATCGTGCACGCCGTGGACCCGTTCGTGGACTTCCGCGACTACGACGTCGTCAACGTCATCCTGTCGCCCAACGCGGGCCCGCCGGCCACCCGTTCGGTGCTGTCGGTCACCTTCAGCGGAGCCGATCTGGGGCTGCGGACGGGCCGCGGCGCGCCGTTCCGGAACGTGTCGTTCATCTGGAGCCGGCAGACCGGCCTGAGCGCGTTCCGGGTCCTCAACCACGAGAACGCGCACGCCTTCGGACTGCCCGACCTCTACTACACGGACGACCGCACGGGGCGGGCCCCGGTGGGCCACTGGGACCCGATGGACGAGGACTGGGGGCCGAGCAACGACTTCCTCGGCTGGCACAAGTGGAAGATGGGCTGGCTGACGCCCGGCCAGGTGCACTGCGCGCCGCCCCGCGGGCTGCCCGCCGAGCACGACCTCACCCCGGTCTCCACCCCCGGCGGCACCAAGATCGTCGTGGTCCCGACCGGCCCGCACACCGCCTTCGTGGTCGAGGCGCGCGCCAGCGGCCTGCTCGACCCGATCGTGTGCCGCCCGGGCATCCTCGTCTACCACGTGGCCACCGACGTCCCGTCGGGCCGCGCCCCCATCCGCGTCGTGGACGGCACCCCGCACAGCCGCGGCTGCTACGGCGACGCCCGCTACGTCGACCCGGACCTGACCGACGCCACCTTCCGCCCGGGCGAGACCTTCACCGACCGCACCACCGGCGTCACCGTCACCGTCCTCACCGAGAACCCCGACGGCACCTACCGCGTCCGCATCACCCCGGCCACCACCCACCCGTGAGCACCCCCGCCGTCCGGGGCGGCGTCACGCCGACCACCGGGGCCAGCGCACCACCCCGGACCCCGCCCACTCCCCACCCGGCCGTGCCGTTCCCCCCTGCCCCTCGCCCTCGCCCTTCCCCCTCACCCGTCCCCGTCCCCTTCTCCGACCCCGTCCCCTTCTCCGACCCCCTCCGCGCCACCGGCGCCCCCGCTCGCCCCGGGAACAGCGCCGCCCACGCCCTCTTCCCCCCAATGCCGCCGCCCGATGCTGATCAGCCGCAGCTGCCGCCGCGCGCGCCACACCACCCGGCCGGCCGCCTCCTCACCGCCCTCCTCCCGGGCGTCGAGCAGCTCCCCGGCGGTCGTCACCAGCCGGTCGACGTACAGTTCGGCCAGCATCCGCACGTCCTCGTCCCGCCAACCGGCCGACAGCGGCTGGGCCTTGAGCGCCGCGGCGACCTCCTCGACGAACCGCTCCAGCTCCCCGGCGATGGCGTGCCGCACCGCCCGCACGCCGCCCCGCCGCTCCCGCGCCACGAACCGCACATGCGCCGGATGCTCCCGCACATGCCGTTCGACGACCGCGACCGTCCGGTCTATCCGCTCCTCGGCGGCGTCCTGCTCGGCGAGGATCGCCCGCACCATCACGTGCAGGCTGCCCAGCGCCTCCTCGACGAGTGCGACACCCAGCTCGCCCAGGTCCCGGAAGTGCCGGTAGAACGCGGTCGGGGCGATACCCACCACCCGCGTGACCTCCCGCAGGCCCAGGCTGCTCAGGCTCTGCTCCTCCAGCAGGCCGAGCGCCGCGTCCAGCAGCGCCTGACGGGTCTTCTGCTTCTGCGCCTGCCGCGCTCCGCCCACACTGTGACTCATGTCATCCAGTAAACAACCGTTCTCCGAACCATTCCACCGGGGTCCGGCCCTACACTGGAGAAGTCAGTGAACAACTGTCCTCTCAAATCTGTGCGGCCGTAACCGCCGCGGGCCCGGCCCGAACCGACAGCGGCCCCCGCCCCGGAAACCGGCCCCGGAAAGGCAGATCATGTTCTTCCTCGTCGCAGCCCTCCTCCTCCTGGGGATCGCGCTGGGCACCGCGGCGCACCTCCCGGTCCCGGTCACCCTCGTCGCCGGCACGGCCATCGCCGTCTGGCTGCTCGTCTTCTCCCTGCGCGAACGCCGCCACCACAACGAGGGGAGCCCCCGATGACCGCCCTCACCCACCACACCACCCAGACCACCCACGAGACCCACAAGTCCCCCGAGGCTCACGAGACCCCCAAGTCCCCTGAGACTCACAAGACCCACAACTCCCCCGAGGACGCCTCCGGCGCCCCCCGCTCTCCGCGCTCCGCCCGTTCCCGCGGTTCACAGGCCGACGGCATGGCCGTGGCATCCTTCGTCCTCGGCCTGGTCGGCACCCTGGTCCTCAACATCGTGCTGGGCCCGTGCGCCCTGGTCCTGGGCGGCCTCGCCCTGTCCCGCGGCACCACCCGCCGCGGCCGCGCCCTCCTGGGCCTGGCCCTCGGCGCCGCGGACCTGCTCCTCCTCGTCGCCCTCACCACCGCCGACTCCACCCTCAGCTGGCACATCGGCTGACCGGGCCGGACACAACGGCGCCTCGAACCGCCCGCACCCCGGGCAAGTTGAGAACCGAGGCACCGAACCGCCCGAGGCGGCAAGACGACGAGACGCCGAGACCCTGAGACGACGAGCCCCTGAGACGACGAGACGGACCGCCCCTTACGGGTGGTACTTCTCCTCCACCTTCTCAGCGCCCTCGGTGCGGTCCATGGTGACGCGGACCGTCACACTGCTGGTCTTCGCCGCCTTCTCCAACTGCGCCTCCGTGCACGTCGACGTGCCGTAGCCGTCGTCGCCGATGGTGACATCGCTCCCGTTGACGGAGCAGATCGCGGCCGCACCGAGGATCTTCGTGGAGTTGGAAATCATGAACGCGTGAGGCATACCGCCGCCCTCGGGCTTGACGAGCACCTTGCCGGGCGCGAGGTACTCCAGCTTGCCGACGATCGTCCGGTGACTCCCCCCATGAGCCACACCACCCCCACCGGAACCACTCCCGCCACCGCTACCGTGCCCCGCCGACGGCGCCGCCCCGGACCCGCTGTGCCCCTGGCCCTGACCCTGGCTCTGCCCCTGCCCCTTCCCCCCAGAGGCATCCGACGAGGCCCCGCCCGAGGAAGACCCACCCGTGGTGGTCTCACCCGGGGTCTGCCCCTGCTGCGCCCCGGACGCGGCCGAAGGCGCCGAGGACCCGGCAGCGCCCGCCGCCCCGGAATCCGGCCCGCAGGCGGTCATCCCCAGACCCAGCGCCGCGGCGACCACCACGGCGGCGGCAACACGACGGCCGGCACGGCCCCCGAAGCGGTTGGTCACGGCGCTCTTCATCACGTCTCCCATAGCTGTCGCTCTCTCCCACGTCTCGCTTCCGAACGCCCACCAGCCTCAGCCACCCCCCTGCCGTCCCACTAACGCCCGACTAACCCCACCCCCGACCCCCATCCGCTACCCTGTCTGGGACCACCGCTCGCGGCGGTCCCACCCCCGCCTCCGTAGCTCAGGGGATAGAGCACCGCTCTCCTAAAGCGGGTGTCGCAGGTTCGAATCCTGCCGGGGGCACCAGGTCCAAGGGCCCTCACATACGGATCTCCGTATGTGAGGGCCCTTGGACATCTACTTCTGACATCAACGGGGGCGGGACGGGGTGCATCCGGCGTGACGAGGGACGAGGGCCTCGACCGGTTGAGGCAGCTGGCACGAGCTCGGGCACTCGGACGTCACGTCGGCTCGGACCGCCTGATCCAAGCCGGCCTCGACGCTCTCCTGGCCGATGTCGATTCCCCGTCGCTTGCCCTCCTGACCGGCCTGGGCCGCCGTGAGGAGCATGAGGCACAGGAGCTGTTCGACCAGGTCGTGGACGAGCTGGGATTGGGATTCGAGGCACCCGCGGACCCGATCGCCGCCAAGTGGGCCTTGGCCTACTGGTTGGCCGCTCAGATCGTTGACGGTTCCTTGGACCCGGTGACCGGCGCCGACCTCATATGGGTCGAAGCAGCGATGGAACTTGACTATCCCGACCGCCTGCAGCCGATCGTCGAGTGCGCCATCCAACTGGGCGACTGGAACGCCGAGTGGAGCACTCCGTTGGAGCAGCTCAAGGAAGAGGTCCTGGTCGCCGCCCGCGCGCTTGTTGAACAGGGCCCGAGACCAGCCTCTGAAAGGCCACGGAGCCCCAGGACTGCCATCGTCCGGGGCTCCGCGTCTCGTGCAAAAGACAACGGCGGCGGTCACTGACGACCCGGGCGCCTCCGCAGCAGGCGGCCCATGTGGCTCATGGCCTCGCGCTGGGTGTCCTGGACAACGTACGTGTACACGTCCATGGTGATGCTGATCTGAGAGTGGCCGAGGACCTCCATCACGACGCGGGGCGCGACTCCGGCCGCCGTAAGGAGCGTGGCCGTGCTGTGGCGGGCGTCGTGCAGGCGGATGACGCGGAGGCCGGCGGCCTCGGCGACGCGAGTGAAGGAGCGATAGAGGTTGCGCGGCTCGATCGGCGTGTTGCGCGGAGCCGGGCACAGGTACGTCGAAGGCTGGCTTACACGTCGGTCGGGTAACGGCGGTGCCGATTTCGTCGGCCGTCTCGACCTCGGCGGCGGACGCGGCCTCGCGGGCACGAGTCTCGTCGTACTCGGGCAGGCTAAGTGCGTCAAACCCGACACTCTCATCACCGCGGAACAGATCGCCCGGGTGGTCGCTCGGCTCCGACGCGGGTGGATCGGGGTCTACGTCACCACCGGCGCCTACTCAGAGTCGGCCCAGTCCGAGATGGTGGAGGACCAGTAACCGATCATCCTCCTTCAACGGTATGAGTCTGGTCGCGGAACTGCGGAACATGGCCAGGGACGGCCACGGCGGCGACCTGACGGCGTGTATCGAGCACGTCCTCGACGCTCAGGGAACCGTGATCACGAATCGACGCCCCGAGGAGATCCTGCTGCAGTAACCATTCGCCGGTCGCGCCGTGGGAAGGTGACCACAAGCGGGCCTCCTTCCCACGGCAGACCTTAGGCCGCGTCAGGTTTCACACCCCTACCACCACGGACAACGACTCCTGGAACACGCCCATCAACTCCTCGTCGAGTACGTCCGCCGGCAGCGTGTCGAAAGAGATGAAGGCGTTGAGCCTGAGTACCCGTATGAGGAAATCCCGAAGCACCTTCCTCTCCGCTTGAGGCGGGACGTCGAGCGTCTGCCAGACCCGGACGATCGCCCGCACCAGATGTGGGCTGCCGCCGATCGAGGTGCGTCGGGCGTAGATCTGGTCGAAGGCCGACTCGTTGAGGACGGACAGTGAGGCGTAGAGGTCCTCCCTTCCGCCGTCTTCGTCGTACAAAAGATGCGCCCGCCACCACAGCCGCCCGAAGACATGGCGTGTGACGTCGGTCCCCAGTACCCGGTCGTGGTGCAGGTCGGTGAACCTCCACAGGGACACGTCCGGCAGGACGACGAGCGAAAGAAACGCCCAGAGATCACCCGCCACCGCCTCCGCCGGAACGATGCCCGAGTCCCGGTGGAGGATCGTCGCCACCTCGATGTCGAAACCCGCCGCCTGCTTCCTGCCGGGCTTGGCGGGATAGCCGCGCTCAGCGGCACATGCGAGCACCGCCTCCCGAAGGGAGCCGAGCCTCTGCTCGGGAAGACGGGCGCCACCCGTGGCCGCGTAGAACATGGCCGGGTGGGAAAGAGCGGAGCGTTCACACAAGTATTCGACCGAGCGCTGCAGATACTCCTCCCGAAGGTGGGACGCGGCTGCGGGCAGAAGACGCGGATACAGATAGACCATCACGTCTCCCTGGAGAAGAGTCCGACGGCGTGCTGGATCTTCGCCGAGAAGAGCGCCGGGTCCGTGCGACGTGTCATGCGCAGGGAGGTGAGAGATGTCCCGGGGAGGAAGGTGTGTAGGAGCCCGAGCAGCGTGTGACCGAGCGTGTCCGTCTCGAAGCAAGAGGCATCCGTCAGATCTTCGTCCGCTACGGCCCGTTCGATCATCAGGCGGACGACGTCCTGCCTGACGGCGGACTGGATGAGTCGTTCCGCGTACGACGCCTTCTCTGCTCGGCGAAGCGCATTGAGCACAACCGGAGTACCGCTGTTCACGAGAAGTACGACGGCGCCCATCGTCGCCGCTTCCAGGTTGGAACCGATGTCGAGGTACCAAGGAGCCTTCTCCGGGTAGCCCGCGTTCTTGAAATCGACCACCGCCATGGGGAACTGCGACGCATCGCCCTGCAGGCGCACCCCGGCCCGGTGATGCCAAAGTACGGATCCTGCGCGCCGAGCACCAGTTGGGTCCGAGTTGTCCAGGGCCTTTGCGAGGATCAGCTGTGTGTCGAGGGACAGCAGACCACCGCTGTCACGTCCGATCACGGTGAACGAGAGCTGTACCGAACGAGTGCCTCCACCAAGCAGTCTGACCCGGTCGGCCAGCCGTCGAAGGCCGCTGCCCGTAGAACTCCACACCACTGAAAGGGCGAGCTCGGCCTCGTGAGGGAGTCCGGTCGAAGCTCTGACCGCGTCCAGGTCGACTCCGACCACCGTCTCAAGGGACAGATCCCTCTGGAAGTCCCAGTCGGGTATGAAGGCGGGCAGCGGAACGGCGTCCCCTTCCTCAGACTTGAGGGACCACTCGGCCATCGACACCGATCCGACGGTCGCTCTGCGATAGGGATAGGCACGACGGTTCACCAGCCGTCGCCCCCGGCCTCAACCGTGATCGTCAGCTCGGTCATGGTGTCAGGGGCCGGCCTGACGATCAGAGACCAGACCGTGCCGTCACCGCCGTCCGCACGCAACGAGGTTCCGGCCGCCATGGGGCCGTCGCCCGCACGCCACCCCAATACCGTGGGAATCGACGCTCCGATGGGCGGCTCCGCTTCGACCCCGCGACCGTCGCCCAACGCGACGGCGGGACGCCCGTGTACGACGCACGGCCCCGCGTCGGGCAGGGTGAAACGTTGCACGAGGACGGCCTCGCCATCGACGACGTCGTGTTCGGGAACCCCGTCGTACAGAACACGCCGGCGACCTGTCGGGCCGGTCGTTCCTCCCCTGGGGCCGGGAACCCCACCGGATCCGGCCGTCCCCTCGAAACCCCGTCCGGTGCCCGCGGGGCCTCCGGTAGGGGGCGTACCCGTGGCGAAGTCGGCTTCCGCGCCCTCCCCGGCCGTACCCGCCATAAGTCCCGCCATGAGTCGGCTCATCCCGGCAAGAGAGACGCCTTCGCCCGTCTCGTTCGACACCGGGGCCGGTCCGGAAGCCCCTTTCATGGCGTCGTTGATCTTGCGGAGGGCGTGCTTCGCCAGGCGATGGTCCTCTCCACTGAGTTTGTCCACCAACCAGGCGTCGTGCGACGCGGGCTCCGCCGCCGCGAAAACCCGGTCCATTCCGGCGTCGGCCCGGAAGACCGCCGCGTAGCCCCCGCTCTCCTCGAAGAAGGGAGGTCCCTCAAGGTATCTCACCACCAGATCGACCGGTCGCATAAGGCAGGTGTGGTGAAGTCGCTCCCCGACCCCCGCCTCCTGCGCCACCCGAGGAGGGGTTCCTTGGGGTGAGAGGAACTTCCGCATACCGAGCCGACCCAGGACGCGGCCCAAGGATTTGTGTTCGACGAGGCGATTCATGTCGTCGTAGGCCCAGACGAACGGGCGGAGGTGCGGTACTTCCGACGGCCTGGGCACGGGAACAACTCGACCCTCGTGGCTGGCGGAGAAGCGCATAGGTGCGTCTCCCCCCTCCGGGAGCATTTTCGGCCAAAGGTTCCACACCATGGCGTCGACGATCCACCGCATGGCCTCTGCGTCGTCGCGTTCACCGAACACGGGGTCGAGGATCGTGACGGACGTCCCCGTCTCACCGTCGGGAAGAGAGGTCAGGCCGAGGCTTCCGGCGGCCTCGTCGGCCTCCTCCCCGACCAGCGGCTCGACGTAACCGTGCCGGACCTTTCCCCAGAAGTGACGGCCGGTGAAGGTCTTCGTACCGTCGTCGTCTTCCACTGTGTAGCTCTCGTGCACCGCCCACCCGATGAGTCGGGTCTCCAACCGGTCGCCTACCCGACAGCGCGTGTGCACGACCACCGTGTGTGATGCGGAGAGGAGGTGGAATACCGCCTTTCCGAAACCGTAGGTGCCGCCACGACCTGTGATCTTGCTCGAGCTGCCGGTCTTGCGAACGAACGAGGCGAAATCGGACTGCCCTGGAACCGCGACGTCTGCGCGAGTGGGGCCACCCAACCCTCTCGTCCCCGTGTCGGTCACGGTAAGAATGCGCAGAGCGGAGCGCGCCAACGAGGTCCGAAGCTTGAGGTGTCGAAGCTGGGGTGCACCCGCGGCGAAAAGGTTCCGCCATACCGGCGCCTCGCTGGGCCCGAGCGTTCGCAGTTCCACTCGGTAGTCCACGGGGCCGTCGCCGGTCCGTGCGTCCCAGCTGTTCTGAGCCGACTCCCTCACGAGAAGCGTCAGCGGGTCGAGCTCGGTGCCGTCGAGATTCTTCAAAGCACCCTCGGCTGTCCCTCCACCGCCGGGGGCATAGCGCTCGGACAGCCAACATGGGGACTCCGCGGTCATGGTGTCCGCCCCACTTCTTCCAGGAAGGCTTCCACGGCCGGGTGATCCAGCATCGGCGAGTGGACGCCAGTCAGATCGACGGTATAGCGCACGTCAAGGAGTCCGTCGGGTACCGGCTTCCTCAGGGATGGCGTCGTGAGGCGGGGGAATGCCTCATCGACCTCGTACCAACGCTCTTCGACGGGTGACAAACGCAGAGCGCCCTCCTCATCCGTCTGTCCGCGCCGGTAACCGGCACGTGCCAGTCGAAGCCACAGTTCCGACTCGTCGACGCACAGCCGAGCCACCTCTGCGGCGAGTTCGCCGACGGTGCGCCCCCGCGGGGTTCGTTCGAACCGGTACCAGGCCAACATCAGGCGCCCGCCCTGCGGCGGCTCCAACTGGTCGAGCCCATGGACGTCGAACGTCCGGCGTTCCGACGTCGTGTATGTGCTCTTGACCTCGACGGCGTAACAGCCGTCGGAAAAGTCGTGGCACGCCCCCTCCGGACCGGTCCACAAACTCACGGCACCCGGGTCCTTGTCGAGTAGACGGAGCAGGACCGACAACTCACCGGCGAGGCCGACCTCCTGCGTCTCGGTGAGCGCACGAGGCACACCGCTGAAGAGTTGACGCCAGCGGTTCACCACCGCCAGCGTCGTGCGGTATGGGTGCCGTCCGTCTGCTTCCAGGGCCACAAGGACGTCAGCGCAAAGCCCCGTGAAGACATCATCGAGATCTCTTCGGATGCAGACAATGTCCGCGAAACGACCGTAGGTCTCCTCGTCCTCCAGCGCTCGCTCCGTAACGCGCAATGTTCCACCGATCCGCCCTGTGGGGATCCGGCGACGTCCTCGGAGAGGAATCAACAAGTGGCGCAACGAGTTACCGTCGGTCGCCGCGGAGACCGGCCCATGCTCGGTGACGACGGGGAGCGAGGAGGTCCTTAGGGCGGCTTCGGGGCCGAGCGGGGTCAGGTCCAATTCGGCCCAGTGTCGATCGAGCACACGCCGCAGGTCGGCGCCCCCGCTCAACTGTCGTCCTCCTCGAAGAGCAGCGACAGGTCCTCCTCCTCGTCGTCCTGTACGCCGGACAGGTCTGCGCTGCAGTACTCCACCTCGCTGTCCTCCCCCAGAGGCTTCGGGAAGACCAGACCGACGCCGATGACATGGTCGACGGCGTCGAGCGGGGCACGACTCTTGCGGTTCGTCGGTGACGGCGACAGGGCGTCGATCGGATAGAGGGTCAACAACCCGGTGTCCGGTGCCTGCTCGCGTCTGGCGTTCTTGAGCGCCTCTTCGCTGATCTCCGTCAGCGCACTGAGGTCGAGGTCGACACCTGCGTCGCGGCGGCTCATCAGGGTCTTGATGTCGGCGGCGTCACTTCTGCTCTCGCCGAGCTTCGCACGAATGACTCGATCGACGGCGAGCCCGGGGGTGAACTCGTACCGCTTGTCCGGGTCGTCGCTGAGCGGATTCCCGATGATCGCCACATTCCAACGCTTGAGCGCGCCTCCGCCCCCGGATCGCACCCGGCGCTCGACGTAGCTGCGCAGCAGTTTCGCGTCGCAATCCAACGATTTGCCGTGGAATCGATACTCGCCGAGGAAGTCCAGGACGATGTCGTAGGGCACGCCCCGGAGGATGTGGCGGCCCTGGACTCCTCTGTCCTCGTGTCGGGCTCCCGCCAGACGCAGGGACCGGTCGACGAGGTCGTGGGCGGCCTGCCGGTTGGCCTGCAACCACTCGGCGTCACACGTCCGGAAGTAACGGGTCTGCACACGCTGGCCCCCGTACGCCGCGTTCGCCTTGACCGCGTCCCTCATCTTGCCCGCCGCCGTGATGCGGAGCGACGGGTGGGTGCGCATGCGGACGGCGAAGGTCCTGGGCGTCTTGTCTTCGACCATGTATACATCGATATCCCGACGCATCTCGGACTCGACGGTGGCGATGTGCCGGAACCAGTCGCGCATCCCGTCCGTCATCCAGATACGCGGCAGGTCGGCGTATCCTTCACGGAACCCGAACCAACGGCCCATCTGCAACAGCGAGTCGTACGTCGTGGCGTTTCGCACGAAGTAACTGACGGCCAGTCCTTCGAGGGTCAGGCCACGCGAAAGGGTGTTGCCGCCCACGGCGATGGCGACGACAGGACCCGCCTCGTAGTCCAGTCGCTTCACGCTCTTCGAGTTGTCCAGGATGATGCGGCAGTCGTCCACCACACCGGCCAACAGCGGCAGGAGGGCGTCGAAAGGGACCGGTGTCTCCCCGAGGTCCGGCTCGTTACCGGGGACGCGGGCGACCTCGGACTCCCAGAGCTGCCTCAACTCATCGAGAAGTTCGCCGTCGGCGGCCTCGACATACCCGACCGTCCGTTTGCGGAACGCCTCCAAGGGCCCTTCGAAGCTCTCGTGGACAAGGGTGCTCACGCTGGTGTGGATCAGCATCGTCGAATGGGGAACGCCCGTACCGCGCACCCGTCGAGCGGCGGTGACGAGCCAGAAGTACAGCACAGCCGTCCGCAAGGCACCACTGATCTCGGGTACGAACCCCTCGATTTCGTCACGCCCTGGTCTGACGAGGGGTACCTCCTCGTCGGGGACCGTGCGGATCATGTCGTACCCGTCCGGTACCTCTTGCGGGCCTTCACCGTCCAACGCATCCCGCCCGAAGAGCACTTCGGTTCCGAAGTGACCGCGGGGCTTGGGCAGATTGACGACGAAGTCCTCCGGATAGAGGTCCTTGGCCGCGGGATCGATCAACAGGTTGGCGAAGGGCGTGGCCGTGTATCCGAGGTACCCCCCACGAGGGAACAGATCGATGATCTCCCGGATCAGCGGGTTGGTGCTCCGTGAGGCGACACTCGCCTGGTCGGCCTCGTCGTCGATGATCAGCGTCGGGCAGTTACGCAGGTAGTCGGGCGCCTTCTCCAACCATGCCTTGAGCTTCCGCAACCTGGGAACGTTCTTCTTGATCACGCACAGAACGTGCTGCTGACTCTTCTCACCGAAGAACGCGGCCGGATTGCCGGCGGGAGGCTCGAAGTCCCCGACGCGTCCGGTGAGGGTGTGCCATTGGTCTATGACCGGCTCCACCAGCTGCCGCTCGAGGCGGAGCTGGGTCTGTAGCCTCAGGCCGTTGTGGATGCCGGCGAGGACGATGAAGAACTTGTATCCGGCGTCCGCCGCCTTCGCGATGAGGGCCGTGAAGTTGCTGGTCTTACCCGACTGCACATACCCGACCACCAACCCCCTGGTCGAAAAGGCGCTCTCCAACGGGTGGTCGAGCATGGAGACGACCTTGGTCGACGCGGAGTCGAGGCCGCGCAGGCTCTCCTCGTTCCACGACTGTTTCGCCAACAGGTTCCTGAGGGCGGGCCAGCAGCGGTCGTCGTCCTGAGGACCTACGTACCAGGTTTCGCGGTTGTTCCGAACGACGGAGCCGGGCTCACGCTTCTCCCGGATGGCGATGGTCTCCTGCTGGTGACGTTCCGCGATCCGTTTGGCGAGCTCGTCGGACATGCCGAAGAGCTTGATCGTCGCCAACGCCTGCTCCGGCGTGTGCGTCTTGATGAGACGCTTGAACGCCTCGTACTGATCTTCGAACTCGTTCAATCCCCACCCCTTGGATCCGCGTCGTTCCGCGATCGTGGGGCCGACGGCCCGATCGCCGTGCGGAGGGGCGTCGGTGCCGCGGTCTCATACGGCCGCGGACGTCAGGCTCGGTCGAGGCACCACCACCTCATGCCCTCCCCAGGGCACGGGTTGACAGTGGGGCACCCCGACGTCGTTGTCCAGCGAAACAACCTTATATCTGGTCGCTATGCCCGCAGGGGCTCACCACGGAAAGAGCCCTGCCCGATCGCAGCCGCAGGAGCCCGTTCCCCGCTCACGCCGCCGTCGTGAGCCTGCGCCGCGGCTTCCGCACGCGGGGCACTCTCGGGGTACGGGAGTCGTGGAGGTCCCTCTGGGCCAGAAGCAGCGGTGCCAGATGCTCGGCGATGGCCCGGCCCAATCCGACGGGCACGGCGTTGCCGATCTGTCGCGCGATCTGCGTCCTGCTCCCACACCACTGGAAGGTTTCGGGGAAGCCCTGCAAGCGGGCCGCCTCCAGGTGTGTGATGGGACGGTGCAACCACGGGTGCAGGTAGCGCCCCTTCTCCGGTTTGAAGAATTCAGTACGGATGGTGACCGAGGGCTTGTCTCGATGCAGTCGACCCATGACGTCTGCGGAACCGGTCTTGTGGTTCTTCCAGCAACGAGAGAGAAGCTCGAAGGGAATATCGAACCTGTTCCCCCCCTCCGGAATGGATCGATAACGCGCCATCGAAATTGGCTTTATTCCATTTCGACTCAAATGCAGTTCGCCCATGGAGAAGGGACCGGCGACCTCTTGCCCGTTCACGGTTCTCCGCCGAGCGGGAAGTTCCGGGGACAACTTGCGCAGGACAAGGTCCGAGATCGCCTGCCATACCGTCCGCTGAGGCCCGTCGGCAGGCCCCGGAATCAACCGGGACTGCAGTTCCATATCCGAGACCTCTTCGACACGGACGGGAGCCCCCGAGTCCGAAGGCAACAACAAATCCTTGTGGATACCAATTGCGATGGTCCGAAAGCGTCGCTGCGGGACACCGTGATCGGCGGAGTTAAGAAGATCGTCAAGGATACGGTATTCTGAGAGAGTTCCTCCGGTAAGCGTTTCGTTGACCAAAAGCCCGAATTCAGGCGACTTCCTGAATGCGTCGACGTTCTCCATCACAAACATCATCGGCCGAACCGTCGAAACCACTTTCAGGTAATGACGCCAGAGCTGATTACGCTCATCGTTCGGATCCTGATTACCGAGCCGCGAGAATCCCTGGCACGGCGGGCCACCCAACACGATGTCGGCTTCAGGGAGCGCTCCAGGCCGGTCCACCCACTGTGCGATGTCCCCTTGGTGGACGTGGGCCCCGAAGCGTTCGGAGAAGTTCACGGCGTAGGTGGCCGCCGCAGCGGGGTCAAGCTCTACGGCGGCGACCGGACGGTACACCGCCCGGCCCTCATGGAGTGCATCCACGAAGCCCTGTGTCAGTCCCCCACACCCGGCGAATAGGTCGATCGTCCGTAGCGGCGGGAGGTCGGTGTCGCCGCCGGCCGCCTTCCGGGAGACGCCGACTTCGGGACGTGGTTGGGTCATTGGCGCACTGTAGCCGGCTCGCCAGCTAAAGGACAACCTTGTCACCCTACAGCCCGTCGGCGTTCTACGCCGGCCCCCATCCGGCCACCCGCACGGATCCTTTTGGGCATAAATCACTACGCTCGAAGCGCGGTTCACGTACGCACGGCCGCCAGAACCCTCGCTGTCGCTGAAAAGGGCAAGCGCGCCCCCGGTCGAGCATCCTCCGCCCCGTGCCTGGCATCCCCGGACCGGGATGACGAGAAGCGACCGCGTGCGTGAGCAGGATGGGGCCGCCGGCGGTGCGTCCAAGCGGTTCGTCGCCGTCGAAGACGGCAACAGGGTGCCGGCCACCGTTGCGCTGCCCCCGGTACGGAGGACTGGCCGCGTCGTCGCCCGGCTCCGGTGGACGTCCACCGGGCTAAAGCAGTGGCTTCTTCTCGGTGAGGTCGATCACCCAACTCGCAGCGCGAATCTCCGAGCCGCTTGGCGCCTCGCCGAGGAGGCCGGTCTCCTGGTGGAGGAGGACGTAAGGGGTCGTGGGCCACATCCGCAGGAACACGGGCCTCCATGCGTTCGAACAGGGGGCGGGAAGCCAAACCCGAGCGCAGGCTGCGGTCGGCATTGCATCGACAGGGCTGCGCCACAGGCTGTCGGACCGGCACCTGGCGGAGCTGGTCCGAGCGTCTCACGCCGTGGCGACGGCGCTGGACGTGGCGGCGGACGTGATCGTGGGGATGAAGGTCGAGACGATCGCCGAACTGGTCGTTCTGGCGGTGACGTTCGTGGCGGACCAAGCGGCTGCCGCGGCGACCTTCGGAGTGGCCGAGGCCGCGGTGATCGCGATCGAAGAGGCCGGGAAGCGTCTCGTCAACGCGCTTGAGCAGCAGTTGGAGCAGTACATCATCGGCCAGGTGATCGAGGCGGCGATCGATCCGCTCGTCGAGGTGGTGTCGGGGGCGGTGAGCGGGCTGGTGTTCCAGGCCGCCGAGTCCGCGCTGGGAGTGTCGGTAAGCGGTGCGGGCGGCTCGGGCTTCCGCATCGATCCCGACGCCGTGAAATCGCACGCGCGGCCCCTGCACAGCCACGCCGAAGCGGTGGCCGGACACGCGCAGGCGCTCCAGTCCAAGATCGCGGGGGTGAGCTTCGAATGAGCAACCAGATCGTCAAGGCGCTGGAACACGGGGCGCAGAAGCTCGGCAAAACGCTGGCCGAGGACGCCGGCAAGGCGCTCAAGAACTTCTACCGCTCAGCCGGCGACAACCTGAAAAAGGTGGCCCGCAATACGCGGGAGGCCGACACCAAACACGCTTCCGAGCTGAAGAAGATCCTCGACGGCGGGAAGAACGACCTGCCCCGGAGCCCGCACGTGACCGGCAAGGGCCGGACCGGGCTGAGTGGAGCTGGCAAGCCGGGCCGGTCTTCGCACGGCAACCGGAAGTGCCGGACCGCGGGCGACCCGGTGGACGTGGTCTCCGGCCAGATGGTGATGTCGGACATCGATCTGGAACTGCCCGGTCTCCTGCCGCTGGTGGTCCGGCGGGCGTACGCGTCCGGTTACGCGGCAGGCCGCTGGTTCGGGCCCGGCTGGTCCTCGACGCTCGACCAGCGTGTGCAGGTCGACGCGGACGGCATCCACTACGCGGGGGAGGATGCGGAGATCCTGCACTACCCGCGACCTTCGGGGCTCGGCCGGCAGGTACTGCCCTCCGAGGGAGCCCGCTGGCCGCTCACCTGGGACCCGGACACCGACACCATCGTGATCGAGGACCCGGAGACGGGCTGGCACAGGCAGTTCGCCCCAGCTCCCGAGGGGGATCGACACGCTCGATCAGCGCGATGACCGACCGCCACGGTGATCGAGTGGACTGTCTCGCGGGGGATGACGGCCTCCCGGTCGAGCTCCGCCACTCCGGCGGCTACCGGGTCGGTGTCGACACCGTCCGGACGGCAGCGGGCCCTCGGATCGAGGCTCTGCGCCTGTTGGACGGCACGCACCACGGACTGGGCACCACCGTGGTGGCCTACGACTACGACATCCGGGGCCGCCTGACCGAGATCACCGGCTCTTCCGGCGTCCCGCTGGTCCACAGCTACGACAGCCGGGACCGCCTCAGTTCGTGGACCGACCGCAACGGGTTCTGGTACCGGTACGAGTACGACACCGACGGCAGGGTGTGCCGTGCGCACGGCTCCGAGGACGTCCTCACCGCGACCTTCGCGTACGACCCGCGGCAGCGGATCACCACGGTGACCGACAGCCTCGGTCATGCGCGGCAGTACCACTACGACCGGTACCACCACATCACCAGGACCGTGGACGCGGTCGGTAACACCATCCACACGGAGTACGACCGCTACGGCCGCCTGCTGTCACGCACCGACGAGCTCGGGCACACCACCCGCCACACCCTGGACGGCAACGGCGATCCGCTGCGGGTCGACCGGCCCGACGGCACGTCGGAGACGGCGTCGAATAACGAACTCCGCCTGCCCACCGAGATCGTCGGCGCCGACGGCCACGTCTGGCGGTACACCTACGACGCCCACGGCAGCCTGTTGTCGGCCGTCGACCCGCTCGGCGCCACGACCACCTACGGCTACGACGAACGCGGTCGGCTGGCCACCGTCACCGACCCCCTCGGGGCGGTGCGGCGCTACGAGACCGACCGGGCCGGGCTGCCGGTCGCGGTGATCGACCCGCTCGGCGCGGTCACCCGGGTGACCCGGGACGCCTTCGGCCGCGTGGTGACGGTGACCGATCCGCTCGGGGGCGTCACCCGGCTGGGGTGGACCGTCGAGGGCAAACCTGCCTGGCGGGTGGGCGCCGATGGGGCACGGGAGGAGTGGCAGTGCGACGCCGCCGGCAACCTCGCCCGGCACGTCGGCCCCGGTGGGGAGGCCGTGACCTATGTATACGGCCCGTTCGGCCGGGTGACGGCGCGGACGGATGCCGACGGCACGCGCTACGACTTCACCTACGACCAGGAATTGCGGCTGATCGGCGTCCGCAACCCCCAGGGCCAGGTATGCCGCTACACGTACGACCCCGCCGGCCACCTCGTCTCCGAGTCGGATTTCAACGGATCGACGCTCACCTACCGCAACGACCCCGCCGGGCGGCCGATCGAGCGGACCAACGGCTGCGGACAGACCGTCAGGCTCACCCGTGACACCGAGGGCCGGGTCAATCTGCGGGAAGCGGACGGGACCACGCCCGCCGCCTTCCGCTACGACGCCCTCGGCCGGCTGCTGGAAGCCTCCGCCGACAGCACCGTGATCTTCTCCCGGGACGCCGTCGGCCGGATCCTGACGGAAACCGTCGACGGACGGTCCCTGGCCCACCAGTACGACGCGGCCGGCCGACGGCTCCGCCGGACCACTCCGACCGGCGCGACCTCGGAGTGGACGTACGACGCGAACGGCCGCCCGGCGACGCTGGCGACGCCGGGCGGCGGGCTCTCCTTCGGGCGTGACCTGGGGGGCGGGAGACGACCCGGTACCTGGGCCGGGGCGCTGCGCTCACCCAGAGCTGGGACGCGGCCCACCGGCTGACCGGGCAGGCGGTGTGGGCCCGCGTCCCTGCCGTCGGCGAGGCACCGGCCGGGTACGGCGCACTCCGGCAGCGCACGTACACCTACCGCCCGGACGGCAGTCCGACCGCCGTCTCCGACATGGTCCGTGGCCCTCGTGCGTACGGTCTCGACGCCGTCGGTCGAGTCACCGCGGTCCAGGCCGCCGGCTGGACGGAGCAGTACGCCTACGACGCCCTCGGGAACGTCACGTCGGCGACCGGGCACTCCGGGCCCGGGCGGGACACGTCGGGGGAACGGCTCTACAGCGGAACGCTGGTCCGCTCGGCCGGCCGTACCGCCTACGAGCACGACGGGCAGGGCCGGCTGGTCCGGGAGACCCGCCGCACGCTCTCCGGCACGATCCGGGAACGGACCTTCGTACGGGACGCGTACGACCGCCTGGTCCGGACCGTGACGGCCGGGGGCCAGACCTGGGAGTACCGCTACGACCCGCTCGGAAGGCGCATCGCGAAGCAGCGGACCGACGTGGACAGCCCCGCCGTGCTGTTCTCCTGGGACGACGACTGCCTCGCCGAGCAGACATCCGTATCGGCCGAGGGCCGGACCGTGGTCACCACCTGGGACTGGGAACCGGGTGAGTACCGGCCCGCAAGCCAGCTCCACCGCACGTGGCCGGCCGACGCCACGCGAGCGGAGATCGACCGGCGGTTCTACGCGATCATCACCGATGCGGTCGGTGCCCCCAGTGAACTCGTCACCCCTGACGGGCGGATCGCCTGGTGCAGGACGACGGATCTGTGGGGCTCGACGGTCGGCGGCGGCGGAACGGAGGCCGACTGTCCGCTGCGCTTCCCCGGCCAGTACCGGGACGACGAGACCGGGCTCGACTACAACCACCACCGGTACTACGACCCGGAGGCCGGCCGTTACCTCTCCGCCGATCCGCTGGGCCTCGCTCCCGCGCTCAACCACCATGCCTACGTCGACAACCCGTTGATCCAGCTGGACCCGCTCGGTCTCGCCCGCGCAAAAAGGCTCCGGCCGCATCCGGACGCGACCGGTCCGCACACCACCTTCCGGCGGGACGGGACGACCGGCCAGGTCACCCACTACGCGGAGTGGGCGCCGCAGGACAACCCGCACGATCCCGCACCGTGGAAGATGACCAAGCGGGTCGACATGGTCGGCCCGGCGCATTTCGACCGGAAGACGGGCGTGACGATCCCGACGCCTCACGTGAACCTTCCGGATGGCCGCGCCCGCCCGACCGAACCTGGGAGAACACCCCGTGTCCCTGGACCCCCTGAGCGCTCTCACCGCCTGGTACTCCCGTCAGTGCGACGGTGAGTGGGAGCACGAGTACGGCATCCGCATCGAGACGCTGGACAATCCCGGCTGGTCCGTCGAAATCGATCTCGATGAGACCGCACTCAGCGGAGTCACGCTCGACCGGACCGAGGTCGCGGAGGGAGCCTCCTGGCTCCAGGCGTGGTCCGACGGCTCCGTCTTCCACCTCCGCTGCGGACCCGCCGACCTCGGGGCCGCGGTGGAGCGGTTCGGGGACTTCGCGGCTCGGCGCGGAGGGGAAGGCCGGGCGTCGTGAGGGCCGCCGCGCAGGCCGGTGGATCGCGGCCCACGGCCAGGACCCGGATGCCGCAGGTCCACAGGCATTGATGATCTTGGCGTGTCGGCGGGAGTTATCCACAGGGTCGGCGGGGGGTGGGGGGAAGCTCGTAGGCTTTCGGGGTGGGTCCGGCGGATGTGGGAGTGGTCGTGGTCGAGGAGAAGACGGAAGCCCTGGGGGCTGACGAGGCGGTGCAGGTGCTGCGCCGGGTGTTCGGGTACGACGCGTTCCGCGGGGAGCAGCGCGAGATCATCGAGCATGTGATCGGCGGCGGGGACGCGGTCGTCCTGATGCCGACGGGCGGCGGGAAGTCGCTGTGCTACCAGATTCCCTCGCTGGTGCGACCGGGGGTCGGGGTGGTCGTCTCGCCGCTGATCGCGTTGATGCAGGACCAGGTCGACGCGCTGCGGGCGCTGGGGGTGCGGGCCGGGTTCCTCAATTCGACGCAGGATCTGGAGGAGCGGCGGCTGGTCGAGGCGGAGTTCCTGGCCGGCGAGCTGGACCTGCTGTATCTGGCGCCGGAGCGGCTGCGGGTCGAGCAGACGGTGCAGCTGCTGGACCGCGGGAAGATCTCGCTGTTCGCGATCGACGAGGCGCACTGCGTGGCGCAGTGGGGCCACGACTTCCGGCCTGACTACCTGGCCCTGTCGATGCTGCACGAGCGCTGGCCGGACGTGCCGCGGATCGCGCTGACCGCGACGGCGACGAGGGCGACGCACACCGAGATCACGTCCCGGCTGCGGATGGACGGCGCCCGGCACTTCGTGGCGAGCTTCGACCGGCCCAACATCCAGTACCGGATCGCGGCGAAGAGCGAGCCGCGGCGGCAGCTGCTGGAGCTGCTCCGCGGTGAGCACGCCGGGGACGCCGGCATCGTCTACTGCCTCTCCCGGGCCTCGGTGGAGAAGACCGCGCAGTTCCTGGTGGACAACGGCATCGACGCGGTGCCGTACCACGCGGGGCTGGACGCCCGGGTGCGCGCGGCGAACCAGGCGCGGTTCCTGCGGGAGGACGGGCTGGTGGTGGTCGCCACGATCGCGTTCGGGATGGGGATCGACAAGCCCGACGTGCGGTTCGTGGCCCATCTGGACCTGCCGAAGTCGGTGGAGGGGTACTACCAGGAGACCGGCCGTGCGGGGCGGGACGGGCAGCCGTCCACGGCGTGGCTGGCGTACGGCCTCCAGGACGTGGTGCAGCAGCGGAAGATGATCGACGGCTCGGAGGGCGATGACGCGCACCGCCGCCGGCTGTCGGCGCACCTGGACGCGATGCTGGCGCTGTGCGAGACGGTGGAGTGTCGGCGCGTGCAGCTGCTGGCGTACTTCGGCCAGGACAGCGACGGCCCGTGCGGCAACTGCGATACGTGCCTGACACCGCCGCAGACGTGGGACGGGACGGTGCCGGCGCAGAAGCTGCTGTCGACGGTGGTGCGGTTGCAGCGCGAGCGGGGGCAGAAGTTCGGGGCGGGCCAGATCATCGACATCCTGCTGGGCAGGAAGACCGCCAAGGTCATTCAGTTCGATCACGATGCGCTGAGCGTCTTCGGGATCGGCGAGGACCTGCGCGAGGCCGAATGGCGGGGCGTGGTACGGCAGTTGCTGGCTCAGGGGCTGCTGGCCGTGGAGGGTGATTACGGCACGCTGGTGCTCACCGAGGCCAGTGGTGAGGTGCTGCGCGGGCAGCGCCAGGTGCTGATGCGGCGGGAGCCGGAGAAGCCGGCGCGGGCGGCGAAGGCGAAGGCGGCCAAGGGCAAGCGGGCGCCGGTGGATCTTCCGGAGGAGGCGCTGCCGCTCTTCGAGGCGCTGCGCGGCTGGCGGGGCCGGACGGCCAAGGAGCAGGGCGTTCCGGCGTATGTGATCTTCCATGACGCGACGCTGCGGGAGATCGCGGTGGCGCGGCCGGCGAGCATTGCCGCGCTGGGCGCGATCAGCGGCGTGGGCGAGAACAAGCTCGCCAAGTACGGCGAGCAGATCCTGGCGGTGCTGGACGGGCGGGATGCCGCCGGGGAGGGCGCCGGTGGCGGGGCGGAAGCGGTTCTCGGGGTGACTGCTGGGGCCGGGGCTTCGGGTGCGGGGGCCGGGGCTGGGGCCGGGGACTCTGGGGCTGCGGCTCCGGGCGCGGGCGCCGGGCCTGCGGGCGGCGCTCCGGTGGGGTGGCGTGAGGTGGAGGAGGCGCTGCCGGAGCCGCCGGACGATATCGATTGGTGAGGGGGCGGTATCTGCTCGTGCGGGGCGTATCTGCTGGTGAGGGGGCGGTACCTGCTGGCGTGGGGAGCGGTATCCGGTGGTGTGGGGCGGCGCCTGGGGGTGAGGGGCGCCGTCGGGCGGCGGTTTCGTCACACGACTGACCGGAGGCGTCGGGCTGGCTGTTACACAACGTATGGATCGCCGTTATGGACCCTCCGTAGCTTGCTCTCACGTACCGCACATCGATCCGTCCCAGAACCGGGTGGCCGCCGGCCCCCCGTCGAGGAGTGCCCATGCGTGCTCAGCGCCGTTCCGTGATCCGCACCGCCATCGTCGCGACCGGAGCACTGGCCGTCCTGCTGCTTCCCTCGGGCGCCGCGTTCGCCGCGGATTCGACGGCGCCGACGGAGAGCCGGACGTCGATCATCCTCCCCGACGAGGGGCTGGCCGGGCTCGCGGAGAAGGCCGGGCACCTGCCGAAGGCGGGCCTGCTCGGCGGCGCGGCCGCGCTGGGCGCGGCGGGCGTGGGCATCGCGGTGCAGCGGCGGCGCCAGGAGTCGTCGGACCGGTCCCGGTAGGGGCAAGGCCGGTCCCGGTAGGGGGCCGTAGGGGAGCGCCGGGCTCGGACTTGCCGCGGGTGCGTGGCCTCTCGGGGCGGCTGGGCTCAGTACCTCACTCCTCTCGCCAGCCTCTGTAGTTCTGCGTAGGTCGGGGGTTCGGTGGGGCGCGTTGCCGTCGATGGTGGCGCCGGTTCCGCCGGCCCGTCGGGGTTTGCCGTGGGGAGGGTGCGGTCCGTCGTACCGGCCGCGCGGGCCTTCGTGAGCGCCGCGTCCGCCGCCGTGTCGGTCGGGTCTTCCGTCGCCTTGTCGGTCGGGGTCGGGGCCGTCGCGGTGCCGGTTGAGGTCGCGGCCGTGTCGGGCGGGGCCGTCGTTGTGCGGGCCGGGTTCGCACTCGTAGGGGTCGTGAGGGTTCTGGTCCGTGCGCTGTGCGCCGTCGTGCGGTCGGCCTGCGCCGTCGTGGGGGCCGCGTGTTTCGTCGTACGGGTCGCGTCCGCCCTCGTACGCTCGGCGGGCCCCGTCGTTCGGAGCGCTTCTGCTGTCGCGCGGGCCGCTCCCAGGGCCGTGCGGAAGAGGAGTGAGCCGGTGCTGATGCGGCGGACGCCGAGGTCGGCCAGGTGGGGGACGGTGTGGCGGCCTGGTGCGAAGAGGATGTTCAGGGGCGCGGGGATGCCGGCGACGAGAGTGGCGATGTCCGCGTCGGCCACGACCCCGGGGACGAAGATGCCGTCGGCGCCGGCGGCCAGGTAGGTCTCCGCGCGGGCGAGCGTGTGCGCCAGGGGCAGCGGGGCGTCCCGCTGCCAGTGGGTGTCGATGCGGGCGTTGACGAACAGGTCCGGGACGCGTTCCTTGATCGCGGTGAGCACGTCGGCCTGGCGGGCCGCGTCGTGCAGCCCTCCGCCGCCGGGGAGCCCGTCCTCCAGGTTGATGCCGGCGGCGCCGCAGTCCGCCAACTCGGCGGCCAGCGACGCGACTTGGTCGGGACTTCCGCCGAATCCGGCCTCGATGTCGACGGTGTACGGGCACGGCAGGCGGCCCGCCAGCCGGCGGGCCAGGTCGAGCGTGGCGTCCCGGACCTCGGGGCAGCCCCGGCCGTCCGGCAGACCCAGGGCGGCCGCGAGCCCGAGGCTGGTCGTACCGACCGCCGCGAACCCGGCCCCGGCCAACACGGCGGCCGAGGCGCTGTCCCAGGCGTTGGGGAGCAGGAGCGGGTGGCCGGGGGCGTGGTGCAGGGCGTGGAAGGCGGACGTCCGGGAGCCGGACCGGGCGGCTGCGGCCTGGCCGGTGGGCGGGTGCGGTGCGTTCGGTGTAACCGGTGCGTGTGGGGTGCCCGGTGCGTGGGGGGTGTCCGGTGCGTGCGGGGTGTCCAGTGCGCCTGGTGCACCCGGTGCGCTCGCTGGGCTCGATGCGTTCAGTGCGCCCGGTGCTTTCGGTGCGCTCGCTGTGATCGGTGCGCTCGGTGCGTTCCGCGCGCTCGGTGCGTTCCGCGCGCTCGGTGCGTTCGGGTGGGGGTCGGGGGGTGTCATGCGGGCACAGTAGGGCGAGGACGTGTCGGTGGTGGCCGAAGTGTTGCGGCGGAGAATGGGCGTATGACGTCGGCGAAGCAAGCAACGGAGCGAGTAACGGAGCAGGTAGGGGAAGGGGCGTACGGGCGGCGGGCGCGGTCCAGGCCCTCGGGGCGGGCCAGGCCGTCGGATCCCGTGCCGGCTACCGACAGCCTCCGGCCCGGCGTCACCCCTGCGCCCCACCCTGAGCCTGGCCACGACCACGGCCACCCTGAGGCCGGCCACGCCCGCCCCGAGCGTGGCCACGACCGTCCTGCTCACCACCAGCCCGACTACAGCCAGGAGCTGGCGCGGTTGGCGGCGCTGCTGGCCGACCGGACGCGGGCCGCGTTCTGCCTGGCGCTGCTCGACGGGCGGGCCTGGACGGCCGGGGAGCTGGCCGCGTACGCGGGGGTGGCGCCGTCCACCGCGAGCGAGCACCTGTCGCGGCTGACCGACGGCGGGCTGCTGGTCGAACGGCGGCAGGGCCGGCACCGCTACGTCCAGCTGGCCGGGCCCCGCGTCGCCGAGCTGCTCGAATCGGTGACCGCGCACCTCGACCCGCCGGCCGCCGCCCCGCGCGGACTGCGCGCGGCCACCGCCTCGGCGGCGCTGGCCCGCGGCCGGACCTGCTACGACCACCTGGCGGGGCGCCTCGGCGTCGCCCTCACCGACGCCATGACCGCGCGGGGGCTGCTGGACCAGGACGGCGGTTTCGCGCTCACCGGCAGCGGGCGGGAGTGGTTCGCCGATGTCCTCGGGGTGCCGGACGACGCGCTGCGCGGCGGTCGCCGCCCGCAGGCCCGCGGCTGCCTGGACTGGACCGAACGCCGCCAGCACCTGGCCGGTACGGCGGGTGCCCGGCTCTGCGAACGGTTCCTGGAGCGGCACTGGATCCGCCGCATCGGGACCGGCCGGGCCGTCCGCCTCACCCCGGAGGGCACGACCGCCCTGCGGGAACTGCTGGGCATCGACGAGCGGACGGCGGGGTTGGTGTAGGGGGAGGCGCGTGGTGTGCGGCGGGGGTCGGGGCAGCGGCGCGCTGGGTACGGCGGGACGGCAGGCGTGCGACAGGCGCGCGACAGGCGCGCTGTGTACGGCGGGGCGGCGGCGCACCGGGCTCGGCCGGGGCGCCGGGCTCGGCCGGGGCGCCGGGCTCGGCCGGGGCGCCGGGCTCGGCCGGGGCGGCGGCCCGACGCCTGACGGGGCGAGCGCGGGAGGCGGGGCACTCACCCGGGTGCGGCCGCCCGGCCACCGGCAGCAGGCCGGCGAATCCGGCACGGGCCCGCCCACGCCCCCTCAGCAGTGCCCCCCGCCCCCCGCCCCGCCCACCCGGGCGTACACGGTGACCCGGGCGCCCCGTACGTTCCGGGTCGTGCAGGGGACGAACGCCGTGCGCAGGGTGGCCCGTTTGGTGCGTTCCTGGTCGTTGGTGTCGAGGGGCTGGCCGGCCGGGTCGGCGGCGACGACGATGCGGCGACTGGCCAGCATCCGGGCGCGGATCGCGGCACCGGGCAGTTCGGTGCCGTAGAGGGTGCCGGACGTCACCGGGCTCCCCTCCAGGGCGAGATCGCGCAGGCCGCGGAAGTCCTGCGGACGGGTCGCCGCCCAGATGCGGCGGCGGGACGGGGTGAAGAGCAGCCCGTCGCCCGGTGCGGACAACTGCCGGACGGCCTCGGCGACCGAGGTCGCGTCGTCGGCCCGGCTGTCCGGGCTGCGCAGGTGGACGTCGACGGGCAGCAGGACGGCCGCCACCAGTACGACCGCGACCGGTGCCCGCAGCCGCCGGGCGCGGGTCGCGCCCCCGGTACCGGACGGGCGCGGCAGCCCGGCCAGCGCCGCGCCCGCGGCCAGCGCGAACCCGGCGACGTAGTAGAGGACGTAGCGGTCCACGTAGGTGGGCTCGATGTCGGACAGCAGCAGGAGGAGGACGGTGGGGAGGAGGAGCAGCGGGAGGGCCAGGGCACGCAGGCCGATCGGGCCGCGGGGGCGCACCGGGACGCGGGCGCACAGGCAGCCGGCGGCGGCGAGTCCGGCGAAGGTGAGCAGTTGCCACGGGTCCGGCCACGTCAGCCAGCTGAGCTGGTCGGACTGGCGGGTGCTGAAGACGGCGAGCGGGGCGAGCAGCGCCAGGACGCCGCCGGCGGCGAACGCCCAGGACCGCCGGACGCGGCGCGGCAGCCGGGCCAGCGCGACGGCGGCGCCGTGCGCGGGCAGCGCCAGCGACGCGAACTCGTGCAGCAGGCAGGCGGCCAGCATCAGCGCCGCGTAACCCAGCCACCGCGCGCGGCGCGGCCGGGCCGCGGCCCGTACCAGGACGTACGAGGCCCAGACGACCAGCGCGCAGACCAGCGCGTACGAACGGCCTTCCTGCGCGTACCGCTGGACGATCGGCAGCAGTGCGAAGACCAGCCCCGCGAACAGCCCGGCGCGCCGGCCGGCCAGGTGCCGGCCGAGCAGGGCGACCCCGGCCGCGGCGGCGGTCATGGCGGCGACGGACGGCAGCCGCAGGCCGATCGCCGTACCGGCCGCGTCCCCGAACGCCGGGCCGAGCGCCGGGCCGAGGGTGGCGTCGTAGACGGCGAACCAGCCGTGCATCAGCGCGTAGTACAGGCCGTGCACGACATCGACGTGGAGCAGGGTCGCCCACAGGTCGGGCAGGCTGCGGTGCGCCATGTCGTAGGTGACCGCCTCGTCCCGCCAGACGGCGTCCCGGCGGCGGATCCCCCAGAGCCCCAGGAGCAGCATCAGCCCCGCGGGCACCAGCACCACCGCGCTGCGGGCGGCCCCGGTAGCCAACGGCTCCGGCGGCAGATGTGGCTTCGGCTCCGACTGCGGCTTCGGCTTCGGCTTCGGTGTTTGTGACGCGTCGATGGCGGGCTCCGGTCACATCGGGCGGGCGAACGGGCGGCCGGACGGCCGCGGCGGGAACGGGACGAGCGGACCGGCGACGCGCCCCTGGAGGGAGCGGACGAACGCCGCGCCCCGACAGCGAACGGGCGGACGCCGCACCCCCATAGGTCACGGGCCGACGCCGCACCCCCACAGCGCACGAGGGCGGAAACGCGCGGACGGCCGGGAGGGGTGGACACCCGCCCGGCCGTCCGGCCGTCACCTCAGCCCAGACGCGTCAGCTTCGCCCCGAACGTCGGCTTGGCCAGGTCCGTCTGGAGCGCCACCGGCACCTTCTGCTGGCTGGCGCCGCTGCCGACGGTCAGCTCGCCGACGACGGTGCCGGCCTTCGCCTCGTGCGGCACGCCCTTGCCCTCGTCACCGAGGCTCAGCTGCAACCGCTGGCCCGGGACGCCGACCGCGCTCAGGTCCTTGGTCGCGACGAGCGGCGTCAGACCGCCCAGACCGTCGTCCACGTAGCCCACGACCTGGCCCTTCGTGACCGCCTTGGCCGAGGTCAGCGCGTCCCGCACCGCCTGGATGACCTTCTTGCTGTTGTCCTTGACCATGGTGAGGCTGTTGGAGGCGTCCGGGTCCAGACCCTTGAAGTGCTGGTCCATCATCGTGCCCAGGATCAGCCGGTCCTTGCCGTCCACGGTCTTGTAGGCCGCCCAGGACAGCGTGCCGCCGGCCGGCGTACTGGAGCCGGTCTTGATGCCCTTGATGCTCAGCCCGGCCAGCAGCAGGTCGCCGTTGTTGTTGTAGATCTTCTCCGGCAGCCCGGGGATCTCGGCGTTGGGCATGGCCACGATCGGCCGGAACGCGTCGAACTTCATCACGGCCTCGGCCAGCTTGAGCTGGTCGACGGCGGTGCTGACGGTCTTCGGGTCCAGGCCGCTGGGGTCCGTGTAGGTGGTGTTGGTCATCCCCAGGTCCTTGGCGGCGTCGTTCATCTTCTTGACGAACGCCGCCTCGTTGGCGGAGGAGGTGTCCCAACGGGCCAGCAGCCGGGCGATGTTGTTGCCGGACGGAATCATCAGCATCTTGAGCATGTCCTGCTCACTGAACTTCTGCCCCGCAGTGAGCCCCTTGATCCGCGACTCGCTCTCGGACTTGCTCTCGGCCGCCGCCTTGGCGTCGACCTCGATCTGCGGGCCCTTCTCGTCCTTCTTGAGCGGGTGGCCCTTGAGGATCACGTAGGCCGTCATGATCTTGGCGACGCTGGCGGTCGGCACCGGCTTCTGCTCGCCGAACGTCCCCACGTCACCGGAGCCCACGACCTTGACGGCCGCCTGCCCCTGCGCGGGCCACGGGATCGACAGCTGGCCGCCGAAGGTGAACGAGGACTTGGCGTCGCCGAGGGACAGCACCGGCGCCGGCAGCGGACGCACGGCCTGGACCACCGCGAAGATGATCACCAGCAGCACCACCAGCGGCGTCCAGATCTTGACCCGCCGGACGACGGAGCGGATCGGCGTCTCGGGCGGCGGCGGGGTGTTGGTGAGCTTCGCCAGCAGGTCGAGCGGCGGCAGCGGTTCCTGCCGGGTCCGCTCGGACTCGGCCTCCGCCGCGGAGGGCGCGGGCGCACCGGCGGCGGCCCCGGCACCGGCCACGGGCTCACGGGCGGGCTTGGGCGGCGCGGCGGGCGGCATCGCGCCGGGGGTCGTGGCCGGAGCCTTCCCCGGGGCCTTCTCCGGAGCCTTGGCCGCCACGCTGCCCGCGGCGGCGCCCTTCTCCTTACCGTCGACGCCCTTCCCGGCGCCCTCGCTCCCGCCCTTGCCCTGCTCTCCGCCCTGGTCCTTCTTGTCCTTGTCCTTGCCCGCGCCCTTTTCCTGGTCCTTGCCCTTCTCCTCGTCCGCCGTGCTCCCCGGGGCGCGGAGCGGGGTCTTGGGCGCGGTCTTGCCGATCGACCGCTCGGCCGAACCGTCGTCCGCCGACTTCAGCGCCACGAACTGGCTGGTCCGCTCGGCGTCCCGCTCCGCCGCACCGCCCTTGGCGTCGCCGCCCTTGGCGTCCTTCGCGGAGTCCTTCGCGCCCTTCCCGACGTCCTTGCCGACGCCCTTCCCGACGTCCTTGCCGAGCTTGAAGACGGTGGTCGGCTGGTCGGCGGGACGTTCCGCCGCACCCTTGCCGGACGTCTCCGACGCCGCGGGCTTCGCTACGGCAAACACCCGGGTGGCGTCATCGGCCGGCGCGTCGCCGTCGCCCGCGCCCGTCCCGTCCTGCTCGGCGCCCTGCCCGTCCTTGCCCTTCTGGGCACCGGCCTTCGCCGCGCCGGTCGTGCGGAACACAGCGGTCGCCCGGTCAACGGCTTCGCCCCCGCCCTCCCCGGAGCCACCCGCGTCGGAGGCACCCTCGTCGGAGGCACCCTCGTCGGAGTCGCCCTTCCCGGAGTCGCCCTTCCCGGAGGCACCCTTGGACTCGTCGCCGCGCTTCGGCTCGGCGGCGCCCTGGGGCTCGCCGCCGTCCTCGGCCGCGGCAGCCTTCTCCGGCTCCGCGCCCTTCTCCGACTCGGCGCCCCCCTTCCCCCCAGCGGGTCTCCCGGACGCGGCGGACTCACCCTCCGGCGCAGCCTTGCCCGACGACTCGCCCTTCCCGGACCGCTCGTCCTTCCCCGACCGCTCAGGCTCGGCCTCCGAAGGTGCGCCGGCCGGCAGACGGCCTCCGGCACCCTTGGCCTTCGCTTCACCCTCCGCAGCCACCGACGCGCCCTCCTGGGCCGCCTCAGACCCCTTCGCGGGCTCCCCGGCGGGCTTATCGGCGGACGTCCGGGCGGACTTCAGGCCGGATCCACCCTTGCCGCCCCCGCTCGCACCGGCCCTCTCACCGGAGTCCCTCCCGGAACCCTCGGAGGAAGCCCTCCCGGAGTCCTTCCCGGAACCCTCCCCGGACCGCTCCCCAGGGACCTCCCCGGACCGCTCCACGCCGTCCCGTGCACCCTGTTCGCCCCGTGCACCTTCGCCCCGTTCCCCCCGGTCCTCCCGGAGGACAGCAAGCCGCGGATCGCGTTCGGTGCGTGTCGCCGCCCCCGACGACTGCTCCTTGCCCGACTTCTTGTCCGACTTGTCGGGGGACTCGCCCGCCACCGATGTCTCCTTCACTACGTCGCACTGCCCTGCCTGGTGCCAGCTGTTCCGAACGGAACCAGTCTGGCCAAGTGTCCTGTGTCCGCGCGGCGGCTTCCCACCGCCACGCGAACCGGTCTGCGCCGCACCCCTCGGATGATGTCGCCGACGTGCTAGACGAGAACGACATACCTACCGGTTCCCTCCCGAACCCCCCACGCACCCTCGACAGATGAATGTGAGAGGGGTCACCCTGTCATTCATCCACGCGGGGAGGCTTGGATGGGCAGGAGCCGCAGAACAATTCCGGAGGAGCTTCTGCTGCTGGCTTTGGACCCGGCCACGGGCACCACAGCGCAGCCGCAGTCGCTCGACCTCGGCCTTGCCGGGGCCCAGCTAGTGGAGCTGGCCCTGGCAGGACGGATAGCCCCAGACGGGGATCGTATCGCCGTGGTGATGGCACGGCCGACAGGAGATCCGACCCTGGACTCCGCTCTCGAACTGCTGCGCCGCCGCGGCAGTCCGGTGCGCGCGGTCCACTGGATCGGCGGGCCCCGGCTGGGGCTGCGCCAGACCTACCTCACGCATCTCGAACGGTGCGGCATGGTGCATGCCGTGGCGGGCCAGATGTGCGGGGTGCTGCCGACGACGCGCTACCAGGCGACGGAGACGGCCATCAGCCGGGAGATCAGGGCCCGGCTCGACAACGCGATCCGCACCGGCGTCCCACCGGACCCGCGGACCGCGGCGCTCGCCGCGCTGGCCCACGCGGTCGGCCTCGGCAAGCACCTGTACCCGGGGAACGAGGGGCGGTCATCGCGCTCCCGGCTCCGGGACCTCATCCGCCACGACCCGATGGGCGGACTGGTCGCGCACGCCGTCATGGACGTGCAGAACGGCGTCGCGGCGCAGCCGCGGCGGGGTTCGGCACCGGGCGGCGGCCCGGGGGCCCGCAAGGCGGCGGCCCACCCGACGGCCGACGCGGCCGGCGTACCGGGCCAGTCGCGGCGGCACGGACACGGCAGCATGGCCCGCGTCGGGGCCCGCTGAGACCCACCGGCACCCGGTACCCCGCAAGCCCGCGGACGCCGCAGGGCGCCGCCCCCGGGTACCGCCGGGCACCACCGCTCCACCGGGGGCGCACCCGCACCGGCGGGTGCACCCCGCCGGCATCACCGCACCACGCCCCGGACCGTTCGGGAGCCGCAGGGAGAAGCGCGGGGTGGCGGGCCCGGCCGTTCGGACGACGGCCGGGCCCGCCACCCCGCGCGCACGTCCGCTCGCCTTCTGTGGTCATTCGACTGCGCCGCGTCCCCGTGAAGTGGCAGTCTGCTCAGAGGAAATGACAGCAGTACGGAGCCGGAGGTGCACGTACCGTGGCGTCCAACGTCAACCCGACCGTGAGGCGGCGCCGATTGGGCCAGGAGCTGCGCAGGCTCCGGGAGGAGAAGGGCCTGACGGCGGAGCAGGTGGCCGAGCGGCTGCTGGTCTCCCAGTCGAAGATCAGCCGGCTGGAGAACGGCCGCCGCAGCATCAGCCAGCGCGATGTCCGCGACCTGTGCGGGGTCTACGAGGTCGAGGACCGCCGGATAGTGGATTCGCTGATGCAGATGGCCAAGGATTCGCGCCAGCAAGGCTGGTGGCACGCCTTCGGTGACATTCCGTACAGCGTCTACATCGGTCTGGAGACCGAGGCGGCGTCGCTGCGCACGTACGAGTCCCTGCTGGTGCCGGGCCTGCTCCAGACGCCCAGCTACGCCGAGGCGGTGATCCCCGGCACGATCCCGGAGCTGGCCGCGGAGGAGCTGGAGAAGCGCATCCAGGTCCGGATGCGGCGCCAGGAGCGGGTGCGGGACGGCGAGCGGCCGCTGCGGCTGTGGGTGGTGCTGGACGAGAGCGCGCTGCGGCGGGTGGTCGGCAGCCACCTGATCATGCGGGAGCAGCTGGAGCACCTCGTGGAGGTGAGCCGGCTGCCGCACGTCACGGTGCAGGTGCTGCCGTACGGCACGGGTGCGCACGCCGGGATGTCGGGCACCTTCTCGATCCTGGAGTTCGACGACGCGGCGGATTCGAGCGTGGTCTACATCGAGGGCGTCACCAGCGACCTGTACCTGGAGAAGACCAACGACGTGCACAAGTACACGATCATGTACGAGCACCTGCGGGCGCAGGCGCTGAGCGCGGACGCCAGCCGGGAGTTCATCGACGAGGCCGCCAAGCGGCATGCGGATGCGCTGACTTGAGGGCCGCGCGGCGGGTGGGGCACCGGTGCCCCACCCGCCCGGAATGTTGCATACCGATGAACGGGGGCGGCACGGTACACCTGCGCCGGCGCACCTGAGAAGAGATCACGGAATATGCCATTCGGATGAGTGAAGGGCCCTCTGCGGCTGGTGATGTTGGCGCGTAGCGTCGTTCTCACCGAACCCGCGGTAACTCAGAGTAAGGTGGAGTGAACATGGCCGTTCAGCCCAATTCCGCGTTCTCCTGGACCAAGTCCTCGTACTCCGGCGCCAACGCCTGCGTGGAGATCGCCGTGCCGACCACTGCGGCCATCGCGGTGCGTGACTCCAAGGACCCCGAGGGCCCGCGTCTGACCTTCGGCAACTCCTCCTGGGGCAGCTTCGTGTCGGACGTCGCCGGCGGCGCGTTCGACCTCTCCTGACCCGAGCCGTCACCGACCGCAGTCCGTGTGACACCAGCTCGGTTACGAGCCCTCTCGACTGGATCGCCGTCCCGGCCGAGGGGGCTCGGCCATGTCCGGGCGCGGTCAGCGGAGTTCGGTCACGTAGCGGTCGGTGCCGGGGACGGTGGGGAGGAAGGGCGCGACCAGTTCGACGCGGCCCCGGCCCGCGGCGGCGACCTCGGCGTCCAGGCCGGTGAAGTGGCCCGCCGGCCAGCAGCGGCGCGGGTCTTCCGTGAGGAACCACAGCAGGGTGAGCCGGGTCCCGGTGCCCTCGACCTGCTGGACGTAGGGCATCCGGTCGGCGGGCAGCGGCGTCGGGCGGAAGACGGTGACCAGGGCCGCCGGCGAGCCGGCCAGGCGGTGCGGCAGGTGGTGGGTGCACAGCCAGTCCAGCAGGGCCGCGCGGTGCTCCGGGCCGTCGGTGTCGATCACCTCCAGGACGAGCCCGGCGTAGGGGTGGTCGAGCGCGTGGAAGTCCCGGGGGCCCTCGGCGCCGTCCCGGTAGACGGTCGCCGCGTGGTCCTGGAAGGCGGTGAAGACGTGGGTGCGGTGCTGGTTGATGCGGCCGTCCCGGAGCAGGCGCCGGTTCACGGTGACGGTCCACCGCATGTGGGCGTCGTAGCGGCCGGCGGTGAGCCAGTAGGTGGCGAGGTAGCAGCCGGCGGTGACCGGGCGGGCGATCGCGGAGTCGGCCGGGTAGCGCAGGAGTTGCAGCTCGCGGGTGGCGACCCAGCGGCGGCCGGCGAAGATCCAGGGCATGGCCATCGCGCCGGCCAGGTAGTGGTCGTCCTCGTACCAGCGGTTGTAGGCGCGTTCGTGGCCGGGGTGGGGTTCGACCATGGTGATCAGGGCGTGGCCGGGGTGGACGCCGTAGGGGCCGGTGGCGGGCAGCGCGGCGTAGGCGGCGAGGTCGCCGTCGGGGCAGGGGTCGTCGGTCGTCATGGCCGACAGGTGTAGCTGACACCGCGTCAGATGTGGAGGGGTGCGGCGGCGGTGCCCACCCGGGGCCGGTTCAGTATGCGGGCAGTCCTGCCGGATCGGCCGGAGGCTTTCTATGCTGCCCGGCATCCGACGCTAACGACGGTTAACGCGGAGCACCCGTGATTGGAGCTGCCATGCCGGACCAGGCCCTGACCTCTGCCCCCGCCCCCGTTCCCGGTCTCGCCGCGCGGGCCGCCCGGACCGGCAGCTCGCCCGTACGCGACATCCTGGCGCTGACCGCCCGGCCCGAGGTCATCTCGTTCGCCGGCGGGCTGCCCGCGCCGGAACTGTTCGACACCGAGGGGATAGCGGCGGCGTTCCGGGAGGTGCTCGCGCGGGCGCCGCGGCGGGCGCTCCAGTACTCCACGAGCGAGGGCGATCCGGCGCTGCGGGCGGCCGTCGCGGCCCGCACCACCGCCCGGGGGCTGCCCACCGGCGCCGACGACCTGCTGGTCACCACCGGTTCCCAGCAGGGGCTGACGCTGCTGGCCACCACGCTGCTGGAACCGGGCGACGTGGTGCTGGTGGAGGACCCCTGCTACCTGGCGGCGCTCCAGATCTTCTCGCTGGCGGGGGCCCGGGTGGTGGCGGTGCCCACCGATGACGAGGGGCTGGACCCGGCGGCGCTGGACGAGATCGCGGCGCGGGAGAAGCCGAAGCTGCTCTACGTCATCCCGACGTTCCAGAACCCGACCGGGCGGACGCTGTCCGACCGGCGGCGGGCCGCGGTCGCCGAGGTCGCGGCCCGGCGCGGGCTGTGGATCGCCGAGGACGACCCGTACGGGGAGCTGCGGTTCGAGGGTGAGCCGCAGCGCTGGATCGCGTCGTTCCCCGGTGCGGAGGACCGGACGGTGCTGCTCGGGTCGTTCTCCAAGGTCATGGCGCCGGGGCTGCGGCTGGGCACGCTGCGGGCGCCGGCCGCGCTGCGCCGGGCCTGCGTGATCGCCAAGCAGGCCGCCGACCTGCACACCTCGACCGTGGACCAGGCCGCCGCGGCGGCGTATCTGGCGCACGCCGACCTGGACGCGCATCTGGCGCGGGTCCGGGACGCCTACCGGGAGCGGCGGGACGCGCTGCTGGCCGGGCTGCCGGGGGCGCTGCCCGCGGGGTCGCGGTGGAACCGTCCGGCGGGCGGGATGTTCGTCTGGGCGACGCTGCCGGCCGGGTACGACGCGGCGGCGCTGCTCCCGGAGGCGGTGCGGCACGACGTGGCGTACGTGCCGGGGGCGCCGTTCTTCGCGGGGCGGCCGGACCCGGCGGCGATGCGGCTGTCGTTCGTGACGCACGGTCCGGCGGAGATCGGTGAGGGGCTGCGGCGGCTGGGCACGGCCCTGGGGACCGCGGGGCGGGACGCGGCGTAACGGGGCGGTGGGGCGGGAGGTGCGGCCGACCGCGGGAACGCCGTAGCGGGGCGGTGCGCGAGCGGCCGGGCGGCGGGGCGGCGGGGTGGCCCGAAGGCGGCGGGAAAGGGACTTCCCGGCGGGCCCGCCGGTGCCGGAGACTGAAGGGTCCACGGCATCACGCACCGGCGGTTCGGCCCAGCGGCCCGCGGCCCGGCGGCGGACGCCGGACGGCCCGTCGAGCAGGACTTCCTGGAGGCCGGATGACCAGTGGCCCCCGTGTGCGGGATCCGGCGGATCCCCCGACTCCCCCGCCCCCCTCTCTCCCCCGGCGGCTGCTCGCCCGGTTGCGCGGCCCGGTCGGGCGGCTGCGCGGTCCGGGCCGGCTGCTGCGCGGTGCCGGGCGCCGGCTGCGCGCGCACGCCCGGCACGCCCTGGTGATCGGGGTGGTGACGTCCGTGGTCGGCGCGCTCGCCACCCTCGCCGCCGAGCAGCTCCCCAAACTCTTCGAGGACCCGCCGGCCACCTGCCCCGGCGCCGGCTGCGACGGCCGGAACCCGACCGCCACCGGGTGCGCGGCGGACGCCCTGACCTACGAGCCGGCGGTGGGCAATCCGGTCCGCCTGCACCTGCGGTACAGCAAGCGCTGCGGCGCCGTCTGGGGCCGGATGGTGGCGGGGGTGGCCGGGGACATGGTGACGGTGAGCGTGACGGGCGGTTCGTCGCGCTCCGCCTCGATCAACTACGGGCACGACATCTTCACGCCCATGGCGTCGGTGGGCGGCACCTTCCGGGTGCGGTTCTGCGCGGTGCCGACGACCAGCCCGAACCGCACCCGCTCGTGGGTGAAGTACTGCTTCGAGGGGACGCAGGCGGCGGCCTGGGACTGACCGGCCGGGCGGCGCCCCCCACCGGGCGCCGCCCTGGCCTTTCCCGCCCGGCCCGCCTACCCTGGCCCCCGGCGCGGAATACCTGACGCAGCGTCAGACACGCTGCCGGTGCGCCGGGTTGGCGGGCGGGTGACAGGGAGGCGGGTGCATGCTGCTGCGCGACAGGACCGTCATCGTCTCCGGGGTCGGCGCGGGGCTCGGGCACCGGGTCGCGGCGGCGTGCGTGCGCGACGGTGCGCGGGTGGTGCTGGGCGCCCGGACGGAGCGGAACCTCGCGGCGGCCGCGGCCCGGATCGACCCGGCGGGCGGGCGCACCGCCTGGCGCGCGACCGACATCGGCGACGAGGCGCAGTGCGCGGCGCTGGCCGGGCTGGCGGTGGAGCGGTTCGGCGGGATCGACGCGGTGATCCACGTGGCCGCGCTGGACGACCACATCGGGGGCCTGCGGGACGCCGACTTCGACGCCTGGCGGCGGGTGGTGGACGTCAACCTCTTCGGCACCCTGCGGATGACCCGGGCCTGCCTGCCCGCGATGACCGCGGGCGGCGGCGGCTCGGTGGTGATGATCGGCACCCAGTCGTCGGTGGCCGCGCCCTCGCAGGTGCCGCAGGCCGCCTACGCGGCGTCCAAGGGCGGGCTGGTCTCGGCGATGTACTCGCTGGCGCGCGAGCTGGGGCCGGACCGGATCCGGGTCAACACCGTGCAGCCGGGCTGGATGTGGGGCCCGCCGGTGGCGGCGTACGTGCGGCACACGGCGCGGGCCGAGGGGGTGCCGGAGTCCGAGGTGCGCGACCGGCTCGCCGGGCGGATGGCGCTGCCGGACCTGGCCACGGACGCGGACGTGGCGGAGGCGGCGGTCTTCCTCGCCTCGGACCGGGCGCGGGCCATCACGGGCCAGTCGCTGCTGGTCAACGCCGGGGAGCTGATGCGCTGAGGGCCCGGGGCGGGCGCCGGGCCGGTGCGCGCCCCGGGGGGCTCAGGCGCGCGGGTAGCGGGCGAGCCAGCCCGGGGCGGAGCCCGCGGGGCCGTGCAGGGCCGGTCCCTGGGTCATCTCCATGGCGAAGTCGTCGGCGAGCTGGAGGATGGTGGAGCGGCCCTCCAGTTCGACCAGCCAGTCCGGGGGCAGGGCGGTCTCGCCGTGCAGGGTGCCCAGGAGGTTGCCGCAGATCGCGCCGGTGGAGTCGCTGTCGCCGCCGTGGTTGACGGCGAGCAGCAGGCCGTGCCGGACGTCCTCGGCGACCAGCGCGCAGTACACACCGATCGACAGGGCCTCCTCGGCGGTCCAGCCCTCGCCCAGCGACTCGACCCGGGCGGGCGTCGGCATGCCCTGCCGGACGGCGCCCAGGGCGCGTTTGAGGGCGTCGGTGGTCTCCTCGTGGCCGGGGCGGGTGGCGAGGTGGGCCAGCGCCTTCTGGACGGCGCCGTCGAGGTCCTCGCCGCGGGCCAGGCAGTGGCTGATCACGGCGAACGCGCCGGCCGCCAGATAGCCGGTGGGGTGGCCGTGGGTCTGCGCGGCGCACTCGACGGCGAGCTGGAAGACCAGCTGCGGCTCCCAGCCGACGAGCAGCCCGAACGGCGCGGAGCGCATCACCGCGCCGCAGCCCTTGGAGTCCGGGTTCTTGGGCGCCTCCAGGGTGCCCATGGCCTCGTCGCCGAGGCCGCTGAGGCAGGCGCGGCCGGGGGCCCGGCGGGCGTAGAGCCACTCCTCGCGGGCCAGCCAGCCGTCGTCGTCCCGGCGTTCGTCCGGGCCCCAGTCGCGCTGGGTGGCGGCCCAGCGGAGGTAGGCGCGGTGCACGTCGGTGGGCGGGTGCCAGGCGCCGGTGTCGCGGCGGACCTGGGCCCGGATCAGGCCGTCCACGGTGAACAGGGTCATCTGGGTGTCGTCGGTGACCGCGCCGCGCCGTCCGAAGGCGGGCACCGGCCCGGTGACGCCCTCCTGGCCGTGTGTCGCGCGGATCGCGTCCAGCGAGTCGAACTCGATGCCGGCGCCGAGCGCGTCGCCGATGGCGCCGCCCAGCAGGCAGCCGCGCACCCGGCTGCGGAAGTCCTGCTGCTCGGCGCGGCCCCAGATGGCGGCGGTGCCTGGCGCCCCGCTCATGCCGGCCGCTCGCTGCGTTCGCTCACTGCGCTCTCCCGACGCTCACCGGTTCCGGGGCCTTGCGGTCGCCCCTGGCGCAGCACTGTATCGACCGGAATTGACCGGGTCGGGGCGGGGTTTGTTTCAGCTTCGTATCGTGTGGCGCGCCCCCGGTCCGCCGGGCGGCGGTTTCCCGCCCGGCCGGGCGTCCGATGATGGGCGCGCCGCCCGCTGGGCATGCTCTTCCCATGTCCGAGTACGAGTGGGACCGCACCACCATGGCCGTCGTCGCCTCGGCGCTCTCCGGGGACAGCGACGGCGCGGTGGAACTCCTCCGGCCGCTCCCCCAGCGCGATGTCTGCCACGTCGCCGTACGGCTCGCGGCGATGGCCGCCGACGCGCTGATCGTCGCCGCCCAGGACGCCGGCGGGGACCGCGAGGAGGCCCTGTCGCAGTGGCAGCAGTGCATCCTCCAGCACGAGGCGGAGTACGGCGGGGGGTGACCTGACGGCGGCGCGCCCCGGGCGGCGGGGCGCGCCGGCGGCGCTACTCGACCACCGGAAGCAGTTCGGGCAGGTGGCCGTCGGACGCCAGCGCGGCGGCCTGGCGCTCGGCGGGGACGTCGCCGTAGGTCGTGGTCCGGGGGCGGGCCGGGCGGCCGGCCAGCTCGGCGATGCCGATCAGGTCCTGGATGGAGCGGTAGGAGCCGTAACTCGACCCGGCCATCCGGGAGATGGTCTCCTCCATCAGCGTGCCGCCGAGGTCGTTGGCGCCGGAGCGGAGCATCTCCGCGGCGCCCTCGGTGCCCAGCTTCACCCAGCTGGTCTGGATGTTGGTGAGGTGCGGGTGGAGCAGGATCCTGGCCATCGCCGTCACCGCGCGGTTGTCGCGGGTGGTGGGCCCGGGGCGGGCGATTCCGGCCAGGTAGACCGGGGCGTTGGTGTGGATGAACGGCAGGGTGACGAACTCGGTGAAGCCGCCCGTCTCCTGCTGGATCCGGGCCAGCAGCCGGAGGTGGCCCAGCCAGTGCCGGGGCTGGTCGACATGGCCGTACATCATCGTGGACGAGGAGCGGATGCCCAGCTCGTGGGCGGTCTTGATGACCTCGACCCAGGTGGCGGTGGGGAGTTTGCCCTTGGTGAGGACCCAGCGGACCTCGTCGTCGAGGATCTCCGCGGCGGTGCCGGGGATCGTGTCCAGCCCGGCGGCCTTGGCCTCCGTCAGCCACTCCCGGATCGACAGGCCGGTGCGGGTCGCCCCGTTGACCACCTCCATCGGGGAGAAGGCGTGCACGTGCATGCCCGGGACCCGCTCCTTCACGGCGCGGGCGATGTCGAAGTACGCCGTCCCGGGCAGATCGGGGTGGATGCCGCCCTGCATGCAGACCTCGACCGCGCCCACGTCCCACGCCTGCTGGGCGCGGTCGGCGACCTGGGCGAGGGAGAGGGTGTAGGCGTCGGCGTCCGTGCGGCGCTGGGCGAAGGCGCAGAAGCGGCAGCCGGTGTAGCAGACGTTGGTGAAGTTGATGTTGCGGGTGACGATGTACGTGACGGTGTCGCCGACCGTGGCGCGGCGCAGGTCGTCGGCGATCCGGCAGAGCGCGTCCAGCGCCGGGCCGTCGGCGTGCAGCAGGGCGAGCGCCTCGTCGTCGGTGAGCTTCGTCGGGTCGTCGGCGGCCTGCGCCAGGGCCTGCCGGACGTCGCCGGCCAGCCGGGAGGGGGCCATGCCGGGCGCGGCGGCCTCGCGCAGCGCCGCCCAGTCCCCGTACACCTCGTCGAAGTCGTCCCGGCGGTCGGCGCTGCGGCCCTCGGTGTCGATGGTGCGGTGCAGGTCCGTGCGGCCCGAGGGGACGAACCCCTCGTCGGGCTCCTGCCAGGGGCGGCCCACCACCGCGGCGTCCTCGCGGGCCAGACCCGTCTCCGGGTCGGCGAGGGCGGTGACGTGCGGCAGCACGCGCGGGTCCAGCCACGGCTCGCCGCGGCGGACGAACTCCGGGTAGACCGCCAGGCGTTCGCGCAGCCGGAAGCCCTCGGCGGCGGAGTGCTCGGCGAGCGCGTCGATCTGTGGCCAGGGGCGCTCGGGGTTGACGTGGTCGGGGGTGAGCGGGGAGACGCCGCCCCAGTCGTCGATCCCGGCGCGGATCAGCCGGCCGTACTCCTCGTCGACCAGATTGGGCGGCGCCTGGAGGCAGGCGGACGGGCCCATGAGGTGCCGGGCGACGGCCACCGTGGCGACCAGCTCGTCCAGCTCCGCGTCGGGCATCCGGCGCATCGCGGTGTCCGGCTTGGCGCGGAAGTTCTGAAGGATCAGCTCCTGGATGCCGTGGTAGGCGCGGGAGACGCGGCGCAGCGCGAACAGCGACTCGGCGCGCTCCTCGTAGGTCTCCCCGATGCCGATCAGCAGGCCGCTGGTGAACGGGACGGAGCTGCGGCCGGCGTCCTCCAGGACGCGCAGCCGGACCGCGGGCTCCTTGTCCGGCGAGCCGTAGTGGGGGCCGCCGGGCTCGCTCCACAGGCGCTCGGCGGTGGTCTCCAGCATCATGCCCATCGAGGGGGCGACCGGCTTGAGGCGCTGGAAGTCCGTCCAGGACAGCACCCCGGGATTGAGGTGCGGCAGCAGCCCGGTCTCCTCCAGGATGCGGATGGCGATGGCGCGGACGTAGGCGATGGTGTCGTCGTACCCGGCGGCCTCCAGCCACTCGCGGGCCTCGGGCCAGCGCTCCTCGGGCTTGTCGCCGAGCGTGATCAGGGCTTCCTTGCAGCCCAGTTCGGCGCCGCGGCGGGCGATCGCCAGCACCTCGTCGGGGGACATGAACATCCCGTGGCCGGCCCGGCGCAGCTTGCCGGGGACGGTGGCGAAGGTGCAGTAGTGGCACTTGTCGCGGCACAGGCGCGTCAGCGGGATGAAGACGCTCTTGGAGTACGTGATGACACCGGGGCGGCCGGCGGACTCCAGACCGGCGTCCCGCACCCGGGCGGCGGAGGCGCACAGGTCCGCCAGGTCGTCGCCGCGGGCCTGGAGGAGGACCGCGGCCTCGGTGACGTCCAGGGCCACGCCGTCCCGGGCCCGCTTGAGCGCCCGGCGCATGGCGTTGGCCGTCGGCCGCGGGGCCGCCGCGGCCCGGCCGGACGCCTGGTCAGATCCCTGGTGTGATCCCTGGTCAGGTCCCTGCGCGCTGGAAGTCATGCACCGAGCATACGAGCGGCCACCGACATCTCCGCCGCGGGTGGGGAAGCGAGTGGTGTGCCGCTGATCACGTCAAACGGAGGTTGTCTCCGGACCGGTTCCCGGACACGTTCCCCGACCCGCGCCCGGGCACACCCCGGTGGCCGCGCGGGCACGCGGCGGGCGGCCACCGGTGGCACGGAGCCCGCCCGGGCAGCAGCCCGCCGGACCGGTGCGGCGGGCGCCTCACGGGTCCGGGCGGGTGCCTCACGGGTCAGAGGGAGGAGAGGAGTTCCTCGGAGTACGTCCGGGTCAGGAACTCCATGTTGTGGCCGTCGGGGTCGTTCACGTACAGCCCCCGGCCGCCGTCGTGGTGGTTGATCTCCTGCGCCTTGGTGTGCATCGGATCGGCCCAGTACGGCAGCTCGCGCTTCTGTATACGGGCCAGGATCCCGTCGAACTCCTCCTCCGTCACCAGGAACGCGTAGTGCGTGGCGATGAACTCCCGGCCCCCGGCGACGTGCTCGGCGTAGTCGAGGGTGACCCCGTTGTCCAGCTTGAGCGCCGCGAACGGGCCGTACGCCTTGGGTTCGGGGGCGTCCAGCAGGTCGGCGAGGAAGCGGGCCGAGGCGAAGCGGTCCTTGCTGTGCACGATCGTGTGGTCGAGGCGGGGCATGGCGTCTCCTTGGTCTCCCGGGGCTCCGCGGAACTCCTCCGGGAGGTGGTCCGATTGCCTGTACCACCGACGCTACGCCCGCCCGGCCCGCGGCGGATCGGTCTGCGGTCCCGGTCCGGGTGGAGGGGGCTTACGCCGCGGGTCGTAGGCGGGCGGGGCGGGCGGCTCCCCCGGGGCCCGTGCCGGCCCCCGGCCCCTCCCGCTCCCGCCCGGCCGCGGGCGTGGCCTCACAGGTACTGCGCGTAGTCGTCGAGCGTCCGCAGGACCTCGGGTTCCCCGGCGGCCGGCAGCTGGAGGACGACCTCGGGCAGGCCCAGCTCCCGGTAGTGCGCCAGCTTCCCCGGTGTCGGGCGGACCGCGTACGGCACCACCTCCGGGGCGCCCGCCCGGCCGGCCTCCTCCCAGGCCCGGCGCAGGGCCGGCAGGGCCTCGCCCAGACCGCGCCCGCCGATCGGCAGCCAGCCGTCCGCGCCCGAGGCGATCTCCCCGAACAACCGGGGCCCGGCCGCGCCGCCCAGCAGGATGCGCGGCGCCCCGCCGGCCGGTTTGGGGTGCGCGAGGGACGCCCGTACGGACCCGAACTTCCCGTGGTAGGCCGTCGGTTCCTCGGCCCACAGGGCGCGCATCAGCGCCAGCCGGTCGCGGACCAGGGCCCGCCGCACCGACCAGTCCACCCCGTGGTCGGCGGCCTCCTCGACGTTCCAGCCGTAGCCGACGCCGAGGGTGAAGCGGCCGCCGGAGAGGTGGTCCAGGGTGGCGACCTGCTTGGCCAGGTCGACCGGATCGTGCTGGGCGACCAGGGTGATGCCGGTGCCCAGCCGCAGCCGCTCGGTGACCGCGGCGGCCTGCCCGAGGGCGATGAACGGATCGAGGGTGCGGCCGTACTCGCGGGGCAGCGGGTCGCCCATCGGCGCCGGGGTGTCGCGGGAGGCCGGGATGTGGGTGTGCTCGGGCAGGTACAGCCCGGCGAACCCGCGCTGCTCCAGCTCCTCGGCGAGCCGGACCGGCCGGATCGTCTCGTCGGTGAGGAAAATCGTGGTCGCGATCCGCATGCTGCTGCTACCTCCGCGTCGGCGTGGATGTCGGACGTACGGCGCGCTCAGGGGCGTGGGGTGACCGCATGGTGCCGCACCGTCCGCGAGTTATCCACAGGGCTTTTCCCGCATGTCACACGCGCGTACAACAGTTTTCACACCGCGGAACGGACGCGGGCCGGACACCGACGACGGCACGGGGGCGGGGATGGAGCGACGCGAGGTACTGAAACTTTCGGCGGCCGCCGGCGCGGCGGGCGCCCTGACACTCGGCCCGGTGGGCTTCGCGGGCCCGGCCCGGGCCACCCCGGGCGGCGGGGAGGCGCCGGCCGAGGAGACCCGGACGGTCACCGGCCATCTGCCCGCCGGCTCCCCGGACTTCGTCTACGTCCCGGTCGGGGTGCCGCCCGGTGTCCGGGAGCTCGCGGTCGCGTACCGCTACGGCAAGCCGCCCGTCCCCGAGGGCACCGCGGGTAACGCCTGCGACATCGGCCTCTTCGACGAGCGCGGCACGGCGCCGGGCGGCGCCGGGTTCCGCGGCTGGTCGGGCGGGGCCCGCTCGGAGTTCTTCCTCCGCGCCGACGACGCCACCCCCGGCTACCTCCCCGGCCCGATCGGCGCGGGCACCTGGCACATCGCCCTCGGCCCGTACACCATCGCCCCGCAGGGCCTGGACTACGAGGTCACCGTCACCCTGCGGTACGGCCCGCCGGGCACGACCCCGCCGCCCGTCTACCCGCCCGAGCGGGCCCGGGGCCGCGGCCGCGCCTGGTACCGCGGCGACAGCCACCTGCACTCCGTCCACTCGGACGGCAGGCGCACCCCCGCGCAGATCGCGGCGCTGGCCCGGGCCGCCGGGCTGGACTTCCTGACCACCACCGAGCACAACACCACCGCGAGCCACCGCGCCTGGGAGGGCCTGTGGGGCGATGACCTGCTGATCCTGACCGGCGAGGAGATCACCACCCGCAACGGCCACGTGGTGGCGATGGGCACCGACCCCGGCGTGTTCATCGACTGGCGGTACCGCGCGCGGGACAACGCCTTCGGCAGGTATGCCCGCGCCATCCGCCGGGCCGGCGGCCTGGTCATCCCGGCGCATCCGCACGCTCCCTGCATCGGCTGCGGCTGGAAGTTCGGCTTCGGCGACGCGGACGCCGTCGAGGTGTGGAACGGCCCGTACGGCCCCGACGACGAGATCACCCTCGCCGAGTGGGACAACACCCTGGTCGCCCACGCCCGGGGCGGCGGCGCCTGGCTGCCCGCGGTCGGCCACAGCGACGCCCACCGCGATCCGGACGTCGTCGGGATGCCGCAGACGGTGGTGCTGGCCGACGACCTCTCCCGCCGCGCCCTCCAGGACGGCATCCGGGCCGGCCGGGTGTGGGTCGCCGAGTCGTCCCGGGTGGACCTGTCCTTCGGGGTCACCGGCGGGCGCGGCGCCCACGCCGGCATCGGCGAGCGCCTGCGGCTCCCCGGCTCGGCCCCGGTCACCGCCCGCCTGGCGGTCTCCGGCGCCCCCGGCTGCACGGTCGCCTTCGTCACGGACCAGGGCGCCCGGCACACCGCCCCGCTCCCCGCGTCCGGCACCGGCACCGTCACCTGGCACACCACCCCCGACAACGCCGCCTACATACGCGCCGAGGTCCGCCACCCCCCGACCACCCCGGGCCTCCCCGGCCCGATGGCCGCCCTGACCAATCCGGTCTTCCTGGACCGGGAGGGCCGGGGTGGAGAGTGAGAGACGGGGCTGAGGGAGTGCGGGTGTCGCGGGGCGGGGGGCAGGGGGGCAGGGGGGCTGGGCGGCTGGGCGGCTGGGCGGCAGGGCTGTGGGGCGGCGGGTGGCACGG
>NZ_JALMUV010000056.1 GCF_023155275.1 Streptomyces rhizoryzae
GACCCGCTGGCACCAGCGGACGTCCGCGCCCGCCGGCCTCGTCGTGGGCAAGCCCGTCCTCGCGGCCGCGGACGTCCGCTGGTGCCAGCGGGTCACCCTCGACTTCCTCAACACCGGCGACCGCCCCGTGACCACCGGCACGGTCACCTTCGGCAGCCACGTCATCGGCGCCCTCGGCGTCGACTGGGCCACCTACCCCTCCACCCACCACCTCCCCCTCCCCCTCGCCCCCGGCAAGCCCGCCACGGGCACCTGGCGGGTGTGCGTGGACGCGTGGCGCGTCCCCCTGGGCATGCACCTGGAGACGCGGGACGTGCGGTTCGACTGGGGCGGGGGAAAGTGATCGGCGGGCGCTGCGCCGGTGCCACCCACACGCGCGGCTCCCGGAAGAGGACGCACGCCCACGACCGGTCCCCGGGGAGGCTGCACCACCACACCGGCCGCCGCCCGCCCTGTGGCTCGTCGGCGATGACGGTGCGGTCCGGGACGAGCAGGCCGAGCACGAAGCGGCTGACGTCCGCGCAGTGCAGCGCGTTCCGGAGAGCAGGGGCGCGCGGCTGTGGCGGTTGGCGGGCCGTGCGGACGCGGGTGGACCGGATGAGGGGGGCGAGTTGGCGGAGTCCGGTGATGCGGAATGCCTGGATGACGGGGAAGGCGCGGAGGCGGTGGTGGCCGCGGGTGCGTCAGCGGGCCGCCAGGCGGATCTCGTGGCGGGTGGAACGGCCCTCGGGGACGATGCGAAGGCGGAGCCGGCCGAGGGCGGGGCGGTCGGCGGCCACGTACCGCTCGTGCGCCCGGACGACCTCGTCCCACAGCTTCCTGGGGCCGTACTGGGACACCGCGAAGGTCGACATCTGGCGACCGTCGTAGTCCACGGCGGCCCAGCTCGTCGCCGCGTCATCGGCCAGCCACAGGCGGGTGCGGACCCCGGCGCCGTCCGCCTCCGTGTCCCAGGAATGCCAGGCGCCGGGGACGCAAAGGCCCACGTACACCTGCGCGTTGAGGTCGGCGCCGGCCACTGTCCAGGGGGAGAGGCGGGTGGTGGAGCGTTCGGGGGTCTGGCCGGGGCGGAGTACGTCGCGGTGGAGTTCGACGTCCACCTGCTGGGACCGCATCAGCATGAAGGACCCGTAGGGGGCGAGGGGGCCCTCGGCCGTGCCGTCCGCCTGTTGGGTGGCGACGAGGGTGCCGTAGTTGCACCAGGCGGTGTCCCACGGGATGACGAGGCGGCCGCCCGTCGCGGTCTGGTCCAGCCAGGGGCGCGGTACGGTCCGGACGGCGCAGGTGGCGATGATCGCGTCGTACGGGGCCGCCGACGGCCAGCCCTCCGCCCCGTCCGCGCACCGCACGGCCGGCCGGTGGCCGCTCGCCCGCAGGGCGCGCTCGGCCCGGTGGATCAGCTCCGGGTCGATGTCCCCAGCTGGCCGGCGACCTGGTCGAGCAGGTCGCCGGGGGCCGTGTCGGATGCGGCGCGGAAATGCAACGGGCCTCCGCTCCGCTACGTCGGCTGCGGGGGCGGAGTCGGCTCCGGGGGCGGAATGGGCCGGCCGGGCTGCTGACCGTCGTCTCCGATCGGTGAGCGGTGCTTTCCCACCATGCGCCTCCTTGCGGGACGTGCGGGACGTGCGGGACGTGCGGGACGTGCGGGACGTGCGGGAGGTACGGGCTGCGTGTCCGGTGCGCGCGGTGCCGGGCGAGTGCAGTGTAGGGACGCCGGACGCCCGCGGGGCAGGGCGCATCGCAGGGCGTTACGCGCCGCTGCGCGCCCTTGGGCTTCCCCACCCGAATGGCGAGGGGGCCCGGCCTGCGGGACGGTCGTTGGAGGTGTCGGCCCGCGATCCCCGGGCCGTCGGCCGTCCCCGGTCGGTCGTCACCGTCCGCCGGCCGCCCGGTCGGCCGCGGGCCGGATGGCCGGGCGGCCGGTTCCAGTGTGAGGAGTGCGTCATGCCGAAGATCGTTCCCACCCTCTGGTTCGACACCCAGGGGCTGGAGGCCGCGGAGTTCTACTGCTCGGTGTTCCCGCATTCGCGGATCACCGCCGTGACGCACTACCCGGAGACCGGGCCGCGGCCGGCCGGGACCGTGCTGACGGTCGAATTCGAGCTGGACGGGCAGGCGTTCACGGCGCTCAACGGCGGGCCGGAGTTCACCTTCTCCGAGGCGGTCTCGCTGACCGTCACCTGTGCCGGGCAGGAGGAGATCGACCGGTACTGGGCCGCCCTGTCCGAGGGCGGCCAGGAGGGGCCGTGCGGCTGGCTCAAGGACCGGTACGGGCTGTCCTGGCAGATCGCGCCGGAGGGGATGGCCGCGATCCTCAACGATCCGGACCGGGGGCGGGCGGCGCGCGCGATGGCGGCCGTGATGGGCATGCAGAAGATCGACATCGCGGCGATCAGGGCCGCCGCCGACGGGGAGGGGTGAGGGGGTCCGGGCGGCGCGGGGGTCGGGGACCGGCCCCCGCCCGTCCGGACGGGCCGTCAGCCCAGGGCCAGCCAGGCCGCGCCGGCCACCACCAGGAGAGCCACGATCACGCCGACGATCAGGCCCACCCGCGGGCCCCCCGACGCCTGCGGGGCGGGGGCGCGGCGGCCGCCGGCCTGCGGGGTGCCGCCCTCCTGGACGAATGCCTGGAACATCTGCGTGCTGCCCGCCGGGTCGTAGTTGCCGTCGGCCTGGTGCTGCGGGTTGGTCGCCATGGGGAAGGACCCTAGCGAACCCCGGCCGAGGGGGCACCCCTGGGGCGCGTATCCTGCGCGCGCGTGCGGGGGCGGGCGGGCGGCCGGCGGCCGGGGCGGGTCACGCAGCGCCGAGGCGCCGGTCACGGTGCGGAGGCGGGGTGCCTACGGGGCGCGGCGTGACGCGTACATGGCGTGAGGGGAGGCGGCGGCCCCTCTCGGCGGGCGGAGGGCAAAGGGGGCGAGGGGGCGCCAATGCCCCGCGGGGCCGCCGCCGGCCACCGGTGTCGCGGCGCGCGACCGCGGTGACCAGGGGCTTTACAGTCGGCAGCGGAGTTGTTGACCGGGGCATGGGGCATCCTTTGCGCGATTCATAGCCCCTCCCGGCCCGAGATCGTTTGCCTTCAGCAACCAACTATGGCTATGGTTGCCTTAAGCAACAAACAGGCGCGAAGGTTGCGCAGGTGAAGAGGCGTGGAGGAGCCAGTGGCCGCTCGGAGTCAGTACGAAGAGCTGGCCCGGCAACTCAGCGCCATCGGGGCCGTCAAGCGCGAAATGGGGCGGATCCTGCCCCAGGACTGCCCGCCGGCGTCGGCCGGGGTGCTCACGCTCCTCGACCGGCACGGCGAGATGCGGATGAGCCAGCTGGCCGAGCTGCTCGCGATCGACATGTCGGTGACCAGCCGGCACGTCGCCCACGTCGCCGAGCGCGGCTGGATCGAGCGCGAGCCCGATCCGGCGGACAAGCGGTCACGGCTGCTGCGGCTGACCCCGAGCGGGCGGGAGCTCCTGGCGGAGCTCTCCGAGCGCTACACCCAGACGCTCGCCCGGTATCTGGACGACTGGACCGACACCGACGTCGGGCACCTCATCGAGCTGCTCGCCAGGCTCCGCACGAGCTTCGGCGACTGCCGCACCCGGGCCCACCACGACTCCCCCGCCACCACCCGTACCCCCGCAGCAGGATGAAAAGGAAGTAAAGGAACCACATGGCTACGACCTCACCAGCCGGTGTGCGGGGCGGGCATGCCAAGCATGGGGGCGGCCACGGCGCTTCCCATGACGGCCCCATGACGCACCGTCAGATCATGGAGGCCCTGTCCGGGCTGCTGCTCGGCATGTTCGTCGCCATCCTGTCGTCGACGATCGTCTCCAACGCACTGCCGCACATCATCCACGACCTGCACGGCGGTCAGAGCGCGTACACCTGGGTGGTCACCGCCGCGCTGCTGGCGATGACCGCGACCACCCCGCTGTGGGGCAAGCTCTCCGACCTCTTCAGCAAGAAGCTGCTGGTGCAGCTCGCCCTGGTCATCTACGTCGGCGGTTCGGTCGTCGCCGGTCTGTCGCAGAACACCGGCATGCTGATCGCCTGCCGCGTGGTGCAGGGCATCGGCGTCGGCGGTCTGTCGGCGCTGGCCCAGATCGTCATGGCCGCGATGATCTCCCCGCGCGAGCGCGGGCGGTACAGCGGCTACCTGGGCGCGACGTTCGCGGTCGCGACCGTCGGCGGGCCGCTGCTCGGCGGTGTCATCACCGACACCAGCTGGCTCGGCTGGCGCTGGTGCTTCTACGTCGGTGTGCCGTTCGCCGTCATCGCGCTGATCGTGCTCCAGAAGACCCTGAAGCTGCCGGTCGTCAAGCGCGAGGGCGTCAAGGTCGACTGGGCCGGCTCGTTCTTCATCGCCGCCGCGGTCACCCTGCTGCTGGTGTGGGTGACGCTGGCCGGCAAGAACTACGACTGGATCTCCTGGCAGACCTTCGCCATGGTCGGCGGCGCGGTCGTGCTCGCACTGCTCTTCGTGGTCGTCGAGACCAAGGTCGAGCAGCCGCTGATCCCCCTGCGGCTGTTCCGGAACAAGACGATCACGCTGGCCGCGGTGGCCTCGCTGTTCGTCGGCGTCTCGATGTACAGCGGCACGGTCTTCTTCTCGCAGTACTTCCAGCTGGCGCACGGCAAGTCCCCGACGATGTCCGGCGTCATGACCATCCCGATGGTGATGGGCCTGTTCCTCTCATCGATGATCTCGGGCCAGATCATCACCCGCACCGGGCGCTGGAAGGTCTTCCTCGTCTGCGGCGGTGTGCTGCTCACCGCGGGCCTGGGCCTGCTGGGCACGCTGCGCGCGGACACCCCGTACTGGCACTCGGCGGTCTACATGGCGCTGATGGGCCTCGGCGTCGGCATGATGATGCAGAACCTCGTCCTGGCGACCCAGAACCAGGTCGCGCCGCAGGACATCGGATCCGCCAGCTCGCTGGTCACCTTCTTCCGTACCCTCGGTGGTGCGGTGGGCGTCTCGGCGCTCGGCGCGGCGCTCGCCAACCGCGTCACGCACTACGTGACCGACGGTCTGACCGCGCTCGGCCCCAAGGCCGCGGCGGCGGCGAGCCACGGCAGCAGCGGCAGCGACGGCATCCCGGACCTGTCCTCGCTGCCCGCCCCGATCCGGTCGATCATGGAGGACGCCTACGGACACGGTGTCGGCGACGTCTTCCTCTACGCGGCCCCGTTCGCCCTTATCGCCCTGCTTCTCACCCTGTTCATCAAGGAGGTCGCCTTGCGCAGCAAGTCCGGTACGGAGCGCGCCCTCGCCGAAGACGGCGACGGCGACGCGTCCCAGGTCCCCGCGGCCGCTGCGGTGCCCGCCCCGGCCGCCCCGGCCCCGGCGTCCGCCGCTGTCGCCGAGGAGCGCGAGCCCGCCCTGGTCGGTGCCGCCCCCTCCATATCCGACGACGACGGTCTGCACACGCCCTCCTGGGCCAAGCCGGCCCCGGCGGCCCAGCCGCTCGCGGCCCACGCCTCGGCCGGCGGCGGGGACGCCGTCCCGAACGGCCCCGCGATCCACGGCTCGGTCCGCAACGCCGACGGCCACCCGGTGCCCCGCTCGGCCGTCACGCTGATCTCGCTCAGCGGCCGCCAGCTCGGCCGGTCGGTCGCCCAGGCCAACGGCTCGTACGTGCTCAACGCCCCCGGCGCCGGTTCGTACGTACTGATCGCGGCGGCCGACGGCCACCAGCCGCAGGCGTCCACGGTCGTCGTCGGCGACCAGCCGCACGCCTACGACATCCTGCTCAGCGGCACCAGCGGCCTGTCCGGCCTGGTCCGCGCGGTCACCGGGGAGCCGGTGGCGGGCGCGATGGTCGTCGTCACCGACGTCCGCGGCGAGGTGCTGGCCACCGGGCAGACCGCCGCCGAGGGCACCTTCTCCTTCGGCGACCTGGCGCCCGGCACGTACACCGTGGCGGTCAACGCGGCCGCCTTCCGGCCCACCGCGCAGCCGGTCGAGGTCGGCGGCCAGGGCACCACCCGGGTCGAGATCGAACTGCGCTCCGGCGCCCGCGTGCAGGGCGTCGTCCGGGCCGGTGCCGACCGCGCACCGCTGGCCGACGCCCGGGTCACCCTGGTCGACGCGGCGGGCAACGTGGTCGCCACCTCCACCACCGGCGCGGACGGCGCGTACGCCTTCACCGACCTGGACGCCGGGGACTACACCGTCATCGCGAGCGGCTACCCGCCGGTCGCCAGCGGTCTGGCCCTGGACGCCGGCGGCGTGGACGGCTACGACGTCCAGCTCGCCCACCCCGGGGACTGACCCCGGCCCGGGCCCGCGACCGCGCGGGCCCGGCGCAAGACCCCGGACCGGGGCGCGCGTTGAGCGGAGACGCGCCCCGGCCCGGACCCCAGGGCCCCGGTGGCGGCACTGCGCACAGGCAGGGGACGGCCTGCAGCGCCGCCGCCGGGACCCGACCCCGGGGACGCGGGGACGGTGACACCGAGGACCGCGGGGGAACGGTACGCCCCAGGGGGACCGCCCCGGCCGGCGACGCCGCCGGCCCCGGCGCACCACCGGACCATCACGCTCACACGGACACACGCACGGACAGGCACGGCACGCCACCGCCCCAGGCGGGCGCGGCGGGCACCGGCACTGAACGGGAGAGGCACGTACATGACTTCGACGGGCGCGGGAGCTGCGGGAGTACGGGCGCAGGTCCGCACACGGGACGGCTGGGCGGTACAGCACGCCGTGCTGACCGTCACCGACATGACGGGCGCGCAGGTGCTGCGCGCGACCGCCGACGAGGACGGCGCGGTGCGCAGCGCGGAGCCGCTGGCCGCCGGCCCCTACACGGTCATCGTGACCGCCGTCGGCTACGCACCGGTCGCCTCCAGCGCGATCGTCACCGCCAGCGGCCGGATGGACATCGGGACCGTCGTGCTGGCCCGCCAGGGCGGGGTGGAGCTGCCGCCGCCCGGCCCCTGGACCATCGACCCCATGCACTCCTCGGTGGCCGCGGTCGCCCAGCACCTGGGGATCTCCAGCGTGCACGGCCGGTTCACCGAGTTCAGCGGCCGGATCGACATCGCCGAGGACGTCGAGAAGTCCCGCGTCGAGGCGGTCATCAAGGCCGCGTCGATCGACACCGGCAACGGCATGCGCGACGGCCACCTGCGCAACGAGGACTTCCTCAACGTCGAGGTCTACCCGCAGATCACCTACCGCAGCACCGGCCTCGCCCCGGCCGGCCCGGACCGCTGGACGGTCCACGGGGACCTGTCGCTGCACGGTGTGGTCCGCCCCGTCGACCTCGACCTGAGCTACCTCGGCACCGGCCCGGACCCGTGGGGCGGGGTCCGCGCCGCCTTCCGCGCCACCGCGGAACTGCGCCGCGAGGACTTCAAGATGAACTACAACCAGGTGGTCGCCGCGGGGATCGCCGCCATCGGCACCACCCTGAAGGTCGAGCTGGACATCCAGGCCGTCCAGGGCGAGTCGCTGCCGATGGGCTGACCCGGCGGCCCGCACCGCGTGCGCGTGAACGGGGAGGGGCGGGCCCGGCGGAGATCCTCCGCCGGGCCCGCCCCTTTCGCCCGTCCGCATCGCCCGGCCACGGGAACGGCGTCAACGACCCTGCGCCGTAAGGGCGTTACCGCACGTGCGGCTGTTCCGGCCGGGCCGCGGTACGGGCGGGGGCCGCGGGACCGGGGGCGGCGGGACCGGGGGTGGGGGCGGCCGGGTCCGGGGCGGTGGCGGCCGTCTCCCAGACCGTCCGGAACGCCAGCCGCAGGCACGCCGCCAGCGCCGGGTGTTCGATGACCAGGGCGGTGGTCGAACCGGCGCCGGCCACCGGGTCGGGCATGTCGCACAGGACCAGCGAGGCGTCGGCGATGACGAGCTTGAGCGGCAGGTCCGCGGTGAAGCGGGCCTCCTCACCGGCCGCGGCGAAGCTGCGCACGTTGGCGAGCATGCCGGCGTCCTCCAGGGCGCCGGTGGTGTAGATGGCGCGCACGGTGCCCCCGGCCCGGTGCAGCCGGCGGGCCGCCGCGATGCCCTCGGCGTTCTCCGCCGGGGCGACGAACGGCGGTTTGCAGAAGCTCAGCAGCTCGCGGCGGGCCTGCCGCTGGATGTCCGCGAACCGCTCGGAGATCGCCCCCGGATCGCGCAGGATCTCCACGTAGTCCAGCGGATCCGAGTGCCCGCGCCCGTCGGCCCACAGCGGCTGGAGGGCGGCGGCCAGGGTGTCCGAGGCGCGCTCCAGCCGTTCCAGGGACTCGCGTTGCAGCGCGACGAGCCGGGCGACGGCCAGTTCGGGGGCGACCGCGGAGTACGTGGCGACCCGGCCCGGGTGGGCGTTGGCGAGCCGGCGCCGGACCAGGGCGTCCAGTACGTCGTAGACCCGCTGGCGCGGGACGTCGGCCTCGCGGGCGACCTCGGCGGCGGTGTAGGACTCGCGTCTGATCAGGGCGAGGTAGACCCGCGCCTCGTAGCGGGCCAGCCCCAGCGCGACGAGGTTGCCGACCGCGTCCTCTTCCAACTCCATGACAGGACAAGGTAGTCGGTACGGGCGGCGGTCCGGGCGGGTGTACGGAAGACGGACCCACGGGGACCAGAAGAAGGCTTTGCGTTAAGCCGGTGTCCCTTTGACGGTGTGTTCACTACCTTCCCTGACAAGCCACCACTGACCGGGGTGGCACCTCACCGAGTGCACGTGCGCCACGCACCACCGGAGCCGGACGCGTCCCGCACCGGCGTGAATGTCATGTTCCTGACACCCCACGTTCTGCCGTGCGGCTCGCACCCCCCAGTCCGCTCCACCGCACCCGAGCACCCCCCACCCGGCGCTCCGCACCGCGGGGCGCCGGCCCCCCACTCCCCCCCACGGAGGTCGTTCCCTTGTCTTCCCTGCGCAAGAGCCCTGTGGACAGCGGCAGAACGGATCGCCGCAACGGGTCGGCACGCCGCGGCGTCGCCGCCCTGCTCTCCGCCACCGGCCTGGTCGTCGGCGGACTGCTCGCCGCCGGTCCGGCCGGCGCCGCCACGGCCGCGCCGCACGCGGCCCCCACCGCGTCGCACGCCGCCGTTCCCACCCACCGCCTGTGCGCCCAGCCGGCCCTGCCCGGCCACATGGCCTGCAACGCGGTGGCCCGCACGGACGTCAAGCAGCACCTGTCCCTCGGCCGCAACCTCACCCCCTCCGGCTACGGCCCGGCCGACCTACAGAGCGCGTACAAGCTCTCCGCCGGCGGCGGCTCGGGCCAGACCGTGGCCATCGTCGACGCCTACGACGACCCCAACGCCGAGAAGGACCTGGCCACCTACCGCAAGCAGTACGGCCTGCCGGACTGCACCACGGCCAACGGCTGCTTCAAGAAGGTCGACCAGAACGGCGGCACCAAGTACCCCAGGGCGGACGCCGGCTGGGCCGGTGAGATCTCCCTCGACGTCGACATGGTCAGCGCTTCCTGCCCGCAGTGCCACATCCTGCTGGTGGAGGCGAACAGCGCCAGCATGTCCGACCTGGGCGCGGCGGTGAACCGCGCGGTGGCGCTGGGCGCCAAGTTCGTCTCCAACAGCTACGGCGGCTCGGAGGACTCCACCGACGCCACCTCCGACGCCGCGTACTTCAAGCACCCGGGCGTGGCGATCACCGTCAGCTCCGGCGACAGCGGCTACGGCACCGAGTACCCGGCGTCCTCCCAGTACGTCACCGCGGTCGGCGGCACCTCGCTGAAGAAGAGCAGCTCCGCCCGCGGCTGGACCGAGTCGGTGTGGGGCACCAGCGCGGGCGGCGAGGGGGCCGGCTCCGGCTGCTCCCAGTACGACGCCAAGCCGGCCTGGCAGCAGGACACCGGCTGCGCCAAGCGCAGCGTCGCCGATGTCGCCGCGGTCGCCGACCCGGCCACCGGCCTCGCGGTCTACGACAGCTACCAGGCCAGCGGCTGGAACGTCTACGGCGGCACCAGCGCCTCGGCGCCGTTCATCGCCGGGGTCTACGCCCTCGCGGGGACCCCGGGCGCCACCGACATCCCGGCCTCGTACCCCTACGCCCACACCGCCGCGCTGAACGACGTCACCAGCGGCGCCAACGGCTCCTGCTCGCCGTCGTACCTGTGCACCGCGGACAGCGGCTACGACGGCCCGACCGGCCTCGGCACGCCGAACGGCACCGCGGCCTTCACCAAGTGACCCCTTACCGCAGGGCCTGACCGGCCCCCGAGCCGTCGCAGTCCGGCGCCCGCCTTCGACGAACCGGACTGCGACTTCCAGAAAAAGACGTGGGCCCGGGCCGCTCCCGACCGGTCCGGGCCCACGCATGCCCGCACCGGGCCGCGCGGACTACCCCTTCCCGGCCTCCTGGAGCTGCTGGGCGTCCTGCCGGGCCCGCATCGCCTCGATGCCGGCGATCTGGAGGTCGAGGGCGAAGGCGAAGTCGCGGTCGAGCATGGCCCGCGCGTCGGCGTCGCGCAGGGCGTAGCCGGCGCGGCTGGAGAGCTCCATGGTCTCGGCGAACTCCGGACGGTCCGAGATCGCGTCGATGACCTGGGCGAAGTACGCGTCGAGGGTGACGCCGGCGGCGCGGCAGCGGGCCTCGTGCAGGCTGCGGATGGTGGCGAAGCCGTAGACGAACTGGAAGACCGAGGCCAGGGCGCCGGAGGTGTGGTCCGGGTCCAGGCCGCTGCGGGCCATCACCCGCAGGGTGGCGGTGGAGAACGCCGTGGAGTGCGGGCCGATGTTGATGAACTCGCCGAGCAGCCGGGCCGCCCAGGGGTGCCGCAGCAGCATGTCGCGGTAGGAGGTGGCCAGCACCCGGAGCTGGTCGCGCCAGTCGGCGGCGGCGTCGGTCCCGTCGGGGAGGTCCATCTCGCCGGCCACCGCGTCGATGGCGCGTTCCAGGAGGTCGTCCTTGGTGTCGACGTACCAGTAGAGGGACATCGCGGTGACGCCGAGGTCGGCGGCGAGGCGGCGCATGGAGAACTTCGCCAGCCCCTCGGCGTCCAGCAGCCGCACGGTGGCCGCGACGATCTTGTCGAGGCCCAGTCCGGCCGGCTGCTCCGCCTTCCTCCGGAGCGGGGGGCGTTCGGTCAGCCAGACGCTGTGCGGCCGCTGCCCGGCGCGCCCGTTCGTCGCTGCTGCCATGGCGCCACTCCTCGGGTCGTACTGATGCCGCGGGACGTCCGCCCGGTCCCGTGCGTGCGGCGGTCCGTGCCGGACGGGACGGGGGGGCGAGCGGTGTCCCGTCCGGCTTCGATGCTATTCCGCCGCGGCGGGGGCGGTACCGGGGCCCGCGGCCGGGCCCTCCTGACCCCCGGGGGCTCCGGCGGCCCCGGCCCGTTCGGCACGGCTCAGCAGGACCGCGGCGACCAGGCCGCCGAGGAAGACGGCGGCCGCGCCCACCAGCTGGCTGGTGCCGATCCCCGCCGCGAACGCGTCGTGCACGGCCGTCCGCTCCTGCGCGGTGTGCGTACGGGACAGGGCCGCGGGAAGCGAACCGGCGCCCGCGGCGACCAGCGGGAGCAGCGCGGCGAAACGGGAGTTGAGCACCGCGCCGAGCACCGCGACGCCCAGGCCCTGGCCGAACTCCATCAGGGTGCCGTTGACGCCGGCGCCCACCCCGGCCTTGGCCGGCGGTATCGCGGACATGATCGCGTTGGCCATCGTCGGCATCGCGACCGCGACCCCGACGCCCATCACGACCAGCCCGAACAGCATCCCGCCGTAGCTGTCCGCGCCGAGCAGCGAGATCGCCGCCAGACCGGCGGCGAGCAGGCTCATCCCGGAGACGATCATGCCGGGGGTGCCGAAGCGCGGCATCAGGCGGGCGCCCAGCCCGGTGAAGTTGATCAGTACGACGGTGAGCGCCAGCGGCGCCATCCGCAGACCGGCGTCCAACGGGCCGTAGCCGAGCACCAGTTGGAGGTGCTGGGTGAGCAGGAACATCGAGCCGCCCATGCCGAACGCGACCAGGATGCCGCCGGCGACCGCACCGACGAACCGGCGGTTGCGGAAGAAGTGCATGTCCAGCATGGGGTGCGGGACGTGCAGCTCCCAGACGGCGAACAGCGCCAGGCCGACCACGCCGACGGCGGCCGAGACCAGCACCCGCTCGGACAGCCAGCCGCTCACCGGTCCGGAGATGATCGCGAAGACCACCCCGACCATCCCGACCATGGACAGCAGCGCGCCGAGCACGTCCGGGCGCTCCCCGCCGCGGCTCCTGGACTCCGGGACGAGGGCGAGCACGGCCACCAGCGCGATCGCCGCGACCGGGAGGTTGACCAGGAAGAGCGAACCCCACCAGAAGTGGTCGAGCAGGGTGCCGCCGATCAGCGGGCCGGCGGCGAAACCGAGGGAGTTCACCGAACTCCAGATGCCGATGGCCTTGGGGCGCTCCGCGTCGTCGAAGATCTGCATCACCACGGCGAGCGTGGTGGTCACCAGCAGCGCGCCGCCGATGCCCATCCCGGCGCGGGCGCCGATCAGCTGGCCGGGCGACTGGGCGAGGGTGGCGGCGAGCGACGCGATGCCGAACAGCGCCAGGCCGACGGCGAGCATCTTCTTGCGGCCGTAGCGGTCGGCGGAATTCCCGGCGATCAGCAGCAGTCCGGACTGGACCAGCGAATAGGCGTTGAGCATCCACTGGACGTCGGCGGTGGTCGCGCCCAGCTCCTCGGTGAGGGACGGGACGGCCACGTTCAGCACGGTGTTGTCGAGGACGACCGTGAGCTGGGCGATGCAGATGACGGCCAGGATCAGCCAGCGGGCGGCGGGCCGGTCCGGTGGCTGGAGGGTGGGGGCGGTGGCGTCGCGGGCCACGGCGGACATACGGGCTCCCTGTACGGTGCGAGCGGATGACTTACACCGTACAGGGGCTCTTATACGCCGTACATTTCTTTTCGCCGGGGGCGGTGGGCCGCCCTATCGCGCCGTCACGCCGCCTTCCGCGTCAGGTCGTAGAAGGTGGCGCCACCGGCCGTGACCTTGGTGAAGGTCTTCTCGATCCAGGCGCTGATCAGGGCCGAGGTGCCCTGCTCCGCCATGCCGCCGGGGGCCTTCCCGCCGGGGCGGGCGCCGAAGCCGCGGAAGCCGTCGCGGCCGCCCGCGATGAAGTAGTGGATCTTCCCTTCGGCCACATACCGCTGGAACTGGGCGAGGGTCGGCGAGGGGTCGCTCCCGTTGAAGCCGCCGATCGCCATCACCGGCTTCCGGGTGGCCAGTTGGTAGCTCGCGGCGTTCTGGGAGCCGATGGCCGCGGCGGCCCAGGTGTACCGGTCGGCGTCCCGCTCCACCAGGCGCTCGGCCTGCGCGCTCACCGCGGCGCCGTTCAGCAGACCGCCCGTACCGCCGGGCGTCCCGCCCGTGCCGTGGTTCCGGCCGCCGCGTCCGCCCGCACCGCCGCCGGTGAACCGCCCGCGGCCCGGGAAGCCCTGGCCCCCGGGGAAGCCGCCCGGGAACCCGCCGGCGCGCTGCCGCCCGGCACCGCCCGGCAGACCCTGCTCGGCGCCGCCCCGCCAGGCCGTCCGCCCGCCGCCGGGGAAGCCCCGGCCGCCCGCGACCGCCGGCCCGGCGGTGATGATCGAACCGCCCTTGGGCGTGTTGACGGTGTCCAGGGTGTACGCGAGCGGCCCGGCCAGCGCCGTGGCCACGCCGAGCCCGGCCGCGACCACGGCCAGCGGCCGCCGCGCCCGAGCGGGCCGCAGGGACTGCCCGGCCGGCCCGGCCTGCCCGGTCTGCCCTTCTCGTGCCGGGGAGGGGGGCGCTTCCGGGGTGGCGTCCGCTTGCGGGGTGGCGTCGGCCGGGGCCCGGTCCCCTGCCGTCAGCAGCAGCCCGAGCGCCGCCAGCGATCCGAGCACCAGCACCGTCCAGCGCAGCCACGGCAGCCACTCCGGCGACCGGTCCAGCAGCACGTACGACCAGACCGCCGTCACCGCGGCGACGACCGCCAGCACGATCCGCGCCGGCCACCCGCCGCGCCGCCACACCACCACCGAGCCCATACCGGCCACCGCCGCGATGTACGGCGCCAGCGCGATGTTGTAGTACTGGTGGAAGATCCCGGACATGAAGCTGAAGATGGTGAACGTCATCAGCAGCGCACCGCCCCACACCAGGAACTCCGCGCGTTCGGCGGCCTGTTGGGCGGCGACCGCGCGCCGTGCCCGGCGCAGCATCCACACCGCGGCGACCAGCAGGATCAGCGCGGCGGGCAGCAGCCACGAGATCTGGCCGCCCATGTCGGAGGAGAACAGCCGGGTGATGCCGGTCTCGCCCCAGCCCCCGCCGCCCCGGCCGCCGGCCCCGTGGTGGCCGCCGACGCTGCCGCGCTCGTTCCCGTCGATCCGCCCCAGGCCGTTGTAGCCGAAGGTCAGCTCCAGGAAGCTGTTGGTCTGCGACCCGCCCACGTACGGGCGCGCCGACGCCGGCAGCAGCTCGACGATCGCCACCCACCAGCCGCCGGAGACCAGGAGCACCAGTCCGGCCAGCAGCAGCTGCCCCAGCCGCTTGCGCAGCGCGACCGGCGCGCAGCAGGCGTAGACGAGGGCCGGCGCCGGCAGGATCAGCCACGCCTGGAGCGTCTTGGTGAGGAAGCCGAGCCCGAAGCAGAGCCCGGCCAGCAGGAGCCACGTGGTGCGGCCCGCCTCCAGGGCGCGCAGCACGCAGGCGACCGCGCAGACCATCAGCAGGCAGAGCATCGCGTCGGGGTTGTTGAAGCGGAACATCAGCGCGGCGACCGGCGTGAGCGCCAGCGCCGCGGCCGACAGCAGCCCCGCCACCGCACCGAACCGGCGCCGCACGGCGGCGTACAGCACGGCCACGGCGGCGACGCCCATCAGCGCCTCGGGCACCAGGATCGCCCAGGAGTTCAGCCCGAAGAGGCGTACCGAGAGCTCCATCGGCCAGAGCGAGGCCGGCGGCTTGTCCACGGTGATGGCGCCGGCGGCGTCCGAGGACCCGAAGAAGAACGCCTTCCAGCTCACGCTGCCCGCCTGGACGGCGGCCGAGTAGAACTGGTTGGCGAACTTGGACGCCGACAGGTCCCATACGTAGAGCACCGCGGTGACCGCCAGCAGGGCCCACAGCGCGGGCCGGGCCCAGCGGGGGTCGGGTCTCCTGCCCGTGGCGGCCCCGGGGGCCGGGTCCGGGACGTGGTCCGGGGCGGGACCGGGGGCGTGATCCGGGGCGTGATCCGGCGGCAACGTTCTCTCCTGGTGCGTCGAGGGGTGGTCGGGGTGGTTGAGGTGGTCGGGGTGGTTGCGGTGATCGAGGTGGTTGAGGTGATCGGGGTGCTTGAAGGACGGTGGTTGCGGGGGGCGAGGTGAACGGTGCCGGGTGGGCCGAAGGGCCGTCACCGCGTCCGGCTGTCGACGCCGCCGTGGCCGAAGGCACCGTGCGGGCCGGGGACGTCACCGCGCAGGCCACCGGACGGCCCGCCCGCGCGCTCGCCCGCGCGCTCGCCCTCGCTCCCGGCTACGCCGTACCCGCCGCCCTCCGCCGCCGCGCGCCGTTCGCGGTCCGGGAAGACCCAGGCGCGGAAGAGCAGGAAGCGCAGCACCGTCGCGGCCAGGTTGGCGGCGATCAGCACCGTCAGCTCGCTGGCGTGCGAGGGCGTGCGGGTGGCGGCGTCGAGGGCCGCCAGCGACCCGCTGGTCAGGACCAGCCCGATGGCGAAGACCACCAGCCCCTGCGCCTGGTGGCGGACCGCCCGGTCCCGCCCCCGCACACCGAACGTCAGCCGCCGGTTGGCGGCCGTATTGGCCAGCGCCGAGACCAACAGGGCGGCGGCGTTGGCCACTTGGGGGCCGACCCCGAGCCGGAAGAGGGAGTAGAGCCCGAGGTAGAGCAGGGTGCTCAGCGCCCCGACCACCGCGAACCCGACGACCTGCCGCGCCAGCCCGCCCGGTACGCCGGACAGCTGCCGGTCCCGCGGGTCGTCGCCGAACGGCCGGGCGAGCCGGTCCAGCGGCAGCGCCCCGGTGGCCAGCGCCCGCCCCACCCGCCACACGCCCTTGAGGTCATCGGTCGCGGTCCGCACGATGTGGACGGTGCTGTCGGGGTCGTCCACCCAGTCGACCGGCACCTCGTGGATCCGCAGCCCGGCCCGCTCGGCGAGCACCAGCATCTCGGTGTCGAAGAACCAGCCGGTGTCCTCCACCAGCGGCAGCAGCCGGCGCGCCACATCGCCGCGGATCGCCTTGAAACCGCACTGCGCGTCCGAGAACCGCGCCGCGAGCGAACCGCGCAGGATGAGGTTGTAGGTGCGCGAGATGAACTCCCGCTTCGGACCGCGGACCACCCGCGCGCTCCGGCTGAGCCGGGACCCGATCGCCAGGTCCGAGTGGCCGGATATCAGCGGTGCGACCAGCGGCAGCAGGGCGTTGAGGTCGGTGGACAGATCGACGTCCATGTAGGCCAGCACCGGTGCCTCGGACAGCGACCACACCGTGCGCAGCGCCCGGCCGCGGCCCTTCTGCTCCAGCCGTACGGCGGTGACGTGGTCCATCTCGTCGTCCAGCCGGGCGGCGATCCGGGGAGTGTCGTCGGTGCTGGCGTTGTCGGCGATGGTGATCCGGAACCCGTAGGGGAAGGTGCGGGTCAGGTGGTCGTGGAGCCGGCGCACACAGGGTTCGAGGTCCCGCTCCTCGTTGTAGACGGGGATCACGACGTCGAGAACGGTGGTGAGCTGGCCCGGGCGCAGATGCTCGCGGGGTGGCAGGGAACCCAGGGGCGTCGGGGTGGGCGGAGGCGTCGTCATGCCCACGACGGTCGCCAACCGGCCTGTCACAGCCGTATGGCGCGCCTGTGCACAGCCTGTGAGTCACGCCCCCGCCCGCCTGTGAGTCACACCCCCCGGCCCGCCGGGCCGTGTCCCGCGCCCTGCGCCACCGGGCCACCCGCCACCGGGCCACCCGCCACCGGCCCGCCCGCCACCGGCAGCGTCACCGTGAACACCGTCCGCCCCGGCTCGCTCACCACCCCGACCGACCCGCCGTGCGCGGCCACCACGGCCTGCACGATGGCCAGCCCCAACCCGGTGCTGCCGCCGCTCCGGCCGCTCCCGGAGGCCCGCGACCGGGACGCGTCCCCGCGCGCGAACCGTTCGAAGACATGCGGCAGCAACGCCGGCGGGATCCCCGGCCCGTCGTCCTCGACCTCCAGCCGCACCACACCGCCCGACCGACCGCCCGACCGGCCGCCGGGCCGAGCGTCGGGCCGGCCACCGGGCCCAGCGCCCGCCCCGCCCCACGGCCCGCCGCCCGGCGCACCACCGGTGCCGGCGCCCGGCCCCTCCCCCGCCCGGACCCGGGCCGTGACCGTCGTCCCCTCCGGCGTGTGCGTCCGCGCGTTGGCGAGCAGGTTGACCAGCACCTGGTGCAGCCGGTCGGCGTCGCCGCGCACCGGCACGGCGGCGTCCGCGTCCGGGAGTTCCAGACGCCAGCGGTGGCCGGGACCGGCCGCCCGGGCGTCGCTCACCGCGTCCACCACCAGCGGCGGGAGATCGACCGTCCCGTACGAGAGCGGCCGCCCGGAATCGAGCCGGGCCAGCAGCAGCAGGTCCTCCACCAACCCGGTCATCCGCTCCGCCTCCGACTCGATCCGCGCCAGCGCGTGCCGGGTCTCCGGCCCGGGCCGCTCCTGCCCGCGCCGGGTCAGCTCGGCGTAACCCCGGATGGAGGCCAGCGGCGTCCGCAGCTCATGACTGGCGTCGGCGACGAACCGCCGCACCCGCGTCTCGCTCTCCTGGCGCGCCGAGAGCGCCGAACCGACGTGCCCCAGCATGCGGTTGAGCGCCGCCCCGACCTGTCCGACCTCCGTCCGGGCATCGGCCTCGTCCACCGGCACCCGTACGTGCAGGGCCACCTCGCCGCGGTGCAGCGGGAGTTCGGAGACCCGGGTCGCGGTCGCGGCGACCCGCCGCAGCGGGCGCAGCGCGATCCCGACCATCGCCGAGCCCGCGATCCCCGCCGCGACCAGCCCGGCGAGCGTCACACAGCACTCGATCAGCACCAGCCGCCCGACGATGTCGTTGACCTCGTTCACCGGCATGCCGAGCACCAGCGCGCCGTCGCGGACGTACTGCACCCGGTACGAGCCGAGGCCGGGCAGGTCCGCCCCGTGCGGCGCACCATCCCGGGGCACCGCGTCCAGCGCCGCCAGCTGGGCGCCGCTCAGCGGCGTCAGCCGCTCGGACGGCAGCCGGCTCGGCGAACGGTTCAGCCGCGCGCCGGCGGCGAGCTTCCCGTCCGCCCCGACCCTGGCCCCCACCGACCCGAACGGCTGGCCGCCCATGGCGACGAAGTCCAGTCCCGCGTTGGACAGCGGATCGTGCGGCATCGGGTCGTGCGGCCGGGGGCCCTCCGCCCGCACCACGCCGCCGAACAGCCGCCCGTCCAACTGCCGCTGGAGGTACGAGTGCAGCGCGATCGCGGTCACCGTGCTGATCACCGCCCCCACGACGGCGATCAGCGCCACCGCCGACACCACGAGCCGCGTCCGCAGCGTCCAGCGCCGCCGCCCCGCACCCCGGCCCGAACGGACCCCACGACCGGCCCGGCCGCCGATCCGGTCCCCGGCCCGGTCACGGACCCGACCGCCGGCAGGGACACCGGCCCGGCTACCGGCAGGTTCCCCGTCGGGGACACCGGCCCACGGTCCGGGCCCCGCACCCGCCACCGGCCCGCTACCCCGCCGGCTTGATCAGATAGCCCGCGCCCCGCCGGGTGTGGATCATCGGCTCGCGCCCGGCGTCGATCTTGCGCCTCAGGTACGAGATATACAGTTCGACGACATTGGCCTGCCCCCCGAAGTCATAGCTCCACACCCGGTCCAGAATCTGCGTCTTGCTCAGCACCCGCCGCGGATTCCGCATCAGATACCGCAGCAGTTCGAACTCCGTGGCGGTCAGGTGGATGTCCTGGCCGTCCCGCCACACCTCGTGGCTGTCCTCGTCCAGCACCAGATCGCCCACCGTCAGCAGCGACTCACTGCGCACCGCCGCCGCACCCGCCCGGCGCAGCAGCCCGCGCAGCCGGGCCACCACCTCCTCCAGGCTGAACGGCTTGGTGACGTAGTCGTCCCCGCCGGCCGTCAGTCCGGCGATCCGGTCCTCGACCGCGTCCTTGGCCGTCAGGAACAGCACCGGTACGTCCGGCAGATCGTGCCGCAACCGGCTCAGGACGGTCAGCCCGTCCATGTCCGGCAGCATCACGTCGAGCACCACCGCGTCCGGCCGCCAGCTCCTGGCACACCGCAGCGCGCCCGCCCCGTCGCCCTCCGCGCGGATGTCCCAGCCCTCGTACCGCAGGGCCAGCGACAGCAGATCCGCGAGCGAGGACTCGTCGTCCACCACCAGCACCCGTACGGGGCTGCCGTCGGCCCGCAGCAGCTCCGGCTGCTTGCCGGGCCGCTGCCCGGCGGCCTTGCCGGTCCCCCCGCGCGCGGACGAGCCCGGGGCCGGCGCACGGTACGAAACGGACGAGGACGTCGACGAAGTCACGGTCATGGCAGGCAGCCTGACCCGCCGCCCTGAAAGCTCCCTTGCGCCTTCCTGTGAATCTCCTGAGAATCCCCCCTTCCCCGGGTCAAGCCCACCAAGGCCGTACCAAGAGGCGCGCCCGGCCGGACCTGACCGCGCCCGGCCGCGCCCGGCCTGGGCCGCCCCCCGCGCGGTCCAGGCCGATCACCGTGCCCCCAGCATCGCACCCCCCACTGACAACGCCCCTGACCTGCACCTTCACCCAACCGAGGAAGCCACCAGGACACCCTTCCGAACCGGTCCCGGCGCTTGTCCAGGCGCTTGTCCCGACTCCCGTCCACGCGCCCGTTCCGACGCGCGACCGGACGCCCCTCCCGACCCCACCCCGGCCCCCTCCCGAGACCCGACCGGCACCCGCCGCGACGCCCGCTCCGACCCCCGTCCACGCGCCCGCCCCGGCGCCACCGCCCCACCCGCGAGAACACCGGCCCCTCGCTCGCCCCGGCCCGCCCGCGCCACCCCTCGCCCCCAGGCGTACCGTCACCCCATGCCACGACTCCTGGCCCTCTCCGGCAGCCTGCGCGCCCGTTCCGCCAACGGCGCGGTGCTGCGCTCCGCCCTGGACCTCTTCGACGGCGCCGCCACCACCGCGGACATCGGCGCACTGCCGCACTTCAACCCCGATCTGGACGGCGAGGGCGCCACCCCGCCACCCCCGGTCGCCGCGCTGCGCACCGCCGCCGCGGCGGCCGACGCCCTGCTCCTGGTCAGCCCGGAGTACGCACACGGCGTCCCCGGAGTCCTCAAGAACGCGCTCGACTGGCTGGTCAGCAGCGGCGAATGCGTCGGCAAACCGGTCGCGGTGATCACCGCCTCGCCGTTCCCGACCGGCGGCGACCACGCCAACGCCCAACTCCGCGAAACCCTCCGCATGATGAGCGCCGAGGTCATCGCGGACGCCTGCCGCGAGATCCCCGCCATCGGCCCGAAGATCGACCCCGCCACCGAACGCGTCACCGACGAGCCCACCCTCGCCGACCTCCGCACCGCCCTCGCCCACCTGGCCACAGCCGCCACCCGGCCCGGCACCGCCACCCCGGCCGCCCCCTGACACCACTCCACCCTCAGAACAGCCCTTCCTGCCCCTCCCCCGGCTCCCCCCGCTTCCCTCTCTCCCCGGGTCTCCCCCGCTCCGCCGACCCGCTTCCCCCGGCCGGCCGCACCGGCACCGTCGTCACCCGCCCCCGAGCGGGCCCGAGCACCCACCCCGACAGCAACCGCCCGTCCAGCACGGCGACCACCCCACCCCCGTGCACACCACCAACCTCCCGACCACCGAGGCCCCCACAGCCCTCACAGCTCGCGCGCCCCGCCTCCCGCGCCTCCGCCGCGTCCCCCGCCAGCCGCAGATACACATCGGCCCCCACGCCGGCCACGACCTCCCCGACGATCTCCGCCCCGGCCGCCGGCCCGCCCAGCTCCACGGCCCCGCCCGCCGGTATCCGCGCCAGCCCGAACAGCTCCGTATGGTCCACGCAGGCGAACGCCACCGGCTCCAGCGTCTCCGGCCAGCCCGCCAACGCCCGTGCCGCACCGTGCAGTCGGGCCAGCTCCGCGGCCCGCTCCGCCACCGGCGGCAGCGCCGCCCGCGCCGCGCGCTTCGCCTCCTTGGCGAACCGGTCCGGCACCCCCAGCGCGCTCCCCAGCACCGCCTCCGCCCGCCGCGCGGCCATCAGCGGCCCGCGCCCCAGCCAGGCGTACGCCACCGCGCCCTGCTCCACCAGCCGCGCCGCCCCGCGCTCCGCCGCCGTGATCCCCACCTTGACCAGCCCGGGCCCGAAGTACGCCAGATAGACGCCGTACGGCCGCGGATCATCGGCCATGGTGTCCGCCGCCACCGAACGCGACCGGTCCAGCCGCGCGCACGCCGGACACTGGTCCCTGACCCCCTCGCTCTCCAGCACCGCCCCGTACGGGCACGGCAGCCACCGCCCGGCCCGCCGCACGCCCAGGCACCGCCGCTCCCCGACCGCCGCGAACGCCAGCGCCTTCCCCGGCGGCAGCAGGCTCACCCGCTCGGCGTCCCGCTCCGCGCAGTACCAGCCGAGCCGCTGACCGAACCGTCCCTCCGGCCCGGCCCCCGGCCCGCCGCCCGACCAGCGCGGTCCCGTACATCGCCACACACCGTCAGCGTACGACCGCCCACTGACAACCCACCGCGTCCGAGCTCCCCGCCCCGCCGCCTCCCCCGTCCGCGCCCCACGCTTCCACCGCCCCGCCCGCCACCGAGCCGTCCACCACCGACCCGTCCTCCACCGCCTCATCTCCCTCCGCCAAGCCGTCCCCCGTCCCCCGGAACGTGCTCCGGTAGGCCCGCGGCGAGACGCCCAGCGCCGCCTGGAAGTGCTGCCGCAGCGACGCCGCCGTCCCGAAACCTGCCTCGGCCGCGACCCGGTCCACCGTCATCCCGGTCTCCTCCAGCAACTGCCGTGCCCGCTCGACGCGTTGCTGGGTCAGCCACTGCACCGGCGACATCCCCACCTCCTCCCGGAACCGCCGGGTGAAGGTCCGTACGCTCATCGCCTCCCGCGCCGCCAGTTCGCGCAGGCTCAGCGGCCGGTCGAGGTGCTCCAGCGCCCAGGCCCGGGCCGCCCCCGTGGACGACACCTGCGGCTCCGGTACCGGCCGCCGGATGTACTGGGCCTGCCCGCCCTCCCGGTGCGGCGGCACCACCGTTCGCCGCGCCACGTCATTGGCCACCGCCGCCCCGTGGTCGCACCGCACCATGTGCAGGCACAGATCGACCCCCGAGGCCACCCCGGCCGCCGTCAGCACGTCCCCCTCGTCGGTGTACAGGACGTCGGCGTCCAGCTCCACATGCGGGAACAACCGCCGGAAGTCGTCCACCGACCGCCAGTGCGTGGTGGCCCGCCGCCCGTCCAGCAGCCCCGCGGCGGCCAGGACGAACGCTCCGGTGCAGATCGACGCGATCCGCGTCCCCGGCCGGATCCGGGCCAGCGCGTCGGCCATGGCGGGACTCAGCCGCCCCTCCCGCTGCTCGGACCCCGGGTCGTAGTCCACCGAGGACGCCGGCAGCACGACCGTGTCCGCGGTCTCCAGCGCCTCCGGGCCGTGCGCCACGTTCACCGTGAAGTCCGTGTCCGTCCGCACCTCCCCGGGCACCAGCGCGCACGTCACCAGCTCGTACAGCTTCTCCCCGGACGCCGACCTGGCCTCCCCGAAGATCCGGTGCACGCTCCCCACCTCGATCGGCAGCATCCCCGGCCGCACCAGCACCGCCACCCGGTGCCGCCGCCCGCCCGTCTCCCGCACCACCACGCCCCGGCCTCCCCGTCTCGCACCCCGTTACTGCACACCCACCCGGTGGCCCGATCCTTGCACACCTTGACCATCGGGCCACTCGTTCGCCCTCCGCCCCGCCGCGAGGGTGGAGCCATGAAGGTCCTCTGGCTGTCCGCCCACCCCGACCACCGCTCGCTGAACGGCGCCCTCACCACGGAGGGGCTGCGCACCCTCGAAGCCCACGGCCACCGCCACCAGCTCTCCGACCTCTACGCGATGCAGTGGAACCCGGTGGTCGACGCCGCCGACTACGACCACGACCCGGCCGGCCGCCTCCTGGTGGGCGACGCCGCCGAACGCGCCCACGCCACCGGCCGCCTGAGCCCCGACATCGCCTCCGAGCAGCGCAAACTCGCCTGGGCCGACACCCTCGTCCTCCAGTTCCCGCTCTGGTGGTACGGCATGCCCGCCATCCTCAAGGGCTGGTTCGACCGGGTCTTCGTCAAGGGCTACGCGTTCGGCCTCACCGACCCGGCCACCGGCCGCCCGCGCCGCTACGGCGACGGCCCGCTCACCGGCAAGCGCGCCCTGGTCGTCGTCACCGCCGGCGCCCGCGCCGCCACCCTCGGCCCCCGAGGGGTCAACGGCGACCTCAACGACCTCCTCTTCCCCCTTCAGCACGGCACCCTCTGGTACACCGGCATGACCGTCGTCCCGCCCCTCCTGATCCCCGGCGCGGACCGCACCACCCCCGACGCCTACGCCACCGCCGCCGCCCGCCTGCGCCACCGCCTCCTCACCCTCCCCACCACCGACCCCCTCCCCTTCCGCCACCAGAACACCGGCGACTACGACGACAACCTCCTCCTCCACCCCCACCTCACCCCCACACCCCCCACCGGCCCCTCCGCCCACTACACAACCCCGCCCCCGCCGGCCCACCCGTAACCCCGCAAACGGAGGGCTCGCGTCAACGAGCCCTCCGCAGCGGGGGTTCGGCCGAGGTCAACAGGCCCGGGCCCGGGGCTTCTCGGCGCGCGGGCCCGGGCTTCTCAGCGCTTGGTGGTGCTGTTGAAGAGCGCGCGGGACCAGACGTAACCGACCAGGGCTATACCGGCGCACCAGGCCAGCGAGATCCAGCCGTTGTTGCCGATCTCCGAGCCGGAGAGCAGCCCGCGCAGCGCCTCCGTCATCGGCGTGAACGGCTGGTGCTCGGCGAACCAGCGCAGGCCCGGCGCCATCGAGGCGGCCGGCACGAACGCCGACCCGAGGAACGGCAGGAACTGGACCAGCAGCGGCTTGTTGCTCGCCGACTCGACGGTCTTGGAGATCAGACCGAGCGCCGCCGACAGCCAGGTCACCGCGAACGCGATGGCCGCGAGGAGCCCCGCCGCGGCCAGCCACTCCACCGGACCCGCCGCCGGACGGAAGCCGAGGGCCAGCGCGACCCCCATGACCAGGACGAGGCTCACCATCGTCTGGAGGACGCTGCCGAGGACATGGCCCGTCATGAACGACGAGCGGGTGATGTTCATGGTGCGGAAGCGGTTGATGATGCCCTCGGTCATGTCGGAGCAGACCGCGATCGAGGTCGACATCGATCCGGCGGCCACCCCCATGATGATGACGCCGGGGGTCAGGTAGTTCAGGTACGCGTCCCGGCCGCCGCCCATCCCGGCCCCGATCGAGTCCCCGAAGGCGTACACGAAGAGCAGCAGCATCAGGATCGGCATCATGGCGCTGCCGAGGGACACGGCCGGATAGCGGATCGCGTGCTTGAGGTTGCGCCGCAGCATCGTCATCGAGTCGTGCACGGCGAAGGTGAGGGTGCTCATCGCAGGGTCTCCTGGTCGTGAAGCGGTGCGCCGGTGCCGGTCGTACCGGTGCCGGCCGGGCCGGTGGTGCCGGTGCCGGTCAGGGTGAGGAACACGTCGTCGAGGTCGGGGGTGTGCACGGAGAAGTCCGCGGCCCGGATGCCGGCCGCGTCCAGCCGGTCCAGCAGGGCGCGCAGCGCGTCGAGACCGCCGTCGCCCGCCACCCGCAGGGCGAGGTTCTCGTCGTCCCGGGTCGCCCCGGGGAAGGCGGCGCCCGCCCGCTCGTACTCCACCGCGTCGGTGAACCGCAGCCGTACGTGGCTGCCGGGGATCCGCGCCTTCAGCTCGTCGGCGGTGCCCTCGGCGACGATCCGGCCGCCGTCGAGGACGGCGATCCGGTCGGCCAGCTGGTCCGCCTCCTCCAGGTACTGGGTGGTGAGGAAGACCGTGGTGCCGCCCGCGACCAGCGAGCGGACCATGTCCCACATGGTGCGGCGACTGCGCGGATCGAGCCCGGTCGTCGGCTCGTCCAGGAAGATCACCTGGGGTTCGCCGACCAGCGTCATGGCGATGTCCAGCCGGCGCCGCATCCCGCCGGAGAAGGTCGCGGCCCGCTTGTGCGCGACATCCGCGATATCGAACCGCCGCAGCAACGCCCGGGTGCGGGACCGCGCTTCACGCTTCCCCAGCCGCAGCAGGTCGGCCATCAGGAGCAGGTTCTCCTCGGCGGTGAGCAGGTCGTCGAGCGCGGCGAACTGCCCGGTGACGCCGATCGCGGCGCGCACCCCGTCCGGGGACGTGGCGACATCGTGGCCAGCGACCAGGGCCTGCCCGCCGTCGGCGGCGACGAGCGTGGACAGGATCTGCACGGTGGTGGTCTTGCCGGCCCCGTTGGGCCCGAGCAGCGCGAACACCGACCCGGCCGGGATCCGCAGATCGATCCCGTCCAGCACCGTCTTGTCGCCGTACGCCTTGCGCAGTCCGCTGGTGGAGACGGCAACGGGCGACTGCGGACCCGCGTGAGGTGGTGTGGGCATGACAGAAGAACGCATGAGCCCTCCCGTTCGGAGGCTGAAGTGACTGGAGAAAGAGCCGGAGAAGCAGCCGGTGAACTACCGGTTAAGGAGCCGGAGAAGCACCTGGCGAACTACCGGAGAAGCAGCCGGAGTAGCGACTGGAGAAGTGGCTGGGGGCGGCCGGAGAAGCGGCCCCGAGAGGCGCCCGGGGGCCTGGCGGGCGGAGCGGCGGGGGAGGCGGCCGGGTGAGCCGGCCGGCGGCGAGAGGAAAGCGACCGGCGCGCGGGCACGGGAACCCGGAGACACAGGGGCGCCGAGGCGCGGACGGGGGCAGGCTCGGGTACTCAGGCGCTCGGGCACGCACTTCCGCGGGCACTCAGTTCCGCGGGCCGAACCGGCACGCAGACGCTCACATGGGGCCGGTGCCCGGCCGCCCGGCCGCTCAGCCGCCCGGACGGGGCCGGAGCTCAGACCCGGGCGCGGCGCACATCGATGTTGCCGTAGCGGGTCCGGGCACGGACCTCGACGGTGTCCTCGGTCTCGTCCGGCGACTGCGAGGCGGGGAGCGTGTTGCGCACCTGCCCGCGCTCGGAGCTGACGTCGAGCCAGGCGGCGGTGCCCTCGCGGACACCGACCTCGATGGCGCCGTAAGAGGTCTCCAACTGCACGGTCCCGCGGGCGACTTCACCGACCCGAAGAGTGCCGTGGGCGGTGGTGGCGGCGACCGAGCCCTCGGCCCGCGCGATGTCGATGTCGCCGTTGGCGCCGCTCACCCGCAGATCACCGGTGGCGGCGCCCACGGTCGTGCTGCCGTGCGAGTTCTTCAGAACGGCGGGACCGTCCACGAACCCCACCCGCAGACTGCCCGAACTGGTCGTGATCTCGGCCTTGCCCTCGACCCGATCGACGGTGATCGAGCCGTGGGAGGCGGTCAGCTGGAGCGGCCCGGCGGTGTCGAGGCGGACGTCACCGGACGAGGTCTTCGCCCGCACCTCCCCGAGCCGGCCCTCCCCGAACACCTGGAGCCAGGCGCCGGTCACGTCGACCTGCGAGCCCGCGGGGAGTTCGACCGACACGTCGACGGTACCGGCCGGCCCGATGAGGTTGCGCGGCTTGGGGGTCCGTACGGTCAGCACGCCACCGGCGTAGGTGACCTCGGTCTGCTCGGCGGCCCGCACGTCCCGGTCCTTCTTGGGGTTGCGGGGCCGCACCTCCACGACGGTGTCGGAGCGGTCCCCGGCGGCGAACCGGAGGGAGCCGGCGTCCACACGAGCGGTAACGGAAATCGCTTCGGGAGTGGCGAAAGAAGGCATGGCTGTACCGTCCTCATGAGTCCTTGAGTCGTCCCCGCTGGTGGGACGTGGTGTGGGTAGCGGGTGAAGTGGGCGGGCGCGGGCGCGGCTAGCGCACCCAGCCCTTGAAGCTCTGTCCGATGGTGGCGGCCGACTCCGCCGGGCGCGGCTGCGCGCCGCCGCCGACCGCGGCCGACACGGCCCGCACGAGCCAGGCGTTGACCGACAGGCCCTCCCGGCTCGCGGCCTCCTCGGCCCGCGCCTTGAGGTGGGCCGGCAGCCGCAGGTTGACGCGTGCCGTGCCCCCCTCGTCGCCGTCGGCGGGCGCTGGTGCCTTGACCGGCTCGACGGGTGCGACGGGCGCCTCCGCATGGCCGCCGGCGGGCGGCAGCGACACGACGAAGTCGGGGTCCAGCCCCCGCAGCCGTACGTCGACCGACCCGGGCGCGAGCTCCCGGGTGATCTCGTCCATCGCCGCGGAGAGCACATTGAGCATGGTCAGCCGGGTCGCCGACTCCAAGGGGGTGGTGAGCCGCTCAGCCAGCTCACGAGCGTCATCCCCGCCCGCCTCGGCGGCCACCGCAAGCTCACGGCGAAGGTTCTCGACATACGGTGTGAGGTCCATGACGCCATGATGACACCATCATGGCGCCACTCGCAACCCCTCCCGGCGCCCTCCAGCTCACACCCACCCTCAACCGCCCCCCAACCTGCGAAAACGCCCCCATTTTCCCCCACCACACCCCCTACACCAACCACCCCCACTCACCCCGCAACCCCGAAATGGCACTATCTGGCGCCCCCAGACACCACGTGGCACCACGTGGCGCCACCTGACGCCGCTCGCCGCTCGCCGCCCGCCGCCCCCCGCCCCCCCCCCCCCCCCCCCCCCCCCCCACCCACCCCACAAAACCCAAAGGCCCCGCCGATCACTCGACAGGACCTCTGGCCCGCAGCTACCGCAAGGCCCTACGGCCTCCACTCCCGCCACACCGACCCGCGCGCACAACCTCGTTGCGGAACGGCGCCTTCAGAAGGAGCGACTCGCGGAGTGCGACTTCAGGAGTACCGCAGCACGATGTGGTCGCCCTCCACATCCCAGCGCTGCCCCGGCTCCTCGGCGCACGGCCGGGTACGGACCTCCGGCGTCCCCCAGGTGTTGGACAGGCAGTACCGGGGGTCGGCGGCCATCACGATGTGGTCCCCCCGCACTTCCCAGCGCTCCCCGGGCTCCTCCCCGCACGGCCGGGTACGCACCTCCGGCGTCCCCCAGGTGTTGGACAGGCAGTACCGGGGGTCAACGAGCAACACGATGTGATCACCCCGGACCTGCCAGCGCTGCCCCGGCTCCTCGCCGCACCACCGGGTGCGCACCTCGGGCGTTCCCCAGGTGTTCGAGAGACAGTAGCGGCCGACTTGCTGGGCACTGCCGGTCGTTGGGGCAACGGCGGCCGTGGCCGTGGCCGACGGCAGGGCGGCGGACGCCAGCACGAGCGCAGCAATGCTGAGGCACTTGCGGAGCGTGAAGCTCATGGAGTGGTCGCCTTTCTGATGGCGAGTTTCGGAGATGGTGACCGTGAGGACGTGCGCGAACGCGCGGCCCACCGGCTCCCTGGGGACATTGCGCGAGGAGGCTTCCCGCCCCTTCCCCCCGAATGCGGCAAACCCTCCGCAAAGGTGATTGCGAGATATATGTGCTGTTAAGCCCGGAGCACCTGCGCACCCGGATCGGACAGGAAGCCCCCGCCCGCCCGGATCCCGGGCTTCCCGCCGGCACTTGCCCGCGCCGCCCCAGCACTCCCCGCGGCAGACCGAGTTCCGGCCCGCGCTCCGTTCACCTGCGCACGGTCCCCTGCACCTTCGTACGACTCGACGCCCGCGCCCCGCCCTGGCCGCCCCGCCGCCCCCGACCGCCCCGACGGGGCACTGCGCCCGCCGGAGCCCTCCTGGCAGCCCGCCGGCCTCCCCGGACCGGTCCTTCCCGGCGACTGCCGTCGTCCACGGCCGTCAACACAAAAGCCGGAGGCCCTGTCGATCACTCGACAGGGCCTCCGGCTTGCTGTGCGCTCGGCAGGATTCGAACCTGCAACCTTCTGATCCGTAGTCAGATGCTCTATCCGTTAAGCTACGAGCGCTTGGCTTTCCGGCGGTTTTTCTTGCCGGTCGGCGTTGCGAGAACAACATTACATGACCTGCGCCGTTAGGCGAAATCCGATTCCCGCACCCCCTCTGACCTGCGGAAACGTGCGGGAGGTCGGAATGTGGGGTCAGGCCGGCCAGGCGGAGTCCTCGATGATCCGGACGAAGTTCGGGCGGGTGTAACCGGCTTCGAAGCGGTCCAGGACGTCCGCCTTGACGTTGCCGAAGGTGGTCGCGGGGCGGTGGGCCAGGCCGGTGTGGAAGGCGTGGAGGATGCGGCGCTTGAAGTCGGGGCGGGGGTGGGCGGCGACGACGGCGTCGCGGGTCTCCGGGGGCAGGGCGTCGTGGCCGATGCCGAGGACGTCGAGTTCGACGCCTGCGGTGACGAGGGCCACTTCGGGTGCCATGCGGTGCGGGATCTCCGGGGTGGTGTGCAGGGCGATGCCCTCCCAGACCAGGCGGGCGCGGTCCTCGGGGACGCCCCGGGCGGTCAGGAAGGCACGGGCCTCGTCGGCGCCGTCGAGCTCGAAGCGCTGCGGGGAGGTGCGGAACTTCCCGGTGAGGCCGAGATCGTGGAAGAGCGCGCCCACGTAGAGCAGCTCGGGGTCGAAGTCCAGCCCGTGGCGGATGCCGTGGTGGGCGCCGAAGAGGTAGACGCGGTGGGAGTGGTGGTAGATCAGGTCGTCGGTGAGGTCGCGGACCAGTTCGGTGGCCTCGCGGACCAGCCGGCTGTCCGGGACGGGGATGCCGGCCAGGGAGCGCGCGGACCCCGGGCGGGAGTCCGGGCGGGAGCCCGCCGGGGCGGCGTCGGCAGGGTCGGGGGCGGTGGACGCGGGGACGGTGGGTTCGCGGTCGGCCGGGGCGGGGTCGGCCGGGGTGTGCTCGGTGGTCATGGGGACAGGGTGGGCCGGCGGGGGCGGCCGGCGCCCGGTGCGGCGAGGACACGTTTCCCACGGATGGGGACACGGAGGGGGACACGGCGCGGCAGCCCGTGGCGCGCCCGGTGGGAGCGGCCGCCCCGTCAGCGTCCGGTGGTCCGGAAGCGGGAGCGGTACGCGGACGGGGTGACGCCCAGGCGGCGGAGGAAGAGGCGGCGGAGGGACTCGTCGCTGCCGATGCCGGTGCGGCGGGCGGTGGCGGTGACCGTCTCGCCGTTGGCCAGGAGGTTCTGGGCGGCCTCCAGGCGGACCGCCTCGACGTAGCCGGCCGGGGTGGTGCCGGTGTGCGCGCGGAAGAGGCGCGCGAGGTGGCGGGGGCTGAGGCCGGCGCGGGCGGCCAGCGCGGTGTTGGAGTGGTCCGCGGCCGGGTCGGCGGCCACCGCGTCCAGGAGGGCGCGCAGCGCGTCGTGGCGGGGCCGCGGGGTGCGGGCGGGTACCGAGAACTGGGACTGGCCGCCCGGCCGCTGCATGAAGACGACCAGGTCGCGGGCGACCTCGCGGGCCAGGGCGGGGCCCTCGTCGGCCTCCACCAGGGCCAGCGCCAGGTCGATGCCGGCCGAGACCCCGGCGGAGGTGTAGACCTCGCCGTCGCGGACGTGGAGCGCGTCCGGATCGACGGAGAGGGCGGGGTGGCGGGCGGCCAGGGCGGCGGTGTGGCGCCAGTGGGTGGTGGCCCGGCGCCCGTCCAGGAGACCGGCGCCGGCCAGCGCGAACGCCCCGGCGCAGACCGAGGCGGTGCGGCGGGCGCGGTCGGCCAGGGCGCGGACGGCGTCCAGCAGGCCGGGCGGGAAGCGGCCCTGGGTGAGCTGCTCGGCGCCGGGGACGAGGACGGTGTCCAGGGGGCCGGCGAGGATCTCCGGCAGGCCCGCGTCGACGGCCAGGCGGGTGCCGGAGGAGGTGGTGACCGGGCGGCCGTCGGGTGAGCACAGGCGGATCGCGTAGCGGCCGCCGAACCGGGCGGCGGCGCTGAAGACCTCCAACGGGCCGGTGATGTCCAGGAGTCGGGCGCCCTCGAAGGCCAGCATCACGACGCGGCGGGCGGCGGGGGCGCCCGGCTCGGACTCCGGAGCCGGGGGCGGGGTCGGCAGGGGCATGACCGCAGGGTAGGGCCCGGGGCGAAGCCGGCCGGGGACGAAAAAAACGGACCCGGTCGCTGGGACCGGGTCCGGGGAGTGTTGCAAGCGGAGGCGGAGGGATTTGAACCCTCGATGGGCGTTAAAACCCAAACCGCATTAGCAGTGCGGCGCCATAGACCGGACTAGGCGACGCCTCCACACACCTTTACGCGCGTGAGCGCGATGTGGCGTGACCAGATGATGACACAGCCCGGTGGGCTGTCACCAATCGCCCCCTACGGTACTAGGCCCGCGGCCCACCCGGCAAAGACGTTCCTGCGGCGCAACGTCGCGGGCGCCGCGGCGTTAGAGAGACGGGGCCTCGGCCGCGTCCGCGTGGTGTGCGCCCCCGGCGCGTACGGGCCCCGTGGCGCGCCGTCCCGGTCACCGCGCGGGTACTGCCCGCACCCGTCTCAGGAGCCCGTGATGTTCCGTCGCCGGACGCCGTTCCCGTTCCCGCACCGGTCGCTCGCCCTGGTCGCCGCCGCGGCGGCCACCGCCGCCGTCGCGCTCGCCGGGGTGCCGGCCGCCACCGCCGCCCCCCTCCCGCTGCCCTCCCGCCACGCGCCGGGCGAGGCCGGCGGCGCGTTCGGGGCGGGGCGCGGGGACCACCTGACGATCACCGTCACCGAGTCGGGGTCGGCGCGCACGGACGGCCGGTTCGAGCTGTACTGCCATCCGCGCGGCGGGAACCACTTCGACGTCCGGCGCGCCTGCGACCGGCTGGACCGGATGGCGCGCTGGGGCAAGGACCCGTTCGCGCCGGTTCCGCGGGGTGCGCAGTGCACGATGATGTACGGCGGTCCGGCGCGGGCGCGCGTCACCGGCGTGTGGGCGGGGCGGCCGGTCAACGCGGAGTTCCGGCGCACCAACGGATGTGAGATCGCCCGCTGGGGCCGGTTCGAACCCATGCTCCCGGCGACGGTTTCCTGACCCGGTTCGTGCGGGAGTAGCGCGCCAGGTCAGGACGAGGGGCACATGTCGGGCGTGCGGCGAGTCGCGCCGGGGCGCGGCATTACCGGGCCGTCATCCGCCTCCTCGTCCCCGGCATGTGCCCGTAGACTCCCTCCCAGTGGCCCGCCAGGGTGGGCCGGCAAGGTGCGGTAACAGGGAAGGAAGCGTCGCGTGAGCAGCAGGCCATCCCGAGGCGCTGCTCGCCTCGCAGCCATACTGGACGCCCTCCCCGACGCGCTGCTGCTCGTCAACTGCAACGGCACCGTCGTCAACGCCAACGCCATCGCCCTGGAGATGTTCGAGGCGCCGGGCACGGCCCTGGTGGGGCGCGGGCTGCTCGATCTGCTGCCGACCTTCGACTCCAAGCGGATCCCGGGGTCGATGCGGCGCCGGGACGAGGAGGTCGGGGGCCGGACGAAGCCGACGCGGATGATCGCGCGGCGCACCGACGGCCGCGAGCTGCTGGTCGAGGTCACCAGCGCCAACCTGGAGGACGGCCGGACCCCGTACGAGTCCGCCTTCGAGGCCGCCTACGCCGACCACCGCAACGGCTACACCGGCGACGAGCTGCTGATGCTCGTCGTGCGGGACCTGTCGGGGACGCTGGACACCGAGACCGAGCTGGCCCGGCAGCAGCGGCAGACCGAGATGATCCTGCGGGCCGCCGCGGAGGGCGTGGTCGGCGTCGACTCCGAGGGGCGGGTGGTCCTGGTCAACCCGTCGGCGGCGCAGATCCTCGGCTATCGGGCGAGCGAGCTGGGCGGCAAGGAGCTGCACCCGCTGGTCCACCACTCGCGGGCGGACGGTTCGGCGCTGCCGTGGGAGGACACCCCGCTCGCCGACACCCTGAAGTCCGGGCGCAAGCACCGGGTGCGCGGGCAGGTGCTGTGGGCCAAGGACGGCCGGGCGGTGGCCGTGGACCTGACCACCGCGCCGGTGCGGGACGGCGACCAGCTGGTGGGCGCGGTGATGACGTTCACCGACCGGCGGCCGTTCGACGCGCTGGTGGCCCGCCACGAGCAGCTGCTGGCCGTCCTGGCGCGGTCGCTGCGCGGGCCGCTGGAGGAGCTGAGCGGGGAGCTGACCACCCTCGCGTCGGACCCGGCGGGCCAGTTGTGGCCGGAGGCCAACCAGATCCTGCACCACCTCGCCGCCGGGCACGCCCGGATGACGACGCTGGTGGACAACGTGCTCAGCTACCAGCGGCTGGACTCCGGCACGGACAAGCTCAACCGCACGCGGGTGTCGCTGGACCAGGTGGTCGCGGCCGGTGTGGAGGGCGCGGTCGAGCTGATCGGGCCGGGCCGGGCGCAGTTCGCGGTGCACGCGCCGCCGATAGCGGCCCTGGTCGACCCGGAGCGGCTGGCGCAGGCGCTGTCGCACCTGATCGCGGATGTCGCCGGGGTGGACTCCACGGGCCGGACGGCGGCCGCCGAGGGGCCCGCCGGGGCGGGCGGGCGTCCGGTGCCCGGTGACTCGACGATCGTGGTGGCGGCGGCCAAGCGCGGCCAGGTCGTGCGGATCGAGGTGCGCGGCCCGTTCGGCGGCGGTGACCCGGTGCACGGGCCGATCGTCCGCGGGATCGTGCGGATGCACGACGGGCTGATCCAGACGCACAAGGTGCCGGGTGGTTCCGGCGCGGCCGGCAGCGCGTACGTGCTGGAGCTGCCGGTGCTGGTCGAGGACGGGGAGCCGGCGGACGGCGGCGCGGACGGGCCGGAGGAGGCCGCGGGCCCCGGGGAGAGCGGTACCGCGGGCGGTCCCGGACAGGCCCTGGCGCCCGCGGGCGCCAAGGACGGTACCGGCGGCGGGCGCCGGCGGGCCCGGCACTCGGGGCCGGGGCAGGCCCCCGCGGCGGACGGGACGCAGGGCGCCGGACTGCCCGCGGGCACGGCCGGTGCCGAGGTGGTGGCGCCGGGCGGCCGCCGCCGGGCGCGGCAGGCCCCGGAAGGCGCGGCGCTGCCCGCGCTGCCGGCCGGGACCGGTGGCGGGACCCCGGCCGGAGGCCCGCCACCCGGGCTGACGCCCGCGGTGGGTCCGGCGCTCGGTCCGGTGCCGCCCGGCGGGCGGCGGGCCCGGCGGGCGCTGACCGAGGCGCCCGAGCGGGGCGCGTCCGCCGGGGCGCCCGCGCAGGATTCCGGCGCACCCGCGCCGCGCGCGCCGTTCGCGCTGCCGCCCGCCGCGGCGGACCGGACACCCCAGCCCCAGCCCGGGCCCGGGCCCCGGCCGCCGGCCGGTCAGCCGGCGCTGCCCGCGATCTCCGGCGGGATGCCGGTGCAGGCCGCGGACGGGCCGGGGGAGGCCGCCGGTACGGGACGGCGCCGGGCGCGCCGTCCGGTGGCGGGCGGTCCCCAGACGGCGTCCGGGAACGGCCCCGCGGACGGGACCGGCGACCGGCCGGCGCCCGCCGGGGACACCGCCGACTCCCCCGGCGCGCAGGGCGCGTGGGACGCCGAGCCGACCGGACGGCGGCGGGCCCGGCGGGCCGCCGCCGAGGAGCGCGCGGCCGCGGCGATGGCCGACTCCAAGGCGTCCGGCACGTTCGTGGCGGGCCCCGAGGGCCTGGTCGCGCCGCCGGCCGAGCCCGCCGGGCCGGAGGGACCGGCCGGGGTGACGGGGACGGGCCCGGGCAGCGCGCCCGGTGCCGCCGGTGCTCCGGGCGCTCCGGGCACCCCGGGCGCGCCCGCACCGGCGGGTCCCGCGCCGACCGTGCCCGCGCAGGGCCCCGCACCCGCGTCCGCACCCGCGCCCACCGGCCGCCGCCGGGGCCGCCCCAGCCCCGCCGAGGAGGCCGCCGCCCGGCCCGCGCCGGGCTCCGCCGCCGTCCCCGCGCAGGGGCCCGCCCCCGCCGGGCGGCAGCCGCTGCCGGACGGCGCGGACGAGTCCGGGCACACCTCCGGGCGGGCGTTCAGCGTGCGCACGCTCGGCCAGGGCGTGCCGTTCGCCCAGCAGCTGGCCGATCCGCAGCGGCCGGCGCCGCAGCCCGGTGCCGCGCCCGCGGGCAGTACGCCGCCGGGCGGTACCTCCGCCGGTTCGGGCCGCCGCCGCAAGCTCGCCGCGCCGCCGCCGGAGGGTGCGCGCCAGGAGGCCGCGGCGTCCGGTGCCGTACCGCACCAGGCCACCGGTCCGCAGCCGCAGGTGCCCGCCCGGCCCAAGCAGCCGGGCCCGCAGCCGCACCTCATGGACGCCGGGGAGGGCCGGGCGTTCGCCATCTCGGCACCCGACGAGGGCAGCGAGGGGCCCGAGCCGCTGGACGGGCCGAACGGCGCGGTCGAGGTGATGGAGCGTCAGCAGCCGCCCCTGGACGACGAATTGCCGCCGGAGCCGCTGGACAATCCGCGCCGGCTGCTGGTCTGGCCGGCGCCCGACGTCGCCACCCGGCAGGCGCTCAGCGACCGCGGCTACCGCCCGGTGATCGTCAACTCCCGCGAGGAGGTGGACGCGCAGATCGCCGCGTACCCGGCGGCGCTGTTCGTCGATCCGCTGACCGGGCCGATCACCCGTACCGCGCTCCAGTCGCTGCGCCAGGCCGCCGGGGCCGCCGAGGTGCCGGTGCTGGTGACCGCGGGGCTGGGCCAGGCGACCCGGGAGGCGGCGTACGGCGCCGACCCCGCGGTGCTGCTGAAGGCGCTCGCGCCGCGCGACGGCGCGGACGTCCCGCCGCGGGTGCTGCTGATCGAGCAGAACGACGCCATCGCGGGCGCCCTGACCGCGTCGCTGGAGCGGCGCGGGATGCGGGTCGGCCGGGCCGGGGCGGACACCGACGCGGTCGCGCTGGCGACGCAGCTGCGGCCCAACCTCGTGGTGATGGACCTGATGCAGGTGCGCCGACGCCGGGCCGGGATCGTGGACTGGCTGCGCGCCAACGGGATGCTGGACCACACCCCGCTGGTCGTCTACACCGCCGCCGACCTGGATCCGGCGCAGCTGCCGGGGCTGGCCTCCGGGGAGACGGTGCTGTTCCTGGCGGAGCGGTCCACCAGCGCCGAGGTGCAGACCCGGATCGTGGACCTGCTGGCGAAGATCGGCACGAACTGACCGCGGGCGGGCCCGCCGGACCGGCCGGCGGGCCCGCGCCCGGGCCTCACCGCAGCAGCGTCACGTCCAGCTCGCCGTCCGCGTACTGCCGGCGCAGCACCTTCTTGTCGAACTTGCCGACGCTGGTCTTGGGCACCGACGGGATCACCGCCCACCGCTCGGGCAGCTGCCAGCGGGCGATCCGCTCGGCGAGGAAGGCCCGCAGCTCCTCGTAGGTGAGCGCGCTGCCGTCCGTCAGCACCACGGTGGCCAGTGGCCGTTCGCCCCACTTCTCGTCGGGGACGGCCACCACCGCGGCCTCCGCGACGCCCGGGTGGGCCATCAGGTGGTTCTCCAGCTCGACCGAGGAGATCCACTCGCCGCCGGACTTGATGACGTCCTTGGCCCGGTCGGTCAGCGTGAGGTAGCCGTCCGGGGTGATCGTGCCGACGTCGCCGGTGCGCAGCCAGCCGTCGGGGCTGAACTTGTCGTCCGGGCGCAGCGGTCCGGTCTGCGCGCCGCCGTAGTACGCGCCCGCGATCCACGGGCCGCGGACCTCCAGCTCGCCCGCCGCGGTGCCGTCCCAGGGCAGCTCCTCGCCGGACGGGCCGATCAGCCGGGCCTCCACGGAGGCCGGGAAGCGGCCCTGGGTGGCGCGGTAGGCCCACTCCTCCTCGGCGTCCAGCCCGGCCGGCGGGTGGGAGACGCAGCCCAGCGGGGAGGTCTCGGTCATCCCCCAGGCGTGCACCACGCGGATGCCGTGCCGCTCCTGGAAGCCGCGCATCAGGGCCGGCGGGCAGGCCGAACCGCCGATGACGACGGTGTGCAGGCAGGCCACGTCCCGCTTGCGGGCGTCGAGTTCGGCCAGCAGGCCCTGCCAGATGGTCGGCACCGCGGCGCCTATGGTGGGCCGGAGGGTCTCGATCATCTCGGCCAGCGGCGCGGGCTGGAGGAAGCGGTCCGGCATCAGCAGCGAGGCGCCGGCCATGAACGCGGCGTGCGGCAGGCCCCAGGCGTTGACGTGGAACATCGGGACGACCGGCAGCGCGAGGTCCCCGGAGCCGAGCGCGAACGCCTCGGCGGTGTTGACCTGGAGCGAGTGCAGGTACAGCGAACGGTGGCTGTAGAGCACGCCCTTGGGCTCGCCGGTGGTCCCCGAGGTGTAGCAGAGCGCCGCGGCCTCCCGCTCGTCCAGGGCGGGCCAGTCGTGGTGCCCGGGGCGGCCGGCGAGCAGTTCCTCGTAGTCGTGGACGGCGGCGTGGGTGCCGGCCAGCGGGGCGCGGTCGCCGGGCCCGACGACGACCACGTGCGCCACCTCGGGCAGTTGCGGCAGGAGGGCCGCCAGCAGCGGCACGAGGCTGCCGTTGACGAGGATCACCCGGTCCCCGGCGTGCCGGACGATCCAGGCGAGCTGCTCGGCCGGGAGGCGGAGGTTGAGCGTGTGCAGCACCGCGCCCATGGACGGAATGGCGAGGTACGCCTCCATGTGCTCGCTGTTGTTCCACATCAGCGTCCCCACCCGCTCCTCGGGGACCACGCCGAGCGCGTCCCGGAGCCCGTGGGCGAGCTGCGCGGCCCGGCGGCCGATCTCGGCGAAGGTGCGGCGGTGCGGCTCGGCCCCGCCGGTCCACGTCGTCACGGTCGCCTGCCCGTGGACGGTCCTCCCGTGTTCGAGGATCCGGCTGATCAGAAGTGGTACGTCTTGCATCGTGCCGTGCACAGAGCCTCCCGGGCGTCCTGTCGCCGCTTCGACGACCCTGCGCACGATTCTGCTGGGGTAACGGCCGGTACGTCACTACCCCCGGGTAGCTGCGGCTCTTCCGGCGGCGTGCCCGCCCCTTCCGTCCCCCAGCCGGCGGATAAGCCGTCCCTCACTTTCGGGACCTGCTCCGTGACCCCAGGAGCTTGAACTCCTTGCTGTCGCCTACCGGCCCCGTCCGCCCTCCGTACGGGGCGGACGGGGCCCATAACGGGGCCCATAACGGGGTCACATACGGCGGGCGAAGATCCGCGCCGTGTTGTAAAAGGTGATCGTCAGTCCCACGTGGTCCGGCCGATTGCCCTCCCGCGTCGACCAGCGCTCAACGGCAGCGACCTGCGGGGACTCCGCCTTGCTCAGGAGGGCGGCGAGCCACGTTTCCGGATCATCGTTCGCTTGCGGAGACTCGCCGGCCGGAAGTGGCGTTCCCTCCACCGCCGCGGGGTCCCCGCCGTCTTCCCGATGGCGTTCTCCCTCCGGGAGTTGCCCCACGAACTGCCAGCGGGATTCGCCGTGCCCCGTGGTGATCACCACGCCGTACGGGTGCGCACTGTCCCCCGCGTCCGCAAGGCTTCGCACGCTGACGGTGGTCGGGTCGTTCTTCGCCAGGTCGATGACGAAGTCTTGAAATGTCTGTGGTCGCACCGGTCGTCCTCTCTTGCCGGCTGCTCAATCCAGGAGGGAAGGCGGGCGAAGGACATCCACTGACGACGCATTGCGTCCGGGCATGGTTCCGGCTGTACTCCCATCCACCTTTCATAAAGATGCTCTGCAATCCCGACCCGGAAAACCGGGACTTCAGGAATCGCGGGGCGGGAGGTCTTCAACCGCCGGATTTCTCCACGGTCGTTCCCGGCGACGGGGTGCCTTCTCGCTCCTGGCGGTGAGGCATTTACCGCAATTGACGGCGCGCAGCCACTCGTGGACCATTCCCGCTTCACCGCAGAGCGGTTTTCCGTCGCGCAGTTCGTGAACGGTCAGGTCGTCTTCTTCGACGGTTCCGGCTTCGGCCATGACAGCTCCTCTTCACACGGGCGGGGGCACGGAGGGAGGAATTGCGGCGGCGCGGCGCCGCTGTCCCCGTTTCACGGATTCGCCTTACCGCGGTGGAAGTGGCGTTCGAGTTCCAGCGTGCAGGACGCGGCGAGCGCGTATGCGCGGTGCCTGCGGTGTGCCTCTCGTTGCCGGACCAGGGCCGCGCAGACGTCGCAGCCGGGGACCGGCCGGGGCTCCGGGAACGGGTCCGGCAGGTGGACGGGGCCGCTCAGGCCGGGCATGACCGGTGCACCCCCGCCCCGTGGGCCGCAGGCGCGATGGTCCGGCAGAAGCGGGCCTTCGCCGCCGGAACGGCGCTGTCCTTTGCGCGGTGCGCCGCGGCCTCACCGATGCGGCAACCGGGGCAGGACAGGGGGATGAGCTGCATGAGCATGGGTCGCTCCTCTCCGTAGTGGTAGCACTACCGGGGAGGTGCAGCGTGGACTACAGTCGGCGCACCCATCAACTAGGGAAACCCGATTGGCAAGTTGAGGGATCATGGTGAACCGCAAGGAACTCACACCCGACGAGTCGCCCCATGCGGCGTTCGGCGAGCGTTTGCGCAGGTTACGGGACGAACGCGGCTGGACGCAGGAAGAGTTGGGCGAACGCATCGGGTGCACCGGAGCGCATGTCTCTGCCGTTGAAACTGGCCGCAGGCCACCAACCCAACGCTTTGCGACAGGTGCTGACAAGGCTTTGGGGACCGGCACTTCGTTCGAACGTGAGTGGCGGGAGATCCGGAACGGAAGCCTCCTGGAGGGGTTTCAGGAGTACGTCAGGCACGAGGGCCGGGCGGCGGAGATCCGGCTCTTCGAAATGGGCGTGATCCCGGGCCCGCTTCAGACACGGGAGTATGCGGAGGCTCTGGAAGCCGTCAACGTAGAGCGCGGAGACCTCACTGCTGAGCAGGCAGCGGAGCGGGTCAACTTCTTGATAGAGCGGCAAGCCGCACTCGCCCGCCCGCAGGCCCCGCTGGTGATCGTGGTGCTGGACGAGAGCTGCATCCGGCGGCCAGTCGGAGGCTCCGCGGTCATGGAGCGGCAACTCGCCCGTCTGGTCGAGTTTGCGCGTCAGCCGAACACCGCTCTACAGCTTGCACCGTTTGCCATGGGAGAGAGGCAACCGTTCCGCCGGTTGGTGCACCTGCTCACGCTGGCAGATCGCTCTGTGGTCTCCTACGTCGAGTCGCAGACTCATGGCCACCTGGACCGCGAACTGAACTCCGTCGTGCCGCTGGTGAGGGCATACCATCAGCTACAGACCGAAGCGCTCTCCCAGGCGGACTCAGTGGCCATGATCGAGCAGGCACGAAAGGGCATCCCGTGACGACCGAACCCCTCACCTGGATCAAGTCCTCCTACAGCGGTAGCAACGGTGGCTCGTGCCTTGAGTGGGCGCCGGAGCACGCCAGGAGCACCGGCGAGGTTCTGGTCCGGGACAGCAAGAGCCCCGACGGCCCTCACCTCACTCTGACCCCGCAGGCGTTCGCCGGCCTGGTGCAGTTCGCCAAGACGTGCGGCTGACGGGTCGTCCGCGCCCTCGGACAACTGCGCCCGCGCCGGGAGAGGATCCCGGCGCGGGCGCCTTGCTGCGCTTCCCCGGATCAATGGCCGGGTGATCTACCCGCGCTACTGCACACCAGCGTCCTCACCGTTCCCCCAGGGGCCGACGCGCGGTAGGCCGGCGGTCAGCGGGTCCGGTCCGGGCCGGGCGCGCAGCTGACCGGCTGGAGGACGAGGACCGACAGGTCGTCCTCGACCGGGCCGGTGCCGAAGTCGTGGGCGGCCCGCCGGACGTGCTCGGCGAGCGCCTTGGCGCCCAGCCCGAGGCCGTCCCGCAGGACCTCGGCCAGGCCGTCGTTGTCGTCCAGCTGCCAGGTGCCGCAGCGGCGTTCGGTGACCCCGTCGGTGACGCAGAGCAGCGTCTCCCCGGGGGCCAGGGTGAAGGTGCTGGCGTGGAACTCGGTGCCCTCGTCGATGCCCAGCAGCATCTGCGGGTCGGAGGCCGGTTCGACGGTGCCGTCGGTGAACAGGTGCAGCGGCGGCGGGTGGCCGGCGCTGGCCACCGTGCAGCGGGCCCCGGGGACGCCGGGGTCGACCGCCAGCTCCCCGTAGAGCAGGCTCAGGAAGCGGGATCCGGCCTGTTCGCCGTCGACCTCCACCGCCTCCGCGCTCTCCTCGGCCATGGCCAGATTCAGCCGGCCCAGGACCGATTCGACGCCGTGGCCCTCGCGGGCCAGCAGGCGCACCAGGTGGCGGGCCAGCCCGGTCACCGACATCGCCTCGGGGTCCTTGCCCTGGACGTCGCCCAGCAGGAAGCACCAGCGGCGGTCGCCCATCGGGAAGATGTCGTAGAAGTCGCCGCCGACGGTCTGCCCGGCGCCGTGCGGCTCGTAGACGACCGCGGTGTCCACGCCGGGGATGCTGGCCAGCGAGGCCGGCAGCTGGCGGCGCTGGAGGGCCAGGCTGATGCTGGTCTGCCGGGTGTACTGGCGGGCGGTGTGGACGGCCTGGGCGACCCGCCGGGCGACGTCCTCGACCATGCGGATCACGGTGTCGGTCATCTTCAGCCGGCCCGCCCGGCCGAGCAGCAGGACCCCCTGGAGCTCGTCGCGGGCCACCAGGGGGAAGGCCAGCGCGGAGCCGCCCGACGGGCAGGCACCGGCACATTCCGGCCAGGGCCAGGCGGTGCCGCCGGTGCGGGCGATGCCGGTGGGCGGTTCGCGCTCCAGGTCGGTGCGGAGCGGGCCGATGCGCCGCTCGTCGACGTGCCAGACCCGGGACAGCTGCATCCGGCCGCCGTCCACGCACAGCCAGATCGCGCACCAGTCGGCGAGCCGGGGGACCAGCAGCTGGGCGGCGAGCGCGGTGACCATGTCCTGGTCGAGCTGCCCGGCGAGCAGCTCGCTGGTCTCGGCGAGGAACGACGGGCCGCCGCGGTCGGCCCACTCGGCGGCGTCGGCGCACGCGGGGCCCTGCCCGGCCGGGCCCCGGACCGGGGTCGCCTCGCCGTACGGGGGCCGGGCCGGGCCGGCCGGGGTGGTCTCCGGCTCGCCCTCGGTGGCCGTCAGCCGGAACCACACCGTCTTGGTGGCCTTCCGGTACGTCACGCCCCAGGACTCGGCGAGCGCGCTGACCAGCTGGAGGCCGTAGCCGGGCTCGCCGCTGCGGGCGTCCACCCCGCCGCGCACCACCCGCGAGGGGTGCCGGTCGGAGACCTCCAGGACGACGGCGACGGTGGCGGGGCCGGGCGGCGGGCCCGGGGCCGGGGCGCGGGGTCGGGGGCCGCCGGCGGGGGCCGGGGCGTCCTTGCGGCCGTACTCCAGCCGGCAGGTGACGTCGATGTCGGTGCCCGCGTACATCACCGCGTTGGTGACCAGTTCGCTGACCAGGAGGACGGACTGGTCGATGAGTTCCCGGCTGATCGCGGCGGCGCCGGGGGCGTCCGGGGCGGCGGCCCGTTCGGTCAGCAGGGTGCGCACGAAGCGGCGGGCCCCGGCGGCGGCCAGCTGGTTGGCCGGCAGCCCGGTGCGGCACACCGTCTCGGTCTGCTGCGGGGCCGTCGATCGCGGGGACAGCGACGTCACTGCGCCCCCTGAATACGCCTGGAAAAGCAACTCATTACGGGCGCTTTATACTATGTCATACCTGCCCAATTCGATCAGTTCCGGACCTGGCATCGGGTTGTCGACGGGCCGGCCCGGGACCGTTCCCGGACGGCTTCCGCCCGACGGACGGTGTCCGTCCGCTCCCCGTCGGTCTCGTCACTGGGGGATGGTGGCCATGGCGCCCGATCCGACCCGGCCCGAGTCGGCTGCGCCGCCCCGGGACCCCCGCTCCGACGGCCCGTGGGTGCGCACCAGCGAACTGCGCCCCCTGCTCGCCGCCATGAACGCCCTGCGGGACGGCGACTTCACCGCCCGGGCCGCACCGCCCCAAGGGGGCGCGGCGCCCGATGGCGTGCTCGCCGACATGACCGACGTCTTCGCCCAGATCGCCGCCCGCAACGCCCACCTGGCCGCCGAACTCCGGCGGCTGCGTCACGAGGTCATCCGGGAGGGGCGGCTGGACGAGCGGATCGGCGCGAGCCCCGGCCAGGGCGGCTGGGCGACCACCGTCGAGTCCGCCAACGCGGTGCTGGAGGCCCTGGTCACCCCGGTCGCCAACGCCACCCGGGTGCTGGACTCGATCGCCGAGGGCGATCTGACCCGCCGCGTCGACCTGCACGACGGCAGCCGCGAGCTGCGCGGCGATCTGCGCCGGCTGGGCCGCTGCGTCAACCGCGTGGTCGACCAGCTGTCGCTGTTCACCGGCGAGGTGACCCGGGTCGCCCGCGAGGTCGGCACCGAGGGCCGGCTCGGCGGCCGCGCGAAGGTCCAGGGGCTCTCCGGCGACTGGCTGCACGTGACCGAGGCGGTCAACACCATGGCGTCCCGGCTGACCGCGCAGGTCCGGGACATCGCGGTGGTGACCACGGCGGTGGCCCGCGGCGACCTGACCCAGCAGGTGACGGTCGAGGCCACCGGCGAGCTGCTGGAGCTGAAGCTGACCGTCAACACCATGGTCGACCAGCTCTCCGCGTTCGCCGACGAGGTCACCCGGGTCGCCGGCGAGGTCGGCACCGAGGGCCGGC
>NZ_JALMUV010000057.1 GCF_023155275.1 Streptomyces rhizoryzae
CCGCCGAAGGCGGAAAGACAGACACCCCCACGGCGGGACAGCCGACCACGTACGGACCCCCCCGGCGCCAGCCGGAGCGGTACCGTCGGGACACACACCGACGTAGGGAGACGAGAACGTGGCAGGTATGCCGTGGGTGCGGGGTGCCGACGAGGGCGCCGACCCCTTCGGTACGGCCCGGTTGCGGCGCGGCGTGCTGGACGCCTGGGCCGCCTCGCCGGCCCGCTTCCGGGAGGACGCCAACGCGGAGGAGGACCTCGCGCTCGGTGGTTACCGTGACCGGCTGGCCGTGGAGCTGGCGCAGAACGCGGCGGACGCGGCGGCCCGGGCCGGTGTGCCGGGGCGGCTGCGGCTGACCCTGCACGCCGCCGACGGCGGTGCCCCGGCGGTGCTCGTCGCCTCCAACACCGGCGCGCCGCTGGACGCCACCGGCGTGGAGTCGCTCTCGACGCTGCGGGCCTCGGCGAAGCGGGAGAGCAGCGTGGGGGCCGGCGCGGTGGGCCGGTTCGGGGTCGGGTTCGCCGCGGTGCTGGCGGTCAGCGATGAACCGGCGCTGGTGGGCCGGACCGGCGGCGTCCGCTGGTCGCTGGCCGAGGCCCGGGAGCTGACCGAGGCGGTGGCCGCGCACAGCCCCGGCCTGGGCGGTGAACTCCGGCGCCGCGAGGGCCACGTACCGCTGCTGCGGCTGCCGCTGCCCGCGGAGGGCACCGCACCCGAGGGCTACGACACCGCGGTGGTGCTGCCGCTGCGCGACGGCGCCGCGCAGGACCTCGCCGAGCGGCTGCTGGCCGGGATCGACGCGGCGCTGCTGCTGACCCTGCCGGGGCTGGCCGAGGTCGTGGTGGAGACGCCGGACGGCACCCGGACCCTGGCGCGGCGTCAGGAGGGGGAGCTGACCGTCGTCGAGGACAGCGCCCGGGGGGTGACCCGGTGGCGGGTGGCCTCCGACGGCGGGCCGCTGGACGCGGCGCTGCTGGCGGACCGCCCGGTCGAGGAGAAGCTGCGGCCGTCCTGGTCGGTGACCTGGGCGGTGCCGGTGGACGAGGCGGGCGCGCCGGTGCGGCCGGGCACCTCGCCGGTGCTGCACGCGCCGACCCCGACCGATGAGCCGCTGGGCCTGCCGGCGCTGCTGATCGCCTCGTTCCCGCTGGAGCCGACCCGGCGCCACGTCGCGCCCGGGCCGCTCGCGGACTTCCTCACCGGCCGGGCGGCCGCCGCGTACGCGGACCTGCTGGGCCGGTGGCAGCCGGTGTCGGCCGGCACCCTGGACCTCGTACCGGGGCCGCTGGGCAAGGGCGCGCTCGACGGTGAACTGCGGCGGCAGATCCTCGCGTTGCTGCCGCGGGTGCGGTTCCTGCCGAGCGCGGCGGAGCCCGGCGGCGCGCCGGAGGCGGCCGGCGAGTGGGACGCCGAGGCCGCCGAGCGGTACGTCCTGCGGCCGGTGGACGCCGAGCTGGTCGAGGGCGCGGGCGCGGCGGCGGTCGCGGTGCTGGCCGAGCTGTTCCCGGGGCTGCTGCCGGCCGGGCTGGAGCGGCGGCCGGAGCTGCGCGCGCTGGGCGTGGCCCGGGTGCCGCTCACCGAGATGATCGACCGGCTGGCGGGCGTGGAGCGCTCCCCGGAGTGGTGGTGGCGGCTGTACGACGCGCTGGCCGGCACCGACCCGGACCGGCTCAGCGGCCTCCCGGTGCCGCTGGCGGGCACCGGGCGGACCGCCATCGGGCCGCGCCAGGTGCTGCTGCCGCTGCCCGGCGGCGGCCCGGACGCGGGCGCGGAGGCGGCCGGCCGGCACCGGACGCTGACCCGGCTCGGCCTGAAGGTCGCCCACCCGGACGCGGTGCACCCGCTGCTGGAGAAGCTGGGGGCCACCCCGGCGGCGCCCCGCGCCGTCCTGACCACCCCGCAGGTGCGGGCCGCGGTCGCCAACTCCCTGGACGCCGACGAGGACGCCTACGACGTCTTCGAGGACGAGCTGGCGCCCGGCGCCGGGGTGCCGCTGGGCGCCGAGGAGCTGGCCGAGACGGTGCTCGGGCTGGTCCGGGACGCCGGTCTGGCGCCCGGTGACGAGCCGTGGCTGGCCGCGCTGGCACTGCCCGACGAGGACGGCGAGCTGGCGCCGGCGGGTGAACTGGTCTTCCCCGGCAGCGACTTCGAGCAGGTGATCCGCGAGGGCGAACTCGCCGCCTGCGACGTGGAGCTGGCGGAGCGGTGGGGCGAGCAGCCGCTCACCGCGGTCGGGGTGCTGGCCACCTTCGCGCTGGTGCGGGCCGCCGATGTGGTGCTCGACCCGGACGAACTGGAGCCGCGCGAGGGCGACTTCCCCGAGCCGGACGACGCCGGGCTGCTGGACGCCGTCGACGTGTGGTGCGAGGACCTGCTCGATGCGCTGCCGAAGACCCCGGTGCCCCCGGTCGTCACCGAGCTGGTCGCGGTCCGCGACCTCGACCTGGTCGCCGACGCGGCCTGGCCGCGGGTGCTGGAGATGCTCTCCCGGCCGCCGCTGCGGGACGCCCTGACCGCGCCGGTGCGGGTGCTGCTGCCGGACGGCACCACCGAGTCGGTGCGCCCGTACACCGCCTGGTGGCTGCGCGGCCACCCGGTGCTGGACGGCCGCCGCCCCGCCGGGCTGCGCGCCGCGGGCGGCGACCCGCTGCTGGCCGGGCTGTACGAGGCGGCGGACGCGGGCCGGGTGGACGCGCAGGTGCTGCGCGCGCTCGGCGTCCGCACCTCGGTCGCCGCCCTGCTGGACGAGCCGGGCGGCGCGGCCGAGCTGCTGGGCCGGCTCGCCGACCCCGATCTGCCGGTGGGCGTCGCCCAGCTGCACGCCCTGTACGGGCTGCTGACCGACCTCGATCCCGACCGGGTGACGCTGCCGGACGAGCTGCGGGCGGTGGTCGGCGGCGAGATCCGGGTGGTGGACGCGGCGGACGCGGTGGTCGCGGACGCCCCGGACCTGATGCCGCTGGCCGGCGGCCGGGCGCTGCTGCCGGTGCGGCCGTCCCGGGCCGCGGAGCTGGCGGAGCTGTTCCAGGTGGAGCGGCTGAGCGAGGCGGTCACCGCCCGGGTGCGGTCCGCGGGCGAGGTGCACGACGTCCCGGAGGCGGTCCGCGCGCTGCTCGGCCCGGCCGCCCCCGGCAGCTACGTCGAGCACGAGGAGCTGCTGGTCGACGGCCCGGACGGGACCGCCGAACTGGACTGGCGGTGGGCGCCGGACGGCACCCTGCACGCGGCGACGCTGGAGGGGGTGGCGGCCGGGCTGGCCTGGGCGGCCGGGCAGTGGTCGCGGCGCTTCGAGGTGGCGGCGCTGCTGGAGGACCCGGAGCGGGGCGACGAGCTGGCGCGGGCGCGGTGGTTCGACTGACGCCGGCGTAGCGGTACGGCGCGGGGCGGCGGCCGGGCAGGGGTCCGGTGGCCGCCCCGCGGCCGTTCGCGGGGCCGTCGCGGGGCCGTCGCGGGGCCCGGTGGTGCGCGCGTTTCCGGAGAAGCCGGGCGGGTTGGGCAAACGGGGCGTCAAACACCGACCGCGCACAGGAAGTTGCCGGATCGCCGCGACCGGCTAGAGTGCCAGGGCGATCATCGCTCACTTGCTCGTCGCACCCCGACACCCTGTCGTGGACGGCGCCCGCCGCGGTTCGGCACCCCGAGGCCCCGGGCCCGTTCCGCCGTCCGCCCGCCAGCCGTCCGGCCGCCGCCGCCATCGCACCCGAGGACCTGTTTGATGCCACCACGGATACCCTCCCGCCGGGCGGCGCCCACGCCGCTGGGAGCCGCACTGCGCACCCTGGCGGCCGCCCTGGTGGTGACCGGCGGACTGGGTGTCTGGCTCGTCCTGCTCCTGCCCGGCACCGTCCGGCCCCTGGTCGCCTGGAGCGCCGGGGCGGCCGCGGTGCTGCTGAGCGCCGCGGTGGCCACCGCGGTGTTCCAGGAGCGGCTGGTCCGGCACCACCGGGGGCGGGTCGCCGCCCTCAAGGCCGAGGCCGCGGCGCTGGCGGACGAGACGCTGCCCGCGCTGGTCGGGCTGCTGCGGGACGGGGCGTCGGCGGACACCGCGCTCGGCCGCACCGGCCTGCCGCGGGCCGCGGCGCACCAGCGGATCCTGCGGACGGTGGCCGAGGAGGTCGGCCGCGGGGAGCGGATGCGGGCCGCGGCGATGTCCGCGTGCGCCAACGCCGCGGGCCGGGTGCAGGCGCTCGCCACCGGGATGCTCGCCGACCTGCGCGAGATGGAGGACCGGCACGGCGAGGAGGTGCTGGGCGACCTGCTGAAGCTGGACCACATGACGGCGCAGGCCGGCCGGCTGGCGGACAGCATCGCGGTGCTGACCGGTGCCCGCTCCGGACGCCGCTGGAACAAGCCGATCGCCATGGAGAGCATCCTGCGCGGGGCGATGGGCCGGATCAGCGCCTACCGCCGGATCCAGCTGCACCACCGCAGCGACGTCGCCATCGCCGGCCACGCGGCCGAGGGCATCATGCACGCGCTGGCCGAGATCATGGACAACGCCGCCTCGTTCTCCCCGCCGTCGTCGCCGGTGCACGTGTACGTGGAGGAGGCGCAGGCCGGTGTGGTGGTCAGCGTCGAGGACAGCGGGCTGGTGATGGGCGAGGCGGCGTTGCAGCGCGCCCAGGAGACGGTGTCCGCGGACACCCTGGACCTGATGTCGCTCTCCGGGACCCGGCTGGGGCTGGCGGTGGTCGGCTGCCTGGCCCGCAAGCACGGGCTGAACGTCTCCTTCCGGCCGTCGGCGCGCGGCGGCACCGGTGTGGTCGTGCTGATCCCGCAGCAGCTGGTGACCGAGGGGCGGCAGCCGGCCCGGCTGGACGCGGAGCCGCCGGTGGCCGGCCGGCCCGTACCGGCCGCCCGGCCCGCCGTTCCCGCGCCGCGGCGCGCCCCCGAGGCCGGCCCGGCCCCGGAGGCGCCCCGGGCCGGGGAGCCGGCGCCCCTGCCGCGGCGCGCGCCCCGGACCGGGACGTCCGGCACCGGCACCCCCGCGCCCGCCCCCGAGCCGGCCTCCGCCCCCGAGCCGGCCTCCGCCCCCGAGCCGGCCTCCGCCCCCGAGCCGGCTCCCGCCCCCGAGATCGGCGAGAGCGGTCTCCCCAAGCGCCGCCGCGGCCAGACCCTGGCCGGCTCCCCGATGGGGACCGGCCCGGCCGGCGGCGGCCGGACGCCCGCCCGCGACGCGGCCCCGCGGCCGGCCCGCTCCCGCGAGGAGGCCGCGGCCCGGTTCCGCGCCTTCCGCCAGGCCGTCCAGGGCCGGACCGGCCCGGACGACGCCGGCCGCCCCCGCAGCAGCGGCTCACCCGCAGCACCCCCCGCACCCTCTCCAGCACCTCCGGAGGACGAGACCCGATGAACACCACCGACCACAGCCTCGACTGGATGCTGGAGAACCTGCTCCAGAAGACCCCGGGGGCCCGGCACGCCCTGGTCCTCTCCCGGGACGGGCTCAAGCTCTGCCACTCCAAGGACCTGACCGTCGACCAGGCCGACCAGCTGGCCGCCATCGCCTCCGGCATCCAGAGCCTGTCGCACGGCGCCTCGGTGGAGTTCGGCGACGGCACCGGCGGCGTGCGGCAGGCGATGACGGAGTTCCACGGCGGGGTGCTGTTCATCGTCGAGGCGGGCAACGGCGCGCACCTGGCGCTGATCGCCGTCGAGGACGCCGACGTCGGCCTGATCGGCTTCAACATGAACGAGCTGGTGGAGCAGATCGGCGAGTACCTCCAGGCCGCCCCGCGCGGTGAGGGCGGGCAATCCGCATGAAGCGGCTCGGTCCTGACGACGCTCCGGACCGGCTCTACACGGTGACCGGCGGACGCAGCCGGTCCGCCGACGACCGGACGCTGGACCTGGTGACCCTCATCGTCAGCGAATGCGATCCGACGCCGGGCATGCAGTCCGAGCATGCCCGGATCCTGACCCTGTGCCGCCGCCCGACGGCCGTGGTGGAGATCTCGGCGGAGCTGCGGATGCCGGTCAGCGTGATCCGGATCCTGCTGTCCGACCTGCTCGACCGCGGCCAGGTCACCGCCCGGCACCCGCGCGTCCGCGAAACCGCCCAACTCCCCGATGCCGACCTGCTGAAGGAGGTGCTCGATGCACTCCACCGCCTCTGATCGCGCGGCTGCGGCCGTAGCGGCCGGCACCGACGCCGACCGCACCCCGCTGAGCGCCACCGCCGACAACGGCCTGAAGATCGTCATCGTCGGCGGCTTCGGCGTCGGCAAGACCACCATGGTCCGCTCGGTGAGCGAGATCCGGCCGCTGAACACCGAGGAGACGATGACCCGGGCCGGGGTCGGCGTCGACGACCCCACCGGCGTCGAGGGCAAGACGACCACCACCGTCGCCTTCGACTTCGGCCGGATCACCGTCAACGACAGCGCGGTGCTCTACCTCTTCGGCGCGCCCGGCCAGGAGCGCTTCTGGTTCCTGTGGGACCGGCTGTTCTCCGGCACCCTGGGCGCCGTGGTGCTCGTCGACACCCGCCGGCTGGACGACTCCTGGTACGCCATCGACCGGCTGGAGGCGCACGGGATGCCGTTCATCGTCGCGCACAACGACTTCGGCGGCGACCGGCACACCGCGGCGCAGATCCGGGAGGCGCTGGACCTGTCGCCCGAGGTGCCGCTGGTCTCCTGCGACGCCCGCGACCGGGAGTCCAGCAAGGCCGTGCTGATCGCCCTGGTCGACCACCTCTACGACCTGTCCACCCGGGACGCCGTACCCGTCCAGGAGACCGCGGAGATGGCACCGTGACCGAGCAGCAGTACCCCACCGCCGGCGGCTGCCCCCTGCGGGCCGGTGCGGCCGGTCCCGACGGCCCGGAGGCGGTGCCGTTCTACGGCGCCGGCCTCAGCGACGACCCGGCCCGGCTCTACCGCGAGATGCGCGCCCGGCACGGCACGGTCGCGCCGATCCTGCTGGACGGCGACATCCCCGGCTGGTTCGTCATGGGCTACCGGGAACTCCACCAGGTCACCAGCAACCCCGAGCTGTTCGCCCGGGACTCGCGGCGCTGGCACGCCTGGGACCGGATCCCCGAGGGGTGGCCGCTGCTGCCGTTCGTCGGCCACCAGCCGTCGGTGATGTTCGCCGAGGGCCCCGAGCACCGCCGCCGGGCCGGGGCGATCAGCGACGCGCTCACCGCGATCGACCAGTTCGAGCTGCGGCAGATCTGCGAGCGGCTGGCGGACGGGCTGATCGACGCGTTCGCGGGCTCCGGCGAGGCGGACCTGATGGCGCGCTACGCGGCCCGGCTCCCGCTGCTGGTCATCGCCGAGCTGTTCGGCTTCCCGCACACCGAGGTGCCCGAACTCGCCGCCGACATCGCCGCGTCGCTGAACGCGGACGAGGGCGCCATCGCCGCCCACCAGCGGGTCGCCGAGCGGATGCAGCGGCTGGTCAAGGCCAAGCGCGACCGGCCGGGCCCCGACGTGCCGTCCCGGCTGCTGGCCCACCCGGCCGGGCTGGCCGAGGAGGAGGTGGTCATCGACCTGCTGGTGGTGATGGCCGCCGCCCAGCAGCCGACCGCCAACTGGATCGGCAACACGCTGCGGCTGATGCTGACCGACGACCGCTTCGCGCTCAGCCTCTCCGGGGGCCGGCGCAGCGTCGGACAGGCCCTCAACGAGGTGCTCTGGCAGGACACCCCGACGCAGAACTTCATCGGCCGCTGGGCGGTGCGCGACACCCAGCTCGGCGGCCGCCGGATCCGCACCGGGGACCTGCTGATCCTGGGGCTGGCCGCCGCCAACACCGACCCGCAGGTGCGGCCGGACTTCACCGACGCGGGCTCGGACGGCAACCAGGCCCACATGTCCTTCAGCCACGGCGACCACGCCTGCCCCTACCCGGCCCCGGAGATCGCCGAGGTGATCGCCAAGGCCGCGGTGGAGGTGCTGCTGGACCGGCTGCCGGACGTGATGCTGGCGGTGCCCGGCGAGGACCTGGCCTGGCACCCGTCGGTGTGGATGCGCGGACTGGTCAGCCTGCCGGTCGAGTTCACGCCCACCTACACCCCCATCCCGGCGATGGGCGCCCGCGGCGGCCTGTCCGGCTGACCGCGCCCTCGCACGCAGCGGCGGCCCCCGGCGCAACTGCCCGGTCCCGGGCGGTGTTTCACGGCAGACACCGCCCGGTCCGATGGGAAGCACCGCCCGGCACCGCCCGCGCGTCAGCCGTCCGCTAGCCCGCCGCCGGGCCGAACCGCACCGGCAGCGCGTCCAGGCCCCGGGTGAACAGCCCCTGCTCGCGCGGCTGCGCCCCCGGCACCAGGGCCAGGTCCGGCAGCGCGTCCAGCAGCTGCGCCACCCCCACCTCGACCTCGGCCTTCGCCAGCAGCGCGCCGACGCAGAAGTGCCGGCCCAGGGCGAACGCCAGGTGGTCGGCGGCGGCCGAGAAGGCCGTGCCGGCGGAGAGGTCGGCCCGGTGGAGGTCGAACCGGTCCGGTGCGGCGTAGCGCCGCTCGTCCCGCCCGGCCGAGCCGATCAGGCAGGTGACCGTGGCGCCCTCGGGCACCACCCCGCCGCCGAGCGGGACGTCTGCGGCGGCCTGCCGCATGATCATGTGCACCGGCGGGGTGTACCGCAGGGTCTCGGCGAACGCCGGCCCGATCAGCGCGGGGTCGGCGCGCACCTCGGCCAGCTGCTCCGGGTGGCGCAGCAGGTTGTGCACCAGGCTGGAGATCGCCTTGTCGGTGGTCTCCCCGCCGGCGGTCAGCAGCAGGCTGCAAAATGCCTTGACGTCCTCGTCGGTCATCCGCGTGCCGTCGATCTCCGCGGCGCAGAGCACGGACAGCAGGTCGTCACCGGGGTGCGCGCGGCGCTCCCGGATGATCGGCAGCAGGTAGGCGGCGAATTCCTCGCGGGTGCGCAGCCCGGCGGCGGTGACCTCCGGGTCCTGGGCGAGGTTGCCGAGGAAGCCGATGATGGCGGTGTACCAGCGGTGGAAGCGGTCGTGGTCGGCCCGGTCCAGGCCCAGCATGTCGGCGATGACGTTGACCGGGAAGCGGGTGGCGTACTCGGCGACCAGGTCCGCGGTGCCCCGGTCGCGGAACGCCTCTATCAGCTCCCGGGAGTTGCGCTCGATCACCGGCCGGAACGACTCCTCCAGGGCGTTGCCGCGGAAGGCCGGGGCGACCAGGGCGCGGCGCACGGCGTGCTCCCGGCCGCTCATCTGGAGGATGGTGCGGCCGTGCACCGGCTCCAGCTGCCAGTCGTAGTTGTCGGTGGTGAACGCCGGGTCCTTGAAGGCCCGTTCGACGTCCTCGTACCGCGAGACGAGGTAGCTTCCGGTGGCCTCGTGGTACAGGAGCGGGAAGTCGTCGCGCAGCACGCGGTAGGCCGCATAGGGGTCCGCGGCGAATTCCGGGGACAGGATGTCCGGCGCTTCTCGGTTCACGGGCACGACTCTCCTTGGGTGGGGTAGGGGCGGCGACCGCGGCAGCGCGAGCCGTCCGCCCCCAAGATCACCGCTGGAGCGGGCCGTTATCAAGACCGCCGGTGCCCGTTCAGTGCCCGGGGAAGGCGCGGCGGTAGTCCCCGGGGGTGACGCCGAGGTGGCGCAGGAAGTGGTGGCGGAGGTTGTGGGCGGTGCCGAGGCCGCTGAGCGCGGCGGCCTTCTCGATCGGCAGGCCGGTGGACTCCAGCAGTGCCGGGGCGCGCGCCAGCCGCTGGTTGAGGAGCCACTGGAGCGGGGTGGTGCCGGTCGCGGCCCGGAGGCGCCGGTAGAGGGCGCGGGGGCTCAGCGCCGCGCGGCGGGCCAGGTCCTCGACGGTCAGCGGCCGGTCCAGGCGGGCCCGGGCCCAGTCCGGTACGGGCGCCAGCCCCGCGTCGTCGGTGGCGGGCACCGACAGGTCGATGAACTGCGCCTGTCCGCCGGGGCGGTGGGCGGGTACGACCATCCGGCGGGCGAGCTGGTTGGCGATCCGGGCGCCGAGGTCGCGGCGGACCAGGTGCAGGCACAGGTCGAGTCCGGCGGGGAGGGGCCACCCGACCACCGTCTGGAACCGCTCCCCGAAGAAGGCCGCGGCGCCGGCCGCGCGGGGCGCCGCGGTGGCCGGCGACGTGGCCGAGGCGGTCACCGCCGGCCACCTGTCCCTGGTCTGCGTCCTGGACGACCCGGCGGTGCACACCGTCCTCGACCCGGTCGCCGGGAAGCTCGCCGGCCGGGCCCTGGTCAACCTCACGTCCGGGACCCCCGAGCAGGCCCGCGCGAACGCGGAGTGGGCCGCCGGGCACGGCATCGACTACCTCGACGGCGCGGTCATGACCACCCCGCCGGGCGTCGGCAGCCGCGAGATGATGTTCCTCTACAGCGGCGCGCGCCCGGTCTTCGACGCCCACCGCGCCACCCTGGAGGCGCTGGGCGACCCGCTGCACCTGGGCACCGACCCCGGCCTGGCCGCCGTCCACGACGCCGCGCTGCTGGGCCCGATGTGGTCCGCGCTGACCGGCTGGCTCCCAGCGTCATCGAGGTGCTGCGCCGCCCCGCGGCCGCCTGACCCGGCGGGCCGCCCGGCCGACCCGGCTCAGGCCGGGAAGCGCCGCCCCACCCACCGCCAGGCGGCCTCCAGGAGCACGGCCGCGACCGCGGCGACGGCCACCGCCGTCCACGGCAGCACCGTCCCCACCAGCCGCAGGTCGAAGAAGCGCTGGAGCCCGGGCACCACCAGGACGACCAGGAAGGCCAGCGCCATCGCCAGCACCAGCGCGATCCGCCACCAGGTGTAGGGGCGGGCGATGATCGCCAGGACCCACAGGGCGGTCAGGAAGAGCGTCAGGGTGGCGGCGCTGGTCTGCGCGCCGAGGGCGTCCGGGCCGGTGTAGTACGCGCGGGCCAGCAGGTACGTGGCGAACGCCGCGACGCCGGTGATCAGCCCGGACGGGATCGCGTACCGCATCACCCGGCGGACGAAGTGCGGGCGGGCGCGCTCGGTGTTGGGTGCCAGCGCGAGGAAGAACGCCGGGACGCCGATGGTCAGCGTCGACAGCAGGGTCAGGTGGCGCGGCAGGAAGGGGTAGGGGATCCGGCAGCAGACGACCAGGATCGCCAGCAGCACCGAGTAGACGGTCTTGGTGAGGAAGAGGGTGGCGACCCGGGTGATGTTGCCGATCACCCGGCGGCCCTCGGCGACCACCGACGGCAGCGTCGCGAAGCTGTTGTTCAGCAGCACGATCTGGGCCACCGCCCGGGTCGCCTCCGACCCGGCGCCCATCGCCACGCCGATGTCGGCGTCCTTGAGCGCCAGCACGTCGTTGACCCCGTCGCCGGTCATCGCGACGTGGTGGCCGCGGGCCTGGAGCGCGCCGACCATCTCGCGCTTCTGCTGCGGGGTGACCCGCCCGAAGACCGCGCCGCGCTCGATGGCCCGGGCCATCGCGTCCGGGTCGCCGTGCGGCAGCTGCCGGGCGTCCACCGGGTCGTCCGCGCCGGGCAGGCCCAGCTTCCCGGCGACCGCGCCCACCGACACCGCGTTGTCGCCGGAGATCACCTTGGCCTGGACGCCCTGCTCCGCGAAGTAGCGCAGGGTGTCGGGGGCGTCCGGGCGCAGCCGCTGCTCCAGGACGACCAGGGCGGCGGGGCGGACCTCGCGGGCGGTGTCGGGGTGGTCCAGCGGCCGGACGGCCCGGGCCAGCAGCAGCACCCGCAGGCCCTGCGCGTTGAGCCGCCCGGTCTCGGCCAGTGCCGGGTCGCCGTCGGCGAGCAGGACGTCGGGGGCGCCGAGCAGCCAACCCGAGCGCCGGCCGTCGGGCTCCTCGAAGGCCGCGCCGCTGTACTTGCGGGCCGAGGAGAACGGCAGGGTCCCGGTGCAGCGCCAGCCGTCCGGTGCCGGGCAGGCGTCCGCGACGGCCTGGAGGGAGGCGTTGGGGCGCGGGTCGGACGCGCCGAAGGCGCCGAGCACCTCCCGGGTGCGGGCCGGGTCGCCCCCGTCCAGGGTCCGCACCTCGCCGAGGTCCATACCGCCCTCGGTGAGCGTCCCGGTCTTGTCCAGGCAGACCACGTCGACCCGGGCCAGCCCCTCGATCGCCGGCAGCTCCTGCACCAGGCACTGCCTGCGGCCCAGCCGGACGACGCCGATGGCGAAGGCGACCGAGGTCAGCAGCACCAGCCCCTCGGGGATCATCGGCACGATCCCGGCGACCATCCGGCGCACCGCGGCGTCGGCGGGCAGCCCGAGGGTCAGCAGGTGGCTGAAGATCAGGCCGAGCGCGGTCGGGACCGCCATCCAGGTCACGTACTTCAGGATCCGGCTGATGCCGCTGCGCAGTTCGGAGTGGACCAGGGTGAACCGGCTGGCCTCCTCGGCGAGGCGCGCCGCGTACGCCTCCCGGCCCACCTTGGTCGCGGTGAACGCGCCGGTGCCCGCGACGGCGAAGCTGCCGGACATCATCCGGTCGCCGGGCTTCTTGACGACCGGGTCGGCCTCGCCGGTCAGCAGCGACTCGTCGACCTCCAGGCCGTCGGACTCCAGCACCTCGCCGTCGACGATGACCTTGCCGCCCGGGCCCAGTTCGAGGACGTCGCCGAGGACCACCTGCCCGGTGGGGATCTCGGCGGCCCTCCCGTCGCGGCGCACCGTCGGCCGGGTCTCGCCGATCACCGCGAGGCTGTCCAGCGTCTTCTTGGCGCGCAGCTCCTGGATGATGCCGATGCCGGTGTTGGCCAGGATCACGAAGCCGAACAGGCCGTCCTGGAGCGGGCCGACGATCAGGATGATCACGAAGAGCACGCCGATGATGGCGTTGAAGCGGGTGAGGACGTTGGCGCGGACGATCTCCGCGACCGATCGGGAGGAGCGCGCCGGGACGTCGTTGACCTCCCCGCGGGCCACCCGCTGCGCGACCTCGGCGGCGCTGAGTCCGGGGTGCGCGGGCCGCCGGGCGCTCCCGGCGGCGGTCCGGCCGCCGGGCTCCGGTTCCTCGACTTCCGTCCGCGCCGGATCCGTCATGCCCTCGACGTTACGGGGCGAACGCCCGCTTCACCCGCCGGCGGCCGGCCGGGGCGTCAGGAGGGATCGGGGGCGGGTGTCCCGGTCGCCGCCGCGGCGGCCGCCCGCTTGATCGCGGCGTCCCGCTTGCGCACGTACCAGACGCCGACCAGCCCGAGGCCGCCGCCGGCCAGGCAGGTCCACAGCAGCCAGGTGTGGCCGTGGTCGGCGTACCAGCCGTAGAAGGGCAGCTGGGCGAGGAAGAGCACGAACCAGATGACGGTGCCGCCGGTGATCGTGCCGACGACGGGACCTTCGAGCGGCGGCGGGGCCTCGCGCAGTTCGGACTTCTTCCACATGGGGGTCAGCTTACGGGGCCCGGGGCGGCGCCGGCCGGGGCCCGGCAGGGGCCCGCCCAGGGTGCCCACCGCTGTCCCGTAGGGGTCTACGCGCGGAGATAGCGATCAACGAATTGTTTATTCATACTGAACCTTTCTGGAACTGACCGGTTCGGATCGTTGATTCCTCCAATCCGATCCCCCCATGCTGTTCCAGGTCATTGGTTGCTGTCCCGCCGCCTGTGCGTGTTCCCGGCCCCCGGGCCGCGCCTGCTCCGGCCCGTACGACTGAGGTCCCGCATGTCGCCCTCGACCCCTTCGCCGGTCGACACCGTGAAAAGCCCTGGCCCGCAGCCCCCCAGGAACGCCCTCGACCGCTTCTTCAAGATCTCCGAGCGGGGGTCCACGGTCGGCCGGGAGCTGCGCGGCGGTCTGGCCACGTTCTTCGCCATGGCGTACATCGTCGTGCTGAACCCGATCATCCTCGGGGCCGGTGTCGACAAGTACGGACACCATTTGGACAACGGTCAGCTGGTCACCGCGACCGCCCTGATGGCCGGACTGGGCACCGTCCTGATGGGCGTGATGGGCAACGTCCCGATCGCCATCGCCGCGGGCCTGGGCATCAACGCCGTGGTCTCGCTCCAGCTCGCGCCCAAGATGAGCTGGCCGGACGCGATGGGCATGGTGGTGCTCGCCGGCCTGGTGCTGATGATCCTGGTCGCCTCCGGACTCCGGCAGCGGGTGATGGACGCCATCCCGGGCGGGCTGCGGCGTGCCATCGCGATCGGCATCGGCCTGTTCATCTCGCTGGTCGGCCTGGTCGACGCGGGCTTCGTCAGCCGCAACCCGGACGCCGCGCACACCACCGTCCCGCTCAGCCTCGGCCAGGGCGGCCAGCTCAAGGGCTGGCCGGTGCTGGTCTTCGTGCTCGGCCTGGCGCTGATGTTCGTGCTGACCGTCCGCAAGACCAAGGGCGCGATCCTGATCGGCATGGTCACCATGGCCGTCGTCGCGATCATCATCAACGCGGTGGCCACCATCCCGGACGCCTCCTGGGGCCTGGCGGTGCCCAACGTCCCGCACAAGATCGTCGGCGCGCCCGACTTCGGGCTGATCGGGCACATCAGCCTCTTCGGCGGCTTCCGGGAAGTCGGCGTGCTCACCGGCTGCCTGTTCGTCTTCACCGTGCTGCTGTCCGGCTTCTTCGACGCGATGGGCACCATCATCGGCGTCGGCGAGGAGGCCGGGCTGCTGGACAACGAGACCGGCAACCTGCCGAACATGGGCCGGATCCTGATGGCCGACGGCATCGCGGTGGCCGGCGGCGGCTTCGGCTCGGCCTCGGCCAACACCTGCTTCGTGGAGTCCACCGCCGGTGTCGGCGAGGGGGCCCGCACCGGTCTGGCCAACCTCGTCACCGGCGGGCTGTTCCTGCTCGCGCTGATCTTCACGCCGCTGGCCACCGTCGTGCCCTCGCAGGCCGCCACGCCCGCGCTGCTGGTCGTCGGCTTCCTGATCATGGCGGCGAACGTCCGGGACATCGACTGGAGCGACTTCACCGTCGCCGTCCCGGCGTTCCTGACCATCGTCTCGATGCCGTTCACCTACAGCATCACCAACGGCATCGGCATGGGCGTGCTGGCCTTCATCCTGCTGCGGACGGTGACCGGGCGGTTCAAGGAGATCCCCTGGCTGCTGAACGCGGTCGGGATCTGCTTCCTGGTCTACTTCCTGCTCAACCCGATCGAGCAGCTCCTCGGCGTGAAGTAGCCGGGCGGGGAGTGGCCGGGCCCTCAGGAGGGGCTGCGGGCCGCGCCCCAGCCCCGCAGCCGCTCGGTCTTCTCGACCGAGGTCGACAACCGTTCATCGAAGTCCTCGCGGATGAGCGTCCGGACGACATAGTCCTGGACGCTCATTCCGCGTTTTGCGGCGTGCTGGCGGAGGCGCTCCAGCAGCTCCCGGTCGACGCGCAGGCTGAGCACACTCGATCCCATACGGACAACGGTCCCCGTCCGGAGCGGTCGGATGTGTCGTTTTCCGCGCCGTCCTCACTCGTACGGGTGACTCACGCGGTCCCCGGGAGGGCGGTGGACCGCCGCTTTACTTAGGAAGGCTAATGAGCTATGCTAACGACCATGCCGGAACTGTCCAACGGCGCCGACGCTGACGCCGTGAATTCCCTGCGGTCCGCCGTGATGCGCCTCTCGCGCCGCCTGAAGCACCAGCGGGTCGACGAGTCGCTGAGCCCCACCGAGATGTCGGTGCTCGGCACCCTCGCCCGGTGCGGCCGGGCCACCCCCGGTGAGCTCGCCCGCAAGGAGCACGTCCAGCCGCCGTCGATGACCCGCATCGTGGCGATGCTGGAGGCCAAGGGGCTGGTCCGGCTGGAGGCCCACCCCGAGGACCGCCGGCAGAAGGTCGTCACCCAGACCGAGCAGGCCGAGGCGATGCTGGAGGAGAGCCGCCGCAAGCGGAACACCTGGCTCGCCGAACTGGCCGCCGGGCTGGACGCCGAGGAATGGGCCAAGGTCCGGGCCGCCGCGCCCGTACTGGAGAAACTCGCACAGCTGTAGGACACCGGGCCGAGGAGGCGAACCCACGTTGAGTACGGGATCCGGAGCACACTCCGCCCCCGCACCGCAATCCGACCACACCCCCGACCGCGACCCCACCGGCCCGGCCACCGCCGGCGCCACCGCGGCCGGCCCGCCCACCGACCGGGCCGGCGCCCCGCGCACGGGCATGTTCAGCTCCCTCCGCATCCGCAACTACCGGCTCTTCGCCACCGGCCAGGTCGTCTCCAACACCGGCACGTGGATGCAGCGCATCGCCCAGGACTGGCTGGTGCTCAGCCTCACCGGATCCTCCGGCGCGGTCGGCATCACCACCGCCCTGCAATTCCTGCCGATGCTGCTCCTCGGCCTCTACGGCGGTGTCCTGACCGACCGCTTCGCCAAGCGCAGGCTGCTGCTGTGCACCCAGGGCGCGATGGGCCTGATCGGCGTCGCGCTGGCCGGGCTCACGCTCAGCGGCCACGTCCAGGTCTGGCACGTCTACGCCGGCGCCTTCCTGCTCGGCCTGGTCACCGTCGTCGACAACCCCGCCCGGCAGGCGTTCGTCTCCGAGATGGTCGGCCAACGGGACCTGCGCAACGCCGTCAGCCTGAACTCCGCCAACTTCCAGTCCGCCCGGCTCATCGGCCCGGCCGTCGCCGGTGTGCTGATCACCGCCTTCGGCAGCGGCTGGGCGTTCCTCTTCAACGGCCTGTCGTTCCTCGCCCCGATCACCGGCCTGCTGATGATGCGCACCGCCGAGCTGCACAGGGCGGACCGGGTGCCGCGCAGCAAGGGCCAGCTGCGGGAGGGCCTGGCCTACGTCCGCCGGCACCCCGACCTGATCTGGCCGATCGTGCTGGTCGGCTTCATCGGGACGTTCGGCTTCAACTTCCCGATCTGGCTGACCGCCTTCACCTACAAGGTCTTCCACGCCGGGGCCGGCACGTACGCGCTGTTCAACGGCCTGATGGCGGCCGGTTCGCTGATCGGCGCGCTGCTCGCCGCCCGCCGGGCGAGCTCCCGGCTGCGGATGCTGGTCGGCGCGGCGCTGGTCTTCGGCCTGCTGGAGTGCGTCGCCGCGCTGGCGCCCGGCTTCTGGGTCTTCGCGGCGCTGCTCGCCCCGATCGGCATGGTCGGCCTGACCATCAACGTCACCGCCAACTCCAGCGTCCAGATGGCCACCGATCCGGCGATGCGCGGCCGGGTGATGAGCCTGTTCATGATGGTCTTCATGGGCGGGACGCCGCTCGGCGCCCCGGTGGTCGGCTGGGTCACCGACGCCTACGGCCCCCGGATCGGCTTCCTGGCCGGCGGGGTGGTCTCCGCGGCGGCCGCCGCCCTGGTCGGCCTGGCCCTCGCGCGGGCCGGCGGGCTGCGCCTGAAGGTCGATCTGCGGCGCGGGCACCGGCACGTGGCGTTCGTCCCCCGGGCGGCCGCCGAGGCCCCGGAGAAGGAGCTGGCCGCCGCCTAGCCGCTCCGCGGGCGCCCGGCGGCGCTCCGGGGCGACACTGGCCCCATGAGACTCTTCGCCGCGGTGCTGCCCCCCGCCCACCCGCTCGGCCAACTCGCCGAGCGGATGGGGCGGTTGCGGGAGCTGCCGGACGCCGACCGGCTGCGCTGGACCGGGCCGGACGACTGGCACTTCACCCTCGCCTTCTACGGCGAGGTGCCCGAGGAGGCGCTGCCCGAGCTCCAGGAGCGGCTGGGCCGCGCCGCGCACCGCTGCGCCGCCTACGAGCTGCGGATCGCCGGCGGCGGCCGGTTCGGCGACCGGGTCGTCTGGGCCGGGGCGGACGGCGACCGGCCCGCCATGCGCCGCCTCGCGGACGCCGCCGAGGCGGCCGGCCGGCGGGCGGGCCTGCCGATGGGCGAGCACCGCCCGTACACCCCGCACCTCACCCTCGCCCGCAAGCGCACCGGCCGGCTGGACCTGGTGCCGTACGCCGCGGCGCTCGCCGGCTTCTCCGGCAGCGCCTGGACGGTCACGGAGCTCGCCCTGATGCGCAGCCACCCGCCCGCCCCCGGCGTCCCGGGCAGCCGGCCCCGGTACGAGCCGCTGGCGCGGTGGCGGCTGGAGGGCTGACCGGCCGGGCCGGTGCGGGGCCCGATTCCGGCCCGGTTAGGCTCGAAGGGTGGATCCCAAGACCCGTAACCGGATCATGTCCGGTCTGCTCGCCGTGCTCCTGATCGTCGTCGTCGTCGCCGCGGCCCTGCGCTGACGGCGTGGCCAGTGTCACGTACCCGCCGGTAGCGTTCTCGGAGATCATGGCCGGATGAGGATCATGTTCGTCGGGGACTCCATGACGATCGGCAGCTCCGGCGACTACACGTGGCGCTACCGCATGTGGCGCCACCTCGGCACCACCGGCTCCGGCCCGTTCCGCATCGTCGGACCGCGCCGCACCCTGCACGACCCGGCCGCCGGCGAGCCCGTCTCCACCGCCTACGCCGACCCGGCCTTCCCCGAGCGCGCGCGGGCGCACCTCGCCGGCTGGGGCGAGGGCTGGCTGCACATGGCGCCGCTGATCGAGGACGCGGTGCGCACGCACCGGGCCGACACCCTGCTGGTCTCGCTCGGCCTGATCGATCTCGGCTTCTACACCGACCCCGAGCAGACCGCGGAGAACGTGCGGGAGTTCGTGGCCCGGGCCCGGGCCGGCGCCCCGCACGTCCGGGCGGTGCTGATGCCCGTCATCGCCAACATCCGGGCCCTCGCCGACCCCGCCTTCGGCGCCCAGTGCGCGCACTTCAACGAACTGCTCGGCAAGGCCGTCGCCGACCTCTCCACCCCGGCCTCCCCGCTGCTCCTGGCCTCCGAACCGGCCGACTGGGACATCGACCGCGCCACCTACGACGGCACCCACCCCTCCGAACGCGGCGAACACCTCCTCGCCGCGGCCTTCGCCGACGCGCTGCACCAGGGCTGGGACGTCGGCGGCCGCTACGCCGCCTGACCCGGCCGGCCCGGCCCGCCCGGCCGCCCGGCGTGGCAGGCTGTGCGCCATGTCTGCCGCCGTGCCCCGACCCCCCGGTCCGCGACGTCCGCTCCCGCGTGCGGCGGGAGCGGCGGCCGCCGCGCTCGCGCTGCTGGCCGCGGCGGGCGCCCCGGCCGCGGCCGCGGAGCCCGGCGCGTTCACCCTCACCGACCCGCGGATCACCGAGTCCAGCGGCCTGGCCGCCAGCCGCGCCCACCCCGGCGTCTACTGGACCCACAACGACAGCGACGACGGCCCCTACGTCTACGCGGTCGACTCCGCGACCGGCCGCACCCTCGCCAGGATCACCCTGCGCGGCATCGGCGCGCCCCGCGACGTCGAGGCCCTCGCACTCGGCCCGGACGGCCGGATCTACGTCGGCGACATCGGCGACAACCTCGGCGGCAGCTGGGACCACGTGTGGATCTACCGCTTCCCCGAGCCCGCGACGCTGCGCGACGCGACCGTCACCGCCGAGCAGTTCACCGTCCGGTACGCGGACGGGCCGCGGGACGCCGAGGCGCTGATGGTGCATCCGAAGACCGGCCGGGTCTACCTCGCCAGCAAGAAGCAGGGCGGCGGGGCGGCGCTCTACGCGGGTCCGGCCCGCCTGACCACCACCGGGAGCAACACCTTCCGCAAGGTCGCCCCGGTCGATCTGTGGGTGACCGACGGCGCGTTCTCGCCCGACGGCACCCGGCTGGTGCTGCGCAGCTACTTCGGCGCCCGCCTCTACCGCTGGCGCGACGGCCGCCCGGAGGACCTCGGCGCGGTGCCGGTCCCGCTCCAGCGGCAGGGCGAGTCGGTGACCTTCACCGCCGACGGCCGGACCCTGATGTACGGCTCGGAGGGGCGCGGCAGCCAGGTCGAGCCGGTGGCGCTCAGCGGGGAGCAACTCCCCGACGCGGCCCGCCGGGACGACGGCGGGTCCGGTGACCGGGCGTCCGGCGGCGGCGCGGAGCGGCCGGGCGGCGGACCGGCGGGCGGCTTCGGCACGGGCGCGCTGGTGCTGGCCGGGGCGGTGGTCCTGGTGCTGGCCCTCCGGGGCCTGCTGCGCCGCAGGCGCGGCTAGCAGGTGGCCGCGAAGTCCCGTCTGCCGTCCGGCGCCCGGCATGCCCTCTCGCCGCACCGGACACCGCCCGGCGCCACGGGGGCGGAGCCGGTGGCGCCGGGCTAGCCCAGCGGCTCCTCCTCCTCGATCAGCCGCAGTTCGTAGTGGAGCGTCGGCTCCCGCCGCAGCCGGTGCAGGAGCGGCGAGACCAGCCCGTGGATCAGCGGGTACTTGCGGGTCAGCGACCGCTCGGCGCGCCGGTTCTCGCGGGTGGCCGGGTCCAGCAGCCGGGCCCGGGCCCGGACGGCGGGTCCGGTCGGCCGGCCGCGCCAGGTCGAGGCGCAGAACTCCACCTCGGGGACGTTGCGCATCCGCTTGACCTTCCAGGCGCTGCCGAAGGTGCGGATGTAGGCGTGGTCGCCGTCCACCGCGATGTTCACCGGGGTGCCGACACCGGTGCCGTCCTTCTTGTAGGTGGTCAGCAGGACCGTCCCCTGGCGTTCGTAGGGGGCGAGACCGGGGCTGGGCGGGATTCTCATGCCCTCCATAAAAGGCATATCCGGCCCTTTTCGTCACGTTGCGGCGCGGTGCGTCCCGTGGGGCGGCGGCTGGTGGTGCGTCCCTTCGGGTGGGTGTGCGGGCGCGGTGGCCGCGCGGTCCGCGACGACCGCCGCGAAACCGTCCAGCAGGGCCGCCAGCCCCAGGGTGAAGGCGGGGCTGCCGCCACCGTCCCCGGGCGCCCCGCCGAAGACGTCCTCGTCCAGCCCGGCCAGGGCCGGGTACCGGCCGCTGCGCACGGCCTGCCCGAGGGCCGGCTCCTGGGCCCGCCGGAAGTCGGCGTCGCTGACGCCGGTCCGCTGCTCGGCGCGAGCGGAGTTCAGGACGGTGCGGGCGGTGCCGGTGACGAACCCGTCGAGCGCGACCAGCAGTTGGATCTTCTCCCGGTCGGCCAGGCCGGTCCCGGCCAGCGCGCGGACCGCGTACTCCAGCCGGTCCAGGGCGTTCGGGCCGAGCAGCGGGCGGCCCTGGTCGACCCGGAGGAGCCAGGGGTGCTCCTGGTGCAGCCGCCAGGTGGCGTGGGCGAGGGCCTCCAGGGCGGGGCGCCAGCCGGTGTCCGGGCCCGGTTCGGGGAGGCCGTCGGCCGGGAGCGCGACCACCGCGTCGAGCATCAGGTCCAGGAGTTCGGCCTTGCCCGGGACGTAGCGGTAGAGCGACATGGTGCCGACGCCCAGGTCGGCGGCGACCCGGCGCATGGAGAGCGCGCCGAGCCCCTCGGCGTCGGCGACCGCCACCGCGGCGGCGACGATCCGGCCGAGGGTGAGCCCGGGCCGCGGGCCCCGGCCGGGGCGGTCGCCGGTGCCCCACAGCAGCTCCAGGCTGCGCGAGAGGTCACCGCTGCCGCTGTGTTCCGTGCTGGTCCCTGAACGCGTCATGGTGCGGCCATCCTATGCCGCCGGAGAAAAACTGGGTACGTTGTACGCGCAAGCGAGTGCGGTGTACCCAGTTCGACGCCCGGGGGTGCAGCCCGCCCTGGTGCCGGTGGTGCGGACGGGGTCGGCGGGCGGGCGCGGCGGCAGCTGGGGCGAACCGCACGCACGGGCGAGGGCGCTGGTACGGCCCGTGGTGCCCACCGCGGTCCTCCTGCCGTTGGCGGTCCGCCGCGTCCAGTGCCGCGGCCGCTGACCGCACGCCGGTGCGCCCGCCCGCACCGGGGCGCACCGGGTGCCGAACGGCGTTGTCAGTGGCGGGAGTTACGGTGCAGGCATGACGGATACCGAAGTCTGCGGATGCGACCACGACCCCCAGGAGGAGGTGGCGCTCTGGCGCGGGGCGGACATCACGCTGTCCCTGCTCTTCCCGCCCTTCCCCGACCCGGTGGGCGCGGTCCGCCCGGCCCTGCCGCCGCACGATCCGGTGCGCGCCCGGGCGTTCGCCGAGCAGCTGGGCACCGTCGCGGAGGTGCTGGAGGTGCTTCCGGCGCGGCCCCTGGGGGACCTGCCGCAGCCCGAGGTGCGCGCCGACCTCGACCACGTGGCGGTGGGCTGCTGGGGCGGCCTCGTCCAGATCACCGATCCGGCGCTCGGCTGCGACCTGGTCTCCGACGCGATGTCGGACGAGATAGCCGCGCAGCGCGCCCGGCACCCGCAGGCCCGCATCGTCGGTTCCGTCGAGGTCGACCACGGCAACGCCTACCTGGAGGACGAGGTGGTCCTGCCCACCGGCGAGCACCTGTTCGCCGGCGGGTGGGACTGCGACGGCGACGAGGGCTGGGAGTACCGCGGCGACCCGGACGCGATCCTGCGCGCGATAGGCGCCGACCCGGAGACGGCGGCCGAGGCGGGATTCGAGCCGGACGGCGAGCCGTATCAGCGGGACTACGGCGCGCTCGGGGCGGTCGTCCTCGGGCTGCACCGCCCCGTCGCCGGTGGCGAGGAACGGCAGGTCTCGGTGTTCCGGGTCCGCCGCAGCCGGCGCGGCTGCGGCAATCTCCGCGAGGTGTGGTTCCGCCGGTAGCCGCTCCGGCGGAACGGCTACCGGCGGCGCGGCATCCGGTGGTGCGGACCGGTGACGCGGACGGGCCCCGGCGGTGAGTACCCGCCGGGGCCCGTCCGCGTCGGTGCGGTGCGCGCCGCGGGCGCGCCGGCCGCTACAGCTTGCCGACGACGTAGTCGATGCAGGCCGTCAGCGCCTCGACGTCCGCCGGGTCGATGGCCGGGAACATCGCGATCCGCAGCTGGTTGCGGCCCAGCTTGCGGTACGGCTCGGTGTCCACGATGCCGTTGGCGCGCAGCGTCTTGGCGACCGCGGCCGCGTCGACGTCGTCGCTGAAGTCGATCGTGCCGATGACCTGCGAGCGCTTGGCCGGGTCGGTGACGAACGGGGTGGCGTACTTGGACTCCTCGGCCCAGCCGTAGAGGGCGCGCGAGGAGGCGCCGGTGCGGCCGACCGCCCAGTCCAGGCCGCCCTGGCCGTTGATCCACTCCAGCTGCTCGTTGAGCAGGAAGAGGGTGGCGAGGGAGGGGGTGTTGTACGTCTGGTTCTTGAGGGAGTTGTCGATCGCCGTGGGCAGCGAGAAGAACTCCGGGACGTGGCGGCCGGACGCGTGGATCGCGCGGGCCCGCTCCAGGGCGGCCGGGGAGAAGACGCCGAGCCACAGACCGCCGTCGGAGGCGAAGGACTTCTGCGGCGCGAAGTAGTAGACGTCGGTCTGGGCGATGTCCACCGGCAGGCCGCCGGCGCCCGAGGTGGCGTCGACCAGCACCAGCGCGCCCTCGTCGGCGCCGGCCACCCGCTGGATCGGGGCGGCGACACCGGTGGAGGTCTCGTTGTGGGTGAAGGCGTAGACGTCCACGCCCGCCTCGGCGGCCGGCTCCGGGTGGGTACCCGGCTCGGCGGAGATGACGGTGGGCTCGGCCAGCCACGGGGCCAGCTTGGCGGCCTTGGCGAACTTCGAGGAGAACTCGCCGAAGGAGAGGTGCTGCGACTTGTGCTCGATCAGACCGTGCGTCGCGACGTCCCAGAAGGCGGTGGAACCGCCGTTGCCGAGGACGACCTCGTAGCCCTCGGGGAGCTGGAAGAGGTCGCGCACGCCCTGCCGCACCCTGCCGACCAGGTTCTTGACCGGTGCCTGGCGGTGGGAGGTGCCGAGCAGCGAGGTACCGGTGGCGGCCAGCGCGTCGAGCGCCTCCGTACGCACCTTGGAGGGGCCCGCGCCGAAGCGTCCGTCGGCGGGCTTGAGGTCAGCGGGGATCTCGATATCAGCCACGAGGGGAAGCCTAAAGGGTCGGGCGGGGGCCGGGCGGGGCGTCCAGCCGGTGAGATGGGTGGCGGTCGGAGTGTGGACGGTCACGGCACGTCACGGCGGTCCCGGGCCGGTCGCGGGCGCGGCCCGGGCCGGTCGCGGGGCGGCTGCGCAGGGCCCCCGGGCCCCTCCCGGACCCGGGTCCGGGCCGCCGTACGGGCGCCCCTACGGGCCGTCGGCGGCGTACAGGGCGGTGAGCGCGGCGGCGGAATCGGCCAGCACCCGGCGGGCCTCCGGCGGGTCCAGCACCTCCAGGGTGTCGCCGAACTGGAGCAGCTGGCGCACCGCGGAGAGCACCGGGTACCCGATCTCCAGCACGACCCAGCCGCCGTCCGGGCCGTCCCCGCCGTCCCCGCCGTCCGGGCCGGTCTCCGGCCGGGGCGGGGCGAGCAGGGCCGCGCCCAGGATCCGCACCGCCAGATCCAGCCGCTCCCGGCGGATCCGCGCGGTGACCCGTACCGGCGCCGGCCGCTCCTCCACCTGCCGCCGCAGCTCCGCCCACACCTCCGGCAGCTCCGCACCGGGCCGCCGCCGCACGGGCGCGTCGGTGAGCGCCGCCGAGGCCACCCGGTCGGCCCGGAACAGCCGCGGCCTGCCGCGCCGGTCGGCGACGAGGTACCAGACGCCGGCCTTGGCGACCAGCCCGTAGGGGTCGACGGTGTACGTGCGCAGCTCGGTGCTGCCGCTGTGCCGGTAGCGGATCCGCAGCCGCCGGTCGGTGAAGACGGCGGTGTGCAGCGCGCCGAGGTCCACCGCCGGGCGGGGGCCGCCGAGCCAGCGGTCGGGGTCCACCAGGATGCGGCGGCCGGTCAGTTCGGCGGCCGGGCGGTGCGGGGCGGGCAGCGCCGCCATCACCTTGCGCAGCGCCGACCCCAGCGCGCCGTCCAGACCGAGCGCCTGGTGGGCGCCCTGCGCGGCCAGGACGAACAGCGCCCGGGCCTCGTCGGTGGTCAGCCCGGTGACGTCGGTGCGGAAGCCGGGCAGCAGCGCGATCCCGCCGTGCCGCCCGCGCTCGGCGTAGACCGGGACCCCGGCCGCCGACAGCGCCTCGACGTCGCGGTAGACGGTGCGGGTGGAGACCTCCAGGCGGGCGGCCAGTTCGCTGGCCGGGACCCGGCCGCGGGTCTGGAGGAGCAGCAGGATCGAGAGCAGACGGTCGGCCTTCACCCCACGGTTTATACCGGGGGGACGGGCCGGGGGAAGCGGCCGCCATATATGACGGCGGGTGTCAGGTTATGGCCCGAGAGTGCGGTCCATGACGACGCTCGATGCCTCCCGCCCCCTGGCCGCCCCCCTCGCCCCCGGTGCCGCGCCCTTCACCCCCGAGGAGGCCGACCGGCTCGCCCGGCGGCTGGGCGGTCCGGTGTTCCGCCCCGGCGACGACGGCTACGACGCCGAACGCTCCGGCTTCCAGGCCGGGCACCGGCACCGCCCCGCCCTCATCGCCGGGGCCGCGGACGCCGGCGACGTGGCCGCCGCGGTCGCCTTCGCCCGCGCGCACCGGCTGCCGGTCGCGGTCCAGGCCACCGGGCACGGCCTGTCCACCGCCACCGACGGCGGCCTGCTCATCAGCACCCGGCGGATGTCCGGCGTCACCGTGGACCCCGCGACCCGCACCGCGCGGGTCGGCGCGGGCGCCGTCTGGAGCCAGGTCGTCGAGGCCGCCGCCCCCTACGGGCTGGCCCCGCTCAACGGCTCCTCGCCGGGCGTCGGCGTGGTCTCGTACACGCTCGGCGGCGGGGTGGGGCTGCTGGCCCGCACCTACGGGTTCGCCGCCGACCACGTCCGGGCCCTGGACCTGGTCACCGCCGACGCGCGGCGGGTGCGGGTCACCGCCGCCTCCGACCCCGCGCTCTTCCAGGGGCTGCTCGGCGGCGGGCACGGCCTCGGGGTGGTCACCGGGATGGAGTTCGGCCTGGTGCCGGTGGCCCGGCTCTACGGGGGCCAGCTGGTCTTCGGCGCCGACCGGATCGACGAGGCGCTGGCCGCGTACCTGCGCTGGACCGCAACCGTCCCGGACACCCTGACGTCCTCCCTCGCGCTGATCGCCTACCCCGACCTGCCGCAGCTGCCCGCCCCGCTGCGCGGCCGCCATCTGCTCCAGATCCGGATCGCGTTCACCGGCAGCGCCGAGGAGGGCGCGCGGCTGGTGGCGCCGCTGCGCGCGATCGGCCCGGCCGTCAGCGACGACCTGCGCGAGATGCCGTACGCGGAGTCCGCCACCATCCACCGCGACCCGGCCGACCCGCACGCCTACAACGGCGACAACGCGCTGCTGCGCGGGGTGGACGCGGCGGCGCTGCGGCGGGTGGCGGCGCTCACCGGCCCGGCCGCCCCGGTGATGGTGGTGGTCCAGCTCAACCACCTGGGCGGCGCGCTGGCCGCCGGGCCGGACGGCACCGGGGGCGCCACCGGGGTCGGGCACCGGGACGCGCGGTTCGCGCTGCGGGTGCTGTCGCCGCTGGCGGCCGGCGGCGACGGGGACGGCCTGGCGGCCGTCCGGGCGGTGCACGCGGCGGCCCTGGCGGAAGTGGCCCCCTGGCGGCTCGGCCGGAGCGTCAACTTCCTCCTCGGCGAACAGCGCGCCCGGAGCGACGCCGCCGAGGTGGCCCGCAGCACCCACGGCCCCGGGGCGTGGCACCGCCGGGCCGCTCTGAAGGCCGCCCACGACCCGGAGAACGTCTTCCGCTTCCACCCCTACGACGGGGGACCGGAGGCGGACGGCACCGGGACCGCCGGCTGACCACGCCGTTGTCCACAGCCCTTGCGGCGCCCCCACCCCGCGGGGGCAGGCTGGGGGCATGGCTGAGCGCACGGAGACGGAGAAGCGGAGCGGCGGCGGGCCGGAAGCGGCCCGGCAGGCGGCCCGGCGGCAGGACCTGGCGCGCGAACTGGCCGCCGCCGTACGGGGCGAGGTCTCGTCCGCCGCGGCGGACCGCGCGCTGATGACGATGGACGCGTCCAACTACCGCCGGGTGCCGGACGCGGTGGTCGCGCCCCGGGACGCCGAGGACGTCGCCGCGGCGCTGCGGGTGTGCCGCGCCCGCGGCGTGCCGGTCGTCCCGCGCGGCGCCGGCACCAGCATCGCCGGGCAGGCCACCGGCACCGGCGTCGTCCTGGACTTCACCCGCCACATGCGGCGGATCGTCTCCCTGGACCCGGCGGCCCGCACCGCCGTCGTCCAGCCCGGCGTCATCCTGGACGACCTCCGGGCCGCGGCCGCGCCGCACGGCCTGACCTTCGGCCCCGACCCCTCCACCCACAGCCGCTGCACCCTCGGCGGCATGATCGGCAACAACTCCTGCGGCGCCCACTCGGTGGCCTGGGGCACCACGGCCGACAACGTCCGCGCCCTGGACCTGCTGACCTACGGCGGCGAGCTGGTCAGGGCCGGCCGCGGCACCGACCGCGAGGGCCGCCCCACCGGCCTCCCGCCGCGCCTGCGGGACGGCGTCAAGGCCCTGGTGGACGGGGAGTTGGCGCTGCTGCGCACCGGATACCCGGCCGGCCTGCCGCGCCGCATCTCCGGCTACGCCCTGGACGCCCTGCTCCCGGAGGCCGGCACCGACCTCGCCCGGGCCCTCACCGGCAGCGAGGGCACCCTCGGCGTCCTCACCGCGGCCACCGTCCGGCTCGTCGAGGCGCCCGCCGCCCGCGCGCTGGCCGTCCTGGCCTACCCCGACGAGAGCGCCGCCGCCGAGGCCGCGCACGCCCTCCTCGCGCACTCCCCGCTGACCGTCGAGGGCATGGCCGCCGACCTCGTCGGCGCGGGCGCCGCCGGGCTGCCGGAGGGCGGCGCCTGGCTGTTCGCGGAGACCGGCGGGGCGACACCGGCCGAGGCCGCCGCCCGCGGCGAGGCGCTGTGCCGGGCGGCCACCGCCGACGGCGCCACCGGCCACCTCCTGGTCACCGACCCGGCCGGGCAGCGCGCCCTGTGGCGGATCCGCGAGGACGCCTCCGGCACCGCGACCCGGATGCCGGACGGCAGCGAGGCGTGGCCCGGCTGGGAGGACTGCGCCGTCCCCCCGGCCCGACTCGGCCCGTACCTGCGGGACTTCCGCGCCCTGCTCGCCCAGCACGGCCTGCGCGGCACGCCCTACGGCCACTTCGGCGACGGCTGCATCCACGTCCGGATCGACTTCGACCTGCTCACCCCGCCCGGTATCCGCCGCTTCCGGGAGTTCTCCACCGACCTGGCCGCCCTGGTGGTGGCGCACGGCGGCTCGCTCTCCGGCGAGCACGGCGACGGCCAGGCCCGCGCCGAACTCCTCCCCCGGATGTACGGCGGCGAACTGGTCGCCCTCTTCGGCCGGTTCAAGGACCTCTGGGACCCCGCCGCCGGTCTGAACCCCGGCATGCTGGTCCGCCCCCACCGCCTCGACGACAACCTCCGCTTCGCCCCGCTGCCTCCCGGCCCGGTCCCGGTCGCGTTCGGCTATCCGCACGACGGCGGCGACTTCTCCGCCGCCGTCCGCCGCTGCGTCGGCGTCGCCAAGTGCCGTACGGAGCGGCTGCCGACGGGCTCGTCCGACGTGATGTGCCCGTCCTTCCGGGCCACCGGCGAGGAGCGGCACTCCACCCGCGGCCGGGCCCGGCTGCTGCACGAGATGCTGGCCGGCGAGGTGGTCACCGACGGCTGGCGCTCCCCGGAGGTGCGCGACGCGCTCGACCTCTGCCTGTCCTGCAAGGGCTGCCGCAGCGACTGCCCGGTGGGCGTCGACATGGCCACCTACAAGGCGGAGTTCCTGCACCACCACTACGCGGGCCGGCTCCGCCCCGCCGCCCACTACGCCCTGGGCCGCCTGCCGCGGTGGCTGCGGGCCGCCGCCCCCGCCGCGCCGGTCCTCAACGCCCTGGCCCGCACCCCGCTCGCCGCCCTCGCCAAGCGGCTCGCCGGGATCGCGCCGGAGCGGGCGGTCCCGGAGCTGGCGCAGGAGACGTTCCGGCAGTGGTGGTGGCGCCGCCGCCGGGCCGCCGGTCCGGCCGGGGACGGCGCCGGCCCGGTGGTCGTCCTGTGGCCGGACACCTTCACCGACCACCTCTCCCCGGAGGTCGGCCGGGCCGCCGTCCGCGTCCTGGAGGCCGCCGGCCTGCGCCCCCTGCTGCCGCCCACCGCGCCGCTGCCGGCCCGCCCGGCGCCCCCGCGGCCGCACCTGCCCCGCCCCGGCCTGTGCTGCGGTCTGACGTACGTCTCCACCGGCCAGCTCACCCAGGCGCGGGCGGTGATGCGGCGCACCGTCGAGGTGCTGAGCCCGCTGGTCCGGCCCGGCCGCCCGCTGGTCGTCCTGGAGCCGAGCTGCGCCGCGGCGCTCCGCTCGGACCTGCCGGAGCTGCTCGCCGACGACCCCCGGGCGGCCCGCCTCGCCGCCGCCGTCCGCACTTTCGCCGAGGTGCTGGAGGAGCTGGCCCCCGACTGGACCCCGCCGCGCGTCGGCCGCCCGGTCGCCGGCCAGACCCACTGCCACCAGCACGCCGTCCTCGGTGACGCGGCCGACCGCCGGCTGCGCGAACGGGCCGGCCTGGACGGGGCGTTGAGCGGCGGCTGTTGCGGCCTGGCCGGCAACTTCGGCTTCGAACGGGGCCATTACGGCCTCTCCGTGGCCTGTGCCGAGGACCAGCTGCTCCCCGCCGTCCGCCGGGCCGCCCCGGACGCCGAGATCCTCGCCGACGGCTACTCCTGCCGCACCCAGCTCTCCCAGCTCGGTGCCCGCCCCGGCCGCCACCTGGCCCAGGTCCTGGCGGAGGCCCTGGACGCGGCGGAAACGGCGGGGCCGGCCGGCAGGACGGAAACGGCGGACGCGCCGGGGGCGGCAGCGGGGCCGCAGCCCGAAGGCTGACGGCCCCGCCCCACCGTGGTCCCGAAGGGCCCGGCTCGGATCAGGCTGGAGTAGATGTTCCAGCCGTTGCCGAGGTCGACCCGCGCCGTGAACGGGGCGCCGGCCACCCCGGTGCCCGGGTACAGGTACAGCGTGCCGCCGGGGGTCCGGGCGACGATGTCCGCGAGCCCGTCGCCGGTGACGTCACCGGCACCGGCCAGCGCGTCGTACGCGTTCCACCCGGCGCCGGCCTTGACCCGGCTCGCCACCCGCTGCCCCGTGCCCCCGCCCCGGTGGAGGTAGAGGTTCCCCGAACCGCCGCTCTCCCGGGCGCCTGGGGGCACGGAGGGCGAAGCGAGGATCGGCGAAGGAAGCCCGGGGGATGGAGTGTGCAAGCGGTGAGGGAGTGGTGAAGGTGGATTTCGCTGCTCGGACGGATGTCCCCCGCGGCCAGGCTCCGCCCGGCCGAACGCGCCTAAGGGGCCGGGCTGTTGGGCCTCGACGCCTGGCCCATGACCTCGCGGGCCAAGGCTGCCAGCGCCGGGAGGGCGGGGTGGCCCGGGCCGTCGCGCCAGGCGAGGACGACGGGGACGGGCGGGGCGTCGGTCAGGGGGACGTAGGCCATCGCCGGGTGCGGGTGCATGCCGGCGGTGGCGACGGTGGTCACGCCCACCGCGCGGCCGCCGGTGATGGCGGCGATCCAGTCGTCGGTGTTGCCGATGGTCAGGGTGGTGGACGGGCGGGCCGACGGCGGCCAGAGGTCGAGGGTGGTGGTCCCGGAGACCGTGTTGAGGGCGATGGTGCGGTCGGCCAGGTCGGAGAGGGTCAGCGCGGGGCGGTCGGCCAGTGGGTCGTCGGCGGGGAGGCCGGCCACCCGCGGCTCGGTGGTCAGCCGCTCGGTGACCAGGCCGGGGGCGCGGACCTCGCCGCGCAGCAGGGCCGCGTCCACGTCGCCGCGGGCGAGCCCGGCCGTGCGGTCGTCGATGCGGAGCAGTTCGAGCGGGGTCTCCGGGTGCGTCTCGCGCCAGCGGCGCAGCAGCGTCGTGGTGTCCGCCCCGGCCGCCGACCAGGCGTGCCCCAGGCGCAGCGGCCAGCCGGTGCCGCGGCCGTGTTCCAACGCCCGGTCGAAGGCGGCGACCGCGACCGCCGCCCGGTCGCGGAAGGCGTCGCCGTCCGGGGTGAGGGCGAGGTGGTGGGTGGAGCGGTCGACGAGGCGCAGCCCCAGCGCCTCCTCCAGCTGGCGGAGGGTGCGGGAGACGGCGGGCTGGGTGAGGTGGAGGCGTTCGGCGGCGCGGGTCACGCTGAGGGTGTCGGCGATGGCGAGGAAGCAGCGGAAATGGCGCAGCTCAAGGCTCATGCGTGGGGAGCATAACAACCGCGGAAAAGGCATTTCACGTGCGGGAACGCGGGTCGTAGCGTGGCCGTGTGAATCCTTCGTCGTCCGCCTCCGCAGCCGGTTCCCCCGCCGGGTCCACCCCGTCGTCCTCCGCGCCGTCCGCGCCGTCCGCGCCGTCCGCGCCGTCGTCTTCGTCGTCCCCTTCCCGCTCCGACGCGCCGGTGGGCGGGATACCCCGTCCCGTGCCGCCCTCTCCCGAGGTGCTGTCGGCGGAGGCCGGTGCGGCCGGGACCGGGGGGCTCGGGACGGCCGCCGCGCGGACGCGGGGCCGCCTGGTGTCGGTGGCGCTGGTCATCGGCGGGATCGTGTCGCTCCAGTTCGGGGCGTCGGTGGCGGTCCTGCTGTTCCCGCGGGCCGGGGCGCTGGGCGTCGTCACCCTGCGGCTGGTGGTCGCCGCGCTGGTGCTGCTGATCGCCTGCCGGCCGAAGGTCCGCGGCCACACCCGGGGCGACTGGGCCACCGTCGTCGCCTTCGGCGTCGCGCTCGTCGGTATGAACGCGCTCTTCTACCAGGCCCTCGACCGCATCCCGCTCGGCGCCGCGGTCACCCTGGAGTTCCTCGGCCCGCTGATCCTGTCGGTGGCGACCTCCCGGCGGCTGCTGAGCCTGCTGTGGGCGGCGCTGGCCCTGGGCGGCGTGGTGCTGCTGGGACGCGCCGGGTTCGACGGGCTGAACCTCGCCGGCGCCGGGTTCGCGCTCGCCGCCGGCGGGCTGTGGGCCGCGTACATCCTGCTGTCGGCGCGTACCGGCCAGCGGTTCCCGCAGGCGGACGGGCTGGCGCTGGCGATGACGGTGGCCGCGGTCCTGAGCCTGCCGCTGGGCGCGTTCAGCGCGGGCACGGCCCTGCTGGACCCGGTCACGGTGGGCCTGGGCGCGGCGGTCGCCCTGATGTCGTCGGTCCTCCCGTACACCCTGGAGCTCCTCGCGCTGCGCAAGCTCCCGGCCTCCGGCTTCGCGGTGATGATGAGCCTGGAGCCGGCCGCCGCCGCCACGGCCGGGTTCCTGATCCTGCACCAGTTGCTGGGGTGGCCCGAAGTCCTCGCGATCGGCCTGGTGGCGGTCGCCAGCGCCGGGGCGGTACTGAGCGGTGCGCGCCGCTGAGGACGGGTCGCGGGGCAGGGGCTGCCGCGGGGCGGCCGTCCGCCTGCGCGACTCCGAGGACCCCGCCGGCCTCCTCGTCCCCCCGCCCCGCGAGCCGGGCCGCCTTCCTGCGCGAGGGGGTGACGGGGCCGCGCCCGTAGGGCGGTCCCGCGCCGACGTGTCACCGGCGCCGCGTGGCGAAAAATCATGCAGGCGTGCTTGATTGTTTCCGGGGGCGCTGCCACGCTCGGGTCTCGCATCACCGCAGCAGCTGTCAACGTGCCCTGCCCGTAAGGGACATGGGCGTTCCGGCGTGGGATGAGGAGAGCGCGCGATGGCCGATCCGCGGGAGGTTTCCGAGGTCCTGGCGGACCTGCGGGCCGAGGGCGAGGAGCTGGACGGGCTGGTGGCGGGGCTCCCGGAGGGGGAGTGGGCGCGGGCCACGCCGGCCGCCGGGTGGACGGTCGCGCACCAGATCGCGCATCTGCGGTGGACGGACGAGCGGGCCGTGCAGTCGGCCGTCGACCCCGAGGGGTTCGGGCGGGAGGTCCGGGCGGCGCTGGCGTCGCCGGAGACGTTCGTGGACGAGGGGGCCGAGCGCGGGGCGCGGCTGGCGCCCGGTGAGCTGCTGGCCCGGTGGCGGGCGGGCCGGGCGGAGCTGCTGGAGGTGCTGGCCGCGCAGCCGCCGGGCGGCAGACTCCCCTGGTACGGGCTGCCGATGAGCGTGGCGTCGATGGCCACCGGGCGGCTGATGGAGACCTGGGCGCACGGGCAGGACGTGGCGGACGCGCTGGGGGTGCGGCGGGTGCCGACCGCGCGGCTGCGGCACGTGGCCCGGATCGGGGTGCGGGCCCGGGACTACGCGTACGCGGTGCGCGGGCTGACGCCGCCGGGGGAGGAGTTCCGGGTGGAGCTGACCGGCCCCGGTGGCGAGGCGTGGGCGTACGGGCCGGAGGGCGCGGCGCAGCGGGTGAGCGGGCCGGCGCTGGACTTCTGCCTGTTGGTGACGCAGCGGGCGCACCGGGACGACGTGTCCGTCACCGCCGAGGGCGCGGACGCCGACCGGTGGCTGGGCATCGCGCAGTCCTTCGCCGGGCCGGCCGGGCCGGGGCGGGCGCCGGGGCAGGTGCGGCGGTGACGCGGCCGGAGGGCGCGGACATACCGGGGCGGGCGGAGGGCCGGGGGCGCGGCGGCGGCCCACCGCGGGCGGGCGCCGGGCCGTTGCGGATCGGGAACGCGTCAGGGTTCTACGGCGACCGGTTCGACGCCGTGCGGGAGATGCTGACCGGCGGGCCGCTGGACGTGCTGACCGGGGACTACCTCGCCGAACTGACCATGCTCATCCTGGGCCGGGAGCGGCTGAAGGACCCGCGGCGCGGCTACGCCACGACGTTCCTGCGGCAGCTGGAGGAGGGGCTCGGGCTCGCCGCCGACCGCGGCGTCCGGATCGTCACCAACGCGGGCGGGCTGAACCCGGCCGGACTGGCCGATGCCGTACGGGAGTTGGGTGAGCGGGTCGGGGTGCCGGTGCGGGTCGCGCACGTGGAGGGCGACGACCTGGCCGGCCGCGGGTGGGGGCCGGGGGTGCTCACCGCCCACGCGTACCTCGGCGGCGCGGGGATCGCGGCCTGCCTGCGGGCCGGCGCGGACGTCGTGGTGACCGGGCGGGTGACCGACGCGGCCCTGGTCAGCGGGTCGGCCGCGGCGCACTTCGGGTGGCCGGCGGACGCCTACGACCAGTTGGCGGGCGCCGTCGTCGCCGGGCACGTCCTGGAGTGCGGGGCGCAGGCGACGGGCGGGAACTACGCGTTCTTCGAGGAGCACGACGTGCGGCGGCCCGGCTTCCCGCTGGCCGAGGTGGCCGCGGACGGCAGTGCGGTGATCACCAAGCACCCCGGGACCGGCGGTGCGGTCACCATCGGCACGGTCACCGCCCAGCTGCTCTACGAGACCGCCGGCCCGCGCTACCCGGGGCCGGACGTGACCGCACGGCTGGACACCGTACGGCTGGCCGCGGACGGCCCGGACCGGGTGCGGATCAGCGGGGTGCGGGGCGAGGCGCCGCCGGCGACGCTGAAGGTGGGCCTGACCCGGATCGGCGGCTGGCGCAACGAGGTCGTGTTCGTGCTCACCGGCCTGGGCATCGAGGCCAAGGCGGAGCTGGTGCGCGACCAGATGGAGGAGGCGTTCGCGCGGGGCGGGCGCCGGCCGGCCGAGGTGCGGTGGACGCTGGCGCGGACCGACCACCGCGACGCGGCGGTGCAGGAGGAGGCGAGCGCGCTGCTCCGGCTCGTCGTGCGGGACCCCGACCCGGAGGTCGTGGGGCGGGCGGTGAGCGGGGCGGCGGTGGAGCTGGCGCTGGCGAGCTACCCCGGCTTCCACGTGACGGCGCCGCCCGCCAAGGGGGCCCCGTACGGGGTGTTCGAGGCGGTGGCGGTGCCGGCGGCGGAGGTGCCGCAGGTGGCCGTGGGGCCGGACGGGCGGCGGGTGGAGATCCCGGCGCCCGCGGTGCCGGCGGCGGCGTCCGGTGCGGCGCCGCCGGCGGTGGAGCTGCCCGCACCGCTGCCCGCCGGGCCCACCCGGCGCGCTCCCCTGGGGGCCGTCGCCGGGGCCCGCAGCGGGGACAAGGGCGGTGCGGCGAACGTCGGGGTGTGGGCCCGTACGGAGGACGCCTGGCGGTGGCTGGCGCACGCGCTGACGGTCGAGCGGTTCCGCCAACTGCTGCCCGAGACAAGGGAGTTCACCGTGGAGCGGTACGTGCTGCCGCAGCTGCGGGCGCTGAATTTCACCGTGGACGGGCTGCTGGGCGACGGCGTGGCCGCACAGGCGCGGTTCGACCCGCAGGCCAAGGCGCTGGGGGAGTGGCTGCGCGCCCGCGACGTGGAGATACCGGAGGTGCTGCTGTGACCGTGCTGACGAGCGCGCTGGATCCGTCCGGGACCGAGTACGCCGAGCGGCGGGCGGCGATGCTGGCGAAGCTGGACGAGGTGGCCGCCGAGCACGCCAAGGCGCTGGCCGGCGGCGGGGAGAAGTACCTCGCCCGGCACCGGAAGCGCGGCAAACTGGCGGCCCGGGAGCGGATCGAACTGCTGCTGGACCCCGACACCCCGTTCCTGGAGCTGTCGCCGCTGGCCGGCTGGGGCAGCGACTACGCGGTCGGCGCGTCGCTGGTCACCGGCATCGGCGTGATCGAGGGCGTGGAGTGCCTGATCACCGCCAACGACCCGACCGTCCGCGGCGGCGCGAGCAACCCGTGGACGCTGAAGAAGGCGCTGCGGGCCAACGAGATCGCGTACGCCAACCGGCTGCCGGTGGTCAGCCTGGTGGAATCCGGCGGCGCGGACCTGCCCAGCCAGAAGGAGATCTTCATTCCGGGCGGGGCGCTCTTCCGGGACCTGACGCGGCTGTCCGCGGCCGGGATCCCGACGGTGGCGGTGGTCTTCGGGAACTCCACCGCCGGCGGCGCGTACGTGCCCGGCATGTCGGACCACGTGATCATGGTGAAGGAGCGCGCCAAGGTCTTCCTCGGCGGGCCGCCGCTGGTGAAGATGGCGACCGGCGAGGAGAGCGACGACGAGTCGCTGGGCGGCGCGGAGATGCACGCCCGCACCTCGGGCCTGGCCGACCACTTCGCCGTGGACGAGCCGGACGCGCTGCGGCAGGCCCGCCGGGTGGTGGCCCGCCTCAACCACCGCAAGGCGCACCCCGACCCGGGCCCGGCCGCGCCCCCGGCGTACGACGAGGAGGAGCTGCTCGGGATCGTCCCCGGCGACCTCAAGACGCCGTTCGACCCGCGGGAGGTCATCGCCCGGATCGTGGACGGCTCGGACTTCGACGCGTTCAAACCGCTCTACGGGACGAGTCTGACCACCGGCTGGGCCCGCCTGCACGGCTATCCGGTGGGGATCCTCGCCAATGCCCGGGGCGTGCTGTTCAGCGCCGAGTCCCAGAAGGCCGCGCAGTTCATCCAGCTGGCCAACCAGCGGGACATCCCGCTGCTCTTCCTGCACAACACCACCGGCTACATGGTCGGCAAGGAGTACGAGCAGGGCGGCATCATCAAGCACGGCGCGATGATGATCAACGCGGTGGCCAACTCCCGGGTGCCGCACCTCTCGGTCCTCATGGGCGCGTCCTACGGCGCCGGGCACTACGGGATGTGCGGACGGGCCTACGACCCCCGGTTCCTGTTCGCCTGGCCGAGCGCCAAGTCGGCGGTGATGGGGCCGCAGCAGCTCGCCGGGGTGCTCTCCCTCGTGGCGCGCGCCTCCGCGGCCGCCAAGGGGCAGCCGTACGACGAGGACGGGGACGCGGCGCTGCGCGCCGTGGTGGAGCAGCAGATCGAGGCCGAGTCGCTGCCGGTGTTCCTGTCCGGGCGGCTGTACGACGACGGGGTCATCGACCCGCGCGACACCCGCACCGTCCTCGGCCTGTGCCTGTCCGCCGTCCACACCGCGCCCGTGGAGGGCGCGCGGGGCGGCTTCGGCGTCTTCCGGATGTGAGGGGGAGGTTCTCACGTGACAGCGATCCATTCCGGGCCCGGGACCGCGGACGGTGCCGACGGCGGCGCCGGTGCCGGGGCCCCCGTGGAGATCCGCTCGGTGCTCGTCGCCAACCGGGGGGAGATCGCCCGCCGGATCTTCCGCACCTGCCGCGAACTGGGCGTGGCCACCGTGGCCGTGCACTCCGACGCGGACGCGGACGCCGCCCACGTACGGGAGGCGGACGGCGCCGTCCGGCTGCCGGGCGACGCGCCGGCCGACACCTACCTGCGCGGCGACCTGATCGTCGAGGCGGCGCGGGCGGCCGGCGCGGACGCGGTCCACCCCGGTTACGGGTTCCTGTCCGAGAGCGCCGCGTTCGCCGCCGCGGTGGCCGGGGCGGGCCTGGTGTGGATCGGGCCGCCGCCCGCCGCGATCGAGGCGATGGCCTCCAAGACCCGGGCCAAGGAGCTGATGGCGGCGGCCGGGGTGCCGCTGCTGGCACCGGTCGACCCGGCCGCGGCCACCGCCGCGGACCTGCCGCTGCTGGTGAAGGCGGCGGCCGGCGGCGGCGGACGCGGGATGCGGATCGTCCGCGAACTGGCGGAGCTGGACGGCGCGTTGGCGTCGGCACGGGCCGAGGCGGCGGCCGCCTTCGGGGACGGTGAGGTCTTCGCCGAGCCCTACGTGGAGGGCGGCCGCCACGTCGAGGTGCAGGTCCTCGCCGACGCGCACGGCACGGTCTGGACGCTCGGCACCCGGGACTGCTCGCTCCAGCGCCGCCACCAGAAGGTCATCGAGGAGGCCCCGGCCCCCGGGCTGCCGGCCGCGCTCCGGGATGCCCTGCACCGGGCCGCCGCCCAGGCGGCGCGGGCCATCGGCTACCGGGGCGCGGGCACCGTCGAGTTCCTGGTCTCGGCGGACGGCCGGGCGCACTTCCTGGAGATGAACACCCGGCTCCAGGTGGAGCACCCGGTCACCGAGGAGATCTACCGGATCGACCTGGTGGCCCTCCAGCTCGCCGTCGCCGAGGGCCGCCCGCTGCCGGCCGCGCTGCCCGCACCGCACGGCCACGCGGTGGAGGCCCGGCTCTACGCGGAGGACCCGGCGGCCGGCTGGCAGCCGCAGACCGGCACCGTGCACCGGCTGGCCGTCCCCGGCGGCGTCCGGCTGGACTCCGGCGTGACCGACGGCGACACCGTCACCGTCCACTACGACCCGATGCTCGCCAAGGTCATCGCCTGGGCCCCCACCCGCGCCGAGGCCGTCCGGAAACTGGCCGGCGCCCTGGAACGGGCCCGCATCCACGGCCCGGCCACCAACCGCGAGCTGCTGGTCCGCTCGCTGCGCCACCCGGAGTTCGCCGGCGCCACCGGTCTGGACACCGGCTTCTACGACCGCCACCTGGCCACCCTGGCCGGGCCCGGCACGTCCGGCGACGCGCTGTCCGCGCTGGCCGCCGCGCTCGCCGACGCGCACGGCCGGTCCCGGTTCGGCGGCTTCCGCAACCTCCCCTCCGGCCCGCAGCACAAGCGCTACGCCCGCGGCGACACCGTCCACGAGGTCCGCTACCGGCTCGGGCGCGACGGGCTGACCGCCGAGGACTTCCCCGGCGTCCGGCTGCTCGCCCTGGCCGCCGACGCGGTGGTGCTGGAGGTGGACGGGGTGCGCCGGCACTTCGCGGTCGCCCGCTACGGGGACCGGGTGCACGTCGACTCGCCCCTGGGGGCGTGCGCCCTCACCGCGCTGCCCCGCTTCCCCGACCCCGCCGCCCGTACGGAGCCCGGTTCGCTGCTCGCCCCGATGCCCGGCACGGTCGTCCGGGTCGCGGACGGGCTCGCCGAGGGCGACCGGGTGGCCGCCGGGGCGCCGCTGCTGTGGCTGGAGGCCATGAAGATGGAGCACCGGATCACCGCACCCGCCGCCGGCACCCTGACCGCCCTGCCCGTCCGACCGGGCCAGCAGGTCGAGGTGGGCACCCTGCTCGCCGTCGTCACCGCCTGACGCGGGCCGGCGCCCGCGCCGGCCCGCCGCCCGTCCGCTCGGCCCGCACGCACCCGCCGCACCCACCCACCCGCACCGGGAGCCGCCATGAGCCACGCCCTGAGCAACGCCGTGATCGAGTCCGAGGAACACCGCGCCCTGCGCGCCGCCGTCGCCGCGCTCGGCAAGCGCTACGGCCGGGAGTACTTCACCGCCGCCGTCGCCGACGGCAGGCACACCGACGAACTGTGGCGGGAGGCCGCCAAGGCCGGCTACCTGGGCGTCAACCTCCCCGAGGAATACGGGGGCGGCGGCGCCGGCATCACCGAACTGGCCCTCGTGCTGGAGGAGTTGGGGGCGGCCGGCTGCCCGCTGCTGATGCTGGTGGTCTCCCCGGCGATCTGCGGGACGGTCATCGCCCGCTTCGGCACCGAGGAGCAGAAGCGCACCTGGCTGCCGGGGCTCGCCGACGGCAGCCGCACCATGGCCTTCGGCATCACCGAACCGGACGCCGGCTCCAACTCCCACCGCATCACCACCACCGCCCGCCGGGACGGCGGCGACTGGGTCCTCAACGGGCGGAAGGTCTTCGTCTCCGGCGTGGACATCGCCGAGGTGACGCTGATCGTCGGCCGTACCGAGGACGCCCGTACCGGCAAGCTCAAGCCGTGCCTGTTCCTCGTCCCGCGCGACGCGCCCGGCTTCGGCCGCAGCCCGATCCCGATGGAACTGGCCGCCCCGGAGAAGCAGTTCGAACTGACCCTGGACGACGTGCGGCTGCCCGCCGACGCCCTCGTGGGCGACGAGGACGCCGGGCTCCTCCAGCTCTTCGCCGGCCTCAACCCCGAACGGATCATGACCGCCGCGTTCGCCCTCGGCATGGGCCGCTACGCGCTGGACCGGGCCGTCGACTACGCCCGCACCCGCCAGGTCTGGAAGGAGCCGATCGGCGCCCACCAGGCCCTCGCCCACCCGCTCGCCCAGTGCCACATCGAACTGGAACTGGCCGGGCTGATGATGCGCAAGGCGGCGCTGCTGTACGACGCGGGCGACGACCTGGCCGCCGGCGAGGCCGCCAACATGGCCAAGTACGCGGCCGGCGAGGCCGCCGTGCACACCGTGGACCAGGCCGTGCACACCCTGGGCGGCAACGGCCTGACCCGTGAATACGGGCTGGCGTCCCTGGTCACCGCCGCCCGGGTGGCCCGGATCGCCCCGGTCAGCCGGGAGATGATCCTCAACTACGTCTCCCACCGGTCGCTGGGGCTGCCGAAGTCGTACTGAGCCCCCGCACGGTCCGCGGAGCCCGCGGGGCCCGGCGCCGACCGACGCCCCGGCCCACCGGCCCGGCCCACCGGCGCCCCCGGGCCCCGCACCCGGGAAGGAACACCCACCCCGAGCAGCCCGCCCCAGCCCCCAGCCCCACGGAGGGTCCCCATGGTCCCCCGCACCTCCCCCTCGTCCCCCGGGTACCGCGTCGTCCGCAGCCGCTACCCCGCCGTCGCCCCCGTGGACCTGCCCCTCCACGAGGCCGTCCTCGGGCGGGCCGCCGCGTACGGCGACCGGCCCGCGCTGATCGACGCCCGCACCGGCAGCACGCTCGGCCACGCCCGGCTCGACCACCTCACCCGCCGCCTCGCCCGCGAGGTCATCGCCTACGTTGCGAGCCGAGTCGCCCCCTACAAGAAGGTGCGCCGCGTGGAATTCGTCGACCACGTACCGCGCGCCACCACCGGAAAGATCCTGCGGCGCGAACTGCGCGCCAGGGAAAGGAGTTCGACGGCCCGATGACGTACGTGGAGCGCGCCCACGAGCGCGGCATCACCACCCTCACCCTCAACTCCCCCCACAACCGCAACGCGCTCTCCACCCGCCTGGTCACCGCACTGCACCGGGCCTTCGCGGCCGCGGCCGCCGACGACACCGTCCGGGCCGTGGTGCTCACCCACACCGGCAGCACGTTCTGCGCCGGCGCGGACCTCTCCGAGGCCGCCTCGGGCGCCGCCACCGACGGTCCCCTGGGGCTCGCCCGGCTGCTGCGCGCCCTGGTGGAACTCCCCAAGCCGGTCGTGGCCCGGGTCACCGGCCACGTCCGGGCCGGCGGCCTCGGCCTGCTCGGCGCCTGCGACCTCTCCGTCGCCGGCCCCGGGGCCACGTTCGCCTTCACCGAGGCCCGGCTCGGCCTCGCCCCCGCCGTGATCTCGCTGCCCCTGCTGCCCCGGCTGGACCCGCGTGCCGCCGCCCGCTACTACCTCACCGGCGAGACGTTCGGACCGGCCGAGGCGGCCCGGATCGGCCTGGTCACGCTCGCCGCCGACGACGCCGACACCGGCCTCGCGCCGCTCCTCGACGGGCTCCGCAAGGGCTCCCCGCAGGGCCTGGCCGAATCCAAGAAGCTGGTGACGGCCGGGGTGCTGGCCGCCTTCGACCGCGACACCGACGCGTTCGCCGAACGGTCCGCGCGGCTCTTCGCCTCCGCCGAGGCCCGCGAGGGCATGACCGCCTTCCTGGAGCGACGGGACCCGGCATGGGTGCGCTGACGCCGGCCCGCGGCACCGGACCGGCCCCGGCGGCCCGCGCGGCCAAGGAGCCCCGGCAGGAACGCAGCCGCGCCACCCGGCTCGCGCTCCTGGAGGCCGCCGTCGCGTGCCTGGCCGAACGCGGCTGGGGCGGCAGCACGGTCGCCGTCGTCGCCGAACGGGCCGGCGTGACCCGCGGCGCCGCCCAGCACCACTTCCGGACCCGCGAGGACCTGTTCACGGCCGCCGTGGAGCACGTCGCGGAGAAGCGCCGGGGCGCGCTGAAGGCGATGGCGCGCCAGCTGCCGCCCCCGGGCTCGCCCGCCCGCACCCGCATCGTCGTCGAGGAACTCGTCGGCCTCTACACCGGCCCGCTGTTCCGCGCCGCGCTCCACCTGTGGGTCGCCGCCTCCGACGAGGAGCAGCTCCGCGAACGCGTCACCGCCCTGGAGGCCCGGGTCGGCCGCGAGGCGCACCGCACGGCCGTGGCGCTCCTGGGCGCCGACGAGTCCGTCCCCGGCGTCCGGGAAACCGTCCAGGGCCTCCTGGACATGGCCCGCGGCCTGGGCCTGGCCACCCTCCTGACCGACGACTCGGCCCGTCGGGGGCGGGTGGTCGCGCAGTGGGCTGGGATCCTCGATGCGGTGTCACGCGGGGCGTGACGTTTTTCTCCCACGTTGTTGGGTTTCCCGCCGTGCGGGGTGCTGTTGTTCCCCGCTTCGCGGGGTGGGGTCCGCTGAGCGGGGCTGTTCGGCAGCGGTGCCGGGGGTGTGGGGTGGGGGTGAGCCGGACTGCTTCGCTTTACGTCCGGCTCACCCCCACCCCACACCCCCGTCCCCTCCCGAGGGTGGTCATTGAAAAACGGTGGTCGGGGGCTGGTGCCGGTGGTCTCCTGCGGGTCGTCGTCGATGGGCGGGCGCTCACCGCAACCGACAACCCGCACCAACCCACCCACGTCAGCCCCCACCCACCTGATAACTGACCCCAACGGGAGGGGACGGGCCGGAGGGGGTGGTG
>NZ_JALMUV010000058.1 GCF_023155275.1 Streptomyces rhizoryzae
GTGTGGGGGTGGGGTCGGTGGGGGTGGCCAGGGGGACGTATGCGCGCAGGGTGAAGCCGCGGGAGCCGGCGGCCGGGCCGGTCTCCAGCCGGCCGTCGGTGAGCGCGAGCCGCTCGCGGAGCCCGGCCAGGCCGTTGCCGTCGTACCGGGAGCGGGGCGGGCCGTCGCCGTCGTCGGTCACCGTCAGGCACAGGCAGCGGCGCCCGTCGGCCTCCTCCTCGGTGAGCAGCAGCTCGCAGCGGCGGGCGCCGCTGTGCCGGACGACGTTGGTGACCGCCTCCCGCAGCGCCCAGGCCAGCGCGCCCTCGGTGTCCTCGGTCAGCCCGCGGTGCCCGCTCTCCAGGGCCGGGTCGACGCCCGGCGCCACCCCGGCGGTACGCAGCGCGGCGCGGGCGCCGGCCAGCTCGACGGCGAGGCGGGGGCGGCGGTAGCCGGTGACCGCCTCGCGGACGTCCACCAGCGCCTGGCGGCTGACCCGCTCGATGTCGGCGACCTGCTTGGCGGCCTCCTCGGGGCTGCCCGGCAGCATCCGGCCGGCCAGCTCGCTCTTGAGCGTTATCAGCGACAGGGAGTGGCCCAGCAGGTCGTGCAGGTCGCGGGCGAGGCGCAGCCGCTCCTCGTTGGCGGCGAGGCGGGCGACCTCCTCCCGGGCGGCGCGCAGCTCCTGGGTGGTGCGGATGAGGTTCTGCACGCCGATCATGACGTAACCGCTGCCGAGGGCGGGCAGGGCGTAGGCGAAGAGGTAGTAGGCGCGTATCTCCGGAAAGCGGGCGCCGACGCCGATCAGCACCGCGGTGATGACCGGTATCGCCCAGCGGGAGCGCTGCCAGGGCAGCACCACCGCGGAGGCCACGCTGGTGAAGATGAAGAGCACCAGCCAGGTGGAGCCGAGCGTCCAGGTCAGGGCGACGGACAGCATGAGCATCAGCGCCAGCGGGGTGTAGCGCAGGGAGAGCGGAGGGCGCCACCACACGTGACGGAAGATCAGCAGGGCGTAGGCGAGGACGTAGAGCGCGAGGCCGATGGCGCCCCAGACCCGCTGCCCGGTGGAGAAGCGGGGGTCGGCCAACTCGCCCACCGGGCCGGCGAGGTAGAGCAGCCAGACGCCGACCCACATCGTCTTGCCCACGGCCTGGCGGCGGCTGCGCGGCCGCTGGCCGATCATGACCGGGTTGCGGTCGTCGGGTGCGCTCCTCGTCTCCACCGGTCTCATGCCTTCCGGGTGTCCTTGCGGTAGAGCCAGGCCGCGGCACCCGCGAAGAGCAGGCCGTAGCCCAGCAGAATCGCCATGTCCTTGGCGTGGGGGGCGCTGCCGCCCTCGACGGCGGTGCCCAGCGCGGTGTAGGCGTGCGTCGGCAGCCACTCGGAGACGTTCTGCACCCACTGCGGCAGCAGGGTCATCGGCATCCACAGGCCGCCGAGGAACGCCAGCGCGAAGTAGACCAGCATCGAGATCGGGCGGACCGCGTCGCCGGTGGCGAGATAGCCGATGGCGACGCCCAGGGCGGCGAAGACGAAGCTGCCGAGCCAGGTGCCGGCGGCGATGGCGCCCCACTGCCAGGGCTCCAGGCGGACGTCCTTGACCACCGCGGCGACGCCCAGGACGACCAGGATGGAGGGCAGGCTGACCGTCGCCGCGGCGGCTATCTTGGCGGCCACGTAGCCGCGGCCGGGCAGCGCGGTCAGCCGCAGCTGGCGCACCCAGCCGGCCTGGCGCTCCTTGGCGATGCGCTCGCTGTTGCCCAGCAGGACGGCGGTCATGGCGCCGAACGCGGCCATGGAGACCATGTAGTACAGGCCGGTGCTCAGGCCCGTGCCGGGGATCGGCTTGCGGTCCGCGGCGCCCGCGACGATGAGGTAGAGCGCCGGCGGGTAGATCACCGAGAAGAACATGAACTTCTTGTTCCGCAGGGTGCGGAGGATCTCCAGCTTGATCAGGGTGGTCATCGGGCCGCCTCCTCGGCGGTGGTCAGGGCGAGGAACGCCTGCTCCAGGCCGAGGCCGGAGACTTCGAGGTTGCGCGGGTAGAGGCCGAGGCCGTAGAGGGCGTGGACGGTGGCGTCGGCGTCCTGGGACCGGATGCGGACGGTGTGCCCGGAGCCGCTGCCGGCGACGGTCAGGGCGGTGAGGTGCGGCAGCGCCTCCAGCGCGGCGCGGTCGGCCGGCCCGTCGAGGTCGAAGGTGATCCGGCGGGCGCCGGCCCGGGCCTTGATCTCGGCGGCGGTGCCGTCGGCCAGCACCCGGCCGCGGTGCAGCACGATCACCCGGTCGGCGATCTCGTCGGCCTCCTCCAGATAGTGGGTGGCGAAGAGGACCGTGCGGCCCTCCTCGGCCTGGCGGCGCATCGCGCCCCAGAACGTCTGCCGGGACGCGACGTCCATACCGGTGGTGGGCTCGTCGAGCACGATGAGGTCGTTGGCGCCGGCGGTGGCGAGGGCGAAGCGGACCCGCTGCTCCTGGCCGCCGGAGAGCTTGCCGACCGTGCGGTCGGCGATGTCCGTGATCCCGGCGGCGGTGAGGATCTGCTCGACGGAATGGCCACGCGGGTGCAGGTCGCGGGCCAGCCGCACCAGCTCGCGGACCTTGACGCCCTCCATCAGGCCGCCGCTCTGGAGCATCGCGCCGACCCGGCCCTGCGCTATCGCGCGCTGCGGGGCGGTGCCGAACAGGGACACCGTGCCGGTGTCGGGGGTGCGCAGGCCGAGGAGGAGGTCGAGGGTGGAGGACTTGCCCGCGCCGTTCGGGCCCAGGAGGGCCACGGTCTCACCGGGGTGCAGCTCCAGGCGCAGGTCGGCCACCGCGCGCACCGCGCCGTAGCTCTTGCCGACCCCCTGGAAGCTGACCACCGGAACAACCGCCGCGTCGGGCGCGGTGCCGGCCGGAGTGGTAGCTGTCGTCGTCATGGCATCCAGCTTCGGTGATCCGCGCGTGGTCCGGCAGTGTCAGGTGTCCGCAGGCCGGCATGACAGATGTCATGGGTGAGGCCCCCTAGGGGTCGTCCCGGAGGATTCTCCCCAGAGGGCCTCTGACCTGCGCTTTCGTCAGTGTACGGCGAGGTGCGGGCGAGCCGGTGCGGCCGTCAGCTGCCGTTCGTGGCGATGGTCTGCACGCGCTCGGCGGGGGTCTTGCCGACCAGCGCCCGGCCCACCGCGCCGGCCACCTCCTCGACGCTGACCGGGTGCTTGCTGCCGTCGCCCTTGGTCACCATGACGCCCTCGAAGGTGGTGCCGTAGAGCTCCTTGAGCGCCGGCCGGTCGTAGTACGGCACCAGCTGGCCGTCCACGATCTTGAAGGACAGGAACTTCGGGATGGACTTCTGCGGGCTGAAGGAGACCGTGTGCAGCGCGTCCGTGCGGACGGTGATCATGCCGGACATGGCCGGCTCGGCGAACTCCTTGAGCGCCTTGTCCACCGCGGCCTTGGTGACCCGGGGCTGCTGGGTGGTGGCGGCGAGCACCACGGGGGCGTCGCTGCCGGTGCTGAAGCGGTTGAGGTACGCCTGGGTGATCTTGTCCTCGGAGGCGGCGGGGTCGATCGCCTTGTGCGGCGCCCCGTAGTGCGGCACCGCCTTGCCGTCCTCGAAGGTGATCCCGCCGTCCGCGTCGGCGCCCGCGGGCCCGGCGACGTTCCGCAGCGCGACCGCCAGCTTCTCCTTGTCGGTGATCACCGCGGGCTGGGCGGTGCGCTTGACGCCGAAGAGGGAGCCGACGACGGAGACCGGGTTGTAGTCCCGGCCGGCGGCGTTGCGGACCGTGGCCTGGAGGTCGATGTCCAGCCCGGCCCGGGCGGGCAGCAGGGTCTCGGGCTTGCCGTCGACGGTGAGCTTGAGCGGCGCGGTGCGGCGGTCCTTCAGGGCCGCCTCCAGCTTCTTGACCGCCTCGTCCTTGGAGGTGCCGCCGATCTCCACGCCGAGCGCGGTGGTGTTGTTGGGCACGTCGGCGTGGTCGAGCAGCAGCCCGGCGCCGTACGCGACGCCCGCCAGCACCACGACCGCGACACCGGCCAGCACCAGCTTGCTGCGGCCCTTCTTGGGCGGGTTGATCGGCTCGGGGATCTTGGGGCGCGACTTGGGGGCGGCGCTGCCGGTGCCGTTCCCGGTGCCGCCGCCGGCCGCGCCGGCGAACGGGTCGGCGGCCGCCGGGCCGTCGTCCCCCGGGACCTTCGGGATGCCGCTGACCAGGGTGTCGCCGGAGACCCGGCCACCGGAACGGCCGCCCTTGGGGCCGCCCTTGGGGCCGGACCCGCCGGGCTTGCCGGGCTTGCCGGCCCGGTCCTGGCGGGCGGCGGTGCCGCCCGCGATCCCGCCGGGCCCGGTCGGCGGCGCCGGGGGCTGCGGGGTCAGCTCGGCGGTGTCGTCGCTCAGCCGCGCGGCGCTCGCGCCCGCGCTGGGGTCGCTGAAGCCGGGCGGGAGATCGAGGGCCGAGTCGCCGCGCGCCGGGCCGGCCGTCGGGCCGCTGGGGCCCGCGCCACCGCCCGCCGGGGCGTCGAACGGGCTGTGGTCGCGGGCCGGCCGCGCCGGGGCGTCGAACGGCGAACCGCCGTGCGGACCGCCGTCGAAGGGCGACGCGGCGCCCCGGGGGCCGCCGTCGAACGGGGACGGGCCGGTCAGCGGGTCGCCACCCGGGGCGTCGCCGCCGAGCGGATCGCCGCCCAGGGGGTCCGCGCCCAGCGGGTCGCTCCCGGACGGCGCCCCGTGGCCGCGGGGGCCGTCGAAGGGCGTGCCGCCGCTCTGCGGGGCGGACCCGGAGGCCGGGGCGTCCGAGAAGTACGGGAGGTCCGGGCGGCGCGCGGCGGTGCCGCCGTCCGCACCGGCCGCCGGCCGGGCCCCGGTGGCCGGGGCCTTCCCGCCGGCCTGGCCCTGCGGCTTGCGCGGGGCGAACCAGTCGCTGGTCGTCTTCTCCTTCGGGGCGGCGGGCTTCTCCGCCGCCTGCGGCCGCGGCGTGTCCGCCGTCCGCTCGGCGGCCCGCTCACCGCCGGCCGGTCCGGACGAGGTCCCCCGGGAACCGGGCGAGCCGGCGGAACCGCCGGATGCAGCCGATGCGTTCATGCCGGACTCCTCACCGACGGGCTTGCGCACGACGACCGGCGGGATGGGGCGGGACCCCGGAATGTTGATCTTGATCCGCGTCGTCAGCGTGGTCTCGGTTCTGGGCTCCTCGGGCCGCTCCCCGGCTCCGGGCGCCGGCGTCTCGCCGGCCTCTCCCCTGGGCGAGCCGTAGGGCGGTGTCCCCGAGGGGTACACGGCTCCGCCACGGCCCCCAGGGCCGGAGGACGAACTGTCAGATTCACGACTCAAAGCAGGTTCTCCCGGTTGGCTCCGCCGCTCGTCAGAGATGATCCCCGGCCTCAGGCCGGGAGGTGCCCCCAGGGCGGCGCGGCGGCGCGCACCACCATACTGGCCGCCGCCGGGCGGCACCCCGGGTGCGCGGGACCCCCGCCCACCCGGCCGGCGGCCCGGAGAACCCGCCGGTCACCCGGAACCGCGCGGCATCCGTCCCTGTATGGACCACGTCATCCGCCGACTCGGCCCGGTGGCGGCCCGGCGGCGCGCAGCCGGGTCCCGGTGGCGCAGATCACAGCGATCACGATGCCGCCCAGCAGGAAGGCGTACGACCCGAGCCCCGGCCCGAAGAGGAAGTCACCCTCCGGCCGGACGTCGCTGATCAGCAGGAAGACCGTCACCAGCCAGGCGGCGCCGGGGACCAGGACGCCGCCCGCGGTGCCGGCGGCCCGCCCGCCACCGTGGAAGAGGCCGCCGAGGCCGGCCAGCGCCAGCAGCAATCCGCCCGGGAACCAGGCCGCTTGCAGCAGCGAGCCGGCGGCGGCGACCAGGGCGCCGGCGACCAGCAGGAGGACGTAGAGGCCGACCCGGCCCGGGGTGAGCGGCGCACCGGCCGCCGGTCCGCCCGCCGGTGCCGCGGGGGTGCCGCCGCGCGCCGCGGCCGGGCCGCCGCCGGACGCCCGGGTCCGCCGGCCCCGGCCGGCGCCGTCCTTGCCCGCACCGCCCTTGGGGGCGCCGCCCTTGCCCGCGGTTCCGCCGCCGTTGGCCGTACTCATTCCGCCGCCTCCTCAATCCGGGCACTCTCCTGCATACCCGTCGAACCGGTCGATTCCCCTACGCCCGCGAAGAGATCGTCCTCACGCTCCCCGGCGGCCGCCCCGGACACCCCCCGCACCAGCCGGTAGTGCTCGGTGGTGACGAGCGGCTGGCCCAGGTCGTTCGAGAGCGCGAAGTACGCCCCGTCGACCACGATCTGCGTGGCGTGCGCCCGCATCGCCGCGGCCTTCGCGTCCGCACAGCGGCCGGCGCCGGCGAGCGAGGTGGTGACCTCCTCGTCCGGGACCACCCCGGGGATGTCGTCCACCTCCGAGACCCCGGAGAAGCGGTGGCGGGTGGCGCGCAGTGCGGCCAGGCCCGCCTCGACCTCCGAGCGGGGGTTGCAGTTCCAGTAAATCTTTTCGATCGCATATGCGCTGCCCAGGTCCGGTCGGAAACCGGGGTCCGCGGCCAGCTCGGCGCCCCGCATGGCGACGCGGTGGGCCTGGATGTGGTCGGGGTGACCGTATCCGCCGTTCGGGTCATAGGTGACCAGCACCTGGGGGCGGACCTCGCGGATGACCGCGACGAGGTGGGCCGCCGCCTCGTCGACCGGCGCCCGCCAGAAGGAGCCCGGCCGGTCGTTCTGGGGCGCGCCGCGCATACCGGAATCGCGGTAGCGGCCGGGCCCGCCGAGGAAGCGGTGGTCGCCGACCCCGAGCGCGGCCATCGCCTCGGCCAGCTCGCGGACGCGGTACGGGCCCAGGGTGTCGTCGCGGTCGGGCGCCAGGTGGGCGAGCGCGGGCGGGATGACCTCGCCCTCCTCGCCGCGGGTGCAGGTCACCAGGGTGACCTGCGCACCGTCGGCCGCGTACCGGGCCATGGTGGCGCCGTTGTTGATCGACTCGTCGTCCGGGTGCGCGTGCACCAGGAGGAGGCGGCGGGCGGGGGCGGGCAGCTCGGTCATGCCGACAGCCTACGAGGCGCCCCCCGGCCCGCCCGCGGGCGACCGGAACGGGCCCGTCAGAACTTGATGCCGCCGAGCATCCCCGCGACGTTGGTCGTCAGGCTCTTGATCGTCGGGGCGATGGAGGAGCTGGCCAGATAGAAGCCGAGCAGCATACAGACGAAGGCATGCACCGCCTTCAGTCCGGACTTCTTGATCAACAAGAAGACGACGATCGCCAGCAGCACCACCGCCGAAATCGAGAGTGCCACGGCGGCCCACCTCCAAGTACACACGGTCCGGACAGAATTGACGGTACGTGAGACACCGGGACGGCGCCACGTACCCGGGTGTGCCAAGGGCTCCTTACCCCACACCCACTACGCGCATGGGATCATAACTTTCCGTCCGCGCGCATAAGTCGGTGCACCGGAGCACGGCGGGGGCGCACGCCGTTTCGGCGGGTACGTCCCCCGCGGCCAGCTTCCCCCGTAGGCTCGGCGCCATGACCGGACAGCTGCCCTTCCCCCGGCACTCCGCGCGCACCCAGCGCTTCACCCTCGGCGCCCCGCGCGATGTCGCCCTGGCCCCCGACGGCTCCCGTGTGGTCTTCCTGCGGTCCCCCTCCGGCACCGACCGCAGCCACCGGCTCCAGGTCCTGGACCTGGACAGCGGAAAGGAGTTCACCGCCGCCGATCCGCGGACCCTGCTGGCCGGCGCGGACGAGGAGCTGCCACCGGAGGAGCGGGCCCGCCGCGAGCGCAGCCGCGAGGGCTCGGCGGGCATCGTCGGCTACGCGGTCGACGCCGCGGTGGAGTTGGCCGCCTTCACCCTCTCGGGACGGCTGTTCGTCTCGGAGCTGCGCGCCGGCACCACCCGCGAACTGCCCGCCGCCGGCCCGGTCGTGGATCCCCGCCCCTCCCCCGACGGCCGCCGGGTCGCCTATGTGGCGGGCGGCGCGCTGCGGGTCGTCGCGGCGGACGGCGGCGGCGACGGCGGCCCCGCGGCCGGGGACGCGGACCGGGCGCTGGCGGAGCCGGACGGGCCCGGCGTCACCTGGGGGCTGGCGGAGTTCATCGCGGCCGAGGAGATGAGCCGCCACCGGGGCTTCTGGTGGTCGCCGCAGAGCGACCGGCTGCTGGCCGCCCGGGTGGACGAGAGCCCGGTGGCCCGCTGGTGGATCGCCGATCCCGCACACCCCGACCGGGAGCCGGCGCAGGTCGCCTACCCGGTGGCGGGCAGCGCCAACGCCGAGGTCACCCTGGCGCTCATCGGGCTGGACGGGTCGCGGACGGACGTCAGCTGGGACACCGCGCGCTATCCCTATCTGGCGCGCGTCCACTGGTCGGCGGCCGGGCCGCCGCTGCTGCTGGTGCAGACCCGGGACCAGCGCGCCCAGCGCTATCTGATGGTCGACACCGCCACCGGCGCGACCACCGTGGTGCACGAGGACGAGGACCCGGTGTGGGTCGAGCCGTATCCGGGGGTGCCGGCCTGGACGCCGGACGGGCGCCTGGTGCGGATCGCCGACGAGGGCGGGGTGCGCAAGCTGTTCGCCGGCGACCGGCCGCTGACCGGCGAGCCGCTGCACGTCCGGGCGGTGCTGGACATCGGCGAGGACGACGTCCTGTTCTCCGCCAGCGGGCCGGACACCCACGACATCGGGGTCTACCGCGCGTGGTTCCGCGGCAGCGGCGACCAGGGCGGCTGGCAGCGGCTGGGCGGACGGCCGTACCCGACGGTGTCCTCCGCGGTGCGGTCCGGGGAGCTGACGGTGCTGACCCAGGCGTCACTGGAGTGGCCGGGGACCCGCACGGAGGTGGTCCGCCCCGGACCGGACGGCGGCGCCGAGGTGGTCGCCACCCTCGGCTCGTATGCCGAGACGCCGGGTCTCACCGCCCGGCCGCGACTGGTGCGCGCCGGCGAGCGGGAGATCCCGTGCGCGGTGCTGCTGCCGTCCGGCTACCGCGAGGGCGACGGTCCGCTGCCGGTGCTGATGGACCCGTACGGCGGTCCGCACGGCCAGCGGGTGGTCGCCGCGCACCACGCCCACCTGACCTCGCAGTGGTTCGCCGACCAGGGCTTCGCGGTGGTGGTGGCGGACGGCCGGGGCACCCCGGGCCGCTCCCCCGGGTGGGAGAAGGCGGTCTCCCGGCGGCTGGGGCCGGTGGCCCTGGAGGACCAGGTGGCCGCGCTCCGGGCGCTGGCCGGGTCCTTCCCCCTCGATCTGGGGCGGGTGGCGATCCGCGGCTGGTCGTTCGGCGGCTATCTCGCGGCGCTGGCCGCGCTGCGCCGCCCGGACGTCTTCCACGCCGCGGTGGTCGGGGCGCCGGTGACCGATCTGCGGCTGTACGACACCCACTACCAGGAGCGGTATCTGGGCCACCCGGACGAGGAGCCGGCGGTCTACGCCCTCAACTCCCTGGTCACCGATGAGGGGTTGTCCGGGGCGGTGGAGCCGCACCGGCCGATGCTGATCGTGCACGGCCTGGCGGACGACAACGTGGTGGTGGCGCACTCCCTGCGGCTCTCCTCCGCGCTGCTGGCGGCGGGCCGGCCGCACGAGGTGCTGCCGCTGTCGGGCGTGACGCACATGGCGTCCCAGGAGCAGGTGGCCGAAAACCTCCTGCTGCTCCAAGTGGACTTCCTCAAGCGGTCCTTGGGCCTGGTCTGACGCGGGCCGGCCGGCGCCCGCCCGGCGGGCGGCGCCGGTGGGCGGCGCCGGTGGGGCTGCCCGCAGTGTGGACACCGCGCGCCGGGCGCGCGGTGGCGTTCTCCCACGTCCACGGCATCGACGCATTCGTAAACCCGCCACCACAGGTTTATACCAATCTCACCCCCCGGACAAGGGGCACTGCGGGACCACCGGGCGGAACGGGCACAAAAGGAGAGCCGGCCGGGACACCCAGGGCGTCCCGGCCGGTCTACGGCACCCGCACGGCCGTACGGTGTTCATCATGGCGCGTCCGCATATCGGTGATGCGACAGGTAAGTTACCGCCGCGTTACGGCGATAGGTGACGCTATGTCCGTCATGCCGTACATGACGGCCGCATGTCAAGCACGCCCGGGCGTCAATCTGCGCAATGTTCGCTCAAGAAGCGAACGACCTGTGCACAAGCACACCGCATGCCCTTGACTCCGCCGTAAATCACTTGCGAAAGTCGCGCTCATCCAGCGGTGCGACCGGTGCCGCTTCACGTTCCAAGAGAACTCGGCGCGGGGGCACTTCGCGATGACCAGTCCATCCCAGACCGCGGTAAGCACGTCCGAAACCCCGGGGCGCGCGTCCAAAGGTCTGAAGAAGGAAAAGAAGAGCACGGGCGGTGAGCTGGTAGGCCGTTCCCCCGGGCAGTTGATGTGGGCGCGTTTCAAACGCGACCGCACCGGCGTGATCTGCGGAATCGTGGTGCTCGCGTTCTTCGTCGTCGCGGCGCTGTCACCGGTGATCGCCTCGCTCTACGGCAAGAGTCCGTACACGCTCTACGGGAGCGAAGATCCCAGTCTCCTGGACGAGTTCAGTTATCCGGCCGGGCCCAACGGCGGAATCTCCGGCGATTTCTGGTTCGGTATCGAACCGGGCCTCGGCCGCGACCTGTTCACCAACCTGCTGTACGGCATGCGCACCTCGCTGGGCATCTCGCTCGCGGTCACCATCCTGGTGGTCGTGACCGGCACCGTCATCGGCATCGCGGCGGGCTACCTGGGCGGCAAGACCGACTACTGGGTCGGCCGGCTGATCGACTTCCTGCTCGCCTTCCCCAGCCAGCTGACCTTCGTGGCGTTCATGCCCGCGGTGATCGCCATCTTCGTGGCACCGGGCGACGAGACCCCCACCTACATCCGGGTGATCGCGCTGATCCTCGTGCAGTGGGCACTGGGGTGGATGGGCCTGGCCCGTCTGCTGCGCGGCCAGGTGATGTCCCTGCGGGAGCGCGACTTCGTCGAGGCCGCGCGGATCACCGGCGCCTCCCCCTGGCGGATCATCACCAAGGAGCTGCTGCCCAACGTGGTGACGCCGATCCTGGTCCAAAGCACCTACATGCTCCCGCTGTTCGTGACGGCGGAGGCCGGTCTGTCGTTCATGGGCGTCGGCATCGTGGACCCGACCCCCGACTGGGGCCGGCTGTTCAAGACCGCGGGCCAGATCTACGAGAACGACCCGACCTTCCTCCTCTTCCCCGGCGCCGCGATGGTGATCTTCGTCCTCTGCTTCAACCTGCTGGGGGACTCGGTCCGGGACGCGTTCGACCCCAAGTCCGGGCGCTGACCGCCCTCTTGACGGGGGCAGCTGTCACCCCCGCGCCGGTGGCGCACCGGATGCGCCAGACAGCACATCGGACAACGACTGACAGGCAGGTGCTTGGATCCTCATGAAGACACTCTCCACGCGTAGAACCCGCGCGGCGATCGTGGCCCTGGCGGCCGGTTCCCTCGCGCTGACCGGGTGCAGCGGCGGCAGCAGCTCCGGCAAGGACAAGGCGCAGACCGACCAGGACGCGGCGGCCCAGTCGAAGGTCGTTCCGCTGGGTACCGCCTCCCAGTCCGCCGGCCCGGCGAAGGCGGTCCCCGGCGCGCAGAGCGGCGGCACCATCACCGTCTACCAGCGCGACAGCTACAACCACCTCGACCCGGCCCAGATGTACGTCAGCGACGTGGGCGACCTGGCCAAGTTGATCTTCCGTGGTCTGACCACGTACACCCAGGACGACAAGGGCAACAAGACGCTCGTCGGCGACCTCGCCACCGATGCCGGGAAGATGGCCGACGGCGGCAAGACCTGGACGTACACGCTCAAGGACGGCGTCAAGTTCGAGGACGGCCAGCCGATCACCTCGAAGGACATCCGGCACTCCATCGAGCGGATGTACGCGCCGTTCATCACCGAGGGCCCCACCTACGTCCAGCAGTGGCTGTCGGGCGCCGGCACGACCTACCGCAAGGCGCTGCCGGACGGTCCCTACAAGGGCGACCACCTTCCCAAGTCCGTCCTGGACACGCCGGACGACAAGACCATCGTCTTCCACTTCGCGGCGCCGCAGACGCAGCTGCCCTACGCGCTGGCCATGGCGGGCTACAGCGTCGTCCCGGACAGCGCCAAGGACACCAAGGACAACTACGACATCGCGCCGGTCACCAGCGGGCCGTACAAGATCGCGTCGTTCAAGTCCGGCAAGTCCATGGAACTGGTGAAGAACACCAACTGGGACCCCAAGACCGACCCGGCGCGCCACCAGTACGTCGACGGCTACAAGATCTCGTTCAACCACCAGTTCTCCGACTCCACCAAGCGGCTGATGGCCGACCAGGGCGAGGACAAGACCGCCCTCAGCTTCACCAACTCCGTGGACCCGTCGCTGACCAAGCAGGTGCTGAGCGACGCCAGCGCCAGCAAGCGCCTGGTGCAGGGCTACCAGCCCTACGTCTGGCAGCTGAACATGAACATGGACCGCCTCAAGGACAAGCGGATCCGTGACGCGATCACCTACGCGATGCCGAGCCAGCAGGTCGTCCGGATCGAGGGCGGCAGCTACGGCGGCGAGGTCGCCGGCGGTCTGCTCTCCCCGACCGTCGCGGGCTACGAGAAGGGCTACGACCCCTACGGCAAGCTGAAGAAGCCCAACGGCGACCCGGAGAAGGCCAAGCAGCTCCTGAAGGAAGCCGGCAAGGTGGGCATGAAGCTCGTCTACGCCTACGCCAACACCGAGATCCGGCAGCGGGAAGCGGTCGCCATCGCCGACGGGCTGACCAAGGCCGGCTTCGACGTGCAGAAGAAGGAGGTCGACTCCTCCTCCTGGTACCAGCAGATGGGCAAGGTCGACAACGGCTTCGACGTCTACCTGACCGGCTGGGGCCAGGACTGGGCGGACGCCTCGACCGTCATCCCGCCGTCCTACGACGGCACCACCATCGCTGACGGCGCGTCCAACTACTCGCACATCCGCGACCAGCACGTCACCGACGAGATCAAGCGCATCCAGCAGATCCCGGACGTGAAGAAGCAGACCGAGGAGTGGCAGAAGCTGCACCACTACATCGTGGAGAAGGTCAACCCGGCCGCCCCGGTGTTCTACACCAAGGTGCTCCAGCTGTACGGCTCCAAGATCGGCGGCATCCGCTACAACTCGGACACCAACTACCTCGACGTGAACACGCTGTTCATCAAGAAGTAAGCAGCACCGCACCTGACGCCGAAGGCATTCCGGAGTGCGCGCGCAAGGCGGGGCGCGCACTCCGGGGCCTTCCCGCCACCCCTCACCCCACTGCAGCCGCCGTCCTGAGAGCAGCGAACTGTCATGCTTCCCTTCCTCCTTCGCCGGACGATCGGCGCGGTCGTCATCCTCGTCCTGCTGAGTGCCTTCACCTTCTTCGTCTTCTTCTCCGTGGGTGACCCCGCGCTGATGGCCTGCGGTAAGAACTGCACGGCCGACAACGTCGCGCTGATCCACAAGAACCTGGGCCTGGACCAGCCCGTGCCGGTCCAGTACTGGCACTTCCTGGTCGGCATCTTCGCGGGACGCGACTTCACGCTCGGTCACTGCAGCGCCCCCTGCTTCGGCTACTCCTTCGCCACCAAGCAGGACGTCTGGTCCACGATGATGGACCGGCTGCCCCTCACCGCGTCGCTGGCCTTCGGCGGCGTCGTGGCCTTCCTGGCGATCGGCCTGGGCACCGGCCTGCTCGCGGCCTGGAAGCGCGGCTCGCTGCTGGACAAGACGGTCACCGGCATCTCGATGGTCCTCAGCTCGGTGCAGATCTACATCCTCGGCCCCGTCGTGCTGGGCATCTTCGTCTACAGCGGCATCATGGCCGCCCCGCAGTACGTGAACCTCACCAGCAACCCGTTCGGCTGGTTCATGGGCCTGCTGATCCCGTGGCTGGTGATGGCGACGATCTTCACCGCGCAGTACACCCGTATGGCGCGCTCGACGATGATCGAGCAGCTCCAGGAGGAGCACGTCCGCACCGCCAAGGCCAAGGGCATGCCGGCGCGCTACGTCTTCCTGCGGTACGCCTGGCGCGGTTCGCTGATCCCGATCGTCACCATCCTCGGTGTGGACCTCGGCTCGCTGTTCGGTGGCGCGATGATCACCGAGTTCACCTTCCAGCTGGCGGGGATCGGCCGGCTGGCGGTCGACTCCGTCGTCACCCTCGACCTGCCGATGGTGATGGGCGTGATGGTGTTCAGCGCCGCCCTGATCCTTTTCTTCAACATCATCGTGGATGCGGCGTACGCGTTCATCGACCCGCGCGTGCGCCTGTCCTAGGAGAGCCTGTCGTGACCACACTCACCAAGACCGAGGGGACCCCGGCCCCGAACGGATCCGGTTCTGCCGGCTCCTTCCTCTCCGTCCGCGACCTGCATGTCCGCTTCTCCACCGAGGACGGCATCGTCAAGGCGGTCGACGGCCTCTCCTTCGACCTGGAACGCGGCAAGACCCTGGGCATCGTCGGCGAGTCCGGCTCCGGGAAGTCCGTCACCAACCTCGCGGTGCTGGGGCTGCACAACCCCAAGGCCACCGAGATCACCGGTGAGATCCACCTGGACGGCCAGGAGCTGACCGGCGCCAAGGAGAAGACCCTGGAGAAGCTCCGGGGCAACAAGATGGCGATGATCTTCCAGGACGCGCTGACCGCCCTGTCGCCGTACTACACCGTCGGGCGGCAGATCGCCGAGCCGTTCATCAAGCACACCGGCGCCAGCAAGCGCGAGGGCCGGCAGCGCGCGATCGAGATGCTGACCAAGGTCGGCATCCCGCAGCCCAACCTGCGGGTGGACGACTACCCGCACCAGTTCTCCGGCGGTATGCGCCAGCGCGCGATGATCGCCATGGCGCTGGTCTGCAACCCGCAGCTGCTGATCGCCGACGAGCCGACCACCGCGCTGGACGTCACCGTGCAGGCGCAGATCCTCGACCTGCTCAAGGACCTCCAGCAGGAGTTCGGGTCCGCGATCATCATGATCACCCACGACCTCGGGGTGGTCGCCGACACCGCCGACGACCTGCTGGTCATGTACGCCGGGCGGGCGGTGGAGCGCGGCTCGGTCCGGGAGATCCTCACCGAGCCCCGGCACCCGTACACCTGGGGCCTGCTCAGCTCGATGCCGCGGCTGTCGTCGGACGTGAGCGAGTCGCTGCACCCGATCCCGGGCTCCCCGCCGAGCCTGCTCAACCCGCCGCCGGGCTGCCCGTTCCACCCGCGGTGCGCGTTCACCGCGGAGGTCGACGGCGGCCGGTGCTCGGGGGAGCGCCCGCCGCTGGCGCCGGGCCGGGCCGCCGCCTGCCACCTCACCGCCGAGCAGAAGCAGACCTTCTTCACCGAGCAGATCAAGCCCCGGCTGGGCTAGGGAGCGACCACGATGGCCAAGAACGACACCCTCCCGGCGCCCCGGGCCGCCGCGCCCGCGCAGGGCGAGCCGCTGCTCGTCGCGGAAGGACTGACCAAGCACTTCCCGATCTACGGCGGTTTCCCGTTCAAGCGGAAGGTCGGGGCCGTCCAGGCGGTCGACGGGCTGGACCTGACCGTGCACGCCGGCGAGAGCTTCGGCCTGGTCGGCGAGTCCGGCTGCGGCAAGTCGACCACCGGGCGGCTGCTGACCCGGCTGATGGAGCCCACCTCCGGCACGATCACCTACGCGGGTCACGACATCACCCACGCCAAGCGCAAGCAGTTGGCGCCGATCCGCTCCGAGATCCAGATGATCTTCCAGGACCCGTACGCCTCGCTGAACCCGCGGCAGACGGTCGGCACGATCATCAGCGGCCCGATGGAGATCAACGGGATCAACCCGCCCGGCGGCCGCGAGAAGCGGGTCCGGGAGCTGCTGGAGACCGTCGGTCTCAACCCCGAGCACTACAACCGCTTCCCGCACGAGTTCTCCGGCGGCCAGCGGCAGCGCATCGGCGTGGCCCGGGCGCTCGCCCTGGAGCCGAAGCTGATCGTCGCGGACGAGCCGGTCTCCGCGCTGGACGTCTCCATCCAGGCGCAGGTGGTCAACCTCCTCCAGGACCTCCAGCGCGAACTGGGCATCGCGTTCGTCTTCATCGCCCACGACCTGGCGGTGGTGCGGCACTTCAGCGAGCGGGTCGCGGTGATGTACCTCGGCAAGATCGTCGAGGTGGGCACCCGCGACGACATCTACCAGCGGCCGCGCCACCCGTACACCCACGCCCTGCTGTCGGCGGTGCCCGAGCCGAGGCTCGCCGAGGAGGGTGAGGAGCAGCGGGAGCGGATCCGGCTCGCCGGCGACGTGCCCTCGCCGGTCAACCCGCCGTCCGGCTGCCGCTTCCGCACCCGCTGCTGGAAGGCGCAGGAGAAGTGCGCGACCCAGGAGCCGCCGCTGGTCCAGCTGTCCGGCAACGGCGCCGGCCACCTGACGGCCTGCCACTTCCCCGAGGAGCCCACCACCGCGTCCCGCGGCGAGGACATCGTCCTGGACCCGGCGCTGGCGGCGATCGAGGAGGCCGTGGCCGGCGACGGCGACGGGACGTCCGCCGCGCAGGACTGACCCGCCCGTACCGCAGGACCGCAAAGCCCGCTTCCCGCCCGGGAGGCGGGCTTTCGCGCGGGGGCTCCCCGGGCCGGGCGCTACGTGTTCGGGACCACCCGCCGCTCCTCCGCGAAGTGGCAGGCGGAGGCGTGCCGCGCGGGTCCGGTGGCGTCCCGCAGGACGTCCGGGACCGCCAGCGGCGGCTCCACCCGGGCGCACAGCTCGCGCGCCTTCCAGCAGCGGGTGCGGAAGCGGCAGCCGGACGGCGGGTCGGCGGGCGAGGGCACGTCCCCGCTGAGCAGGATGCGCTCCCGGTGGGCGCGGGCCTCCGGGTCGGGCACCGGGACGGCGGAGAGCAGGGCCTGGGTGTACGGATGGGTGGGGTGGTCGTAGATCTGCTCGCCGGTGCCGGTCTCGACGATCTTGCCGAGGTACATCACCGCGACCCGGTCGGAGAGGTGGCGGACGACGGACAGGTCGTGCGCGATGAAGACGTAGGACAGCCCGAACTCGCCCTGGAGCCGGGCCAGGAGGTTGACGACCTGCGCCTGCACGGAGACGTCGAGGGCGGACACCGGTTCGTCCGCGACGATGATCTCCGGGCGGAGGGCCAGGCCGCGGGCGATGCCGATGCGCTGGCGCTGGCCACCGGAGAACTGGTGCGGATAGCGGTTGATGAACTCCGGGTTGAGCCCGACGACCTCCAGCAGCTCCTGGACCCGGCGCCGCCGGTCCCCCTTCGGCGCCGCCTCGGGGTGGATCGCGAAGGGCTCGCCGACGATGTCGCCGACCGTCATCCGGGGGTTGAGCGAGGTGTAGGGGTCCTGGAAGACCATCTGGATGTTGCGGCGGACGGCTTTCAGGGCGCGGCCGGACAGGCGGGTGATGTCCTGGCCGCGGTAGCCGATCCGGCCCGAGGTCGGCCGCTCCAGGCCGACCAGCATCCGGGCCACGGTGGACTTGCCGCAGCCGGACTCCCCCACGATCCCCAGCGTCTCGCCCGGCCGGAGGGCGAACGAGATCCCGTCGACCGCCTTGACCGCCCCCACCTGCTTCCTGACCAGCACCCCCCGGGTCAGCGGGAAGTGCTTGACCAGGTCGCGGACGTCCAGGAGCGGGTCATCGGGCGCCATCGAGGGTCTCCTTCCAGAAGTGGCAGGCGCTGGTGCGCTCCGGGCCGGCCTCGTACAGCGGCGGGCGGTCGGTGCGGCAGAGGTCGCGGGCCAGCGGGCAGCGGGGGTGGAAGGTGCAGCCCGGGGGGATGGCGGTGAGGCTGGGCGGCAGGCCCTTGATGGCGTACAGCGGGCGGTCCTTGGGGCCCAGGCGCGGGACGGACTCCAGCAGGCCGCGGGTGTACGGGTGGGCGGGGGCCTTGTAGAGCTGGTGGACGGGGGCGGTCTCCACGACCCGGCCGGCGTACATCACGGCGATGGTGTCGGCGACGTCGGCGACCACGCCCAGGTCGTGGGTGATCAGGATCAGCCCCATCCGGTACTCCCGGCGCAGCTCGGCGAGGAGGTCCATCACCTGGGCCTGGACGGTGACGTCGAGGGCGGTGGTCGGCTCGTCGGCGATGATCAGGGCGGGCTCAAGGGCCAGCGCCATGGCGATCATGATGCGCTGGCGCATACCGCCGGAGAACTGGTGCGGGTAGTCCCCCACCCGCTGCCGGGCCGCCGGGATGCCGACCCGTTCCATCAGCGCGACGGCCCTGGCCCGGGCGTCCTTGCGGGAGGCGCCGGTGTGCACCCGGAACATCTCGCCGAGCTGGGTGCCGACGCTGAGGACGGGGTTCAGCGCGGAGAGCGCGTCCTGGAAGATCATCGCCAGCTGGGCGCCGCGGATCCGGCGGCGCTCCTCCCGGCCCAGGGTCAGCAGGTCGCGGCCCCGGAAGAGGATCTGCCCGCCGGTGACGAAGCCGGGCGGGGAGTCGAGGATGCCCATCACGGCCTGGGCGGTGACGGACTTGCCGGAGCCGGACTCGCCGAGCACCGCGAGGGTCTGCCCGGCCGCGACGGTGTAGCTGACGCCGTTGACGGCCTTGGCCACGCCGTCCCGGGTGCGGAACTCCACCCGGAGGTCCCGGACGTCGAGCAGGGGCTGTGCCGGGGGCACGCCGCCTTCGGTCATCGTCACGCCTCCTCAGCGCAGCTTGGGGTCGAGGGCGTCGCGCACCGCGTCGCCGAGCATGATGAACGCCAGCACCGTCAGGCTCAGCGCGCCGGCCGGCCAGAGCAGCATGTGCGGCGCGTTGCGGATGTGGGTGGAGGCGGCGGAGATGTCGATGCCCCAGGAGACGGTGGGGGGTTTCAGGCCGGCGCCGAGGTAGGACAGGGTGGCCTCCAGCGCGATGTAGGTGCCCAGCGCGATGGTGGCGACGACGATGACGGGGGCGACGGCGTTGGGCGCGATGTGCCGCAGCAGCATCCGCCCGTTGCCGGCGCCCAGCGCCCGCGCGGCCTGGACGTAGTCGTTCTGCTTGGCGGTGACGACCGAGCCGCGGGCGATCCGGGCGACCTGCGGCCAGCCGAGCAGCACGATGAAGCCGACCACCGGCCAGACGGTGGTGCTGGTGACCACGGAGAGGAAGACCAGTCCGCCGAGCAGGACCGGGATGCCGAAGAAGATGTCGGCGAGCCGGGAGAGCAGCGCGTCCCACCAGCCGCCGAAGAAGCCGGCCAGGCCGCCGAGCAGGCTGCCCAGGAGGGCGGCGCCGGCGGTGGCGCAGGTGCCGACGGTGATGGAGGCCCGGGCGCCGTAGACGACGCGGGTGTAGACGTCGCGGCCCTGGAGGTCGTAGCCGAAGGGGTGGCCCGGTGCGGCGCCCTGCTGGGCCTTGGCGAGGTCGGCGCGGTAGGGGTTGCCGGTGGCGATCAGCTGCGGCCACAGGGCGATCACCACCAGGAAGACGATGACCAGCGCGGAGAGCACGAAGACCGGGTTGCGGCGCAGGTCGTGCCAGGCGTCGCTCCACAGGCTGCGGGGCCGGCCGGTGGGTGCGCCGCCGGGGGGCGGGGGCCCGGCGGCGTGGGCGCGTTCCAGCGACTCGGCCTCGCCGATGGCCAGCGCGGCGGTGCCGCCGTCGCCGTGGCCGATGGCTTCCTTGGGGACGTGCGGCTCAGGCATAGCGGATCCTCGGGTCGAGGACGGCGTACAGCAGGTCGACCAGCAGATTGGCGATGAGGAACACCAGCACCAGGATCGTCACGAATCCCACCACGGTCGGTGAATTCTGCCGGAGGATTCCCTGGTAGAGCTGGAATCCCACGCCGTGGATGTTGAAGATGCGCTCGGTGACGATGGCACCGCCCATCAGCGCGCCGATATCGGTGCCGATGAAGGTGACGACCGGGATCAGGGAATTGCGCAGCAGGTGGCGGGTGATGACCCGGCGCCGGGGCAGTCCTTTGGCGACCGCGGTGCGGATGTAGTCGGCGCGGGCGTTCTCCGCGATGGAGGTCCGGGTCAGCCGGGTGACGTAGGCGAGCGAGACCAGCGCCAGGACGAGTCCGGGCAGCAGCATTTCGTTCAGCGGGGTCTCGAACGCGACGGTCGGCGCGGCCCATTCGAGTTTCACCCCGAAGACGAACTGGAGCAGATAGCCGCTGACGAAGGTCGGGACGGACACCACGATCAGGGTGAGGACGAGCACGGTGGTGTCGATGCTCCGGCCGCGCCGCAGTCCGCTGAAGACCCCCAGCGCGATGCCCACGACCATTTCGATGACGACGGCGATCAGGGTGAGCCGGAGGGTGACCGGAAAGGCGGCGGCCATCAGCTCGGTGACCGGGCGGCCGTTGAACGCGATGCCGAAATTCCCCTGGAAGATCTGGCCCATGTAATGCGGGTACTGCTTCCACAGCGGCTGGTCGAGGTAGAGGTCGTGGCGGATCTGCGCGGCGGTGGCCGGGTCCGGGGCGCGTTCGCCGAACATCGCGGCCACCGGGTCGCCCAGCGCGTACACCATCAGGAAGATGAGGAAGGTGCTGCCGATGAACACCGGAATCATCTGGAGCAGCCGCCGGATCACATAACGTCCCATGAGCCCGCCTCACTTCGCGGTCAGCCGACCGTGATCTCGTTGTAGACCGGGACGCTGAAGGGATTGAGCGTCACATTCCTGACCCGTTCCGTATAGCCGCCGCTGCCGTTCTGGTACCACAGCGGAATGGACGGCATCTTCCGCGCGAGGATCCGCTCGGCGTCCTGGAAGAGCGCCACCGCCTGCCGGGTGTCGGGCGCGGCGTTGGCCTGGTTGACGAGCGCGTCGAAACCCGGATCGCTGAACTTCCCGTCGTTGGACGAGGCATTGGTGTAGTAGAGCGGCTGGAGGAAATTCTGGATGAGCGGGTAGTCCATCTGCCAGCCGGACCGGAACGGCCCGGTCATCTGCCGGGCGCTGATCTTGTTGCGGAAATCAGCGAAGGTGCCGACCGGATTCCCCACGCACGCCCGGTCGTTGCCCAGGGTGTTGTTGATGCTGTTGCAGACCGCGTCGACCCAGTCCTTGTGCGAGCCGGTGTCGGCGTTGTACGCGATGGTCAGCCGGCCGCCGGGAATTCCGCCGCCCTCCTTGATGAGCTGCCGGGCCTTCGCCGGGGCGAAGACGCAGGCTTCGCCGCACAGCCCTGGTTTGTGGCCGCCCTTCTCCCCCAGGACCGGTGAGGTCCAGTCGGTGGCCGGGGTGCGGGTGTGCTGGAAGATCTCCCGGGTGATCTGCTCCCGGTCGATCGCCATCGACAGTCCGCGCCGCACCTTTTCCATGCCCGGCCGGCCCCACCGCGGGTCGTACATGGGAAAGGCGAGGGTCTGGATGATGCCGGCCGGCTGGTTGATGTACCGCTTTCCCAGATCGGTCCGGACGTTCTTCAGCTGGGACGCCGGAATGTCGTCGACCACGTCGAGGTTCCCGGCCTGAAGATCGGTGTAGGCGGTGTCGGTGTCGGTGTAGACCCGCAGGTCGATCCCGCCGTTGCGGGCCGGATCGGAGCCGGGGTACCGCGTCCACTTCCGCATCCGCAGCACGGTGCCCTTGTCGTACGAGTCGACGCGGTACGGGCCGTTGCCGACCGGCTGCGCCAGCCAGCCGGCGTGGTCGCGGAAGAAGGACTGCGGCAGCGGCATGAAGGCCGCGTAGCCCAGGGTGTCCGGCCAGGTGGAGAATTTCTGGTTGAGCGTGACGGTGAAGGTGCGGTCGTCCTTCACCGACAGGCCGGAGAGGGTTTTCGCGGTGGGCGCGCCCTTGTCCGGATGTACTTTCTCGAAACCGTCGATGTACTGGAAGAACGGCGCGTTCTTCTGCTTGTTGGTCAGCAGTGCGCCGTAATTCCAGGCGTCCACGAAGGACTTGGCGGTGACCGGCTCGCCGTTGCTGAAGGTCCAGCCGGGCCGGAGCCGGACGGTGTAGTGCCGGGCGTCGGTGGTGACGATCTTCTCCGCGAGGACGTTCTCCGCGGCGCCGGTGCGCGGGTTGTAGCGCTTGAGGCCGCGCAGCAGCATCTCCAGGACCTTGCCGCCCTGCACCTCGTTGGTGTTGGCCGGCTCCAGCGGGTTCTGCGGGTCCCCCCAGGAGGCGCTGACCACCGCGGAGCCGCCCGTGGCGCCGCGCCCGCCGCCGCAGGCCGTGGCCGCCAGGGCCAGCGCCCCCGCCAGGCAGACGGCCCGCTGCACGCGCGCGGCGGTCGGCATGGCGCCTCCTTACGGTCCGGACTGCGGGGGCACGCGTGGTCGCGGGGACCGCACGTAGCCCACATCACAGCCCACGGCGGGGCCTACCGCACCCCGGCGCCGGGCGCCACTGCTCCGAACCCCCGGGAAACCCCCCGGATGACCGACCCGGTGCGGGCATACGGCGGCGCCCCGCCGGACCGGGGTCCGGCGGGGCGCCGTGGTCAGCCGTGGGTGCGGCCCGCTCAGCCGTGCTTGGCGCGGGACGCGGCGCGGGCGCGCTCGCGCTGGTCGAGGTTGACCTTGCGGATGCGGACCGCCTCCGGGGTCACCTCCACGCACTCGTCGTCGCGGCAGAACTCCAGGGACTGCTCCAGGGAGAGCTTGCGCGGCGGCACGATCGACTCGGCCACGTCGGCCGTGGACGACCGCATGTTGGTGAGCTTCTTCTCCTTGGTGATGTTGACGTCCATGTCGTCGGAGCGGGAGTTCTCACCGACGATCATGCCCTCGTACACCTCGGTGCCGGGCTCGACGAAGAGCACGCCGCGCTCCTGGAGGTTGGTCATCGCGAAGGCGGTGACCGTACCGGACCGGTCGGCGACCAGCGAGCCGTTGTTGCGCGTGGTCAGGGTGCCGAACCAGGGCTCGTGGCCCTCGTGGATGGAGTGCGCGATACCGGTGCCGCGGGTCTGGGTCAGGAACTCCGTGCGGAAGCCGATCAGACCGCGGGAGGGGACGACGAACTCCATGCGCACCCAGCCGGAGCCGTGGTTGGACATGTTGTCCATCCGGCCCTTGCGGACGCCCATGAGCTGGGTGACCGCGCCCATGTGCTCCTCGGGCACGTCGATGGTCATCCGCTCGACCGGCTCGTAGGTCTTGCCGTCGACCTCCTTGGTGACGACCTGCGGCTTGCCGACGGTGAGCTCGTAGCCCTCCCGGCGCATGGTCTCGACCAGGATGGCCAGCGCCAGCTCGCCGCGGCCCTGGACCTCCCAGGCGTCCGGGCGGTCGGTGTCCAGCACGCGGAGCGAGACGTTGCCGATCAGCTCGCGGTCCAGGCGGTCCTTGACCTGGCGGGCGGTGACCTTGCGGTCCTTGACCGCGGCCTTGGCGTCCGCGCCCTTGCCGGTGCCGCCGCGGCCGACCAGCGGGGAGGTGTTGGTGCCGATGGTCATCGAGATCGCCGGCTCGTCGACCGTGATCAGCGGCAGCGCGACCGGGTTCTCCGGGTCGGCCAGGGTCTCGCCGATCATGATGTCGGGGATACCGGCGACCGCGCAGATGTCGCCCGGGCCGGCCTTCTCGGCGGGCTTGCGGGTGAGCGCCTCGGTCATCATCAGCTCGGAGATGCGGACGTTCGCCACCGAGCCGTCGCGCTTGATCCAGGCCACCGTCTGGCCCTTGCGCAGCTCGCCCTGCTCGACGCGGAGCAGCGCGATCCGGCCGAGGAAGTTGTCCGCGTCGAGGTTGGTGACGTGCGCCTGGAGCGGGGCCTCCTCGTCGTAGGAGGGGGCCGGGATGGTGTCCAGGATGGTGGAGAAGAACGGCTCCAGGCTGGTGGAGTCGGCGGGGACGGTGCCGTCCTCCGGCTTGGTCAGCGAGGCGATGCCGTCGCGGCCGCAGGCGTAGACGATCGGGAACTCGATCTGGTCCTCGTCGGCGTCCAGGTCCAGGAAGAGGTCGTAGGTCTCGTTGACGACCTCGTCGATCCGGGAGTCCGGGCGGTCGGTCTTGTTGATGCACAGGATGACCGGCATCCGCGCCTGGAGGGCCTTGCGCAGCACGAAGCGGGTCTGCGGCAGCGGGCCCTCGGACGCGTCCACCAGGAGGACGACGCCGTCGACCATCGACAGGCCGCGCTCGACCTCGCCACCGAAGTCGGCGTGGCCGGGGGTGTCGATGATGTTGATGGTGATGGGCTCCCCGCCGTCCTTCGGGTGATACTTCACCGCGGTGTTCTTGGCGAGGATCGTGATGCCCTTCTCACGCTCCAGGTCGTTCGAGTCCATGACGCGGTCGTCGACGGAGTCGAGCTGGTGCGCGGCGAAGGCACCGGCCTGCTTGAGCATGGCGTCGACGATGGTCGTCTTGCCGTGGTCGACGTGGGCGACGATGGCGACGTTGCGGATGTCGTGACGCTCGACGGTACGAGCCATAGTGCGGCGCTTCTCCCGGAATCGTGGATGGCGGCACGTACGGTCCGGTACGCGCGCCCTGCCGGGCTTGAGGACGCCACGGCCTCACCCCATGGTACGGGGCTGTGGCGGCAACAGCCGCCCCAGCCCGTACCCAGCACCTCTGACCTGCTGTTTTGTCCCGGGAAAGACCTCTGGCGGGCCCTTTACCGGGTGTAGCCGATGTCCTGGAAGCGGGGGGTGGCGAAGCCGAACGCGCCGATGTTGGCGAGGGACTTCCTGGTCGCCACCAGCTCCGGCCGCTGGTAGAGCGGAATCGATCCGGCGGCCGCCCAGATCCGGGCGTCGGCCTGCTCGACCAGGGTGTGCGCGGCGTCCCCGTCCAGCTCGGAGGCGGCCTGGTCGAAGAGCTGGTCGATGTGGTCGGTGCCGACCCGGGTGTAGTTCTGCTCGACGGTCAGCGAGCCGTCCGGGGCGGGCTGCGGCTTGGCGAAGATCGGCCGGGCGTCGGTGGCCGGGAAGGCGGTGCCGGGCCAGGAGTACAGCGCCAGGTCGTAGTCGCCGGAGGCGATGTGGTCCTGGAAGTAACTGGCGTCCGGCACCCGCTGGATCGCGGTCTGCACGCCGATCCGGTTCAGCATCCCGGCGATCCGCCGGCCCACGGCGCGCAGCTGCTCGGAGCCGGGCCCGTCGGGGAGGACGAAGCGCAGCGACAGCGGCCGGCCGTCCTTCTTCATCACCGGCACCGCGGCCGGCCGCCGGCCCGCCGCCTCCGGCGAGGCGGCGGCGTGCGCCGGCCGGGCCGCGGCCGCACCGGGGCCGGTCCGGAAGGCGGCCGCGTGCCCGGCGGCGGCCCCCGGCAGGTGCGGCGCCTGCCCGGTCTCGATCACCTCGGCGGCGCCCAGCGCCTGGGCGGCCCGCTTGGTGTACCGGCGGTACCTGGCGTACGCGGCGGAGCCGGTGTCCCCGTCGGCCGCGGCCTTCTCCTCGGCGGCGCCGGCCTTGTAGAACGCCGCGCTCTGCCGCAGCAGCGCGGCCTGCTGGACCTCGGAGCCGACCGCGCCGGTGAAGGACAGCGGGGCCTCGGCGGCGGCCGGGCGGGCACCGTCGCCCGCACCGCGGGCCCGGGCGGGCCGCTGCGGGTTGCGGCCGTCGCTGACCGCGTCGCCGGGCCGGTCGGCCGGGGCGCCGTCGCCGGGCTCGTCCGCGCCGGGGCCGCGGTCGTCCGGGCCGTCGTCGTCCGCCCGGTCCGGGGTGACCGCGCGGCCGGCGCCGGCCTGCTCCCCGGCCGGCTCCGGCGCGGCCGGGCCCGAGGGCTTCCAGCCGGCGTCCGCGAGCAGCTTCCTGGCGGCGCCGGCGTCCGCGTCGCCGAGCGCGTCGCTGTGGTCCTGGTAGCCGTGCTGACCGGCCATCAGCAGGTGGTTGCCGAGCGGGTGGGAGGGCAGGTCCAGCGGCTTGAGGACGGAGTCGGCGAGCGCCTGCCGGTCGATGGCGCGGGCCACCGCGCGGCGCACCCGCTGGTCGGCGAGCGGTCCGGCGCTGCCGTTGAGGGCGAGCTGGGTGTAGGCGGGCTCCAGGGCCTTGCGGACGGTGTAGCCGCGCAGCGCGGCGTCCCGGGCGGCGGCGCGGTGCGCGGCGGCCTTGGCGTCCACGCCCTGGGGGGAGGCGGGCGCGGCGGCCCGGTCCACGCGCTCGGCGGCCGGCCGGTCCACCGCGGCGACGTCGACCGATCCGGCGGCCAGTGCCGCGGCCCGCTTGTCGCGCGGCAGCGCGGTCAGCACCAGCCGGTCGAGCTTGGCCTTCTCACCCCACCAGGCGGGGTTGCGGACCAGGGTGACGGTGCCGCGGTCGGCGTCCCGCGTGCGGACGAGGAACGGCCCGGCGCCGACCGGGAGCTTCTCCCGCACCCCGTCGTTGAAGACGTTCGCGTCGCCCATCACGGACCGGGGGTAGAGCGGGGTGAACAGCGCCTGCCAGTCCGCGTACGGGCGGGCGAAGGTGACCTTGACCTGGTGCGGTTTCGCGCCCGGCTCGACCTTGGCGATCCGGTCGTAGCCGGCGTTGCGGGCGGTCCAGTAGGCGCTGTCCTTGCCGCGCAGCGCGTTCCACTGGGCGGCGAAGTCGGCGGCGCCGATCGGCCGGCCGTCGCTCCACCGCGCCTTGGGGTTGAGCTGGTAGGTGACGACCTGCCGGGGCTCGCGGGCGCTGATGTCCGCGGCGGTGAGGTAGTCGGCGTTGCGCTGCGGCCGGCCGCCGGCGTCGAGGGTGAACAGGCTGGGCAGCACCGCGCCGGCGACCCGGGTGGTGCCGGCGTCGGCGTCGCTCTGGAAGGCGTTGAAGGTGCTGGGCAGCGCGTCGAGGGCCCAGCGCACCGTGCCGCCGTTCTTCAGCGCGCCGCGCGGGGCCGGTGCGATGTCCTGGGACCGGGCGACGGAGGGGGCGGTGTCGCCCTGGCTGCACCCGGCCAGCACCGGCATCGGGAGCAGCACCCCCGCCGCGACGATCGCGGCACAGCGGCGCCGCCGGCACACCGCGCCGGCTGGCCTGACGTGGTCGGTCATGACAGTTACCTCCGGGCTCGCCCGCGCCGCACCGAGCCGCAGCAACACGTCCGGCCGACTTTGCGGCTCATCACATCTATGGCATCCCTAACTGAAGGTGACCGTCCGCTTCCTCGCCTCCCGACACGGCGGCGGCGCGCCGAAGGCCACCCGCCCGGCCCCGTTCCCGCTGCTCCGACCGGTGGACGCACGGGATCACGACGGGGCGTACGGACCCCCGCGCGCGCCCCCGGGAGGGCCCGCCGATGGCCGTGGACCTGCCCCGTTCGCACCGGAGTTCGACGTTCCGTGGGGCGTGGGGGTGGGGCAACGCACCGGTTCGAGTCGTACTCGCGCCTGCCCCCTTCCCAAGCCCTACTGTGACGCGCGACACTCTCGGGCGCATGAGATCGCCCACCACCCGTCACGAAGTGAGGGCATGCGATGTCCGTTCAGGACGACTTGACGGCGGTTGAACGCAGCCTGGACGCCCTGGTCCAGGCGGTCGGCGCGCTGGAGAAGCGGATCGGCGAGGGGCTGGAGGTCCGCCGGATCCGCAGCGACACCGACCACCTGCGGGAGGGCCTGGCGCTGCTGAAGCAGAGTCTGGCCGCCGCCCCGCCGGGCCGGGCCGGTACGGCCGAGGACGAGATGGTGCCGATCCCGGACACCCCCTACAACTCCGCGCTGTGGACCGACGCCGAGGACGAGGGCCTGGGCGCCAGGGACCGGCACGCACCGTAAGGACGGAGACGACGTTGGCCACTGGCATCGAACCCGCACCGCAATCGGGCCCGACCGGCGTGCGCGATGCCTCGCGCGCCGCGATCCCCGCCCGCCACCTGCGCACCGACCGCTGGTGGCTGGCGCCGGCCGGCACCGCCGCCGGGCTGCTCGCGTTCGTCGTCTACTCGACCTGGCGGGCGTTCGCGAACGCCGACTACTACCACGCCCCGTATGTCTCGCCGTTCTACTCCCCGTGCCTGGCGGCGAACTGCCACCCCATGCGCGGCGGCCCCAACTGGGAGGTGTTCGGCAGCTGGTGGGGCCTGTCCCCCGCGCTGCTGATCCTGATCTTCCCGCTGGGCTTCCGGCTGACCTGCTACTACTACCGCAAGGCGTACTACCGCGGCTTCTGGGCGTCCCCGCCGGCCTGCGCGGTCGCCGAGCCGCACCGCAGGTACACCGGCGAGACCCGCTTCCCGCTGATCCTCCAGAACGTCCACCGCTACTTCTTCTACTTCGCGGTCCTGGTCGCCGGGGTGCTGACGTACGACACCGTGCTGACCTTCCGCGACGACCACTACCGCTGGGGCCACATGGGCCTGGGCTCGCTGGTCTTCCTCGCCAACATCGTGCTGATCTGGGCGTACACCCTCTCCTGCCACTCCTGCCGGCACATCGTCGGCGGCCGGCTGCGGCACTTCTCCAAGCACCCGGTGCGGTACCGACTGTGGGGCTGGGTCAGCACGCTCAACGCCCGCCACATGCAGCTCGCCTGGGCGTCGCTGATCAGCGTGGCGGTGGCGGACTTCTACGTCTTCCTGCTGGCCGGCGGGGCGTTCGAGGACCCGCGCTTCTTCTGACGCAGGCAACTTCCGAGGGAAACCGCGGAACTTACGAGGGAAGGTGTGCCGCTGATGGCGCATGTGGACCGGCAGACCTGGGACGTGGTCGTGGTGGGCGCGGGCGGCGCCGGGCTGCGCGCCGCCATCGAGGCCCGCGAGGCGGGCATGCGGACGGCGGTGATCTGCAAGTCCCTGTTCGGCAAGGCCCATACGGTGATGGCCGAGGGCGGTATCGCGGCCAGTATGGGCAACGCCAACGAGCACGACACCTGGCAGGTCCACTTCCGGGACACCCTGCGCGGCGGCAAGTTCCTCAACCACTGGCGGATGGCCGAACTGCACGCCCGGGAGGCCCCCGACCGGGTCTGGGAGCTGGAGACCTGGGGCGCGCTCTTCGACCGCACCCCGGACGGCCGGATCTCCCAGCGCAACTTCGGCGGCCACGAGTACCCGCGGCTGGCACACGTCGGCGACCGCACCGGCCTGGAGCTGATCCGCACCCTCCAGCAGAAGATCGTCTCCCTCCAGCAGGAGGACCAGCGGGTCTCCGGCTCGTACGAGGAGGGGCTGAAGGTCTTCCAGGAGTGCACCGTCACCCGCGTGCTGAAGACCGGCGGCAAGGTCTCCGGGGTCTTCGCCTACGACCGGGAGTCGGGGCGGTTCTTCGTGCTGGAGGCGCCGGCGGTGGTGCTGGCCACCGGCGGGATCGGCAAGTCCTTCAAGGTGACCTCCAACTCCTGGGAGTACACCGGCGACGGCCACGCGCTGGCGCTGCTGGCCGGCGCGCCGCTGATCAACATGGAGTTCGTGCAGTTCCACCCGACCGGGATGGTCTGGCCGCCGTCGGTCAAGGGCATCCTGGTCACCGAGTCGGTGCGCGGCGACGGCGGGGTGCTGCGCAACAGCGACGGCAAGCGGTTCATGTTCGACTACGTCCCGGACGTCTTCAAGGAGAAGTACGCCGAGACCGAGGCCGAGGGCGACCGCTGGTACGACGACCCCGACCGCAACCGCCGGCCCCCCGAGCTGCTGCCCCGCGACGAGGTGGCCCGGGCCATCAACGCCGAGGTCAAGGCGGGCCGCGGCTCCCCGCACGGCGGGGTCTTCCTGGACGTCTCGACCCGGATGCCGGCCGAGGTGATCAAGCGCCGGCTGCCGTCCATGCACCACCAGTTCAAGGAGCTGGCGGACGTGGACATCACCGCCGAGCCGATGGAGGTCGGCCCGACCTGCCACTACGTGATGGGCGGGGTGGAGGTGGACCCGGACACCGCGGCGGCGACCGGCGTGCCCGGGCTGTTCGCGGCCGGCGAGGTGGCCGGCGGGATGCACGGCTCCAACCGGCTGGGCGGCAACTCCCTCTCCGACCTGCTGGTCTTCGGCCGCCGCGCGGGACTGTACGCGGCCGAGTACGTCACCGCGCTGCACGCCCGGCCGCCCGCCGAGGCGCGCGACATCGACGCGGCCGAGGCGGAGGCGCTGCGCCCGTTCAGCGCCGAGGAGACCGGCGGCCCGGCGGAGAACCCGTACGCCCTGCACCAGGAGCTCCAGCAGGCGATGAACGACCTGGTCGGCATCATCCGCCGGGAGGAGGAGATGGCCGAGGCGCTCAGCCGGCTCGCGGCGCTGCGGGTGCGGGCCCACCGGGCGGGCGTGGAGGGCCACCGGCAGTACAACCCCGGCTGGCACCTGGCCCTGGACCTGCGGAACATGCTGCTGGTCAGCGAGTGCGTGGCGCGGGCGGCGCTGACCCGCACGGAGAGCCGGGGCGGCCACACCCGGGACGACTACCCGGAGATGGACCGGCGCTGGCGCAACGTCAACCTCGTCTGCGAGCTCGCCGACGGGCCGGACGGCGGCGGCGACCCGGACCCGGCGCGCGGGCGGATCCGGCTCACCCGCCGGGAGACCCCGCCGATCCGCCGCGATCTCCTCGAACTCTTCGAGCAGGACGAGCTGGTGAAGTATCTGACGGACGAGGAGCTGAGCCGGTGAGCGAGCGGCAGGCGGAGCAGCGGCCCGGCGGGTCCTACCCGGCGCACTTCCGGGTCTGGCGCGGTGACGCGGACGGCGGTGAACTGCGCGACTACGAGGTCGAGGTGCACGAGGGCGAGGTGGTGCTCGACATCATCCACCGCCTCCAGGCCACCCAGGCGCCGGACCTCGCGGTGCGCTGGAACTGCAAGGCGGGCAAGTGCGGTTCGTGCAGCGCGGAGATCAACGGGCGGCCGCGGCTGATGTGCATGACGCGGATGTCGGTGTTCACCCGCGCCGAGACCGTCACGGTCACCCCGATGCGGACCTTCCCGGTCCTGCGCGACCTGGTCACCGACGTCTCGTTCAACTACACCAAGGCGCGCGAGATCCCCGCGTTCGTGCCGCCGGCGGATCTGGGGCCGGGCGAGTACCGGATGCGGCAGGAGGACGTGAACCGGTCACAGGAGTTCCGCAAGTGCATCGAGTGCTTCCTGTGCCAGAACACCTGCCATGTGGTCCGGGACCACGAGGAGAACAAGGACGCCTTCGCCGGCCCGCGCTTCCTGATGCGGATCGCCGAGCTGGACATGCACCCGCTGGACGCCGCACCGGCCCTCGGCCTGGACCGCAGGCGCACCGCGCAGGACGGCCACGGGCTCGGCTACTGCAACATCACCAAGTGCTGCACGGAGGTCTGCCCCGAGCACATCAAGATCACCGACAATGCGCTGATCCCGCTGAAGGAGCGGGCCGCGGACCGGAAATACGACCCTCTGGTGTGGCTCGGGAACAAGATCCGGCGACGGACGGAATGACCCGCCGCGTCCCCGAGTAGCCGGTCCTGCCGCTCTTCTGACGTGGAATCAGATGGCTGGAAACATCCTTACGGCGGATTCGAACAAGCGCGGTATAAGAACGGAATGAATCTTCCGAAACTGAACCGGCGCCGCGTGCTGGCGGGCCTGGGCACGGTCCCGCTGGCCGCCGCGGCCGGCTTCCCCGCCGTCGCCCAGGACCGCCCGGCCACCCCCGCACCGGCCCCCGGCCCCCGCCGCACCACCCTGCTGCGCGGCGCCGACCTGGTGCTCACCATGGACACCAAGCTGGGCAAGGGCCCCCTGGGGCAGCTGGAGAACGGCGTGGACGTCCTGCTGCGGGACGGCACCGTCGCCGCCGTGGGGCGCGGGCTGACCGCCCCGGCCGGCGCCCGCCTCCTGGACACCCGCGGCAGGATCGTGCTGCCCGGCTTCGTCGACCTGCACAACCACCTGTGGCAGTCCAGCATCCGCGGCGGCTGTTCGAACGAGGACCTCTACGGCTGGCTCGGCGACTGCAACCGCGCCACCCTCCCCGGGATCGGCCCCCAGGACATGTACCGCTTCGTCCACCTGGCCGCCCTCGACGCCCTCCAGGCGGGCGTCACCACCGTCGTCGACTGGGTCCACCCGATCCCCTACGACACCAGCGAGCGCTACATCGGGGCCCTGGACGACGCCGGGCTGCGCTTCGTCTACGCCGCCACCCAGAGCGCCGCCGACGCCCACCTCATCCCGAAGGTCAAGAAGGACCTCCTCGACCCGCTCCCGCTGGCCTCCGTCCAGGTCTCCGCGCACGCCGGGATGGACCGGCTCAAGGAGTTGCGGGCGCTGTACGAGGTCGCCCGCGACCTGAAGGTGATGTTCAACTCGCACGTCCTGGAGAACAAGGGCGACCGCGCGGACGACCCGATCCGCTCGCTGCGCGAGATCGGCGCGTTCGGCCCGGACCTGCTGATGAACCACGCCATCCACCTCACCGCCGAGGAGATCGCGCTGACCGGCGAGCACGACGTGCGGATCGCGCACTGCCCGCTGAGCAACATGCGGCTGGCGTCCGGTATCTGCCCGCTGCCGGCCTTCCACCGGCACGGCGTCAAGGCCGGGCTGGGCCACGACGGCGGCACCAACGACACCTCGGACATGTTCAACGTGATGAAGGCGGCGGTCGGCCTCCAACGGGCCCTGCACCAGGACGCCGAGATCCACCCGACCCTCCCGGCCGTGCTGCGGATGGCCACCCTCGGCGGCGCGGAGGCCATCGGCATGGCCGACCGGGTCGGCTCACTGACCCCCGGCAAGCGCGCCGACGTCGTGGTCCTGGACCCCGGCACGCTCAACTTCGCCCCGCGCTTCGACTGGACCAGCCAGATCGTCCTCAACGGCCAGCCGCCGAACGTCAGCGAGGTGTTCGTCGACGGCCACCTGCGCAAGGCGGACGGCGCGCTGCTGCACGTCGACACCGCCCGCGTCGTCCGCGAGGCCGAACTGGCCGCCGCGCACCTCCGCGGCGCCTGACCGCCCGCTCCGCCCGGGTCCGTCCACCCGGGTCCTCCGGGGCCTGCCGCGCCCCTCGGCGCACGCCCCTCCGAACGCGCCCCTCAGAACAGGCTCAGCAGGGCCTCCGCCGGGTCCGCCGGCTCCGTGTCGCCGTCCGGCAGCGCGAGTTCGAACCAGACGGTCTTGCCGCGCGGGGTGCGCCGGCTCCCCCAGCGCTCACTGAGCAGCCCGACCAGCTGGAGACCGCGGCCGCCCTCGTCGGTGTCCCGGGCCCGCCGCCGCCGCGGCTGGGCCAGATCGGCGTCCCACACCTCGCACACCAGCGTCCGGTCCAGCAGCAGCCGCAGCCGGATCTCGCCGTGCCCGTGCCGCAGCGCGTTCGTCACCAGCTCGCTGACCAGCAGCTCCGTGGTGTCGACCAGGGCCTGGAGCCCCCAGTCGGTCAGCTGGTCGCGGGCCAGCTCCCGGGCCCGGGCGACCGAGCGCGGCTCCGGCGCCAGATTCCAGTCCCCCACCGCGTCCTTGGGCAGCCCGTGCACCCGGGCCATCAGCAGCGCGATGTCGTCCTCGCCGTGCGAGGTGTTCAGCTCGCTCAGGACGTGGTCGCAGACGTCCTCCAGCGGCCGGCCGGCGTCCGAGAGCGCCCGGCGGAACGCCTGGAGCCCCTCGTCCAGTGGATGGTGCCGGGACTCCACCAGGCCGTCGGTGTACAGCGCCAGCAGCGCGCCGTCCGGCACCTCGACCTCGATCTCCTCGAACGGCTCCCCGCCGACGCCCAGCGGCATCCCCGGCGGGACGTCCAGCAGCAGCGCCTCCTCGCCCTCCTCGACCAGCACCGGCGGCAGGTGGCCGGCGTTGGCGAAGGTGCAGATCCGGGTGATCGGGTCGTAGACGGCGTAGACGCAGGTGGCGAGGTAGACCTCGGAGAGGTCGGCGGTGCGGGCCGAGCGGCCCTGGCCGGTCCCGCCGGCCGCCGCGCCCGAGCGGCTGCGCGCGGCGCCCCGGTCGCCGCTGCCGCCCAGCCCCCGGGCGATCTCGTCCAGCGCGCCCAGCACCTCGGCCGGCTCCAGGTCCAGCAGGGCCAACGTCCGCACCGCGGTGCGCAGTTCACCCATCGCGACCGCGGCGCGCAGGCCCCGGCCCATGACGTCGCCGACGACCAGGGCGGTGCGGTGGCCGGGGAGTTCGATGACGTCGAACCAGTCGCCGCCGACCTCGGTGGCGGTGGTCCCGGGCAGATAGCGGCAGGCGATGTCGAGACCGGCCGCCTCGGGGGCGCCGGGCGGCAGCAGGCTGCGCTGCAATATCAGCGCGCGTTCGTGCTCGCGGCGGTAGAGGCGGGCGTTGTCGATGCAGACCGCGGCGCGCGCGGCGAGTTCGACGGCGAGCGCGGTGTCCCGTTCGCCGAACGGCTCGCTGCCCTTCGTCCGGGAGAACCGCACCAGGCCGACGACGGTGTCCCGGGCGACCATCGGGACGGCGAGCGTGGAGTGCACCACGGCGCCCAGCTCCGGAGCCTCGTCGCTGTCCCGGCCCGGGACGATCTGCGCCTGCGCGGTCCGCAGGGCCGCCGCACAAGGGGAGTTGAAGGGGTAGCGGTGGACCGCCCCGACCTCGACCGGGGCGTCGTAGGGGGCGCCGGCGGCCAGCGGGGCGTCGGAGACCGCGCTGGCGAAGGCGACCCGGCGCAGCTCCGCGCTGCCGTCGCTCATCCCCGGCTGCTCCTCGTCGCCGGCCAGCAGCCCCTGGTAGAGGTCGACCGACGCCAGGTCGCAGAACTGCGGGACCGCGACGTCGAGCAGGGTGCGGGCGGTGGTCTCCAGGTCCAGGGAGTTGCCTATCCGGGCACCGGCCTCGTTGAGCAGCGCCAGATTGCGGCGGGCATTGGCGGCCTCCCGTTCGGCGCGGCGGCGGCCGGTGACGTCGGAGGCGAGCGCGGCGACCCCGATCGGGCGGCCGCTGGCACCGTGCAGGCGGTAGAGCGAGACCGACCAGCGGCGGCGGTCCTCCTCCCCGGGGACGTGGCCCACCAGCTGCATCTCGCTGACCGGTTCGCCGGTCTCCAGGACCCGGCGCAGCGCGATCGTCATCCGCTCCGCCTCGGGCCGCGGCAGGAAGTCGTACGGTGTGCCGCCGCGGTACTTGCCGGCCGGGCCGCCGAAGACGGTGGCGAAGCGCTCGTTGACCCGCAGCAGCTTCAGATCGGTGCCGAACAGGGTGAAGCCCATGGGGGATTGACCGAAAACGGCCTGCGCGGCGGCGAGGTCGGTCTCGATGCCGCGCAGCGCCCGGACGTCGACGACCAGGCAGACCGCGCCGCGCTCACCGTCCTCGTTCTCGGCGGGCATCACGTAGATCTCGGCGAGGCCCTCGGCGGCGCGGCCGGCCTCCCGGCTGTAGGGCACCAGGCCGGTCCACTCCCGGCCGTCCAGGATCTCGGCGACCTTGCGGCGCCCGGTCTCCTGGAACTCGCCCGGTACGAACGCCGCGACCGGGTCCTTGCCGAGGGCGTGCCGGGCCGGGATGCCCAGCATCCGGGCGGCCCGCTCGCTCCACCGGTCGATGCGCCCGTCGGGGCCGAGCGAGAACGAGGCGACCTTGATGTAGTCGTAGATCGAGCCGGGCCGGCTGCTCTGCCACACCGCCGCGCCGAGCGGCTCGGGCGCATGGCGGTGACCGCCCGGTCCCTGCGGACCGTCCGCGCCGCACCGGCCGTCGTTCTGCGCGGGTACCACCCCGCCAGATGCCTTCTCGCTCACGAGCCCCGTCCCCTCCAGCTCATCGTGCCCGGACCGGACCTGCCGAGTATTCCAGCACCTCGGCTATCCGGAACACGGTCTTCACGATCACAGCACAGTCTCGATCGCAGGCCATCCACAAAATGTCGATGAAATGGCAACGATCAGGACTCCTCATGACTCCTAACCAGCCACCGACAGCTCGAACCACACTGTCTTGCCGCTCTTCCCCTGGCGGGTGCCCCACCGCCGCGAACTGTGCGCGACCAGCTGGAGCCCGCGTCCTCCCTCGTCATCGGGGGCGGCGGTGCGGGTCCGCGGCGGATCGGGCAGCGGGTCGGAGACCTCGACGAGGAGCGCCCCGGCGCCCAGCAGCACCATGCGTACGCCGATGGGCCCACTGGTGTACCGCAGGGAGTTGGTGACCAGCTCACTCACCAGCAGCACCGCGACGTCGGCGGCGCCGTCCAGTCCCCAGTCGTCGAGCACCTGACGGACCATGGTGCGGGCGGAGCGCGCCGCGCCGGGGTCGGCGGGGAAGCTCCATTCGGCGCACGGCGCCCCGGAGGCCCGGCCGCGCCTGCGGACATCGGTGGGGCCGGAGTCCGGGACCTCTGCCGCTGCGCTGTCGCTCACGCCGATCACTTCCCAGGCCGAGGGGTCCCCCGTCGAACCCGACCCCCACCGAAAGGGGCCATTCAGGACATACCCGATATCGCGGGGTCGGTACCGCCTTCAACCGTGCACTGTGGCACAAATGGCGCATCTCGCGGCAGACCGGCGAGGCGGTGGGGACACCGTACGAGCGGGCGGACGGCGGGCCGGCCGCCCGGCCGCGCACGCGACCCGCACCCGCCAGGGGCGCGCTCCCGGCGCCGCCCCGGCGCTACAGCCGCGCGCCCGGGATACCCGCCGCGGGTCTGCTGCCCAGCCGGCGCATCACCTCGGCGACCGCCGGACGGTCCTGGTCGAGCCAGTCCACCTCGCGCTCCTCGCCCGGCCCCAGCCAGCGCAGTGCGTCGTGGTCCTGGAGCGGCTCCGGCCGCCCGCCGACCAGCCGCGCGGTCCACACCTGGAGGACGTAGCCGGGCCGCAGCACCCACTCACCGGGGATCCGCTCCACCGGCTCGGCCTCGACCCCCAGCTCCTCGCGCAGCTCGCGCACCAGCGCCTGCTCCGGCGTCTCGCCGTCCTCCACCTTGCCGCCGGGCAGCTCCCAGCGGCCGGCCAGCGCGGGCGGCGCGCTGCGCCGGGCGGCCAGCAGCCGCCCCCGCTCGCACACCGCACCGCCCACCACTACGCGCACCGTCGTCATGCGCGGCAGCCTACGTCCCCCGCCGGACTCGCGCTTGTCCGCCCCGCTTCGCTCACGGAGCCCCGTGGCTCACCCGCTCGACCACGTAAAGCCGCTGATTGCCGCGGGTGTCGAGGCGGTCGGCGACCCGCTCCGCCTCCGCGCGGGTGGCGTAGCGGCCGACCCGATAGCGGTTGCCGCCTTCGTCCTGGCGGATGACGAGCCAGGGCAGCGCGATCCCGTTGTCGGTCATTGCACCCCTCCGTCCGCCCCGCAGCGCGCCGTTGCGCGCCCCTCCTGTGCTGATGCCGAAATCGCAATCCGCATATGCCCGAGCCTACGCCCGACCTTTACGCACCGGATACGAATTTGCACAAAGAGAGACCGAACCGGCCACCCGCGGCCCTGGAAGCTCCAGGTGCGGCCGCGCGTGGCCGGTTGTGCGCCCGGGCGGCCCGGGCAGTGTTCAGGGGGTCGGAACGGACCGCGAAGGCCGCTCAGGCTCCGGTGCGGGCCCCTTCGCCCGCCGCCTCGCCGGACTCCTCCGCCGCGGCCAGCTCGGCCTCGACCTGGACCAGCGAGGGGTTGCGCCAGGCGCTGCGCACGCCCCAGAAGTAGAAGGCCAGCGCGATCACCGCGACCACCGCGAGGTCGAGGCCCGGCGGCAGGTAGCCCTTGCCGCCGAACTCCTTGCCGCCCAGGTAGGACACGGCCGCCATGACCAGCAGGTAGATCACCATCCAGGCACCGGCCTTGAGGTGCGGCAGCAGGTCGCGCAGCGGCTTGCGGCCCTGCTTCCACGGCCGGCCGATCTCGTACCACGCCCAGACCGGCAGACCGACCGCCATGATGAAGATGACCTTGCCGGTGAGCGGCCACTTGCCCCAGTACAGGACCAGCGAACCGAAGATCATCGCGACCGGCGCGATGACCGGCATGGCGCGCAGCTTCACCGGCCGCTTCATGTGCGGCGACAGCCGCCGCAGGCCCATCACGGCGACCGGCCCGGTGATGTACGAGATGACGGTGGCGACGGAGACGACCTCGGCGAGCGAGCCCCAGCCGCGGAAGACCGCCAGGAACAGGAAGGCCACCCCGAGGTTGAGCACCAGCGCCGGGCGCGGGATGCCGGTCTTGGCGTCGACCTTGCCGAAGATGCCCGGCAGGTGGCCGTTCTCCTGGACGCCCTGGATCATGCGCGAGGTGGTGGCGGCGTAGATCATGCCGGTACCGGACGGCGAGACGAACGCGTCCGCGTACAGCAGCAGCGCCAGCCAGTTCAGGCCCCAGGCGAGCCCCAGCTCGGCGAGCGGGGAGTGGTAGCTGAGCCCGCCCCAGCCCTTGCTCAGGTCCCCGGCGGGCACCGCGAAGAGGAAGGCGACCTGGAGTGCCAGGTAGATGACCAGCGCGATGACGATGGAGAAGGCGACGGCCTTGGGCAGCGAGCGGCCGGGGTTGCGCGCCTCGCCGGCGAGGTTGAGCGGCGACTGGAAGCCGTTGTAGGCCCAGACGATGCCGGAGAGCGCCACACAGCTGAAGACCGCGCTCCAGCCGTTGGGGGCGAAACCGCCGGCGCGCTCGATGTTGTGGGTGTCGAAGTGGGCCAGGATCAGGGCGCCCGCGGTGAGCACCGGCACGACGACCTTGAAGACCGTGATCGCGGTGTTGGTCTTGGCGAACAGCGAGACCGCGAACCAGTTCATGAAGAAGTAGAAGATCAGCAGGACGCTGGCCACCGCGACGCCGGAGCCGGTGAGCTCCTGGCCGTCGTAGAGCGCCTTGGCCCAGCTGAAGTCCCACGAGCTCATGTACTGGACGGAGGCGGTCGCCTCACCGGGGATCACCGAGACGATGGCGATCCAGTTCGCCCAGGCCGCGAGGTACCCGGCCAGCGAACCGTGCGAGTACTGGCCGTAGCGGACCATCCCGCCCGCCTTCGGGAACATCGAGCCCAGCTCGGTGTAGGTGAGGGCGATGGTGAGCGCGACGACCGCGCCGATGACCCAGGCGAGGATCGCGGCCGGACCGGCGATGGCGGCGGCCCGTTCGGCCCCGAACAGCCAGCCGGAACCGATGATGGACCCGAGACCAGTGGCGGTCAGGGCGATGGTCCCGAGGGACCGGCGGTAGTTCGAGTGCGAGCCCTGCTCCGCACTCGTTGGCTTCGTCGTGCTCACGTGCTGGTCTCCTGGTCTTCCCCCGTGCCGTGCACAAACTTCGCCATCGTATGAGCGAATCCGAAGATCCCGCCCCCACAGCAGGCAAAAAATCCGGCCCAGTTGAGCCTCTGTGAGTTTTCCAACACCGATATTCGGACGACATATGCCATCAAACCCACACGAAACGGACACCTAACTCGGCTGAATTTCATGGCCGGCGGACCGGCTCCACCCCTTCGGAAACCGCAGGATCCCCCTACCCGCCGTCGACTTGGCGCCTACGGGGAGTGCGTCCGCGGGCGCTACTTCACCGGCAGGTGGTACGCGACCCGGTGCCGCGCCGCCAGCGCCACCACATCGGCCGTCTCGACCGGCCGACCGCCGGCGAAGTACGTCCGCGAGACCACCAGCACCGCGTGCCCCGGCACCCCACCCAGCGCCAGCGCCTCCTCGGCCAGCCCGGGCCGGGCCCCGACCTCCTCGACGACGTTGTCCACCACCACGTCGATGGCCGCCATCCGCTCGACCACCCCGCGCCCGGCCAGCGGCCCCTCCTCCGGCAGCATCACCGGCGTCCGCCCGGTGATCTCCAGCGGCTCCCAGGAGGTGGAGAGCATCGAGGGCTCCCCCTCCGCCCGGAAGACGTAGCGGGTGCGCATCACCCTGGCCCCCACCGGGATCCGCAGCCGGGCGGCCACCGCCGCACCGGCCGCCTCCTGCTCGCTGTGGGACTCCCACGTGCCCCGCACCCGCTCGTCCGACTGCTCCTGGCGGAACGGGGTGCAGGGGCGGGTGTGGAAGCCGCCGCGGGCGATCCGGCGCGGTACCGGCTGCTCCCGCACGTACGTCCCCGACCCGGAGCGGCCCTCCACCAGCCCCTCGGCCATCAGGACCTTGCGGGCCTCCAGCGCGACGGTGTCCGAGACGCCGTACTCCTCCCGGATCCGCGCCTGGGAAGGGAGCCGGGTGTGCGGGGCCAGCACCCCGTCGACGATCTTCTGGCGCAGGTCGCCGGCGACGCGGAGGTACGCGGGCTGCTCACCGAAAGGCACGTGCCCTCCCAACAGCTTGACAGTCCGCAACAGCGTGGCAACCGCGCGTGGCCACCCGCAACCTCAGGCCATCGCTTCGCACTCCGCCATCCCCCCAGCTCACCCCGGCCCCTCACCCTCCCCCGCCCCCACCGCACCGGGCCGCTCG
>NZ_JALMUV010000059.1 GCF_023155275.1 Streptomyces rhizoryzae
GGCATCGCCGCAGCCCTCATCAGCTACCGCCGACTCACCAACTGAAACGACGTCTTAGAATGGCACCCGCAGCACCCGTGAAGGGGCATTGCACTGTGCGCCGTCCTGACGGGCCTTGAGCCCGCGTGATGCGCTGGATACGACCACCGTCGAGACACCTGATGCCTACACATCGCAATCCCGCCCCGCGATGATCCCGTCTGCCAACACCGGGTACTACGACTTCTCGGCAACAGACTCCCGACCCGGGCAGGATCCGCTCTGGGAACCCGACGACAGGAGCTCCTACACAGCCAGAACGATGCAAGCCGCCTGTCCGAGCGCGGTGGTCAGCAGAATCCAGCCGGACGGGGGGCTGCCACTCCCGCGTGCTCGGCATGGTCATGCAGTTCTCGGGTTGCCGGTCAGGTCGTCCAGCAACCACAGCGGCGTGGGGGAGGCGGCAGGGCACCGTTCACCCAATCAGAGGGTGCGCATGACAAAATCCCGACTGCGGGCCGTTAAAATCCGATAAAGTTACTGGCAGGAGTGCCGGGAAGTCTGGTCGGCGAGAAAGATCGCACATCACTGCCGACGAGGGATGCTCTCATGACGGGCCTGACCATTGTTCTTCTGCTCGTGGTCCTGGCCACCGCCGTCGCCACAGGTGCCCGTCACTGGAGTCTGCCCGCCCCATCCCTCCTGGTCATCGCCGGACTGGCCGTGGGCCTGCTGCCATGGGTACCGGACATCCACGTCGCACCGCAGGTGATCAGTGTCCTCGTCCTCCCTCCGCTGCTGTACGCCTCGGCCGAGGAGATATCCGGCAGGGAGCTGCGCGCGGTGTGGCGCCCGGTGACCATCCTTGTCTTCGGGCTCGTTCTGGCTTCGGCGGTTGCCGTGGGAATGATCGCCTCCGCTCTGACCCCGCTCACCACGGCGACGGCGTTCGTACTGGGTGCCGTCCTGGCCAGCACCGACCCGGTGGCAGTCACCGCGCTCGGACGTCGCCTGGCGCTGCCGCCGCGGGTGCAGGCGATGGTGCAGGCCGAGAGCCTGTTCAACGACGCCACCTCATTGGTGCTGTTCAAGGTCGCCGTGGGGACCGCGGTGGCCGCCGGGGCGGTGTCCATACCGTCGGCCGCCGGGCAGTTCGTTTTGCTCGGCGGCGGCGGAGCCCTGATCGGCGCTGGAGTTGCCGGGGTGGTGATGCTCATCCGCAGGCGCACGGAAGACCCGGTGCTGGAGACCGTCATCGCGCTGGTCACCCCCTACGCGTCCTACGTCCTGGCCGAGGACCTGCACACTTCCGGGGTGACCGCCGTCGTGGTCGCCGGTGTCGTCTTGGGCAGCACCGGCCACCGACTCTCCACGGCCCACATCCGCCTCCAGGTCCACGCCGTCTACGGCACGGTCGTCTTTCTTCTGGAGAGCGTCGTCTTCGCGATCATCGGCCTTCAGTTGCCGACCCTGGTCCGCCAGCTGGCCACCGACGAGCGCGGGTGGCCGCTATGGGTCCCGGCCGTCGCCTTCACCGTCTTGGCCATCCGGTTGCTGTGGGTCTTCCCGCTCTCCGCACTGATGCAGTACCGGCGCGGCAACAACCGCATCTCCTGGCGAGTCCCGGCCGTGCTGTCCTGGGCCGGTACCCGCGGGGTGATGCCTCTGGCCGCCGCCCTGTCCATCCCCCTGACCACCCACGCCGGTGCTCCGCTGCCGCACCGGGCGCTGATCCTCACCCTCACCACCGGCACCATCGCCCTGACCCTTGTCGTCCAGGGCTTCACCCTCACCTCGGTCGTCCGCCGCTCGGGCATCGCCCTGGAGCCGCAGCACACGGCCCGCGAGGAAGCCCAGGCCCGTCGCCACCTGGCAAGCGCCGCTCTGGCCGAGCTGGACCGGTACGAGGAAGCCGACGCCGCCTCCGAGACCGTGCTCAAACACGTACGCCGCCATCTCGAAGCCCGCCTGCACCAAGCAGACGCCGATAGTGCCCCGGACACCTACGACTCAACCAACCGCCCCGCCGACGCCTATAGCGAGATACGCCGGGCACTGATCGCCGTCGAAACCACCGAACTGCAGCACCTCTACGAAAACAACAAGATCAGCAACACCACCCGGCGTCACCTTCAGCGCACACTCGACCTCGAAGAAGCCGGCCTCACCGGGTGACGGCGTCATCCGTCATAACCATCACCGGAGTTGACAGTGCTCGCGCACGGCCGGGTAGAGATGCTGCTCCTCGGCTACCGCGTGCCGCACAAGTTCAATCGTGAGCGTGTCGGTCAGCCGCTCGCGGTCGGCGCCGCGTCGTGCAACTTTGCAAAGAGCTCGTCGACCAGACGGTGGCCGGCGGTCAGCTCCGCGATGACATCACGTCGTCCCCCCATCGTCCGTCGTCTCCTATTTGACAGGCCCGCTAGTACTACAGCCGTTTGGTCTCACGGTGTGTGAGCACGGGTTGTCCGGGTGCGGTAGTGGCGGGCGCGCTGGTGGAGCTGGAGGGAACGGCGGTAGTGGGAGAGGTTCCCGGGGCGAGTGGCGGTCACGTCAACGAGTGGAGCGCGGCCACGATCTCGGACGGTTCGGCCCGCAGGGTGTAGTCGGTCGACACGAACGCCCACCGGATGACGCCGGTCCTGTCGATGACGTAGGTGGCGGGCAACGGCAGGGTGCGGGCGTGGCCGCCGTTGACGCGGTGCAGGTCGAACCCGAACCCGTCGTAGACGCCGCCCAGTTCGCCTGAGAGGTCGAAGGCGATGCCGAACTGCTTGGCCACCTCGGAGCCGACATCGCTCAGGACCTCGAAGGCGAGCTGCTCCTTTTCGACAAGGGAGAGTGACTCGTCGGGAATCTGCGGCGAGACAGCCACCAGTTGCGCACCACAAGCGGTGATCGCGTTCTGGTGCTGCTGCAGCGCGCGAAGGGCGAGGTTGCAGTAGGGGCACCACGCGCCGCGGTAGAAGGTCAGCACCACGGGCCCGACCGCAAGCAGGCTGTCCAGCGCGATCTCTCTTCCGGCGGCTGACGGGAGCGTGAACCGCGGGGCCTGCGCGCCCACGCCGACGGCGCGGCCCGCCATGCCAGTCGCCGCGAGCTCTCGCGCGCCACGATCCATGATCTCAAGTGCGTCGGCGGGAAGCTTGCGGTGCTTGTTCTCGTACAGGTTCTGTAGCTCGTTACGGAGGCTCATGTCGACGGTCCTCTCTCCAAGGAAACCTGGAACACTCGTTCCAGGATGGATCGGTGACAAGAATGACCGTGCGGTCGCCTATGCGTCAAGAGCTATCCTGGAACGGTCATTCCGGGACCGGAAGGCGGTAACTCATGCCCGACTACAAGCACTTCGACCCCGACAACGCGCTCGAACGCGCCGAGCGGCTCTTCTGGCAGCACGGCGCCGCCAAGGCGTCGATCCAGGCGGTCACCGTCGCGACGGGCCTCAACCGCTCCAGCCTCTATGCCACGTTCGGCGGCAAGCGAGAGCTCTACCTGGCTGCCCTGCGCCGCTACGTCCGCCACCGCGCGCGGCCCGCGCAGGGGCGGCTTACGGAAGACGGACGTGGACTGCCGGCGATTCGGGACTTCTTCACCGCACTGATAACGGCGCGCTGTTCGGGCGAGCACGCAGGCTGGGGCTGCATGCTCGTCAACGCTCACGCTGACGCCGACCACACCGATCCCGAGATCCGCGCCCTGCTGGACGACCACCACCGGCAGCTGCGGGACGCCCTGCACGCCGCCCTCGAAACCGCCCGCGAACAGGGACAGCTGCCCCCGGGGCTCGCTACCGAGGCCACCGCCGAGACCCTGGTTCTCCTCGCCTACGGGGTGAACGTCCGCTCCCGCACCGGGGCCGACGCCGACTCCCTGCTCGGCACGGTCACCGCCACTCTTGCGCTACTCGACGCCTCATGCCCCTAGTGCTACGGCCGGTGGGTTCACGGTGAGTGAGCGCGGGCTGCTCGGATGCGGTAGTGGCTGGCGCGGGCTCGGGTCTGGTGGCGGGTGCGCCAGCGGTGCCAGTGCATGACCAGCCACGTGCGAGCGGTGCGGGCGGGGGCGGGGACGAGCCGGTCGTAGAGGCGTCGGATCTCATTCATGCTCGGGGGCAGTCTGCGCTGAAATGTGGCGGCTCCGGACGGTGGCCAGGAAGGCCATGGCGAGCATGCACACGGTGGTGTTCCGGTACCGGGAGCGCCACTTGCGGACCTCGTGCTCGTCCAGGCCGACCTGACCCTTGGCAGTCTGGAACGCCTCCTCGACCATCCACCGCCTGCCCAGCCGCGGTGACCAGTTCGGCCAGTACAGTGCCGGGACAGGTGTGGCACAGGAAGTAGGCAACCTCGCAAACGAGTTCGCCGGTCTTCTTGCCCTTCTTGTTGGACACGGTGGAGCGGCGAATCAGCAGATGGCGCTCGAAGTCGTGTGCTGTGGGAGCCAGATGGACGCAGGCCCAGTCGTAGTCGCGTGGGCCCTTGGCTCCGTCCGCGCACGAGCGGCGCTCCAAGATGCCCTCGGGTACGAGGGCATACAGTTCGCGGGCCTGCCGGGTGCGGCCGTCCGGCAGTGGCAGGACCTCGTCCTTCGGTGCGGCCAGGACGTGGCGCACCCGTCGTTCTTCCAGCCAGGCGCGCAGCGTGCAGCACTGCCCGTACGCCTCGTCGGCGAGGAAGTAGGTGAAGGGCACATCGGCTGCCAGGGCCCGCTGAAGCATGTTCCGGGCCAGCTCCGGCTTGGTCGCCACCAGAGCGGACCCCTCGGGCGGGATGCCCTGCTCAGCGCAGCGATCCTGGTGTTCAGCGGTGGTGCCGGCCCAGTCCTTGCCGAGGTAGAACTCGCGGTCGATCAGTGTGCGGCCCCGCCGGGAGCCGTAGGACAGGTGCACGCTGACCTGGGCGTTCCCGATCCGGCCCACCGTGCCGGTGTACTGCCGCTGCACACCCGCACTCTTGGTGCCCTTCTTGATGTCGCCGGTCTCGTCCGCGATCAGCACCGCGTCCGCCTCTGCCAGGGCCGCGACTGCATAGTCCCGCACCCGGCCCCGCAACTCGTCCGCGTCCCAGGCCGCCTTCGCCAGGAAGCCCTGCAGCCGGTCGGGGTTGGGGTGCCCCGCGAACTCCGCGAGCTGCCACAGGTCCTTGCGCGGCACCTCGCTCAGCAGACCGCGCACCATCGCCCGCAGATTCTCCCGCGATGCCGGACGCGCGAACACATCGTCTACCGAGGCACACAACGCCTCTAACTCCCCGTCCAGTGACCGGATCTCGGCCTCGCTCAGTACGCCCGTTCGCACCGCCCCCGACGGCAGCATCAATCCCACGAACGGAGCAACGAGCCAACCGCCATCACGTTCCGTGATCCACCGGATCGGCTGGCGGGGGCGCGGCTGCCGGTAGACCGCGCGACGGGCAAGCCGCAGCAGCTGACAGTGGAGGCTGGTGCGGTGTGGCAGCTGGGGGATTCGGGACGGATGGATGCGCTGGACACCTCCCCGCAGCTGGCCGAACTCCGAGCGCGGGTGGAGCACTTGCTGGACCGCGTTGCTTCCAACTCGCGGATTACGGCGGCAGGGTTGGGGACGTTGGATGCCTCGCGGGTGCCGTCGGGTATGCGCTGAAGCTGGCGTTGGGCCGCTGGATGCGCTGGTGGGGTCGATGCGGCTGGCCAGGGAACACAAGTACCAGTTGCTACTGAAGATGGTGCAGCGGCTGTACCAGGCCGGGCGCGCCGAGGTAGTGGCCGGCGGGCGAGTCGCTTGCTGCGCGGTTGGTGTGGGCGCCGCATACGCCCACCGACCGGGCGGCGGTGCTGGATGAGGTCGTCCAGGCGTATGGGGCGGGGGTGCTGTCGGTGGAGACGGCGGTGGCGATGCTGATGGATGCGGGCTACCCAATCAAGGGCGCTGCCGAGGAGGTCGTGCGCATCCGCGAGGCTGCGGTGCAGAAGCAGCAGGCCGTGATGGCGGCAGTGGCGCCAGGAGCAGTCAGCGAAGGCCATGGCCAAGGGGCGGGCGGAATGGAGCACATTACTGATCGGGGCCGGGCACGTTCGGGTTCGAGGCACCAGATGGGCGGTAGCCGACAGCTGCGTTGCTCAACTGTGACGGCCGATGCGTAGATTCTCTTTCCTGCAGTCCTGTTTCAACCTGCCTACTTTGACGCGACGTTGACGGGCTGGGAGATCATCGTCACAGTGTCAGCGCGATGCGAGGTGTTTGACTGGCGTGAGGACTGAACTCGGCGCCTGCCTCCGCGGAAGGCCGGTGAGCGAATGCGTGGGTTGCCGCGGCTCAGGCGACCGCTTTAAGGGGCCCGCTCCACTGGCAATGAAATGGCAATGGTAGGGTAAAGTCGGTCCGGTCTGCGCCATATGAGTGTGCCAAGGGGGATGGTTGATGGCGATTTCTGACGGGTTTCAGGCTGATGTGGACGAGCTGGGGTCACTGTCCCGGAAGCTGCTGCAGAGTGCGGAGTCTATGGGGCGCGCGTCACGGAGTCTGCAGCAGGCAAGCGTCAACGACCTTGGCAATGCGTGCATTGATGAAAGTGCGTCCGACTTCAGGGACTCATGGGATTACGGTATCGGCCAGATCGTCAAGACCCAGGTGGCACTTCACGAGGGTCTGGAAGCGACGGCGCGGGCGTACCACGAGACGGACACCGCTATTCAGGAGGCGCTGTCGAAGGGGCAGAGAGCCGAGACGTCGGGTGGCGGTAAGGGTGGCGCAAAGTCTCCCTTCGGGTAAGTGAGTGCGAGCATCTGTGGTAGTCGGGGGAGCGATAGACGATGTCATTTGCTGAGCAGCTGTGGGGATATGGCGGCGGCGACCCGTATGAGAACAATGGACGTTTTCCGGGGCTGCAGTTCAATCCGGCCCCTGGGAGGGTTCAGGCCGTTCAGGACGTCCTCGACGACCTGGGGCGGGCCAACAAGGACATCCGTTCTGCCATGGACGTCGTGGTAGGTATCCACAACGGCAGCTCCTGGACTGGCGAGGCTGCCGAGGGATTCCGTGAGAAGACTGCCTGTCTTCCCGGGATGCTGGCCACCGCGGGTCTGAGTTTCCAGAAAGCCACCGAAGCCCTGACGGTGTGGCACTCGCAGCTGGAGACCATGCAGTCACGGGCCGGCCAGCATGAGCAGGCCGCCAAGGCGGCGCGGGAGCGGGCCGACAGGGCGTCCAAGAACCCCAACCTGGGCCTGCTCGGCGACGGTTCACTCAACCTCGCAGAGTTGGTCAGCGACGAGCAGATCGAGCGGCACAACCGTGCGGTGGAAGAACTGGACGCCGCCAATGCCGAACTCGAAGGCATCATTTCCCGCGCAGGCGGGATCCGAACGCAGCACGAGGAACTCGCCGGCACCGTAGCCGCCGTGCTGAAAGATGCCGGAGAGCAGGCGCCGGATGCTCCAGGGCTGCTGGACGGCCTCAAAAATCTGGCCATGAGCGTCCTGACGTTCCAGAACGAGCTGGGCAGCTGGATCAAGAAGCACGCCAACGCCATCGCCGCCATCGGCGATGTGCTGTCGCTGGTGAGCACGACCATCGGCACCATCGGACTGGCCTGCGACATGGTCGGTTTGGGCCTTGTCGGCGGTCCGCTCGGAGGCATCGCCATAGGGTTCTCCGGTGCCGCTCTGGTAGCGCACGGCGCGGCCAAGCTGGCGGGGGCGGATGTGTCGGCCGCGACCCTTGGGTGGGACGGGCTGGGTGTCATCAGTGGGGGCGTGGCGAGTGCCGCACTCGAAGACGGCGGGAAGCTGCTGACAAAGATCCCGAAAATCATCGGCGCGGAGCGGGGCGTGACAGGGACGGGGACGGTCCAGACGATCCTGGGCCTGGTGGGGGATGACAGCGTGCTGAAGCATTTCGCCCCCCACGGTGACATGCAACGTCAGATGAGTCTGGGAGGCACCGTGCCGCTTTTCCTTGCTCTGAAGAACGCCTGGGACTCGGGCAGCGAGAAAGACAGGAGCGCCCAGTGAGGGGAAGTCTCTGGCCGCTTCTGTGCGTGCTGCTGCTGATGGGCGTGGTGGCGCTGATCGTGTCGCTGATGAATCGGACGCCGGCGGGGACTGTCCGTAAGCGGGCGGAGATTCGTGTTCCCGAGCCTGACAGAGGGCGGGAGTACACCGTCTGGCTGGCGCGGCAGCAGGGCTATGACCTCTCGCACCGCGTCGGAGCCAGAGTTGCCCGGCACTTTGTCTTCCGCCCCTCGCCCCATTATTGGCCGCCGAAGCTGGGCGGTCCGGTCGGGGAGGTCTTCCTGCCGGCTGGGTATCCCCCGCCGTCTGCGGAGGAGCTGCTGGGCATCGGCAAGGAGATCCGGCGAACCGAGAACCTCAGCAATGGTCTTTTCCTGGCGAACTGTGGGCTGTCTTCCGGGGTGGTGTACGGGGGCGAGGCCCTGCGGCGGTGGTGTGCCGGTGGCGAGGTGCGGGCCGTGGTGACGGTAGCGGTCGCGTTTGCGGTGATCGGGTTCCTGGCCACGCTCAAACTCTCGGTGGACTACCGCCGACGGCGACGCAGGTTCAACTTCTCCGCGCCCGGCGGGCCCCGCCTCGCGCCTTTGTCGCCACCGGGCGCCATGCCACCTGCCGGTACAGGGAACGAAAGGCACTGGCAGTGAACATCACCTTTGACGTCCCGCCGTTCTTCCGTGAGATGGCGCCGGTGGAGAGCGCGGAGGAGGCCCGGGCCGTGGTAGCCGAGCGGTTGGTGGGGAAGCTCGGGGACATCAGCGGAGAGGTCTTCGAAGAGTTGGCTTCCGCCTACGCCCTGGCTTCGTCGCTCCGTGAGGAGTCCGGCATCGTCTATGCGGCGAATTGCTTTGGCACGGTGAATGAAGAGGTGTCGGCCGGGACGTTGACGGTGGCTACGAGTCCGCTCGTGTACACCGACCCTGGTCTCGCCGTGGGCGGCATCGCGCGCATAGCCGCTCAACGCGGCGGGGAGGATGTTGCCGCCGAGGTGCTCGACCTACCGTGCGGGCCGGTGGCGGTGACCGTGCGGCAGGCCGTGGCGATGAGCATCCCGGCGGAGTTCGCCGAGGCAGCGGAGGACATCCCGGTCGAGACGGCCCAACTGCAGGCCTATCTGGCCGTGCCGGGGGGTCAGGAGCTCATCACCGTCACCTTCACCACGCCGAGCATCCGGCACTGGCCGCAGTACTGCGAGATCATGGTCGAGTTCCTGCACAGCATCCGCCTGACGCCGGCCGACGATACGGAACGGCAACCCACTGGCGCCGTCCCCTCCACGGTGTCGCCGGCGGCACCAGAGCCTTCCCGAGGGACTGGTGGGCCCACCCCCTTCGGATGACTGTGGGTAACACTCCAAGTGCGAGCGGGCCCGCACGTCAGCCAGAGCTGGCAGGTTCTTTCACGGCGCGGTAGGCGCTGCCTTCGTCCTGAGCGATGACCTCGATCACCACCATCCCCGGGCCGGACAGGTGCCCTTCGATTACTCCCATGCCGAGGAGATGCAGCTGGACACCTGAGCCTGCCGCTGAAGGCGTGCACTACGAGTGCGGCCACGACTGTGAGCCGTATGGGCGGGTGTTCTCCGGTGTGCCGGTGGGGAAGATTGCCGAGTCTAAGCTGTGGAGCCCGTACGACCCGGAGGCGCAGTACGGTCGTCAGGTGCTGCGCGGCTTCATCGTCGCGGAGGCGCCGTTCGTGCCGGGGCAGACGCGGGTGCCGGGGGCGGCAGACCGCAGTCGTCGGCGGTGCGCCAGGGCAGGCGGCCTGCCGCACCGCGATAGCAGTGGGCAGGCGGGACGCTCTGCGCTTGGTCACGACGCGGTGGGTGTCATCCGTTGGCTGCCGCAGATCCCTCTGAGGCCCGCCACTCGTAATCCAGGACCGAGTACGTGATCGAGTCCCTCCACGCTCCGCGTACGAATACGTGCTCCCGGATGTGGCCTTCCTCCGTCATGCCGGCGCGTAGCAGGGTCTTGGCGGAGGCGGTGTTCAGCGGAGCGCGGGCGGCCCAGATGCGGTGCAGGCCAAGGTGGTTGAAGCCGAGGGCGCACATCAGGTGCACGGTTTCGGTGCCCAGGCCCACGCCCCAGGTGTACGGGCGCAGGGCGAAGCCGATGGTGGCGGCCTGCTGGGCGTGCGGGTCGAGTGCCAGGCGGGCATAGCCCACCAGACTCCTGTCCTTCTGGCGGACCACGCCGAGGGCGTATTCGGTGCGAGGTTGATCACCGGAGGAGGCGACGGAGCGGGAAACGATCTCCCCGACTTGTTCGCGAGTTCGCGGTTCGAAGCTCAGGTGGCGGGTGGCCTCGGCGTCGCCGTAGATGGCGTGCACGGCATCCACGTCGCTGCTGGAGAGTTCGCGCAGCTGAAGCCGGGGGCCCGCGATGTCGACCGGGTGCATGGTCGGGACCCTACCCGCAGGCGGTGTTACCTGGGCAGGGCGGCGACAGGGGCCGCTGTGAACGCCTCAATCTCCTCCCGTGCCGTGCGAGCTTCGGGTGCGGTGAGCCATCGGGGATCACGCAGCGCGGTGTGGACCTGCCGCACCGAGGCGACGATGCCGTTGATGCGCTGATCAGCGGGCAGATCGAGAACGGGCCGCATGGCTTCGTCGACGCCATCGAGAGTGCCGGCGCGGACGCGAGCAAGGGCAAGGTCGGTGTGTGCCCCGGCCTGGTCGCCGAACGCCCAGTCTTCGGGCTCCGCTTGGCGGTAGGCGGCGACGGCCGCTTCGGCCTGCTGTTCCGCCTAGGGGCGTCGGGCAGCCAGGCGGTGGCGTCGGCTGCGTAGTAGAGCTGGCGTGGGACGGGGAAGGTCATGATGCCGCCGAACTCGTCCAGGTCGTCCGGGGAGGCCGCGTCGCGAGCCCGTTCGGCCTCGGCGAGGGCTTCCCGTACGGCTGCCGCATCGCCGAGTGCGGCTCCGGCACAGGCATGCAAGCAAGCAAGACAGCCATACGGCACTGGTACCGGTTACGCCTGTCACCTGGGAGATGCCGAGGCCAGCGTATTGGGAGGCTTCGTGGTGTCGGCCGGCCCAGTAGGCGATCAGGGATTGCAGGCCGCGGACCCAGGCGCGCATGGCGTGGTGGTCCGCGTTGTCCGCGCATACGTAGGCGGTGCGGGCCTGCGTCATCGCCGATCGCGGGTCGCCGAGGTCGTGGCTGGCCTTGGCGAGCATGCCGGAGGTGATGGCGGAGAGCAGGTACAGCTCGCGGGCCTGGGTCGGTCGGACGCGGCCGTGTTCGAGGAAGTGGAAGGAGAGGTCCTGGACTTCGACGAGATCGCCGAGGAGGGTGGCCAGTGGTAGCCGGGGATAGGCGGCGGCGAGGCGACGTACTTCCTGATGGAGCTCGTCCAGGGTTTCGGGGCCTATGGTGCTGCCTTCTGCCATCGCGCTGAAGCGGAATGCACGACGAGCCGCCATGGCGACCTGCCTCTCTAACGTGTCCCGGCCGGTGCTGTCGCCCGGAGCGGGACTGTTGGTGAACTCGATGCCGTCGAAGCCGCTGTTTCCTTCGGGGGGTTCGAACGAGGAGGACGGCGGTCGTGTCGGCATGACGAGCCGAAGCCGGGTGCCGGCATCGGCTGCGGCACCGCTCTCCTCCGCCGGGCCGAGGAGGACGTCGACGGGGTATCGGAACATCGCCTCCAGTACCCGGCACAAAGCCGGGTATGGGCGAGTCTTGACCTCGCCGCCGTACCACCGCTCGAACTGCCGCTTCGACACCGTCAGACCGACCAGCGTCGGATCACGGTCCTGCTCGGCGAGTTCGTTGGCGATGCGCTCGAAGTGGAGCTTGAAGGTCTCGAACACCTGCCAGTGGCGGCTGGTGATCAACGTCCGTAGAAGAGTGGGCCTTTGAGCCATCAATCCCCCGATGGGTTCCGGTCGGCTCGTCGGTTCGACGGTAGCCCCGCAATGCCGCCATCCGGGAGCGAGAGCTGCCGTGTGCGGGGAGATGGCGGTGGAGACGGCGGCATCGTGACGGTACCCATGTCGCCCACGTCGTCAAGCCCGCATCAGACGTCGGCGCTCATGTCGTGGTGACGCGCGCCGCTTGGCCGTCAGGCTCGATGCCCGCCCTGAACGCGAGCGACGAGGTGGTGTTCCACCGTGCCAGCAGCAGGAGGAAGCGCAACGCAGCGACAGGCAGATTCACGTACCGAGCCCCGGAGCGCTGAGGCGAGGTGGAGTGGCGGTGGCCTGCCCCTGTGGCAAGAGCGAACCTTCCCTCACCGCGGCTCGTCCGTGAGCGAGGCACGGAAGTTCGCTACCGAGGCCCTGTCGGCCTGGGGAGTCCGGGACCGACTCGATGACGTGTGTCTGTGCCTGTCAGAGGTCGCCACCAACGCGCTCGTACATGCGAGCCCGCCCAGTTTCGGATTCCTGGCACGGCTGAACATCAGTGGCCCGGTGGTTCGACTGGAGGTTCACGACCAGGGGCCAGGCCGGCCCCGTCGAAGGCATCCGAATCTCGATGATCCCTCGGGCCGCGGCCTGCTCCTGGTTGACGAACTGGCCGACGAGTGGGGCGTGGATGACCAGCATGGCCTCGGTAAAACCGTCTGGCTCACCTTCAAGGTGACTGATCCTGCCTCGTGCACGCCCAATCGCGAGACCTGACCTGACCCACTTCGCCAACGCCAAGCACGAACTTCCCTGTAGGAAAGAGGCATTCATGCCCAGAGCCCGACAGCTTTTATCACCCGGTCGTATCGTCATCCTTGGCGCGGGCCCCTGTGGTCTGGCGTGTGCGGATGAACTGGACCGGGTCGGCCACCACAACTGGACGTTGCTGGAGGCCATGCCCACCGTCGGAGGGCTTGCGTCTTCCGTGGTCGATCGCGCCGGCTTCACCTGGGACCTGGGTGGCCACGTGGTCTTCTCCCACTTCGGGGAGTTCGACCGGCTCCTGGGCGAGCTGTTCGCCCCGCATGAGCTGCTGCACCATGGCCGGTCCTCATACATCCGATTCCGCGACCGCTGGGTGCCCTACCCCTTCCAGCAGCACCTCCACTGCTTGCCGCAGGCCGACTCCGAAGCGTGCCTACAGTCTCTGACGCACGCCTGCCAACAGCGTGAGCAGACTCTGCCGACGGATACGGACTTCGCGACGTGGCTCCAGGCTCAGTACGGCAGTGGCCTCGTTGAGCGTTTCTTCGCTCCGTACAACACCAAGGTCTGGGCGATCTCACCCGAGAAGATGAGCGCAGGCTGGGTCGCGGAGCGAGTGGCACCGGTCGACCTCGACGAGATCCTGGCCGCCTTCTACGGCGTCAAGGCCCCCACGGCTCGGTGGGGACCGAACTCCACGTTCATCTTCCCCTCCGTCGGGGGGACCGGAGAGGTCTGGCGACGCCTGGGCGCCCGCCTTGGCAACCGAGTCCGCACCCGCACCCCGGCCGCATCGATTGACCTGGGCGCCTGCCACGTGCGGCTGGAGAACGGGGAGGCAATGCCCTACGACCAGGTTGTTGCCACCCTGCCACTGGACCGACTGGTCGCCATGACGACGAGCCCATCCGACGTGCGGGAGGCGGCCCGCCGGCTGAAGCACACCACTGTCGCCATGGTCGGCCTCGGATATCGCTCGCCCACCCTGGACGAGCGGTCATGGTTCTACTTCCCCGAGGACGACGTGCCTTCTACCGCGCCACCAACTTCAGCAAGTACGCGCCGGCCAACGTCCCCGGCGCCGATACCACTGCCTTCAGCTCATGGATGACAGAGGTCTCCGTCATGCCCGGGACTCAGGTCAACCAGCGTGCCTTGGCGAAAGCCGCCGATGCTGCGCTGCGGCGACACCGCCTGGTCCCCGGGCTCGCCGAACTGGCCACCGCTCACGTGGAGATGATCCCGTACGCCTACCCGATCCCCACCCTGGACCGGGACGAGGCGCTGGCGTTGACGATTCCATGGTTGGAAGGCCAAGCGATCTACCCTCGCGGCCGGTTCGGTACCTGGCGGTACGAGATCGGCAACATGGACCACGCGGTGAAGATGGGCATCGATATTGCCGCCGTCTGGTCACGGGAGCCGCTGAGGAGCTTCTCGGCAGCCAGGACGCGGTTTCCGTGGGGAGCCGCTCATGACCGCCACCACGACGACGTCCGTCGCCTTCGCCGGGCACGTCTTTGATGTCGAGGTGGATCAGGAGCTCGCCGTCGAACAGCGCACCCACCTGCACAACTTCGTCCCCGAGACCGCGCTGTCCCCACCCTGCGGACGTCTGACCGGCATCCGTGTCCGCCACAACCAGGAGCTGTTCGTAGACCGGGCCGCCCGCCTCCGGACGGTGCCAAGCCGGTGCGTCGAGCCGTTCCGTGGCGAACCGTACCTGTGGGCGCGGGTGGGTGACGTGGACTGGTGTCGCCCTCATGCCCGCTCGCACCTGTCCCAGGACCATCTCTACGCCCACGACTCCACCGGCCGCCTGCACGTCGTCCTTCACCCTGATGCCCACCGCGGAGAGCGCTATCTGCTGCGCGTCATCCGGGAAGTGGTGATGAGGTGCGGCGAAGAACGGGGCTGGGCCGCGTTCCACGCCGCCGCGGCGTCCGTCGAAGGGCACGGAGTGCTCATCGCCGGCCCGACCACGGCCGGCAAGACCACCGTGCTCGCCGCCCTCGCCTGCCACCGTGGCGCTGACCTGGTGGCCTCCGACCGCGCGATGCTCACTCAGAACGCGGCCGACGTCATCGGCGTCCCGCTGTCCATCCGCGTCGCCGGAGGCACGCTGTCCGCCCTGACGCCGCGCGAGGCCCTGCCACCGCACCGGGTGCTCCCTCGCACGTTCGGTACGGACCAGAAGGCGAGCTGCACCCCGCGGGACTTCGCCGCCGCCTTCGCAGCCCAGGTCCGCGAAGGCGCTCCACTGCGGCTCGCGCTTCTGCCCCGGCTTCTCGACGACGACACCCCGCTCAGCATCCGGCGCCTCCACGGCGAAACCGCACGTGCCGAGCTGGCCGCAACGTGCTGCACCCCGGACGACGAGGACTGGCTCCACCCGTGGTTCGCGCATCGGACCCGGTCGATAGAGGGGCTACGCGCTCAGGCCGGTCAGGTACTGGACGACCTGGTCGCGAACGTCCCGGTGTTCAGGGTCACTGCCGGCGTTCGCATTCCCCACCTGCTGGAACGCCTCGCCGACACCGTTACCAGGAGGCTCTCGTGATACCGAAACGCATCGCCCTGGTAGGTCCCGTGGCCTCCGGAAAATCCACCCTCGCCGCCGAGATCGCCGGACACACCGGACTACCTCACCTGGACCTCGACAACCTGTTCTGGGGAGCGGGCTGGACGCCCATTGACACCATGACCTTCCAGAACCGGGTCAGGGACGCGCTCGGCGCAGAGACCTGGATCGCCGACGGCAACTACAGCGGGGCTGTCGGTGAGATGCTGCTGGGCCACGCCGAGCTGGCGATCTGGCTCGACCTCCCCCTGCGCACCTGCCTGCCCCGGCTCCTCAAGCGCTCATTCCGACGAGCGGCTCGCGGCGAGGAGCTGTTCGCCGGCAACCGGGAGACCTTCCGGCACCTGTTCGCCCGGGAGTCGATCCTCATCTGGGGCCCGGCCCATCACCACCATCACCGCCGCCGCTGGTACCACCACCTCGGCCCCAACAAGCCCCACGGGCTGCCCGTGCTGCGCCTCACCCGATCCACGGCGGTCGCACCGGCGCTCCGCGACCTCGGACTGCTGCCCGCAGCTACGAGGGCGGTGGCACCGTGCGGCACACCGTGATCGCCTCGGCCGTCCGCGTCCCCTGGCACAGCCACCACGGGGGCTACGACCGCCTCCTGGATTACCTGCCGGAAGTCGAGCGCATCATCTCGCCACGGGGGGTCACAGGCCAGAAGATCGCAGCAGCAGCCCCTCACTGGCTACGCCGCCGTTGCCCCTTGCCCTTCTACCCGGCCGAGCACTTCGCCACGGATGTACGCGTCCTCGCCAGGCGCGGGCCCGCCCATGTCCTCTACGGTGACGAGCAGTTCTGGTTCTCCCGCCATCGACCGGGTCCCTCCGCCGTCACCTATCACCAGCCACCCGCACACCTGGCCCGCTTCATGCCGGCCACGAACTGGCGGCGACTCTCCGCACACGCAAGCCAGATCATCACTCTCGCCCCCGACCAGCGGGCCTTCTTCGCCGACCACCTGCCCGAGGAGCGCGTGCATCTGATCCCGCACGGCATCGACGTCGCCGCCTTCACGCCGGCAGGCGTACCGGAGGCCACCCGACCACTGGTCCTGACTGTGGGGTGGTGGCTGCGTGATTGGGACGTACTGGACACGGTTCACGACCGGCTCCACCGCCGCCACGGCAATAACATCGAGCTCGTCGTTGTCACCCGTCAGGGCAGCCAGCGCACCTGGCACCCGGCCGTGCGCGTGCTGGAAGGAATCAGCGAACTCGCCCTCATTCAGCTCTACCGTCGGGCCGCGGCCGTGCTCCTCCCTCTGACGGATGCAACCGCCAACAACGCACTCCTGGAAGCCCTGGCCTGCGGCACCCCGGTAGTCGCCACCGACACCGGCGGCATCTCGTACTACACAGGCGACAGCCTGGCCGCCCTCCTCACACCACCCGGCGACGCATCTGGCACCGCCGAAGCCGTCGAAACCCTGCTCGGCGAACTCGGCACCGCCGCCCATGCCACACGACGTGCCACAGCCCGAGAGCGCGCCGAACTCTTCGCCTGGCCGCGCATCGCCGATCAAGTCCGCTCCGTCTACCGCCTGCTGAAGGACGAACGATGACGATCGCCGAACTCTGGCTCCACTACGCCGTTCCCATCTTGCTCGCCGTCCTGCTGGCCCGCGCCCTATGGGCACTCATCGCAGTCGAACTCTGCGCCCGTTGGCTGCTGGACAACGCACACCGAGACCTTTCCCCGGCCGACGAGGACGGGCCGTGGCTGGTCGTCCTGCTGCCCATGCTCCGCGAGCAGGCCCTCGCCCCCGAGACGATCGCTGCCTTCACCGCCCTCGACTACCCGCGAGAACGGGCAGCGGTTGTCGCCATCACCACCGAACGAGAAGACAACGCCCGCCGTCGCGACCGCGATCGCCTTCCGGCACTGGCGGCCATCAGCCACCTCACCGAGGCACAACTGCACGGGCTGTTCCCCCGCGCCCGCTGCGGCGACATCGCAGACCAGGTCAACGCCGCTCCCGGAGAGAAGCGCCTCCCCCTCCTCACCGAGCTCTACGACGCCGAACCTACGACCCGAGAAACCGTCGCCACCCTTGCCGACAACCAACCGGCCGTCGGGCTGCGCCTGGTACACCTCCACCAGCCCGATACCGGCGGCCGCAAGGCCGGACAACTCAACCACGCCGTCGAGCACCTCGACGAGATCCTCGGCCCCCTCGGCTGGCACGACGAGAACGACGCGGATGACACCTTCCTCTGCGTATACGACGCCGACGCCATCCCAGACGTCCGTACGCTGGCCTCCTTCGCCGAGACTGTCACTCGCCACAGAGCCCTCACCGGCCGGCCACCGTCCCTGATCCAGCAGCAGCGCCTGCCACTGCTCGGCCGCCGCCCCTTCCCGCCCGGCGCAACCGGCCTGCTCCTGGCGGGAGAATGGCTCTACCAGCTCCGCCGCTCACTCGGCATCGAGCTCGCCCGCATCCGCCTGACGCAATGGCTCACCACCACCCACGTTCCCAACCCCATTCGGGCACTGCTACGGCCAATGATCTACGGCGTCGGCTGTGGCATGACCGTCCATCTGCCGACAGTGCGAGACCTCGGTGGTTTCCCCGAACCCATGGAGGATCTCGGCACCGGCCACCGTCTTTCGCTCCTCGGTGCCGACATCGCACCTGCCCCCATCGCAGTCCTGGACGAGCCCTATACAGAGTCACGCGGCCTGACCAACCTCCACGCGCTCGCCTTCCTCACGTCAGCCCGGCCGGACCGACATGCGAGAGCCGTCGCTCACCTACCGAGCGCCCTCTCCCCCATCGGCAAGGTGCTCCTGGTACTCCGGGAATGGGCCGACGAGGTCGCCTGGCTCACCGGTGCGCCGCTCATCGCTTCCGCGGTCATCTCCGCCTGCTGGTCCGGCCCCCTGTGCTTCGCGCTCGCCCTCGCGGGTGTCCTGCTACACGGCCCCATCCTGACCGCCCGACTCATCAAGCTGGTCCCTGCTCTCCATGCCACGGTCATCCCCACGATCGGCCATATCGCTGCCGCCCCACGCCCCACACGCGCCGTGCGCGCGGAGCTGATCGCATGCAGCCCCAGCCAACCGTTCATCCGCCTCGCCGGCCCGTGGCGAATGATCCTGCGCCACATCACCGGACACTCGACCACCTTCGGCAAGACTGAACGCTGAAGCACCGCCCAATCCCGACAAGGAAGTTGGACCAGAACGTGACCGAGCCCGGCACCCCCGAAATCCGCACCTCCGCCAAAGCCGTCATCCTCCACGACGGCCACGTTCTCCTCATGCGTGCCGTCTGGGAGGAGCAGGAGTGCTACTTCCTCCCCGGTGGCGGCCAACGCCCCGGGGAGAGTCTCGGCGACGCTGTCCGCCGTGAAGTCGACGAGGAAACCGGCCTGACCGTCACCGTCGAGCGGCTGCTGTGGCTCCGTGAATACATCGGTGCCAACCACGACCACCCCGTAAGCGAAGCCAACACCCACCGCATCGAAGCGATCTTCCTGTGCACCCCCACCAGCGATCCGGGCCAACTCGGCGGCCACGCCCAGGACGAAGTGCAGACCGGCCTGGAATGGGTACCGCTGGGCGAAACCCCTGCCATCAACCTGCTCCCGCTGGCGATCCGCCAGCCACCCTCGCCGAGGCACCCACGCTCTCAGGCACCTACCTCGGCGATGTCTCCTGACAATGCCATGGACGGCATAGACGGCCGCGTCCCGTCCAGCACGCGCGAGATCACCACCGGCCAGGCCAACCGCGTCTGGTCGGTGGACAGACCGACGCCGTACATCCTCAAGCACTACGGCGACCCGAGCCGCGCCGCCAACGAAGTAGCCGCTCCCCGCCTCCTGGCCAGATACCGTGCCCCAGCTCCGCAGCTGCTCGCCGCGTCCAGCGGCAGCAGCACCCCTCCATGGACCGCACAGACCGTAGTTCACGCGAAGCCTGTGCCCAACGACCAGTTCCTGACGGAACTCGCCGAACCACTGGCCATCATCCACCGCATCCCCGGCACCTACTTCGGCGGCCTCGCCGGCGCCCGACAACACCACGGCTGGACCGACTACCTCCACGACCGCCTGCACACGTACGCGACAGCCGCCCCGAACTTGCGTTCCACGGCCCGACTCCTCCGCCAAGAAGTCGAGGCCAGCGACAACGCCATCCAGCCAGTACTGCTCCATCACGACTTGCAACCGAGCCACCTCCTGCGTGAACCCGCTGGTTCCCGACTGCTCATCGACTGGGAGCTGGCCATCTTCGGCGACCAGCGGTCCGACCTCGCCCGCCTCGCCGTACGCCTCGACCTCGACGACCCCACACCCGTACTCGCCCTCACCAGCCAGCAGGAACCCACCACCGAGAGTCGACTCCGCCTGTACTGGCAGATCCATCTGCTCGCCGACGCCGCGCTGAGCACAGACCCCGCCGTACGGGAGCGGGCGGCCAGGCGGCTGCTCAGACGGAGGTGAGCAAGACACACCGGGATGATTTCCCAAGCAAAGCGGATACTTCTGCTCGACCTCAACCTACGCACTGCGGCACACCCGTCAGAGACCTTCAGGAAGGTCAGCTCAGTCGCCGGGCTGTCGTGTAGGCCGCATCCAGAACTACCCGCGTGTCCAGGTCACGGGCGGAGTCCACAACCTCGACCGCCGCCAGATTCTTCTTGCCCTGGCGCAGCACCAGCCAGCGCCCGTGGAACAGCTCATCAACCGGGGCCACCGCGTCGTCGGCGGTCACCTTCACATTGTTGGCCGGCGCCAACCTCTTGGAGTTACCAGCCAGGAGGCTTGGCGGTACCCATGGCGTGGGTAACGGTGATCTCGATGACGACTCGCTCGGGATTGGGGCGCGGGGTCTTGTACCGCTGGGCGTAGCGCGCTTCGGCGTCGGCTACGGACTCTGGATCATCTTTGACAATCGCGGTGCCTTCGAGGGTGCACCAACGTCGGCCCTCGGCCTGGCTGACCACGACGCGGGCCCCTTGGCCTGCGGCGCGGAGATTGCGGACCTTCTTGCTCGTGCCACTGCTGATAACGCGGGCAATGCGGGTTGCCGGGTCGTAGGTCACCCCCACGGGGACGAGGTGCGGAGTGCCATTGGGGCGTGTTGTCGTAAGGAAGCAGGTCCGGCGCTCCTCCCAGAAGCCCTCGTGTGGCCGCGGGAGTACGGGGGTCGCGCTAGTCATGACAATTCCTTCTGCAGAAGGTGCCGGAGGCATGTGGAAACCGCTCAAACCAGGTCGATCTTTCTTGGTCTGGGACATCCCCCCGAAGGCGGAGGTCGCGCCAACCCTGCTCCCGGAGGGGCAGCGCCTTGGGCGGCACGCAACTACATCCTCAGCGTGGGTACCCCCGTGGAGCGGCTGCTCAGACGCCTCCGGTGACCGCCCAGCTCTGGGATTTTTCAGGGACTTTCAGCTCTGTCAGAGGGAATTTCGGCTACCCAAAGCGGCAAGCGCGTGAAAGGTCGGAAAGGGCCTCCGATGCAGAGACCCTTTCCGGGGTGAAGTCCCAGGTAGGGCGGACGAGTCGGCCTGTACGCCGGGAACAGGCCAACACCCCACCGAAGTCACGCCCTCATGGCCACATCAGGGCCTAAATGGAAATTTAATCCTCTGAGGCACCAGTTCAGCCCATGCTGAAACCCTGCAGGCTCACCATCAACTGAATACAAAGCCAACTTCTCCGAGTTCACGCCGCAAGCTGCAGATCTCCCGGCGCAGCGGATTCCCGTTCCACGACCGAGAAGGTGGGGTGCACATAGCTGACAGTCATCCCAGACCTCGTTGTGACAACCTTGCGTTGCAGACGTATCTCCATCCGCGCCTTGGCGTTGGCACGCTCCATGGCATCGACTGCGGCACTCAATGATTCGTAAAACGTCCACGAAGACGACGAGAGGCCGAACAAACCCGCATCCGGAGCCGCCGCGAGCCGAAATGTGAGACGAGCATCCGGTTTGGGGCCGCGACCGGACCGGGCTGCCGCTTTACGCGCGAACGCCGACTCAGGGCAGCCGCACGGATGACCGACACTATCCATCGGCGCGAGGAAGGCGGATCCGTTACAGACATGGATTGGATCGTGCCGCTCCCCCAACACCAGGTGATTGATCACAGACGATGGGCCATCGACAGTCACCGCGATCGCGTCCTTTTCCAGCACCACTTCAAAGGTTCCCGGTTTCTGGTTGCAGCTTCGAGGACGTCCGCCGTAGAGCCCAGTAACTAGTGCTGCGACCTCTTCGCCCTGTGTCGTCAGAAGCCATCCCGGGCAAGCCGCGGGCTGTCCATCTTGCCGTACTTCCTCGGCCCGGAATCGGCCAACGATCGTTCCGAATCCAATACCTTCAGCCATCATGTCACCCCTACATGCGATCACGAATCAGGGTTCGATGGTCAAGGAAACCCAGGGTTAGGCGAAGCCGGGATTATCGTGTAGTAGCCTCATCTACGGAGCACCAGACGGATTTCGTTCCGGGCCATGCATGATGCCGGCTACGAAGCGGACCGGAGCCCCGGCTGGGAAGAGGGTGACCCGGACGCCGAAGTCCATGAGGATCTCCTTTTCGGGCCTGGACATCGAGCGCCTTGTCCCAGCGGTCTGCGACCGTCTTTCCGGTTGGCCGCTGGACCATGCCGGGCGAACGCCGCGGTTCGGCCTCCAGGGCCGCCAGTTCGCGCCCCAACGCGGCGTACCGGTCCCGGAACCACTGCGCGTCGTCGGCATCGTCGTACAGACCGGCCTCGCGGTCCGCTCGGAATCGCTCCCGCGTCGCCTGCACTTCAGATATGCGTTCCGGCACCCCGTTACCAGGGTCGTAGACGGTCTCGAAGATCGCGCCATCACCGAAGTTCTGCAGGAACCATTCCTCTACATACTCCTCCAGGAGATGGTCACGTATCAGGGGCGCGGGGCGGCAACCCTGTGCGCTCAGCCAACCCTTGTTCCGGGCCGTGCACGCATAGCGCGGCGGCGCGTCGGCGGAGGTCTGTGTGAAAAGCCTGTGGTGGCACTGCCCGCAAAGCGCCATCTCCGTCAGCAGATAGCTGCGGTTCGATCGGCGCCCCTTCCACGGCGTCGGCCTGGCAGTGAGAGCCTTCTTCAACGCCTCATGCGTCGGCCGGCCCCACAGGCCCTCGCAGAGACGTACGGGGTTCCCTTCCTGGTCGATGACGGGTTTGCCGTTGTGCATCAGGTAGCCCAGGGCCGCCTCGGAAAGCAGGATGTTCTTCAGGCTCGTCGGGTGCCACGGCCGGCCGCGTGACGGCTTCCCGTACATCACGGCCAAGTGATCGACGGGAGCCAACTCGCCAGCGCGGTTCAATCGAGCCGCTTCACTGCTGGGCGTGTTGTGCTCGGGGTCGGCCAGGATGCGACGAGCGACGAGCCTGATCACGGTCGAGGCGTGCGGGTGCAGTTCGACGTGGTCGATCTTGCCGCCCATCACCACCCGGACGTAGCGGAAACCGTACGAGGGCTTGCCCTTGGGGCGTCCGGCAGCACGCGTCTTGACGGTGGCATTGCGGTTCCGGCGCTGGATGGCACGCAGCTCCATCTGCGCACCCCACGCCTCCATGGTGAAGCGGTTCTCGTCCACCTGGTCGTCGAGGTCCCACGGGCCGTCGTGGCCGTAGGTGACGAGTAGCTTTCCCTCGTCGCGCATCTTGTAGCCGGTGTTCAGGCAGTCGACGACATTGCGACCGAGGCGGTCCACCGCCGCGGCCACCAGGCCGTCGTATGGCCCCCTCTCGTCACGCAGCCACGGGCCGAGCTTGGGCCGGGTCATCGGGTCCGTGGCTCCCGACACCTCCCAGTCGTCGGCCCAGCCGATGATGTGGCCGCCGACAGATGCGGCGGCAGTCAGAACGTCCTCCCGTTGGCGCTCCGGGGACGATGTGGCCAGCTTCATGCGGGACAGCCGCCGCACGCCGAGCAGGCACTTGCCGCGTCCGTCATAGGGGCGTTCGATCACGTTCAGGTCCGTACCGCGCAAAGCTTCTCCGTTTCGGGCACGCAGGGTACGGAGATTTCGCGGCCACCCCCAGGACGATCTTGGATCAGCCCAGGAAGCTCAGCCGCACCTGGCGGTTGGGGTTGTCGCGGTTGGTGTCCGCGAAGCTCCTTTAGGGCAACCCCCACGATACCCGCCAGGCTTCAAGTCAGCAGAGCCCGTCCCCTATGCTCGCAAAGCACAAGGAGCCCGCCGCGACGGACTGGCGGTGAACATCATCGAGTGCTGAGGCAGCACCTCTCCCGGAGGCCCTGACCAGGTGACTACCCCTTTCAGCACTGTCGGGGCCTTCCTTCCTTACGCGGCGGAAGGCTCCTGAACAGTCACTGGGTTATCCCGGCGAACAAGGGCTCCGGCGAGCACGTTTTCAGTCGACGCGGAGAGTCGTCGGTCCGCCGGACACACCCGGTATGCACCCGCTCCGCGGGGGCTGGATCCAGTGGCCCAGCCCCCACCGGGATGGCCCGCACTGACTTGCTCTACTCTGTGTCCCTGCTTCGTGCTCTCACAGTTACGGGTGGCCCCGGCCATGGTCCGGAACATGACTGATCGCCCGACCTCTGTCGACGGGGATTCCGGTGACAGAGCTCTGTGTCAGCGACCGCAGATGTGGTCCCCGCTCATGCGGGGGTGGCCCCTGGGATGCCTTACTTCCCATGTAGTCCCCATTGTGGTCCCCGCTCCCGCGGGGGTAAGAGGTGCCGTGTTTGACCTGGGAGCTTGGCTCGGTCATGGCAAGCGAGCACGTTCCACCCAGCGGCGGCTCGCCCCAACTACCAGACTGGGCCAACTGGGAAGCCTTCTTCCCACAACTACCCCTGAAAGATGCGGCTTTGGCGGAAGCAGTGAGGTAGGTGGAGTACGCTCTCGCCAGCCAAGCCGCTGAGGGGCTCGGCCTTCGTCATATACGACGAAGGCCGAGCCCCCCATACCCTCTCGTTGCAGCGAGAAGGGGGGCTCGGCCATGCCGCCAGCGCCGGAACGACTGGAGACGAGGATTCATGTTACCCGTGACCACCGAAGATGCCTCATTCGAGCCGCGACCGCAGGCCCTGTGGCAGGCGCTGCTCGTAGCGCTGTTCACTGCCTTCCCGTCCGCTTCCCTTCCCTACGGACCGTGGGTGTGGGGATGCGTAGTCGTGGTGGTGATCGTGATGGCCCTTCTGCGCCTGGAAAAGAGGCGTCAGCGCTTCGCGTGACGTGAAGGGGGTGGTGCCCGGCGTCAAGCCCGTTGCGGCCGGGCACCACCGTCCGGCGCGCTCGCCGGAAGTTTTCACCGGCTCAAGCTGTAGCCGGTTCTGTCGCACTGCTCAGACGGGAGGAATCAGGCATGCCTGAGGCACCCCTGAAATCGACCTTCGGCGAAGAAGACACGCCCTTTGCCCAGCTGTCAGTAGCTGCGCGGGAGGTTTGGGCGAAGTCCGATGCGAAAAGGGGTAGTTGGCTTCCACTGTGGCGGCACATGACGGACAGCGGCGCCGTGGCCGGGATGCTCTGGAAGAACTGGATCCCCCGCTCCGTGCGGGAGTTGGTGGCAGAGGCCCTGCCTGCCGGCGAAGCAGACGCCCTGATACTCGTGCGGTTCCTGGCCTCCGCTCACGACTCGGGCAAAGCCACCCCTGCTTTCGCCTGCCAGGTCGAGTCGTTGGCCGCGCGGATGCGTGATGTCGGGCTCGACATGCCGCTGGCCAGGGAGTACGGGCAGGACCGGCGGCTGGCGCCGCACGGGCTGGCTGGGCAGTTGCTGTTGCAGGAGTGGATGGCGGAGCGGTTCGGGCTGCGCGGCCGGGTTTCCGGTCAGTTCGCGGTCGTGGCGGGTGGCCATCACGGGACGCCACCGGATCACCAGCAAATTCACGATCTTCAGCTTCGCCCGCATCTGCTCCGGCATCCCGGGACGAGCGAGGAGCTGTGGCGCCAGGTTCAGTACGAGCTGATGGATGCCTGTGCGGCGGCGGCCGGGGCAACGCAACGCCTGCCGGAGTGGCAGAAGGTTCGGTTGCCCCAGCCGGCCCAGGTGGCGTTGACGGCGGTGGTGATCGTCGCGGACTGGATCGCCAGTTCACCCGAGCTTTTTCCGTACGATCCCGAGAGCTGGCAACCCGCGGGCGCAGTGGGTGAGCAGCGGCGGCTGCGCGCCGCCTGGGAGGGGCTGGACCTGATCAAGGGGTGGGCACCGCAGGAACCCCAGGAGTCGGCGGAGCAGTTGTTCGCGCAGCGGTTTCCGCAGCTGAAGGATGCGGTGATCCGGCCGGTCCAGGCGGAAGCGGTGCGGATGGCACGGGCCATGCCGACGCCTGGTCTGCTGGTGATCGAGGCGCCCATGGGCGAGGGGAAGACGGAGGCGGCCTTCGCCGCGGCGGAGGTCCTGGCGGCCCGGTCGGGAGCCGGCGGAGTGCTGGTGGCGCTGCCCACGCGGGCCACGGGTGACGCGATGTTTCCCCGGTTGTTGGAGTGGCTGGAGCGGTTGCCGGGGTCGGACGGCGAGGACGACGGACGGCGGTCGGTGGTACTGGCTCATGCCAAAGCCGCGTTGAACGAGCAGTGGTCGGGATTGCTCCGGGCGGGACGGCGAACGATCGCCGCCGTGGATCCGGACGGTGAAGGGCTCGGCAGCGGAGGACGCGCCAAGCCCGCGGGGCTGCACGCGCATCAGTGGCTGCGGGGGCGGAAGAAGCAGCTGCTGGCGTCGTTCGCGGTGGCGACCATCGATCAGGTGCTGTTCGCCGGACTGAAGACCCGGCACCTGGCGCTGCGGCACCTCGCCGTCGCCGGCAAGGTCGTGGTCATTGACGAGGTACATGCCTACGACGCGTACATGGGCCGGTATCTGGATCGGGTGTTGGAGTGGCTGGCGGCGTACCGGGTGCCCGTGGTCCTGCTGTCGGCGACGCTGCCGGCGGAGCGCAGGCGGGCGCTGGTCGCGGCGTACGCCGGTGCGGCGCCGGCCGAGGGCGAGACGGCGGCTGATGCCTACCCCCTGATCACGGCCGCGTCTCCCGGCCACTCGGCCCTTACCGCGCACCCGGCCGCGGCATCCGGGCGCCGCACCCCCGTGATGGTGGAGCGGCTGGACGATGACCCGGTGGCGCTGGCCGATCGGCTGGAGCGGGAACTGGCCGAGGGCGGTTGCGCCTTGGTGATACGCAACACCGTGGATCGCGTGATGGAAACCGCGGACGTGCTCCGGACGCGCATGGGGAACGAGGCTGTCACCGTCACGCATTCGCGCTTCCTTGCCGCCGACCGGGCAGCGAACGACGCAGACCTGTTGCGGCGGTTCGGGCGGGAGGGGCAGGAACGACCCGCTCGCCATGTGGTGGTGGCGAGCCAGGTAGCCGAACAGTCGCTGGACGTGGATTTCGATCTGCTGGTCACCGACCTGGCTCCGGTCGACTTGGTGCTTCAGAGAATGGGACGGCTGCACCGGCACGCACGGGCCCGGCCCGCGCGCCTGGCCCGCCCGCGGTGCCTGATAACCGGTGTGAAGGATTGGCAGACCAGTCCTCCGCAGGCTGTCGACGGCACTCTTGCCGTGTATCGGAGCGCATACAGCCTGCTGCGTTCTGCGGCCGTCCTCGGCCCGTATCTGAACGGCGAACCGCTGGTGCTGCCCGATGCCATCAGCCCCTTGGTGCAGGCCGCCTACGGGGACAGCCCGGTCGGCCCGGACACCTGGGCGGCGCAGTTGAGCGAGGCGCATGCCGCGCACGAGCGGCTGCTCGCCGAGAAACGGGAGAAGGCCGGGAGCTTTCTGCTGGACCCGGTCCGGCGGCCAGGACGCCCGGTTTACGGGTTGCTGGAGGCCGCGGCCGGGGATGTGGACGACAGCCCCGCCGGGCGTGCACAGGTCCGGGACAGTGAGGAGTCGCTGGAGGTACTGGTCGTTCAACGGCAGGCCGATGGCCGGCTGACAACGGTCCCGTGGCTGGACGACGGAGCGGAGGGGGGCCGGGGCGGCCTGGAGTTGCCGACCGACTTCCCGCCGAGCCGGCGGGCGGCGGAGGCGGTGGCCGCGAGCGCGCTCACCCTTCCGGCGCGGTTCAGCAAGCACTGGATGGCCGAACGGGTGATCGAGGAGCTGGAGCAGTTCCTGGTTCCCGCCTGGCAGGTCAAGGAAACTCCTTGGCTGAATGGGGAGTTGATTCTCGTTCTCGACGCGGATTGTCAGACCCGTCTGGCAGGCTTCGTTCTCACCTACAGCCGTGCCGACGGCTTGCGGGTGACGTCCCCCGGCGTGCCCGCGGAGACGGGCGTCACGGCCGGTACGGGGGCAACGGCCCCGGGGAACGGAGGTGCGGGGAGTGAGGGCAGTGAAAGTGACGAGGACGGTGACCGGGAGCGTCAGCGGGAGAGGGCCGCGGTCGGTGTCGAGCCGGGTGCCGGTGGTCGTTCCGTTACCGCTGGGGCGAGCATGGTGACGGAGGCGCCCGCAGAAGCGTGCGGGCCGCTGTCCTTCGACTTGGTGTCCCGACCGTGGCTGCCGGTGCAGCGTACGGACGGCACGGTCACCGAGGTGTCCCTGCTCGGGCTGTTCGAGCAGGCGGCTGCGCTGCGCCGGCTGGTGGGGGACGTACCGACCCAGGAGATCGCCCTGCTGCGACTGCTCCTCGCGATCGTCTACGACGCGCTGGACGGCCCGGTGGCGGTGGAGGACTGGGAGGATCTGTGGCTGGCGGACGCCCCGTTCGCCGCGGTGCCCACGTACCTCGAACGGCACCGGGACCGTTTCGACCTGTTCCATCCCGAGCGGCCGTTCTACCAGGTCGCCGGGCTGCGTACCGCGAAGGGCGAGATCGCCCCACTGAGCCGGATCGTCGCGGACGTGCCCGTGGGCGAGCCCTTCTTCGCCATGCGCCGCCCCGGGGTCGAAGCGCTGCCTTACGCGGAGGCCGCCCGGTGGCTCGTGCACGCCCACACCTACGACACCTCCGGGATCAAGTCCGCCATGGAGGGCGACGAACGAGGCAGAGCCGGGAAGGTCTACCCGCTGGGCGTGGGGACCCTCGGAAACCTGGGGGGAGTCTTCGCCGAGGGCGACACCCTGCGGGAGACCCTGCTGCTCAACCTCATCGCCCTGGAGGAGGCCAGGGCCGGGGCGGATGTGGCCGCCGACGAGGACGTACCCGTCTGGCGGCGCAAGGATCCACTCGGGCCGGGCGAGCGCAAGGACCCGCCCGGAACGGTCTCCCCTGCGGGGCTGCGGGACCTGTACACCTGGCAGTCCCGCAGGATCCGGCTGCACCCCGAGGGCGGTGCGGTGACGGGAGTTGTCCTCGGGTACGGTGACCCGCTCGTTTTGGCCGCACCGTGGAAGCTGGAGCCGATGTCGGCCTGGCGACGCAACGAGACGCAGGAGAAGAAGCAGGGCCGGTCCCCGGTCTACACACCGCTGCGGCACGATCCGAGCAAGGCGGCGTGGCGCGGCCTGGGCTCGTTGCTGCCGGCCCGCCGGCAGACGGCGCACAACGGGCAGCGCGGTGCGCCGGCCGAGAACCTGCGTTCCGGAATCGCCAGATGGTTCACGCAGGTGATCACGGCGAGCGAGATCGATCCGGGCACGCTGGTCCGGCTGCGTCTGGTCGGCGCGGTCTACGGCACCCAGCAATCCGTGATCGATGAGATCGTGGACGACTCCGTCGTGCTGCCGGTGATCACCTTGCACGAGGCGAATCCGGTATACGGCGCCGCCGCGGTCGACGCCGTCAAGGATGCGGAGGGCTGCGTCATCGCTTTGGGCCAGCTCGCCGCGAATCTCGCCCGGGCGGCGGGTGCGGACCCCACCGGCCCCGCCACCACCGCCCGCGACCTGGGTTTCGGAACCCTGGACGGCCCTTACCGGGCATGGCTGAAGAGCCTGCTCGCCTTCCCCGAACTGGACTCTGCGCGCCGGGAATGGCGCACCACGGTACGGCGGAACCTCCTGCGGCTCAGTGAGCGGCTGCTCGCCTCCGCGGGACCCGCGGCCGATGAGGGCCGGCTGGTCGACATCCCCGGCATGGGCACCCGCCTGATGGACTCGGGACGGGCCGAACACTGGTTCCGCGCCCGCCTCACCGCCGTCCTCGGCCCGCCAAGCCCGCTCCCCCTCAGCGGAGTTGACGCACCTCTTCCCTCCGGCACCGGTTCCGCAACCCCTCAGCCCCCTGCGAGTACCCGATGACACCGTCCAGGCAGCAGATCGACAGCGCGAGCACGGCGGGGAACACCGCACCCGGCGATCCGTCGTGGCGCTCCCTTCCGCGTGCGGCCGCCGTGCGCACCATCAACCGGCTGCAGAGCGGATACCGCCTGGACAGGCCGGCAGCGGTGGCCGCGGTGGCCCGTTTGCGCCGGGAGGCCGGGCAGGATGCCCATGCCTCACCCACCAGCTGGGGGCTGGACGACCTGGCGGCCCTCACCGAACTACGCGAACGGAAGGACACAGAGGACGACGGCGCCGCACTGCACCGGCCACCCGAGACCAGGCGGGAACGCGAGCGGCGTGAGGCACGTGAGGATCGCCAGGACCAGGCGGTCCACATCGCGGTGACGCTCTGGGCACTGCACCAGCAGTCCGTGCGTGACGAGCCGATGCACGTGGCCGGCTGGTCCCTCGGCCGCGCGGTGCGGCGATTGTCCCAGGTGACTCAAGAGAAACATTCGGAGCCGGTCGAAGAGATCAGCCCCACCATCCGCAAGCGTTTCGTACGCATCGGCACCTCTGCCGACATCGACACCTTGCGCCGCCGGCTGCGGGAGATGGTGCTGCTGCTCCGCGCCGCACGCATCCCCCTGGACTACGGACTGCTCGCGGACCAGCTCGACCGCTGGCAGGACGAGTGGAACCAAGGCGACGTCAGGCGCGCGTGGGGCCGCGACTTCCATCGTGTCCACCGCACCACGGCCACCGCGGACCCAGCCGGCGAGGGTACGACAGCTTCCCTGGCCGACGACGCCCCCATATAGAGCCGGCCCCAGGCACTCCGGTACGCGCCCACCTCCTGCGCTTCCGCTGGAGCTCAGGCACCACCAGACCAGACGAGAACGGAACGAACCACGGTGACCCGGACCATCCTCGACGTCCACATCCTCCAGACCGTCCCGCCGAGCAACCTCAACCGCGACGACACCGGAACCCCGAAGTCCGCTTATTACGGAGGGGTCCGGCGGGCCCGGGTCTCCAGCCAGGCGTGGAAGCGCGCGACACGCAAGGCGTTCAACGACCTCCTGCCCCCCGAGGAACTCGGAGTACGGACGAAGAAGGTGACCGAAGCACTGGCCGAGCGGATCCTCGCCCGGGAAAGCTCCCTCCAGGCGGTAGCGGTCCAGTTGGCCGCCGAAACCCTCAAAGTGGCAACGGGAATCAAGATCGACGTACCGAAGCGCAAAGAGAAGAAGGGGGAGGAGACGACCACCCCGGCCGCACCCGAGTCCTCCTACCTGATGTTCCTGAGCAGGCGCCAGCTGGACGCGCTCGCGGCGCTGGCTATCGAGGGCAGCGGTCCCCACGGCGAGGTCAAGATCCTCATCGACCACCTCAAGAAGAACAAGGCCAGGGCCCGGCATGCGGTGGACGCCCGGCACTCGGTGGACATCGCGCTCTTCGGGCGCATGGTCGCGGACTCCGCCGACCTCAACGTGGAGGCGGCCACCCAAGTGGCACACGCTCTCAGCGTGCACAAGTCGGACATCGAATCCGACTACTACACCGCGGTGGATGACCGCAGTCCCGACGACGAATCCGGCGCCGGAATGATCGGCACCATCGACTTCAACTCCGCGACCCTCTACCGCTACGCCGCCGTGGACGTCGACGAGTTGCAGCGCAACCTCGGCCTCGGGCTGCGGGAGGGTGAAGCACCCAGTACCCCGGTGGAGAAGGCGATCGGCGCCTTCCTCGAGGCGTTCATCACCTCCCTCCCGACTGGCAAGATCAACACCTTCGGCAACCACACCCTGCCCTCCGCCGTGATCGTCAAGCTCCGCGACCGCTGGCCGGTGAGTTTCGTCGGCGCCTTCGAGGAGCCAGTACGCCAGGGACCCGCCGGCGGGTATCTGCGCGAGAGCTGCCGCAAACTTGCCTCCTACATCCCGGAGCTGGAGGAGAAGTACGGAATCCGGACTGCCCCCGAGCACAGCTGGGTGTTCCGCGTGGGTGAGGAGACCGAGGACCTCACACCGCTCGGTACGGCCGTCTCCCTGACCTCGCTGATCCGGGACGTGAGCGCGGCGGTGGCGCAGCGCCTGGCGCCGTCCGGAGTCACGGCATGACGGTGCTCCTGCTACGGCTCGCCGGGCCCCTTCAGTCCTGGGGCTCGGCGGCCCGCTTCGCCCGCCGCAGCACGGAGAACGCTCCCACCAAGAGCGGAGTGCTCGGCCTGCTCGCCGCTGCCGAAGGGCGTCCTCGCGACGCCGACCTCTCCGACCTGGCAGCCCTGCGGTTCGGCGTACGTATCGACCAACCGGGGACGCGCCTGCGGGACTTCCACACCGCCCATCATTCCGACTCGGGCAAGGCCATGCCCCTGTCCGAACGGTTCTACCTCGCCGACGCCGTCTTCGTCGCCGGTCTCGAAGGGGACCCGGCGCTGCTGCAACACCTCCACCAAGCCCTCCGCGCCCCATGCTTCCTGCCCTACCTCGGCCGCCGTTCCTGCCCCCCGTCCCTCCCCCTCGACATGGGCGCCCCGCAGGACGGCACCACCCTGGAGGACGCCCTGTGCACCGCGGAGTGGCAGGCGTCCGCCTGGTACCGGCAGCAACGGAAACGGACGTCACGCAGCGGCCGGGGGCCGGTCGCTGCGGACTCGCTGGACATCCTGATCGACTGCCCGCCGGACGAGACCCCACATCTGTCGCTGCGCGACACCCCGCTCGCCTTCGACCCGCGCCACCGCCGGTACGGACTACGCGGCGTGCTCACCGACCGCGTCGGCCTGCCGGCGGACGCGGCACAAGAGCCCCACGACCCGACCGCTGGCCTCCGCCCCCTGCCCACACCCCTGAGCACCACCACAGCAGAGGACTCCCCGAGGACCCCCTGATGTACCTGACCCGCTTCCGCCTCAACACCGCCCGCTCCGGCGCCCGCCGGCTCCTCGGTTCACCGCACCTCCTGCACGGCGCCGTGGACATGGCCTTCCCCGACCCACCGCCCCGGGACGGGCAGCAGCCACGGGTCCTGTGGCGCGTGGACCCCGCCGCCGCGGGGCGAGCCGACCTGTTCATCGTCAGCCCCCGCCGCCCCGACCTCACCCACCTCGTCGAACAGGCGGGCTGGCCGGGCCTGGAAGGCCCCGGATGGGCCACCTTCGCCTACGGCGAATTCCTCGACGGCCTCACGGCGGGCGGCATCTGGGCCTTCCGTCTCACCGCCAATCCCGTGCACGACATCCGCAAGCCCGGAGACGCCGAAGGCAGCCGGACCAAGCGGACCGCCCACGTCACACCACGGCACCAGATCGGCTGGCTGCTCAAGCGGCAGGAACGCGCGGGGTTCGAGATCGTCCGCACACCGGCGGAACGCCGGCTCACCCAGCACGGCCACGACCACGACGTCATCGTGCACGACCGCCTCCCCCTCCAGTTCCGCAAAGGCGACGAGAAGGATTCCGCCCGCCACCACGTCCGCTTCACCCGCGTCACCTTCGACGGCCGGCTCCGCATCACCGACGCCGACGCCTTCCGCCGCACCCTCACCCACGGCCTGGGCAAAGCCAAGGCATACGGCTGCGGCCTCATGACCCTCGCCCCGGCACGAGCCTCATGAACACCGTCAGCCGCCGCCGCATCTCCTCACCACGGGAGCTGGCCCGGATCGGCGACCGGTTCTCCTTTCTCTACCTGGAGCGCTGCACAATCCACCGCGAGGACAACGCGCTCACGGCCACCGACGCGGACGGCATCATGCACATCCCCTCCGCAACCATCGGGACCCTTCTCCTGGGCCCCGGCACCCGCGTCACCCACCAAGCCATGTCCGTACTCGGCGAATGCGGTGCCGGCGTGGTCTGGGTCGGCGAACAGGGCGTGCGCTTCTACGCCGGCGGCCGCGCCCTCACCCGCTCCTCCCGCCTCGTGGAAGCGCAGGCCACCGCGTGGGCGAACCGCCGCACCCGGCTCGCCGTGGCACGCGCCATGTACCGCCTGCGCTTCCCCGAGGACGACCCGTCAACGCGCACCCGGCAGGAGTTGCTCAACATGGAGGGCCGCCGGGTCAAGGAGTGCTACCGCCGCGAATCAACCCGCACCGGCGTCCCCTGGCGCCGCCGCGAATATCACCCCGGCAACTTCGCTGCCGGCGATCCACCCAACCAAGCCATCACGGCATCCGCCCAGTGCATGTACGGCATCGCCCACGCCGTGGTGACCGCACTGGGCTGCTCCCCCGGGCTCGGCTTCGTCCACTCAGGACACGAGCGCTCCTTCGTCCTCGACATCGCCGACCTCTACAAGACCGACGTCGGCATCCCCGCCGCTTTCGACGCAGCAGCCGGAGGCCCGGAAGACATCGCCTCCCGCACCCGCCGCGCACTGCGCGACCGCATCAACACCACAGGACTCCTCGACCGCTGCGTCGAGGACATCAAGGCCCTCCTCCTCGGCCCGCAGAACGACCGCGAAGCGATCGAGATGACAGACCAGGTCTCACTCCAGTCGGACAACGGTGTACTCGTCGAAGGCGGACGCAACTACGACAACAGCGAATCCAGCAATCACCTGGCGGAGGAACCGATCTGGTGACCGTCATCGTCCTGGCAAACTGCCCTGCCGGCCTCCGCGGCTTCCTCACCCGCTGGCTCCTCGAAATCTCCCCCGGCGTCTTCCTCGGCTCCGTCTCCACCCGGGTCCGAGACATCCTTTGGGAGGAAGTCCACCAGTACCGAGGCAAAGGCAGAGCCCTCCTGGCTTACCAAACCGACAACGAGCAAGGCTTCACCTTCGCCACCCGCGAACACGCCTGGTACTCCACCGACCACGAGGGCCTCACCCTGCTGCACCGCCCCTCCCTTCAGCCCCGCACCTCCACAACCACTCCCCCGGCGCCTCCGCCACAGGGCTGGAGCAAGGCAGCCAAGAGACGTCGCTTCGGGAAGCGCTAGGAGATAGATATGCGCCGTTTTGCCGAAATCGCCCGGATAGACACAAGAATATCGCCCTCGGTGGAAGTGGGTAAAAACCACTCACGGACCGGATGAAGCCGTAGGTCACGGCCTGTGGTCCCCGCGCGTGCGGGGGTGGTCCCAGACGGCCTTTCCGGTCTGCCTCGGTAGTGGGGTGGTCCCCGCGCGTGCGGGGGTGGTCCCCGCAGCACGGCCGTAGGGACACCCTTGCCTTTGTGGTCCCCGCGCGTGCGGGGGTGGTCCCCAAGCCCGCGCGCTCTTCACCGCGTCCACGCCGTGGTCCCCGCGCGTGCGGGGGTGGTCCCAGCGTCGAACCCAGGGACTGTGCACGAGAGAAGTGGTCCCCGCGCGTGCGGGGGTGGTCCCCTCCGGCCCCTGGATTTTCCCCGCCGACTCTTGTGGTCCCCGCGCGTGCGGGGGTGGTCCCGCGATAGGAACGCTCTTTGTACGCGATACGTAGTGGTCCCCGCGCGTGCGGGGGTGGTCCCGTCCGCTGGCTCCTGGAGGCGAATGGAGAAACGTGGTCCCCGCGCGTGCGGGGGTGGTCCCACGGTGGGCTCCTTCAAGACGGTACGGGCGGGGTGGTCCCCGCGCGTGCGGGGGTGGTCCCGTGGCCGAGTTTGTGGAACTGCCCGCTGCGCAGTGGTCCCCGCGCGTGCGGGGGTGGTCCCACGGCCGGCGGCGTCCGGTCACCCACACCGTTGTGGTCCCCGCGCGTGCGGGGGCGGTCCCGGCACCCTCAGTGCGGACGAGGCGCGCTGGATGTGGTCCCCGCGCGTGCGGGGGTGGTCCCGTGAGCACCCGGGCGCGGAGCCGGACGGCATGGTGGTCCCCGCGCGTGCGGGGGTGGTCCCTACCTGTGAACGCCGACAGCATGGCATCTCCCGTGGTCCCCGCGCGTGCGGGGGTGGTCCCCGCCGCGGCCCGTCCCGGATGCCCGGGCGGGGGTGGTCCCCGCGCGTGCGGGGGTGGTCCCTATCCCTTCTCCTTCCACCAAGCCGACGCCATGTGGTCCCCGCGCGTGCGGGGGTGGTCCCCCTGCCCAGGGCCCGCGCATGGTGCCGTTCCAGTGGTCCCCGCGCGTGCGGGGGTGGTCCCCGCCGCGCTGTCGCGGCAGGCGGCTCCACTGGGTGGTCCCCGCGCGTGCGGGGGTGGTCCCCAGCCTGCTCTACCGGTGGTTGGAGGAGGCCGGTGGTCCCCGCGCGTGCGGGGGTGGTCCCGGTGACTACGACAGCAGCACTTCCCGACACCGGTGGTCCCCGCGCGTGCGGGGGTGGTCCCTACCTGTGAACGCCGACAGCAGGCATCTCCCGTGGTCCCCGCGCGTGCGGGGGTGGTCCCGTGGCCGAGTTTGTGGAACTGCCCGCTGCGCAGTGGTCCCCGCGCGTGCGGGGGTGGTCCCACGGCCGGCGGCGTCCGGTCACCCACACCGTTGTGGTCCCCGCGCGTGCGGGGGCGGTCCCGGCACCCTCAGTGCGGACGAGGCGCGCTGGATGTGGTCCCCGCGCGTGCGGGGGTGGTCCCGTGAGCACCCGGGCGCGGAGCCGGACGGCATGGTGGTCCCCGCGCGTGCGGGGGTGGTCCCTACCTGTGAACGCCGACAGCATGGCATCTCCCGTGGTCCCCGCGCGTGCGGGGGTGGTCCCCGCCGCGGCCCGTCCCGGATGCCCGGGCGGGGGTGGTCCCCGCGCGTGCGGGGGTGGTCCCTATCCCTTCTCCTTCCACCAAGCCGACGCCATGTGGTCCCCGCGCGTGCGGGGGTGGTCCCCCTGCCCAGGGCCCGCGCATGGTGCCGTTCCAGTGGTCCCCGCGCGTGCGGGGGTGGTCCCCGCCGCGCTGTCGCGGCAGGCGGCTCCACTGGGTGGTCCCCGCGCGTGCGGGGGTGGTCCCCAGCCTGCTCTACCGGTGGTTGGAGGAGGCCGGTGGTCCCCGCGCGTGCGGGGGTGGTCCCGGTGACTACGACAGCAGCACTTCCCGACACCGGTGGTCCCCGCGCGTGCGGGGGTGGTCCCGGCGGTGACGTCCGAGCCGGTGGCGTGCGCGAGTGGTCCCCGCGCGTGCGGGGGTGGTCCCAGGTCGTGCAGCCGGCCGCCGGTGTCGGCGAGGTGGTCCCCGCGCGTGCGGGGGTGGTCCCGCTACCGCGTAGATGGCCGGAAAAACCAGTCGGTGGTCCCCGCGCGTGCGGGGGTGGTCCCCGCTGCCGCCCGGGCCGAACCCCGGGCAGTCCGTGGTCCCCGCGCGTGCGGGGGTGGTCCCCTCCTTGATGGCCTCGTCCCTGCTCATCTTCCGTGGTCCCCGCGCGTGCGGGGGTGGTCCCTCGATGCGCAGCCAGGCGATCTGCCCGGCTTCGTGGTCCCCGCGCGTGCGGGGGTGGTCCCCGCCGGCAGGGCAGCGGCACCCGGGTCGCCGCGTGGTCCCCGCGCGTGCGGGGGTGGTCCCCCTGACCGGATTCCTGCCCAGCACCACGAAGAGTGGTCCCCGCGCGTGCGGGGGTGGTCCCCGGCGGAGGCCGCCGCGGAGATCAAGCTGCGGGTGGTCCCCGCGCGTGCGGGGGTGGTCCCCGTTATCCCCGCTGTCCAGCTCTACGCCACCAGTGGTCCCCGCGCGTGCGGGGGTGGTCCCGAACTCGTAGGTCGGCATGCGCCGGACGTTCGGTGGTCCCCGCGCGTGCGGGGGTGGTCCCCCGGACTGCTCCGGCGCGACCACCAACCGGTGGTGGTCCCCGCGCGTGCGGGGGTGGTCCCTCGGTGACCTCCCAGCCGCGGTTGGTCGGCAGGTGGTCCCCGCGCGTGCGGGGGTGGTCCCGTGCCGCCGCCGGTCATGCCGACCGTGGTGTGGTCCCCGCGCGTGCGGGGGTGGTCCTACCGTGGCTACGGGGGCGGTTACTACGGCGGCGTGGTCCCCGCGCGTGCGGGGGTGGTCCCGCGGCCTGGCTCGGCGCGTTCGGGGCCGCCGAGTGGTCCCCGCGCGTGCGGGGGTGGTCCCCATGTAGTTCGGGAAGAACGGCGCGCTGAACTGTGGTCCCCGCGCGTGCGGGGGTGGTCCCGACCCGCGGACCGCCGCGAATCCGCCCCGGGGGTGGTCCCCGCGCGTGCGGGGGTGGTCCCGACCCGCGGACCGCCGCGAATCCGCCCCGGGGGTGGTCCCCGCGCGTGCGGGGGTGGTCCCCAGGTAGGACGCTGCCGCTGCCGCCTCTGCGGGTGGTCCCCGCGCGTGCGGGGGTGGTCCCGCGGCGTCCGGCGCTCCCAGGGGCCGGACGTGGTGGTCCCCGCGCGTGCGGGGGTGGTCCCGCCGCGCTCGACGGGCCGCCGTGGACGCGGCGGTGGTCCCCGCGCGTGCGGGGGCGGTCCCCGACCGGCGAGTTTGGTGCCTTGTGCTGCCTTGTGGTCCCCGCGCGTGCGGGGGTGGTCCCAGTGCGCATCAACCCCGGGGCACTGTGTACCGGTGGTCCCCGCGCGTGCGGGGGTGGTCCCTCCTGACCGGCGCTGTGGGCCGGGATGGTTGGGTGGTCCCCGCGCGTGCGGGGGTGGTCCCGCGGATCTGCCGGTTCCACTCGTCGGCGTGTCGTGGTCCCCGCGCGTGCGGGGGTGATCCCCGTACGCGGCGTACACCAAGCAGATCCGTTTGGTGGTCCCCGCGCGTGCGGGGGTGGTCCCGGAGTGTTCACGTGCCCCGTGCTCAAGGTGCGGTGGTCCCCGCGCGTGCGGGGGTGGTCCCTCCGGGTCCATCAGGGCCCGGCCACAGCCCTTGTGGTCCCCGCGCGTGCGGGGGTGGTCCCAGTGCGCATCAACCCCGGGGCA
>NZ_JALMUV010000005.1 GCF_023155275.1 Streptomyces rhizoryzae
GACCTGCTGGGCTCGGCCCGGGCCCGCCGCGAACGGTAGGGGGGGCCGTGGCTGCCCGCGCCGCTGCGGGACGGCGCGCCGGGCCGGGTGCGGCGGGGCGGTCCGCGGTGCGGTGGGCGGCGGGTCGCCCGGCCCGGTGCCGCAGCCGGTGGCCAGCGCGGCCAGGGCCGCGAGGGCGGGGAGCAGGGCGGCCGCTGCGTACCGGGAGAACGCGCTCATATCCGACAGATATCAGGCGGTGCGGTGGCGGAAATCGACCGTGTGCGGCGGTGTCCGCCGCTGTCCCCCGGACGGCCGCGCCCGGCCCGCCGCGCCCCGGGCGGCGCGCGGCGGGCCGGGCGGTTGGCACGCCTCGCCACCAACTCCCGTCGGATGGCGATGCGTTGGGGCGCCGCGGGCGGCCGCCCCGCCGGCCGGTCCGCACAGGACACCGGCGTGGGGCCCGCGTGCTGCACCGGGCAGCGGCGGCCGGGGCGGCCCCACCTGGGCGGCGCCACCGGAGCCGCCCCCGCCGGTCGCGGGCTGCCCGGTCGGCGCCGGTATCCGGCCGGGATGCCCGGCGCCCGCCAGGAGCGGGTGGCGGGCACCGCTCACCTCCCGCACCGCGACCGCCCGGAGGGGGCCGACGGCCTGCTCGCCCGGAGGGGCCGCGCCGGCTCGGGCGACCCGCGCCCGCCCGGCCCGGTCAGGCGACCTCGATGCCGAAGTCGCCCACCAGGGCGGCCAGTCCGCCCGGATAGCCCTGGCCGCCCAGCACGAAGTCCCAGTCGTCGCCGGCGCGGCGGCGGAACGAGCCGAGCACCAGGGCCCGTTCGCCGGGCCGCCCGTCGGAGACCGGCAGCCGGTCCAGCTCCGCGCCGGCGGCGTCCAGCAGCCGGACCCGGGCGTCGGTGAAGCCCCCGAGGTCGCCGTCCGGGTCGGTCTCGGTGTCCACCGCGGCGACCAGCACCAGCCGGTCGGCGGCCGGCGGCAGCTCCCCGAAGCCGACCCGCAGCGCGGCGCGGTCCTCGGTGACCCCGGGCAGCATCCGCACCGAACCGTCCGGCGTGGCGGGGTTGTTGAAGAACACGAAGTGGTCGTCGCCCAGGACGGTGCCGCCCTTGCAGACCAGGGCGCAGATGTCGAGGGCGGCCGGTCCCGTCCAGTTCAGGGCGAGGACGTTGTGGTCGCCGGGGTCCCCGGCGGGCGGGCCGGGGGTGTCGTCCCCGGGGCCGAGGCGGCCGCGCAGCCCGTGGCGGCCGAGCAGGTCGACGAGTTCCGGCCCGGCGATCAGGGTGAGCGGCTTGCCCTGGGCGAAGCTGTGCGCGCCCGGCCCGAACTGCGAGGTGGTCACCAGCACGCCCTTGTTGGCGCCCTCGGACTGGACGGTGCCGTACAGGTCGCGGACGGCGGACGGCGGGACGGTGTTGCGGTAGCGCTTGACCTGCACGACGATCTTGCCGCCGCGGACCGGATCCGGGTCCAGGGCATCCACGTCGATCCCGCCGTCGCCGGAGCGCTGGGTGGTGACGGCCTGCATCCCCATGGCGCGGAACAGCTCGGCGATCAGCTGCTCGAAGGCCAGCGGGTCCATCGCGTACAGGTCCGGTTCGCCGTCGGTGCCGTGGGAGACCACCGCGCTGCCGCCGGCGATGTCGTCCGGGCGCCGGCCGGGGCGTACCGGGGTGCGCTGGTCGGGCCGGGCGGAGAGCTGCCCGCGCAGGCCCTCGGTCAGGCACTCGGGGGCGCTGACCCGGTCCAGGTGGTAGGAGCCGACGGCGTCCCGGGTGGCCAGCACGGTGGCCAGGAAGATCTTGGCGGGGCGGCCGGTGACCGGGTCGACGTCGTCGACGAAGCCGTTGAGGGCCACCGAGTCCAGCGCGCCGTGCGGGTCCGCCGCGAACAGGTCGCGCAGCACCAGCAGGACGCTCTGCGCGAGCACCTCGCGGTACAGGGCCCGGCGCTGGGCGGCCGGGCGGGCGGTCTCGCGCTCCTCGTCGGGGGTGGGGAGGTAGCGGACGGCCTTGACGGCCGGGACGACGTCGTAGCCGGGCAGTTCCCAGTCCAGGACGAGCTGGCGGGCGGCGGTGTCGTAGCCGGCGCTGAGCTGGCGGGGGAAGCCCTCGGGCCAGGACGTGCCGGAGTACAGGGCGGCGGAGAAGTATTCGACGACCGCGTCCGGGTCGCCGGCGCGCAGGCCCGCGAGCAGTTCCTCGACGCCCGCGTTGTGCCGGCGTATCTCGGCCAGCGCGGCGGCCGCCCACTGGTCGTACTGCTGCTGGTACGCGGCGAGCCGGGACTGCCGGTCGGCCTCGGCGGCCTGGGCCGCGTACCAGTCCTGTTCGAAGCGGGCCCGGGCCTCCTGCTGGGCGCGGTCGCGGCGGGCGCCGAACTGCATGCCGCCGGTGGGCACCTGATAGCGCGCCGGGTCGGGCATCGCCACCGGGGCGGCCAGCGCGCCGGGGGCGAACGGCTCGACGCGTTCGGGGCGCCGCAGGGCCTCGGCGGTGAAGGCGGGCGCCCGGCAGCCGGCGGCGAGCAGGCCGGTGAGGGCCTCGACGCGGGCGTCGAGCTCCTCGGTGCGGCGGCGGGCGTCGGCCTCCCGCTGCCGGCGGTAGGCGCTCTGCCGTTCGCGGTGCATCCGCGCCATGGCGCGTTCGGCGGCGCGGGCCTGCCGCTCCTGTTCCCGCTGCTGCTGCGCCCGGGCGCGGTGTTCGGCCTCCGCCCGGCGCTGCTGCTGGCGCTGCGCCTCGGCCCAGATGCCGAGTAATCCCTGGGAACGGCGGCTCATCTCGCGGTTCGTCCTCCCCCCGGGGCGTCCCCCGGAACCCGGTGGCAGCCGCGCTGTCTGTGCCGGTCTGCCCTGGTCTGCTGTGGTGGGCCGACTGTATCGGGGGGGCGTGGCGGCGGTGTGCGGGGGGACGGCGGACGGAGGGGCCAATTCCGCATTGCCTTCGCACGGGTGTGCCCGTACGGTGGGCGGCGTGACTACCGGGTCGGCCATGGGCCACGCACGAGTGAGGCGCCCGGTCACTCCGTGACCGCGCGGCGGGTACGCGACCCGCCTCCTCCCCTCTTCCGTTCCACCGCTTCCTTTTCCGCGCCTCCCACCGCGCCGACGGCACTGCCGCGCGCGGCCGCTGCGCGCACCCCCCTTCCGCACCGCGGACGCTGCCGTGCCGCGCGCCCTGCCGCGCCGCCACCGCCGTCGCGTGGCGCTTCACCCTGCCCCGGCGGCCCTGCCCCGGGCTCCTCATCCCCGGAGACGAATCCCTTCATGCCCCTTGACTTCAACCAGCAGGTCATCGACGAGTTCCGGGCCAACCGCGGCCGGGTCGGCGGCCCCTTCGAGGGCGGCCGGCTGGTCCTGCTGACCACCACCGGCGCCCGCACCGGCGCCCGGCACACCACCCCGGTCGGCTACCTCCCCGACGGCGCGCGGATCCTCGTCATCGCCTCGGCCGGCGGCTCCCCGCGCCACCCGGACTGGTTCCGCAACCTCGTCGCCCACCCGCGGGTCACCGTCGAGACCGGGGTGTTCACCTACGAGGCGGAGGCCACCGTCCTGTCCGGTGCCGAGCGCGACGAGGTCTTCGCCCGCGCCGTCGAGGCCGATCCGGGCTGGGCCGCCTACCAGGCGAAGACCCGGCGGACCATCCCGGTGGTGGCGCTGGCCCCGGCCGAGGCCGGTCCGCCGCGGTTCGCCGGGGCGACGCCGGGCGAGTCGGTCGGCCTCGTGCACGACGCGTTCCGGCGCGAACTGGCCCTGATCCGCAAGGAACTGGCCGCCACCGGCTCCGTCCTGGGCGCCCAGCTGCGGATCAACTGCCTGACGCTGTGCCAGGGCCTGGACAACCACCACACCGGCGAGGACCGCATGATGTTCCCCGCGCTCCGCCGCCACCGGCCGGACCTGGCACCGGTCCTGGACCGGCTCGACGAGGAGCACCGGAGCATCGCCGCGCTCCTGGAGGCGCTGCGGCAGGTGCTGGCCGCCCCGGCCGCGGAGCCCGGTGCGGTACGCGCCGAGGTCGAGCGGCTGGCCGGCGAGCTGGAGGCTCATCTCGACTACGAGGAGCAGGAGTTGATCCCGGCGCTGGACGCGGCGGCGGGCTGAGCGCGGGCACGGCCGCGGCCGCCGGGTCATATCCGGCGGCCGTGGCCGTCCCAGTACGGGTCCCGCAGGCGGCGTTTGAAGAGCTTGCCGGACTCGTCCCGCGGCAGCCGCTCCTCGAAGACCACCGTGCGGGGCACCTTGTAGGCGGCCAGCCGCCCGGCGACGTGGGCACGGACCGCCGCGGCGGTGAGCCGTACCCGGGGATCGGTCTCCAGGTGGGCGGCGAGGGCCTCGCCGTACTCCTCGTCGGGGACGCCGAACACCGCGGCGTCCCGGACCCCGTCCAGGGCGAGCAGGCAGCCCTCGATCTCGGCCGGGTAGATGTTGACGCCGCCGGAGATGACCAGGTCGGCGCGGCGGTCGCTGAGGTAGAGGTAGCCGTCCGCGTCGAGGTGGCCGAGGTCGCCGAGGGTGACGTATCCGGGCAGGCCGGGGGCTTCCATGGCGGCGCGGTCGGCGGGGTGGCCGAGGTAGCTGAAGCGGGGCCAGGTGTCGGCGGGGCGGACGTAGACCTCGCCGGTGGCGCCGGGCGGCAGCGGCTGCCCGCCGGGGCCGAGGACGGCGACCGCGCAGCTGCCCCGGGCGCGTCCGACGGTGCCGGGCCGGGCCAGCCACTCCGCGCTGTCGCACCAGGTCACCGCGCCGGTCTCGCTGCCGCCGTAGTACTCCCGCAGGACCGGTCCCAGCCAGTCGATCATGGCGTGTTTGATGTGCGGCGGGCAGGGCGCGGCGGCGTGCACCACGGAGGTCAGCGAGGACAGGTCGTAGCGCTCGCGCACCTCCTTGGGCAGCCGCAGCAGCCGGACGAACATGGTGGGGACCATCTGCGTCTGCTCGATGCGGCGCCGCTCGACCAGCCGGAGGAACTCCTCGGGGTCGAACCGCGGCATCAGCGTGATGTCCAGTCCGGCGGCCAGCGCCAGCGCCGCGTGCTGGCTGGGCGCCGCGTGGTACAGCGGCGCGGGGATCAGCGTCCGGCCGCCGGGCGCGACCGCGAAGTACTCCAGGAAGCCCGCCACCGCCTCGGCGAGCCGCTCCGGGCCGACCGGTTCGCGCAGCACCCCCTTGGGGCGCCCGGTCGTACCGGAGCTGTAGATGACGGTGGGCGGGCGCTCCGCGACGGGGCGGGCCAGCGGCGGGTGCTCCGCAAGCCAGGCGTCGAGGAGGGGGTACCGGCCGCTGGGGGGTGGGGCGGCGGTGCCGCAGGCGGCGGCCACCCCGGGCGGCACCGGCACCTCGACGACCGGTACGCCGGCGGGGAGGACGGCGGTCACCGCGGGCAGCAGGTCGGTATGGGCGAAGACCACCGCGCTGCCGCTGTCGGTGAGCACATGGCGCAGGTCGTCCTGGCGGAAGTGCCAGTTGACGGGGACGGCGCAGGCGCCGAGCGAGGCGGCCGCGGCGGTGATCTCCAGGTGCGCGGGCTCGTTGCGCAGCACCACGGCGACCCGGTCGCCGGGGCCGACTCCCCGGCCGGCCAGGCCCGTTGCGATCCGGGCGGCGCGGTCCAGGAGTGCGGCGACGCCGCGCTCGTGACCGGCGCAGCGGACGGCGGGGGCAGCGGTGGCGGGCGGTGCGGCGGGTTCCATGGTGCCTCCAGAGGGGAGCGGCCAGGACCGGCGCACACCGGTCCGGCTCATTGAACAGCCGACCGCCGGGCACCCACCAGAGCGCCCCGCGCCATCCCCGCCGCGCCCCGGTGCTCCGATCGCCCCGCACCGGGCGCCGCCGCCGGTGGGCGCTCCTATCCTCGGGGCCATGAACGACAACGCGATCCTGCGCGCCCACGGCGAGGCGCTGCGGCTCTTCGGCTCCCGGGTCCACGCGGTGGCCGAGGACCAGTGGGAGGCGCCCACCCCGTGCACCGCGTGGTCGGTGTTCGACCTGGTCAACCACCTGACGGCGGAGCAGCTGTGGGTGCCGCGCCTGGTGCGGGACGGCGCCACGATCGCCGAGTTGGACGGGGACTTCGACGGCGACCAGCTGGGCGAGGACCCGGTGGGGGCCTGGGACCGGGCGGCCGCGGCGGCGCACGCCGCGTTCGCCGCGCCGGGCGCGCTGCGCCGCTCCGTCCACCTCTCGTACGGCACCACCCCGGCCGACGCGTACTGCACGCAGATGACCGCGGACGCGGTGGTGCACACCTGGGACCTGTCGCGGGCGATCGGCGCCGACGAGCGCCTGCCCGCGGAGCTGGTGTCGGCCGCGCTGCGGGAGGTCGAGCCGTACGCCGGGGCGCTGGCCGGCACCGGGCTGTTCGCCGCGCCGGTGAAGCCGCCGAAGGGCGCCGACGAGCTGACGCGGCTGCTGTGCCTGCTGGGCCGCCGGCCCTGAGCCGGCCGGGCGGCGGAGGGACGGGCGCCGGCCCCGGCCCCGCTGCGGGGGCCGGGGCCGGCGCGAGGGCCCGGGTCAGTCGATACCGCGGACGATGTGGGATTCGCCCGGATCCTCGTCGCAGCCCGCCAGGCGCACCGGAGCGCAGCGGTCCCAGGCTTCGAGGTTGCGGACTTCCTTGATTCGCCCGGGGCGCTCGCCCTGCTTCAGACGGGGCTGCTTGTGTTGAGCCTTGTGCACTGCCACCACGCACTCCTTCATCGAGGTATTGGTTCCGACGCGGTGGCGCCTTGTTCACAAACCGGGAGGTCGGCCAGGGTTTGTGGCGTTCCCGCGACGGGCCAATGGTGTTGGCGTCTCCCAGGAGGGTCGTCCGTCACCTTCCAGAATATCGGCGCGCCCGGTGAACCGCTCGACGTTTTCGGGCGGGAACGGCAGGTCGCCGGGGGGCCGGAAAGCCGCCCGGCGCTCCGGCCCGCCCCCGGGCGCGGCGCTACGCTCCGTCATTCACTCCACCGGCCGTCGGCCCGCTCGTCCGCGCCGCGTCCGCGGCACCCCGGTTGCCGCCGCCGGGCCGTTCCGTAGCCTGGGAAGGTAGCGCGTATGCGCGAGCGGCGCCCGTCCGCGTGCCGTGCCGGTGCGCCGGTGGCCGCGGTGCTACCCATGGGCGGGTGGAATGGTTCGCGGATCCTGGTTCTTGGCTCGGGCGGCTGGTCTTCCAGCGGATGCTCGCGGTGCTCTATCTGGTCGCGTTCGTGGCGGCGGCCCGGCAGTTCCGGGCGCTGCTGGGCGTCCGGGGGCTGCTGCCGGTGCCCGGCTTCACCGCGCGGGTGCCGTTCCGGCTCTCCCCTTCCGTGTTCCACCTGCACTACTCGGACCGCTTCTTCGCGGGGTGGGCGTGGTGCGGGGCGGCGCTGGCGGCGACGGTCGCGGCGGGAGCGGCGGACGCGGTGCCGCTGGGCGCGGCGATGCTGATGTGGGCCGTGCTGTGGGCGATGTATATGTCCATCGTCAACGTGGGGCAGACCTGGTACGGCTTCGGCTGGGAGACGCTGCTGCTGGAAGCCGGGGTGCTGGCGGTCTTCCTGGGGAACGCCGACACCGCTCCCCCGGTGCTGACCATGTGGCTGCTGCGCTGGCTGCTGTTCCGGGTGGAGTTCGGCGCCGGGCTGATCAAGCTGCGCGGGGACCGCTGCTGGCGCGATCTGACGTGCCTGTACTACCACCACGAGACCCAGCCGATGCCGGGCCCGCTCAGCTGGTTCTTCCACCACCTGCCCAAACCGCTGCACCGGGTCGAGACGGCCGCCAACCACGTCGCCCAACTCGTGCTGCCGGTCCTGCTGTTCACCCCGCAGCCGGTGGCCGGGTGGGCGGCGCTGGGCATGGCCGTCACCCAGCTGTGGCTGGTGCTGTCCGGCAACTTCGCCTGGCTGAACTGGATCACCATCGCGCTGGCCCTGTCGGCGGCGGCCCCGCTGTGGGGCGGTCCGCCGGCCGCGCCGGGCGCCGCGCCGGTGTGGTTCGAGGCGCTGGTGACCGCCGCCGCGGCCGGCGTCCTGGTGCTCAGCTACCGCCCGGCCCGCAATCTGCTGACCCGGGGGCAGCTGATGAACACCTCCTACGATCCGCTGCGGCTGGTCAACTCCTACGGGGCGTTCGGCAGCATCACCCGGGTCCGCCGGGAGATCGTCATCGAGGGCACGGCGGACGCGGTGTCCGGCCCGGGGACGACCTGGCACGCGTACGAGTTCCACGGCAAGCCGGGCGAAACGGGCCGGCTGCCGCGCCAGTTCGCGCCGTACCACCTGCGGCTGGACTGGCTGATGTGGTTCGCGGCGCTGTCGCCGGCCTACGCCCGGCCGTGGTTCGTACCGCTGGTGGCGCGGCTGCTGGAGAACGACCGGGACGCGCTGCGGCTGCTGCGCCGCAATCCCTTCCCGGACGTGCCGCCGGCCCGGGTGCGGGCGCGGGTGTTCCGCTACCGCTTCACGACCTGGCGGGAACTGCGGGAGACCGGTGAGTGGTGGCACCGGACCGCGGAGCGGGAGTTCCTGCCGCCGGTGTCGCGGTCAGCTCTGTCCGGAAGGCGATGACCATCTCGCGGGCGTGGCGCAGCCCGATGCGGGTGAAGTCGGCTTCCAGCACGTCGAGTTCGGCGAGGGTGGCGGCGCGGTCGCGGCCCAGCCGGGCGCGGGACTTGGCCAGTCCGAGCCGGGCGAGCGCCTCACCGCGCGGCTCCCGCATCTCGCGGAACTCCCGCAGGGCCAGCGCGTAGGTGTCGCGGGCGGCGGCGTAGCGGCCGGCGCGGTAGAGGACGTTGCCGCGCATCTTGTGGTTGTAGGCGAGCGCACCGGCCAGGTCCATGGTGCGGCAGAGGGTCTCGGCCTCGGAGAGCAGGTCCAGCGCCCGGTCCGCTTCGCCGCGGACCGAGAGCACGTCGGCCACCCCGCGCAGCGACCAGGCCCGGCCGCGGAAGTCGTCGGCCTCGGCGGCGATCCGCGCGGACTCCTCGAACAGCTCCAGGGCCTTGCCGTGGTCGCCGGTGTTGCGGTGCATCTGGGCTATGCCGGACATCGCCCAGACCATGTGGCGGGCCTCGCCGTGGGTGCGGGCCTGGGCCAGGAGCTCCTCGTGCAGGGCGGCGACGGCGGCGTAGTCGCCCTGGATGCGGCCGGTCTCGGCGAGCCCGGCCAGGGAGTAGCCGTGGGCCAGGCGGTCGCCGCCGGTCTCGGCCAGCGCCACCGCGTGGCCGAGCAGCCGGCGGGCCAGGGACAGGGCGCCGCACTGGCGGGCCAGGGTGCCGCCGCTCCACAGCGCCCAGGCCATGGCGGCCGCGTCGCCGGCGGTGCGGGCGCTGCGGTAGGCGGCCCGCCAGGCGGTCCCGGCCGCCTCGACCCGGCCCAGCCGCCGGTTGGCCTCGGCGACGGCGAGCTGGGCCCTGGACCGGGCGAGCGGGGTCGCCGCGTCGGCCAGGGCGCGGTGCGCGGTGGCCAGGACCTCTTCGTAGGAGGAGTTCACGCTCAGTGCCGAACCCAGTTCGCCCTGGTACTCCGGGGCGAATGCCTTGCCGTACATCGTGGGGGGCCTCTCGATCATTCGTTAGCGGTGATCACGAACGTACGGAAGGCAGGGGGTGCCGCGAATCCGTCCGGGTATGGGTTGTGGCGTACGACTGGAGTGCTACGTGCGGGGCCGGTGGTCATCACCGTGACGTAGGGGGATCTCGGGGTAGCGTGAGCTGACGGGGCGTCAATATCTTTGCTCGGGCAGGGCATTACGGCACCGGAGGTGCGGTGTGGGTGAGGCGGGTGCGGGGATCGGGCGGCGGCGGTTCGTGGCGGGGGCCGGGGCGGTGGCGGCGGGGGCCGCCGGGGTGGCGGCCGCGCCGGCCGGGGCGCGCCGGGCACGGCCGCTGTTCCTGGGGACGTACACCTCCCGGCCGGGCGGCGGCAGCGGCATCGGGCTGGCCGGCTACGACCCGGTGACCGGCGCGCTGACCGCCGCCGGCGTGGTGGCGGGCGTGGCCGACCCGTCGTATCTGGCGCCGGCCCCGGACCGCCGCACGCTGTACGCGGTCGACGAGCGGGCGGACGGCGCGGTGACGGCGGTGGCGCTGCCGCGCGGCGGCGCCCCGGTGGTGCTGGGCAGCCGGTCCACGGGCGGGGCCGGGCCGTGCCACCTGTCGGTCCACCCGGGCGGGCGGTGGCTGCTGAGCGCCAACTACCTCTCCGGGAGCGTGGCGGTGCACCCGATCGATCCGGCGAGCGGGGCGCTGGGCCCGCGCACGGACCTGGTGACGCACTCCTTTCCGCCGCCCGGCCCCGGTCAGAGCGGGCCGCACGCGCACCAGGTCGTCACCGCCCCGGACGGCCGCCACGTGCTGGCCGTCGACCTGGGCAACGACACCGTCTACACCTACCGGCTCGACCCGCGGGCCGGGACGCTGGCGCCGGTGTCGTACGCGGCGCTGCGGCCCGGCGCCGGTCCGCGGCACCTGGCGTTCCACCCCTCGGGGCGGTACGCCTACCTGGCCAACGAGGTCGACAACACGGCGGTGGTCTGCCGCTACGACCCGGGCAGCGGGCGGCTCGCGCCCGGGGCGCCGCAGTCCACCGGGACCGGCCCGGGGGTGAGCTACCCGGCGCAGTTCCTGGTGACGCGGAACGGGCGGTTCGCCTTCCTGGCCAATCGCGGCCCCAACAGCCTCACCCGGTACGCCGTGGCGGACGGCGGGGCGCGGCTGCGGCTGCTGGGCACCGTCCCGGTGGGCGGGGACTTCCCGCGGCAGCTGGCCTTCTCGCCGGACCAGCGGTGGCTGTTCGCGGCGAACCAGAAGTCCGGGACGGTGACGGTGTTCGCGGTGGACGCCCGGACCGGGGCGCTGACGCGGACCGGGGAGCCGTTCCCGGCGCCGATGGCGGTGTGCGTGCTGCCGTACTGACCCGCGCCCCGGCCGGGCGGGGCGGGCCGGGCGGCTGAAACACTGCGGCAACGGCGCCGCAGGATTGGCGCGTTAGCGTCGCGCCCCATGAGGACGGAAACCACAGCATCGGCATCCGGCGCCGCCACCGGCGCCGACCCGGCCGGCAGCGGCCTGCGGCAGGGCCTGCGGCGCCGCCATGTGCGGCTGATCGCGCTGGGCGGGGTGATCGGTGCGGGACTGTTCGTCGGCAGCGGCGTGGTGATCCGGTCCACCGGGCCGGCCGCGGTGCTGTCGTTCCTGGCGGCCGGCGGACTGACCGTCCTGATCATGCGGATGCTCGCCGAGATGACGGTGGCCCGCCCGGCGCTGGGGTCGTTCTACGCGCACGTCCGGGAGACCCTCGGGCACCGGGCCGGCTTCGCGGTGGGCTGGCTGTACTGGTACTTCTTCGTGATCGTGGTGGCCGTGGAAGCGGTGGCGGGCGGCCGGATCGTCCGGCTGTGGCTGCCCGGTGTGCCGCTGTGGGCGGTGAGCCTGGTGCTGATGGCGCTGCTGACCGCGACGAACCTGGTGTCGGCGCGCTCCTACGGCGAGTTCGAGTACTGGTTCTCCTCGGTCAAGGTCGTGGCGATCGTGGTGTTCCTGTTCCTCGGCGGGCTCTTCGTGCTGGGGCTGTGGCCGGACGCGCCCGGGGGCCTGGGGCTGCTCACCGCGCACGGCGGCTTCGCGCCGGCGGGCATCGGCGCCGTGCTGGCCGCCGTCGTACCGTGCGTCGGCTTCTTCACCGGCGCGGAGATCGTCACCATCGCCGCCGCGGAGTCGGTGGAGCCGGAGCGGGCGGTGGCGGACGCGATCCGCTCGATCGTGCTGCGCGTGGTGGCGTTCTACGTGCTCTCGGTCCTGGTGGTGGTGGCGGTGGTGCCCTGGACGGCGCGGGCGATCGAGGTCAGCCCGTACGCGGCGGTGCTGGACCGGCTGGCGGTACCGGCGGCCGGGACGGTGATGAACGCCGTGGTGCTGATCGCCGTGCTGTCCTGCCTGAATTCCGCGCTCTACACCTCGTCCCGGATGCTCTTCGCACTGACCCGCAACGGCGACGCGCCGCGCGGCTTGACCAAGGTCGGTGCGAGCGGGGTGCCGCGCCGGGCCCTGCTGGCCGGCACCTCGGTCGGGTATCTGTCGGTGATCGCGGCGTGGATCTCGCCCGATGTCGTCTTCGCCTTCCTCATCGACTCCTACGGCGCGATCGCCCTGTTCGTCTATCTGGCGATCGCGGTGGCGCAGCTGCGGATGCGGCGCCGGCTGGAGCGTTCCGCGCCGGAGCGGCTGACCCTGCGGATGTGGGGCTTCCCCTGGCTGAGCCGGCTGACCATCGCGCTGATGGCGCTGGTGATCGGGGCGATGGCGGTGCTGCCGGACAGCCGGGCGCAGTTCTGGCTGAGCCTGCTCACGCTGGGTGTGGTGCTGGCCGCCTACGAGGTGCGGAAGCGGGTCGGGCGGGACTGAGGCAGCCCGGCGCTCCAGGCCGTCCGCGGCGCCGCGGACGGCCTGGCCCCCCTCGCGCACCGGGTCCCGCATTCCCCGGGAAGGAAAGGCCTGGGATTTCCGTCGGGGACCTGTGCACCGGTCCCCGGAATTCCCTCGGAACAGCCCGGGAATGAGCGGCAATCAGCGGCCCCGGCCGCTCACGTCGCGGCGGCCGGGGCAACCCCCGTCAATCCGCAGCGGATCCCGGAACGGTCAGCCGGGTGCCCGGGTAGATGAGATTCGGATCGGCGCCGATAACCTGGCGGTTCTGCCGGTAGATTTCCCGCCAGGGCTTTTCGTGGACGGCGGCGATTCCGCTCAGCGTATCGCCCGCATTGACCACCACGGTGCCGTCGGACGCCCGGTGCCGCTCCTTTTCGTAGGGCGCGTTCCGGGGCTTTTCGTGCCGGGTGCGGGGGTGTGCGGGGGCGGCCTTTCGGGGGGCCGGCAGGGTGTGCGCGCCGCCGCCGCGGGGAGTGCCGCGCAGCCCCAGGGAGGCCGCGCAGGCCGGCCAGGCGCCCCAGCCCTGGCGCGCCAGGACCCGTTCGGCGACCTGGATCTGCTGCGCCCGGCTGGCCCGGGCGGCCCGCGGCGCATAGGCCCGGCCGCCGAAGGAATGCCAGGTCGAGTGGCCGAACTGGAGACCGCCGGAGAAGCCGTTGCCGGTGTCGGTACGCCAGTTGCCGCCGCTTTCGCACTGGGCCAGGCGGTCCCAGGTGGAGCCGCTGACCGCCTCGGCCGGTTCCTCGGCGGCCACGCCGAGCGCGCCGGCCGCGAGCAGGACGGCGGCCGCGGTGACGCCCCGGGCGCCCCGGCCGCGGACCGCTTCGGCGCGGGCGGCCCGGTCGGCCGGCGGGAATTCCCCGGCCCGGCACCTCCGCGCTTCCCCGGATTCCTGGGCCACCGGTACGGCTTGCGTTTCCATGTGCGTACTCCCGTCGCGTGTGCTGTTCCTGTTCGGATGCCGCTCGGTCCGGATTTCCGGCGGGCCGGGGCCGGCGAGCGCGCGAAGTTGTCAGCGTTTTCGGCGAGTTCTGGGATTCTGGATCGTCGGGTGCTTTCTCCGGGCCGTCGAATTCGACGAGCAAGAGACAATCATGGGCCGCTCGGCACGGGCAGAGCGCGCGGTAGCGCCTTCGGTGGGCGCTCTGCCCCCTCGCCGCCGGAAGGGGGACGGAATCTTCCGCATGGGGCACGGACCCGGCGGGTAGGGGCGCACCCCTCGCGCCCCGGGGGCCGGCCCGCCCCACCACCGGACGCGCGTTCGACTTCGGGGGGTTACGCCCTGTGCCTCCGCCGGCCTCGGTGCACACGCGCGGCGGGGGGCCGCACGGACCGCGCACGGCCGGCGGGGCGGTGCGACCGCCGGCCGGGCACCGGAGGGCGGCAGGCCGTTCCCCGGCCGGCGGCCGGTCGCGCGGCGCGCGGCCGCCGGGCGCACCGGCCCCGGCCGGCCCGGCCCGTTCCGCGCGCCCCCGCCCGGACCCCGGCCCCCCGCCTCCCCGCGCGTCGCCGCGCCGCCCGTGCGCCCCTCCGCCGCCCCGACCCGCCGCCCGCGGGGGCCGGGGAGCGCCGCGCCCCGGGGGGTGGCACCCGCGCGCCAGGGGCGGGCGGGCCCGTCCGCGCTACCGGTCGCCGGGGGCCAGGAACGCGCGCAGCAGCTCCCGGAGTTCGGCCTCGAAGGCGGCGTAGCGGGCGCGCAGGGCGGCGCCGGGCCAGTCGGCGGGCAGCAGCGGGGCCGGCAGCAGCGGGTCGGTGAGGAGGTGGCGGAGGACGGCCGCGGCGGCGGTGAAGCGGTCGGCGGGGGTGGCCGCGCGGTCCAGGGCGGCGAGCAGGTCGCGGGCGCGGGCGGCCCAGCCGGGCAGATCCCACAGGCTCCGGGCCAGGGCGGCCGGGTCGCCGTCGGGCACGGCGGTGAACCACGCGCACGGCGCGGCGGCCGCCGCCGGGCGGGGCCGGTCGAGGTTGGCCGGGCGCAGCCAGCTGCCCTCGCGGAGTTCGGCCAGCCGCAGCGCGGCCATCGCCTGGCGGAAGGCGGTGCGTTCGGCGGGCGGGCGGCGGTCGGCGGTGACCACCGCGACCTCCCAGTCACCGGTCCACGGCCGGGTGCGCGGGGCGCGGCTCTCGTCCTGCCGGGCCTGGCGCGCCAGCAGCCGGGCGGTGAGCGCGTAGCCGTCCGGGTCCTGCCGCAGGTCGCCGGCCGCGACCATCCGGGACAGCGCGACCCGGACGGTGCCCTCGGCGATGCCGAACAGCTCCCCGACCCGCACCAGGGCGCGCGCCGGGAGCCGGGGCGGGTGGTGGCCGAGCAGGGTGCTCAGCACCACGGAGCGGGCGGTCAGCGGCCGGAGGGCGGGCGGGGCGGCGTCGTTCATAGGTGCCGGAAGTCTAGGTCGTGGGCGCGGGCCGCCCTCCCCGGGGGACGGCGCCGCCCCCGCGCCTTACAGTCTTCCCTCGCCCGCAGGAAATCTGTAACGTCGCGGTATGACCGTCACCCACGAAGTCACCAATCAGGCCCCGCCGCTGACCGGTTTCAGCACCGCGGACGAGCCGGCACTCCTGGAGGCGCTGCGCCGGGACGGCGGCGCCTGGGGCGAGCCGGAGGTGGCCGCGCTCGGCGCGCTGGCCGGTTCGGCGGAGGTCCAGGACCAGGCCCGGTGGGCGGAGCAGCAGCCGCCGCGGCTGCACACCCACGACCGGTTCGGGCACCGGGTGGACGAGGTGGAGTTCCACCCGGCGTGGCACCGGCTGATGGCCACCGCGGTGGAGCACGGCCTGCACGCCGCACCGTGGGCCGAGACCCGGCCGGGGGCGCACCTGGTGCGCGCCGCCAAGTTCTACGTCTGGTCGCAGGCCGAGCCCGGCCACGGCTGCCCGGTCTCGATGACCTACGCCGCGGTGCCGGCCCTGCGCGCCGCGCCCCGACTCGCCGCCGCGTACGAGCCGCTGCTCACCGCCCGGCACTACGACGCCGGGCTGCGGCCGCCGCTGACCAAGCGCGGGCTGATCGCCGGGATGTCGATGACGGAGAAGCAGGGCGGCTCCGACGTCCGGACGAACACCACCGCGGCGGTGCCGGCCGGGGACGGCAGCTACCGCCTCACCGGCCACAAGTGGTTCACCTCGGCCCCGATGAGCGACGTCTTCCTGGCCCTGGCGCAGACCGCGGAGGGGCTGAGCTGCTTCCTGGTGCCGCGCGTGCTGCCGGACGGCACCCGCAACGGGATGCACCTGATGCGGCTGAAGGACAAGCTCGGCAACCGCTCCAACGCCTCCTCCGAGATCGAGTACGCCGGCGCCGTCGCCTGGCCGGTCGGCGAGCCGGGCCGCGGGGTGCGGACCATCGTCGAGATGGTCAACATGACCCGGCTGGACTGCGTCCTGGGCTCGGCGGCCGGGATGCGGGCGGGGCTGCGGCAGGCGCTGCACCACACCGCGCACCGGCGGGCGTTCGGCCGGGAGCTGGACCGGCAGCCGCTGATGCGCGCGGTCCTGGCCGACCTGGCCGTGGAGTCCGAGGCGGCGACGGTGCTGGGCCTGCGGCTGGCGGCTGCGGTGGACCGGTCGCAGGCCGGCGACGCCGGGCAGGCGGCGCTGCGCCGGCTGGCGCTGGCCGCCGGGAAGTACTGGGTGTGCAAGCGCGGCAGCGGCCACGCGGCGGAGGCGCTGGAGTGCCTGGGCGGCAACGGCTACGTGGAGGACTCCGGGATGCCGCGGCTCTACCGGGAGGCGCCGCTGCTGTCCATCTGGGAGGGCTCGGGCAACGTCGCCGCGCTCGACGTGCTGCGCGCGCTGTCCCGCGAACCGGACGCGCTGGACGCCTACTTCGCGGAGGTCGAGGCCGCGGCCGGCGCCGACCGGCGGCTGGACGCGGCGGCGGCCGGGCTGCGGAAGCTGATCGGCGGGCTCGGCGACACCGACCGGGCGCAGCTGATGGCCCGTTCGCTGGCGGAGCGGCTGGCCCTGGTGCTCCAGGGCGCGCTGCTGGTGCGGCACAGCACCCCGGCGGTGGCCGACGCGTTCTGCGCCTCCCGGCTGGACGGCGAGTGGGGGCACGCGTTCGGCACCCTGCCGCCCGGCGCCGACCTCACCGGGGTCCTCGCCCGCGCCCGGACCGGCGCGGACGCCGCCTGATGGGCGCGGGGCCCGGCGCGCCGGTCCGCGTCGAGAAGGCCGGTCCGGTGACGACGGTGGTGCTGTCCAGGCCCGCGGTGCGCAACGCGGTGGACGGCCCGACGGCCCGTCAGCTCGCTGATGCCTTCCGGGAGTTCGACGCGGACCCGGAGGCGCGGGTGGCGGTGCTGTGGGGCGCGGGCGGCACGTTCTGCGCCGGGGCCGACCTGAAGGCGGCCGGCACCGCGCGCGGCAACCGCGTCGCGCCGGACGGCGACGGGCCGATGGGGCCGACCCGGATGCGGCTGGGCAAACCGGTGATCGCGGCGATCGCCGGGCACGCGGTGGCCGGCGGCCTGGAGCTGGCGCTCTGGTGCGATCTGCGGGTCGCGGAGGAGGACGCGGTGCTGGGGGTCTTCTGCCGGCGGTGGGGCGTCCCGCTGATCGACGGCGGCACGGTGCGGCTGCCCCGGCTGATCGGCGCGGGCCGGGCCCGGGACCTGGTGCTCACCGGCCGCCCGGTGCCCGCCGCGGAGGCGCTGGACATCGGGCTGGTCAGCCGCGTGGTGCCCACCGGCACCGCACGGGCCGCCGCCGAGCGCCTGGCCGCGGAGCTGGCCCGCCTCCCCCAGGCGTGCCTGCGCAGCGACCGGGACGCGCTGCTGGACCAGGAGGGCCGCGACGAGGCGGCCGCGCTGGCCGCCGAACTCCGGTACGGGCAGGCCGTGCTGGCCGAGGGGCTGACGGGCGCGGCACGGTTCGCGGGCGGCGCCGGCCGGCACGGGGCACCCGACGACGGCCGCTGACCGCCCGGTGGCGGCCGCTCGCCCTGCGTCCACCCCGGCTTCCTCGTTCCGTCACCACCTGCCCGGCGCACGTGAGGGAAAGCCGGGCAGGTGCGAAGACGAACTGGGCCCGCCGGCGCCGGAGCTGACCGAACGGCAGTGGCCGCGGACCGGCCCCGGGGCGCCGGCCGGCGGTCCGCCGCCCACCACCGGGCGGGCGCCCGGCGCGGTGGGCCGCCGGGCGGGCGCCCGGCGCGGTGGGCCGCCGGGCGCTGCCGGGCGGGGCGTGGCCCGGCGGGCCACCCGGGTGCACCGGACGCCCAGCACCCGGCCGGTGGCACCGGCGGCCCGGACCGCGGCGCACGCCTGAGGCGGCCCGGACCCGGCCCGCGCGGCGGGCCCCGGCCGGAGGGACGGCGCGCCGCCGCTGCGGGCGGCGGCCGCCGGGAATGCGGGCCGCCCGGGCCCCGCCTAAGGTGTTCGCATGGCCCAGCGGCCCCCCGACCCCTCCGCGGGGCGCTACGCCCCCCGCGCCGACCGGGACGCGCCCCGGGTCGAGGAGTCGGTGCCGGGGGTGTCCCACCGCGAGCCGGTCGGCCTGCGCGAGCGGCTCTCGCTCAACCGCATGGGCACCTTCGACTGGGACCTGGACCGCGGCGCGATGGAGCTGGACCCCGGCGCGATGGAGGTCTTCGACCTGCGCCCCGGCGAGTACGACGGGGCGCCGATGTCGCTGATCTCCCGGGTGCCACCGGAGGAGGGCATGCGCCTGGACGCCGCGCTCTCCCAGGCCCTCCAGGACGGCAGCTCCTCCTACGGGGCGTACTTCCGCGTCCAGTGCCGGGACGGGACCCGCCGGTGGACGCACTCCCAGGGCCGGATCCTGCACGACGCGCGGGGCGTGGCGTACCGGGTCATCGGCATCGTCCGGGAGGCGACCAGCGAACTCGCCGACTCCGCGCTGCTGCGCTCGCTCCAGCAGGAGCGGCAGCGGCAGACGGTCATGGTGCAGCAGACCACCGCCGCGCTGGCCCGGGCGCTGTCGGTGCGGGACGTGACGCGGGTGCTGACCGGGGCCGGCGGCGCCCGGCGGTTCGGCGCGGATGCGCTGGTGCTGGGGCTGGTGGAGAACGACCGCTTCGAGGTGATCGCGACCGCCGGGCTGGACGGCGACGTGCCCGAGGACATGATGCGCTCGCGGCTGGACGACACCCTGCCGCTGTCCGAGGCGGTGCGCCACCGGCGGCCGAGCTTCCTGAGCACCCGCGGCGAGCTGGTCGCCCGCTACCCGCAGCTGCGGCCCTACGTCGACGTGCTGCCGACCGGCAGCGCCGCGTTCCTGCCGCTGATCGCCCAGGACACCGTGCTGGGGGCGCTGGGGCTGTTCAACCACGAGCCGGCCGTGCAGTCGACGGAGGCGCGGAACCTGGCGCTGGCGCTGGCCGGTGTGGTGGCGCAGTCCCTCCAGCGGGCGACCCTCTTCGACCAGGAGCGGGAGTTCGCCACCGGCCTCCAGGCGGCGATGCTGCCGCGCCGGCTGCCGCCCATCGCGGGCGGCGAGGTCACCGTCCGCTACCACCCGGCGAGCGTCGGCCGGGACGTCGGCGGCGACTGGTACGACGTGATCGCGCTGCCGCAGGGCCGCGTCGGGCTGGTGGTCGGCGACGTCCAGGGGCACGACACGCACGCCGCGGCGGTGATGGGCCAGCTGCGGATCGCGCTGCGGGCCTATGCCAGCGAGGGGCACGCCCCGGAGACGGTGCTGGTGCGGGCCTCCCGCTTCCTGGCGGAGCTGGAGACCGAGCGGTTCGCGACCTGCACCTACGTCCAGGCCGACCTGGAGTCCGGGGCGCTGCACCTGGCCCGGGCCGGTCATCTGGGGCCGCTGATCTGCAACAGCTCCCGGCACATCGACTGGCCGGAGACCAGCGGCGGACTGCCGCTGGGCCTGGCCACCGGCTTCGGCCACGACCACTTCCCGGAGACCCAGCTGTTCCTGGAGCCGGGCTCGACGCTGCTGCTGTGCACCGACGGGCTGGTCGAGCAGCCCGGCCGGGACATCTCGGCGGGCATGGCCGCGCTGTCCGCCACGGTCCGGGCCGGCCCGGCCGAGCTGGACGCGCTGGCCGACCGGCTCTCCGACCACCTGTGGGCCCGGCCGGGCTCGGACGACGACATGGCGCTGCTGCTGCTCCACCGCAGCGCGGTCCCCGGGGAGGCCGCCACCCCGCGGATGCGGCTGCACGTGCACCAGGCCGACCCGGCGGGCACCGCGGAGGTCCGCTCGGCGCTGCGCCGCACCCTGGACCAGTGGCGGGCCGGCGCGGTCACCCACGACGTGGAGGTCGCCGCCTCCGAGCTGATCGCCAACGCGCTCACCCACACCGAGAGCGGCGCGCTGGTCTCGGTGGAGCTGCTGCCCGGGGCGCCGCCCCGGATCCGGCTGGAGGTCGAGGACCGCTCCAGCCAGTGGCCGCGCCGCCGCCGGCCCGGCGAGACCGCGACCTCGGGCCGCGGGCTGCTGCTGGTGGAGGCGCTGGCGGACCGCTGGGGCGCGGAGCCGCGGGGCTCGGGCAAGGCGCTGTGGTGCGAGTTCACGGTGCCGTCCGGCCCGGGCGGAACCGGAACCTGAACTCCCGCCTGTCCGCCGGGAGATGGCGGCCGGCCGCCCGGCGTGCGCACCGCGCGCGAAACGGTCCGGACCCCGGGACAGCCGTGCCAGGATGGCGGCGAGCGCGCGCCGTGGAGGAGCGCGCCTGGGGGAGGACACCATGAGTGGCAGATCCGCGGGCCGGTGGTTCCCGTACGGCCCGGCGAGCCGCGCCGTACTGATCGGGACGAGCCGCTTCACCAGCCCGGGTCTGGACGACCTGCCGTCGGTCGCGAACAGCCTGTGGGGGCTGCGGGACGCGCTCACCCACGGCACGCACGGCCTGCTGGCCCCGGAGCACTGCCGGGTGCTGCCGGATCCCACCGACGCGGCGGCCATCGGCGAGGCGCTGACCCGCGCGGAGGAGGAGGCGCGGGAGCTGCTGCTGGTCTACTACGCCGGGCACGGGGTGCTGGACGACGACGGGCGGCTGCACCTGGGGCTGGTGCCCACCGACCGGAGCCATGTGCGGTTCTCCGGGGTGCCGATCGACGTGGTGAAGCGGCATCTGGAGGGGTCGCCGGCGCGGGCCCGGGTGCTGATCCTGGACTGCTGCTTCTCGGGCCGGGCGATCTCGGTGATGTCCGATCCGGTGTCGCTGGCGCTGGGCCAGCTGGATCTGTCCGGCACGTACATCCTCACCGCCGCCCCGAAGAACGCGCCGGCCCTGGCGCCCCCCGGGGAGCGGTACACCGCGTTCACCGGCGCGTTGCTGGACGCGCTGGGCGCGTCGATGCCGCTCACCCTGGACGAGATCCACGCCTACGCCGACGGGCTGCTCAGCCGCCGGCCGACGCCGATGCCCCGGCCGCAGCGGCTGGCGTCCGGCGCGACGGGCTCGCTGGTGCTGATGCGGGGGCCGGCGGGCACGGCGGGCGCCGCGGGCGCGCCGGGTCCGTCCGGCGCGGTGCCGCCACCGGGTCCGGTGCGCCCACCGAACCCGGTGCCACCGCACGGCCCGGTGCCACCGCACGGCCCGGTGCCGCCGCACGGCCCGGTCGCGCCGGTCCCGCCGCGCCGGTCCCGGCGCCGGGGCGGGCTGCTGCTGCTCACCGCCGCGGCCGCCGGCGCGCTCGCGGTGGTGCTGACCACGACGCTGGTCAACCACCTGACCGGCGCGGACAGCGCCGGCACCGGCGGCGCGGCGGACGGCACCCGGGGCGGGAACCACACCACCCAGGGCACCACCGGCGGCACCGCCCCCGCCACCCCCACCACTCCCCCGCCCACCGCGACGACGGGCGCCCCGCCCACGCGGGACGCCCGGCCCAGCCCGGCCGCCGACACCTCGACCGTCGTCTACCGCGACCGCAAGCTGTTCTGGCGCGCCGCGGCCTGTCTGGGCAATCCCGTCCAGGGACTCGACCTCGACAAGCCCGCCGCCAACGCGGTGGCCTTCGCCACCCAGGACACCGATCTGGTCTACGTGGGCTGTATGTCCCCGGCGTACATCCAACTCGGCGACGCGGCGTTCACCCAGCTGCGGGCGGGCACCGCGGACGCCGGGACGAACACCGCGGCGGCCTGCCGGGCGGCGGCCGAGGGCAACCCCCTCGGCGCGCGCACCAACGCCGGCAAGATCACCGCCGGCACCGTCTGGTGCGTGGTGACCAGCCAGAACCAGGTCGCGAAGGTGGTGTTCACCAAGGTGGACCCGACGGACAGCAGCAGCGGGGCGGGCCCGGCCAACCCGACCTTCGAGCTGTCCGCCACCCTGTGGAGCGACGCGTCCTGACCCGGCGGGGCCGCGCCGGGTCAGGGGCATCGGGACGGCGATGCGGGCGGGCCGGGGCTACTCCTCCTCCGGCCCGTACCACAGCGTGGTCATGTTGCAGAACTCCCGGATGCCGTGGCCGGCCAGCTCCCGGCCGTAGCCGGAGCGCTTGGCACCGCCGAACGGCAGGCCGGGGTGGGAGGCGGTCATGCCGTTGAAGAACACCCCGCCGGCGACGAGGTCGCGGGCCAGCCGCTCCTGCTCCGCCGGGTCCCTGGTCCAGGCGTTGGAACTGAGCCCGAACGGGGTGTCGTTGGCGAGCGCGACGGCCTCGTCCAGGTCGGCGACGCGGTAGACCACGGCGACCGGCCCGAACGCCTCCTCGCGGTGGATCCGCATGCTCGGGGTGACGCCGGTGAGCACGGTCGGCTCGTAGAACCAGCCGGCCTGCGCGCCGGGCGGGCGGCGGCCGCCGCAGAGCGCGCGGGCGCCCTGGTGGACCGCGTCGTCGACCAGTTCCTCCAGGTCGGAGCGGCCCTGTTCGCTGGCGAGCGGGCCGACGTCGGTGTCCTCGTCCATCGGGTCGCCGACGGTCAGCGCGGCCATGCCCGCGGTGAACCGCTCGGTGAAGGCGTCGTAGACGTCGTTGTGGACGATGAACCGCTTGGCGGCGATGCAGGACTGGCCGTTGTTCTGGACGCGGGCGGTGACGGCGACCTTGGCGGCCTTGTCGAGGTCGGCGGAGGGCAGGACGACGTAGGGGTCGCTGCCGCCGAGTTCCAGGACGGTCTTCTTGACCTCGTCGCCGGCGATCGAGGCGACCGAGCGGCCGGCGGGTTCGCTGCCGGTGAGGGTGGCGGCGGCCACCCGCGGGTCGCGCAGGATGTCCTCGACGGCGCCGGAGCCGATCAGCAGGGTCTGGAAGCAGCCGTCGGGGTAGCCGGCGCGGCGGAAGAGCTCCTCCAGGTAGAGCGCGGTCTGCGGGACGTTGGAGGCGTGTTTGAGCAGTCCGGTGTTGCCGGCCATGAGGGCGGGGGCGGCGAACCGTACGACCTGCCACAGCGGGAAGTTCCAGGGCATCACCGCGAGGACGGGGCCGAGCGGCCGGTAGCGCACCACCGCGCGGACCGCGCCGGAGTCGTGCACGTCGGCGGGGTCGGGGCGCTCGTCGCCGAGCAGCGCCTCGGCGTGGTCGGCGTACCAGCGCATGGCCTTGACGGACTTGGCGGCCTCGGCGCGGGCCTGGGCCAGGGGTTTGCCCATCTCGGTGGTCATCGTCCGGGCGACGTCGTCCTGGTCGGCCTCCAGCAGGTTGGCGGCCTTGTGCAGCAGTTCGGCGCGGCGGGCGAAGGACGAGCTGCGGTGCAGCTGGAAGCCCTGTTCGGCGCGGACCAGGCGGTCCTCGATCTCGCCTGCGTTGAGCGCGTCGAAGGTCTTGAGGGTCTCGCCGGTCGCCGGGTTGACCGTGGCGATGGCCATGTTCGGCACCTCCTTGCGGTGGGCTGCGGGGGCGGGTGGGGGAGCCGGGTTCAGGGGCCGTCCGGCGGCCGGGTCAGCGGCCGGGGCGCCGGGGACGGGTCCGGGACCGGGTCGGGGCCGGGCGGGCGCGGCACCGGCGAGGGCTCCGGCGGGAGCGGCTGGGGCGGCGCCGGCGGGTGCGGCGGCGGCCCGGGCATCGGGCCGGGGCCGGGCGGCGGTTCCGGGGCGGGGCCGGGCGGTGGCTCCGGGACGGGACCCGGCGGCGGGCCTCCGGGGTCCGGCGGGACCGGTGGGGGCTGCGGTTCTCGGTCGGCGGTGCGACCGCGGTCGGTGTGCGGGTGCCGCTGCACGGCGGGCCTCCGGTATGGGACGACTGGTGGCTTATGAGCCCCCGTACCCGAGTCTGGCCCGTCCATGGCCCCGGCGCACGGTGGATTCCGGCGCCGGGCCGGGCCGTCGCCCGGGCGTCACGGGCGGGGGTCGCGGGCGTCGTAGCGGGCGAAGGCGCGGCGGCCCAGCCCGAGCGCGGTCACCACCAGCACGCAGGCCAGGCCGCCGCCGATCACCGCGGCGGCGGGCGAGGTGAGGTCGGCGGCGGAGCCGGCCAGGAAGTCGCCGAGCCGCGGCCCGCCGGCGACCACCACGACGAAGACGCCCTGGAGGCGGCCGCGCATCTCGTCGGGGGTGGCGGCCTGGAGCATGGTGCTGCGGAACACCATCGAGACGGTGTCCGCGCAGCCCGCGACAGCCAGGAAGAACAGGCCCAGCCACAGGTGCCGGGAGAGGCCGAAGGCGGCGATGGCCGCGCCCCAGCCCGCCACCGCCAGCAGGATGGCCAGGCCGTGCCGGCGGACGCCGCCGAGCCAGCCGGAGAACAGCCCGCCGAGCACCGCGCCGACCGCGGGCGCCGCGACGAGCAGGCCGACGGTCCTGGCGTCGCCGCCGAACCACAGCGCGGCGATCGCCGGGAAGAGCGCCCGGGGCTGGGCCAGCACCATCGCGGCCAGGTCGGAGAAGAACGTCATCCGCAGGTTGGGGCGGGTGGCGAGGAAGCGCAGGCCGTCCAGGACCGAGGCGCGGCGCGGCGGCCGGTCGCCCGCACCGGGCCGCATCGCCGGCAGCCGCCACATGGCGTAGAGGGAGGCGCCGAACGCCACCACGTCGATGAGGTAGGCCGCCTGGTAGCCCCACCAGCCGACGATCAGGCCGCCCAGCATCGGCCCGCCCATCAGGCCGAGGTTGGTGGTGAGGGACGACAGGGCGTTGGCGGCCGGCAGCTGCTCGGCGGGCAGCAGCCGGGGGATCATCGAGGAGCGGGCCGGGGAGTTCATCGCGAAGCAGACGGCCTGGAGCGCGACGACGGTGTAGAGCAGCCAGACCCGGTGGTAGCCGGCGAGCGCCGCGGCGGCCAGCGCGACCGACAGCACGGTGGCTCCGGCGGCGCTGACGAGGCCGAGCTTGCGGCGGTCGACGGTGTCGGCGACGGCGCCGCCGTAGAGCCCGAAGACGATCAGCGGGACCAGGGAGCACAGGCCCACCAGGCCGACGGCGAAGGTGGAGCGGGTGAGGGCGTAGACCTGGAGGGAGACCGCCAGCGCGGTCATCTGCTGGCCCATCCAGGAGACGGTGTTGCCGCACCACAGGCGGCGGTAGTCCGGCGAGGTGCGCAGCGGCGTCAGATCGGCGAATATCCGGCCGCTCAGCGGTCCGCGGGGCTTTCCGGCCGGGGCGGCCCGGTCACCGGCGGGCGCATCGGAGGTCGTTGTACGTGGCACGCGGCAGTAAACCACGCCACCCGGCCGCCGGTGAACGGGTGATCCGGCCGAGTGCCCCTTACCTCTCCCGCCCGGCGGCCCCCGGGCCGCCCGCCCCCGGCCCGTCCTCCTCCGGGACGTCCCCCGCCAGCCCGTACACCCGCCGTGCGTTGTCCGCCGCGAGCATCGCGCCGACCCGCCGGGCGTCCGCCGCCGACCACGCCCCGGACGCCGTCCACCCGTCCAGCAGTTCCGCCAGCGCGGTGCGGAACAGCGCACTGCCGACGACGTACAGCTCGGGCAGGCCGTAGGCGTCGGTGGAGAACAGCAGCTTGCCGAACGGCGCCAGCTCCAGGAACTCGGCGAGCACCGCGGCGGCCCGGGTGCCGGTGTGGGTGAGGGTCAGCCCGACGTCGGCGTAGACGTGCGGGAACACCGCCGCCAGGTAGGCGGCCTGGCGGTGGTACGGGTAGCAGTGCAGCAGCACCAGGTCGGTACCGGTGTCGGCGGTGGCCCGCAGCAGGTCGGTGAGGAGCGCCGGGTCGGCGTGGTCCAGCCGGAGGTCGGGGTCGCCGAAGCCGGTGTGCAGCTGGAGCGGCCGGCCGGTGGCGACCGCCAGCCAGATCAGGTGGCGCAGCAGCACCGGGTCGGCCAGCCGGGGCGCGCCCGCGGCGAGCCAGTCCCGGGCCGCGGTCCGCACCGCGTCCGGGCCGGGCGGCCGGGGGTCGAGGGCGAGGCCGTGCCGGTAGGCGGCCACCGACTTGAACGCGACGGCGGTGCGGGCCGCCGCGTGCACGGCGCGCTCCAGGGCGCCGGTGAAGCCCTCGGCGTCCGCCGCGCCGCCCGCGCGGTGGCCGGCGGCGAGCCGCTCGGCCAGCGCCTCCAGCCGCACCACCTCCCGCCCGGTGCCGCCACCCGCGGCGGCGGTCTCGGCCGGACCGGTCAGGTCGCCGGGCAGCCCGGTGTCGAGGAGGTAGACGCCGATGCCGGTGGCGGACAGCAGGCGGCGCCGGGTGGCGTCCGGGCCCAGTTCGCGGCGGCGGGCCAGGTAGTCCTCCGGCGGGCAGTGCGCGGGCAGGCCGAGCAGCGGCGGGCACCAGCGGCGGACCGCGAAGCCGGTCTGGGTGTCGAAGAACGAGGTGCCGGGCGCCGGCGGCCGGTCCGCCTCGGTGAGCAGTCCGGCGAACTCCGCGGCGTCCGGCTCGTACCGCAGCACCCCGTGGCAGTGGTGGTCCACCAGCGGCGGCAGCCCGCCGGCCGGCGGGCCGGCCGCGGCGCTCACCAGCGCCCGCGGGTGGCCGCGGCGATCTCCTCCGGCGTGCGGTCGGCGAAGTGCGCCTCCTCGACCCGGCGGACCGCCAGCACCGCACCGTGCAGCACCTCGCCCAGCGCCTCGCGCAGCGGCGCCGACTTCTCGAACCGGTCGGCGGCCTCGGTGAGCGTGGCCGGCAACCGGACGATGCCGCGCCGGGCCCGTTCGCGGACGCCCAGGGCGCCGGGGTCGCCGGTCTGCGGGGCCGGCAGCACGGCCGCGGTGTCGATGCCGTGCAGACCGGCCGCGATCACCGCGCCCACCGCGAGGTAGGGGTTGGCGGCGGCGTCGAAGGTCTTGACCTCGGCGTTGCCGCCGTCGGGGTCGTCGGGCGCGCCGATGACCAGCCGCAGCGCGGCCTCGCGGTTCTCCACGCCCCAGCACTGGTAGACCCCGGCCCAGTGCGAGGGCTGGAGCCGCAGGTAACTGGCGGGCGACGGGCAGCCGATGGCCAGCAGCGCGGGCAGCGTCTCCAGCACCCCGGCCAGGAACGCCACCGCGTCCGGCGCCAGCGCCCACTCCTCGCCCGCGGCCCGGTGCAGGCTCGTCCCCTCGCGGTGCAGGCTGAGGTGCAGGTGGCAGCCGTTGCCGACCTCGCCGGCGACGACGGACGGGGCGAAGACGGCGCGCAGCCCGTGCCGCGCGGAGACCGCGCGGACCGTCTCCCGGACCAGGACCACCTCGTCCGCGGCGCGCACCGGGTCGGCGGGCGCGGTGCTGACCTCGAACTGGCCCGGGGCATACTCGGGGTGGAGCTGGAGGACGTCCACGCCCTGGACGGTGAGCGCCTCGGTGACGTCGCGGAGGTAGTCGGACAGCTCCACGACCCGCGCCATGCCGTACGCGGGCCCGGCGCACGGGTAGTCGAGCGCGTCGGGGCCGGCCGTCCCCTGGGGGGCGCGGGTGACCACCCACTCCGTCTCGAAGCCCATCCGCAGCTCCAGCCCGGCGGCCGCGGCCCGCTCGGCCATCCGGCGGGCGAACAGCCGCTGGCAGGCCGGGTGCGGCCGGCCCAGCTGGTCGTAGCGGTCGACCGGGGCCCAGGCCCAGCCGGGCTGGGCGGCCAGGACGGTGAGCCGCTCCAGGTCGGGGAAGAGCCGCAGATCGCCGTCGGGGCCGCCGAGGTGGTCGGAGGCGGTGCAGGCGTCGTCGGAGGTGAAGACGTCGAAGACCGGCGACATCCCCACGCCCCGGGCGGCGACGTCCGGCAGCCGCCGCGCCGGAACGGTCTTCACCCGGGTGATGCCCGCGTTGTCCACCCAGGTCAGCGCGACGTTGCCGACGCCCTCCGCGTCCAGCCGCGCTGCCGACTGGCGGGCGCTCTCGCGCTCTTCCGCCCGCGTTCCCATAGAGCAGTCCTCACTTGGCCGTGCCGATCCCTCGGCGCCCGATCCCGCTGTGTGCCCTTCCGCCGCCGGCCCGGCCGGCCAGGGCCGTCCCGGTCAGGGACAGTTGAACTCGCACCATACGCACTTTCCGCCGCCGCGGGGTTCCACTCCCCAGACGTCCGCCAGCCGGTCGACGAGCAGCAGTCCGCGCCCCGACACCCCGGCCTCGCCCGGCTCCCGGCGGCGCGGCAGGCTGCTGGACGCGTCCTCGACCTCCAGCCGCAGCCGGCGTTCCACCCCGTGCGGCATACGGATGTTGACGATCGCCTCGCCGTCGGTGTGCAGCAGCGCGTTGGTGATCAGTTCGTCGGCGACCAGCTCGATCTCCTCGGCGCGCTCCCGGGCGCCCCAGGCGCGGACCGCGGCGCGGATCATGTGGCGGGCGGCGGACAGCCCCTGCGGGTCGGCGGGCGCGATGTGCTGCCGGAAGCGGCCCACCGTGTCGTGCTGCGGCGGGCCGAGGCGGCGCAGCAGGAGCAGCGCCATGTCGTCCTCGCCGCGCCGGCCGTCCGCCGACTCGCAGAGCCGGTCGGCGAGTTGCTGGACGTCCTGCGGGCCCTCGCGGACCTCGCGGCTGAGCTGCCGCAGCCCGGCGTCCAGGTCGGCCCCCGGCTCCTCCACCAGCCCGTCGGTGCACAGCACCAGGGTGTCGCCCGGGGCGAGGTGGACGGTGGTGACGGGGTAGTCCAGCAGCCGGAACTCCGAGGAGATGCCCAGCGGCAGCCCGCCCGCCACCGGCAGCCGCCGGCAGATGCCCTCGGCGTGCCGCACCATCGGGTCCAGGTGCCCGGCCCGGACGAACCGCGCCGCACCGGTGCTCAGGTCGGCGTCCACGTACGTGCAGGTGGCGAACCGGTCGGTGTCGAGTTCGTTGAGGAACGCGGAGGCCCGCGCCACCACCGTCGCCGGCGCGTGCCCCTCGGCGGCGTAGGCCCGCAGCACGATCCGCAGCTGGCCCATCAGCGCGGCGGCCTGGGTGTCGTGGCCCTGGACGTCGCCGATGACCGCGGCGACCCGGCCGTCCGGCAGCGGGATCACGTCGTACCAGTCGCCGCCGATGTGCCGGCCCATCCGGGCGGAGCGGTAGCGGACCGCGATCTGCGCCTCGGGGACGCCGGGGATCCGGCGCGGCAGCATCGCCTGCTGGAGCCCGGCGGCGATCTCGTGCTCCTGGTCGTAGAGCATCGCCCGGGCCAGGCTCTGCGCGATGCTGCTGCCCAACGCGACCAGCACACTGCGCTCCTGGTCGCCGAACTCGCTCTCCCGCTCGAAGAACAGCCCGATCACGCCGATCGGGCGGCCCTGGGCGATCAGCGGCAGGTATGCGGCGGAGCCGACGTTCAGCGGCTCGATGGCCGGCCACAGCCGCGGGAACCCGGTGCGGAACTCCTCCCGGCTGCGGACGAACCGCGGCCTGAGGGTCCGCACCACCTCGCTCATCGGAAACTCGTCGCCGACCTTGGTGTACTCCAGGTCCGGGACGAAGCTGCCCGCCCGCCCCTCGGAGACCAGCCGGATCCGCCCTGCCTCGACCAGGCCGAGGATGACGTTCTCCGCGCCCAGCCGGCTCAGCCCCTGCTCGTCGGCGAGGACACCGATCACCTCGCCGACCGTGCGGGCGTGCGCCAGGGCGGCGGTGGTGCGCTCGACGATCCCGGCGTGCCGGCGGCGCTCCTCGGTGACCGCGATCCGCTCGGCGGCCTGGGCGTATTCCTCGGAGGCGTCGCGGACCACGCCGATGATCCGGCGGGGGCGGCCGGTGGGGTCGCGGCGGATGCTGCCCTGGGCGTGCGTCCAGCGCAGCTCGCCGTCCCGCCGCCGGATCCGGAAGTAGGCGCCGTAGGAGTGGCTGCCGTCCTTGAGCGCGCGGGCCACCAGGGCGTCGAGGCGGGCCGCCTCGTGGCCCGGCACCCGGCGGCCCAGGCTCGCCGGCCGGTCGTCGTACTCCCCCGGCCGCAGGTCGAAAACGTCCAGGGCGGGCGGATCGAGGTGCATCAGCCCGCTGTCGAGGTCCCAGTCGAAGCCGCCCATGCCGTTGAGCGCCAGCGTCAGGTCCGGGTGGGCGGGCCAGTCGTCCGGCACCGACACGGTGGGCCGCTTCGCTCCCCGGTCAGCCATGCCGTCACTTTGCCACATTCACCCGTATTGCGGCCTGTCCAGCGCCCCCGCCCGACCCCCCGCCACCCCACCCGCCCCACTCCTGACTACAGTCTCAGCCCTCCCTCATCACCCTCTCCCCACCTCTCCTCCACCAGCACTTTCCACCCCGGAACATCACCCCACCCATTGCGATGTTCTCAACGCCCTGTTAGCGTCCCCGGCCATGGACGAAGACCCCGGCGGCCGGATCGCGGACGACACCGGACACGTCACCGACCGCGTCCGGCAGGTCATCGCCCGGCTCGGCTGCAACCAGCGCGAATTCGCCCGCCGGATCGTCATGGACCCCTCCAAACTCTCCCGCTCCCTGGGCGGCACCCGGCGCTTCACCCTCGCCGAGATCGTCCGGATCGCCGATCTCGGCGGCGTGGACACCGGCTGGCTGCTGGGCGCCCCGGAACGCCCGGCGCCGCCGCCCGGCCGCGGCCCCGCGCCCGTCCCCGACGGCGGCCGCCCGCTGCAGATCGTCCGGGAGACCGTCCGCCTGATCGCCGAGCACGGCTTCCACGCCGTACGGGTCACCGACATCGCCGCCGCCTGCGGCACCAGCCCGGCCGCCGTGCACTACCACTTCCCCGGCCGCGACGACCTCCTGGAGGCCGCCGTCCGCTGGTGCATGGACGAGGACACCGCACGCCGGGCGGCCGGCCTGGCCGCCGCCCCCGACGCCCGCGCCGAACTCCTCCACCTGATCGCACTCCAGACCCCGCGCACCGAACAGCAGCGCCGGCAGTGGCTGGTCTGGCTCGACCTGTGGGCCCAGGCCGCCCGGGACACCGCGGTGGGACGCCTGCACGAGCACTACTACCGCCAGTGGCGCACCACGGTCGCCGACGTCCTGCGCCGCGGCACCGCCCAGGGCGTCTTCCGCCCCGTCGACCCCGACGTCACCGCGCTCCGCCTCACCGCCCTCATCGACGGCCTCGCCACCCAGGTCCTGGCCACCGCTCCCGACAGCACCACCCCGGACAGCATGCACACCGCCCTCCTGGCCTTCGTCCGCAACGAACTGGACGTGGGGCGGGGGGCGGCGGGGGAATCCGGGGCGGCGCAGGAGACGAGCGGGGTGGCGCAGGAGACGAGCGCGGTGGCGCAGGAGACGAGCGAGGCGGCGGGGGGTCTTGGGGTGGGCGGGGTGGCTGGGCCGAAGGCCGGGGCGGGCGGGGAGACCGAGGTGGGTCGGGAGGCCGGGCCGGGTCCGGAAGCCGGATCGAGTCCAGAGGCCGAGGCGGGGCCGGGGGCCGGGGCGGGGCCGGAGCAGGAGCAGGGGCCCGAGTGAGGGGTTTCCAGGGGGTGCCGGTCGCCGGTGGCCGCGCCTCATCTCCGCGGCCCCTCGCACCTCAGCCCCTCGGACCTCAGCCAGTCGCTCTTGCAGCAACCGCACCGCACGCGGACCGGCCCGACCGACCGACTGAACGGCCGACCCACCGACCCACCCCCCCACCGACCGCCACCGGGTGCGACGGGCCCACCCCCGCCCAGCCCACCGCCGCCAGCCCGCCGCCTGCCCCGCCCCGACCGCTCCGCCAGCCCCTCCCGAACCGAAAGGACCCCATGACCACCCCCACCGACGAGGTCATCATCACCTGCGCCCTCACCGGCGCCGGCGACACCGTCCGCCGCTCCCCGCACGTCCCGGTCACGCCCGAGCAGATCGCCCGCTCCGCCGTCGAGGCGGCCGCCGCGGGCGCCGCGGTGGTGCACATCCACGTCCGCGACCCCGAGACCGGCGCCCCGTCCCGCGACCCCCGCCTCTACGCCGAGGTCGTCGACCGCATCAAGCAGACCGGCACCGACGTCGTCATCAACCTCACCGCCGGCATGGGCGGCGACCTGGTCATCGACCCGGAGCGGCCGCTCACCCACCTCCCCGGAACGGACCTGGTCAGCGGCCTGGAACGGCTTCCGCACGTCGAGGACCTGCTGCCCGACATCTGCACCCTGGACTGCGGCTCCCTCAACTTCGGCGACGGCTCCACGCTCTACGTCTCCACCCCCGACATGCTGCGCGCGGGCGCCCGGCGGATCCAGGAGCTGGGCGTCCGGCCGGAGTTGGAGATCTTCGACACCGGGCAGCTGTGGTTCGCCAAGCAGCTGCTCGCCGAGGGGTTGCTGGACGACCCCACCGCCTTCCAGCTGTGCATGGGCATACCGTGGGGCGCCCCGGCCGACCCCGGAGTGCTCCAGTCGATGGTGAACATGCTCCCCGAGGGCGCGGAGTGGGCCAGTTTCGCGCTCGGCCGGATGCAGATGCCCTGGGTCGCCCAGTCGATCCTGCTGGGCGGCAACGTCCGGGTCGGCCTGGAGGACAACCTCTACCTCAGCCGCGGCGTCAAGGCCACCAACGCCCAACTCGTCGAACGCGCCGTGCAGATCACCGAACTCCTCGGCGCCACCGTCGCCACCCCCGACCAGGCCCGCACCCGCCTGGGCCTGAAGCCCCGCACCTGACCTCGGACGCCAACTGACCGGGCGACCACGCCGGGGGCGGAGCGGCGTACCCGGGTCGGCGGCGCCCGGGCCGGGGCGCCAGCCCCGCCACCCCACACCGGCACCACCCCTCACGCCGGTGCCGGCACCAGCCGCACCCCGGCAGCCCCCGCACCCGCACCCGCACCCGCACCCGCACCCGCACCCGCACCACTTCACACCGGTACCGGCACCAGCCCCACCCCCACCCACCCGCACCCCACGGAGGCACACCCATGCCCTACACCCCCGCCACCTCCCCGGAAGCCGCCCGCCGCGTGGCCTGTATAGGCGCCGGCGTCATAGGCGGCGGCTGGGTCGCCCACTTCCTCGCCCGCGGTTACGACGTCACCGCCTGGGACCCCGCCGACGACGCCGAGGCGAAACTCCGCCGCCTGGTCGCCGCCGCCTGGCCCGCCCTGGAGCAGCTGGGCCTCGCCGACGGCGCCTCCCCGGACCGGCTGACGGTCGCCCCGACCCTCGCCGAAGCCGTCGCCGACGCCGACTTCGTCCAGGAAAGCGCCCCGGAGAAGCTGGAGTTGAAGCGCTCCCTCCTCGCCGAACTGGACGCCGCCACTTCGCCCGGTGCGGTCATCGCCTCCTCCACCTCCGGCTACCCGATGACCGATATGCAGACCACGGCCGCCGACCCGTCCCGCCTCGTCGTCGGCCACCCGTTCAACCCGCCGTACCTCATCCCGCTCGTCGAGGTCGTCGGCGGTACGCACACCGACCCCGCGGCCGTGGCCTGGGCGTCCCGCTTCTACGACCTGGCCGGTAAGTCCGTGATCACCATGGACCGCGAGCTCCCGGGCTTCATCGCCAACCGCCTCCAGGAGGCCCTGTGGCGGGAGGCCCTGCACATGGTCGCGAACGGCGAGGCGACCGTGGCGGACATCGACGCCTCGATCACCGAAGGCCCGGGCCTGCGCTGGGCGTTCATGGGCCCCTGCCTGACCTTCGCGCTGGCCGGCGGCGAGGGCGGGATGGCCCATATGCTCGACCACTTCGGCCCGTCCCTGAAGTCCCCCTGGACCCGCCTGGAGGCCCCGGAACTGGACCGCGCCCTCCGCGACGCCATGGTCGACGGCTGCGCTGCCGCCGCCGGGAACCGCACCTACGCCGACCTGGTGGCCGAACGCGACCAGGGCGTCATCAACGTCCTCCGCGCCACCGGCCGCCTCCCCCAATCCCCCGCCAGCGCTTCCGGGGAGCAGGCCCGATGAACCCGATGGACGCGATGAACCCGATGGACGCGATGGACGCGATCAACTCGGTGAACGCGGCGAACTCGGTGACCCCGGGGGCCCCGGGAGCCTCGGGGGCCTCGGCGACCCCGGGAGCCTCGACGCCCGGGAGGGGCCCCCTCCCCCTCTTCCACCAGGTCGTCAAGGACGACTGGATCGACTACAACGGCCACCTCAGCGAGGCGTACTACGTCCTGGTCTTCGGCTTCGCGACCGACGCCCTGATGGACGCGTGCGGCCTCGGCGCCGCCTACCGGTCAGACACCGGCTGCTCGCTCTACACCGTCGAAGCCCACGTCCGCTACCTCGACGAGGTCCCGCGCGGCAGCCGACTGGCCGTCCACACCACGGTGCTGGGCACCGCCGCCAAGAAACTCCGCCTCCTCCACGAGATGTACGTCTGCGACGCCGCCGGAGCTCCCACCGGCAACCCGGTGGCCACCGAAGAGCTGTTCACCCTCCATGTCGACCAGCACCAGGGCCACGCCGTCGCGTTCCCCGACGCCACCCGCGACCGGCTCGCCGCTCTGACCGCCCCGGCCCCCGCCTGGGCCGGCCAGGGCATCCGCCCCGTCGGCACCTGACCCGGAATTCAGATGCCACCCGCCCCGCGTTGTGGTCGCATCACCCCCTATGCCCCCTCAACACCCCCTTCCCTCCGACGCACCGCCGCCTTCCGCAACACCCGCTCCCTCCCACCCATCCGACCCACCCCGTCCACCCGCTCCCCTTCACCCCTCCGAACCCGCCGTACCCCCCGATCCCTCCGATCTCCCCGATCCCTCCGATCTCCCCGATCCCTCCGTCCCGCCGCAGGCCCTGCTGGCGAGGATGGAGCGCAATTTCGCCGAACACGCCTGGCGTCGCCGGCCTCTACAACATCTGCACCCCGGCCGAACACCGCCGCCGCGGCTACGGCAGCGCCCTCACCCTGACCGCCCTGCACGCCGCCCGCGCCCAGGGCTGCGCCGTCGCCGTCCTCCAGGCATCCGCCCAGGGCGAACCCCTCTACCGGCGGCTGGGCTTCCGCTCCTGCGGCCACTTCACCGAACATACGATCACCTCCTGACAGCACGGTCACGCACCGGCCCCCACACGGCCCCGAGGACACCGACCACTCCCCTGGCTCTGCGGGTGGCGCACGGGGCGGAGTGGGTGGCCGGGGTGCGGAAGGGAGCGGTGTCGCGCTGGTCGTTGTCATGACTGACACTGTGCCGATCGCGGGACGTGTCGGCGTCAGGGATCTCCCTGACGCTTTCCCGGATGCGACCCTGAGGTGGTACCGGTCCGACGCGCGAACGGAGATCAGGGTGATGTCCCCACAAGGCCACCGTATCGACATCGAAGAAGGCTCCGACCATGTCCGGGTGGTGGTGAACGGGCAGCTGCTCGCCGAGAGCCGCCGGCCGCTGCTGCTCGCCGAGACCGGCTATCCGGTGCGGTACTACCTGCCGCCGGAGGATGTGCGGACGGAACTGCTGACGCCCTCCGCGACCCACACGGTGTGCCCGTTCAAGGGGACCGCCTCCTACTGGTCGCTCGACGGCGGCCCTGAGGACGTCGCCTGGGCCTACCCCGAACCGCATGCCGAGGTCGCGGCGATCAAGGACCATTTCTGTTTCTACGACACGGAGTTGGCGTAACACGCGCGGCAGAAGGCGGAGAGCCGAAGCCACCGGGACGAAGGCACCAGGGCCGAAGCCGGGCCGCTGACGGCCCGCCCCGGCCACCCCGCGCGCCCGCCTCCGCCTCGCCGGCCGCCCCTCCCCCGGCGCACAATCGAAGGGTGAATGCGCAGGAGGAAGAGCAACAGGAACAGCAACAGGAACACCAACAGCAACAGCAACAGCAACAGGAGCGCCGGAAGCCGTCCCGCGGTCACGACGGCGGGGGTACGGCGGCCCGGCGGCGGGATCGTGACGAGCAGGGCCGGGCGCGCAACGCGCGACCGCGTGACGGGCTCGGCCGGCCGCTGCCCTACGGGGCACCGGGCGTGGAGCGGCAGCCGGAGGGGGTGGCCCGGACACCGGACGAGTCGCTGGCGGAGGCGCAGCGGCTGCTGGACGCGGGGATGCCGTTCCACGCCCACGAGGTGCTGGAGGACGCCTGGAAGGCCGCCGGGGAGGGCGAGCGGGAGCTGTGGCGGGGGCTGGCCCAGCTCGCGGTGGGGCTCACGCACGCGGCGCGCGGCAACGCGACGGGAGGGGCGGCGCTGCTGGAGCGGGGTGCGGCGGCCCTCGTCCCGTATGCCGGGGATCCGCCGTACGGTGTCGATGTGGCGGGGCTGACGGCGTGGGCGGCGGGGCTGGCCGGCCGGCTGACCGGGGCCGCGGGGGGCGGGGCGGCCGGTGCGGTGCCGGCGGCCGCGGCGGCTCCCCGGCTGCGCGCGGCCCGCTGAGCCGTGCGCGGCGTCACGCGCCCGAGCGGCGGGCGCGGGGGGCCGGTTCGCTGCCGGCGACGTCGTTGAAGCCCCAGTCGAGGAGCGCCCCGGCTTCCTTGTAGACGCCGTTGGCCTCGCCGGACTGGGGGTTGAGGACGGTGGCGATGAGGGTGTGGCCGTTGCGGCGGGCGGCGGCGATCAGGGTGTTGCCGGCCTTGCTGGTGTAGCCGTTCTTGACGCCGATGATGCCCGGGTAGCGGGGCAGGCCGTGGGAGCCGACGAGCATCCGGTTGGTGTTCTCGATCTGGACGGTGGCGCCGCCGGCGGCCGGGAAGGTGGCGCGCGGAGTGGAGCAGTAGCGGGCGAAGTCGGGGTTGGCCAGGCCGGCGCGGGCGAAGACCGTCAGGTCGAAGGCGGAGGAGACCTGGCCGGGGGCGTCGTAGCCGTCGGGGGATGTGACGGTGGTGTCGCGGGCGCCGAGTCGGCGGGCGGTCTGCTGCATTTCCTGGGCGGTGGCCGACCAGCCGCCGTTCATCGAGGCCAGGACGTGGACCGCGTCGTTGCCGGAGCGCAGGAAGACGCCGCGCCACAGGTCGGCGACGGTGTAGCTCCGGCCCTGGCGGACGCCGACGACGCTGCTGCCGGAGCCGAGGCCGGCGAGGTCGGCGGCGCTGACCTGGCGGACCCGGCCGGCGGCGAACTTGGGCAGGACGGTGACCGCGAAGAGGGTCTTCAGGGTGCTGGCGGGGGCGAGTCTGCGGTGCGGGTTGCGGGAGGCCAGCACCTTGCCGGTGTCGGCGTCGGCGACCATCCAGGCCAGCGCGGACAGGCCGGCGGGCAGCTGGCGGGCGGCCGCGGCGGGCTGACGGGCCGTCGGGGCGGCCGGCCGGGCACCGGCCGGTATGGACGTCAGGGACAGGCCGGTGGCGGCGATCAGGGCCAGCGCCCCGGCCTTCTTGGACACAAGCGCGTCGATTGCCATGGGGTCACGCTATGGAGGGCGGGCCCGGTACGCAGCACGGTTGCGCCGGACGGACCACCGGACGGGGTAACGGGCCCGGCGTGTCGCGGCGGTGCGCAGGCGCAAAGGAGGACCCGCCCGGTGCGACGGGGGATGCACACCGGGCGGGTCCCAGGACTTTTCTACCGCATGACTGAACGGATACGCATCAAAAACTTGTGCGTCAGCGGATTACCAGGCCACGGGCAGCGAAATCAGGCCACGTGCCCGGATGGTCCGACGGTGTCGCACTTCGTCCCGGGGGATGTCGAGGCGCAGCCCCGGAAAGCGGCTGATGAGGGCGCCGACGGCGATCTCCGCCTCCGTCCGGGCCAGCGATGCGCCCAGGCAGTAGTGGATGCCGTGACCCAGGGCGAGGTGGCCGGTCAGGCCGCGGGCCGGGTCGAAGCGGTCGGGCTCGGCGAAGCGGGCCGGATCGCGGTTCGCGGACGCGACGGAGAGCAGCACGCTCTCGCCGGCCGGGATGCGGACGCCGCCGATCTCCACGTCCTCGACGGGAAAGCGGCGGATGGCCAGGGCGGTGGGCCCGTCGTAGCGCAGGAACTCCTCGACGGCACCCCGGAGTTCGGCTGGATTTCGGCGCAACGCGGCGAGGTGTTCGGGGTGGTCGAGAAGGGTGAGGACGGCGTTGCCGATGAGCTGGACGGTGTTCTCGTAGCCGGCGAGCAGGATGAGGAAGGCGAGGGAGGTCAGTTCGTCCTCGCTGAGCCGGTCGCCGGCCGTGCCCTCGGTGTCGTCGCGGACCGCGATCAGGTCGGAGAGCAGGTCGTCACCGGGCTCGGCGCGCTTGGCCGCGATCAGCTGGGTGTAGAAGTCCAGCATGGCGCCGACGGCTTCCTTCATCGCCTGCGGCCGGGCCGGATCGGGCGTGATCAGCGCGTCCGACCAGGCGAGGAAGTCGCGCCGGTCCGCCTGGGGGACGCCGAGCAGGTCGCAGATGACGGTGATCGGCAGCGGCCCGGCGTAGTCCCGGACGAGTTCGGCGCGGCCCGCGGCGGCCATGGCGTCGAGCAGGTCGTCGGCGATCCGGCGGACGGGCGCCCGGAGCGCCTCGACGCGCCCCGGGGTGAACGCCTTGGCGACCAGGCGGCGGATCCGGGTGTGGTCCGGCGGGTCCATGTTGAGGAGGTTGGCGTCCAGGGCGGGCGGCAGGGAGAAGCCGCGGTAGTTGCCGGGGGTGGCGTGCCGTTTGTCGAGCGAGAGCCGGGGGTCGGCCAGCGCGCTGCGGACGTCCTCGTAGCGGGTCACGAGCCAGGCGGGCTGCCCGTCGGTGCCGGCGATGCGGTGGACGGGCCCGGCCTCGCGGAGCGCCGCGCAGGCGGCGTACAGGTCGTCCAGGAGGGGCGTGGTGTCGGTGAGGGCGGCGGGCCCGGTCTCGGCGGTGTTCTGCATGGCGTCCGACTCTAGGGGGTGGCGCCGGACTCCCGTCGGGGAGCGGCGTGCGGGGGTGCGGCGGGGCGCCGGGCGGCACCGGCCGGGGCCGGTGCCGCCGTGCGCGGCGCGGGAGGCCCGGACCCCCGTACCGGGCCACCCCGTCTGTGCGGTCGCGGTCAGCTGCGCGGTGTGGCGCTGCGCTGGCGCAACTCGGTGAGCACGGTCTCGATCAGCGGTGAGTGGTAGACGTCCGCGACCAGCGCCAAGTGCTCGTACTCGGCGGCCGGTTGGGCGCCGTCGCGGTCCTCGGTGACCACCACGCTGTCGGCGCCGTGGGCGGGGACGTGGCCGACCGCGCGGTTCTCCAGGCCGCGCCGGAGGGCGGCGGCCTCGGCGACCGCGGCGAGTTGGCGGTCGTCCAGGGAGACCGCGCGGGCGCGTTCGCGGACGATGTCGATGGCGTCGGACTCGACGTGGCGGCGTATCCCGCGCTGGACATCGCGGATCTCGGCCATCTGGCGGTTGGCGCGCCATTCGAGATCGGCGAAGGGCCAGTGGCCCGTCCACCGGGAGCCGTCCATGGTGACCTCGGGGTTCTGCGCGGTGACGGTCCGCCAGAGGGGCGTGAGGCGGCGCAGCCGGCGCCAGGCGGCGACCCGGGGGCCGGCGGCCGGCAGGGAGAAGCCGGCGAGGACGAGGAGCGCGGCGACCGAGGCGCTGAGCGGGGCGACGCCGTTGGAGAGCCACGGGGCCGGGTGGCCGGTCCACGACAGGGCGAAGCCGATCACCTTGCAGGCGCAGTAGACCAGGCCGAGCCAGCAGCCGGCGGCCAGCACCCGCAGGCCGCGGGCGAGCCAGGTGCTGCCGAGCCGTCGCGCGTAGCGGGGGCAGAGGGTGCCCAGACCGGCCAGGCTGGCGCCGAAGATGGCCAGGTACAGCACGAGGAAGAGCATGACGCCGGGGGCGTCGGTGTAGGCGGTGCTGAAGTCACGGGGGTGCTCGACGGCGTCCGGGCGGCCGACGGCGAAGCCGGTGACGGCGACCGCCCACAGGGCCGCGACCGTTCCGACGGCGGTCCGGGCCCGGCGGCGGGCGCGGCGGCGGGCGGCTTCGCCCTCGCCCGCGGTCCAGCGGAGCAGCAGGACCAGTGCGCCGGCGGCGAAGACCACCACGGAGGAGTAGAGGAAGACCATGGCGAGGTTGGCGACGCCCACCAGGTGGTCGAAGGCGCGGTAGAGGCTGGGCGCGGAGAAGAGGAAGACGGTCGCCACGCCGCCGGTCATCACGCAGGTGAGTCCGAGGTCGGCGTTGCTGCGGTCCCGGAACCAGGCGACCGCCTTGTAGGCCACCAGCGCCCAGGCGGCGGCCCCGAAGCAGAGGTAGACGAGGTCAAACACCGGCGCCTCCGGTGGGTCCGGCCGCTTCCTGCTGGCGGCGGATGTGCTGGAGCGCGGGGCCGAGCGCCGCGGCGACCTCGGCGGCCGGCCCCTCCAGCGGGAGCTCGGGCTCGACCGCCATGGGCACCACGTGCTCCATCAGCAGCGTGCCGAGCACCTCCGTCTCCCGCTCGGCGAGGTTGTCGTAGCCGTGGTGGCGGGCGAAGCCCATGGTCAGGCCCATCCGGCGCATCGCGGTGGCGACGTCGACGGACGGCGTCCACATCCGCAGGGCGTCCTCGGTGACGGCCGGGTCCTGGGCGTGCCCGAGGAGGAGGTGGCTGAGTTCGTGGAGCACGATGTGGGTCTGGTGCCAGGGGGAGGTCTTGAGTTCGTAGAAGACCCAGTAGCCGTCGTCGGTGGTGGCGGTCATCCCGGAGACCACCCCGCCCAGGCTCATCGGCACCAGGTGGACGGGCCGTTCGACCCGTGCCGCGACGATGTCGCAGATCCTCCGCAGGTCGGTCGAGGCGGGCAGCCGCAGCTCCTTGATGAGCTGCTTGCACCGCCTGCGCATCTGCCCCACTCGCATGCTCGTTCCGTCCTCGTGTCCGGCCCGCCGCCAGGTAGTGAAGATCCGGTCGCGCTCAGCGGTCCGTACCGGGCCGTTCGCCACGCCGGTCACCCCCCTGCTCCGGCGGACCGTCCGGCAGGTTCATCTGCCGGCGGAACTGGGAGATGATCGTCGTCAGGCTGTCCTGTACTTCCGGGGGCAGCCCGACCGAGCGCAGGGCGATGGCGCGCACCCGCTGGTCCCGCATGGCGGCGAGGAACCGGACCTCCTCCTCCACCCGCGCGGCCTGCGGCTGGGACAGGTCGCCCAGCAGGTACCCGACCGGGACGGCGAAGAACTTCGCCAGTGCGCGCAGGATCTCCGGACTCGGGTTCGTCCGGCGCCCGTTGCGCAGCATGGACAGGTACTGCTCGGTGACCTTCACCCCGCCGTACTCCGCGGCCCCGCGGCTGATCTCCTCGGCCACATGGGCGTTGGTGTACGGGGCGCCGGGCGGATGCATGTGCGCGAAAAGGTGGTTGAGCCGTTCCGCGAGCACGCTGCCCTCCCCGTTGGGCCGGCCGTCGCCCCCCACTGCCATTCCCCCGTTCGTCGAGCCGGCCCCAACGAGCAGTTAAGGCCGTTTGGAGCCGCGTCCCCATCCTGTCACGCCGGGAACGCGCCGCACCAGTCCACATACGGACAGTGAGGAACCCCGAACTTAACCGGTGGTTGAGTGACCATGCAACAACAATGCGTTGACCTGGCGCTTCGAAGGGGCGGCACGGCACGGAACGGCGCGGGGGGGGCGGACACACGAAGAAGGCCGTGTCGGTCATGTCCGACACGGCCTACGACTCGCGTTCACGAGTCGGGACGACAGGATTTGAACCTGCGACCCCTTGACCCCCAGTCAAGTGCGCTACCAAGCTGCGCCACGTCCCGTTCGCCCGATGCTCCGGGGGCGTCCCCGGGCGGTTCGTGCACCGAAACGATACCCCATGTCAGAGGGTGCGGGACGCCATTTCCCGGCGGGTTCGTACGGGCGCCCCGGGGCCGGCCGCGGGTTCCGGGAGGTGCGGCCGCCCGGCAGGGGTCCCGCCCCGGGGGCCGGTGGGTCAGAGGTGTCCGTCCAGCCAGGCCAGCAGGTCCGCCCGCACCTCGGCGCGGTTGGTCTCGTTGAGGATCTCGTGCCGGGCGCCCGGATAGGCGCGCCAGGTCAGGTCCCGGGTGCCGAGGTAGCGGAAGTCCTCCAGGAGCGCGTGGACCAGGGTCATCCGCTGGTGGCACGGGTCCTGGTCGCCGACCGCGACGTGCACCGGCAGGCCGCGCGGGATGCGGGCGAGCTGCGCCGGGTCGTTGACCTTGCGCAGGGCGCGCACCCAGTCCAGGGCCAGGCCGGCGCAGAACGGGAAGCCGCAGTCCTCGTCGGCGGCGTAGCGGTCGACCTCCGCGGCGTCGCGGGAGAGCCATTCGCAGCCGGTGCGGTGGGGGAAGGCGTCGTTGAAGGAGGCGAAGGTCCGCGGGAGGAAGGGGGAGGGGTGGGCCCGGCCGTGGGCGGCGATCTCCGCCTCCAGGGCGGCCGTCGCGCCCTCGATGTCCAGGCCGGGCAGGGTGCGGAAGGTGCCGGTGAGGATCAGCCCGGCGAGGTCGGCGCCGTATTCCTGGGCGTAGTCGCGGGCCAGTACGGAGCCCATGCTGTGGCCCATGAGGACGCGGGGCCGGCCCGGGTGGGCGGCGGCGGTGCGGTCGCCGACGGCCTTGAGGTCGGCGACGACGGCGCGCCAGGCGTCCGGGCCGGTGACGCCGCGGCCGCCGGTGGAGGGGGCGGTCGCGCCGTGGCCGCGGTGGTCGGAGGCGACGACGGCGTAGCCGTGGCGGGTCAGGAAGCGGGCGAAGCGGTCGTAGCGGCGGGCGTGTTCGGCGGCGCCGTGGGCGATCTGCACCAGGGCGCGGGGCGTACCGGTCTCCGGCAGCCAGGTGTACACGGCGATCCGGGCGCCGTCGGGGGCCTCGTGGACGTCCTGCTGCATGGTGCCTCCTGGGGTGGCGTGGCGGTCGGGCCCACTCTGGCGTGGCGGGCGGCCGCCGGCCACGGGGCGCGCGTGGCGGAGATGGCCCGCCGGGCACGAGGCGTGACACCATCGATCGGTTCTGTGCCGGCACTGTGCCGCAACCCCCTTGCGCAGGAGGATCGTTGGACACCGCAGACCGCCCCGGAAACACCCCGCTCCCCCGCTCGCCGCTCACCCGCCGCAGATTCCTCCAGGGCACCGCGTCGGCCGCCGCCGCGGCCGGACTCGCCCAGATCGCCGTCCCCGCGGCCGCCGCCGGGGCCGCCGCGCCCTCCGGCGGGACGGCCGCCGCGCTGTCGTTCACCGCCGCCACCAACGGCGCGGCCACCCTCGCCCCGTCCGGTGACCGGATCGTCGCCGAGGTCCAGAACGTCCTGTGGTCGCTGCCCCGGGCCGGCGGCGAGGCCCGGGCGCTGACCCCGCCGGACCTGGAGCCCACCCGTCCGGTCTTCGCGCCCGACGGCCGCCGGCTGGCGGTCTGCGCGTACCGGGGCGGCACCTTCCACCTGTGGACGCTGCGCCCGGACGGTACGGGGCTGACGCAGCTGACCGACGGGCCGTGGGACGACCGGGCCCCGGCCTGGTCGCCCGACGGGACCCGGATCGCGTTCGCCTCGGAGCGCGGCGGCGACCCGGTGGCCGGCAGCCCGTACCGGATATGGGTCCTGGAGGTGGCGTCGGGGCGGCTGACCCGGGTGACCGGGCTGCCGGACCAGGACGGGCCCCACCAGGGCGGCGCCTGGGAGGACTTCGACCCCTGCTGGTCGCCGGACGGCACCCGGATCGTCTTCGTCCGCGGCCGGCTGGACGGCACCGCGCTGGTCTCCCGGACGGTGGCGTCGGTGCCCGCCGACGGGCGCGGCGCGGTGCGCACCGAGCACACCGAGACGGCCGCGGCCCAGGTGATGGTGCCCGCGCTGTCCCCCGCCGGCCGGCTCGCGTACCTGCGGACCACCGACCATCCGGACCCGGCCTGCACGCTCGTGGTGGACGGGGCGGCGGTGGCGGTGGACGGCGACGTCGAGCCGGTGCCGCCGCGCTGGGTGTCGCGGGAGGAGCTGCTGCTGACGGTCGGCGGGCAGTTCCGCATCGTCCGGCCGGAGGCGCCGCGGGAGGCCGAGACCGTGCCGTTCGCCGCGCGGCTGCCGCTGGACCGGCCGCGGTACCGCGTCAAGGACTACGGCTTCGAGCGGACGGCGGCCGGGCCGGTCCGCGGCATCCACCTGCCGGCGCTCTCCCCCGACGGCCGCCGGGTCGCGTTCGCCGCGCTCAACTCCCTGTGGGTCGCGCCGGTGTCGGGCGGGGGCGCGCCGCGCCGGATCACCGCGGCCGCCGCCACCCGCTACGTCCTCGCGCCGAGCTGGTCGCGGGACGGCCGGGCGCTGGTGTACGCGGACGACCGGGACGGGTTGTTCGCGGTGCGCCGCCACGCGCTGGACTCGGGGGCGGAGACGGTGCTGGCGTCCGGCGGGCGGGTGCAGCCGGCGCTGTCCCCGGACGGCGGGCGGCTGGCCGCGCTGGACATGGCGGGCAACCTCGTCGTGCGGAGCCTGGAGGACGGGGCGGAGCAGGTGCTGGCGGCGCCGATGGGCGCGGGCGGGCTGCCGGGGCGCCCGAGCTGGTCGCCGGACGGGAGGTGGCTCGCGCTGTGCGACCGCAACCGCCTCAACCGCCGCTTCCGGGAGGGCTACAACGTCATCCGGATCGTCGACGCGGCCACCGGCCGGGACCGCCTGCACCAGGTCGCCCCGCACGTCTCGATCGCCGACCGCTACGACTCCGGGCCGGTGTGGTCGCCGGACGGGAAGTGGCTGGCGGTGATCGCCGAGTCGGCGCTGTGGGTGCTGCCGGTGCGGCCGGACGGGACGCCCGACGGCGCGCCGCGGCAGTTGACCGACGAGGCGGCGGACCACCCGTCGTGGTCCGGGGACTCCGGGACGCTGCTGTACCTCTCGGCCGGGAAGCTGCGGCTGGTCCCGGTGGCCGGCGGGCCGGCCCGGACGGTGCCGGTGGCGCTGGAGCGCCGGCCGGCCCGGGCCCGGGACACCGTCGTGCACGCCGGGCGCTTCTGGGACGGCACCGGCGAGACGGTCCGGGAGGACGTCGACGTGGTGGTGCGGGACGGGCGGATCACGGCGGTGGAGCCGCACCGCGCGTCCCGGGCGGGCACCGCGCGCCGGGTGGACGCCGTGGAGCGGACGGTCCTGCCGGGCCTGTGGGACGCGCACACCCACCCCTGGCAGACCACCTACGGCGGCCGGCAGACCGCGCTCCAGCTGGCGTACGGCATCACCACCACGGTGTCCTGCGGCGGCTTCTCGTACGAGCAGGCGCGGCTGCGGGAGGCGCTGGCCGCCGGGGTGCTGGCCGGGCCGCGGCTGCTGACCTGCGGTGAACTGCTGGACGGCGGCCGGGTGGCGTACAGCATGGGGCGGGCGCACCGGACCCGGGAGGGGCTGCGGCGGTCGCTGGCCCGGGGCGCGGCGCTGGACTGGGACTTCGTCAAGACCTATGTGCGGGCGCCGGGCTGGGTGATGGCGGAGGCGGCGCGGTTCGCCCACGAGCGGCTCGGGGTGCGGTCCGGGAGCCATCTGCTGACCCCGGGCGTGCAGCTCGGGCAGGACCTGACCACCCACCTCCAGGCCACCCAGCGGCTGGAGTTCGGGCACGCGGTGTCCGCGTCGGGCCACGCCTACCAGGACGTGGTGGAGGTCTACCGGCACGGTGGCGGGTTCCACATGCTGGCCACCCCGTTCTCCGCGTCACCGCTGCTGGGCGCGGACCCGGCGCTGGCCGAGGACGCCCGGGTGACCCGGCTGATGCCGCCGTGGGACACCGCGCTCGTCCGGGAGACCGCCGGGCACCGGCCGACGCCCGCGGAACTGTCCGCCATCGCCACCGAGGTGGGCGTCTACCGCCGGATCCTGGACGGGGGCGGGCTGGTGGCGCTGGGCACCGACCAGCCGCTGGTGGCGGTGGGGCTGTCGCTCCACCTGGCGCTGCGGGCGCTGCACCTGGGCGGGCTGAGCGTGGCACAGGCGCTGCGCACGGCGACGGTGCTGCCGGCCCGGGTGTTCGGCGCGGACCGCGACCTCGGGACGCTGGAGGTGGGCAAGCTCGCCGACATGACGCTGGTGGACGGGGACCCGTTCCGCGACATCGGGGCGCTGGTGCGGACACCGGCGGTGCTCAAGGGCGGCCGGCTGTACGAGCAGCGGGCGCTGGTGGAATCGTTCCCCGCGCCGGGCGGTCCGGCGGTCCGGTCGGCGGCGGCCGGGACGGACTGGCTGGAGGTGGGGCGGCAGCAGCGCCGGGAGTCGTGCTGCGACACCGGGCACTGAGGGCCGGGGAGGCGCGGGGTGGCGCGGCCCGGGGGACGCCCGGACCGCGCCGTTCCGCGGCTGCCACCAGGGGGGTCGCGCGCGGTATGCGCGCGCTCCCGCTGCGGTGGTGAATGCGCCCGGTCGACGTTTCGGGCGATCCGCAGCTGGTATGCCAACGGGTATTGCACGCGGTACGTGACAGATCACGTACCGGTGGGACCACGGCGGCGCCGCCCGTGCCGCCCCGCGGGGAACGCGGCCGGCACGCGCGGAAGTGCGCGGAGGAGGGCTCGTCTTGCATCGCTACTTCACCGACCAGCGGCACGAGATACTCCGGCGCCGGGTACGGGACTTCGCCGAGCGCGAGGTACGGCCCCGGATCGCCGGGATGGAGGCGAGCCGCACGGTCTGCCCCGACCTGTCGCGGCTGATCGCCCGGCAGGGGTGGATCGGGGCGACGGTGGACCGGGCGTACGGCGGGATGGGCGCCGGGCACGTCGCGAAGACCATCGTCATCGAGGAGCTGTCGCGGGTGAGTGCCGCGATGGGCGCCATGGTGCAGGCGTCCCAGCTGGGCGTGGCCAAGATCGTGCACTTCGGCAGCGAGGAGCAGAAGAAGACCTGGCTGCCGGCGATCGCGTCCGGCGACTGCCTGCCGACCATCGCGGTCACCGAACCGCAGTCCGGCGGCCATGTGCTGGGCATGGCCTCCACCGCCGTCCGCGACGGCGCCGACTACGTCCTCAACGGTCGCAAGATCTACGTCGGCAACAGCCACATCGGTGATCTGCACGGGGTGGTGGTGCGCACCGGCGAGGGCTCGCGGGGCCTGTCGGCGTTCCTGGTGGAGACCGGTACGCCGGGCTTCCGGGTCGGGCCGCAGCGCCCGGCGATGGGGCTGCACGGCTTCGGCTTCGGCGAGCTGTTCTTCGACGACTGCCGGATCCCGGCGGCCAGTCTGCTGGGCCGGGAGGGCGACGGGCTGGCGGTGGCGTACTCCTCCAGCGTGCTGTACGGCCGGCCGAATCTGACCGCGGTCTCGCTGGGCATCCACCAGGCGGTGCTGGACGAGACCACGGCGTTCTGTGCCGAGCGGCACCGCTACGGCGAACCGCTCGCCGCGCTCCCCACCATCAAGCTGAAGCTGGGCCGGATCCAGTCCCGGCTGCTGCTGGCCCGGCTGTCCGCGTACCACGCGGTGCACCTGCTGGACGAGGGGCAGCCGTGCGACGCGGAGTTGATGAACGCCAAGCTGGTGAACGTGGAGTCGGCGCTGGAGTCGGCGCGCGACGCGATGGATATCCACGCCGCGTGCGGGCTGTTCACCGACCGGCCGGTGGAACGCTTCCTGCGCGACGCGCACCATGTCTTCGCGCCGGCCGGCACCTCCGACGTCCAGCTGCTGCGGCTGGGTGAACTGGCGCTGGGGCAGGGCAAGGGCGACTGGTCGGGCCGGCTGGCGGAGGTGCTGCGGCCGGCCCCGGCGGACCGGGCGGCCGGGGACGGCTTCCCGGGCGGACAGGCGGCGCTGGCCAGGGCCCGGTGAGCGGCGGGGCGGCGGCAGCGGTCAGGAGGCCCCGGCCTCCCGCTGCCGCCGCTCCATCTGGTGGATCTGCTCGACGAGTTCGGCGGCGAACGCCTTGATGGTGTGCAGCCCCTCGCGCCCCCAGGGGCGGGGTTCGCGGTCCACGACGCAGACGGTGCCCAGGGTGGTGCCGGTGCGGTCGATCAGCGGCGCGCCGAGGTAGGTGCGGATGCCGAGTTCGTCGACGACGGGGTTGCCGGCGAAGCGGGGGTAGTCGCAGACGTCCTCCAGGACCAGTGCCTTGCGGCGGACCACGACGTAGGGGCAGTAGCCGTGGTCGCGGGCCATGAACCGCTCGGGGCGGCCGCTGGGCGGCGCGGGGCCCAGTTCGACGGCGGTGTCCAGGTCGGGGGCGTAGAGGCCGGCGAAGTACTGCTCGCGCTCGTCGACGAAGTTGACCATGGCGTAGGGCGTGTTGGTCGTCCGGGCGAGCTTGCGGGCGAAGGTGTCGAAGGCGGGCAGCGGGTTCTTGCCGATGCCCAGTTCCCGCAGCCGGGCGACCCGGGCCGGCGCCTCGTGGTCCTCGGGCGTGATCACCAGGCGGCGGGTCAGGTCCTCGTCCAGATAAGGGAGTTGGGAGGAGGGGTGGCGCCAGGACGGGAGGCGGGAGGGGAACGGGAAGCGGGCGGAGGGGACGTTCACGGCAGCTCCGGGGTGGCGGTGAGGGCGGGGACGGGGGTGAGGAGGTGCTCCACGAGGGAGGCCAGGACGCGGGTGCCGGACGCGCACCGACGGGCGTCGCAGCGCAGCACCGGGATCCCGGGGGCGAGGTCGAGGGCGGCCCGGACCTCCTCGGGCGCGTAGCGGTGGCCGCCGTCGAACTCGTTGACGGCGACGACGAACCGGACGCCGCGCCCCTCGAAGAAGTCGACGGCGGCGAAGGACCGGTCCAGCCGCCGGGTGTCGGCGAGCACCACCGCGCCCAGCGCCCCGTGGGACAGCTCGTCCCACAGGAACCAGAAGCGGTGCTGGCCGGGCGTCCCGAAGAGGTAGAGGACGTGCTCCGGGCCGAGCGTGATCCGGCCGAAGTCCATGGCGACGGTGGTGGTCGCCTTGTCGGCGAGGCCGGACAGGTCGTCGGTGCCGGCGCTGAGCTGGGTGATCAGCTCCTCGGTGCTGAGCGGTTCGATCTCGCTCACCACCCCGACGAAGGTGGTCTTGCCGGCCCCGAATCCGCCCGCGACCAGGATCTTCAGCGCGGTGGGGAAGGGCTCGGACGCGGCGTCCGTCCGGAGCCGGGGGTCACAGTCGTTGACGAAGTCCATGCAGCACCGCCTCCAGCAGGTCGCGGTCGGTACGGGGGGCGGGCCCGGCCGCGACGGCCGCGGGGGCCCGCGCGGTGAGGGCCCCGCAGGCGACGAGATCGGCGAGGAGCACCTTGGTGACCGCGGCGGGCAGCCGGGTGTGCGCGGCGACCTCGGCGACCGGGACGGGCCCGTCGCACAGGCCCAGCACCCGGTCGTAGTCGGGGCCCTGGAGCCCGGCGGGCCGCCGGCCGGTGGCCCGCACCAGGGTCATCAGGTCGAAGTGCGCCGTGGGGCGGGTACGGCCCTTGCTGACGGTGTACGGGCGGACCAGGTGGCCCGCCCCGTCGTCGATCCACGGTGCGTCCGGGCCGGACCGCCGCTGGCGGCGGGGCAGGAGCACGGTCAACGGTCACCCGCCGGGGCCGGTCGGCGCGGGGGCGTCGAGAGGTACGGGCGGACGCTCTTGACCAGCATCCCCATCTCGTAGCCGAGGACGCCGGCGTCGGCCTCGCGGCCGGCCAGGACGGCCAGACAGGCGCCCGATCCGGCGGCGGCGACGAAGAGGAAGGTCTCCTCCATCTCGACCACGACCTGGAGGATGTCGCTGCCCTCCCCGAAGCGCGAACCGGCGCTGCGGGCGAGGGAATACAGGCCGGAGGAGAGCGCCGCCATGTGGTCGGCGACATCGGGTTCGAAGCCGTGGAACGCCTTGACCAGGCCGTCGGCGGACAGCAGGACGGCGCTGCGGGTGTGCGGGACCCGCTGGACGAGTCCGGTCAGCAGCCAGGAGAGGTCGGTGTGCTGATCGCCGCGGAACTCCGGGTGCGTCTGCGCACGCACGTCACTCACCATGATCGGGGTCGTCTCCTCGGGGGCGGGCCATCGGGGCGTCGTGGTCAGGGGCAAGGAGCGGTCCGGGGTCTCCGGGCCCGCCGGCTTCGCCGTCCTGGCCCGGGGTGGTGGCAGGACCGGGGGCGGGGTGGCCGGCCGCGGTGAGGCCGGCCGCGTAGCTGGGGTCGCCGCGGCTGAATCCGCGCTGGTAGGCGGCCATCAGATGGGGGTCGTGCAGCCGCTCGGGGCCGCTGCGGCGGAGCTGCGGCGGCGGCCCGTCCCGCAACTGCGGCGCGATGTGCGCCTGCTTGATACGCCGCGGCAACCGGGGCCGGGGCCCCTCCTGGAACGGCAACGGCGCCGGCGGCAGCAACACGGGGCCCGGGTCGGGGGCCGGGCCCGGGTCCGGGTCCTGGGAGGTGTCGTGGCCCGGCGGGCAGGGGGCGCGGGTGCCGGCCCGGGACGGGTCGTCGTACCGGACACCGGCGGGGCGGGCGGTTGCCGGGGCGGGGCCTGCGGGGCGGTAGTGGGAAGGGTCGTCCGCATCGGGCCGGTGGTCGGCGGGGCGGGGCTCCAGGGGCCGGTGGCCGGAAGGGGCGGGCTCGCCGGGCCGGTAGCCGGTGGTGCGGGCGATTGCCGGGCCGGGGCCTGCCGGACGGTAGTCGGAAGGGGCGAACGGATCGGTCCCGCGGTCGGCGGGGCGGGGCTCCAGGGACCGGTGGTCGGCGGGGTGGTGGCCGCCGGGGCGCGGGCCGTCGGGCGTCGCGGCGGTGTGCTGCGGGGAGGTGGCGGCGGCCTCGACGGCGGCGGCCGTGGCCCCGGCCGGGGTGCGGACGATCCGGCGGCGGCCCGGCAGCGCGCCGGGAGCGGCGGGGAGCGCGCCCGGACCGGCGGGGAGCGCGCGGACGGGGGCCAGGGCGCGGGCCCCGGGGGCTCCGGCGGCGGCCGGGGCCCGGCGGCCCGTAGCGTCGTCGAACCGGTCACCGTGCGCCCGGTCGCTCCGTACCGGCGCCGGGACGTCCTCGTCCTCCATCCCGTCCGGGAACTCCTCCCGGGTCTCGGCGGAGTTGGCGCCCAGCAGCTCCGGCGGCACGATCAGCACGGCCTGGACTCCCCCGTAGATGCTCCCCTGGAGCCGGACCACGATGCCGTGCCGCTGGGCCAGCGAGGAGACCACGTAGAGGCCGATCCGGCCGTCGTCGAGGAGTTCGGTGAGGTCGATGTGCTCGGGGTCGGCGAGCAGGCGGTTCATCTGCTCCTGCTCCTCGGCCGACATGCCCAGGCCGCGGTCCTCGACCTCGACGGCGAGCCCGGCGGTGACATGCCGCGCCCGCACGGTGACCGGCGTCCCCGGGTCGGAGAACTCGGTGGCGTTCTCGACGAGTTCGGCGAGCAGGTGGACCACGTCGGCGACGGCGTGACCGCGCAGGGTGCCCTCGAAGGGCGAGACCAGCTTGATCCGGGTGTACTGCTCGACCTCGGCCGTGGAGGAGCGCACCACCTCGGTCATGGTGATCGGGCGGGTCCACTGGCGGCGGGTGATGGCGCCGCCGAGGACGGCGAGGTTCTCGGCGTGCCGGCGGATCCGGGTGGCCAGGTGGTCGATGACGAACAGGCCCTTGAGCAGGTCGGGGTCCTCGACCTGGTACTCCAGCTCGTCCAGGGTCAGGATCTGCCGGTGGACGAGGGACTGGAGGCGCCGGGCGAGGTTGACGAAGACCTCCAGCTTCTGCTGGTCGCCGGTGGCGTCGCTGCGGACGATGCCGACCGCCTCGATGAGGGCGGCCTCGGCGGCCCGCCCGGCGGCGGCCACGTCGTGGGCGAGCAGGCCGAACGGGTCGCCGCCGGGCTCCGGAAGCGGCTCGTGGTCCTCGCGGGGCCGCAGCCATGCGTCGTCGCGGACGCGGTCGAGGAGGTCGGCGATGTCGTTCCGGGCGCGGGCGCACACCAGGCGCAGCCGGGCGCAGCGGTTCGCCAGGGCGCGCGCCTCGGCGTTCCCGGCGAGGCCGGCGAACAGCACGATGCCGCAGACCACGACGAGGCCGCCGGCCAGCACCGTCCACTCGCGGCCGGTGAGCCGGGCGCCGCCGCTGTGGACGGTGAAGGCGGCGGCGCCGGTGCAGACGACGGCGGTCAGCAGGGCGGGGACGGCGGCCAGCCGGACCAGGCGGGACCGTATGGCGGCGTCGGCGCCCGGCTCCGGGAACGCGGCCCGGCCGTGCCGTCCCCCGTGGGACCTGGGAGCCTCCTGGGACGTCTCGGTCCTCGGCGGGGTAGCGGTAGGCATCGGCGCCCTCCGGATCGGCCGTTGGCGGTTCGCGGAGCACGCACGCTAGTTGTTGCGGAGGCGCCGTTCGGACTCCCTCCGCCTTTCGCCACCCCGCGCTACCTCCTTGAGTAGACACCCCCCGCACACAGATCCGAATAGATCCGAACTGTCGTGTGCAGCAGCCGAGTTGCTCTCACATCCCCCCTCCCGGGCAGTGCCCTACGCCACGCCCTACGCCTCACACGCCCCGGGGGCCTTCCCTCACCTCGCTTCGCCTTCCCTCACCTCGCGCCGCCGGTCCGGCCGGAGGCGGGTGGCCGGTCGTCGGACCCCCGCCGCCGGACGCCGGTCGCCGGCAGGCCGGGAGGACGCGGTGGCTCTCCGCCGCCTGCGCTCCCCCTCCCCCGCGGCTCGGACCTCCCGCCCGTCGCCAGGGCCAAGGGCCAACTGACGTGCCCCGACCCCGGGTTCCCCGATCCGGTCTCGGCTCGACCTCGGTCCGGTCACTGCCCGGCCGCCGGTTGCGCCGCCCGGTGTCGCGCCCCACGCCAGGCCCTTCCGCTGTCTGACGACGCGCCTGACGCACCTGTCAGTTCCGCTGCCTGACCACGCGCCCGGTGCCCGTTCCGTTCCGCTGCCTGACCACGCGCCCGGTGCCGGTTTCACGGCCCCGTCGCCGTGTCCGCCGCGGGAGCCACAGGATCGGGCGCCCCGCCGGGCACGGCGTCGTCCATCGCTACGGGCACGGATGCGGCCGGTGCCGGGGCGGCTGTCCCGGGATCAGCGGACACGGGGGTGGATATCGCGGCGGGTGCAGCGGCGGCGGGGGCCGTTGGGTCGGGTGCGAGGGCCGGGGCCGGGGCCGCCGGCTGACCGGCTGCGTGGTGTGCCGGAATCGAGGTCAGGGGCGGCGCCGACGCCACGGCCGAGGCAGCAACCGGCACCGGGGCCGGCGCCGGAGACGGGGCCGCCGGGGGCCAGCTGGGCCAGCCCTGCACCGGTGGGACGGCCACCGCGCGCCACCACGGCTCCACGACCTGCTCGTCGGCAGGCTCGAACGGCCGGCCCGGCGGCGGCACGGCCACCGGCACCCCGGCCCGGAAGGCCGCCGCGACGGTCCGTTCGGCCGGTTCGGCCCACGGATGCGGGGCGAGGTTGAAGGTGCCCCAGTGGATCGGCAGCAGCACGCCGCGCGGCTCCCCGCCCTGGAGGTCACGATGGGCCCGCAGCCCCTCCTCCGGTGTCATATGAATGTCCGGCCAGAAGTCCGAATACGCCCCTATCTGAATCATCGTCGCATCGAACGGCCCGTGCGCGGCGCCCGTTTCGGCGAAACCGGGGAAATAGCCGGTGTCGCCGCTGTGGTAGATCCGGTGCTCGGGGCCGGCGACCACCCAGGAGGCCCACAGGGTGTGCTGCGGGCCGCGCATTCCCCGCCCGCAGAAGTGCTGGGCCGGGGTCGCGGTGAGGGTCAGCTCGCCGACCCGGGCCGACTCGTGCCAGTCCAGTTCGGTGATCCGCGCCGGTGGCACGCCCCAGAACTCCAGGTCCGCGCCGATCCCCAGCGGCACGACGCATGCCGCGCCGGTGGCGGCCAGGGCCTGCACGGTGGGCATGTCGAGGTGGTCGTAGTGGTCGTGCGAGATCACCACGGCATCGACCGGACCCAGCTGTGCCAGCGGCAGCGGCACCGGATGCAGCCGCTTCGGCCCGGCCCAGCTGAACGGCGAGCAGCGCTCACCCCACACCGGGTCGAAGAGCACCCGGTGCCCGTCCATCTCGGCGAGCACGGTGGAGTGCCCCATCCAGGTGAGCCGCAGCCCGGAGGCGGGTGGGTGGGACAGTTCCGCCGCGGACGGGCGGTGCACCGGGACGCGTCCGACCGGCGCCCGCCGCAGCCGCCCCTCCCGGCTGAGCTGCGTACGGACCATCGGCAGGGCGGCGCCCCGCAGCACCTGCCGGGTGGGCGCCGGATTCCGGAACTGACCGTCGGTGAACTGCGGGGATCTGCGCATCCTGGCCAGCCGCTCCCCCGTCGGCTCGGCGCCGAAGCTCGCGGGGCGCAGCGCGGACAAGCGCGCGGGGCGGGGTCGGGACGCGGTCACGGCACCTCCAGGGTCGGAACAGTCGCGAAGTGAACGCACCGCGCGATCGCTGGGTTCCAGCGCCACCCCGCCGCCACGCCCGCCCCGGGGCCCGGCGGCCCCGACCACGCACTCCGCCACCCACCCTGACCAGCGCGTTCCTGGCGCACAAGCGGTTCGGGGTGCGTATGCGGCACCGCGAGCGCACCATCGCGCCCCCGCGAAAACACCCGTGCGAGTGAACCCCGAACCCGCTGATTCACCCGATCAAGGGCCTCCCCCCCTCCTCGAAGTCCCCGCATGCCGCGGGCCGTCCGGACGTCATCGGGGACATCATGCGGACGCCACGCGAACGCCGCCCGGAGACCATCCGGCGGCCGCCCCGGCGGCAGTCGCCCCGCTCACCCCCGCACCCCACTCACCCCGCGCCTCACCCCCCTCACGCGCCTCACTCCCCCTCAACCGTCGGCGACGGCTGCGGCGGCCCGGGGCGGCGGGGCAGCGCGACGGTGCGGAGGAGGACGCGGGGGGACATCAGGCGGGACGGCGGGGCCGTCAGGCAGACGACGTCCCGGAAGGCGGCGCCCACGACCCGGTCGACGGCGGCGCGGGCCGAGAGCCGGTCCAGGTACCAGGTCGTCAGCCGCTCGGCGGGACCGGCCGTGGCGCCGGGGTCGCGCACGTAGGGGCGGTCCGCGCCGACCGCGGCCATCCAGGCGGGCTCGGCGGCCCGGCAGATCGCCCGCTGGGCCCGGGCCGCGACGCCGGGTCCCGGGCCCCCGGCGCCGTCGAGGGTGTCCCGCAGGGCCAGCGCGCCGAGTGCGGCCACCGACATGCCCTGGCCGTAGACCGGGTTGAAGGTGCAGTTGGCGTCTCCGAGGACCAGCAGGCCCTCCGGGACGGCGCCGGGCCGGCCGTAGTGCCGGCGGCGGTTGCAGGTGTCGCGGAAGCCGTGCACCGGCGAGACCGGTTCGGCGCGGTCCAGCAGATCGTGGACGTAGGGGTCGCCGACGGTGGCGCTGAACGCGGCGAACTCCGCCTCGTCCGTGGGCGGGTGGTGACCGCGCACCCCGGACAGCGTCAGCAGCCAGTTGCCGTCCTCCACGGGGACGTAGGCGGCGCCCCTGGGGCACGCGGGCCAGCCGGGGATGTTGACGCCGATCGCCGGTTCGCCGCCGGGGAAGCGGTACATCCGGGTGGCGTAGGCGAGGCCGGAGTCGACGGTCTCCTCGCGCGGCGCCTCGCGGCCCAGTTCGACGTACCAGCGGGGGGTGCGGGAGCTGCGGCCGGAGGCGTCGACGACCAGGTCGGCGGTGAGGACCCGGGCGGGGCCGGCCGCCCGTTCGCCGGTGCGGGCACGGACCTTGACGCCGGTCACCCGCCGCGCCTCGCCGGCCAGCCCGACGGCCTCGGTCGCCTCCAGGACCTCGACACGGGTGGCGGGGGCGGCGGCGCGCAGCGCCTGTTCCCGGACGACCGCGTCCAGGACCGGCCGGGTGACGCTGAGGGTGGGATGCCGGCGCTCGTCGAACCGGCGCTGCCAGCCGGTCGGCGTACGGGTCACCAGATCGCGCGGCAAGTACAGGCTGCGGGCCCCGGCCCCGGTGAGCGCGGCGACCGTACCGGGCAGCAGCCGGTCCAGGGCACGCTGGCCGCCGGTGAGGAGGATGTGCAGGTGGCGAGCCTGCGGGACGCCCTTCCGGAAGACCGGACCGGCCGGGTAGCGGTCCCGTTCGACGACCGTGACGGTGTCGGCGTGTCCGCGCAGGGCCGCGACGGCGAGCATCCCGGCGAGCCCGCCGCCAATCACGATCGCGGTCCGTCCGCGCCCGGTGTGCTCCGCCATGGCGTCCCTCTTCTCCCCCGCGGCCGGGTGCGCGTGCCCCGGCCGGGCTGCGGCCCGTCACCGGGCTCCCGACGATCACTGACCGGGCCTCACCCTCGGCCGCCCGGCGCCCCGGTGTCAACGGCCCGTGCGTCCCGGGGCCCGGACGGCCGGGCACGCGGCAACCGGGCCGGCGCGCTCCGGCCGGTGGCGCGGCCGGCCCGGTTGCCGAGCGGGCGGGCGTTCCGAGGCCCGCGCGCAGCGCGGACCCGACCGCGCGACAGGCCACCGCACCCCCACGTGCGGGCGTGCCCACGCGCCCGGGAGGGAGCCGCCGCGCCGCGCGGGGCGTCCGCCGGGCGGTGCGCCCCTCCCCGCGTCACGCGCGTCCCTGACATCCCGATATGAGGCGAGTGTGCGTCTAGACTCCCGACGGCGGGCGCACCGCCGGCGCGGCCGCTCCCACCAGCACGGGACTCGTCTCACCAGCAAGGGATTCAGGGACGCTTGTGACCTTCCAGCAGGTATCTGAGCCATATGACGTACTCGTCGTCGGCGGATCGGGTGTGGACACCGTCGTGCGGGTCGGTGCGCTGCCCGTACCGACCGCCGACAGCCACGCCGTGCCGCCCATCCGCGAATGGGCGGGCCACACCGGCACCGGTGTCGCGCTCGGCTGCGCGGCGCTGGGACTGACCACCGGATTCGTGGACTTCCTCGGCGACGACCCCCCGGGCGCCCTGGTCCGCGAGCGGCTGGCCGGCAGCGGGGTCGACTTCCGGCCGCTGATCTCCCCGCACGGCACCCGGCGGGCGGTCAACCTCGTCTCACCCGACGGCCGCCGGATGTCCTTCTACGACGCCCGCGACCCGCTCGATCTGCGGATGCCGCCCGAGCACTACCTCCCCCTCCTGCGCCGCACCCGCCACGTCCACCTGTCGATCAGCCACTTCACCCGCTACCTCTACGACGACCTCGCCGCCCTGGACATTCCGGTCTCCACGGACCTGCACGACTGGGACGGTCTGACCGAGCACCACCGCGACTTCGCCTTCCGCTCGGACCTGGTCTTCCTCAGTACGGCGGGGGCCGGTGAGCGGATCGGCTCCATCATGCGGGAGATCATCCGGGACGGCCGGGCCGAGGCGGTGATCGCCACCGCCGGCGCGGGCGGCGCGTACCTCCTCACCCCGGAGGACCGCACCCCCCGGCTGATCCCGGCGGCCGTACCGCCGGGCCCGGTCATCGACAGCAACGGCGCCGGCGACGCCTTCACCTGCGGCTTCCTCTACGGGAAGCTGTCCGACCGGAGCCTTGAGGAGTGCGCCCGGCTCGGCGCGGTGGCCGGCGCGCACGCCTGTACGGCCGCGGGCACGCACACCGCGCTCGCCGGTCCGGACGACCTCGGCGCCGCCCTCACCGCGGCCGCGCCGCCGCCCCCGCCACCCCCGGCGCCGCCCGCCCCCGCCGAGCCGCAGGTCTCCGGTACCGGCGCATAGCCCTCCGCCCCCGCACCCGGGGACCGGCCGCGCCCGGGTGCGGTCCGGCCGTGCCGGGGAGCGGTCCGGTCAGCCCTTGCGGCCCACCACACCGTAGAAAATGGTGTTGTTGAGCTCCTCGGGGCCGGGCACGTCCTCGTCGGGCCGCCACAGCGGCACCCGGACGACGCCCGGTTCCAGGGGGGCGAACGGGCCGAGGAGCGCGGCGATCTCGTCCTTGGTGCGCAGGGTCAGCGGGGCGGTGGAGCTCTTGTAGACCTCCTCCACGTGGGCGCGGGCGGCCTCGTCGACCCGGCCCTCCGCGTAGCCCTCGTAGGGCTCGTAGGTGCCGTGCGACAGGATGAGGTGGCTGCCGGCGGGCACCGCGGCGCCGAACGCGGCGAGCAGCGCGGCGGGGTTGTCGTCCTCGGCGAGGAAGTCCATCACCCCGCCGATCAGCAGCCCCACCGGCCGGTCGAGGTCGATGAGTTCGCGGACCACCGGGTCGTCCAGGACGGCCTTGGGGTCACGGAGGTCGCCGAGGGCGAAGGCGGTGCCGGCGGCGTTGGCGAGCCGGGCGCGGGCGTGGGTGGCGACGATCGGGTCGCTGTCCACGTAGACCACCCGGCTGTCCGGGGCGGTCGCCCGGGCCACCTCGTGCGGGTTGGGCGAGGTGGGGATGCCGATGCCGAGGACGAGGAACTGCCGCACCCCGGCGGCGGTCACCGCGCGGACCGCGCGCCGGCGGAAGGCGCCGTTGGCGCGCACGCTGTCGCGGACCTGCGGGTGGAGTTCGATGACCCGGTCGCCGGCGACCCGGTCGACCTCGTAGTTGTCCCAGCCGCCGAGGAAGTAGTCGTACATCCGGGCCGGGTGGGGCCGGCTGGTGTCGATCTCGTCGGCGGCGAAGCCGAGGTGGTCGGGGCCGGGCGGGTAGGGGCCGATCTCCGGGACGGCGGGGTCCGCCGGCTCGGGAGGGCTGTGCTGGTCGGTCATGGCTCCTCCCTCAGTGCGCCGGGCACGGCGCGGCGGAGAGCAGGAAGTCGGCGTGGCCGGCCTTCGCGCCCTCGATGAAACTGACCATCTCGCGGTGGGTGTAGATCAGCGCGGGGCCGTCCGGGTCGGTGGACTGGCGCAGCGCGACCCGGCCGTCCCGCAGGCGCATGGCCTCGACGCACTCGCCGCCGTTTCCGCCGCTCCACGGCTTGTGCCAGCCGTCGGTGCCCAGCTCGTTGGCGGGCATGCCGTTGTAGATACGTATGCGATCCATGGGGGGTTCAGATCTCCTTGCGAAAGCCACCCAGAATGGCCTCGGTGGTGTGTGCCGGCGCGGCCTGCGCACACATCCGGTCCAGGGCCTCCAGGAACTGCGAGACGTCGTTGCGCTGGTCGAAGTACACGGCTCCGACGAGGCTTTCCGCGTACGCGATGTCCGGGAGCTCCGGGATCGGGAAGCGGAAGATGTGGAACGGTCCGTACATGGCGGGGTGCGGGCCCGCGGCGAACGGCATCACCTGGAGCCGGACGTTCGGCAGCGAGGTGGCTTCCATCAGGCGGGCGATCTGGCCGCGCATCACCTTGGGCCCGCCGATGGGCCGCCGCAGCACGGTCTCGTCCATGACCGACCAGAGCATCGGGGCGTCGTCCCGGGTCAGCAGCGCCTGGCGCTCCATGCGGAGGGCGACCACGCGGTCGATGTCGGCGGGTGCGGCGTGCGGCATCCCGGCGCGCAGCACCGCGGCGGCGTAGTCCTCGGTCTGCAACAGGCCGGGGACGTAGTGCGGTTGGTAGGAGCGGATGAGGTTGGCTTCGCTCTCCAGGCTGACGAAGGCGCTGAACCACTCGGGGAGGACGTCGCGGAAGCGGTGCCACCAGCCGGGGCGGTTGGCCTCGCGGGCGAGGGAGAGGAAGCCGTCGATCTCCTTCTGATCGGTGACGCCGTAGGTCGCGAGCAGCTTCTCGACGTAGGGGATTTTGAGGCCGACCTCGGCCTTCTCCATGCGCCGTATCGTGGCGTGCGTCACGTCCAGTGCGGCGGCGGCCCGCTCGAAGGAGAGCCCCGCCTTCTCCCGCAGATCCTGCAGTCGCTTGCCGAGCACCACCCGCAGGACGGTGGGTGCACCCGCAGACCGTGGGTCCGCCACGTCCGATCCCCTCCAACCAGCTTCAGTGTTCAGCAGTGTGTCATGCCGTCATCAGCTCGAACAGACTGCACTTTCAATTCTGCAAATTACAGAGTGATCCTTGCCAACGGTGAGCAACATCGCACATAGTTATGTCGTGGCTTCCTACAAAAACGCTCCGTCGTTAGGGCGATGCGGCGGCTTCCTCGCCCAGAGCCCGCAGGACGCGTTCCACTTGCCGGCGCGGCGCACGTCCGTGCCCGAGGCGCGCAGGCGTGTGAGCACGCTGCTGCGCGAGTGGGGCGCTGCTCAACAGGTCCGCGACGACGTGGAGTTGGTGGTCACCGAGCTGTTCACCAACGCGGTGCGGCACACCGACAGCGAGAAGGTCGGCTGCGAGCTCACGGTCGTCGGGGCGCACATCCGGATAGAGATCACCGACGAGGGCGGCCCGGGCACCTCCGCGCCGCACGCCCAGCCCGGCAGCCTCGATCAGGAGGGCGGGCGCGGCCTGTTCCTGGTCGGCGCGCTCTCCGACAGCTGGGGCACCCGGCCGGTCGACAGCGGCCGGGGCCAGGTGGTCTGGGCGGATCTGCCGTACCGCGTCGCGACGCACTGAGGCCCCGGCCGCCAGGGGCGGCCGGGGCCTCGGTTCCCGTAAGGGGCGCGGCGGTCAGAGCGGCAGCAGGTCGGGCCGCTTGGGCGCGACGTCGTCACCGGAGGAGACACCGCGCAGCCGGCGGCCGATCCACGGCACCAGGTGCTCGCGCGCCCAGTGGATGTTGTCCCGCCGCGCCTCGGCGGCGGTCCGCTCGGTCTCCGGCGGCCACGGCTGGTCCGGGTCGGCCGGCACCGGCAGGCCCAGCACCTGCGCCGCGCGCAGCGCCACCCTGGTGTGCCCGTCGGCCGAGAGGTGCAGCCGGTCCTCGCTCCAGGCCCGGCGGTCCTGCACGGACTTGAGCGACCACAGGTCCAGCACCGGGCAGCCGTGCCGGTCGGCGATGGCCCGCACGTGGGCGGTGTACGTGGCGATCTTGCCGCGCAGGTGCTTGAGGACCGGGATCCCGCGGGTGTCGAAACCGGTGCACAGCAGCACCAAGGGGACCGTCTCGCGGAGTTCGGCGACGGCCGCCTCGTAGCGCTCGGCGACCGCGTCCGGATCCGAGCCGGGGCGCAGGATGTCGTTGCCGCCGGCGCAGAACGTCACCAGCGCGGGCGCGAGCTGCTTGGCCCGGGGCACCTGCTCCTCGACGATCCGGTCCAGGAGCCGCCCCCGTACGGCGAGGTTCGCGTAGCGGAAGTCCCCCTCGTCCCGCTGGTCGGCGAGGAGGACCGCGAGGCGGTCCGCCCAGCCGATGTACGCCCCGTCCGGTCCGGGGTCCCCGACCCCCTCGGTAAAGCTGTCCCCGACGGCTGCGTACGACCCGATGGCGCCTGCCGCGCCGTTGCTGATGTTCTTCGAATCGTCTGCCACGTCGGGACATACTTCACCTTCAGAAGTGACCTACGCCACCGTAACCAGGGGTTGACGGGAGGTGATTAATGCCACCCGGTCAAATTCTGCTCAAGTTGGAATAACGATCGATCACAGAGTGCTCATCGAGCGCCGCGCAGAGGGGATGATGCGCGCCGTTGCGGCACTGTTGCGCGCTGTTGCCGGGTGTTGCGACCTGATTGCCTATTGCATCAATGTCGTATCGTCGAACCAGCCCGCCTCGTCGACGACAGCGTCGGCGGCCGATCCCGAGGAGCGCCCGTGACGCAGACGCCACAGGTCCCCCAGTCCCCGCCGGAGCTCGCGGAGGTCCGCAACTTCCGCGACGTCGGCGGACTGCCGACCGTCGACGGGCGTCGCCTCCGGTACGGCCGGCTCTACCGCAGCGGCCACCTCGCGCACGCCACCGAGGCGGACGCCGCGTTCCTGGCCGGCCTCGGGCTGCACACCATCTTCGACTTCCGCAACGCCTCCGACATCGCGCTGGAGGGCCCCGACGTCGCCCTCCCCGGCGTACGGAACGTCAATATCCCGCTCACCGACCCCGCCGACGGCGCGGAATTCTGGACGATGGTGCGCGACGGCGAACTGGACCAGCTGCGCGTCGTCCTCGGCGACGGCAAGGCCGCGGACCGGATGGCCCACACCTACCGCGAGATCATCACCACCCGCACCGCCGACCACAGCCGGGTGCTGCACGCCCTGGCCGAGGACAGCGTCCCGGCGCTGATGCACTGCGCGGCGGGCAAGGACCGCGCGGGCCTGTCCATCGCGGTCACCCTGCTCGCGGTCGGCGTGGAGCGGGACGCCATCGTGGCGGACTACCTCAAGTCCGACGACCCCAGCCGGCGCTACAAGGTCCGCCGCTCGGACCACTCCGCCGCCGGGATGTCGCCCGAGGTCATGGAGCTGCTCTCGCCCCTCTTCGGCGCGCGCCTGGACTACCTCACCGCCGCGTTCGACGCGATCGAGGGCACCTGGGGCTCGGTCGACGCCTACCTCACCGAGGGCCTGAAGCTCTCCCCCGCCACCCGCGAGCGGCTGCGCGCGACGCTGCTGGAGGACTGACGCCCGGGCGGCCGGGCGGGCGGCGGCGCGCCGGCCCGGCCGCCCCGGGGGCGGTCAGCGGTTGGCGACCGCCTGCTTGACCAGGGTCCGCCCGAAGTCCCACATCAGCCCGCCACCGCTGTGCGCGTCGTCCATCACGGCCGTGAACGCCTCGACGAAGCGGTCCACCTCCCGTTCGCCGATGATCAGCGGTGGGATCAGCTTGATGACCTCCAGGTGGTCGCCGGAGACCTGGGTGAGGATCCGGTGGCGCTGGAGCAGCGGCACCACGACCATCTGCGCGAACAGCCCCTTGCGGGCGGCTTGGAGCATCGTCCAGCGGCTGCGCAGCCCCAGCGACGTCGGCCGGCCGAACTCGATGCCGATCATCAGGCCCCGGCCGCGCACCTCGTGCAGCAGCTCGTACCGGTCGACCAGCGCCGCCAGCCGGGAGCGCAGCAGCTCGCCGGTGTGCCGGGCGTTCGCGGTGACCTCCTCGTCCTCCATCACCGAGAGCACCGCCAGGCCGGCCGCCATCGCCTGGGCGTTGGCACCGAAGCTCGCCGAGTGCACCAGGACGCGGTCCATCGACGAGTAGACCTTCTTGAAGATCCAGTCCTTGCCGAGGGTCGCGCCGACCGGGACGTAGCCGCCGGAGAGCGCCTTGGCGACGCACACCAGGTCCGGTTCCACGCCCTCCTCGTGCTGGTAGGCGAAGAAGTCGCCGGTGCGGCCCAGACCGGTCTGCACCTCGTCGGCGATCAGCAGCGCCTTGTGGCGGTGCAGCAGTTCCTGGGCGGCGCGCAGGAAGCCGGGCGGCGCGGGGGTGACGCCCTTGCCCTGGATGGGCTCGACGACGAAGGCCGCCACGTCGCCGCGCCCGAGCTCGCGTTCCAGCGCGGCCAGGTCGCCCAGCTCGATGGCGGTGTCCGGGAGCAGCGGGGCGAAGCCGTCCCGGAAGCCGTCCTCGCCGTTGACCGAGAGCGCACCGGTGGTCAGGCCGTGGAAGGCGTGCGCGCAATACAGGACGCGCGGGCGGCCGGTGGCGCGGCGGGCGAACTTCAGCGCGGTCTCGACGGCCTCGGTACCGCTGTTGCCGAAGAACACCCGGTCCAGGTGGGGCGCGTGGGCCAGCAGCTTCTCGGCGAGCAGACCGGGCAGCGGCGGGCAGTCGAAGCGGGTGAGGTCGGCGAGCTGGGCGTCGAGGACGTCGTGCAGGGCCCGGCGGACGACCGGGTGGTGGCGGCCCAGGCCCATCACCCCGAAACCGGCGAGCATGTCGAGGTAGTCCTGGCCGTCGGCGTCGTAGAAGTAGGCGCCCTCGGCCCGCTCGTAGACCTTGTCGAAGCCGATGGTGTGCAGCATCCGCGGGAGCTGGTGGTTGAGGTGGCGGGCGTGCAGGGCGTAGCGCTCGGCGCCGCGTTCGGCGAGCAGCCGGTTGAGGTCGAATCCGGACACGGGTGTTCTCCTTACGGGCGGTCGGCGGGAACGGGCCGGGGGCGCCGGCGGGCCACCGCCCCCGGCGCCCCCGTGCGGCGCGTCACCCGCGGTTGCCGCCGACGGTCTCCCGGGCCGCCCGCAGCGACTCCTTCAGGGAGCCCATGGTGGCCAGGACGGCGGTGGGCTCGTAGCCGCAGTGCGCCATGCAGTTGGCGCAGCGCGGATCCTTGCCGCGGCCGTACTTCTCCCAGTCGGTCTCCTCGATCAGCTCCCGGTACGTGGGGACGTAGCCGTCGCTCATGAGGTAGCAGGGCCGCTGCCAGCCGAACAGCGAGTAGTTGGGGATCGCCCAGGCGGTGCAGGGGAAGTCCGCCTTGCCCTCCAGGAAATCCAGGAACAGCGGGCTGTGGTTGAGCCGCCAGCGCCGGCGGTTGCCGCCGGCGAACGCCTTCCGGAACAGCTCCCTGGTCTGCTCCACGCCGAGGAAGTGCTCCTGGTCGGGGGCCTTCTCGTAGGCGTAGGCCGGCGAGAGCATCATCTCGTCGACCTTCAGGTCGTCGTTGAGGAAGTTCAGGACCTCGATGACGGTCTGCGGGGTGTCGGTGTTGAAGAACGTGGAATTGGTGGTGACCCGGAAGCCGCGCCGCTTGGCCTCCTTGATGGCCGCCACCGCCTCGTCGAATACGCCTTCCTTCGCGACGGATTCGTCGTGGCGCTCCCGCATCCCGTCGATGTGCACCGCGAACGCAAAATACGGCGAGGGCTTGAAATTCGCCATCTTCTTGCGCAGCAGCAGCGCGTTGGTGCACAGGAAGACATACTTCCGGCGGGCCACCAGCTGCCGCACGATCTCATCGATCTGCGGGTGCATCAGCGGCTCGCCGCCGGCGATGGACACCATCGGGGCACCGGACTCCAGCACCGCCCCGACCGCCTGGGCCACCGGCATCCGCTGCTTGAGGACGCCCGCCGGGTGCTGGATCTTCCCGCAGCCCTCGCACTTCAGATTGCAGGCGAAGAGCGGCTCCAGTTCGACAATCAGCGGGAACTTCTCCCGCTTGCGCAGCACTTTCTGTTCAAACAGATAGGTCCCGACCCGGATGGACTGGCGGAGCGGCATTGCCATCTGGCTCACCTCCTGGAGAGCAGCAAAGAACGGTGCCATTCAAAGAAAACAGGAAATACCGAGCGCAGCACGCGGAAGGCAGATATTCCACCGCGCAGCGTCCCGATGCGCACGAGTTCGTGTTCCGGGGCGTCCACGACCACCCGGACGGCGGCAACCGCGGGGCTGCCGCGGCGCACCGCCGTCCGGAGCGTGGCGGCGGACTCCATGTCCACCGCGAGGGCTCCCTGGGCGTGCAGGGCGGCCCGCTCGGCGCCGCGTACGACGTGGTCGGCGCCGCACAGCAGCCCCGTGTGCACCCGCAGGCCGCGGGCCCGCAGGGCGGCCACCAGCGGGGCATTGTCCCGGCAGGGCACCTCGGGGGCGCCGGGGCGGTGGCCGCGGGTGGCGGCGGCGACGACCACGTCCCCGGGCCGCATCCCGGGGGCGAGCCCGGCGCAGAACCCGCTGGCCACCACCGGGGCGCCCGCGGTGGCCGCACCCGGGGCCAGGGCGGCGGTCAGGGCCCGTTCGGCGGCCTGGGGGCCCATGCCGGTGCGGAGGGTGACCGCGGGCGGGCCCGCCGCGCCGCGCTCACCGCCCCGCAGCGCGAACCGTTCGATGCCGAGCGCGCAGGCGACCAGCAGCGGCGGATCCGCGTCCGGCGGGGGCCGTCCCGGCATCAGGCCCCCACCGGTGCCGCGGCGGCCCCGGCGGTGGCCGGCCCGCCGTGCACGTAGCGGCCCAGCGCGGTCAGCGGGAAGACCTGGCGGTAGAGGTGGTAGTTGATGGAGAAGTCCCACGGGAAGCCGGTGCCGGTGAAGTACGGCTCGTCCCAGGAGCCGTCCGGCCGCTGGGCCTCGACCAGCCAGCGCACCCCGCGGCGCACCGCCTCGCTCTCCCGTTCACCGGCCGCCAGCAGCGCCATCAGCGCCCAGGCGGTCTGCGAGGGCGTGGAGGCGCCGCGCCCGGCCCACTTCTCCTTGTCCTGGTAGGAGCGCTGGTCCTCGCCCCAGCCGCCGTCGTCGTTCTGCACCCGCTCCAGCCAGTCGACGGCCCGCCGGACGGCCGGGTGCGAGGCGGGGATCCCGGCGGCGACGAGGGCGGGCAGCACCGAGCCGGTGCCGTAGACGTAGTTGGTGCCCCACCGCCCGAACCACGCGCCGCTGGGCTCCTGTTGGGCCAGCAGCCAGGCGACGCCGCGGCGGGTGCGCGGGTCGTGGGCCTTGCCGACCTCTGCGAGCATCTCGACGACATGGCCGGTGACGTCGGCCGACGGCGGGTCGATGACCTCGCCGAAGTCGCAGAACGGCAGGCGGTCGGGGAACGGGCTGGTGTTGTCGGCGTCGAACGCGCCCCAGGCGCCGTTCCCCGACTGCATCCCCACGTTCCACCGCACGCCGCGGTCGATGGCGTCCGCGATCCGCTGCGGGTCGGGGTGCCGGACCCGGCGCAGCGCCAGCACCACCTCAGCGGTGTCGTCGATGTCCGGGTAGTTGTCGTTGTGGAACTCGAACGCCCAGCCGCCGGGCGGGAGTTGGGGGCGGCGCACGGACCAGTCGCCGGGCCGGCCGATCTGCTCGCCGAGCATCCAGTCGGCGGCCTTGACCAGCTGCGGGTGGTCGGCGGGCACCCCGGCATCGGCCAGCGCGATGGTCGCCAGGCAGGTGTCCCAGACCGGGGACTGGCACGCCTCGATCATCCGGGCGCCGTCCTCGCGCCACACCGCGAACCGGTCCAGGGACGCCAGGCCCTCGCGCAGCACCGGGTGGTCGAGGTCGTAGCCGAGCAGATGCAGGGCGATGAGGGAGTAGACGGCCGGCGGCTGGATGCCACCCCAGCAGCCGTCGTTCTCCTGCCGCTCGATGATCCAGCGGGCGGCCGCGCGCATCGCGGCGGCCCGCGGCCGGCGGAGGGCGACCTTGTGGTAGAGGTGCAGCGCCTTGTCCAGCCGCTGGAAGAGGCCGTCCCAGCTGGTGACGCGGGCCGTCGGCCGCGGCGGGGCGGGGTCGGCCGGGTCGGTGTGCAGCTCGTCCAGGGCGAACGGCGCCGGGCGGACCGGGCGCTTGGCCGAGACGATGGTGAGCGGGACGATGGTCTGCCGGGCCCAGCAGCCGAAGGCGTAGATGCTGAGCGGGAACCACTTGGGGAGGTAGATCAGCTCCGGCGGGAGTTCGGGCAGGTCGTCCCACTTCCACCAGCCGAAGAGGGCGAGCCAGATCCGGGTGAAGACGCGGGAGGCGGCGATACCGCCCCGGGCGCGGATCCAGGCGGCGGCGGTGGCCATGTGCGGGGCGCCCGGCGCGTCGCCGGCCAGCCGCAGCGCGACGTACGCCTCGATCGTGGTGGAGAGTTCGCCGGGGCCGCCGTGGAAGGTGGCCCAGGTGCCGTCCGGACGCTGCTCACCCCGGATGAAGCGGGCGGCGGCCTCGGTGACGGCCGGGTCCTGGATGCCCAGGAACTGACGGAGCAGCAGGTCCTCGGCGTCCATCGTGACATTGGTGGCCAGGTCGCCCTTCCACCAGCCGGCGGGGTCCTGGCGGGCGAGCAGGTGCTCGGTGGCGCGGGCGGTGGCCTCCCGCGCGGCGTCCGCCGTGTTCCGCAGGACGGCGGTGCGCGCTCCGCCGGCCGGCGCGGCTGCGGCTTCGGCGGCATCGGTGGCCGAGGCGCCCCGGGGCGGGAGGGCCCCGGTGCTGCCGTCGGTCGTCGCTGTCATGGCTTCCCCTTCTGCAGTGAACCGTCAATGCGTGGTCAGGGATTCCGTCGGCCGGTGCGCGGTGCGGCACCGGCCGGCGACTGCGAGCTAGTGCGTGGCGGCGGTCCTCATCTCTCTCGTACGACGACGAAGTCCGCGAGCGCGACGAGCTCGCCGCGGATCTTCTCGGGCATCTCGATCTCGTCCAGGGCGGCGATCGCGGTGGCGTGCTGGCGGCGGGCCTCCTGGGAGGTCCACTCGCGGCCGCCGGCCTCCTCGATCAACGCCGCGCGGGAGGCGAACTCTTCCTCGGTGAAGTCGGCGATCTCGGTCTCGGTCTTCTTGGCGTCGGCCGCCAGGATCCGGGCGAGCCGCTCGGAGGCCGGACCGCCGGCCGCCAGTGCGGCCACGACCGGCAGCGACTTCTTGCGCTGCCGCAGGTCGCTCCAGGTCTGCTTGCCGGTGGCGTCCGGGTCGCCCCAGATGCCCAGCAGGTCGTCGACGGCCTGGAAGGCGAGGCCGAGGTGGTAGCCGTACCGCTCCAGGATGTCGGCGGTGCGGTCGTCGGCGCCGCCGAGCACCGCACCGATGGAGACCGCGCAGGCGAGCAGCGCGCCGGTCTTGTTGCCCTCCATCTCCAGGCACTCCTCGACGGTGACCCGCTCGCGGTGCTCGTAGGAGATGTCCTGGGCCTGGCCGTCGATCAGCTTGCGGGTGGCCAGGGTCAGCCGGCGGGTGGCGCGGCCGGCGTCGACCGTGCCGAGCTCCAGCAGTATCTCGTTGGCCAGCGCGAACAGCGCGTCGCCGACCAGGATGGCCTGCGCCGGGCCGTGCACCTTCCACACCGTGTCGCGGTGCCGGCGCTGCTCGTCACCGTCCATCAGGTCATCGTGCAGCAACGAGAAGTTGTGCACCAGCTCGACGGCGACCGCGCCCGGCACCCCGGTCTCGGGGGCGGCGCCGGCCACCTCGGCGGAGAGCAGCGCGAGCGCGGGGCGGACCGCCTTGCCGCCGTCCCCGGCACTGGGGTTGCCGGCCGCGTCGATCCAGCCGAAGTGGTAGGCGGCGACGGTGTCCATGGGAGGGGCGAGTCTGGCCACGGCGGCACGCAGCACGGGAGTGGCGAGTGTCCGCCCGCGCTCCAGCAGCGCGGTGACGCTCGCGGTGTCGATAGCCGGGGAAGCCACGGTTTCTCCTCTGTTTCCGATGCTCGTGCTCGTGCGAGCGCGCGTACGCGGTGTCATGCCGCCTCCTCAGGGCAACCGGCCCGGAGGGCAGCCGAGTTCGGTGAGCGCCTCGCGGGCGGCGGCGGTGCCGCTGCGCACAGCGCTCTCCATCGTCGCGGGCCACCCGGTGGCGGTCCACGCACCGGCCAGGAACAGGCCGGGGACTTGGGTGCGGGCGGCCGGGCGGAGCCGGCCCACGCCCGGGGCGGGCGCGAAGGTCGCGGTCCGCTCGCGGGTGACGAAGAAGTCGAGGATCCGGGCGCCCCGGGCGGCCGGCAGCAGCCGCTCCAGCTCGGGGAGGTAGCGGGCGCGGAGTTTGCCGACCGGCTGGTCGATCTCCTCCTGCGCGGCGGACTGCGAGAGGGCCAGGTACTGGCTGCGCCGGTGGCCGTCGGCGCGGGCCAGGCCCGAGGGGCCGGTGCGGTCGAAGACCCACTGGACCGGGGAGCCGAGCGCGGCGAAGAACGGGCGGCGCAGTACCGGGCGGTCGTAGACCACGTGGACGTTGAGGATCGGCGCGGTGCCGATGTCCAGCAGCCGGTCCCGGTCGGGCAGCGCGCCGTCGGGCAGCAGGCCGTGCGCCTCGCGCTGCGGTACGGCCAGCACGACGGTGTCGGCGGTGAGCGTCCGGCCGCCGTGCGGGCCGCTGCCCACCGCGACCCGCCAGCCGTCGCCGTCCCCGTCGCGGGTGACGGCGGTGGCCCGGGTGCGCAGCGCGACCTGGACACCGGCCTCGCGCAGTGCGGCGCCGGCGAGGGTGTCGTGGAGGTCGCCGAGCGGGACGCGGGCCCGGCCGATGTCGGCGGCGCCGGGGGCGGAGAGCAGTCCGGTCTTGAAGACCTTGGCGGCCAGGCCCAGCGAGACGTCGCCGGCGGTCGCGTTGAGGGTGGCGACGCCGACCAGGTCCCACAGCGCCTCGACGGCGCGCGGCGACTGGCCGTGGCGGCGCAGCCAGCTGCCGAAGTCGGTGGCGTCCAGGGCGGGGTCGTCCAGGTCCAGGCGGCCCAGGGCGAGGGTGGCGCGCACCACCCCGGCGCGCTCGGCGGGTGAGAGGTGCGGGTAGCAGGCCAGGCTCTTGGCGAGGTGGAGCGGGACCGGCAGGGCGGTGCGGCGCAGCCGGCCGAGCCGGGGCCGGCCGCCGGCGCCCACGGCGTCCAGGACGGGGACGTCCAGGCGGTCCTGGAGGGGGGCGAGGTGGTGCCCGCCGATCCGCTTCAGGTGGTCGCCGTAGGCGGTGCAGCAGCGGAGGTGGACGTGCTGGCCGTTGTCGACGGTCAGCGGGCCGGCGGCACCGTCGCGGCGGAAGGAGAAGACCAGGCCGCCCAGGCGCGGGCGGCCCTCGACGAGGGTGACCCGCAGGCCGGCGTCGGCCAGCGCCAGCGCCGCGGTGGTGCCGGCGAGTCCGCCCCCGATGACCACCGCGGCCGCCCCTTCGGGACGGCCGGGGGCGCGCTCGGACGGCGTGGCTCCCGCGTTCATGCGCTCTCCCCCCTCACGCCTGTCAAGGACGCCGCCGTCCGGCTCGGGGTTGCCCGCCGCACCGGTGCCGCACCGTGGCCGGTGTACGGGGTCCGGCACCTCATCCACGCCTCCTGACCGCCTGGCGGCGGCCGATCGCCCGGGCGTCGAGCCCGGAGAGCCCGCGCACCGCGACGAACGCCTTCTCCCGGCCGGGCAGCGAGACCCGGCCGCGCAGCACCGCCTCCGGGTCGGCGGCGATCCGTGTCAGCAGCCGGTGGTAGATACCGGCCATCGCGGCGACGCAGGCACCGCTGCGCCGGTCGAGCATCGGCAGCAGCCGGAAGCCCTCGGCGAACAGCGCGCGGGCCCGCCGGGCCTCGAACTGCACCAGCCCGGCGAAGTCGGCGCCGGGCGGCGGCACCGGTCCGTCGAACCCCGCCGAGCAGCCGAACTTGGCCAGATCCTCGGCCGGCAGGTACGTCCGTCCGTTGCCCGCGTCCTCGCGAACGTCCCTGAGGATATTGGTCAGTTGGAGCGCGAGCCCGAGCGTATCGGCGTACTCGGGGGCGCGCTCCACATCGAGCGCGCCGGGTACGGTGCCGAACACGCCGAGTGACAACCGGCCGATGGCGCCGGCCACGCAGCGGCAGTAGACCTTCAGCTCGTCCCAGGTCGCGTAGGTCTCACCGCGGACGTCCGCCAGCACCCCGTCGATCAGCTCGTCCAGCGCGTCGAGCGGGATGGGGAAGCGCCGGGCGGCGTCGGCCAGCGCGACCGCCACCGGGTCGGTGTCGTCCTCGGCGATCCGGCCGTCCTTGATGCGGGCGAGCAGGGCGCGGGTGCCTGCCAGGCGGTCCTGCTTGGCGGCCGGCGCCAGGTCGCCGTCGCCGATGTCGTCCACCCGGCGGGAGAAGGCGTAGAGCGCCGACATGGCCTGCCGCCGGTCGGCCGGCAGCAGCCGGATCCCGTACGCGAAGTTGCGCGCCTGCTGGCCGGTGACCGCTTCGCAGTAGCGGTACGCAGCGAGCACCGGCGCGGACATCTGTGCGGTTGCCTCCACGGTCGACTCACCCCTCTCGTCGCAGTGTCGCCCCGACCTCGCGCAGCAGGCTGAGCCTGGTCGGCTTCGGCGGGCCGGCGAGGACGTCGTGATCGGCGGCCGCGACCGCCTGGAGCGCGGCGCGCCCCCCGGCCACGAAGCCGGCCAGCAGCAGCCGGAGCCTGCCCTGCACGCTGCCCACCAGGGGCGCGCCCTCGTCCAGCAGCCGGCCGGCGCGCTCCGCCTCGAACGCGATGAGGGCGCGCACCGGCGCCCCCGCGCTGGGCGCGGCCAGGTCGTCCTCGGTGACGCCGAAGCGCTTGAGGTCCTCGGCGGGGAGGTAGACCCGGTCCCGGCCGAGGTCCTCGGCGACGTCCTGGATGTGCTCGACGAGCTGGAGGGCGGTGCAGATGGCGTCGGAGAGCCGGACGCGCTCGGGGCTGGAGGTGCCGGTGACGCCGAGGACGAGCCGCCCGACGGGGTTGGCCGACAGCTCGCAGTAGGCGGCGAGGTCACCGTAGGTGGCGTAGCGGCTGATGCGCTGGTCCTGGCGGTTGGCCTCGATCAGGCCGAGGAAGGGCTCGGGGGTGAGCGCGCAGCGGCGGACGGTGGGGCCCAGGCGGCGCATCAGCGGGTGCTTGGGGCCGGGGGCGCGGTCGCTGAAGACCCGGTGCAGGTCCGCTTCGAGGGCGTCCAGCAGCGCGGGCCGGTCGTCGTAGCGCTCGCGGTCCAGGCCGAGCAGGACGGCGTCGCCGCCACCGGGGGCGAGGTCGCCGTCACCGATGTCGTCGACGAGCCGGGCGAAGCCGTAGAGGGCCATCAGATCGGCGCGCCAGGCGCGGGGCAGGAAGAACGGCGCGACCGGGAAATTCTCGTGCGCGGCCTGATCGAGCACGGTGCGCGTGTGGTCCCTCCTGCCACTCACCGCCACCCTCCGGAGGAAGGCGCGATGCGCCTGCTCGTCTCCTCGGCTCACCGGGGGCTACCCGGCGCGTTGTGGAGCCGGAGCGAACCAGTAGCCATTGCCGTCACGTCTCCCGTTCTACACCGCCAAGCTAAAACATCCCATTTCGGACACGCCGCTGCCCGCGACGCGCTCCGATCGAGCTCCCGTCGCTCGCTCGGGGGAATTGCCCGACTTGCACTACTTGTGCTGTTCAGTACCCGTACAGCTTACGCCGCGTATCCAGCCGGCGTCCGGGCGGGTACCGCCGCCCCGGGCAACGATCCGGTCACCATATGGCCGGAATCAACTCCTCCGGCGGCTCCGGGAGTTGACCCTCCCGGCACACCCGAAGGCCCCCGCGAAGCGGACTCGCGAGGGCCTTCTGCGGCGGATGGGCTATTTGCCCGTCTCCTTCTCGTACGCCTTGATGACCTCGTCCGTCGGGCCGTCCATCAGCAGCTCGCCCCGCTCCAGCCACAGCACCCGGTCGCAGGTGTCCCGGATCGACTTGTTGTTGTGGCTGACCAGGAAGACCGTACCCGCTTCCTTGCGCAGCTCGCGGATGCGGGCCTCCGAGCGCTTCTGGAACGCGCGGTCGCCGGTGGCCAGCGCCTCGTCGATCAGGAGCACGTCGTGGTCCTTGGCGGCCGCGATGGAGAACCGCAGCCGGGCCGCCATACCGGACGAATAGGTGCGCATCGGCAGCGAGATGAAGTCGCCCTTCTCGTTGATGCCGGAGAAGTCGACGATCTCGTCGTAGCGGGAGCGGACCTGCTCGCGGGACATGCCCATCGCCAGACCGCCCAGGAGGACGTTCTTCTCGCCGGTGAGGTCGTTCATCAGGGCCGCGTTCACGCCCAGCAGCGAGGGCTGGCCGTGGGTGTAGACCTTGCCGCGCTCGGCGGGCAGCAGGCCCGCCACCGCCTTCAGCAGGGTCGACTTGCCGGAGCCGTTGGAGCCGATCAGGCCGATCGACTCACCCCGGTACGCGGTGAAGGAGACCCCCTTGACCGCGTGCACCTCGCGCACGCCCACCGAGGGGCGGCGCCGGATGATCCGGCTCAGCGCTGCGGTCGCGCTGCCCTTGCCCGTACCCGTCCCGTAGACCCGGTAGACGATGTGCAGCTCGTCCGCGATCACGGTCGGGATCCGCTCCTGCGCCGCCGCCGTCGGCTGGACGCCGTCCATCTGCTCAGCCACGTCCGTACCGCTCCTCAGCCTTCCAGAAGTACACAAAGCCCGCGGCGCCCGCCAGCAGCGCCCAGCCGAGCGCGTACGCCCAGACGTGCGGCGGGAGCTGGTTCGCCTTGAAGCTGTCGATCAGCGCGAACCGGATCAGATCGATGTAGACCGCGGCGGGGTTGGAGTAGAGCATCACCTCGACCCAGTGCGGGACGTGCTTGCCCTTCAGGATCACGCTGATGCTGAACATCACGCCGGACGCGTACATCCACGTCCGCATGATGAAGGGCATCAGCTGCGCCAGGTCGGGGGTCTTGCTGCCGAGCCGGGCCATGATCATCGCCAGGCCGGTGTTGAACACGAACTGGAGCAGCAGCGCCGGCAGCACCAGCAGCCACGACCACGTCGGCACCTGCCCGAACGCCAGCAGGATGACCACCAGCACGCCCATGGAGAACAGCAGTTGCTGGAGCTGCATCAGGCAGAACGAGATCGGCAGGCAGGCGCGCGGGAAGTGCAGCGCCCGCACCAGGCCGAGGTTGCCGGAGATCGCCCGCGTGCCGGCCATCACCGAGCTCTGCGTGAAGGTGAAGATGAAGACACCCGTCACCAGGAACGGGACGTAGTCCGGGACGCCCTTCCGGGTGCCGATCAGCAGACCGAAGATGAGGTAGTAGACGAGGGCGTTCAGCAGTGGCGTCGCCACCTGCCAGACCTGACCCAGCTTCGCCTGGCTGAACTGCGCGGTCAGCTTGGCGCTGGCGAAGGCCGAGATGAAATGCCGGCGGGCCCACAGCTGCCGGACGTACTCCGGGAGGGTGGGGCGGGCCCCGCTCTGCGCCAGTCCGTACTTCTGGGCCCGCTGGGCCGGCGTGAGCCCTTCGTCGGCGGATGGCGGGGCACTCATGGCGACCGCACTGTCGTGCGTAGTCTCGCTCACAGTTGACACTTTCGTCCTCATGGTGCGCTGCCGGGGCACGCACCGGTTCGCGCCTGATGCTCTCAGATACGAGCTTGTCAGATGATGGGAGGGCGGCCCAGACGGGTCAGTCGCCACACGGTAGCCCACTTCATGGGGCGCCTGGGGCCGCACGGAGTGGCCCAGCCCTCGCGGAATCCGCCCAGCCAGGCCCGCAGTCCCGGCAGCGACGGCCGGCGGGCGAGGGTGAGCAGGAACCAGACACCGAGATAGGCCGGAACCAGCGGGGCGGGGAGGTTGCGGCGGGCCAGCCAGACGCGGTTGCGGGCCACCATCCGGTGGTAGACCGCGTGCCGGGCCGGGGCCGTGGTGGGGTGGTGCAGGACCATGTCCGCCCGGTAGTCGACCTGCCAGCCGGCGTCCAGCGCCCGCCAGGCCAGGTCGGTCTCCTCATGGGCGTAGAAGAAGTCGCCGGGCAGCCCGCCGACCCGGGCGAACACCGCGGTGCGGACCGCGTTGGCGCCGCCGAGGAAGGTGGTCACCCGCGAGGAGCGCAGCGGGTCCGAGGCGCGCAGCCGCGGGACGTGCCGGCGCTGGGTCAGCCCGGTGTCGGGGTCGGCGATCCGGAAGCTGATGATGCCCAGCTCCGGGTCGGCGGCGAACGCCTCCCGGCACAGCCGCGCGGTGTCGTTCCCGGCCAGCAGCCCGTCGTCGTCGAGGAAGAGCAGGGCGTCGACGTCCGATCCGGCCGGGCCGAACGCCTCGATGCCGGCGTTGCGGCCGGCCGGGATGCCGACGTTCTCCGGCAGCTCGACGGTCCGTACGGCCAGTCCCGGCACGGACAGCTCCGGCAGCGGGGCGCCGTTGCCGACCACCACCACCTCGACCGGGTCGCCCTCCTGCCGCGCGACCGACTCCAGCAGGGCACGCAGCTCGTCGGGGCGGTTGCCCATGGTGAGGACCACCGCCCCGAGCCGCATCCCGGACGCCGCGGTCATCTGAGCCTGCTGGAGGCGAGGACGGACACCAGGTGCAGCAGCGTCTGGAGGAGCGCGATACCGGCCAGCACCGCGACACCCAGCCGGGAGAAGAACAGGTCGCCGCGGACCGCGTCGACGATCGCCAGGACCAGGATCAGCAGCGACGCCTCGATCCCGAGGATCAGCCGGTGGAACTTGAGCGCCGCGGCGGCCCGGCGGGCCAGCGCCATACCGGACGAGCGCGGCTCGGACGCCGCCTCCTTGACCGGCGGCAGACCGCCCTGGTGGCGGGCGACGCCGACGAGGTCGGTCTCCGCCTTGATCAGCACCGCGCCGAGCGCGGCCAGAGTGCCCAGGAAGGCCCAGAGCCAGTCGATCCGGCCCGGTCCCCACAGGTCGGCGGCGCGCAGGCCGAAGCCGACCAGCACCGCGGCGTCGCAGAGGTACGCGCCGACCCGGTCCAGGTAGACGCCACCCAGCGAGAACTGCTTCTTCCAGCGGGCGACCTCGCCGTCGACGCAGTCCAGCAGCAGGTAGAGCTGGACCATCAGCACGCCGAGCGCGGCGCCCCAGATGCCGGGCACCAGCAGCGCCGGGGCCGCGAGCACGCCGAAGACGGTCATCAGGTAGGTCAGCTGGTTGGGCGTGACCCGGGTGTTGACCAGGTACCGGTCGCAGCGCAGCGAGATTTCCCGCATGTAGAGGCGGCCGGCCCAGTGCTCACCGCTGCGCCGGTCCTTCACGCCCTCGGGGTGAACGACCGGGCGGAGCTCAGCTACTGATGGTTTCGGCATAGTCGGCGTATGCGTCCCTGATCTCGTCGGTGGACAGGTCCAGGTGCTCCAGGATCGTGTAGCGGCCCGGACGGGTCTTCGGGGCGAACTCGACGGCCTGCACGAACTCCTCGTCCGTGAAGCCGATGTCGCCCGGGGTGACCGGCAGCCCGTGGCGGCGCAGCACCTGGACCATCAGCGCGGCGGTCTGCCGGTCGCCGCGCAGGTGGGTGGCGAACGCGGCACCGAGGCCGCACTGCTCGCCGTGGCTCGCCGCCCGCTTGGGGAAGAGCAGGTCGAAGGCGTGGTTGATCTCGTGGCAGGCGCCGGAGGCGGGGCGGCTGTCGCCGGCCACCGACATCGAGATGCCGGTCAGCACCAGGCCCTCGGCCAGCACCTGGAGGAAGTTGTCGTCGCCGACGCCCCCGGGGTGGCGCAGGACGGCCTCGCCGGCCTGCCGGGCCATCGCCGCGGCCAGTCCGTCGATCGCCTCGCCGGTCTCCCGGTGCGACAGCTCCCAGTCCGCGACCGCGGAGATGTTGGAGATCGCATCGCCGATCCCGGACCGCACGAAGCGGGCCGGGGCCTCCCGGATGATGTCGAGGTCGATCACCACGGCGATCGGGTTGGGCACGCCGTACGAGCCGCGGCCCGCGTCGTTGTCGAGGGTGGCGACCGGGGAGCACAGCCCGTCGTGCGACAGGTTGGTGGCGACCGCCACCAGGGGCAGCCCGATGCGCGCGGCGGCGAACTTCGCACAGTCGATGATCTTGCCGCCGCCCAGGCCCACGACCGCGTCGTAGTGCCCCTTCTTCATGGCGTCGGCGAGCTTGATCGCGTCGTCCAGGGTGCCGCCGCCGACCTCGTACCACTCGGCGCCGGGGAGCGCGGGGGCCAGCCGCTCGCGCAGCCGGGCCCCCGAGCCGCCGCTGATCGCGATGGCGAGTTTGCCGGACGCCGAGATGCGCTGGTCGGCCAGCAGACCCGCCAGGTCGTCCAGGGCGCCGGCGCTGATGTCGACGACGACCGGGGACGGGATGAGGCGGGTCAGTACCGGCATGCGATGTCACGGCCCTTCGCGAGGTCGTCGTGGTTGTCGATCTCGACCCACCGGACGTCGCCGATCGGCGCCACGTCGACCTTGAAGCCGCGGTTGACCAGCTCCTGGTAGCCGTCCTCGTAGTAGAGGTCGGGGTCCCGCTCGAAGGTGGTCTTCAGGGCGTCGGCCAGCTCGGCGGCGGCCGCGCCCTCGATGAGGGTGACACCGATGTACTCGCCGGTCGCCTCGGCCGGGTCCATCAGCTTGGTGATCTTCTGGACGCCCTTGGCGGGGTCCGCGACGACCTTCATCTCCTCGTCGGCGAGCTGCTTGACGGTGTCCAGCGCGAGGATGATCTGCTGGCCGTTGCCGCGGGCGGCCAGCAGCGTCTGCTCGACGGAGACCGGGTGCACGGTGTCGCCGTTGGCGAGGATCACCGCGTCGTGGGCCGCGAGCACGTCACGGGCGCACCACAGGGAGTAGGCGTTGTTCCACTCCTCGGCCTTGTCGTTGTCGACGAGGGTCAGCGTGAGGCCGTACTTCTTCTCCAGGGCCTCCTTGCGCGCGTACACGGCCTCCTTGCGGTAGCCGACGACGATGGCGACCTCGGTCAGGCCGATCTCGGCGAAGTTGCCGAGCGTCAGGTCCAGGATGGTCGCCGCCTCCCCGTCCCCTTCCGGGCCCACCGGCACCAGGGCCTTCGGCAGGGTGTCGGTGTAGGGGCGCAGACGCCGTCCGGCGCCGGCGGCCAGCACGAGGCCGATCATGCGGGTTCTCCTTCATCGTGTACGGCGGGTGCTTGGGAGGACACCCAGAAGCGGATGCTCTCGGCGAGCACCAGCAGCGCCAGGACCACGGCGAGAGCCGTGAGCGCGAGTGTGAAACCTGTGGCGGGCAGCAGGGCGGCGAGGACGGTGATCACGAGGATCCGCCCTTCGTAGCCGCCGGTCGCCCGGACCAGCCACCGCGGTGGGGCCCCGGTGCCTCCGCGGATGCGGTAGACCGTGTCGTAGTGATGGTAGGCGACCGCCGCGACCAGCCCGAACGCCGCGGGCAGCGCTCCGTGGTCGCCGGACCGGGCGGCCAGCACCAGCACGGTGAGGTATTCGCCGGCCCGCAGGAAGGGCGGTACGAGCCAGTCCAGGGCGCCCTTGAGCGGGCGGGACAGGGCCGCGGCGGCCAGCAGCGCGGAGCAGGCGGCGACGCCCACGGTGAGCCAGGAGGCGGGCCGCGGCTGCGAGATCACCCACACCAGCAGCACCGCGGACGAGAGAAACGCCATAACGGGCGCGAGCAGGGAACCGGTGCGGGTCCGGCCCCGGCCGCCGCGGGTGAGCAGCTCGACCAGCGGGCCGTGGTCGGCGAGGTCGGCGAGCGCCCGGGCGGCGCGGTCGGTGCGCCGGGCGCGGCGGGCCCGGGAGCGCAGCACCCGGCCCGCGGTGGTGTAGCAGGCGGCCAGCGCGCAGCCGATGAGCAGGGCGGAGAAGACGATGCGCGGGGTGGTCAGCGCGGTCAGCACCGCGATCATGGCCCAGCGCTCGCCGATCGGCAGCACGATCATCCGGCGCGCCCAGACCGTCCAGCCGACCGCGTCGAGCCGGTCGGACAGGGCCACCGCGGGGCCGGCGTTCCCGGCGCCGCCCTCGAACTCGCTGCCCTCGTTGAACGAGAAGTCGACGATGTGGCGGCAGGTCTGGAGGATCATCGCGCCGAGCGCCAGCGCCCAGACGTCGTCCCCGCCGCGGGCCGCGCCGAGGGCGAGCCCGGCGTAGTAGGCGTACTCCTTGGCCCGGTCGAAGGTGGCGTCCAGCCAGGCGCCCAGCGTCGAGTACTGGAGCGAGTAGCGGGCCAGCTGCCCGTCGGTGCAGTCCAGGACGAAGGAGAGCAGGAGCAGCACACCGGCGGCGACGAAGCCGCCGCGGCTTCCGGTGGCCGCGCAGCCCGCCGCGATCAGCGCGGTGAGCAGGGAGGCGGTGGTGACCTGGTTGGGGGTCAGGCCGCGGCGCGCGCACCAGCGGGCGAGGTAGCGCGAGTACGGGCTGATGAAGAAGGTGGTGAAGAACCCGTCGCGGGACTTCACCGCGGTGCGCAGCCGGACCGCTTCGTCGTCGACGGCCGCGACCGCCGCCCTGGCCTCCTCCCGCTGGGCGGGGGTGAGCGCCAGGGTGGCGACGAGGCTGCCCAGCTCGACCCGGTGCAGCCCCGCGTCGGCCCGGTCCAGGGCGTCGGTGAGGGTGTCGGTGAGCAGGTCCGTCAGGTGCGCGGTGCCGGCGCCGACCGGGATGCGGGCGGCGGCACGGTCCAGCGCGGCGCGGGCGGCGGGCTGCACGGTGAGCGCGCCGGGCACCGCGGCGGCCGGGAAGCGGGGGTCGGTCAGGGCGAGCCGCAGGGCGTGCAGGTGGCCGACGAAGCGGGGGTCCACCAGGGCGACCCGCTCCTGGGCCGGCACCTGGGCCAGCAGCGCGGCCGTACCGGACGGGTCACCGGCCGTACGGACGTCAAAACCCAGTGTGCGCAGGTCGGCTTCGAGCGACGACCCGGCGACCGGCGGACCGGTGAGGATGGCGGTCGACAGACGAACTCACTCCTTGGATGCTGACGAGCAGCGCCGGTCGGTCCGTTTCACCACATTCGGCACGAACTACCCGGGCGGCGGGTGCGGCACACCTCGCCCGGGAGGGCCGGGTGGCACGTCGGCAGAGGCTATCGGATCGCGGGATGCGGCCGTTCACCACGTATTCACCACTCGATCGGGTGAGCGCCGGGTGCGCCTGCCGCGATCATCATGGTGGATCGGGCGGTGCCGGAACAACTGGCGGGCGGGTCGGCGCGGGGCGGGGCGCCGGTTATGCGGGGGCTGGTCACGGGTTGCCGCGGTGCGGCTGTGGCGCGGGCCATGCCGGTGGCGGACCGGGGGCGCGCGGCTCCCGGTGCACGCCGGGACACGCGGCGCCGCGCGGCGCCCGGTGGCGCTCTGCCACTGATGGGGAGCCCGGTGGGGCAGACTTGACGTCGACGACCGACGACAAGGATGGGCATGCCGATCACACCTGCCAACGGACAGACCGCCGGGACCTCGGCGGCGGGCACGCCGGACGGCGCCGCCGAGCCGATCATGCTGGAGCTGGTCGACGAGGACGGCACGACGATCGGCACCGCGGAGAAGCTCTCCGCCCACCAGCCCCCCGGCCGGCTGCACCGGGCCTTCTCGGTCTTCCTCTTCGACGAGAAGGGCCGGCTGCTGCTCCAGCAGCGGGCGCTGTCGAAGTACCACTCCCCCGGTGTGTGGTCCAACACCTGCTGCGGCCACCCGTACCCGGGCGAGACGCCGTTCGCGGCGGCGGCCCGGCGGACCGCGGAGGAGCTGGGCGTCGCCCCGGCGCTGCTGGCCGAGGCGGGGACGGTGCGCTACAACCACCCGGATCCGGCCTCCGGCCTGGTGGAGCAGGAGTACAACCACCTGTTCGTCGGGCTGGTGCGGGCCGAGCCCGCGCCGGACGCCGAGGAGATCGCCGAGATCGCGTTCGTCACGCCGGAGGAGCTGGCCGAGCGGCACGGCCGGGCGCCGTTCTCCGCGTGGTTCATGACGGTGCTGGACGCGGCGCGGCCGGCGGTGCGGGAGCTCACCGGGCAGGCGGCGGGCTGGTAGCGAGCGGGGCCAGCGGCAGCTCGGCCCAGATGGCCTTGCCGCCGCCCGCGGTGTGCTCCACCCCGCACTTCCCGCCCGCCTCCGCGGTGAGCACCTTCACCAGCCACAGGCCGCGTCCGCCGACGTCCCCTTCGTCCGCCTCCAGGGCCTTGGGGCGGTAGGGGTGGTCGTCCTCGACGGCGATCCGCAGCCAGCCGGCGCCGAGACCGAGCTGGACGGCGATGTGCGGGGAGAGCAGCGCGGCGTGCCGGACGGCGTTGGTGACCAGCTCCGAGACGATCAGCAGCAGGGTGTCCAGGGTGCCGGCGGTGACCGGGGCGCGCTGCTCGGCGAGCAGGTCCCGGACCGCGTGGCGCGCCTGCGGCACCGACGCCTCCAGTGCCGGGGCGGTGAACCGCCAGACACCTTCGTGCGCGAGCGGGGAGGTCAGCTCGTCGGGGGATTCTGCGGGGGGTCCGGAAGGCATCCTCACACCACGAGTGTTGAGAATCCGCCGGTCCGTCCCGGGCTCCTGAACGCAAGTCAGCGCCTATCGACGCCTTTTGCCCGTTTCTGTCGGTATTGATCAGTCGCGCGGCGCATTCTGTCGGCCTTCTTTCGCCTTTCGACGGTGGCGGCCGGGGGTAGGCGCCGGCGCACCACCGCTACCGCCCCGCGCGGGGTATGGATCAAGCCACTCAGCGGCGCTCGACCATGCCGACCACCTGCCGCCCGCCGATCCCCATGGCGAGCAGGCCGAGCCCGTCGAAGAGCAGCGCCAGCGAGAAGAAGCAGCCGATCACGTACAGGCTGCTGTGCGGCCAGTTGGCCAGCACCGCGATGCCCAGCAGGAGGCCGATCACCCCCTGGAGCAGCGTCCAGCCGAACTGCGGTCCGCGCACCACCACCGCGCCCACCAGGCGGAACAGCCCGCCGGCCAGGAACAGCAGGGCGGCGAACATGGTCAGCGCGGCGGCCGACGCCTCGGGCCGGCGGAGCACCACCACACCGGCCGCGATGTTCAGCGCCGCGACGACCACCGCGAGCCAGAAGAAGTTCGAGCCCCGGGACTGGACGGCGTGCGCCAGCCCCACCACGCCGCCGATCAAAAGCAGCCAGCCGAAGAGCAGCATCGTGGTGAGCGTGGCCGCGGCCACGTAGATCAGGCCGACGATCCCGGCCAGGACGAGGACGGCGCCGAGCACCGCCAGCAGACCGAAGCTGCGCCCCAGCCGGGCCGCCGTGGGGCCGCGCCCGGAAGACCTGGATCCGCGGACCATCGCCGCCTCCTCGATCGTGACCGTTTTTCCCGGTATACCCCGGATCGCGGGAGCGGGCAGGGCGGAGGCGGGCACCCGCGGTGCGCAGACGGCAGCAGGCCCGGTGCGGATGCACCGGGCCTGCTGTTCCTTCGAATAGCGGGGACAGGATTTGAACCTGCGACCTCTGGGTTATGAGCCCAGCGAGCTACCGAGCTGCTCCACCCCGCGTCGGCTCGGATTACCTTACGGGGTCGGTGCCCCGGAGACAAATCGAAAACCGGGCGCGGTCCGGGGCGGGCCGGCGGTCAGACCGCGCGGTCGGTGATCCGGCCGGCGGCCACCTCGATCCGGCGGGTGGTGTGCACCGCCGACAGCATCCGGCGGTCGTGGGTGACCAGCAGCAGGGTGCCCGGGTACGAGGCGAGCGCGGACTCCAGCTGTTCGATGGCGGGCAGGTCGAGGTGGTTGGTCGGCTCGTCGAGGACGAGGAGGTTGACCCCGCGGCCCTGGAGGAGGGCCAGCGCGGCGCGGGTGCGCTCCCCCGGCGAGAGGGTGCGCGCCGGGCGCAGCACATGGGCCGCCTTGAGGCCGAACTTGGCGAGCAGGGTGCGGACGTCGGCGGGCGCCAGGTCCGGGACCGCGGCCCGGAAGGCGTCCATCAGCGAGGTGCCGCCGTCGCCCGCGAAGAGCAGGCCGCGGGCCTGGTCGATCTCGCCGACCACCACGCCCGGGCCGAGGGCGGCGGCGCCGGAGTCCAGCGGCAGCCGGCCCAGGAGGGCGGCGAGCAGCGTGGACTTCCCGGAACCGTTGGGTCCGGTGATGGCGACCCGGTCCGCCCAGTCGATCTGGAGGTCGACCGGGCCGAAGCGGAAGTCGCCGCGGCGGACCTCGGCCCGCCGGAGGGTGGCCACCACCGCGCCGGCCCGGGGCGCCGCGGCGATCTCCATCCGCAGCTCCCACTCCTTGCGGGGCTCCTCGACGACCTCCAGCCGCTCGATCATCCGCTGGGTCTGCTTGGCCTTGGCGGCCTGCTTCTCGGTGGCCTCGACGCGGCCCTTGCGGGCGATCTTGTCGTTGTCGGGGGCCTTGCGGCGGGCGTTGCGGACGCCCTTCTCCATCCAGTTGCGCTGGGTGTGCGCCCGGGTCTCCAGGGCGGCCTTGGTGTCGGCGTACTCCTCGTAACGTTCGCGGGCGTGCCGGCGGGCCCGCTCGCGCTCCTCCAGATACGCGGTGTAGCCGCCGCCGTAGGTGTTGACCTGCTGCTGGGCGAGGTCGAGTTCGAGGACGCGGGTGACCGTGCGGGCCAGGAACTCGCGGTCGTGGCTGACCAGGACGGTGCCGGCGCGCAGGCCGGTGACGAAGGTCTCCAGCCGCTCCAGGCCGTCCAGGTCGAGGTCGTTGGTGGGCTCGTCGAGGAGGAAGACGTCGTAGCGGGAGAGCAGCAGGGAGGCGAGCGAGGCGCGGGCGGCCTGGCCACCGGAGAGGGTGGTCATCGGCTGGTCGAGGCTGACCGCGAGGCCCAGCTGGGCGGCGGTCTCCTCGGCGCGTTCGTCGAGGTCGGCGGCGCCCAGGGCGAGCCAGCGCTCCAGGGCGGTGGCGTAGGCGTCGTCGGCGCCGGGGCGGCCTTCGGCCAGCGCCTCGGTGGTGGTGTCCAGGGCGCGCTGGGCGGCGGCCACGCCGGTGCGGCGGGCCAGGAAGGCGCGCACGGACTCGCCGCTGCGGCGGTCGGGCTCCTGCGGGAGGTGGCCGACGGTGGCGGTGGGCGGGCTGAGCGCGAGGCCGCCCTGCTCCGGAGGCGTCAGGCCCGCCAGGATGCGCAGCAGGGTGGACTTGCCGGCGCCGTTGGCACCGACGAGGCCGATCACGTCGCCGGGGGCGACGACCAGATCGAGACCGGAGAACAGGACGCGCTCGCCGTGGCCGGCGGCGAGGTCTTTGGCGACGAGTGTGGCTGACATCAGGCCGCCGATCGTATCCGGCCCGGCGCGGCGCGGTCGCTCTAATATCCGGGCATGGAACCGGGTCTGAGGACGCAGGTCGGCGGCGGCACCGCGACCGTCACGATCAGCAATACGGGCAAGCGCAACGCGATGACCGTGGCGATGTGGCGGGAGCTGCCGCCGCTGCTGGCGCGGCTGGCGGCGGACCGCGCGGTGCGGGCGCTGGTGCTGACCGGCGAGGGCGGGACGTTCTGCGCGGGGGCGGACATCGGGTCGCTGCGGGACGCCGCGGGCGATTCGCCGGGGCTGGCGGTGGCGGCCGAGGAGGCGCTGGCGGCCTTCCCCCGGCCGACGGTGGCGGCGATACGGGGCTACTGCGTGGGCGGCGGGGCGCAGTTGGCGGCCGCCTGCGATCTGCGGTTCGCCGAGGAGGGCGCGCTGTTCGGGGTGACGCCGGCCAAGCTGGGGGTGGCGTACCCGGCGTCGGCGACCCGGCGGCTGGTCCGGCTGGTGGGGCTGCCGGCCGCCAAGTACCTGCTGTTCTCGGGGGAGTTGATCGACTGCGCGCGGGCGCTGCGGACCGGGTTGGTGGACGAGGTGGTGGACGCGGGCGGGCTGGACAAGCGGATCGCGGAGTTCACCGCGATCCTGGCGAGCCGGTCGCTGCTGACCCAGACCGCGGCCAAGGAGCTGGCCAACGGGACGTGGGACGTGCCCCCCGAGGAGGCGGAGGCGCGCGGGGCGTACTGGGCGGCGCGGGCGCGGGAGAGCGGGGAGACGGCGGAGGGCGCGGCGGCCTTCCTGGAGCGGCGGGCGCCGCGGTTCCGGTGGCCCGAGGGCTGAGCCGCGGCCGCCCGCCCGCGCCGCCGGTTCCTCACGCGCCGCCGGCGCCCCCGTCCCGCCACCGCTTGCCGGCCAGGATGAGGCCGCCGTGCTCCCGCAGGGCGGTGACGACGGCGGCCGGCGCCTTGTCCGGGGCGCCGGCGTCGTAGGGCGGCTGCGGGTCGTACTCGATGCCGAGCTGGATGGTCTGCGCGGTGAAGTCCCCGTCGATCCGGCCGGCCAGGGTGAGGCCCATGTCGATGCCGGCGGAGACCCCGGCGGCGGTGACGTACTTGCCGTCGAAGACCACCCGCTGCCCCGTCGGTTCGGCGCCGAAGGCGGGGAGCTGGTCCAGCGCGAGCCAGTGGGAGGTGGCCCGGCGGCCCCGCAGGAGGCCGGCGGCGGCGAGGAGGAGCGAGCCGGTGCAGACCGAGGTGGTCCAGGTGGTGCCGGCGTCCACGGTCCGGATCCAGTCGTGCAGCGGGCCGTCCGCCATGAGCGCGGCCTGCCCGGGGCCGCCGGGGACGACGAGGACGTCCGGCGCGGTGACGTCGCTCAGCGCGGCCTCCGCGACGAGGTGGAGGGAGCCCTTGTCGCTGCGGTGGACGCCGGGGCGTTCGGCGACGAAGACCACCTCGGCGTCCGGGACGAGGCCGAGGGTCTCGTACGGGCCGACGGCGTCCAGAGCGGTGAAGCGGTCGTAGAGGAGGATGGCGATCTGCATGGGGGCCTCGTTCCGTGCGGGGTGTTCCGTGCGGGGTTCCTGGTGGGGCGTGCCCGGTGGGGCTTGCCCGGTGGGGCGTGCCCGGTGCGGTGCGGCAGGGCGGGCGGTGGTCAGGGCGGTGGGGCGGGGCGGAAGCGGCGGCGGTACTCGGCCGGGGAGGCGCCGAGGGTCCGGACGAAGGCCCGGCGCATCGCCTCGGGCGTGCCGTAGCCGCAGTGCCGGGAGATCCGCTCGATGCCGTCGGCGGTGTCCTCCAGGCTCCGCCGGGCCGCCTCCAGGCGGACCCGGTCGACGTAGCGCCCGGGGGTCATCCCGGTCTCGTCGCGGAAGGCGCGGGCGAAGTGCCGCGGGGAGAGCCCGGCGCGGGCGGCGAGCGCCTCGACGCAGAGGTCCGCGCCCGGGTTCTCGCTGATCCACTGCTGGACGTCGCGCAGCGGGCGGCGTTCGGCGGTCTGCGCGGCGAGCTGGGCGCTGAACTGGGTCTGGTTGCCCGGGCGGCGGAGGAAGACGACCAGGAGGCGGGCGACGCGCAGTGCGACGTCCCGGCCGAGGTCCTCCTCCACCAGGGCCAGCGCCAGGTCGATGCCGGCGGTGACACCGGCGGAGGTGGCCACGTCGCCGTCCCGGACGTAGATCGGCTCCGGTTCGACGCGGACGGCGGGGTGGCGCGCGGCGAGCGTGGCGCACAGGCTCCAGTGGGTGGTGGCGCGGCGGCCGTCCAGCAGGCCGGCCGCGGCCAGCAGGAAGGCGCCGCTGCACACCGAGACCTGGCGGCGGGCGCGCGGGGCGTGCCCGCGCAGCCAGTCGACGATCCGCGGGTCGGGGGTGCGGGTGCCCTCGCCGCCGGGGACGAGGAGGGTGTGCGGCGGTGCGGTGACCGCGCCGAGCGCGAGGTCGGGGACGAGGGTGAGGCCGCTGGTGGTGCGGACCGGGGCGCCGTCCGGGCTGGCGGTGCGGATGCGGTAGGCGCCGGGGGCGCTCCCGCCGGCGCCGGTGAACACCTCGACCGGGCCGGTCACATCGAGGCTCTGCACGCCGTCGAAGAGGACGACCAGCACATCGCGCGGTTCCATGCCGTCCATCCTGATCACCGGGCGCGAGGGCGGCAATGACGGAAAACCCACCTTTCCTGCCACGCCGGGACCGCCGGCCGGCGGCGGGCGCCCGGCAGGCCGCCGCGGGAGCCGCCGCAGCCCTCGGCCGGACCGCCGGCGACGCCATACCAACGGGTCGGTAACCTGCTCGCATGACGTCTTCCAGCGCACTGCCCGACAAGGCCGGCCGGCACTGCCAACAGGTGCTCAACCCCTTCCACTCGGCGCACTACTTCGCCCCCGAACTCCCCGCGGAGATGGCCGCGTTGGGCGTCCAGGACAGCCGCGCCGGCTACTTCGCCGCGCGCAGCGCGCCGATGGGCGCGGTGGGCCCGGGCACGGTCGCCGCGACCTTCTACTCCTTCAGGTACGAACTGGTCGCCCGCCACGTCCCGCAGGTCTGGACGGTGACCACACCGCAGGCCGTCCTGGAGGCCCGGCTGCGCGCGGTGGACGCCACGCTGCGCCGCCTGCTCGGCGAGGAGGCGCTGGCCGCACCGGAGATGGCCGAGGCCGCCGAGCTGGCGCTGCGCGCCGCCGAGGGCTGCGTCCGGCACTTCCGGCCGCTGTACGCCGCGCACGCCGATCTGCCGGTGCCCGACGCCCCGCACCTGGCCTACTGGCACGCCGCCTCCCTGCTGCGCGAGCACCGCGGTGACGGCCACCTCGCGGCCCTGGTGGACGCCGAGCTGGACCCGGTGGAGGCGCTGGTGACGCACACCGCCACCGGGCGCGGGATGAGCTACCGGGGCCTGCTGGCGACCCGCGGCTGGTCGCCGGAGGAGCTGACGGCGGCCCAGGAGCGGCTGCGCGGGCGCGGACTGCTGGACGCCGCGAACGAGCTGACCCCGGCCGGGAAGCAGTTGCGCGAGGACCTGGAGGCGGCCACCGACCGGCTGGACCGGGCGCCCTACGCGCACCTGGGGGCGGCCGGGGTGGCCCGGCTGACCGAGCTGGCCGCCGGGTTCACCACCCGCCTCATGGCGGCCGGGGCGTTCCCCGCCGAGCTGTTCGGCAAGGAGTAGCCGGCCGCGCGGCGGCGGGGGCGGCGGGGTGCGGGTGCGTCCTCTCACACCGCGCCGCTCCGGCCGGGCGGTGCGACACCGCGGGGGGCCACCCGGCACAATGCAGGCTCAAGGCAAGTCGCTGGAAGGCGGGCAGGATCAACGTGACGGCAGCCACGGAGCCGACCGGGACCCTCGGGTCCATCGAAGCGAGGATCGCCGAGGAGCTCGGCGTCAAGGAGCGGCAGGTGAAGGCCGCGGTCGAGCTGCTCGACGGCGGCTCGACGGTCCCGTTCATCGCGCGCTACCGCAAGGAAGCGACCGAGATGCTCGACGACGCGCAGCTGCGGTCCCTGGAGGAGCGGCTGCGCTACCTGCGGGAGCTGGAGGAGCGGCGGGCCGCGGTCCTGGAATCGGTGCGGTCGCAGGGCAAACTGGACGCCGCGCTGGAGGCGCAGATCCGCGGGGCCGAGTCCAAGGCCCGGCTGGAGGACATCTACCTGCCGTTCAAGCCCAAGCGGCGCACCAAGGCGCAGATCGCCCGGGAGGCGGGCCTGGCGCCGCTGGCCGACGGGCTGCTGGACGACCCGTCGGTGGAACCGGCCGCGGCCGCCGCGGCGTTCGTGGACCCGGACAAGGGCGTGGCGGACGCGGCCGCGGCCCTGGAGGGCGCGCGGGCGATCCTGACCGAGCGGTTCAGCGAGGACGCGGACCTGATCGGGGAGCTGCGCGAGCGGATGTGGACGCGCGGCCGGGTCGCGGCGAAGGTCCGCCCCGGCAAGGAGGAGGAAGGCGCCAAGTTCGCCGACTACTTCGACTTCGCCGAGCCGTTCACCGAGCTGCCCTCGCACCGGGTGCTGGCGATGCTGCGCGGCGAGAAGGAGGACGTCCTCGACCTCACCCTGGAGCCGGAGGACCCGGCCGAGGCCGGTGAGGGCCCCAGCGCCTACGAGCGGGCCGTCGCGCACCGCTTCGGGATCACCGACCGGGGGCGGCCTGGCGACGCCTGGCTGCGGGACACCGTCCGCTGGGCCTGGCGCACCCGGATCCAGGTGCACCTGGGGATCGACCTGCGGCTGCGGCTGCGGCAGGCCGCCGAGGACGAGGCGGTCCGGGTGTTCGCCGCCAACCTCCGCGACCTGCTGCTCGCGGCGCCCGCCGGGACGCGCGCCACGATGGGCCTGGACCCCGGTTTCCGTACGGGCGTGAAGGTGGCGGTGGTCGACGCGACCGGCAAGGTGGCGGCGACCGAGACCGTCTACCCGCACGTGCCGCAGCAGAAGTGGGACGCGGCGCTGGCCACGCTGGCGCGGCTGGCGCGCGAGCACCGCGTCGAGCTGATCGCGATCGGCAACGGCACCGCCTCCCGGGAGACCGACAAGCTGGCGGCCGAACTCATCGCCGCCCAGCCGGAGTTGAAGCTGACGAAGGTGATGGTGTCCGAGGCGGGCGCCTCGGTGTACTCCGCCTCCGCGTTCGCCTCCCAGGAGCTGCCGGAGCTGGACGTCTCGCTGCGCGGCGCGGTGTCCATCGCCCGCCGCCTCCAGGACCCGCTGGCCGAGCTGGTCAAGATCGACCCGAAGTCGATCGGGGTCGGCCAGTACCAGCACGACCTGGCCGAGGCCAAGCTGTCCCGTTCGCTGGACGCGGTGGTCGAGGACTGCGTGAACGGCGTCGGGGTGGACGTCAACACCGCCTCCGCGCCGCTGCTCGCCCGGGTCTCCGGCATCAGCGCGGGCCTGGCCGAGAACATCGTCGCCCACCGGGACGGCAACGGCCCGTTCCGCTCCCGCAAGGCCCTCAAGGACGTGCCGCGGCTGGGCCCGAAGGCGTACGAGCAGTGCGCGGGCTTCCTGCGGATCCGGGGCGGCGACGACCCGCTGGACGCCTCCAGCGTGCACCCGGAGGCGTACCCGGTCGTGCGCCGGATCGTGCGGGCGGCCGACCGCGAGGTCGGGCAGCTGATCGGCAACACCGCGGTGCTGCGCGCCCTGCGCCCGGACGACTTCGTGGACGACTCCTTCGGTCTGCCGACGGTCACCGACATCCTCCAGGAGCTGGAGAAGCCGGGCCGCGACCCGCGTCCGGAGTTCCGCACCGCGACCTTCAAGGAAGGCGTGGAGAAGATCGGCGACCTGGCGCCGGGGATGCTCCTGGAAGGTGTGGTGACCAACGTCGCCGCCTTCGGGGCGTTCGTGGACGTCGGCGTGCACCAGGACGGTCTGGTGCACGTCTCGGCGATGTCGAAGACCTTCGTCAAGGACCCGCGGGACGTGGTGAAGCCCGGCGACATCGTGCGGGTCAAGGTGCTCGACGTGGACATCCCGCGCAAGCGGATCTCGCTGACCCTGCGGCTGGAGGACGAGCCCGGCAAGGGCCCGGCGGGCGGCGGCGAACGGCGCGGCGGCGGGGCCCGCGAGGGCCGGGGCGGTGCGCCGCGGCAGCGGCAGGGCGGCGGCGGCCGGCGCGGCGGCGAGGGCCGGGGCAGTCGGGACGCCGGTCCGGTCAACGACGCGATGGCGGACGCGCTGCGGCGGGCCGGGCTGCTGGGCGGCACGGGCCGCTGAGGTCCGCGGGCGGCCCGCGGTGGTCTTCCGGGCGGTGGTGGGACGGTGTCCCGCCGCCGCCCGGGCCCGTTTCCGGGGCCGCGGTGTCCGGGCAATTCCGTGGACGGGGCCGGGCCGCCCGGGTTACCCTGCGGATCATGAACAGCCCCGAGTCCTCAAGACGCTAGCCACCGGCGCCGTCCGGTGGCTGCTCAGCTTTCTCCGCCACCGGACCGCCCGTTGAGGCAGGTCTTGTCATCGCGGTAGCCGGGGCTGCCGCTTCCCCACCGGCCGTACCGCGGCGCCGTCGGATCGTCCGACGGCGCCGCCGGGCCGTGCCGGTCGTGTGTGGTGCGGAGAAATCTCATGCCATTCGTGCTGTATCTGCTCGCGCTGGCGGTGTTCGCGCAGGGCACTTCCGAATTCATGCTGTCCGGGCTGATCCCGGACATCGCCGCGGACCTCCGGGTGTCCATCCCCGCGGCGGGGGCGCTGACCTCGGCGTTCGCGGCCGGGATGGTCGTCGGGGCGCCGCTGATGGCGCTGCTGAGCCGGCGCTGGCCGCGGCGCCGGGCGCTGCTGGTCTTCCTGGTCGCCTTCCTGGTGGCGCACGTGGTGGGCGCGGTGACCGGCAGTTTCGCGGTGCTGCTGACCACCCGGGTGGTGGCGGCGCTGGCCAACGCCGGGTTCCTGGCGGTAGCGCTGGCGACCGCGGCGGCGCTGGCCGCGCCGGGCGCCACCGGCCGGGCCACCTCGATCCTGCTGAGCGGCACGACGCTGGCCTGCGTCGCCGGGGTCCCGGCGGGCGCGGTGCTGGGCCAGCAGTGGGGCTGGCGGGCGGCGTTCTGGGCGGTGGCGGCGGTGTCCCTGCCGGCCGTCCTGGCCCTCGCCCGGTCGGTGCCCGGTGCGGAGGACGGTGCCGGAGCGGGGGCCGCGGTGGGCGCGCGCGGGGAGCTGCGGGCGCTGCGCCGGCCGCGGCTGCTGGTGACGCTGCTGCTGGGCGCGCTGGTCAACGGCGCCACGTTCTGCACCTTCACCTATCTCGCGCCGCTGGTCACCGGCGTCAGCGGGCTCGGGGCCGGCGCGGTGCCGGTGGTGCTGGCGCTCTTCGGGCTGGGGTCGTTCGCCGGGGTCACGGCCGGCGGGCGGCTGGCGGACCGCCGGCCGCGCCCGCTGCTCGCGGCCGGGGGCCCGGCGCTCCTGGCGGGCTGGGCGCTCTTCGCGCTCACCGCGGGCCATCCGGCGGCCGCCGTCGCGCTGGTCCTCGTCCAGGGCACCCTCTCGTTCGCGGTCGGCTCCACCCTCATCGCGCAGGCGCTCCACGCGGCGGCCGAAGCCCCCACGCTGGGCGGCGGTTTCGCCACCGCCGCGCTCAACGTGGGTGCCGCGCTGGGCCCTTGGTGCGGCGGCGCGGCACTCGCCGCCGGCTTCGGCTACCGCGCCCCCCTGTGGGTCAGTGCCCTGCTGGTGGCCCTGGCCCTGATCCTCGGCGGCACGGCGGAGCTGGTCCGGCTGCGCCGCCGGGCCGACGGGGCGGCCGGCGGGGCGGGGGTGGCGGCCGGGGGGTGACCCTGCGGGCGGCCCGAGCGGTCCGGTCGGCTATGGAGCCCGGTCGGCCGGTCGGCCCGGCGGGCTTCCGACCCGGTCCGTCCGGGCCGCCGGCCGCCGCCGGGTCCGCGTACCGCCGCCGGGCCCCCGCCCCGCCGCCGGTACGCCCCGGCGGCCTTCAGGCCGGTGCCGCTCGGACCGGTGCCGCTCAGACCAGTGCCGTCTGGCCGCGCAGGCGTTCCAGTTCGGTGGCGACGTCGGTGAGGGTCGCGCAGTCCGGGAGGGGGCGCAGGGGCGGCGGCGGGGCACCGGTGGCGGCGGGGCCGTCGGGGGCCGCCAGGGCCTCGGCCATGGTGGACAGCGCCCGGCAGAGCCGTTCGGCCTCCTCCGGGGACGGGCGGCGGGCGCCGCGGTCGAGGCGGACCGCGCAGGCGGTGGCCGCGTCGACGATGCGTTCCGCGGCGGCGACCACGGTCAGCCAGTCGGGGCCGGCGGCACGGCCGGTGCGGAACTCCGCGGCGGCGGTCTCGGCCGCGGCCCGGGCCTCGGCCAGCGTCCGGTACGCGGCCCGGCGCAGCGCCCGGCGGCGGGCCGCGACGGCGCCGCCGGGGTCCTGGCCGGGCCGCGGTGCCAGCACGTACCGCAGGAAGCGCTCGGTGGCGCGCAGCGCCTCGGTGACCCGCGCCCCGACCCGGCGGCGGGGGTCGGCCAGCCGCGGCAGATGGCCGACGAGCAGCACGATCACACAGGCGAGGAAGGTGTCGGTGATCCGCTCGGCGGCGGTCGGCGCGGCGCTGTGCGGGTAGCCGCCGCCGGGCGACGCGGAGGCCGCACCGACGTAGACGAAGGACAGCACCATCACCGTGACCGCGCCGGTCTGAAGCGCGAAGTGGCGGGTGGCGAACGGCAGCAGCGCCCCGCCCGCGCCGGCCAGCAGCGCGGGCCACCAGGCCCACCCGGCACCGAGCGACAGCCCGGCCGCGGCGAACACCAGGACCCCGGCGGCGGTGCCGGCGAAGCGGTTGACCGTACGGGAGAACAGCGGGCCGAGGTCCGGCTTGACCAGGAAGGTGACGGTGACCGGGAGCCAGTACCAGTGGCCGGGGCGGAGCAGCAGCGCCACCGCGGTGCTGGCGGCGATGCAGACCGCGACCCGCAGTCCGTAGTCCCGGGCGGCGGGGCCGAGCAGGCCGCGGGACCGGGTCGGCGGGCCGGGCCGCCGGACGCGGAGCGGGAACGGTGCGCGGACGGGCAGGGCCCCGGCGGGCGGCGCCGGCCGTTCCCGGGCGAAGGCGACCGCGGCGTCCAGCAGGGCGTGGTCGAAGGCGGCGCGGGCGGCGGAGCTGTGCTCGGGGGCGGCGAGCCGGCCGGGCGGGCGGCCGGTGCGCAGCGCCTCGGCGAAGCGCCGGGGGGCGGCGGCGATCCGCGGCGGCAGCGGCCGGGCCTCCCACAGCAGGGCGACGCCGGCCTCGCAGAGCGCGGTGGCCGCGGCGAAGCGCTCGGCCAGCAGGAGCTCCCCGGGGCGCGGCGGCCGGCGCAGCAGCCGGCCGGTGAGGCGGCGCAGCCGCAGCGCCTCGTCGGCGCGGTCCAGGGCGGCGGTGAGCCGGCGCCGGGCGGCCTCCGCACCGGGTCCGCCGGCCGTCGCGAGGGCGTCGGCGAGCGCGTCGAAGACGGTGGCGACGGCGGCCCGCTCCCCGCTGAGCGGGCCGCCCGCCGGGCGCGGCGGGCGCAGTGCCAGCCGCAGCAGGAGCAGCCAGAGGCAGCCGGCGAGCACGTAGAGCGCCTTTGCCCACGGCGCGCCGGGCAGCGGCATGCCGGCGCCCAGGACGGTGGCGGCGAGCAGTTGCATCGCGGCGGTGGAGCGGACCGGGCCGGCCACGCTGCCCGCGCCGGAGACGAAGCCCACCGCGGCCAGCGCCGGCACGGTCCACCAGCCCGCACCGGCCGTCCGCAGCGTCGCGCCGAGCAGCATCCCGAGGGCGGCGGCCAGCGCGGGCAGGCCGATGTGGACGACGCCGGTGCGGCGGGTGCCGGGGCGGTCGTTGACGCCCGCCAGCATCGAGCCGAGTCCGGCGAGCACCCCGGGCGCCGGGTGACCGGCGGCGATCCCCGCGGCGAGCAGCGGCCCCGCGCACAGCGTGCCCCGGGCCACCGCCGCCCAGGGCACGGGCAGCCGCTGCCAGCGGAAGGGGTGGGCGAGCCAGGCGGGCAGGGCGCGCCGGGGGCGGGGCATGGGTCTCCTCGGACGGTGACGTGGGCAGGGGACGCGGGCGGATCCGAGGGGCGACATCGGCCGACGGTGCCGGGGCCCGGCCGGTGGTGCGGCGCGGGCCGGTCCACCGGGGGCACCACCAGCGTAAGGTCCGGCTTTGTCCGGACCGCTTCCGGAGGGTTACGCGAAGATCACATGCGCCTTAAGCGGGCCGGTGAACGGGCCGGTCCCAGGGCCCGGCCGGGGACGTACCGGCCGGAGGGCCCGTGATCCTCCGCACACCGGCCGCGGCGCGCCCGGCCCGGGACGCGCCGGCCGGAGATCACATGATCCGGACCGCGCCGGCCGGGGAAGCCCTACCCCAGCACCGGTCCGCAGTGCCGGTGCGCGGTACCGGGGCGCGGTGCGGGCCGGGGCCGGCGGGCGCGAGGGCGTGGGAGGGTGCGGAGATGGCGGACCAGCGGGCGGCGGTGCCGGGCGGGGCGGTGGCACCGGAGGTGTGCGTGGTCGGCGCCGGGGTGATCGGGCTGACCTCGGCGGTCGTGCTGGCGGAGGCCGGCTGCCGGGTGCGGGTGGTGGCCCGCGACACGGCCGGCGGCACCACCTCGGCGGTGGCCGGCGGACTGTGCTGGCCGTACCGGATACAGCCGTACGCGGAGGCGGTCCGGTGGTCGCTGCGGTCCCTGGAGGTGCTGACCGGGCTTGCCGCCCGGCCGGACCGGACCGGGGTGCGGCTGGTCGCCGGGACCCTGGCGGACGGCCCGGGGGCGGACGGCGGTGCGCAGGGGCCCGAGGACGGGCTCGCCGACTGGTACGCGGCGGTCCCCGGCTGGCGGCGGGCGCGCGCCGCGGAGCTGCCGGCCGGCTGCCGGGCGGGGTGGCGGGCCCGGACGCCGCTGGTGGAGATGCCGGTGCACCTGCGGTACCTGGAGCGGCGGCTGGCGGCTGCCGGCGGCTCGCTGGTGCGGCGGCCGGTGGCGTCCCTGGCGCAGGCCGCGGAAGGCGTCCGGGCGGTGGTGAACTGCGCCGGGCTGGGCGCCCGGGAGCTGGTCCCCGATCCGGCGGTGCGGCCCGTCCAGGGGCAGTTGGTGATCGTGGAGAATCCGGGCGTGGCGGAGTGGTTCACCGCCGCCGAGGCGGGCGCGGTGGACACCACGTATCTGCTGCCGCAGCCGTTCGGCCTGGTCCTGGGCGGTACGGCGCGGGAGGGCGGCTGGTCGCGGGAGCCGGATCCGGCGGTCGCGGAGGCGATCGTGGCGCGCTGCGCCCGCCATGTCCCCCAGGTCGCGCGGGCCCGGGTCCTGGCGCACCGGGTGGGGCTGCGCCCGGCCCGTCCGGCGGTGCGGCTGGCAGTGGAACGGCTGCCGGACGGGACGGTGTGCGTGCACAACTACGGGCACGGGGGCGCCGGGGTGACGGTGTCGTGGGGCTGTGCGGAGGAGGTGCTGCGGCTGGTGCGGGCGGCGGCCGGGCGCTGAGCCCGCGCCCGGATGTTCCGGTGCGGGCCGCGCCCGGCCCGGCGCCTCATCGGTCCACCGGCCGCCCGGCCACGAGGTGGTACTCCGCCCGGCCGTCGAGCAGCAGCGGGACGAGGGCGCGCAGGGGCTGGCGGAGCGGGACGGTGGCGCCGCCGCCGGCGTCCGGCCGCCAGGTCACGCCGTGTGCCGCGAGGACCGGGCGGACCCGGGCGTACTGGGCGGCATCCAGGCGGTAGGCGCGCGGGGGCCGGGTCAGGACGCGGTCGGCGGCCGGCGGGTCGTTGTCGGCGCCGCCGAGGTAGACGGGGCCGCGGTCCGCCAGGCCGGCCGCCCGGGCCGCCGCGGTGGCCGCCGCGATGCGCCCGCGGTGCCGGTCGAGGAAGGCGAAGAGCCCTTTGAGACCGGCGAGTTGGGAGGTGACGCGGCGGCGGTTGTTGCGTGCCGGGTCGGCCTTCTCGGCGTCGGTGAGGGGATCGACGCGGGTCTCCACCAGGAGTCCGACCGCGCCCTTGACACCGGCGGTGTTGCGCAGGATCCGCTCCTGGCCGTCCCCGGCGACCTGTTTGACGGGGTCGCCGGTCACCGGGTCGGTCCAGATGCCGTAGACGCCGGTGCTGAAGCCGGCCCGGCGGACGGCGGGGGCGACGAAGTCGTCGGCGAGGGCGGCCGACTCCCGGTGGACGGCGTCCGCGGTGTTGGGGTTGCGCGGCCACAGGGAGAGCAGGTCCTTGACGTAGTACGGCGCTTTGGGCGTGTATTCGTGCAGGTCGTAGACGGCGTCGGGGTGGTGGTCGCGGAGCACGGCGGCCATCGCGCGGGCTTCGGGGGTGGCCAGGGCGAGGTGGTCGCGGTTGATGTCGGTGCCGTCGGCGTTGCCGCGGGTGTCGGCGGCGCGGCCGTCGGGGTTGGCGGTGGGCACGACGAGGACGCCGGTGCGGGCCAGGAAGCGGCGGGTGGCCGGGTCGGTGGCGTAGGCCAGGTCGCGGATGGTGGTCAGGCAGGCTTCCCGGCCGGAGGGCTCGTCGCCGTGCTGGGAGCAGATCAGCAGGACGGAGGTGCCGGGCCGGGCGCCGGCGGGGCGGGCCGGGGCACCGATGCGGACCAGGCGCAGCGGGCGGCCCTGGGCGGTGGTGCCGATCCGGTCGACGCGGACCCGGTCCGAGGCGCGGGCCACCGTCGCCAGGAACGCCGCCTCCTCGGCTTCGCCGGTCCAGCGGGCGCCGTGGCTGGTCTCGAATCCCGTGCGCGGCACGGGGGTCGGTACCGCTTCGGTGACGGGCGGGGCGGGGGTGAAGGCGGCGGTGAGGGCGGCGGTCAGCGCGCCGAGGACCAGGCCGCGGGAACGGAGTGCTCTGCGGGGTGCCACGAGGGGGCCTCCGTGGGTGGGCAGCAGGGGTGGGGCCGCCCCGGGTCGCCGGGGCGGCCCCGGCCGGTCAGGAGCCGTACGGCAGCCGGCTGAGGGCCGGCGGCGGGGCGATGCCCTCGGTGGCGGTGCCGGCCGGTGCGGCGGCCGGGTGGCCGGCGGTGGCCCGGGCGAGGGCCGGGGCGCCGCCGGTGACCGGCAGCCGGGCGGCGGTGCGGGCCAGGTCGAGGGTGAGGGTGGGGCGGGTGGCGGGCGGGTCGATCAGGTGGGCGTCGGTGCCGGCCACGATCAGGGCGAGCCGGTGCCCGGCGGGCACGACGTGGTCGCTCGCGGCGAGGCGGAGGGTGAGGGTGTAGGGCGTGCCGGGGGTGAGCGGGTGGCCGCGGTGCGGGTCGGTGGCGTGGCCGAGGTCGGCCCAGCCGCGGCTGAAGACGGTGGCGCCGACACCGGTGGTGTCGGCGGCGGTCTCCTTGAAGCAGCCGGTGTCGGCGGGGGTGCCGGCGCCCCAGCAGGTCGTCCCGGTCAGGGTGCGGATGCCCTCCCCGTCGCCGGCGTAGTTCCGGATGGTGTCCGGGCCGAGGTCGACCAGCACGGCCGAGAGGTGCGCGCTGGTGGTGCTGGGGGTGGCGGTGACGGTGACCGTGCCGGCGCCGGAGAGCCGCAGCGGGGCGGTCAGCGGCCCGGTGGTGAAGGCGGCCTTGTCCGGGGTGGCCCGGTCGGCGTCGGCGGCCCAGTCGGCCTCGCCGCGGGCGGGGTCGTCGGTGAAGGCCGCGGTCCGGCCGGACGGGGCGGGCCGGGTGCCGAGGACCCCGGCGCCGGCGGTGGTGCCGGGGCGCGGGTAGACGGTCACCGAGGCGGTGCCGGGGGCGGGCCAGCGGGCGTCGGTGGTCCAGGTGCCGGGGGCGCGTTCGATGTCGGCCATCGGCGCGCGTTCGATGCCGTTGCGGTAGCCCATCAGGTAGTGGTCGAACCACCGGTGGAGGGTGTCCACCCAGGCGCCGCGCCGGTAGTCGAAGGGGTCGACGTGGCCGGTCTGGGAGAGCCAGATCTTGCGCTGGACGCCGTGCCGGGCGAGCGCGTCCCACCACTGGCCGACGTGCTGGGTACGGACGTTGAGGTCCTGCATGCCGTGGACGAGGAAGACGCTGGCGCGGACCTTGCCCGCGCTGCGGACGTAGTCGCGCTCGGTCCACAGGCCGGTCCAGTCGCCGTTGCGCGGGGCGCCGTCGGCGAGCTTGCGCTGGACGGCGGCGCAGTTCCCGTGCGCGCCGGGGCTCTCGACGGCGTCGGCGAGGCCGTCCGGGCCGCCGTCGTAGAGCGGGGCGCCCTGGGCGAAGTAGTAGTCGTACCAGGAGGAGATGCCGGAGATCGGGACGATGGTCGCGAGGCCGGGGACGCCGGTGGCGGCGACGCCGTTGGCGATGGTGGCGTCCCAGCTCTTGCCGATCATGCCGGTGCGGCCGTTGGACCAGCCGGCGGTGACGGGGCTGCCGCCGGTGCGGGCGGTGTAGCCGCGGGCCCGGCCGTTCAGCCAGTCGACGACAGCCTTGGCGGACTGGATGTCGGAGCGGCCGCCGACGTCGACGCAGCCGTCGGAGCGATTGGTTCCGGCCAGATCGACGAGGACGGTCGCATAGCCGCGGGGGACGAAGTAGTTGTCGTAGAACAGCGGGAACCCGATCGGCCGGCCCTGGGCGTCATAGGTCTTCTTCTGGCTCTCGTTGCCGCGTCCGCAGCAGGAGTAGTAGGGGCTGGCATCCATGATCACCGGTATCCGGCGGCCCTGCCGGGCGGGTTCGGCGGGCCGGATGATGTCGGCCGCGACCCGGTCGGGGCGGCCGTCCGCGTCGCCGTCCAGCCCGGTGTCCACCCAGACCGTCTCGCGGATGGCGTGGTCGTAGGAGTAGACGGGCCGGCTCTCCCCGGGCGGTGGGGCCGCACTCGCCGCGGGTGGCCCGGCGAGCAGGGCGAGGAGGGCGAGGACGGCCGCGCCGACGAGCGTGGTCCATGGGGTGTGGGGTAGTCCCCTCCGTATCGTCACGGGCGGACGGTAGCGCGGGTCAACTCCCGGGCAGAAGAGGGCCGCAGGGGACGCATGTCGACGAGATGTCGGTCATGTGTCAAATGGGGCCATGGACATGACGTGGGGCGGGGTGCGCACATAAGGTCCTCAACAGTTCCACCCCCCCTACGAGTTGGAGGACTCGTGCGTCACAGACTCCTGGTCCCGGGCGCGGCCGCGCTGAGCCTGCTGCTGGCGATCCCGGCGGCGGCCGCCGGCCTCGATGTCCACGGCACCCCGGGCGCCCCGGGCGCGGGCGACAGCTACTACCCCGAGAGCGGCAACGGCGGGTACCGCGTCTCCCACTACGACCTGCGGCTGAAGTACCAGCCGAAGACGGACCTGCTGGAGGGCACGGCGACCCTGCTCGCCCGGACCACGCAGGACCTCTCCCGCTTCAACCTGGACTTCGGCCTCCAGGTCAGCGAGGTCCGGGTGAACGGCAAGAAGGCCGCCTTCGCCACCTCCTCCAAGCACGAGCTGGAGGTCACTCCGGCCGCGCCGCTGGAGAAGGGCAAGGACATCACCGTGGTGGTCCGCTACGCGGGCAAGCCCTCGGAGCTGAAGATCGACGGCTTCACCGCCTGGGCCCGTACGCCGGACGGCGCGGTGGTGGCCCAGGAGCCGGATTCGGCCGTGTGGTGGTTCCCCAGCAACGACCACCCCACCGACAAGGCGACGTACGACATCTCGGTCGCGGTGCCGGACGGCACCCAGGCGCTCAGCAACGGCGTACTGGCCTCGCAGTCCTCCAAGCTCGGCTGGACCCGCTACAACTGGCGCTCGGACAAGCCGCAGGCGACGTACCTGACGACGCTGGCGATCGGCAAGTTCGACATCACCACCGACACCACCGCCGGCGGACTGCCGGTGATCAACGCGGTCAGCCCGGACCTGGGCGCCAACCTCGGCTCGGCGCGCGCCAGCATCGAGCGCACCACCGAGATCACCGAGTGGCTGGAAAGCGTCTTCGGCCCGTACCCGTTCAACGCCGTCGGCGGCTACGTCCCCAACGTCCCGGCCGGGTACGCGCTGGAGACCCAGACCCGGCCGTTCTACGGCAAGAAGGCGTTCGACCGGGGCACCAACGTCTCGGTGGTGGTGCACGAGCTGGCCCACCAGTGGTACGGCGACAGCGTGTCGCTCAAGGACTGGAAGGACATCTGGCTCAACGAGGGCTTCGCCGCGTACAGCCAGTGGCTGTGGTCGGAGAAGGAGGGCGAGGGCACCGCGCAGCAGCTGGCGGACTACGTCTACGCCCAGCACCCGGCCGACGACCCCTTCTGGACGGTCAAGCCGGGCGACCCGGGCGCGGACCGGCAGTTCGACTCGGCGGTCTACGACCGCGGCGCACTGGCCCTCCAGGCGCTCCGCAACAAGATCGGCGACAAGGTCTTCTTCGACCTCCTCAAGTCCTGGCCGACGGAGCACCGGTACGGCAACGCGGCGGTCGGGGACTTCGTGAAGTTCGCGGAGAAGAAGTCCGGCACGCCGCTGGCCGGCTTCTTCGACACCTGGCTGTACCAGCCGGTCAAGCCGGCCGCGGGGGCCGGGGCGAAGGCGTTCGCCGCGCGCGGGCTGGTCGCCCAGCCCAAGTCCTGGAAGCAGATCGCGGCCACCCACGACGTGCACGGCGGGCACTGACCGGACACCGGCGGGCGGGACCGGAGCGGGTGCGCCGGTCCCGCCCGCCGGCGCGTCACCGCAGGCCCGCGCGGTACTCCCGGCGGGCCCGGCGGGCGGGCGGCAGATAGCGCAGCCGCTCCGGCAGGACCGGCACGACCGTGCGCACCACCCGGCCCAGCCGGCGCAGCCGGCGCTCCTGGGCGTCGGTCCACGGCAGGCCGAGGGCGCGCCGGGCGTCCGCCGGCATCAGGCCGATGGTCAGGAAGCGGAGGAGCCGGAGGAAGCCGGGCCGCAGCACCGGCCAGCCGAGCCGCAGCAGCAGCCGCAGCCACCGGGGACCGCGGTCGGGGGGCGGCAGCGGCCGGTCGGTGGCGAGCAACTCTCTTACCACGGCGGTCTGTTCGAGTTCGGTGTCGAGGACCTCGCGGTAGTACGGCCAGAACTCCTCGATGGTCTGCGGCAGGTCGCGGTCGCGGAGGCCCAGGACCCGGCCGACCCGGAGCCACTCCGCGTAGAGCCGCCGCTCCTGCGCCGGGGTGAAGGGGCGGCCGAGGTAGCGCTGGGCGTGCCGGAAGACCGGGTAGCCGGTGGCGTGCACCCAGGCGTAGCAGGCGGGGTTGAGCGCGTGGTACGCCCGGCCGTGCGCGTCGGTGCCCCGGATGGTGCGGTGCAGCGTCCGCAGCCGCCGGCCCTCCTCGGCGGCCCGCGCACCGCCGTACACCCACAGCTGATAGGAGGCCAGGGACCGCTCCCCGCGGCCCCACGGGTCGGTGCGGAAGACGGAGTGGTCGGCCACGCCGGCGCCCACCGCGGGGTGCGCGACCTGGAGGGTCAGCGCGGCGGGCAGGCTCAGCAGCGTCCTGACGTCCCCGACCAGCGACCAGAGCACCCCGCCGGGCGGGGGCGGCACCGGGTCGGCACGTACCGGCTTCATCCGTTCTACGCCCATTCGTGCGGTGTTCATCCGTTTCCCCATCATACGGCCGCCCCCGGCGACCGGCGGTCCCACGGGCCGGTGCCGGGGCGGCGGGGTGCCAAGGGCGGCGGGCGGGCGGCGGGCCGGGACTCACCCCGCCGGCAAGGGGACTTCACCGCCGCGCCGCGCCTCTGCATCCTTTCGCCTCCGAATCCGTCCATCTCCCGCCCATCGGACGGTTACCTGGAAGTAACTCCAGCTGGTTTGATGTGCGTCGCCGGTGCACGCCCCCATGTCCCCACCTCCACAGGGAGTTTCCGTGCCGCACTCCGTGCCGCGTACGTTCCGGACCGCCGCCCTCGCCGGGGCCCTGGCCGTCGCCGCGCTGGCCGCCACGTCCCCCACCGCGACGGCCGCCACCGCGCCCCGGCTGAAGGTGCTCAGCTACAACACCTTCCTGATGAGCAAGAACCTCTACCCCAACTGGGGCCAGGACCACCGCGCCCAGGCGATCACCGCGGCGGACTTCTTCCACGGCAACGACGTCGTCGTGCTCCAGGAAGCCTTCGACAACTCCTCCTCGGACGCGCTGAAGGCGCGGGCCGCCGCGGAGTACCCGCACCAGACACCGGTGGTCGGCCGCAGCCGGAGCGGCTGGGACGCCACCGGCGGCGCCTACTCGGCCGTCACGCCCGAGGACGGCGGGGTGACGCTGCTGAGCAAGTGGCCGATCCTGCGCAAGGAGCAGTACGTCTACCAGGACGCCTGCGGTTCGGACGCCTTCTCCAACAAGGGCTTCGTCTACGCCGTCCTGGACGTGGGCGGCACCCGGGTGCACGTGGTCGGCACCCATACCCAGTCCACCGACTCGGGCTGCAAGGCCGGTGAGGCGGCCGCCGACCGGGCCAGGCAGCTCAAGGAGATCGACGCCTTCCTCGACGCCCGGAACATCCCGGCGGACGAGGAGGTCATGGTGGCCGGCGACCTCAACATCGACTCCCACGGCACGGAGTACCAGGCCCTGCTGGCCAACGGCGATCTCGCGGCCGCCGACAGCCGCACCGGCCACCCGTACTCCTTCGACACCCAGGAGAACTCGATCGCCCGCTACCGCTACCCCGGCGAGCCCCGCGAGGACCTGGACTACGTGCTGTTCCGCAACGGCCACGCCCGGCCCGCCGACTGGCACAACACCGTGGTCGAGGAGGAGTCGGCGCCCTGGACCGTCTCCAGCTGGGGCAAGGACTACACCTACACCAACCTCTCCGACCACTACCCGCTGCGCGCCGGCTGACCGGTCCGCCAAACGCCGCAGGGCGGCCGCGGCGGCCCGGAGGCTGCCGCGGCCGCCCTTGGCAGGCCGTGGGGTTACGGTGCCGCGCGGCTCACTCGGCGAGTTCGCGCTCGGCGGCGATCCGGCTCACCCGGCCGCGGACCGCGAACCAGCCGCCGACCAGCGCCGCGGCCAGCACCGGGATCAGCAGCACGGTCTTCCGGCCGACACCGTCGTCGAACCACATCAGCACGATGACGCCGAGCAGGAAGGCGATGGTGGCCAGGTCGGTGACCGGGGTGCCGGGGAGGCGGAAGCGCGGGCGCTCGACCAGTCCCTGCTTGGAGCGGCGCACGAACACCATGTGGCAGATCATGATCGTGCACCAGGTGCTGATGATGCCGAGCGCCGCGATGTTGATGACGATCTCGAACGCGTCGCTGGGCAGCCAGTAGTTCAGCCCGACGCCGAGCACGCACACCGCGGAGGTGAGCATGATGCCGCCGTAGGGGACCTGGTTGCGGTTCATCCGCCCGGCGAACTTCGGCGCGGAGCCGGCCATGGACATCGAGCGCAGGATGCGGCCGGTGGAGTACAGGCCGGAGTTCAGGCTGGACATCGCGGCGGTGAGCACGACGAGGTTCATCACGTCGCCGGCGTGCGGGATGCCGACGTGGGACAGCACGGTGACGAACGGGCTCTCGTTGGCGCTGAAGACGTTCCACGGCAGCAGCATCGCCAGCAGGATCACCGAGCCGACGTAGAAGATGCCGACCCGCCACATGATCGAGTTCACGGCCTTGGGCACGATCTTCTGCGGCTCGCTGGTCTCACCGGCGGTGACGCCGACCAGCTCGACGGCCGAGTAGGCGAAGACCACGCCCTGGAGCACGATCACCACGGGCAGCAGACCGGTCGGGAACAGGCCGCCGTGGTCGGTGATCAGGTGCAGGCCCGGGGTGTGCCCGTCGACCGGGTGCTGGGTGGCCAGCAGGAAGATCCCGATGAACATGAAGACCACCAGCGCCGCGACCTTGATGATCGCGAACCAGAACTCCATCTCACCGAAGATCTTCACCGAGATGAGGTTGATCGAGAGCACCACCGCCAGCGCGATCAGCGCCATCACCCACTGCGGAATGCTGGTGAACAGGCTCCAGTAGTGGGTGTAGAGGGCGATCGCGGTGATGTCGGCGATACCGGTCGTGGACCAGTTGACCACGTACATCCAGCCCGCCGCGTAGGCGCCCTTCTCGCCCAGGAACTCCCGGGCGTAGGAGACGAAGGAGCCGGAGGACGGGCGGTGCACGACCAGTTCGCCCAGTGCGCGGACGACGAAGAAGGCGAAGAGCCCGCAGACCGCGTAGGCGACGGCCAGGGCCGGGCCGGCGGAGTGCAGCCGGCCGCCGGCGCCCAGGAAGAGCCCGGTACCGATCGCGCCGCCGATGGCGATCATGTTGATGTGCCGGCTCTTGAGACCCTTGCTGTAGCCGGCGTCTCCCGCGTCCTGCCGGACCCCGCTCCCCCCGTCCGATGGCCGCTGGGCTTCATCCACGACGGTTTCAGTGCTCACTGGTGGTTCATCTCGCTTTCGGAGAGCTTGACCATGACCGGCTCCGCGGGTCGCGCGAACGGCCAGTCGGCACACCTTCCCCGAAGAGCGGACCGCCGTCTGTGGGAGATTTCACATGGCGGACTTAAGACCAGGTATTTGTCCGCCTTTGTGGCAAATAACACGGCGGTGTGGCCGCAGCGGCGATGAGTGTTCGCCAGTTTGCCGACTTCGCTCTACTCGCCGGTAGCGAAATTCGCTTGCTCGCGCCCGTCGCATCTGTACCCCCGGCCCGCACGCTGCGTGACGCCCGGTACGTGCGGCGGGCGCCGCGGAGGTTTCACAGCTGTGGTGAGACAGCAATACTGTTGAACATGATGGAGTCCGCCCCCGGTCTGACCGTCGACGAGCTCGCCGCCCGCGCGGGCGTGACGGTCCGCACGATCCGCTTCTACAGCACCCGCGGTCTGCTCCCGCCGCCCGAGATCGGACCGCGCCGGGTCGGCCGCTACGGACCGGACCACCTCTCACGGCTCGCGCTCATCGAGGAGCTCCAGCACCAGGGCATGACGCTGTCCGCCATCGAACGCTACCTGGCGCAGCTGCCGCCCGACCTGAGCGCCCAGGACCTGGCCATCCACCGGGCGCTGGTGGCCGGCTGGATCCCGGACCAGGCCGAGGACGCGACCCTGGAGCAGCTGGAGCGGCGGGCCGGCCGGGAGCTGACCGAGGAGGACCTCGACCGGCTGGCGGCGATGAACGTCCTGGTGCGGACCGAGGACCCGGGGGTCTACCGCGTCGATCCGGGGCTGCTGCACCTGGGGGCCCGGCTGCTCGACGTGCCGATCGCGCTGGAGACGATCCTGGCGGCGCGCACCGTCGTCATCGAGCACACCCGCTCGGCGGCCCGGGAGCTCAGCCGCCTCTTCAAGGACGAGGTGTGGGAGCCGTACCGGGACGGCGGGCCGGACGCGGCGGAGATGGCGCGGATGAAGTCGCTGTCGGCGCATATGCAGCCGATGGTGGTGCAGGCGCTGGTCACGGCGTTCCAGCGGTCGATGAAGGAAGAGCTGCGGGAGTGGCTCGGCACGGGCGGCCGCGACGGACACGACAGCGGGGACGGCCGGGACGGCCGGGAGGCCGGGGCCGCCGGGGCGCGTCCCGGCGGGGGCGACGGCGGCGGCGCCACCGGCGCGGGGTGACGGGGGCGGACCGCGCGGACCCGCCCCCGTCAGGCGTGGGTCAGTCCGTGAACGTCTCACCCCTGTCGGCCTTCTCGACCAGCAGCGCGGGGGGCGCGAACCGGTCGCCGTAGGCCGCCTGGAGCTCCCGGGCCCGGGCCACGAAACCGGACGGGCCGACGAGGTCCTCCCGTCCGGGGCCGCCCCGGTAGCCGTTGATGTACTGGAGCACACCGCCGGTCCAGCCGGGGAAGCCGATGCCCAGGATGGACCCGATGTTGGCGTCGGCGACGGAGGTCAGCACGCCCTCCTCCAGGCAGCGGACGGTGTCCAGCGCCTCGGCGAACAGCATCCGCTCCTGCATGTCCCGGAACGGGATCGCGGCGCCGGCGCGCCCGAAGTGCTCGCGCAGCCCTGGCCACAGGCCGGTCCGCCGGCCGTCGTCGCCGTAGTCGTAGAAGCCCGCGCCGCCGCTGCGGCCGGGGCGCCCGAACTCGTCGACCATGCGGTCGATGACGGTGTCGGCCGGGTGCGGCTGCCAGGTGCCGCCGGCCTCCTCCACGGCGCGCCGGGTCTCCTCACGGATCTTGCGCGGGAGGGTGAGGGTCAGCTCGTCCATCAGGGAGAGCACCTTGGCGGGATAGCCGGCCTGGGCGGCGGCCTGTTCGACCGAGGCGGGGTCGAGGCCCTCGCCGAGCATCGCCACGCCCTCGTTGATGAAGTGGCCGATGACCCGGGAGGTGAAGAAGCCGCGGGAGTCGTTGACGACGATCGGGGTCTTGCGGATCTGGCGGACCAGGTCGAAGGCGCGGGCCAGGGCCTCGTCACCGGTGCGCTCGCCCTTGATGATCTCCACCAGCGGCATCTTGTCGACCGGGGAGAAGAAGTGCAGGCCGATGAAGTCGGCGTCCCGCTCGACGCCTTCGGCCAGCAGCGTGATGGGCAGGGTGGAGGTGTTGGAGCACAGCAGCGCGTCCGGGGCGACGAGGTGCTGGATCTCCTTGAAGACCTTGTGCTTGAGGGCGACGTCCTCGAAGACCGCCTCGATGACCGCGTCGCAGCCGGCCAGGTCGGCGGGCTCGGCGGTGGGGGTGATCCGGGCCAGCAGCTCGTCGCGCTTGCGCTCGGTGGTCCGGCCCTTGGCGAGCGCCTTGTCGAGCAGGCCCTCGGAGTAGCTCTTGCCCCGGCGGGCGGCGTCGAGGGTGATGTCCTTGAGGACCACGTCGATACCGGCCCTGGCGCAGGCGTAGGCGATGCCGGCGCCCATCATGCCGGCGCCGAGGACACCGACCTTGCGGACCGTGCGCGGCTCGATGCCCTGGGGGCGGCTGCGTCCGGCGTTGACGGCCTGGAGGTCGAAGAAGAACGCCTGGATCATGTTCTTGGAGACCTGGCCGGTGACCAGCTCGACGAAGTAGCGCGCCTCGATGGTCTGGGCGGTCTCGAAGTCGACCTGGGAGCCCTCGACGGCCGCGGCGAGGATGTTGCGCGGGGCCGGGTAGGGGGCGCCGTTGAGCTGCTTCTTGAGGTTGGCGGGGAACGCCGGGAGGTTGGCGGCGAACTTCGGGTGGGCGGGGGTGCCGCCGGGGATCCGGTAGCCCTTGACGTCCCAGGGCTGCTGGGATTCGGGGTGCGCGTCGATGAACTCCCGCGCCTTGGCGAGGAGTTCCTCGGGGGTCTGCGCCACCTCGTGGATCAGCCCGGCCTCCTGTGCGCGCGGGGCGCTGTACTGGGTGCCCTGGAGGAGCACCTTCAGCAGGGCGTCGGTGATGCCCAGCAGCCGGACGGTGCGGGTGACGCCGCCGGCGGCGGGCAGCAGGCCGAGGGTGACCTCGGGCAGGCCGATCTTGGTGCCGGGGGTGTCCAGGGCGACGCGGTGGTGGCAGGCCAGGGCGATCTCGTAACCGCCGCCCAGCGCCGCGCCGTTGATCGCGGCGACGACGGGCTTGCCGAGCGTCTCGATGCGGCGCAGGTCGCGCTTGATGCCGTTGCCCGCCTCGAACGCCTGCTGGGCCTGGTCGGGGGTGACGGCGATCAGGTCGTGCAGGTCGCCGCCGGCGAAGAAGGTCTTCTTGGCGGAGGTGATGATGACGCCGCGGATGCCGTCGCGCTCGGCCTCCAGGCGGTCGGCGACCGCGGTGAGGGAGGCTTTGAAGGCGCCGTTCATGGTGTTGGCGGACTGGTCGGGGTCGTCCAGGACCAGGGTGACGACGCCGGTCTCGTCCTGTTCCCAGCGGATGGTGGTGGCTCGGCTCATGGTCGGTACTCCGTAGTGGGGTGGGACGAGGGTCAGAGGCGCTCGATGACGGTGGCGATGCCCATCCCGCCGCCGACGCAGAGGGTGGCCAGGCCGTAGCGCTTGTCCTGGCGCTCCAGTTCGTCGACGAGGGTGCCGAGGATCATCGCGCCGGTGGCGCCGAGCGGGTGGCCCAGGGCGATCGCGCCGCCGTTGACGTTGACCTTGTCCAGGCTCAGGCCCATGTCCTTGACGAAGCGCAGCACGACCGCGGCGAACGCCTCGTTGATCTCGACCAGGTCGATGTCGTCGATGGTCAGCCCGGCTTTGGCCAGTGCCTTGCGGCTGGCGGGGGCGGGGCCGGTGAGCATGATGGTGGGCTCGGAGCCGGAGACCGCGGCGGAGACGATACGGGCCCGCGGGGTGAGGCCGTAGCGCTCGCCGACCTCGCGGGAGCCGATGGCGACCAGGGCGGCGCCGTCCACGATGCCGGAGGAGTTGCCGGCGTGATGGACGTGGTCGATCTTCTCGACCCAGTGGTACTTCTGGAGGGCGACCGCGTCGAAGCCACCGGCGTCGCCGATGGCGGCGAACGACGGCTTCAGGCCGGCCAGCGAGTCGGCGGTGGTGCCGGGGCGCAGGTGCTCGTCGCGGTCGAGGACGACCAGGCCGTTGCGGTCCCGGACGGGGACGACGGAGCGCGCGAAGCGGCCGTCCTTCCAGGCCGCGGCGGCCCGCTCCTGGGACAGCGCGGCGTACTCGTCGACGTCGCGGCGGGAGTAGCCCTCCAGCGTGGCGATGAGGTCGGCGCCGATGCCCTGCGGGACGAAGCCGGTGTCGAAGTTGGTCATCGGGTCGGCGAACCAGGCGCCGCCGTCGGAGGCCATCGGGACCCGCGACATCGACTCCACGCCGCCGGCCAGGACCAGGTCCTCCCAGCCGGAACGGACCTTGGCGGCGGCCATGTTGACCGCTTCGAGGCCGGAGGCGCAGAAGCGGTTCTCCTGGACCCCGGCGACGGTGTCGGGGAGGCCGGCGGCGATCGCGGCGATCCGCGCGATGTCGGAGCCCTGGTCGCCGACCGGGCCGACGACGCCCAGCACGATGTCGTCGACGGCGGCCGGGTCGAGGCCGGGGAAGCGCCGCCGGACCTCGTGGATCAGGCCGACGACCAGGTCGATGGGCTTGGTGCCGTGCAGGGCGCCGTTCGCCTTGCCGCGGCCGCGGGGGGTGCGGATCGCGTCGTACACATACGCTTCGGTGCTCACGGGGAAGCCTTTCTTTCCGGCCCGGGGCGGGACCGGCGGCGCACGGCCGCCGGTGCCACGGGCCCGGGAGGCGCAGTCGGGGAGGGTCAGCCGAGCAGGGAGCGGCCGATGATCTCCTTCATGATCTCGGTCGTCCCTCCGTAGATGGTCTGGATCCGGCCGTCGGTGAAGGCGCGGGCGACGGGGTATTCGGTCATGTAGCCGTAGCCGCCGTGGAGTTGCAGGCAGCGGTCGGCGACGCGCTTGTGGAGTTCGGTGGCCCACCACTTGGCCATGGAGGCGTGCACGGCGTCCAGGGCGCCCGCGGCGTGGTCGGCGATGCAGCGGTCGAGGAAGGCGCGGGTGACCGCGCACTCGGTGGCCATCTCGGCGATCTCGAAGCGGATGTGCTGGAGCTTGGCCAGCGGCCGGCCGAACGCCTCGCGCTCCTTGACGTAGCGGGTGGTGAGCTCCAGGACGTGCTCCGCACCGGCGATCCCGGCGACGGCTATCGCCATCCGCTCCTGGGCGAGGTTGGTCATCAGGTGCACGAACGCGCCGTTGAGTTCGCCGAGCAGATTCTCCTTGGGCACCCGGACGTCGTGGAAGAACAGCTCGGCGGTGTCCTGGGACTTCTGGCCGATCTTGTCGAGGTTGCGGCCGCGCTCGAACCCGGGCGCCCCGCGCTCGACGACCAGCAGGCTCAGGCCGTGCGCGCCGCCCTCGGGCGTGGTCCTGGCGACGACGATGACGAGGTCGGCGAGGATGCCGTTGGAGATGAAGGTCTTGGAGCCGTTGAGCACCCAGTGGTCGCCGCGGTCCTCGGCGGCGGTGCGGATGCCCTGGAGGTCGGAGCCGGCGCCGGGCTCGGTCATGGCGATGGCGGTGATGGTCTCGCCGGTGCAGAAGCCGGGCAGCCAGCGGCGCTTCTGCTCGTCGGTGGCGAGCGAGGTGAGGTAGGGGCCGACGATGTCGTTGTGCAGGCCGATGGCCAGGCCGGGGGCGCCGGCGCGGGTGAACTCCTCGGCCAGTACGGCGCTGTAGCGGAAGTCGGTGGTGCCCCCGCCGCCGTACTCCTCGGGGACGGCCAGGCCCAGCAGCCCCTGGCGGCCGGCGGCGCGCCAGGCGTCCCGGCTGACGATGCCGTCCTTCTCCCACTGGGCGTAGTGCGGTGTCACCTCCTTGGCGAGGAAGGTGCGCACCGTCTCGCGGAAGGCTTCGTGGTCCTCGGTGAAGAGCTGGCGCTTCACTCTGCTGTCCCTTCGGGGGTGCGGTGCGGTTGGTGGGCGGGGCCGCCCGGGCGGGGCCGGGCGGCCCCCGGTGGGCGCCGGGTCGCGCCCGGTCCCCTCAGAGCCGGTCCTCGACCGTCTCGGCGGGCCGGACGGGACCGGGGGCTATGGGCCGGTCAGGGAGCATCGTCACCCCGGCCGCGCGGTACGCGGCGAACCCGCCGCGGACATCCCCCTGGGAGGCGCGCAGCGTCACCCGTTCGCCCAACGCGGCGGGCACCGCGGCCCCGGCCGCCCGCTCGCGGCCGGTGGGGCGGTGCTCCTGGCGGGGGGTGGCCGGTGCCATCAGCGGGCCGCCTCCCCGGGCTCGGCGGGGCGCGCGCCGCCGGGGGTGACCAGGGCGGGCACGTCCCAGTCGCGGGCGACCTCCGCGGTGTCGGCGCCGGGCCGGGCGGGCGGTCTGCGGAGCGTTCCGGGCGTGGCGGAGAAGCGGGGCGCGGGGGCGGGCTGGGTGATGCCGGCGTGTTCGGTGAAGGTGCCGCGGGCGGCGAGGTGCGGGTGCGCCGGGGCCTCGCGCAGCGAGAGCACGGGGGCCACGCAGGCGTCGGAGTCCTGGAAGACGGCCGTCCACTCCGCCCGCGTACGGGTCCGGAACCGGGCGGCGATGGCGGTGCGCAGCTCCTCCCAGGCGGCGAGGTCGTCCCGGCCGGGGACCTCGTCCCCCAGGCCGAGCAGCCGGACGAACTCGGCGTAGAACCGCTGCTCCAGCGCGCCGACGGCCATGTGCCCGCCGTCGGCGGTCTCGTACACGCCGTAGAAGGGGGCGCCGCCGTCGAGGAGGTTGGCGCCGCGGCGGTCCTGCCAGCCGCCGGCCGCCAGCATGCCGTGGATCATCGCCGTCAGATGGGCGGTCCCGTCGACGATCGCGGCGTCCACGACCTGGCCCGTGCCGCCCTCGGTGCGGGCGTGCCGGAGGGCGGCGAGGACGCCGATGACCAGATAGAGGGAGCCGCCGGCGTAGTCGCCGAGGAGGTTGGCGGGGACGGCGGGCGGGCCGTCGGGCGGGCCGATCATGCCGAGCGCGCCGGTGAGGGCGATGTAGCCGATGTCGTGCCCCGCGGTGCCGGCGAGCGGGCCCTGCTGGCCCCAGCCGGTCATCCGGCCGTAGACCAGGCGGGGGTTGCGCGCCAGGCAGGCGTCCGGGCCGACGCCGAGGCGCTCGGCGACGCCCGGGCGGTAGCCCTCGATGAGGACGTCGGCGCGCCCGGCCAGGGCGAGGACCTGCTCGACCCCTTCGGACCGCTTCAGATCCACCAGGACCGAGCGCTTGTTGCGGTTGGTGACGTCGCGGGCCGGGTCGATGCCCAGGCCGGCGCCGCCGGGCCGGTCGACCCGCACGACGTCGGCGCCGAGGTCGGCCAGCAGCATGGCGGCGAACGGTCCGGGGCCGATGCCGGCGAGCTCCACCACCCGCACGCCGCTCAGCGGGCCGTCTGCTGACTGCGTCATCGCGCCCTCTGCCTTCCGTGCTGCCTTCCACACTGTGACACTTCTGATGTAACACCCGTGATGTTAAGAACGTGTTCCACTTTCCACAAGCCCCCTCGTGCCGCGTGGCCGGTGCCGGAAAAGGCCCGTGGCGGCGATGCCGAACTGCCATCGCCGCCACGGGCCTTCGCGCGCCTGCCACTGCCGCGCCGCTAACCCCCGCCAGGCCGGTCGATGAGCCGCGCGGGCGCTATGCCGCGGCGGGGCGCGCCCGTCCGCACCCGCGCCCGCGCCGCCGCCTGCCGCACCGCCCGCGCCCTCGTCTCCGCCACGTCCGCTCCCCCGTCCGGCACCGCGCGCGGTGCCTGTCCGCGGGGCCGCGCACACCCGCGCCGCCCGTCGACCTCCACGCTAACCGCGACCACTGACAACGGCCCGCGGAGCGCCCGGCGCCGGGCCGGCGGAGGGACAATGCCGTCATGTCTCACCACGCCGCCGCACTGTTCGACGTCCACGCGGGCCAGGGACTGCGCCAGTTCACCGAGCTGGCCCTGGCCCTGCTGCTGTCCTCGCTGATCGGCCTGGAGCGGGAGGCCCGGCAGAAGAGCGCCGGGCTGCGCACCCACACTCTCGTCGGGGTGGGCAGCGCCCTGTTCATGGAGGTGTCGATCCACGGCTTCGGGGCGCTGCTCGGCACCGACGGGGTGGCGTTGGACCCCTCGCGGGTCGCCGCCCAGGTCGTCTCCGGCATCGGGTTCATCGGTGGCGGCCTCATCTTCGTGCGGAAGGACGCCGTCCGGGGCCTGACCACGGCCGCGACCATCTGGCTGACCTGTGCCATCGGCATGGCGTGCGGCGGCGGGCTGCCGCTGCTCGCGATCGGCGCGACGGCGGTGCACTTCCTGGTCGTCCGCGGTTTCTCCTGGGTCTCGGAGCGGTTCGGGTCCGGCCCGTCCTTCGGCCGGGTCGAACTGCGCCTCACCTACCAGCCCCAACAGGGGCTGCTGGGACGGATGTTGGAGATGTGCACGGGGAGTGGTTTCCGGGTCACCGATGTCCAGGTGGAGACCGGCGCCGAGAACCCCCGGATAGCCGCCGAGGTGCTGCTGCGCCTGGAGGGCAGCGGTTCGGCGCATCCCCTGGTCGAGGCGCTGACGGAGCTGGAGGGCGTGCGCGGCGTGGCGCTCGGGCGCCGCGGCGACAGCACCGAGTGAGCCGCACCGCCGGCCGCGCGGCCGCGCCCCCGCCCCCCGCCGGACCCTGACGCCCCGCCGCCTCCCGTTACGCGGCACCGCACGGCCCTCCGCCCCGGACCGCCGCCCCGCGCCCCGGTTCCACCGCACCGCCCAGCGCGCCCGTGTGGGAGACGAAGCCCAGCGACGCGGCGCGGGTCGCGGGCGGGAAGCGGCCCGCGAGGTACGTCGGCAGGGCCCCGGAGACGCCCTGGCCGAGCGCCAGGCCCCGCGCCCCGGCCGCGTGGAGACCGGTCGCACCCCCGTGGGCGCCGACGGCCCCCGCCCGTCCGGTGGTTGGCACCCCCTCGGTAGGGTCCGGTCCCCGGCCCGGCCAGGAGAGGACAGCGATGCCACGGCCCGACATCCCAGGACGCGACCACGACCTCGTGCTGTACGGAGCGACCGGTTTCGCCGGCGCGCTCACCGCGGAGTACCTGGCCCGGCACGCCCCCGAGGGCTGCCGCTGGGCGCTCGCCGGACGCAGCCGAGCGGGACTGGAGCGGCTCCGGGAGCGGCTGGCCGCCGTGAACCCGGCCTGTGCGGGCCTCCCGCTGCTGCGCGCCGACAGCACCGACCCGGACTCCCTGCGCGCCCTGGCCGCCGGCACCCGCGTCCTGGCCACCACCGTCGGCCCCTACCTGGTGCACGGCGAACCCCTGGTCGCCGCCTGTGCCGAGACCGGCACCGACTACCTGGACCTCACCGGCGAGCCGGAGTTCGTGGACCGGGTCTACCTGCGGTACCACGCCGCGGCCCGTGCGTCCGGGGCCCGGCTGGTCCACGCCTGCGGCTTCGACTCCGTCCCGTACGACCTGGGGGTGCTCTACACGGTGGGGCTGCTCCCGGAGGGCGTCCCGGTGCGCATCGACGGTTTCGTGCGGACCGACGCCGCGTTCTCCGGCGGCACCCTGGCGTCCGCGCTGACCGCGGTCTCCCGGCCGGCCGCCATGGCGCGCGCCGCCCGGGCCCGCCGGCGGGCCGAACCGCGGCCGGCGGGCCGCACGGTGCGGGCCCCGTTCGGGCCGCCCGTCCGGAGCCGGGAGACGGGCACCTGGGGCGTGCCGCTGCCGACCCTGGACCCGCGGATCGTCGCCCGCTCCGCGGCCGCCCTGGACCGCTACGGCCCCGATTTCCGGTACCGCCACTACGCGGGTGTGCGGCGGCTGCCGACCGCGGTGGCCGGTGCGGCGGGCGCGGGGGCGGTGTCGGCGCTCGCCCAGGTACCGCCGGTCCGACGTTGGCTGTCCGGACGGCTCCAGCCGGGCGAGGGGCCCGGGCCGGAGCGGCGGGCGCGGAGCTGGTTCGCGGTGCGGTTCGTGGCCTCGGGCGGCGGTACCCGCCTGGTCACCGAGGTGGCGGGCGGCGACCCGGGCTACGACGAGACCGCGAAGATGCTCGCCGAGGCGGCGCTCAGCCTGGCCTTCGACGACCTCCCGCCGACCGCGGGCCAGGTGACGACGGCCGTGGCCATGGGGGACGCGCTGACCGGGCGCCTCCGGAGGGCGGGGATCGCCTTCCGGGTGGTCCGGGCATAGCGGGGCGCCCGCGGTCAGGCGTCCGCCAGCGCCCGGCGGCACAGCGCGTCGGCGGCCCGGGTCGTCTCCGGGAGGCGGTAGGTGGCCGCCAGCCGCAGCGTGTGCGCGCAGGCCCGGTCGAGGTCCACCCGGTGGCCGACGGACACGAAGACCGGTTTGACGCCCCGTTGGGTGCGCAGGGCACGTCCCACCTCCTCCGGGCCCGCGGCCGTGTCGTCCACGAGCGGCGAGGTGGCGCCGCGCTCCGGCCCGGGCGCCTCGTAGCGGAAGACGAAGGGGTTCTTGGCGACCCCGAGGGTGGGCAGCCCGGTGAGCACCCCGAGGTGGCTGGCGAGCCCGAAGCGGCGCGGGTGGGCCAGCCCGTAGCCGTCGCAGACCACCAGGCCGGGGGTGTGGCCGAGCCGGTCCAGGGCGGCCAGCACGGTGGGGATCTCCCGGAAGGCGAGCAGCCCGGGGACGTAGGGGAAGGAGACCGGGCCGACGGCGGTGGCCTCGTCGACCACCGCGAGGGTCCGGGCGTCGAGGGCGACGGCGGCCGCGGCGACCACGCCCCGTTCGTCGTCGTAGGCGACGTCCACCCCGGCCACCGTGCCGGCGAAGCCCGGTTCGGGGCCGGCCTCGTCCAGGCGCACGTGGGCGCGCAGCCGGTCCTGGACCGCGCGGGCCCCGGCCTCGTCCGCCGGCCAGTTGCGCAGCTCGTCGGCGCGGGAGAGGGTTCCGAAGGTGTCCATGATGCCCGCCACGCTACCGAACCCCCGTTCCCCTGCGGCAGGCGTATATTTTCCGCCATGTTCGTACTGGAACTGACCTACACCGCTCCGCTCGACCGTGTCGACGTCGTTCTCCCGGACCACGTGGTCTGGCTGGAAAAGGGGTACGCCGCCGGCCACTTCCTCGCATCCGGGCGGAAGAACCCGCGCGACGGGGGCGTGATCCTCGCCGCCGGCGCGGACCGCGCGGCCGTCGAGCAGCTGACCGCCCAGGACCCGTTCGTCCTCGCCGGGGTGTGCGAGTACCGGATCACCGAATTCGTGGCGACGAAGACCGCCCCGGCCCTGGCCGCCTACCAGGAGCAGCTCCCCTCCTGAGCCGCCGTCCCCAGGGCCCGGCCTACCGGAACGCCCGGCGGACCGGGCCCTGCGTCCCCCGCGCGAGCGCTGTCCTACGAGGGCGAGGCCGGGGGCGCCGGGGACGCCGCGGACCCGTCCAGCGGCCCGGCGCCGACCCGGGCGGAGCCGACCGGAGCGGGCCAGCGGCCCCCGTTGCGCCAGTACTCCTGGATCTCCTCCAGCTGGCGCCCCTTGGTCTCGGGGGCGGTGAAGGCGGCGAACACCAGGGCCGCGAGGGCGAGCACGCCCAGCCCGGCGAAGGTCGCGGCGGCGCCCGCCCGGGCCATGAGCGACGGGAAGAACTGGGCGATCAGGAGGTTGGCGACCAGGTCGGCGGTGAGCATCACCGACGCCCCCGTGGAGCGCAGCTGGGCGGGGAACGCCTCGCTCGCGTAGACCCAGATCAGCGCGCCGAAGCCGAAGTTGAACGCGGCGGTGAACAGCAGGATGGCGGCGAAGCCCACCCAGGTGGTGGCGCCGTGCAGCTCCCCCGTGGCGAAGACGGCGGTCAGTACGGCGAGCATCACCACCATCGTGCCGATCCCGGAGAGCAGCACCACCCGGCGGCCGAGGCGGTCGATGATGAGGATCGCGCACACGGTGGCGGCCAGCGAGGCCAGTTCGACGAAGGACGGCAGCAGGAAGTTCTGGCCGTTGCCGGTGAAGCCCATCTCCTCGAAGATCTGCGGGCTGTAGTACGTCACCGCGTTGATCCCGGTGATCTGGCAGAAGAATCCGAGGCCGACGACGAAGAACGCGGCGCGGGCGTACGGCTTGCGCAGCAGTGAGCGCAGCGAGCCGCCGCTCTCCTCGGCCAGCGCGGCCCGCACCGCGGCGACCTCGGCGTGCGGGTCCACGTCCGGGTCGGTCGTCGCCATCACCTCGGCGGCCCGTTCGGTGCGCCCTTTGAGGACGTACCACCGGGGGGTGTCCGGCAGGCGGAGCAGCGGGATCACCACGAGCGCCGCGGGGATCGCCGAGAGACCGAGCATCCAGCGCCAGTGGCCGCCGCCCGACAGGCCCCAGTTGACGAAGTAGGTCAGGACGATGCCGACGACCGTGGCCACCTGGTAGGCCGCCACGGAGGCGCCGCGGATCCGGGCCGGGGTCGACTCGGCGACGTAGAGGGGCGCCGCGACGATCGAGATGCCGATCGCGACGCCGAGCAGGAAGCGGACGGCGTCGAGCACTTCGACGGTGGGGGCGATCGCGGAGAGGGCGACGAAGACCGCGTAGGAGCCCGCGACGATCAGCATCGCGACCTTGCGGCCCAGGGCGTCGGCGAGCTTGCCGCCGATCAGTGCCCCGAGGATCGACCCGAACACCAGGATGCTGTTGACCAGCCCCTTCTCGGTCTCGGTGAGCTGGAAGTCCTTGCTGAGGAACACCAGGGCACCGGAGATGCTGCCGGTGTCGTAGCCGTAGATGACACCGACGACGGCGCCGGTGAGGGCGAACATCCGGCCGGTGCGGCGCGGGGCCGCGGACGGCGGGCGCGGCGGGGGCACGGAGAGCGGGGCAGTGGACATCGGAAGTCCTTCGTGCGACGGAGCGTCATTGCTGCGTAACTGCGCGCCCGGCGTCGCGGCGCCGGGCCATCGTCATGACCGGCAACGCCGGGCACATGACTGATCTTGCGAATATCAGGCACGTTTCGCGCAGTTGTCAACAGCTCCATACTCAGCTTTGCACTGCTCCGCCACGCCCACTTCACGCCACCGCATCGCGGAGAACCGCACGTCTCCACAGCACCCCGGCCGCCCTCCCCTCTACCGCGCCACCCGGACGAGGGATGGAACGACTGAGCGAAAGTGCGTAGAGTCGGCGTCATCGAAGCAGGAAGTTGCATCGATTGCATCGACCAGAAATGCGCACCGAGCGAGCGTCCGTGCGGGATGAGGCGGAGATGAGCCGACCGACCCCGCAGCGATCGCCGGTCACACACCACGGGAGGGTGGCCATGAGCGAGACCTCGTACATGGAGCAGGAACTGCGCAGCCAGCCGGAGACCTGGCGGGAGGCCGCGCGGATCGGTGCCGCCGGCGGGCCGCTGCCCGAGCCCGGCCGGCGGGTGGCCGTCGTCGGCTGCGGCACCTCCTGGTTCATGGCGCAGTCCTACGCGGCCCTGCGCGAGGGGGCCGGGCTCGGCGTCACCGACCCGTTCCCGGCCTCGGAAGCCTTCCTCGGCGCCGCCCGCGGCTATGACGCACTCGTCGCGATCACCCGCTCCGGCACGACGACCGAGGTGCTGCGGATCCTGGAAGCGGTCAAGGGGCGGATCCGCACGGTCACGGTGCTCGGCGACCCCGACACCCCCGCTGTCGAGCTGTCCGACGAGACGGTCCCGCTCCCGTTCGCCGACGAGCGGTCCGTGGTGCAGACCCGCTTCGCCACCACCGCGCTGACCCTGCTGCGCGCCCACCTCGGCCACGATGTCTCCCGGGCGGTCGCCGACGCCGAAGAGGCCCTGGCGGCACCGGTGGAGAAGGACTGGGTGGACGCCGAGCAGTTCGCCTTCCTCGGCACCGGCTGGACGTACGGCCTGGCCAACGAAGCGGCGCTCAAGATGCGCGAGGCGTCCCAGAGCTGGACCGAGTCCTACCCCGCCATGGAGTACCGCCACGGCCCCATCTCCATAGCCGCCCCGGGGCGGGTGACCTGGCTCTTCGGCCAGGCCCCGGAGGGGTTGGAGGCCGACGTGGCCCGCACCGGAGCGCATTTCGTGTGCCACGCCCGGGACCCGCTCGCCGACCTGGTGCTGGTCCAGCGGGTCGCCCTGGAACGGGCCCGCGCCCGCGGCCTGGACCCGGACAACCCGCGCAGCCTGACCCGCTCGGTCATGCTCCAGGAACCGGCCACCCCGTGAGGACCGGCTGATCCCCTCGGTGCGGGCCGACCGGCCACCTCCGGGGACGTCCCCGCGGGGCTGACCGGAGTCGTTCCCGAGGGACTGACCGGCTCCTGCGAGGGCAGGGCGCATGCGGTCGTGCCGCCTCCTGCGCCTCTCCCCCCTTGCCCCCCTCGCGCCTCAGCGCTGCCCCCTCCCCTCCGGTTCACGCCCCCGCCCGCCACACTCCCCACTCCGCACTCCACAAAGGAGTCAGGACGCCATGCCTCTCGTTCCCACCGGGTCGATCGTCGGTGCCGCGCGTGACGCGCGGATCGGCGCCGCGGCCTTCAACGTCATCCATCTGGAAACCGCCGAAGCACTGGTCACCGCCGCCGAACGCACGCGGCTCCCGCTGATCCTCCAGATCAGCGAGAACTGTGTCCGCTACCACGGCAGCCTGCGCCCCCTCACCAAGGCCACACTGGCGCTCGCCGAGGAGTCCGCGGCCCCGATCGCGGTCCATCTCGACCACATCACCGACGCCGAGCTGGTCCACCAGGGCGTCGCCGCCGGCGCGGGCTCGGTGATGGTGGACGCCTCCGCCCTCCCCTACGAGCAGAACGTCGCCACCACCGCCGCCCTCACCGCCTGGTGCCACGAGCGGGACGTCTACGTCGAGGCGGAACTGGGCGAAGTCGGCGGTAAGGACGGGGTCCATGCCCCGGGCGCGCGTACCGACCCCGACGAGGCGCTGACCTTCGTCCGGGCCACCGGCGTGGACGCGCTCGCCGTCGCCGTGGGCTCCTCGCACGCAATGCGTGAGCGCACCGCCGAGTTGGACAAGGAGCTGATCGCGGCCCTGCGCGCGGCGCTGCCGGTACCGCTGGTGCTGCACGGTTCCTCCGGTGTTCCGGACGACGAACTGCGCCGGGCCATCGCCGCCGGCATGACGAAGATCAACATCTCCACGCACCTGGTCTCCGTCTTCACCCGCTCGATACGGCAGACGCTGGACGGGGACCCGGCCCTGGTGGATTCCCGCAAGTACGTCAAACCGGCCCGCGAGGCAGTGGCCCAGGAGGCGGCCCGGCTCCTGGAGGTACTGAACACGCCGGTGGCGTCGCCTGCGCCGCGGCGAGCGGAGGTGACGGCCGGCGGGTGAACGCTGAGCGCTGAACGCCGCGGGAGGGGAGCGGAGGCGGCCCGGTCCTCAGAGGGCCGCCGAGAGCCCGTCATGGCCCGCCGTTGGCCCGGATCTGCGCAGAACGCGCGTCTCGTCTCGCCCCTCCGCGTCGAGTGGAGCGCGTGAAAGTCATCCAGCTCGCCTCCGAGGGGTGCGCGCTGCGTGATCGCGACGCCTGTCTGGCTCGCCACCGCCTCGCCCGCACCGCACCCAGTGGGGGCTTCTTCAGCACGTCCCGGCCGGACACCCCTTCGCGTCCGGCTCCGAACGACACCCTCGCCCACACCGTTTGCACCAAGAGCGCGGCCCTCCTCGGGGTGGCGCCCCTCACGAGGTGAGCCCGTCCGGGCCCGGGCCACACCCCCGTGTTCTGCGACCGTGTGGTGCGACCACATCTTCGGCGTCGCCTTCTGCGGCGTCAGGCCGTCGCACCTCGTCCCGGTCGGCGATCCGGCCGCCCGCCCTGGTGCGGCCGCGGGAGGGAGTCGGTCGAGGTGGGGAGCGAGGTCGGGGGTGGGACGAATTAGGCTCGCGTCATGAAGCGCCATGAACGAATGAACGCACTGCTTGAGCTGCTCGGCGACCGGGGCCGGGTGGATGTCGAGGAGGCGGCGGCGGAGCTGGCGGTCTCGGCCGCCACGATGCGGCGCGACATGGACGCCCTCGCCGAGCAGCAGTTGCTGGTGCGCACGCGGGGCGGTGCGGTGCTCAGCTCGGTGGCGTACGACCTTCCGATCCGGTACAAGCACGGGCACCGTTCGGCGGAGAAGGAGGCGGTGGCGAAGGCGGCGGCGAAGCTGGTGGAGCGCGGCCACGTGGTCGGACTGAGCGGTGGGACGACCACCACCGCGATCGCCCGGGTGCTCGCCACGCGCCCCGATTTCGCGGAGGCGGGGCCGCAGCCGCATCTGACGATCGTGACCAACTCGCTGAACATCGCCAATGAACTGGCCGTCCGGCCGCAGATCAAGATCGTGCTGACGGGCGGTGTGGCGCATTCGCGTTCCTACGAACTGGTGGGGCCGTTCAGCGAGTTGGTGCTCCAGCAGATCTCCATCGACCTCGCCTTCATCGGGGCCAACGGGGTGGATCCGGTGATGGGCGCCACGGTGCACGACGAGGCGGAGGCGCGCATCAACCGCCTGATGGCCGAGCGAGCCCAGCGGGCCGTGGTCGTCGCGGATTCGTCGAAGGTCGGTGCACGGTGTTTCGCCCGGGTGGGTGACGCGGATGTCTTCGACACTCTCATCACTGACGAGGGCGTGGCCGAGGAGATGCGGAGGGAGTTCGCGGAGCGGGGGCTGAAGGTGGTGGCGGCCCGCCCGTCCGGCCCCGGACCCGAGCCCGAGCCCGAGGGCGACTGACCGGGCCGGGCGCGGTACGTGGACAGGGCAGGTGGGTGGGTGACTCGGCCCTGGGTGCGGGGCCCGGGTCACCAGGCCGTGTCGCCTCGGAGGGTGGCGTCGGCGCCGCCGTCGGCGAAGAGGATCTGGCCGGTGACGTGGGTGTTCTCGGGGGAGGTCAGCCAGGCCAGGAGCGGGGCCACCTGTTCGGGGCGGGCGTGGCCGTGCAGGGGCATCGGCACACTGGCGTTGACGGCCTCGCGCAGCGCGGGGTCGCCGAGCATGGGGGCGGTCATCGGCGTGGTGACCGTGCCGGGTCCGACGGCGTTGAGCGGGATGCCCGCGCCCGCCCAGTCGTCGGTGATGGCGGCCCGGCGGAGCCAGCGGGTGAGGGCGTGCTTGGAGGAACCGTAGATGGTGTACCCCTCGCCCCGGTCGAGGGCCGCTCGGGCGACGGCGACGGCGGTGTCCTCGTCGCCGGCGAGGGCGGCGTCGACGATCGCCGGGTCCGGCGGGTGGATGGCGGCCACCGAGGAGACGAGTACCGCGCGCGGGTCGGTGCCGGCGGCGAGCAGAGGGTGCAGTCCTTCGAGGGTGGCGACGGTACCGAAGTAGTTGACCTGGAGGGTACGCGGGTGGAAGTGCGCGAGTCCGGCGCAGGCGATCACGGCGTCCAGGCGCCCACCGGTCAACTCGCGGGCGCGCTCGGCCAGTTCCGTGCGGCCGGTGGGCGTGGCGAGGTCCGCCGCGATGTCGGCGTCCTGGAGGTCGGCGCCGAGGACGGTGTGGCCCCGGTCGCGGAGGAGCGTCGCGGTGGCGCGGCCGATCCCGGAGGCGGCTCCGGTGACGAGGTAGGTGCGGTGGGGCATGGGCGGCTCCTTGGTATGCGGTAGGTGCGGTTCCGGTCGATAGGGGCGGTTCCGTAGGTGCGGTTCGGTGCCGTGGGGTTCGGTGCCGTGGGGTTCGGTGCCGTGGGGTTCGGTGCAGTGGGGTTCGGGGTGGTGCGATTCCGTGCGGTGGGGTTCGGTGCGGTGGGGTTCGGGGTGGCTTGAGTCTTGGGTGCGGGACGGTGGGGTGGCGGTGGGGCAGGGGTGAGCGGGGCGGGAGCGGGAGGAGGGGGCCGACGGGGGCCGCAGGGAGGCGGTAGGCGTCAGGGCGGCCGGGCGGCTGGCGATGGCGGGCGGAGCGTGGGACGCGGCGTATCGGCGGCCGGCCGGGGCGGGGGTGGGGCGGCCGGGGCGATGGGTGGGTGGTGTGGATGAGGGCCGGTTCGGTCAACATAGCTTTTTTGGCATGACGTGCCAAGGTGCTTGGTCGTGACAAAATATGGGTCGGTGGCGGCGGGAGAGGTACCGGGGCCGCGGCCCCCGGGCGGGCGGCGACCGTGAGCCGGAACGGAACGGAACCGGGCGGAGGGGCGGATGACGGCGGTGCGGGGCAGGCCCTCGTTGACCGAGCGGCGGCGGCACGAGACCCGGCTGGAGATCGCGGAGGCCGCGGCCGCGCTGTTCTCCGAGCGGGGCTACGAGGCGACGACCGTGGAGGACATCGCGTCGGCGGCCGGGATCTCGCTGCGCACCTTCTACCGGTACTGCGCGGCCAAGGAGGACGCGCTGACTCCGGTACTGACCTCCAGCGTGGGGGTGCTCGTCGAGGAGCTTGCGCGGCGGCCGGTGGACGAGCCGCTGACCGGAGCGGTGCGGGCAGCGTTCGACAGCTCGGCGTCGGCCCGGCGGCTGGCCGACGCCGACAAGGCACGGCGGCTGATCCGGGTCATGGGCAGTGTGCCGGCGGTCCGGATGCGCTGGCTGGCCGCGGGGCGGGACATGCAGGACCAGCTGGTCCCGGTGCTCGCGGCGCGCACCGGGACGCCCGCGGACAGCATGGAGGTGCGGCTGCTGGCCTGTGCGCTGATCGACGCACTCTCCGTCGCGATGGAGCACTGGGCATGGCAGGAGGACCCGGATGACGTGGCGGAGCTGACCCGGCGGGCGCTGGCGTACCTGCGGGTGGACGAGCTCCAGGCAGCGGCCCGCGGCTGAATTCCGCGGGGCGGACGTGGACAATGGGCCGGGAGCCGGCGAAGGCGGCGGCGAGAAGCAGGACTGCCAGGGAACCAGGAGCGTGCGTGCCGGGCGGTGCCCGCGGCCGGTTGCGGGCCGCCGGTGGACCGGCCGCCGCACGCCGGACGGGGGAAAGCTGATGCGGAAGATCATGTCGATAGCGCTGGCGGGCGTGGTGTGCGGCGCGTCGTTGACGATGGCGACGGCGGCGGACGCGGCGGCCGCGGGGCAGGTGCCGCGGTGCGTGAAGGTGCGGAAGTACTTCAGCCAGGGCGGGCAGCGGTACGTCCGGCTGACGAATCTGTGCGCGCAGCGGCCCGCCTGCTACACCATCGTCGTTCCGCACGCGGCGGATCCGCGCGGCCGCCTGCCCAAGGGGGCGACGAAGGACGTGCGCTACGGGACGACGGCGGGGCCGCGCGCCCTGTATGTGAAGAACGTGGCCTGCTGATGCACCGGCCGGGCGTGGCCTGCTGATGCAGGGGGACGGGCGTGGCCTGCTGAGCGCCGGGCGCCGCGCCCGCCCCGGGGCGGGCCGTAGTGGCGCCCCCGGTCCAGCTCCCAGCCGGTTCCCCGGCCGGATTCTCAGCCGCGCCCTCGGCCGGTTCCCCGGCCGGAGCCTCAGCCGGGGAGGGCGATGCCGTCCAGGACCATGGCGAGGTACTGGCGGGCGATCTCCTCGGGGGTGTGGCGGCCCTGGGGGCGGTACCAGCTGGCGGCGACCCAGACCGTGTCGCGCAGGAAGCGGTAGGCCAGCCGGAGGTCGAGGTCGGCGCGGAAGACCCGCTCGGCCACTCCGCGCTCCAGGGTGCCGAGCCAGACCTCCTCGAATTTCCGCCGGGAGGCGGTGAGGTAGTCGAAGCGCGGCTGGGTGGCGAGGTGCCGGGCCTCCTTCTGGTAGATCGCGACCGCCGACCGGTGCCGGTCGATCTCCCGGAACGACTCGGTGACCAGCGCCTCGACGGTCTCCCGCGGCCCGAGGCCGGCCGCCAGGACGGCGTCGTAACCGGCCCACAGCTCGTCCAGGAACGCGGAGAGGATCTCGTCGACCATCGACTCCTTGGAGTCGAAGTGGTAGTAGAGGCTGCCGGCGAGCATGCCGGCCGCGTCGGCGATCTGCCGGACGGTGGTGGCGTTGTAGCCCTGGGCCGCGAAGACCTCGGCGGCGGTGTCCAGGAGCTCCTGCCGGCGGTCCGGTGCGGCGGGCGCGGGCGCGGAGGCCGGGCGGGGCTTCGCGGGCGCGGGCTTGCGGGCCGGGGCGGCGGTCTTGGCGGAGGCGCGCTTCCGGGGCGGGCCGGCGGGCGCCCCCGCGGTCGCGGCGCCGCCGGCCTTCCCCCGGGCCGCCGTCTTGGCGGCTTCCTTACCGGTCGCCTGCCCGGGAACCTCCTGCCCGGAAGCCACCTGCTGGGGAGCCGTCTTCCCGGCGGCCGACTTGCCGGCGGCCGCTTTCCTGGAGGTCTTCCCGGCCGGGTTGCCGAGGGGCTGCGCGGTGCTCGTCGCCGGGCCCTCCGCCGAGGTCCCCGCTGGGGACTTCGCCGAGGTCTCCCCCGCGGACTTCGCCGTGGACCGCGCCGACCTCTCCCCCGCGGGCCGCGCCGCGGACTTCCCTGCGGAGGTCTCGTCGGGCTTCGCGTCGGTCCTCGCGTTGGCCCTGGCGGCGGATTTCGCGGGGGCCTCGGCGGAGGTCCTGGCGGTGGGGGCCCCGGCGGTGCTGGTCTCGGGGGCGTTCTCGGGGAGCGGGGTCTGCTGGGTGTTCTTGGCGGTTGGCACGGGGTTATTGTCGCGCGCCCCCGGAATGGCCCGGCGCATTTCTTTTACTTGTAAAACACCTGCTAACGTTTTGGGTATGGGGAAGCACGTCGAGGACATCGGGAGCAGGTCGCAGGGGGCACGGGGCGGCGCGGGCGCGGTGCGGTTCCGGCCGCTGCCGGTCCGGAGCACGGTGCGGCTGCGGCGGCCGGTCGACATCTGGCACAAACCGGCGCTCAGCGCCGTGGTGGCGCTCGGCGTCCCCGACCTCGTCCTGTTCGGCCTGGGACGGCTGGACCTGGTGCTGTACACCTCCGCCGGAGCGATGTGCGCGCTGTACGCGCACGGGCTGCCGTACGCGGCGCGGGCCCGGACGCTGCCGTGGGTGGTCCTCGGGATGGTGGCGAGCCTGGCGGTCGCGCTGACCGCGGCGTCGCTGGTCACCTCGGCCGCGGTGCTGGTGGTACTGGCCTCGCTGGTCGCCGCCGCGCACAAGGTGCTGTGCGACGCGACCCGGATCGGGCCGCCGGGGAATCTGATCCTGACGTTCATCGCGGCCTCGGCCTTCTTCGTACCGCAGCGGCCGGCGGAGGTGCTGCCGCACACCGGGCTGGCGCTGGCCACCGGGGCGTTCGCGTGGCTGGTCTGCATGGCGCCGGCGCTGGTACGGCCGCACGGGCCGGAGCGGATCGCCACCGCACGGGCGCTGGAGGCGGCCGCCGGGCTGCTGCGGGCCCGGGCCGGAGCCGCCGGTTCCGCGCCGGCGGCCGGCGGGGCCGAACCGGCCGCCGTGGCGCACGCCCGGCATGCCACCGCGGCCGCCGTGAACGCCGCCTGGCACACGCTGTTCCTGGTCCCGGCCCGTACGCCGGCGAAGGCCGCGGCACGGGCGGGGCTGGAACGGCTGCTGGTACGGGCGGAGTCGGCGCTGGGCGGGGTACGGCGGGACGCGACCACGGAGGCCGGGCGCCTCGGCGGCTGGGCGCGCGAGCTGCGCAGCGGGCGGCCGCTGCCCGAAGTGACGCTCTCCACGGCGGAGATCGAGGAACTGGCCGGGGTGGCCTGGGAGTCCGGGGTGGCGCTCAAGACCGGGGCGGTGCTCGGGGAGGGGAGGATCCCGGGGGCCGGCGCGGCCCTGCGGGACGGCGCGAGCGGCGCGGCTCCGGAAGGCGGCGCCGCGCCGGAACCGGGCCAGGGCCCGGGGTCCGCCGGGGACCGTGCTGCCGCCGGAAGGCGTGGAGAGGCCGGACGGCGGATCGCTGCCGGAAGGCGCATCGCCGCCGGCGGGCACGGGCTGCGGCGGCCGGTGCCCGGGCGGGTGCGCGGGGTCCGGGCGGTGGTCGGGCGGCTGCGGCCCGGTTCGCCGCTGCTGCCCATCGGGGCGCGGGTCGCGGTGGGCTGCGTGCTGGCGGGCTGGGCCTCGATGGCCGCCGGCGTCGGGCACCCGTACTGGGCGGTGGTGACCGCCGCGTCGATCTACCAGGCCAACACCACGCTCTCCTGGCAGCGCGCGTTCCAGCGCACGCTGGGGAACCTGCTGGGGCTGGCCCTGTACACCGCGCTGCTGCCGCTGGTCCACACCGGGCACCTCGCGATGATCGTCCTGGCGCTGGCGTTCCAGCTGGGCGCGGAGGCGATGATCACCCGGAACTACTGGCTCGGCTCGGTGTGCGTGACCCCGATGGCGCTGCTGCTGACCGAGTTCGGCCGGCCGCTGCCGGCCGGCACGCTGATCGCCGACCGGTGGCTGGACACCGTGGTCGGCGCGGCGGTCGGGCTGCTCTGCTGTGTGCTGGTCACCAACCGGCGGGCCGCCGACCGGATCGACCAGGCGCTGGAGCGGGTCGCGGCGGCCGAGGCGGCGGCGTCCCGGCTGCTGGCGGCCGGGCGGACGGGTGCGCTGGCCGGGGCGGATGCGCTGCGCGAGGCCGGCTGGGTGCGGGACCGGCTCGCCGGGTCGCTGGTCGAGCTGCGCGAGGCGGTGGAGGTGGCGGCCGGCGAGTGGTGGCAGCGGGCCCTCCCGGAGGAACGGATCACCCGCGCCGAACAGCAGGGCCACCGCACGCTGGCGGCGTTGGTCCGTCGCCTGAGCGCCCCGGCGCTGGCCGCCTGACGTGCCTGCCACCGGCATGACGGGGCGGGACCGCACCTCGTCTCGCCTGACCCTGCCTGGTCTCGCCTGACCCTGCCTGTTCTCGCCTGGCCTCGCCCGGCCGGTCGGGGCGTCGGGCAGCTGCGGGAGTGCGCCGATACGCGGGCGGCTTGCGGCCCGCGCCGAAGCCGGGCGGAAGGCCGGGAGGCGCCGAACGACCACGCGAGGGCCCACGCCGAAGCCTGCCGAGGCCCGGCCGCGCGGGAGTCCGGACGCGAGCCCGGCCTCGCGCCGCACCCCGACGGGCGGGCCGCACCGAAGCCCGCGAGAGCGCCCGGGCCGCCGCCCCGTCGTCGGCGTACCGGCACGCGGCCGACGGGGCGTGCGGGGCAGGCACAATGAGGGGTCGGGCAGTGGGCCGGGACACCGGCCGGACGGACGGGGCGAGAGGAGCGTGCGGGTGACCGAGGACATCGTCGCGGGGGTGCTGCGGCAGTGGCAGCAGGTGCACCCGGGGCTGGACACCGGCCCGATGGCGGTGATCGGACGGCTCAACCGCTGTTCCGCGCTGCTCCAGCAGGCCGCCGACGCGCCGCTGCGGCGGGCGGGACTGACCCGGCCCGAGTTCGACATCCTCGGCACGCTGCGCCGGATGGACCGTGAGCTGACGCCGGGCCGGGTGGCCCGGGAGACCTTCGCGTCGGGCGCGGCGGTCACCAAACGCGTACGGCAGCTGGAGGCACGCGGGTTGATCAGCCGCCGGCCGGACGACCGGGACCGGCGGGTCGCCCACCTCTCACTCACCGGTGAAGGCCGCGAGGTCATCGACCGGCTGCTGCCCGAGCAGTTGCGGTACGAGGCCGCGCTGCTGGAAGGCATCGGCGAGGAGCGGCAGGAGGAACTGTCCACGGCGCTCGGTGAGTTGCTGGTGGTGCTGGAGGGCCGGCTCGCGAGCCTGATGGACTGACCGAGTGGCTGACTGACTGAGTGGCTGAGTGGCTGGCCGGCTGACTGGCTGGCCGGCTGAGCGACTCGGCGTCATGGCCGACAGCTCGTTGCGTCAGCCGCTCCCCCATCCCCCCGGGAACGGTGCGGCCTCACTCGCCCGGGAACGGTTCGTCGCTCCAGCGGAACCAGGCCGCGTCGTCCTCGATGTGCAGCAGGAATTCCGCGACCGGGCCGTCCGGGGCGATCAGCCGGACACCGTCGCTGGCGCGCGCGTACGCCTCCTCCCAGGCGGTCGGGTCGTCGTCGAGGGTGTCGAGGAGGGCCAGTTCGCGGGCGAAGTGCGGTCGCAGCTCGGCGAAGGCGGGGCCGGGGACGAAGCGCCCGTTCAGCCACGGGAAGTCGGCCTGGGTGACGGTGATCTCCCCGACCACGTCCGTACCGCGTTCCACCCGCCAGATCTCCCCGATGTACGCCATTGCCGCCTCCCGTTGGCCGTGCCAGTGGCGCGCGGAAGCGCCCGGCCGGGATCCGGTCGGGGCGAGTCCTGCGCGTCGGTCGGACGACAGGATGGCAGACCCCGCGGGAGCGCCGAGCGCGGTGGCGGGAATGCGCGGGAAGCGAGACGGGAACGGCGGCAGGAAGGGCGGCTGCCCCACCCCGTGGGAGACAGCCGCGGCCCGTGCGGAGGCGGCCTCGGTCCGCGCGGACGCCATCAGTCCCTCCCGGCGGTGTCCGGACCGGCCGGGTGGGCCGGGGGGTCCGAGCCCTCTGGCCGGTCCGCGCGGTCCGGCCGGGCCGGGCCGAAGAGGGTGGTCAGGTGGCGGTCGAGGAGGGCCAGGGCCTGGTCGGGGCCGTGGACGCCGAGCAGGACGTAGGAGGCCAGGCCGTCGGTGAGGCTGATCAGCAGCATGGCCTCGTCCTCGGTGGCGCGCTCCGGCGGGATGTCGCCGCGCTCGGCGGCCAGCCGCAGCTGGTCGGCGAAGAAGTCGCGGAGCCGGGGGATGCCGTCCCGGGCCTCGGCGCCGAGGGCCGGGTCGTGGACGGCGCGGGAGTAGTAGGCGGCGCCGACCAGGAGGCCGGCGCGGCTCTCGGCGTCGAGGGGCAGCATGCCGGCGCAGCAGGCACGGAGCACCGTGCGCGGGGTCGGTTCGTCCTCCAGGGCCTCGATGCGCTGCCGGATGCGTTCGGTGGCCAGCCGGTTGATGTTGCGGAGGGCGTACAGCAGCAGGTCGTCCTTGGTGCGGAAGTAGTGCTGGACCCGGCCGAGCGAGACACCGGCCTCGGCGGCGACGTCGCGCAGGCTGACGCCGTCCACGCCCCGGGTGTTCGCGAGCCGCCAGAGCGCCGCCGAGATCTCCCGGCGCCGGGCTTCGTGATCCACCTTCTTGGGCACGGGGTTCCTCAGCCTTCCGGTTCTTCCCAGTGCTCTCCGGGTCTTCCCGGTTCGCTCTGGTTCGTTCGCTCTGGTTCTTTCTGGTTTCTTCGCGGCCGTACGGAACGGTCCGGTCGTGCGGAACGGTTCAGTGGTGCCGGTCCGGCGACGCCGGCCCGGTGGTGCGGGCCGCTCATCCCGGGCCCGCGATCCGGCGTCCTTCCTCGTGCGGCGGCACCTCGGGCGGCGTCCGGGGCCCCATCGCCCCGTCCACGCAGCGGGCGGTTTTTACAAGTCGCTCGTACCGTTATAACGTACCGGAAGCAATACGTTTGACTTGGGAAGCTTGAGTTGGGCAACGCCGGCCGGGAACGCCGGCGTGGGACACAGGGGGATCCTCATGGGCGAGCACGCCGCACCGCTTCTCCGACCGCCGCGCCATCGCGTCGATCCACGCGCCCGCAGCTGGTGGCGGGCCCAGGCGCTGCTGGCCGTCAGCGGTCCGCTGGTCCTGACGGCGGTGGCGCTGGGGGCGCTGTCGGCGCTCTTCTTCCCGGGGGCGCTGCCGTGGCTGGGGCCGCTGCTGCTGGTCGTGCTGGTGCTGCCGGCGGTGGGCTATCTGCTGGTCATGCCGCGGATGCGGTACGCGGTGCACGCCTGGGAGCTGGGCGAGAAGGCGGTCTACGCGGCGGGCGGCTGGTGCTGGCAGCAGCGGCGGATCGCGCCGCTGTCGCGGGTGCAGACCGTGGACACCGTGCGGGGCCCGGTGCAGCGGCGGTTCGGGCTGGCGACGGTGACCGTCACCACCGCGTCCACCGCCGGCGACATCAAGATCGCCGGGCTGTCCGAGGCGGACGCCGAGGAGCTGTCGCGGCGGATCGGCGAGGCGACGCAGGACGTGCCGGGGGATGCCACATGAGCGCCACACCCACCGCACCGGCCACCCCTGTCACCGCCCCCGCTCCGGAGTGGCGCCGGCTGAGTCCGCGGACGCTGCTGGTGCACTGCGGCTGGCTGGTGGCGCCGCTCGGGTCGCTGCTGCTGACCGCGCTGGCCACCGGGGGCCGGATCACCACCGGGGCGTGGTTCACCCTCGGCGGCATCGGTGCCGCGTTCGCCCTGGCCACCCTGGCCGGGCTGGTCCGGTGGGCGCGGACGGAGTTCCGGGTCACCGGGGAGAACCTGGAGGTCCGCAGCGGGCTGCTGACCCGGCGGCTGCGCAGTGTGCCGCTGCGCCGGGTCCGCACCGTCGACCTGACCGCGTCGCCGGTGCACCGGCTGCTGGGCGTCACCGTCCTGCGGGCCGGTACGGCCGGTTCCGGGCTGCGCGCCGGCGAACTGTCGCTGGAGGCACTGCCGGTGGCCGAGGCGGAGCGGCTGCGGGCCGAACTGCTCGCCCGCGCGGACCTCGGCGCGGCGACCGAGGACCCGGTGCTGGCGCGGATCAGCTGGCGGTGGCTGCGGTACGCGCCGCTCACCTTCTGGGTGGTCGGCGGGGTGTTCGCGGCGGGCGGTTCGGCGTACCGGGCCCTGCACGAGATGGGCATCGAGCCGTGGAAACTGGGTTTCGTGCGGCGGGCGTTCGCCGAGTTCGGCAACGGAATGCTGTGGCTGACGGTGCCGGCGGCACTGCTGGCGGTGATCGCGCTGGGTTCGGTGGGGGCGGTGGTCCTCTACGTCGAGAACTGGTGGGGGTACCGCCTGGAGTGGTCCGACGCGGCCACCCTGCGGGTGCGCCGGGGGCTGCTGACGACCCGGTCGGTGACCATCGAACGGGCCCGGCTGCGCGGGGTGGTGCTGCGCGAACCGCTGCTGCTGCGGGCCGGCGGCGGGGCCACGGTGCGGGCGGTGGCCGGCGGCCTGGGCAACAAGGAGGAGAACCGCAAGCGCAGCGGGCTGCTGCCGCCGGCGCCGCGCCGGGAGGCGGTCCGGGTGGCCGCGGGCACACTCCGGGCCCCGTTCCCGGACCCCGGCTCAGAACTGACGGAGCGTCAGGACGGGGTGCGGCTGACGGCGCACCCCCGGGCGGCGCTGCGCCGGCGGCGGGTGCGCGGGCTGCTGTACGGGGTGCTGCCCGGCACGGCGCTGGCGGCGGGCCTGGGCGCGGCGTTCACGCCCGTACTGCTGCACGTCGCGTGGGGCTACGCGGTGGTGGCCGCACCGGTGGCGCTGTGGCTGGCCCGGGACGCGTACCGGAGCCTGGGGCACGGGATCGCGGGTGAGCATCTGGTGCTCCGCTCGGGCACGTTCAGCCGGGACACCGTGGCGCTGCGGCGGGACGCGGTCGCGGCGTGGACGTTCCGCACCTCGCCGTTCACCCGGCGGGCGGGGCTGGTGACGCTCACCGCGGCGGTGGCGGCCGGCGAGGAGGCGTACCGGGTGCGGGACCTCGGTGCGGGGGCGGCGCCCGGGTTCGCGGCGGCGGCAACTCCGGGCATTCTGGATGAATTCCTCGTGCGGCCGGAACGCGGGGGTGATCCGGCGTCCGTGACATGACACAGATCACACCTAGGCGTGATGCACGGTGAGCCCGGACACACCGTCCTAGAGGACGACCGTTGCCCCGTGACCGGGGGCCGACAGCGAGGGAGCCGCCGCGATGCACACCGCCATCGACCATGCCGTACAGGTACGACTCCTCGCGACGTCGGTCGGGCACGCGGTGCCGGCGGTGCTGCACTACCAGCGGGCCGATCCGCTGGCGGTACGGATGACCTTCCCACCGGAGATCTCGCTGGACGGCGCGGCGGTGGACTGGGCGTTCGCCCGGGACCTGCTCGCCGAGGGGCTGCGGACCACGGCGGGCCGGGGCGATGTGCGGGTGCGGCCGTCGGGACCGGACCGGACGGTGATGGAGTTCCACGCCGACGAGGGCGTGGCGATGGTGCAGTTGCGGACCGAGGACGTGCGGCGGTTCCTGGCCCGCTCCTACGAGGCGGTGCCGGCCGGGGAGGAAGAGGTGTTCCTCGGGGTGGACCGCGGGCTGGCGGAGCTGTTCGGGACCGCGTGAGCGGAGCCGGCCGGGCGCCTCACGGTTCCGGCCGGGCGCCCCGCGGGTGCGGGGCGCCGGTGGCGGGTCAGCGCTGCGGGAAGCCGAAGCCGTAGCCCTGCTGCTTCATCCACGGCAGCAGGCGCTCCAGGGCCGCGACCGTGCGGGCGCGGTTGCCGCCGCCGTCGTGGAAGAGGACGGTCGGGCCGTTGCGGAGTTCGCCGCGGACCCTCGCCTCGATGCCGGCGACGCTGCCGCCCTCGAAGTCCTTGCTGTCGACGTTCCAGCCCAGCGGGCGCATCCCGTGGTCGGCGGCGAGCTTGCGGCTGTAGGGGGTGAAGGCGCCGCCGGGCGCGCGGTAGTAGTCGACCCGGGCGCCGCCCGCCGCGTCCTCGATCATCTTCTGGGCATCGAGGATCTGCCGGGACTGGTAGCTCTCCGGCCGGTGGTCCATGGCGGTGTTGTGGTCCGTGGTGTGGTCGCAGAGCCGGTGGCCGTCGGCCACCACCTTCTTGACCAGGTCGGGGTGGGCGGCGGCCTGCGGGCCGATCATGCAGAAGGTCGCCTTGACGCCGTTCTCCTTCAGGACCGCGAGGACCTTCGGGGTCCAGACGGGGTCCGGGCCGTCGTCGATGGTGATGTTCAGGCTGCGGCCGGGGCGGTCCGAGGCGTGCACGATGGACGGGTCGACCGGCGCGGTGCGCGGCGGCTGGGCCGGCATGTGGGCGGACCCGACGGTGTCGGCCTCGGCGCTCGGCTGGAGGAGCGCGAAGGCCCCCACGGCCGCCAAGGAGGCCACCGCGGCGGTGGTCACGCCGATGATGCCGCTCTCGATCCCGAAGCGCCGTCCCCTGCCGAAGCGCCGTGCCATGTCGTGCCCGCCCCTCATCTGCTGTGCTGGTGTTTCCCGGTCGGTGGCGTGGTGTGCCCCTTTGCACGGACGCCGTTTCCACCACCTCAGATGCACGGGAGGGCGGGCCGGATGCACCTGTTACGGATCCATCATGAAACTTGTCGATACTGGACCCATGCCACGTGTACTGCTGATCGAGGACGACGCCGCCGTCCGCGACGGGGTCTCCCTCGCGCTGCGGCGCCGCGGCCATGACGTCGCGGCCGCCGCCAGCGGCGAGGAGGGGCTGGCCGCGCTGCCCGCCTTCCGCCCGGACATCGTCCTGCTGGATCTGATGCTGCCCGGCAAGGACGGCTTCGAGATCTGCCGGCTGATCCGGGCCGAGCGGCAGCTGCCGATCATCATGCTCACCGCCCGCGGCGACGACCTCGACGTGGTCCTCGGGCTGGAGGCCGGGGCCGACGACTACATCGTCAAACCCGCCCGCGGCGAGGTCCTGGAGGCCCGGATCCGGGCGGTGCTGCGGCGCACCGCGCTGCCCGCCGACGGGGCCCCGGCCGCCGAGCCGGGGCCCGCCCCGGTGGAGACCTACGGCGAACTGGCCATCGACCGGGCCGGTCTGGTGGTCAGCAAGGGCGGCCAGGACCTGGCGCTGGCACCGTCCGAGATGAAGCTGCTGCTGTTCCTGTCGGCGACGCCGGGCCAGGTCTTCAGCCGCCAGCAGCTGCTGGAGCACGTCTGGGAGCACAGCTACCACGGCGACGCGCGGCTGGTCGACGCCTGCGTGATGCGGCTGCGCACGAAGATAGAGGACACCCCGCGCAGCCCCCGCTACGTCCAGACCGTCCGCGGCTTCGGTTACCGCTTCGGGCCGCTGTGAGGCGCCTGCGCCGCCTGGTGCCGGGGGTCTCCGTGGTGCGCGGGCTGCGCGCCCGGCTCGTGGTGGCGTTCCTGCTGGTCGCCGCGGTCAGCGCGCTCACCACCGCGGGACTGACGTACCGGGAGGCCCGGAACGCCATCCTCCAGCGCTCCCAGGACACCGCCGTCAACGACCTGCGGGCGCAGGTCAATTCGCTGGCGCCGGAGCTGACGGTGCCGCCGGCCCGGGCGGACCTGGACTTCTTCCGGGTGCAGCTGGAGCGCTCCGGCAAGTCCCGCGACTGGGACATCTCGGTGCACTACAACGGCATGCCGGACAGCGACGAGGGCGGGCTGCGCCGCGAGGTGGTGGTCCCGGCCGGCTTCAAGGCGTCGGTGGAGAAGCGCCGGGTGCCGGCCTTCCAGCGCATCGACCGGGACGGCGAGCCGTGGCTGCTGATCGGGATGCCGGTGCGGCAGAGCGACGGCGGGCCGTCCCCGCTGACGGTGTACGCACAACTCCCGCTGCGGGCCGAGGAGGCCAACGTCGAGGCGCTGGTGAGCGCCGCGCGGGGCGGGGCGCTGCCGGCGTTCGCGCTGGCGGTGATCCTGCCGCTGGTCGCGGCGCGCGGGGTGCTGCGGCCGGTGCGGGGACTGCGGCAGGCCGCGGGGCGGATCGCCGAGGGCAAGCTGGACACCCGGCTGGTGGTCAAGGGCACCGACGAACTCGCCGATCTGTCACGCTCGTTCAACGAGATGGCGGCGAAGCTGGAGGAGAGCATGGCGGAGCTGCGCCGGATGGAGGCCAACTCCCGGCGGTTCGCGGCCGATGTCTCGCACGAGCTGCGGACGCCGCTGGCGGCGATGACGGCGGTCACCGACGTGCTGGACGAGGACGCCGAGTCGCTCGACCCGGACACCGCCGCCGCGGTGCGGCTGATCAGCCAGGAGACCGGGAAGCTGGCGCGGATGGTGGAGGACCTGATGGAGGTCTCGCGGTTCGACGCGGGCGCCGCCGCGCTCCACCTGTACGAGGTCGATGTCGCGGAGACCATCCGCAAGTCGCTCCAGGCCCGCGCCTGGCAGCAGCGGGTGGCCGCACAGCTGCCGGACGACGTGCGGGCCCGGCTCGACCCGCGCCGGCTGGACGTGGTGGTGGCCAATCTCGTCGGCAACGCCCTGCACCACGGCGGCGAGCCGGTCCGGGTGGTGCTGCACGCGCCGGAGCCCGGCGATCCGACCCTGCTGATCGAGATCCGCGACAGCGGCCCGGGAATAGACCCCGAGGTGCTGCCGCACGTCTTCGACCGCTTCTACAAGGCCGACTCGGCCCGCGCCCGGTCCGAGGGCAGCGGGCTGGGGCTGGCCATCGCGCAGGAGAACGTCCGGCTGCACGGCGGTACGCTGCGGGCCGCCAACGCCCCCGAGGGCGGTGCGGTGTTCACCGTGGAGCTGCCGCTGCGGCAGGAGGAGGCACCGGCCGGCGAGGAATCGGCCGAGCGGGACGGCGGTCTCCCGGAGTCCGGTGCCGCGGAGCCCGACGCCACGGAGCCCGGCGTCTCCGAGTTCGGTGCCGCGGACGGCGGGAAGGGCGGGGAGGCCGGATGACCACCCGACGGACGACCACTCGATGGACGACGGCCGGACGGACCACGGCCCGGCAGGTCGCGGGCCGGCTGGCCGCCCCGGTGGCGCTGGCCGGTGCGCTGGCCGTGGCGCTGGCCGGCTGCGGGGTCGAGCCGACCGATGTGATCGACGCCGGTGAGCCGGCGTCCGGGCTGCGGGCGCCGGGCAAACCGCCCGCCGACGTCCAGCTGTACTTCTACGGCCCGGACGGCCTCCACCCGGCGACCCGGCGGGCGAAGGAACCGCTGGACCCGCAGGCCGCGATCGACCTGCTGGCGCAGGGGCCCAACCACGCCGAGCGGATGCGCGGACTGTCCAGCGTGGTCCCGAAGTTCCCGGGCCCGCTCACCGCCACGACCGGGCCGGGGCGGGTGGTGATCGACCTGCCGGTGAACGCCAAGCTGCTGGACCCCGCCTCGCTGAACCAGCTGGTGTGCACCGCCGCCAACGCCCGCGTCCCCGGCGACAAGCCGCCCGGGCAGGTCAGCGTGACCCTGGTCGGCGGCGGCGTCCGGGTCGGCCCGATGGTGTGCGGCGGCAACAACGCCTTCCCGCTGGTACAGCCCACGCCGACCGGCCCGGGCGACACCGGCGGTACGGCCGGCGGAGGCGGCTGACCGGCCGGGGCGCGTCCCGGCGCCCGGGCCGGCCGGGGCGCCGCGCTAGGGTGAAGGAACGAGGACCGTCCGGCGCCGCACCCGGGAGGATCGACGATGACCGAGCGCAAGCCCCCTGGCGTCAGCTTCGAGAGCTGGGTGGACAAGCAGATCCGCGAGTCGGCCGAGCGCGGCGGCTTCGCCGACCTCCCCGGTTTCGGCAAACCCCTCCCCCACCTCGACCGGCCCTACGACGAGCTGTGGTGGGTCAAGGAGAAGATGGCGCGGGAGGGGCTCTCCGTCCTCCCGGCGAGCCTGGTGCTGCGCAAGGAGGCCGAGGACGCGCTGCGGGCCGCCGCCGACGCGCCCAGCGAGGCCGCGCTGCGCCGCATCCTGACCGGGATCAACGAGCGGATCCGGGCCGCGCTGGCCGCCCCGCCCGAGGGCCCGCCGCTCGGCCTCGCCCCGTACGACATCGAGGAGCAGGCCCGGCTGTGGCGGGAGCGGCACGGGAGGTGAGCGGCGCCGCGCGGCGGTTCAGGGCCTCGCGGGCGCGAAGCGGAGCCGCAGGAAGCGCGGCCGGTACAGCTCCACGTCGCCGTTGACGACCGGGTCGGCGGGGGCGCCGGGCGGGCCGAGCCAGTTGACGTCGTAGCTGACCAGCAGTCCGGCGCCGGTGGTGAACTCCGGGTGCGCCTGCGGGTTGTACACCGCGACGTGGGCCGGGTCGGGGCCGGCGGGGCGCGGCGGGGTGATCCGGCCGGCCGGGCCGTGCCAGGGGCCCTGCGGTGTGCAGGACCAGTAGCCGGTGAGCGTCCGCAGGCCGGCGGCGCCGCCGGCCGGGGTGTCCATCGTGAGCAGCACCCAGGTGCGGCCCGCGCGGGCGACGGTGAAGGCGCTGCCGACGCCGCGCCGGCCGCCGCCGCGCAGGACCGGTGCGGCCCGTCCGGCGTCCGGCTGCCAGCGGGCGCCGTCCCGGAACCGCCAGGCCGCGGCGTCCGCGAGCCGGCCGGCCGGGGCCCGGGCCAGGTAGGCGCTGTCGGCCGGGGTGGAAGGCGGGTCGTCGCCGCCGAAGACGTACGTCCAGCCGCCGTCGCGGACCAGTGCGGCGCCGTAGAGGACCCGGCGCGCCGGGTCGGTGGCGCCCTGCGGGGCGACCGGAGTGATCGACTCCAGGTGCAGGGCGGGCAGCGAGAGGGTGGCGACCTCGGTGCCGCGGGGTGTGCCGAAGGCCCAGGGGCCGGTGCCGGGGGCGCGGATCCACAGCAGCACCCGGACGACCCGTTCGGCCGAGCCGGGGGCGCGGGGTTCCACGGCGGCGTGGACCGGCCAGCGCCAGCCGCCGCCGGGCGGGTCGGGGAAGAACGGTCCGGGTGCGGCCGGGGTGCCGCCGGTCAGGGTGCGTTCGGGGACGCCCGCCGGGGACATCACCACGAGGGAGTTGTGGCGCAGATAGGGGGTGCCGCCGGTGGCGGTGGTGCGCCAGCGGTACGGGCCGCCGCGGGGGCCCGGCGGCGGGTGGATCCGGTCCAGGAAGGTGTCGGAGAACAGCCACAGGGTCCGGCCGTCGGGGAGCCGTACCGAGTGGGTGCCGTCGCCGCCGGTCCAGTCGTCGGTACGGGAGTTGTCGTCGCCGTAGCGGGCGAAGGCGGCGGTGGGGCCGGGGTCGGCGGACCAGCCTGTGGGGACGCGGCCGGTGCAGGCGGCGCGGGCCGGGGCGGGGTGCGGCGGGGGGACGGCCAGGGCGGCGGCGACGGTGAGGAGGACGACGGCGAGCAGGGCGGCGGCGAGGGTGGTGCGGGTGATCGGCGGTGTCGGCATTCCGCTCCTCGGTTCGGTGCGCGGCCACCGTAACGCGCCGGGCGGGCCGGGTGCGGGAGCGGCCGGGCGGCCCGTCCGGTGCGGGTTCGCCCGGCTACGTGGTGATCGGGCGCCGGGCCAAAGAGGGCAAGGTCACAGCGCGATCCCCTGCTCCGGCTAACGGTCGTTCGCCTAGCCTGCTGCCATGACCGCCGAGTCCCCCGAACTCCCCCTGGCCGCCGCCTTTCCGGCGGCCGACCGCGAGCAGTGGCAGCGCCTCGTGGCAGGCGTGCTGCGCAAATCGGGCGCGTCCGAGGCCGCGGGTGACGCCGCCGAGGAGGCGCTCGCCACCGACCTGGAGGACGGCATCCGCGTCCGTCCGCTCTATACCGCGCAGGACGCGCCACCCCTGCCGGGCCCGCCCGGATTCCCGCCGTTCGTACGGGCGTCCCGGCCCGAAGGCACGGCCGTGTCCGGGTGGGACGTCCGCCAGCGCCACCAGGGCACCGATCCGCGCCGGGTCAACGAGGCCCTGCTGGCCGACCTGGAGAACGGCGTCACCTCCGTGTGGCCGGTCGTCGGCGCCGGCGGGGTGCCGGTGTCCGGGCTGGCCGAGGCGCTGCGCGGGGTCTATCTGGACCTGGCGCCCGTGGTGCTGGACGCGGGCGCGGAATTCCCGGCGGCGGCCGAGGAGTTGCTGCGGCTGTACGGCGAGTCCGGGGTGGCGCTGTCCGAGGCCGCCGGGGTGCTGGGCGCCGATCCGCTGGGGGTGTTGGCCCGCACCGGTGACGACCGCCACCTGGCCGACGGGCTGGCGGCGGCCGCCCGGCTGGCCGGCCGGGTCGCACAGCAGGCGCCGCGGATCCGGACGGTGGTGGTGGACGCGCTGCCGTACCACGAGGCGGGCGGGTCGCCGGCCGAGGAGCTGGGCGCGTCGCTGGCCACCGCGGTGGCGTACCTGCGGGAGCTGACCGCGGACGGGCGGGGGCTGGGCATCGACGCGGCCTGCCGGCAGCTGGAGTTCCGCTACGCCGCGACCGCCGACCAGTTCCTGACCATCGCCAAGCTGCGCGCGGCCCGGCGGCTGTGGGCACGGGTCGCGGAGGTCTGCGGGGCGTCGCCGGCCGCGGCCGGGCAGGTACAGCACGCGGTGACCTCCTCGGTGATGATGGCCCGCCGGGACCCGTGGGTGAACATGCTGCGGACCACGGTGGCGGCGCTGTCGGCGGGGCTGGGCGGGGCGGACGCGGTGACGGTGCTGCCGTTCGACGCGGCGCTGGGCCTGCCGGACGCGTTCGCCCGCCGGATCGCGCGCAACACCCAGTCGGTGCTGCTGGAGGAGTCGCACCTGGCGAAGGTCATCGACCCGGCGGGCGGCTCCTGGTACGTCGAGTCGCTGACCGCGGAACTGGCGCGGGCGGGCTGGGCGTTCTTCCAGGAGATCGAGGCGGCGGGCGGCCAGGCGGCCGCGCTGCGGTCCGGGATGATCGGCGAGCGGCTGGCGCGGACCTGGCGGCGGCGCGGCGCGGAGCTGGCGCACCGGCGGGAACCGATCACCGGCGTCAGTGAGTTCCCGCAGCTGGCCCAGGCGCCGCTGGAGCGCGAGCCGGCCCCGGCACCGGCCGGCGGGGGGCTGCCGCGGGTGCGCCGGGACGACGCGTTCGAGGCGCTGCGGGCCCGTTCCGACGCGCAGCTGGCGGCGGCCGGGGCGCGGCCGAAGGTGTTCCTGGCCGCGCTGGGGCCGGTCGCGGCGCACACCGCGCGGGTGGCGTTCGCCGCCAACCTCTTCCAGGCGGGCGGGATCGAGACGGTGCCGGAGCCGGTGACGGCGCAGTCGGCGGCCGCGGCGTTCGCGGCCACCGGCGCGCGGATCGCCTGCCTGTGCGCGGCCGACGCGGTGTACGCCGAGCAGGCGGCGGAGGTCGCCGCGGCGCTGAAGGCGGCGGGCGCGGTGCGGGTGTATCTGGCGGGCAGGCCGGCCGAGGGCCGGGAGGAACTGGTGGCGGCCGGGGTGGACACGTTCGTGTTCGCGGGCTGCGACGCGGTCGGGGTGCTGTCCTCGGCCCTGGATGTCACGGAGGTGGCGGCATGAGTCAAGGGGCACCGCGGTCCGGCGCCGTTCCGGACTTCAGCACGGTGGAGCTGGGTGAGGCGTCCGGCGCGGACGGCGGCGGCCGCTGGGCGGAGGCGGTCCAGCAGGCGACCGGCAAGAGCGTCGCGGACCTGACCTGGGAGACGCCGGAGGGCATCGACGTCAAGCCGCTGTACACCGCGGCCGATCTCGACGGCCTGGACTTCCTGGGCACGTACCCGGGCATCGCGCCGTACCTGCGCGGCCCGTACCCGACGATGTACGTCAACCAGCCGTGGACCGTGCGACAGTACGCGGGCTTCTCCACCGCGGAGGAGTCCAACGCGTTCTACCGGCGCAATCTGGCCGCCGGTCAGAAGGGCCTGTCGGTCGCCTTCGACCTGCCCACGCACCGGGGCTACGACAGCGACCACCCGCGGGTGACCGGCGACGTCGGCATGGCGGGCGTGGCGATCGACTCGATCTACGACATGCGGCAGCTCTTCGAGGGCATCCCGCTGGACCGGATGACGGTGTCGATGACGATGAACGGCGCGGTGCTGCCCGTCCTCGCGCTGTACATCGTGGCGGCGGAGGAGCAGGGCGTACCGCCCGAGAAGCTCGCGGGGACCATTCAGAACGACATCCTCAAGGAGTTCATGGTCCGCAACACCTACATCTATCCGCCGCAGCCCTCGATGCGGATCATCTCCGACATCTTCGCGTACACCTCGCAGAAGATGCCGCGGTACAACTCCATCTCGATCTCCGGCTACCACATCCAGGAGGCCGGGGCGACGGCCGACCTGGAGCTGGCGTACACCCTGGCGGACGGGGTGGAGTACCTGCGGGCGGGGATCGCGGCCGGGATGGACGTGGACGCGTTCGCGCCGCGGCTGTCGTTCTTCTGGGCGATCGGCATGAACTTCTTCATGGAGATCGCCAAGCTGCGGGCGGCGCGGCTGCTGTGGGCCCGGCTGGTGCAGAAGTTCGACCCGAAGAACCCCAAGTCGCTGTCGCTGCGCACCCATTCGCAGACCTCGGGCTGGTCGCTGACCGCGCAGGACGTGTTCAACAACGTCACCCGCACGTGTGTGGAGGCGATGGCGGCGACCCAGGGCCACACCCAGTCGCTGCACACCAACGCGCTGGACGAGGCGCTGGCGTTGCCCACCGACTTCTCGGCGCGGATCGCCCGCAACACCCAGCTGTTCCTCCAGCAGGAGTCGGGCACCTGCCGGGTGATCGACCCGTGGGGCGGCAGTGCGTACGTGGAGCGCCTGACGCACGACTTGGCGCGGCGGGCGTGGGCGCACATCGAGGAGGTGGAGGCGGCCGGCGGGATGGCCAAGGCGATCGACGCGGGCATCCCGAAGCTGCGGGTCGAGGAGGCCGCGGCGCGGACGCAGGCGCGCATCGACTCCGGGCGGCAGGCGCTGATCGGCGTCAACAAGTACCGGGTGGCGACGGACGAGGAGATCGAGGTCCTCAAGGTCGACAACTCCGCGGTGCGGGCCCAGCAGATCGAGAAGCTCAAGCGGCTGCGCGCGGAGCGCGACGAGGACGCCTGCCGGGCGGCGCTGCGGGCGCTGACCGAGGCGGCGAAGGCCGCGCCGGGCCCGGGCCTCGAGGGCAATCTGCTGGCGCTGGCGGTGGACGCGGCCCGGGCGATGGCGACGGTCGGGGAGATCTCGGACGCCCTGGAGGAGGTCTACGGACGCCACTCGGGGCAGATCCGTACCATCTCGGGTGTGTACCGAGACGAAGCGGGCCCCGCGTCGGGGGTCGAGCGCACCCGGGAGCTGGTGGCCGCGTTCGAGCGGGCCGAGGGGCGCCGGCCGCGCATCCTGGTGGCCAAGATGGGCCAGGACGGCCACGACCGCGGCCAGAAGGTGATCGCCACGGCCTTCGCCGACCTGGGCTTCGACGTGGACGTCGGCCCGCTGTTCCAGACCCCGGCCGAGGTGGCCCGCCAGGCGGTCGAGGCGGACGTGCACATCGTGGGCGTCTCGTCGCTGGCGGCCGGGCACCTGACGCTGGTACCGGCGCTGCGGGACGCGCTGGCGGCGGAGGACCGGGACGACATCACCATCGTGGTCGGCGGGGTGATCCCGCCGCAGGACGTCCAGCCGCTGCGGGAGATGGGCGCGGCCGCGGTGTTCCTGCCCGGCACGGTCATCCCGGAGGCGGCGCACGACCTGGTGCGGGAGCTGGCGGCGGCCCTGGGCCACGAACTGTAGGGCGGAGGGCCATGCCTGCGACGATCGATGTCGACCGGTACGCCGAGGGGGTGCGGGCCGGTTCCCGCGCCTGGATCGCCCGGGCGGTCACCCTGGTCGAGTCCACCCGCGCCGATCACCGGGCGGCGGCCCAGGAGTTGCTGGTGCGGCTGCTGCCGCACTCCGGTGCGGCCCGGCGGGTGGGGATCAGCGGTGTGCCGGGGGTCGGCAAGTCGACGTTCATCGACGCGCTGGGCTCGCTGCTGACGGGGCTGGGGCACCGGGTGGCGGTGCTGGCCGTCGATCCGTCGTCGAGCCGGACCGGCGGCTCCATCCTGGGCGACAAGACCCGGATGGAGCGGCTGGCCACCGACCCGGCGGCGTTCGTCCGCCCCTCCCCCACGTCGGGGACGCTGGGCGGGGTGGCGCGGGCGACCCGGGAGTCGATCGTGGTGATGGAGGCGGCGGGGTACGACGTGGTGCTGGTGGAGACGGTCGGCGTCGGCCAGTCGGAGACCACCGTCGCGGGCATGGTCGACACGTTCCTGCTGCTGGCGCTGGCCCGGACCGGCGACCAGCTCCAGGGCATCAAGAAGGGGGTCCTGGAGCTGGCGGACCTGGTGTCGGTCAACAAGGCCGACGGGCCGCACGAGCCGGACGCCCGGTCGGCGGCGCGCGAACTGTCCGGTGCGCTGCGCCTGTTGAGGCCGCCCGAGGCGGCGTGGACGCCGCCGGTGCTGACGTGCAGTGCGCGGGAGGGCACCGGGCTGAAGGCGGTGTGGGAGCGGGTCGAGCAGCACCGGGCACTGCTGGAGTCCAGCGGTGCGCTGGCCGAGCGGCGGCGCGCCCAGCAGGTCGACTGGACGTGGTCGATGGTCCGGGAGCGGCTGATGGACCGCCTCCAGGAGCATCCGGAGGTCCGCCGGCTGGGCCCGGAGGTCGAGCGGGCGGTCCGGGCGGGCGAGATCACCGCGACGCTGGCGGCCGAGCGGCTGCTGGCGGCGTTCGGCACGGAGGACGGGTCCGGTACTCAGCCGCGGAGCTGAGTAGCGCGACTCATGCCGCCCCCGGGGCGCGGCCCGGACAATGTCGGTGACCGATCCACCGACCGGAAGCCGGGAGCCATCATGGGGGCTGACAGCTATCCGCAGGACGTGGCGCGCGGGCTCTTCGCGGGCAATCCGCTGGCCGACCTGATCGAGGGCTTCTGCCTGACGCTGGACGCGGACGGGGAGCTGGAGGCCCGGCCGGTGGTCCACGTCCAGCTGCGACCGGGGGTGGCGCTGTCGCCGGTGGAGGCGGACCGGCTGGCGGCGTTCTGCCAGCGCGGTGTGCAGCGTCAACTCGACGCGCGCCAGCGGGACTTCGCACCGCATCCGGAGCAGGGCCCGGCGGCCAACGAGCTGGCGATCGCGGTGCACGCCCACGGCGGCGGCCCGTTCGCCGATCCGGCCGCGGTCCGCGACGGGTACGTGCTGCGCGGCGGTTCCTGACGGGCTCAGCCGCGCGGGTCCGGGGCCGGGCCGCCGGCTGCCGCGAAGTGCGCCACGGCCAGGTCCCGGAAGCGCGCGGCGGCCGGGGAGAGGTAGCTGTCGGCGCGCCGCACCAGGCTGAGGGTGCGGTGGCAGCCGGGGGCGTCGATCGGCACCCAGGCGACCGGTTCGCCGGCGGTGACGTCGCGGGCGGCGGCGGGGGCCAGGCCGACCCCGATGCCGGCCCGGATGAGGTGCAGGGTGACGCCGGGTTCGTCGCCCTCGCAGCAGACCACCGGCCGCTGCCCGGTGGGCGCGAACAGCCGCTCCAGCAGGTCGCGTTGCCAGTGCCCGGTGCGGGTGGTGATGAACGGTTCGGTGCGCAGGTCGGCGACCGTGACCCGGTCCCGGCCGGCCAGCCGGTGGCCGGCCGGGACGACGAGCTGCACCTCCTCACGGCGCAGCCGGACGGTGTCGAGTCCGGGCGCGGTCAGCGGCTGGGAGGCGACGCAGTAGTCCACCTCGCGCGCCCGGAGCTGGTCGAGCATGGCCGCGGGGGTGGACTGGTGGAGCCGGACGGCGACGCCGGGGTGCGCGGTGCGGTAGTCGCCGAGCAGGCCGGCGAGCGGCAGCAGGGTCTCGGCGGCGAGCGCGAGGCTGCCCCGGTCCGGTCCGGCCGCGTCGGCCAACTCCCGCCGCCCGACGTCGAGTTCGTCCAGCGCCCGCTCGACGCGGCGCAGGAACGCGGCGCCGTAGCGGTTGAGCCGGATGGTGCGGCCCTGCCGGTCGAAGAGCGGTACGCCCAGTTCGGCTTCCAGGCGGGCGAGGGTGCGGCTCACCGAGGGCTGGGCGACGCGGAGCTCCTCGGCGGCCCGGCTGATGTGCTCCCGGCGGGCGACCGCGCGGAAGTAGCGCAGCGACAGCAGGTCCATCGGCTCCCGTCCCCCGGCGGTCGGCTCCGCGGCCGGTCAGCCGCGCGCCATCACCGTAGCCCACACCGTCTTGCCCGAGCGGTCGGGCGGGGTCCAGCCCCAGGAGTCGCTGAGGCGGTTGACGAGCTGGAGTCCGCGGCCGGACTCGGCCAGTTCGCCGGCCGGGCGGAGCACGGGTGCGCGGGTGCCGCCGTCGGAGACCGCGCACAGTACCCCGCGGCCCTGCCTGGTCAGGGCCAGCCAGGCATGGCAGAAGCGGTCGTCCGCCGCGGGGCCGGCGGTCTCCGCGGGGGCGGCGGTGCCGTGCCGGAGGGCGTTGGTGACCAGTTCGGAGACGATCAGTACGGCGTTGTCGGCGAGGCCGGGGCACATCCGCCAGCCTTCGAGGGTGGTGCGGGTGAAGCGGCGGGCCTCGGCGACGGTGCGGGCCGAGCCGCTGAGGGCGCAGGCGGCGAAGCCGTCGGGTCCCGGCATCCACCACGTGTCCCGGCCGGTGCCGGGGGCCGGCGGCCTCCCGTTCCGGAGGGTGTCGTGCTCGGACTGTGCCGGGTGTGTGGTCATCACGTCTCCGCGAAGGGGCATACGGGGTGGGCGCGTCGGGGACGGTCTGGGCGGGGCCGCCCCGGAGGGCTAATATCCTCGTCGGCCGTCCGACGCTGCAAGTGCATCTGCAATTACATCGGCACGGACGGGCCCCCAGGGTCGGGATCACGCCAAGCTGATCGCGGCCCGTAACGGTCCCGAGCACACCCCCGCAACGAAGGAGCAGTGGTGAGCGAGACGATGACCAACGGCATGCCGGCCGACGCCCTGGAGGGCGCGGTGTGGCGCAAGAGCGGTCGCAGTAACCCCAGCGGTAACTGCGTTGAGCTGGCAGTTCTTCCGGACGGCGAGGTCGCGGTGCGCAATTCGCGGCACCCCGCGGGCCCGGCTCTGCTCTATCCGCGCGCCGCGATGGCCGCCTTCCTCGAAGGCGCCAGGGACGGCGAATTCGACGATCTGTTCGCCCGCGACTGACCAACTGCCCCTTCCGGCAAGGAATTACGGCGTCATATGTCGGCCGGATAGTCGGCGCAGCTGTGCCCCTGGAGGGGGCGATGGGACACTGGGCGTTCGCCCGACCATCCAGGGGAGTTCCGTATGAGCGCCGCGCAGCCGAGCAGCGAACCGTCCCTGCGCCGCTATCTCGACCAGCCGCGCGGCGGCCCCACCGTGCTGCGCATCGTGCTGGGCACCCAGCTGCGCCGGCTCCGGGAGGCCGCCGGGATCACCCGCGAGGCCGCCGGGGACGCCATCCGCGCCTCGCACGCCAAGATCAGCCGCCTGGAGCTGGGGCGGGTGAGCTGCAAGGAACGCGATGTCGCCGATCTGCTGACGCTCTACGGCGTCACCGACGCCCCCGCCCGGGACACCTTCCTCGCCCTGGCCCGCCGCACCGGTACGCCCGGCTGGTGGCACCAGTACGGCGATGTGCTCCCCAGCTGGTTCGAGACCCACCTCGGCCTGGAGTCGGCCGCATCGGTGATCCGCACCTATGAAGTGCAGTTCGTGCCGGGGCTGTTGCAGACCGCGGAGTACGCCCGGGCGGTGTCGCTGCTGGGCCACCCGGGCGCCACACCCGAGGAGACCGAGCAGCGGGTCGCGCTGCGGCTGGAGCGGCAGCGGCTGCTGACCCTGCCGGACGCGCCCCGGCTGTGGGCCATCCTCGACGAGGCGTGCCTGCGGCGGCCGCTCGGCGGGCCGGAGGTGATGGCCGGTCAGCTGCGCCACCTGCTGGCGATGGCGCGGCTGCCGACCGTCACCCTCCAGATCGCGCCGTTCGCGCTCGGCGGGCTCGCCGCGGCGGGCGGACCGGTCACCATCCTGCGCTTCCTGGAGCCGGACCTGCCCGACATCGTCTATCTGGAGCAGCTGACCAGCGCGCTCTATCTGGACAAGCGCGACGACGTCGACCACTACCTGGCGGTGATGGACCGGCTCAGCGCCCAGGCCGAGTCGCCGCGGGAGTCGCTGGCACTCCTGGAGCGGCTGCTGGCGCAGGTGGGCTGAGCCGGACCGGCGGACCGCGCGCCGCCGCCCGCCCGCTACGGCTTGCGGGCCACTCCCCCGTACTCGATCCACTCCTGGGTCAGCTGCCGGGGGCCGGCATCGGCCGGGTCCGGCCGCCAGGTCGAGACCTCCACCAGCCCCGGTTCCTCGATCTCCAACCCGTCCAGGAACGCCCGGAGTTCGTGCTGCTGCCGCACCCGGCCCCACTGCCCCTGGGTGCTGACGCGCATGAACTCGGTGACGAAGTCCCGGGTCGCGGCGTCCTCGCTGACGAGCTGACACACCACCAGGAAGCTTCCCGGCGCGAGCCGTTCGGCGACCCGGCGGACCAGTCCGGCCGGGTCGTCGGCGTCCGGGATGCAGTGCAGCACCGAGACGAACAGCGCGGCGACCGGTTCGCCGAGGTCGATCAGCCGGCGCACCTCGGGGCTGCCGAAGATGCCGTCGGTGTCCCGCATGTCGGCCTGGATGACCGCGGTGCGGTCGTCCTCCTCCAGCAGCGCCCGGCCGTGGGCCAGCACGATCGGGTCGTTGTCGATGTAGACCACCCGGGAGCCGGGATCGACCTGCTGGGCGACCTGGTGGACGTTGTCCTGGGTCGGCAGGCCGGAGCCGTGGTCGAGGAACTGCCGGATGCCGCGCTCCCGGGCCAGCCAGCGGACCACCCGCCGCAGGAAGCGCCGGTTGTTCAGCGCCAGCACCTGCGTACTGGGCACGACCTTGCTCAGCTCCTCGCAGGCCGCGCGGTCGACCGCGTAGTTGTCCTTGCCTCCGAGGTAGTAGTCGTACATCCGGGCCACGCTCGGGATGCTCACGTCCACGGCGCCGGACAGCGGCCGGAGTTCTTGGCTCATTCCCCACTCTTCCCGTCGGATTGCGGTGCCGGTAACCGTACGTCCACCGGGCCCGGCGGCCAACTGCCCTGGCGGGGGCGGCAGTCGGGGGCCGGCGGTGGCGGGCGCGGGTCCGGCGCGGGTGCCGTGCGGGCCCGGTGCGGGGCGGCGCTGCGGGGCGTTCTCATCCGGCTCTCACCGTCCGCTCACCGTCCGGTCACCCGGGGTTCCTACGGTGCCGTCGGGGCCGCGGCGGGCGGCCCGGAGGAGAGAGCGCGTGTACCACCTGACCGGCGTGACGAAGCACTACCGGCGCGGCGGCGGCCTGGTGCGGGTCCTGGACGGCATCGACCTCTACGTCCCGGACGGCACCGTGCTCGCCGTCCAGGGGCGCCCCGGCGCGGGCAGCTCGACGCTGCTGCGGATCCTCGGCGGGCTGGAGCGCCCGACCCGGGGCCGGGTGCTGCTGGACGGCACGGATCTGGCCACGCTCACCGCGTCCCGGCTCGGCCGGCTGCGCGGTGACGCGATCGGCCTGCTCGGCGGCGCGGACGACTCCGCCGCGGGGCCGGCCGCCGGGCCGACGGCGCGGGAGTGGGTGGCCGGTGCGCTGGTCCCGCTGGGGCTGCGGCCCGCCGACCGCCGGGAGCTGGCCGGGCAGGCGCTGGCCGAGGTCGGGCTGGCGGAGGCGGGCGAGCTGCCGTACGGGCGGCTGGCCGCGTCCGCGCGGCGGCGCACGGCGCTGGCCAGGGCCCTGGTCACCCGGCCCACCGTGCTGCTGGCCGACCGGCCGACCGCCGGCCTCCCGCCGGGCGAGCGGGCGGACTTCACCGCGCTGCTGACCCGGGTGTGCGGCGAGCGGCGGCTGACCTGCGTGCTGGCCACCGGCGACGCGGAGCTGGCCCGGCGGGCGGGCCGGCGGGTGGTGCTCGCCGGGGGCCGGGTGACCGCCGCCGGGCCGGTGGCCGGTACCGGGCGGCCCGGGGCGGCGGCCTGGTGCGGGCGTGGTGCGGGCCGGTAGAAGAGGGGCATGACCACAGAGCAGAGCGAGTCCACCGGGCAGGCGCCGCCCGGGTCCGGGCTTCCGGACACCGCGGAGATGGTGCGCGCCAACGAGGCCAACTGGGATGCCCGGACGCCGGTGCACGCGGCCAGCGCGTTCTACGGCCTGGACGGGTCACGGCACGCCGAGGACTGGTTCGCGCCGTTCGAGTGGGCGGACCTCGGGGAGCTGGCGGGCCGCGACGTGCTGCACCTCCAGTGCCATCTGGGCACCGAGACCGCGGCGTTCGCGGACCGGGGCGCGCGGGCGGTGGGCCTGGACTTCTCCGCCGAGGCGGTGGCGCAGGCCCGGCGCCTTGCCGAACGCACCGGCCGGGACGTGGAGTTCGTCCGCTCCGACGTCTACCGCGCCCGCCAGGCGCTCGGCGACCGCCGGTTCGACGTGGTCTACACCGGCAAGGGCGCGGTGTGCTACCTGCCCGACCTGGCCGCCTGGGCCCGCACCGTCGCCGCTCTGCTGCGCCCGGGCGGCACGTTCTACCTGGTGGAGTTCCACCCGCTGCTCAACGCGCTCGGCCCGACCCCGCCCGCCGACCCCGACGCCCCGCCGCTGCTGCTCCGGCACGACTACCTGGCGGGCCGGGGCGCGCTGCGCAGCGACACCCCGACGACGTACACCGACGGGCCGCCGCTGGCCGGCGCCACGACGAGCTACGAGTGGCGGCACGGCATCGGCGAGGTGGTCACCGCGGTGGTCGGGGCGGGGCTCGCGGTGCGGACGCTGCGGGAGACCGAGGTGCTGCCGTGGCCGCGGTTCGCGTCGATGGTGCCGGACGGCAGCGGCTGGTGGCGGCTGCCCGGCACGGAGCCGATCCTGCCGATGCTGTACGCGCTGAAGGCGGTCAAGGAGTAGCGGTGCGCCGGGCGGTCGCGGGGTCAGCGGACCCGGCGGTAGACCGAGCGCAGCAGCTGGTCCTTGGCCGGGCCGGTGACCCGCCACCGGAGGAGCCAGCGGTCCGCGCCGACGGCGGTGAAGGTGCCCTCGTAGTGGTCGGCGGCGCACGGGTGGTGGGCGGTCCAGCTGCCGGTGCGCAGGTCGAGGTCGTGGAAGGGGCGGCCGTCGGCGAAGGTGACCGCGGCGGTGCCGTCGGGGCGGGGGTGCAGCCGGAGCGTGCGGGTCGCCGGGTGGACGGTGCCCTGCCAGGTCAGCTCGCCCTCCTCGACGTGGCACAGGGTCCCGTCGGGGCCGTCCGGGCGGATCTCGGCGGTGCCGCGGAAGCTGCCCTCGACCCCGGCCCGCAGATCGTGGACGGTGCGTTCGAGCTCCCAGCGGCCGGTGAGGTAGGCGGCGGTGTCGGGGACGGCGTACATACCCCCATTGTCGGGCAGCGGCGGGCGGTCACCCCATCGGCCCCACCGGGGGTGCGGCCCGGCCGCGGCGCGGCCGCGCACCGTGCGGTCCGGGTGCGGCCGTCCTACGCTCGGTACCGGCGTCACCACCGACCGGGACCGCCGCGGCCGGCCGCCCGTGCGGTCCGGCCGCCGGATCCCGCCCCTGACCGGACCGCGAGACCGAAAGGCTCACCCATGCCGGAGCTGTTCATCGGCGGTCAGTGGACCGCAGCGGCCGACGGGCAGGTGCGGGAGATCCGCTGCCCGGCGGACGGCACGCTGGTCGCGACCGTCGACGAGGCCGGACCCAAGGACGCCGCGGCGGCGGTCACCGCCGCCCGGCTGGCGTTCGACGACGGACCGTGGCCGCGCACCCCGGCCGCCGAGCGGGGCCGGGTGGTGCTGCGGGTGGCCGAGCTGCTGGAGCGGGACCGGGACGCGCTGGCCCGGGCCGAGTCGCTGGACACCGGCAAGCGCCTGGTGGAGAGCGGCTACGACATGGACGACATCGCGGGCTGCTTCCGGTACTTCGGCAACCTCGGCGCGGCCGGCGGTGGCGACCGGGTGGTGGACGCCGGGCCCGCCGAGGTGGACAGCACCGTGCGGCACGAGCCGGTCGGCGTGTGCGCGCTGATCACGCCGTGGAACTACCCGCTGCTCCAGACCGCCTGGAAGGTCGCCCCGGCGCTGGCCGCGGGCAACACCTTCGTCCTCAAGCCCAGCGAACTGACCCCGCACACCGCGATCCACCTGATGCGGCTGCTGGCGGAGGCCGGCGTGCCGGACGGGGCGGCCAACCTCGTACTGGGCACCGGCCCACTGGTGGGCGCGCCACTGACCGAGGACCCGCGGGTGGACATGGTGTCCTTCACCGGCGGGCTGGCCACCGGGCGGCGCATCATGGCCGCGGCGGCGCCCACAGTGAAGAAGATCGCCCTGGAGCTGGGCGGTAAGAACCCCAACATCGTCTTCGCCGACGCGGACTTCGACACCGCGGTGGACCACGCCCTGACGGCGGTGTTCCTGCACTCCGGGCAGGTGTGCTCGGCCGGTGCCCGGCTGCTGGTGGAGGACGGGCTGCACGACCGCTTCGTGACGGAACTGGTCGACCGGGCGCGGCGGATCCGGCTCGGCGGCCCGTTCGACGAGCAGGCCCGGACCGGTCCGCTGATCTCCGCGGAGCACCGGGCGAAGGTCGCGGCGTACGTGGCGGCCGGGCTGGCGGAGGGCGCGGTGCTGCGCTGCGGCGGCGCGCCGCCGGACGATCCGGAGCTGGCCGACGGCTTCTACTACCTGCCGACGGTGCTGGACGAGTGCACCCCCGACATGTCGGTCGTGCGCGACGAGTCGTTCGGTCCGGTGCTGACGGTGGAGCGGTTCCGCACCGAGGAGGAGGCGGTGTCGCTGGCGAACGACACGGTGTACGGGCTGGCGGGGGCGGTGTGGACCCAGGACGCCGGGCGCGCGCACCGGGTGGCGGCCCGGCTGCGGGCCGGCACGGTGTGGATCAACGACTTCCACCCCTACGTCCCGCAGGCCGAGTGGGGCGGGATGAAGCAGTCCGGGGTCGGCCGGGAGCTGGGGCCGGCCGGACTGGCGGAGTACCAGGAGGCCAAGCACGTGTGGCGGAACACCGCGCCGCGGCCGCAGAGGTGGTTCGAGTGACCGGTCCGGGCGCGCCGGGCGGGGACGCGGCGGACGGCGCCGGGCACGACGACGGGGCGCTGGCCGAGCTCGGGTACAAACCGGAACTCAAGCGCACCCTGGGCAACTTCCACACCTTCGCCGCCGGCATCAGCTACATCTCCATCCTCACCGGCACCTTCCAGCTGTTCTACTTCGGGGTGAGCCACGGCGGTCCGGCGTACTGGTGGTCCTGGCCGATGGTCTTCGGCGGCCAGCTGATGGTGGCGCTGTGCTTCTGCGAGCTGGCCGCCCGCTATCCGGTGGCCGGGTCGGTCTACAACTGGGCGAAGAAGCTGGGCGGTCCGCACGTGGGCTGGCTCGGCGGCTGGATGATGCTGACCGCCTCGATGGTGTCGCTGGCCGCGGTGGCGCTGGCCTACCAGGTGACGCTGCCGCAGATCTCGTCGTGGTTCCAGGTCATCGGGGACGGCACCGGGAAGACCGACGCGGCGGCCAATGCGGTGCTGCTGGGCACCGTACTGATCACCTTCACCACGCTGGTCAACGCCTTCGGGGTGAAGCTGATGGCGCGGATCAACTCCGCGGGTGTGGCCATCGAGCTGATCGCGGCGGTGGTGCTGATCCTGCTGCTGGCCGCGCACCTGACCCGCGGCCCGTCCGCGGTGACCGAGACGTTCGGGCGGGGCCGCGGGGAGAGCCTGGGGTACCTCGGCGCGTTCCTGACCGCGTCGCTGGCCTCGGCGTACGTGATGTACGGCTTCGACACCGCCTCGTCGCTGGGCGAGGAGTCCAAGGATCCGGCGCGCAACGCGCCGCGGGCGATCCTGCGGGCGCTGTTCGCGTCGTTCCTGATCGGCGGGCTGATCCTGCTGTTCGCGCTGATGGCCGTGCCCGACCTGCACGACGCGCGGCTGTCGGTGGACGGTCTCCAGTACGTGGTGCTGGCGACGCTGGGGCCGGCGGTCGGGCAGGCGGTGCTGTGGTGCGTGGTCATCGCGATCACGGTGTGCGAGCTGGCGGTGCACACCGCGGCGATCCGGCTGGCGTTCGCGATGGCGCGGGACACCAACCTGCCGGCGTCGGCCCGGCTGGCCAAGGTCAGTCCGCGGTTCCAGACGCCGGTGCTGCCGGCGGTGGTCATCGGGCTGGTGGGGATCGCGATCCTGCTGCTCAACGTCGACCAGCCGCAGATCTTCTCGGTGATCACCAGTATCGCGATCATCATGATCTACCTGGCGTACCTGATGGTGACGCTGCCGATGCTGGTGCAGCGGCTGCGCGGCGCCTGGCCGCCGCCGGGGCGCGGCACCTTCTCGCTGGGCCGGTTCGGGCTGCCGGTGAACGTCCTGGCGGTGCTGTGGGGCCTGGCGATGTCCGTCAACCTCGCCTGGCCGCGGGCCGCGGTCTACAACGCCACCGGCCCCCAGCACTGGTACCTGCGCTGGGGTGCCTTCCTGTTCATCGGCGTGGTGGGGCTGGGCGGTTTCGCCTACTACTGGTGCGTCCAGCGGCACCGCACCGGGGTGCTGGCCGCGCACGCCGCGGACGGCGGCGCCGACGAGGCCGCACCGGCCCCCTGAGCGCCGCCGGTCAGTCGGCGGCCGGGTCCCCCGCCGCCGGGCGGACGTGCGCGCTCCACTTCTCCTCGATGCGGGCGGCCTTCCACACCACCAGGGCGACGACCCAGGTGAGGAAGAACAGGCCGACGATGAGGAAGCCGACCAGGTTGAGGTCGAGCCCGCCGATCCAGTCCCAGAAGGCGCCGTGCAGGCCGAGCTTGTCGGCGAGCAGGCCGAGCAGCTCCACGGTGCCGATGATCAGGGCGACGGCGACCGACAGGGCGGTGATGGTGAGGTTGTAGTAGACCTTGCGGACCGGCTTGGAGAAGGCCCAGCCGTAGGCGAAGTTCATGAACGAGCCGTCGATGGTGTCCAGCAGGCTCATCCCGGCGGCGAACAGCACCGGCAGGCAGAGGATGGCGTACCAGGGCAGCCCGGAGGCGGCGCCGGAGCCGGCCAGGACGAGCAGCGCGACCTCGGTGGCGGTGTCGAAGCCGAGGCCGAAGAGCAGGCCGAGCGGGTACATCTGCCAGGGCTTGGTGATCGACTTCATGACGCGGCCCAGCAGGCGGTTCATCAGGCCGCGGTTGTTGAGCTGCTCCTCCAGCGCGGCCTCGTCGAAGTCGCCGGCCCGCATCCGCCGGAAGACGCCCCAGATGCCGGCCAGGATGACGAGGTTGATGCCGGCGATGACGTAGAGGAAGACGCCGGAGACGGTGGTGCCGATCAGGCCGGTGACGGCGTGCAGCCGGGAGTTGTCGTCCTTGAGCGGTCCGGCCAGCGCCTTGACGCCGAGGGAGAGCAGGAACGCCAGGCCGAAGACGACGCTGGAGTGCCCCAGCGAGAACCAGAAGCCGACCGACAGCGGCCGCCGGCCCTCGTGCATCAGCTTCCGGGTGGTGTTGTCGATGGCGGCGATGTGGTCGGCGTCGAAGGCGTGCCGCATGCCGAGGGTGTAGGCGGTCACCCCGATGCCGATGCCGAAGCTCTTGGTGCCCAGGCTGTAGTGCTCGGGGGCCACGATCGCCACCAGGGTGAACCAGCCGATGACGTGGAGCGCGAGAATGAACCCGGCCATACCGGCCATCCGCCCCCACTCGGCGCGGGTCATCGACCGCGCGATCCGCTGCCGGCGCGACGGCGGGGCCTGGCCGGCCAGGGCCGGGGAGGGGGAGGTAGGCATGGGTGGCACTGCTTTCTTTCCGTTCCGCCCCGGCCGGCGCCGGGACACCCCATCTACCTTCCTGCCGGTAGGTTTTTGTTGCAACCAATGTGCAGTAAAGCCTTTCCCTGCTGGTCAGGCGTGTGGCGGGGCCGGCGAGGCGGTCAGTGGTGGTGGCCGTCCGCCGCCCCGTCCGCGCCCTCCCGGGGGCCGTCCGCGGGGGCGGCGCCGGCCGTGCGGACGGTGAAGGCGGCGGTGTGGACCGCCCCCTGGTGCCGGAAGTCCAGGAAGAGGCGGTAGGTCCCGACGCTCGGCGCGATGGCGGTGAAGGACACCGCGGGACCGGCCGACCTCCGGCCGTCGCCCGCCGCGCCACCGGGGTGGACGTGCAGGTAGGCCAGGTCGCCGGAGCGCAGCGCGACCAGGTGCCCGTACGCGCCGAGGTAGGGCTGGAGATCGGTGACCGGCTTGCCGTCCTTGGTCACGCGCAGCGTCAGGGCACTGGGCGCGCCGGGACGGAGGGCGCCGTCGAGGGTGACGCGGTAGCCGTCGGTCTCGGCGGTGGCGGCGGGTGCGGGCAGTCCGGCCGGCCGGTACGCGCCGGTGACCGCCAGGTCGGCGCCGAGCGTCAGGCCGTCCTCCGCGCCCTCGGGGGTGAAGTCGGCGAAGACCCGGTAGCCGCCGGCCGCGGGCAGGTCGGCCGGGACCGACCAGGTGCCGTCGGCGGCCCGCCGCGGGTGCAGGTGGCGGAAGACCGCCAGGTCCCGGGACGCCACGATGAGGTGCAGCTCCTTGCCGTGCTCGGGGCGGTAGGCGGTGACCGGGCGGCCGGTGCGGTCGTCGCGGACCGCGAACCGCAGCTCGGCGGGGGTGCCGGCGGTGACGGCCGGGGTCTTCAGGTCCAGGGTGTAGCCGCCCTGTGAGACCTGGAGCCCGCCGGGCGTTTCCGGGGCGGCTGCCCGGCCGTTCGGCCCGGGGGCGTGGCCGGCGTGCGCGGCGGGGGCCGGGGCGGCCGCGGGCCCCACCGCCGCGCCCACGCCGTAGGCGGTGCCGAAGGTCGCGGCGAGCGCGACGGCGAAGATGCCGGCTTTCAGTCCGGTGTGCATGGCGCAATCCCTCCTCAACGGGGCGCGAGCGGCGGAACACCGCCGGCGCACCCGGCCGATCAACTCGCCCACACCATACCCCCCGGGGGTACCCGATCAAGCCGCCGGGGCCCCTTGCGCTCGATACGGGCGGGGGGTATACATGGAGTCGCCCGAGCAATACCCCCCAGGGGTATCCGCCCGACAGCGCCGCACCCGTCCACCGGCCCGCACCCGCGGCCCGTACACCCCCACCGGAGGAACCCATGGCGTCCCGCCCCGCCCCCGCCACCGGCGGCCGCACCACCACTCCCGGCGCCGCCGAGGTCGAGCTCGCCATCGGCGGTATGACCTGCGCCTCCTGTGCCGCCCGGATCGAGAAGAAGCTCAACCGCATGGACGGGGTCACCGCCACCGTCAACTACGCCACCGAGAAGGCCAAGGTCACCTTCCGCGAGGACATCCCGGTCGGCGATCTGATCGCCACCGTCGAGGCCACCGGTTACACCGCCCAGGAGCCGGCGCCGGCCGCCCCGGCCGGGGGGCCCGCGGCAGAGCCCGGCGCGGACGGCGGGACCGGCGGGCAGGACGCCGCCGACCCGCTGCGCCCGCTGCGGCAGCGGCTGCTCACCGCGGTGGCGCTGGCCGTCCCGGTGATCGCCCTGGCGATGGTGCCGGCGCTCCAGTTCACGTACTGGCAGTGGCTGTCGCTGACCCTGACCGCACCGGTGGTCACCTACGCGGCGTGGCCGTTCCACCGCGCCGCCTGGACCAACGCCCGGCACGGCGCGGCCACCATGGACACCCTGATCTCGGTCGGCACCTCGGCCGCGTTCCTGTGGTCGCTGTGGGCGCTGTTCTTCGGTACGGCCGGCACGCCGGGGATGACCCACGCGTTCGAGCTGACCATCGCCCGCAGCGACGGCGCGGGCAACATCTACCTGGAGGCCGCGGCCGGCGTCACCGCCTTCCTCCTCGCCGGCCGGTACTTCGAGGCGCGGTCCAAGCGCAAGGCCGGCGCGGCCCTGAAGGCGCTGATGGAGCTGGGCGCCAAGGACGTCACCGTCCTGCGCGGCGGACGCGAGGAGACCGTCCCGGTCGGGCAGTTGAGCGTCGGGGACCGCTTCCTGGTCCGGCCGGGCGAGAAGATCGCCACCGACGGCACGGTGGTGGAGGGCTCCTCCGCGGTGGACGCCTCGATGCTGACCGGCGAGTCGGTGCCGGTGGAGGTCGCGGCCGGCGACGGCGTCACCGGCGCCACCCTCAACGTCGGCGGCCGCCTGGTCGTCGAGGCCACCCGGGTCGGCGCGGACACCCAGCTGGCCCGGATGGCCAGGCTGGTCGAGGACGCGCAGAACGGCAAGGCCGCCGCCCAGCGGCTCGCCGACCGGATCTCCGCGGTCTTCGTCCCGGTCGTCATCGGGCTGGCGCTGGCCACCCTCGGCTTCTGGCTCGGCAGCGGCGCCGGGCTGACCGCCGCCTTCACCGCCGCGGTCGCCGTACTGATCATCGCCTGCCCGTGCGCGCTCGGACTGGCCACGCCCACCGCACTGATGGTCGGCACCGGCCGCGGCGCCCAGCTCGGCATCCTCATCAAGGGCCCGGAGGTCCTGGAGACCACCCGCAAGGTCGACACCATCGTCCTGGACAAGACCGGCACCGTCACCACCGGGCGGATGACCCTGCTGGCCACGCACACCGCGGCGGGCACCGACCGGACCGAAGTCCTGCGGCTGGCGGGCGCGTTGGAGCACAGCTCGGAGCACCCGATCGCGCAGGCCGTGGCGGCGGGCGCGCGCGCCGAGGTGGGCACCCTGCCCACGCCGGAGGACTTCGCCAACGTCGCGGGTCTGGGCGTCCAGGGCGTCGTCGGCGGGCACGCGGTGCTGGTCGGCCGGGAGCGGCTGCTCGCCGAGTGGGCGATCGCGCTCCCGGAGGAGCTGGCGCGGGCCAAGGCGGAGGCCGAGGCGGCCGGGCGGACCGCGATCGCGGTGGCCTGGGACGGCGCGGCCCGGGCGGTCCTGGAGGTCGCCGACGCGGTCAAGGAGAGCAGCCCGGAGGCGATCCGGCGGCTGCGCCGGCTGGGGCTGACGCCGGTCCTGCTGACCGGTGACAACGCGGCGGTGGCCCGCTCGGTGGCGGCCGAGGTCGGCATCGACGCGGACCAGGTGATCGCCGAGGTGCTCCCGCAGGACAAGGTGGACGTGGTCAAGCGCCTCCAGGCGGAGGGCCGTTCGGTGGCGATGGTCGGCGACGGCGTCAACGACGCGGCCGCGCTGGCCCAGGCCGACCTGGGACTGGCCATGGGCACCGGCACCGACGCCGCCATCGAGGCCGGCGACCTCACCCTGGTCCGCGGCGACCTGCGGGCGGCGGCCGACGCCATCCGGCTCTCCCGGCGCACCCTGGGCACCATCAAGTCCAACCTCTTCTGGGCGTTCGCCTACAACGTCGCGGCGCTGCCGCTGGCCGCCACCGGGCTGCTCAACCCGATGATCGCGGGGGCGGCGATGGCCTTCTCCTCGGTCTTCGTGGTCGGCAACAGCCTGCGGCTGCGCGGCTTCCGGGCGGCGGACGCCTGATCCCGCGCCCCGCCGCCCCGGGCGGCCCCGCCCCGCGCCCTCCGTACCCCGCCGGTACGGAGGGCGCCGGGGCGCGGGCGGCGCGCGGCGGCGCGTCCGGCGGTGGGGGCCGGGGCGCGGCCCGGTGGGCGCCTGCCCTACCCTCGGTCCGGGAGGAGGTCGAGACCATGCGTGCGAACCGGCGGATCCGGGCGGCCGGTGCCTGGGGGCACCTGCTGCTGATCGCCGTCCTCGCGCTGGGCGTCTTCGCGATGCACACCCTCGGCCACCCCAGCGGCCCCCGGGAGATGGCCGGCCCGGCCATGGGGCCCGCCGCCCACGGCACCCCGGCGGCGGCCGCTGCCGCGGGTACGACCGCGCACCACGGCTCCGACCCCGCCCCGGACCGGCCCACCGCGCACCACGGCAGCGGGCCGTCGTCCCACTCGCCCGGGGCGGGGATGGACATGACCTCGCTGTGCGTGGCCGTGCTGGGCGCCTGGGTGCTGGCCTGCCTGCTGCGCCTGGTGGTGCGCCGGCGGGCCGACTGGCTCGTGCTCCTGCGCGCGGGCGCGCTCGTGCTGCGCCCGAATCCCCCGCCGCGGCCACCGGACCTCGCCCGGTTGTCGGTTCTGCGGATATAGGCCGAACGCCACCGCGGGCGCTCCGCGCTGCCCGCACACCCCGCGTTCCCCCTTTTCCGCGTATCCCGACACATCGACAGCACGAGGTATCCCATGACCGCGCATCAGCGCACCCGCCGGCCTGCCCGCCGGCTCGCCCTCACCGGTCTCGCCGCCACCGCGGCCCTGCTCCTGGCCGCCTGCGGCAGCGGCGGCACGGACCAGGGGAAGGCGGCGAGCGCCTCACCCTCGGCCACGGCCGGCTCCCCGGCGGCCAACCCTGCCCCCGGGCCCGTCGCCGACGCGGACGTGACGTTCGCGCAGATGATGATCCCGCACCACCAGCAGGCGCTGGAGATGGCGAAGCTCGCCGACGGCCGCGCCGCGGACCCCGAGGTCAAGACGCTCGCCGGGGCCATCGAGCAGGCCCAGGACCCGGAGATCCGGCGGATGCGGTCCTGGCTCACCGCCTGGGGCAAGCCGCAGGCCGCCGGCTCGATGCCGGGGATGGACCACGGTTCGGGCGCCATGGACCACGGCGGGTCCGGCCACGGCTCCGGGATGTCCGGCATGATGTCCGACGCGGACATGAAGCAGCTCGCCGCCGCCAAGGGCCGGGACTTCGACCGGAAGTTCGCGTCGATGATGATCGACCACCACCAGGGCGCGATCGACATGGCGAAGAAGGAGCAGCGGCAGGGCAAGAACCCCGCGGCCCGGAAGCTCGCCGACGACGTCATCCGCAACCAGGCCGCCGAGATCACGCAGATGAAGGCGATCCTCGGCCGGCTCTGACGCCCCGGCCCGGCCGCCGCGCCCGCGTCCTGGACGGGCCGGGCGCGGCGGCCGGCAGCTCAGCGGTAGTCGTCCTCGTCCAGCTCCACCACCCGCGCCTGCTCGGCCCGGTCGGCCTCGTCGGCCGGCTCCGGCAGGTCGGCGGCGAGCGGCGTGTCGCGCCGCGGGGCGAGGGCGGCCCGCTGCTCCACCGCGTCCGCCTCCGGCGCCTCCACCCCGAACTCCGCGGTCTCCTCGGCGCCGGCGAGGTCGTCGGGGTCGTCGAGGTGGTCCGGGTGGGCGGGATCGGTCGGTTCCACCGGCATGGCTGCCTCCTGGCTGCTGGGTCACGGGGCGCGGGCCGCGCCCCTCCCCTGCGCCTGTCCCCCGCGGCCGCCCGGCAACCCTGCCACCTGCGCGGCTCACCCGTTCCGCCGCCGGGGCCGCCCCGCGGCCGCTCCGGGGCCGCTCCGGGGCCGCTCCGGGGCCGCCGCGGCGTCCGGTGGCGCCGGGCGGGCGCGGGCCGCGGGCCTGCCCGGCCGTCAGGCGCGGGAGGTCGGCTCGCCCTCCCGGGGGTGGGTCATCGCCCGCTCCAGGAGCCCGCGGAGCGTGGCCCGTTCGACGTCGGTGAGGCCGGCGAGCGGGGACTCCTCGCCGAGCAGCGCCAGCAGCCGCTCGCGCAGGGCGGCGCCCTGCTCCGTCAGCACCAGCTGCTTGGCGCGCCGGTCGGTGGGGTGCGGCCGGCGCTCGATGAGCTCCTGCTTCTCCAGCTTGTCGACGACGAAGGTGGCGTTGGAGGGCTCGCAGCTCATCCGCTCGGCCAGCTCCCGCATGGTCATCGGCCCGGTCAGCTCGCGCAGCGCGGTGGCCTGCGGCGCGGTCAGGCCGAGCCGGGCCGCGCCCCGGCGGACGTGGTCGCCGATCCGCTGGGCCATCCCGTTCAGCAGTCCGCACAGCTGGCGCTCCGCGGCGGTCTGCGCCTCCGGGTTCGTCGTCATGGCCCCATCCTAGCAAGTGCACCTAATCTAAATAATCCGAGCTTGAATGATTCAAGCTTGATGCTTATGGTGGAGGTGCCGCCGCGGCGCGGCCCGTTCCCCGGGCACCGCGGCCCCGGCGGCACCCCGTCCTGCCCGTCCGCCCTCCAGGAGGTACCGCCATGAGCACGACCGCCCCCGCCACCCGCCTGCGCCGCCCGGGCACCCTGCGCTCCCTGCGACTCGGTGAGCTGACGGTGACCTACGTCCCGGACGGCGCGGCGCGGCTGTCCGGACGCGGCTGGCTCCCGGACACCACCGACGAGGACTGGGCCGCGCACCCGGAATACCTGGACGCCGACGGCTATCTCACCGCGGGCGTCGGCGGGCTGCTGGTGGAGCGCGGCGAGCGGGCCCTGCTGATCGACGCCGGCGTCGGACCCGAGGAGCGGCCGTCCGAGCCCGGCAGCCCGGTCAGCGGCCTCCGGGGCGGCGCGCTGCTGGAGAATCTCGCCGCCCTCGGCCGCCGGCTGGCCGACATCGAGGCGGTGGCGCTCACCCATCTGCACGCCGACCACCTCGGCTGGGTCCGCCACCCGGCACCCGGCGGCGACCGCCCCGCCTTCGCGCACGCCCCCTGCCTGCTCGCCGAGCCGGAGTGGCGCGGCCGCGACCACCTCGCCGCGCACGGCATCGGCCCCGACGTCCTCTCGGTGCTGGAGCCGCACGTCCGGACGCTGGCGGACGGCGCCGAGATCTTCCCCGGCGTCCGGATCCGCTACTCCCCCGGCCACACCCCCGGGCACGCCTCCTACGTCCTCTCCTCCGGCGGGCGGCGGCTGATCGCGTTCGGCGACGCCCTGCACTCCCCCGTCCAGATAGGCCACCCGGAGTGGTACGCCGCCCCCGACCACGACCGCGCCGCCGCCGTGCAGTCCCGCCGGCGGCTGGTCGCCGAGCTCCAGCAGCCGGACACCCTCGGCTTCGGCATCCACTTCGCCGACGTGGTCTTCGGCCGGGTCCGGCCGGGCGGCGCGGGCCCGGTGTGGGAGGCCGTGGACGCCTGATCCGGCAGCGCGGCCCGGCCGGACGGCCCGGTTGCGCAGGCCCGCCTACCGGAAGACCGGCCCCGCGAAGAGCCGGCGCAGCACCGCTTCCGCGCCCCGGGAGCCGTCCGCGCCGCGCCCCCCGCCGCCGTCCGCCGGTGCGTACTCCGTGACGCCGAAGCCGGCGACCGGGAAGGCGCCGGCGAGCGCGTCCAGGGCGGCCGCCAGCCGATCGGGGTGCAGGCCGCCGGGCTCGGGGCAGGACAGCCCGGGGACGTGGCCGGGGTCCAGCACGTCCAGGTCGAGGTGGACGTAGACGCGCCGGGCGCCGGTGGCCGCCACCGCCGCGACCAGCCGGCCCGGGTCGGCCAGACCGGCGACCGGGAGGGAGGCGAGGCCCGCCTCGGCGGCGAACCGCCGCTCCCCGGCGTCCAGGGCGCGCACCCCGGCCAGCACCACCTGCCGGGCGGCGAGCCGCCGCCCCGGCGGGGGCACCAACTCCGCCGGGCCCTGCCCGAGCAGGGTCCGCAGCACCATGCCGTGGAAGCCGCCGGAGGGGGAGGACTGGGGGGTGTTGAGGTCGGCGTGGGCGTCGAACCACACCACCGCGAGCTCGTCCCCGTGGCGGGCCACCGCCCGGGACACCGGCCCGAGTTCGCTCCCGCAGTCCCCGCCGGCGGTCCGCAGCACTTCGGTGTCCGCCCAGTCGTCCAGGGCCGCTTGCGTGGCGCGCAACGCCTCGGCCAGTACGTCGAGATGGCGGACCCGGCCGGCGGTGCGGCCCGGGCGCGCGCCGACCGGGACGACGGTCCGCCGGGCGGCGGGCAGCAGCGCGGCGAGCCGGTGCGCCCCCTCGGCCAGCAGGTGCGGGTCGCCCGCCGCCGACCCCTGCCACTGCGGTACGACCAGCAGCCGCCCCGACCGCCCCGGCACCGCGCGGCCCTCCCGCGGCCCGCTCATGTCGTGTAGTCCGCGTTGACCCGGACGTAGCCGGCGGAGAGGTCGCAGCCGTACACGGTCGCCGTGCCACCGCCGATGCCCAGCCCGATCGCGAGGTCCACCTCGCTCGCCCGCATCTCCTCGGTGAGCTTCGCCAGCGTCTCCCCGGTCGGTTCGGCCGGGTACACCTCGGTGGCGCCGAACGCCACGGTGACCCGCTCGGGCACGATGTCCCGCTCCCCGGTGTTCTTGCCGATGGCTATCAGGACCCGTCCCCAGTTGGGGTCCGCGCCGTGCACCGCGGTCTTGACCAGCGGCGAGTTGACGACACTCTTGGCGATCCGCCTGGCCTGGGCGGCGTCCCGCGCCCCGCCGACGGTGACCCGCAGCAGCTTGGTCGCGCCCTCCCCGTCACCGGCGAGCTGGCGGGTGAGGTCCAGGCACAGGTCGGCGAGGGCGGCGGCGAACTCCCCCGGATCGACCGGCCCGGCCGCCCCGTTGGCGAGCACCGCGACGGTGTCGGAGGTGGAGGTGTCGGTGTCCACGCTCAGGCAGTGGAACGACCCCTCGACGGCCGCCCGCAGCGCCTCGTCCAGCGCGTCCGCCGCCACCGCGGCATCGGTGACGACGTAGGCCAGCATCGTCGCCATGTTGGGCTCCAGCATGCCGACGCCCTTGGCGATGCCGGTGATCCGGGCGCCGCCGACGGTGCGCACCGCGGTCTTCGGGCGGGTGTCGGTGGTCATCATGGCCCGCGCCACCGCCAGCGGTGCAGCGGTGAACGCGCCGGTGCCGCGCGCCTCGGCGGCGTCGAAGTGCGCCCGGATGGCGTCCATGGGCAGCGGCCGCCCGATGACCCCGGTGGAGCCGATCAGCACCTCCTCGGCGGGGATGCCGAGCAGTCCGGCGACCCGGCCGACGACTTCGGCGGCGTGCTCCGCGCCCTGCCGCCCGGTGGCGACATTGGCGTTCTGCGCCAGGGTGACCACGGCCCGCAGCTTCCGCCCGGCGGCGTGGGCGCGGCTGAGGACGACCGCGGGCCCGGCGAACAGGCTGGTGGTGAACATGGCCGCGCTGACCGCCGGCCGGTCCGACACCACGACGGAGATGTCGTCGCCGTCCGGGCGCAGCCCGCCGTGCCCGGTGTGCGCCCGGAAGCCGACCGGCCACTCAGGACCCTCTGGAGAATGATTATGTGTCACACGGAATATATTTGCAGTGACGGGCGGGCCCTGTCCATGGTTTTCGACCACACCTGTTCGCCGCTATGCGCCGTGCGGGCCTTCGGCGCCGCCCTCGGCCCCGGCGTCACCGGGAGCGTCGGCCCCCTCCCCGCCGTTCGCCCGCCGCCGGCCGCTGCGGCGCGGCGCCGGCCGCTCACCGCCGAGCAGCAGCCGCCGCCGCTCCTCCCCGTGGAGGGCGACCTGGGCCACGACCCGGTGCAGCAGCTCCGCCGCGTACCGGCACTCCTCCTCGTCCAACTGCCCGGTGACGAAGACCTCTTCGGCGTTGAACTCCGGGAACAGCCGGCGCATCAGCGCCGCGCCCCGCTCCGTGAGGCTGAGCAGCACCAGCCGCCCGTCGCCGGGGTGCCCGGTCCGGCGCACCAGCCCCCGGGACTCCAGCGTGCGCACCACCCCGGTGAGCGTGCCCTTGGAGATCCCGGCCTCCTCGGCCACGTGCCGGGTCTCCGGCTCCTCCCGGAGCCACACCACCCACAGCACCACGAAACCGGTCCAGGTCAGGTCCGCGCTCCGCAGCACCGAGTTCTCGAAGTGCTGCCGCACGGCGGCCGCGGCCCGGTAGATCCCGGCGACCAGCGCCATCTGCTCGCACCGGACCGGCAGGCCCCCGGTCCTCGCCTCGACCAGTCGCCCGGTCTCCTCCACGGAACGCCGGTCCAGCACGGCCTCTCCTCCCTCCAGCGGGCGCACCCGGCTGCCCGGGTCGGACATGAGAGCGTTCGGCGCCACAGCGTACGCCGCCCCCGTCCGCCCCCACCGCACCACACGCCCTTACCTCCTGACGGCGCATCAGCACCCGGCGGCGGTGCCGGAGGCGGCCGGAACCGGACTGTCAGTGGTCGCTGCGACACTTCGCGGTATGGGGAAGAAGACGGTGCGGGACCTGGCCGAGCGGCTGGTCGGGCTGGGCATGGTGACCGCGGAGAAGGCCGCCGAGGTGCTGGCCGGGATCGCCGCGGTGGCGGCGGGCCGCCTGGACGAGGAGCTGACGCGCCGGGACCTGATCGCCCGGCTCCCGGACTTCGGCCCGGCCGTCCCGGTACACGCCGAGGACGTCGACGACGTGGCGGAGTACTACCCGCGCCTCCTGGCACAGGTCTCCGCCTGCACCGGCGGCGCGGTGGCCTTCTCCGGCGCCGAGCTGGTGCGCATCGCGGAGGACGAGGAGTACCTGCACTTCCTCCGCGACGGCGAGCCGGTGTGGTGGTACGTCGAGCACCCCTTCGGCTCCTACCCGGACCAGGCGGCGGTGGCCGCGCAGTTCAGCGATCTGGACCCGGGCGGGGACGACCCCCGCACCTTCCACCTCATCGAGCGGGACGGCCCCGGGTCCTGCCAGGACGACATGTACGTCCTCGCCACCCCGGAGCAGGCGCGGGCGCTGCGCACGGATTGGGGCCTGGAGTTCGCCGGCCCGGACGTCCTCGGCCCGGACGGCGGCCGGCCGCGCCGCGGGGAGCCGCCGACGGCCGAGCCCGGGACCGCGCTGTGGTACGTCCAGGACGACCGCAGGTATCTGTCCGGGCCGGCCCGCACCGCGTTCGACCGGTGGTCGGCCGGGATGGCGGGCGCCCTCGCCGCCTGGCGGGCGCGCTTCCTGCCGGCGGACTTCCCCCTCCACTTCGGCGCGGGTTCGCTGGACGCGCTGGCGCGGCTGGTGGGCGAGCGGTTCACCGGCCCGGCCGCGTTCGGCGCGGCCGCGGCCGGCGGCGACCCGTTCGCCACCGGCGCGGTGCGCTGTCTGGGCGAGACGCTGATCCGCGTCGGCCCGGCGCACTGGACCGCCCGCACGGTGGACGACGACTCCCCGTACGGCCGGCTGCCGACGGTCCGGGCCAACGCCCCGCTCGCCTTCCTCGGGGACGTCTGCCTGGTGCACGAACTCAGCCGCGCCACCGAGGACCGCACGCCGGGCCTGCTCGCCGCGCCGGTGGCGGAGCTGCGGGAGGCCGGTCGGCCGCTACCGCGACGCACGGCAGGCGCTCGCCGCGAGCCGGGCGGCGGCCCGGGACTGCCACGCCCCACGCAGCGCCGCACGGGCCCGGTCCGGTCCGGGGCCGGTGGAGAGTGCCCGGCCCGGTTCCGGTGCCGGCCCGGATCCCGGTCCGGGGCGTCAGCCGCCCGCCCGTTCGTAGTGGTAGCCGCTGCCGTGGGCCGGTCCCACGTCGTGGCGGATGCCGCTGGGGTCGTCCAGGAGGAACGCGGACGGGTCGGCGGTGCCGCAGATGCCGTTGGAGCGCGCCTGGTCCACGGCGGCCGGGCCGAGGGCGATCCGGCTGCCGCCGTCCGTCACGGACACCAGCTCGGCCACCGTCTCGCAGTGCCCGGTGCCGTTGATGTCGCTGATCAGCCGGACGGCGTGGGCGCCGGTGGTGGCCCGGGAGATGACCACCGTGCCCGGCTGCTGGGCGTACGGGTTCGTCAGCCGCCAGGTGCCGACGAAGGCCGCGGGCACCGCGTTGCCGCCGGACGCGGGGCCGGGGGCCGGCTGCCCGCCGCTGCCGGAACCGCCCGTGCCCTTCGACGCGCCACCGCCCGGGGTGCCGCCGGACGACGCCGAGCCGCCGGACGCCCCGCGGCTCCCGCTGCCGCCGCCCGGCCCGGCCGTCGCGTCCGCCGGGGCGCCGCCCGCGCCCGCCGCCGTGGCGCCGCCCGGGTCCTTGGCATCGTGCGCGCCGCCGGACGGCCCGGCGGACGGCTTGCCGGAGGCCGACGCGGACGGCGTCCCCGGGGTGCCGGGGCCCGGACCGGCCGACCGGCCGACGGCCGGCGGCACCGTGTCGGGCTTCAGGTACGGCTGGAGCACCCACACCGAACCGCCGCCGACCGCGGCCACCCCCACGAAGGCGACGCCGACGACCCAGGGCCGACGCCGGCGCGGTGCACGGTCGGCGCCGGGGGCGGTCTCCCGGACGGCGGCCACCGGCTGCACGTCCTGGGGCTGCGCGTCCTCCGGCTGCGCGTCCTCCGGCTCCCCGGCACCGGAACCGGCGGTGGCCCCGCCACCGGGGCCGGGCGCAACGGCGGCCCCGGCCTCCTCCGGCCGCGCCGCCGCCCCGGCTACCGCACCCGCTCCTCCGCTCCCGGCGGACGAACCGCCCCGGTCCGCCGACCCGTCCCCGTCTCCGTCCTCACCTCCGCCCTTGCCCCCGTCCACCTGGGCGTCGACGTCCAGCAGCCGGGCCGCCTGCTGGGCGAGGGCCACGACGAGCTTGGCGGGCAGCCACTCCCCGTCCGGGCCGGCGGTCCCGGCCTGCGCGGTGGCCGCCAACAGGGCGGCCACGTCCGGTCGTTGACCGGCGTCCTTGGTCAGGCAGCGCCCGATGAGATCCCGCAGCGCCTGGTCCGGCACCTGGTCCAGGCGCGGCTCGCCCTCGACGATGCGGTACATGACGGCGTGCTGGTTGGTGGCGTCCTGCCCGAACGGCAACCGGCCCGTCGCCGCGTACATCAGGACACCGCCGAGGGTGAAGACGTCGCTCGCGGCGCCCACGGGGCGGCCGAGGATCTGCTCCGGCGACATGAAGCCCGGCGAGCCGATGACCATGCCGGTGCTGGTCAGCAGCGACTCCACCGAGGCGTCCAGGGCGCGGGCGATGCCGAAGTCGATGACCCGGGGGCCCTCCACCGTGAGCATCACGTTGGAGGGCTTCAGGTCCCGGTGCACGATCCCGGCCTCGTGGATGTCCTGGAGCGCCCGCAGCAGGCCGTCGGCGAGCGCGTGCACCGACGCGGCGGGCAGCGGTCCGTAGCGGCGGACGACCTGCTCCAGCGAGGGCCCGGGTACGTAACCGGTGGCCACCCAGGGGAGTTCCGCGTCCGGGTCGGCGTCGAGCACCGGCGCCGTGTAGCGCTCGCCGACCCGCCGCGCGGCGTCGATCTCCCGGCGGAAGCGGGCCCGGAACTGCGGATCGGCCGCGTGCTCCTCGTGGACGACCTTGACCGCCACGGTGCGGCCGCCCGCCGACCGGGCCAGGAAGACCCGCCCCATTCCGCCGGCCCCGAGCCGGCCCAGCAGCGCGTAGGGCCCGATCCGCCGCGGGTCCCCCGGTGCGAGCGGCCGCATCCCGCCGCGGTGCCCGTCCTGCCCGTCCGTGTCGGCACTGCTCATGACTGTCCGCTTCCCCCTGGTCGCCGGTGCTCGGCCGCTGAACTCCCGTGCAGGCAAGCAGTATGACAACCGGTCGGCCGGCCAAAGGCGGCGAGGTGATCAGGCGCGGCGGACGGCGGACGGGCGGACGGCGGACGGCAGGTGGCGGACGGCGGCCTGCCGCGGGGGGAGGGAGGACCGGCCGTCACGCCCACGGGGCGCGGCCGCCGCCGACCCAGCGGGCCAGCTTGCGGCCGTCGATCAGGCGCAGCGGTTCCGGCAGCGCGGCGTTGGCCACTTCGGCGTCGCGGGTGAAGCGCGAGGTGGTGACGATGACCGCGTGGTCGCAGCGGTGGAACGCGCGGTAGGTGCCGTTCGCGGTGTAGATCGCCGGGGCGCCGACGCGGTTGCCCTCCGCGTACCGCTTGCACTGCACGGCGACGCGCCGGCCGTCGCGCAGCACGACGAGGACGTCCAGCCCGCGGTCGTTCGCCCCGCCGGAGACGGTGGCGGAGCGGACGCCCGGGTCGCGCCGGGCGAGATCCGCGATGGCGTGCTCGAACTGCGGGCCGGTCATGCGCTGGTACGCGGCGAGGGTGTGCGGGGCGTCCGGCCGCCCGAGGGCCGGCCCGGGCAGCCGGAGCCGGCCGGTCCGCACGAGCAGGACGACGGCCGCGGTGGCGGCGGCGACGCCGAGGACGAGCGACGTGCCGGGGTACTCCCGGACGACCGCCCCCACGGCGACCAGGACCACGGCGGCGACACCGAGCCGGGCGTACGCTTGTTCGCGTCTGCGACGCCGAGCGGCCGCTCCGCGCACCCGCCGCCCCGGCCGCCGCCGGACAGGCCCCCGAGCCGTCCCCCTCCGCCGTCGCCGCGCCGGCGCACCCATCCCGCTCCCCCTCCCCAGCACCCCGGCCGCACCACCGCGGCCGGCCGCCCCGCCCGTGGCGCGGCGTTCACTCCCCGGCCTGCGACACCCCGTGCACCAGTTGGCCGAGGAACTGCACGATCCCCTGCCCGACCGGTGTCGGAGCCAGGAGGACGCCCAGCACCAGCACGATCGCCACGGTCAGCTTCTCGTCCCGGCGGCTCCTGGCCTCGGTGCGGCGGCGCAGCCGCAGGATGACGATCACCACGAGCAGCACCACGATGTTGATCGTCAGCAACCTTCCGGACCTCCCGCTCGACCGCCGTCCCCGCTCCATCCCGAGCAGGGCCCCGCCCTCCCCCTTGTGTAGCCGGAACCCGGGCCCGGCGAGGCGCAGTTGCAAAGGGTTGGCGCAAACGTTGCGGTCGGGTCTCAGTCCGGTGGCGGGGTCGGGCGGACGGCCAGGACGGCGATGTCGTCGGTGCTGTCGGAGCCGAGCTTGAAGACCAGTTCGTCGCAGAACGAGTCCAGGGGTGCCCGGGCCACGGCCGCGGTGTGGCGGCGGAGCCTGGTCATGGCGTCGTCCAGGGACTCCCCGGGGCGTTCGATCAGGCCGTCGGTGTAGAGGAGCAGCGTGGAGTGCGGGGGCAGCGGATCGCGGGCCGTGGGGCGCGGCAGGTCGGGGTCCATGCCGATCAGCAGGCCGGGGCCCTCGTCCAGGTAGCGGGTCTCGCCGTCCCGGGTGGTCAGCAGCGGCGGGAGGTGGCCGGCGGAGGAGTGGTGGAGCGTCCAGGGGCCCGTCGCGCCGCCCTCGACCATGGCCAAGATGCAGGTGGCGGTGGCGTGCGGGTAGAGGGTCTGGCTCGCCACGTCCAGGCGGCGCAGTACGTCGCCGGGCGGTCGGCGGCGGTCGACGGCCAGGCCGCGCAGCATGTTGCGCAGGGAGCTCATGGCCACCGCGGCCCGCAGGTCGTGGCCGGCCACGTCGCCGATGACCAGCGCGGTGTCGCCGCCGGGCAGGACGAAGGCGTCGTACCAGTCCCCGCCGATCTGCGCGGTGGTGCTGGAGGGCGCGTAGCGGGCGGCCAGCGCCAGGTGGTCGAGGTGCGGCAGCGGGGGCAGCAGGGAGCGCTGGAGGCGTTCGGCGGTGTGCTGGACGTGCCTGTGCAGCCGGGCGTTGTCCACCGCGAGGCCGATGCTGCGGACCAGTTCGGCGACCAGGAGGATGTCCTCCTCGGTGAACGGGTGGTCGTCCCGGACGCGCACCATGGTCAGGGCGCCGAGGACCTCCCGGCGGGCCCGCAGCGGGGCGATGACCGCGCTGCTCGCCCCCAGCTGCGCGAAGAGGTCCTGCTGCCGGGTGTCCACGGAGCCGCCGCGGCCGCCGTTGCCGGAGATGCCGGGCAGCAGCAGCGGGCCCGCACCGCGCAGCGCCCGCTCCAGGGAGGAGCCCGGTGCGCTGTCGGACACCGGGGGCAGCGGACCGAGGGCGACGCCCGGTTCCAGCGCCCGGGGGTCGCGGTGGACGACGCAGACCCGCTCGACGTGCCCCTGCTGGGCCTCGTCCAGCAGGTCCACCGCGCACCAGTCGGCCAGCCGCTGCGCCAGCACCCGGCACACCCGGCGCAGCCGCTCGATCGGGTCGAGGGAGCTGGTGAGCGCGCTGCCGGTGGCGGCCAGCAGGGACAGCCGCTGCCACGCCGCACCGCCCGTCCCCGCCTCGCCCTCCTGGTCCCGCTTCGCCTCGCCCTCCCCCTGCTCCGGCTCCTTCTTGGTGGTCCGGGTGGCGGCCGGCGCGTGGACGGGGTGCTGCCGGGACCGCACCTCCGCCGCACCGGCGTCGTCGGGAGCGCGCGGGGCGAGCGGCGCGACCGTCCGGGGGGTGAGGTGGGCGACGAACACGGTGCGGCCGTCGACCGCCTGCTGGGTCTGGACCGTCAGGCGGATCGGGATCAGCCGGCCGTCGCGGTGCAGCGCGGGGACCGGGACGGGGCGGCCGAGGATGCGGGGCTGGCCGGTGAGCATCAGGGAGGTGTAGGCCGCCGTGTGCCGTTCCCGCAGGTGCTCGGGGATCAGGACGTCGAGGTCCTGGCCGACCAGTTCGTCCGCCGACCAGCCCAGCAGCTCGGCCACCTGGTCGTTGAGCGCGATGATGCGGTTGCCGTCGTCGATCGCGACGGTCGGTGCGGTGCTGGCCTCGACGTCCCCGGCGTCCCAGGGGGCCAGCTCGGCGGAGGTGATGCCGGCCGCCCCGGGGACCAGGGTCCAGGCGGTGGGGTCCGCACCGGCGAGCTGGCCGGTGATCTGGTCGAGCAGCCAGTGCCGGAAGGCGCGGAGCTGCGGGAGGGACGGCAGGGCGAGCAGGCTCTCCTGCTGGGCCGCCGCCTCGGCGGTGTCGAGCACCTTCGCCAGCGTGGCCACGGCCGGTGCGGCGTCCGCCGGGAACGCCACGAGCAGGGAGAACGTGACGCTGTCGGGGGTCTCCTGCTCGACCGCGGCCGTCATGCAGGCGCTGATCACGTTGCTGACGTCCTGGGCGGCGGCGAGGTCGTCGGGCCGGATGCCCGGGAACGCCCCGGCCGCCGTGGCCAGGTGCACTTCCCGCAGCAACCCCTCCCACTGCTGCTGCGCGCCCCAGTACACCGCGTAGGGCAGGTCGATCAGGGTCACCGTCATGGTCGGTCCGGCGGGCACCACCGCCTCCCACACCGAGGTGGGCGGCGCCGGCGGCTCGGCCCACAGGTCGAACCACACCGTCTTGTGGTCCGTGCCGACGTGCACGCCGTGGCTGGGCGCCAGCTCCTCCACCAGCATCAGACCGCGCCCGGTGGCGGCGTACGGGTGGCGTTCGTGCGGGACCAGTCCGCGCTCCGGCCGCCGATCGGTGACGCGTACATCGACCCGGCCGTCGGCGGCCCAGGCGCGGACCTCGATCTCGGTACGGGCGTGCAGGACGGCGTTGGTGACCAGCTCGCCGGCCAGGAGTTCGGCGGTGCGGACCGTGTCCGGCGGGGACCCCGCCAGGGCGGCCCGGACGAACCGCCGGGCCAGTACCACGCTCTCGGGCGCCGGGGGCAGGCGCCGGGACGCCGCCTCCGCCGGGCTGGAAGTGCCCATACCTCCACTTATACCCGTAAATCCCTCCACAAGAGGGGGGAGCCGTCGAGCGGGGTGGCGTTCCCGCTCCCGGGCTGCGGCCCGTGCTGCGCGCCGGGCGTGGCCGGGCGTCGCCGAGGGTCTCACAGCATCCGCACCACCGCCTCGGTGAACTCCCCGGTGCCGGCCGAGCCGCCGAGGTCGGGGGTGCGGACGGCCGTCCGGGCCAGGACGGCGGCGAGGGCGCCGGTGACCTCGGAGGCCGCGGCCGGGTGCCCCAGGTGGTCGAGCATCAGCGCCGCGGACCAGATGGCGCCGAACGGGTTGGCGATCCCGCGCCCGGCGATATCGGGCGCGGAGCCGTGCACCGGCTCGAACATCGAGGGGAAGTCCCGCTCGGGGTTGAGGTTGGCGGCGGGCGCGATCCCGATGCCGCCGGCGACCGCGGCGGCCAGATCGCTGAGGATGTCCCCGAAGAGGTTCGAGGCCACCACGACGTCGTAACGGCCGGGCTGGAGCACGAACTTGGCCGCCAGCGCGTCGATGTGCTCCTGCTCCCACCGCACCTCGGGATGGTGCCCGGCGGCCTCCCGCACCAGCTCGTCCCAGAACGGCATGGTGTGGACGATGCCGTTGGACTTGGTGGCGGAGGTGAGCCGGCCGCCCCGCCGGGCCGCCAGGCCGAAGGCGTGCGCGAGCACCCGGCTGACCCCGGCCCGGGTGAACACCGCTTCCTGTACGGCCAGTTCGTCCGGGAAGCCGCGGTTGAGGCGGCCCCCGGCCTCGCTGTACTCCCCCTCCACGTTCTCCCGGACGACCACGAGGTCCACCTCCCCGGGCCGGACGGCGCGCAGCGGACTCGCCAGCCCCTCGAAGACCCGGACCGGCCGCACGTTCACGTACTGGCGGAAGCCGCGGCGGAGGGGGATGAGCAGCCCCCACAGCGACACGTGGTCCGGCACCTTTGGGGCCCCCACCGCCCCCAGCAGGATCGCGTCGTGCTCCCGCAGCCGGTCCAGTCCGTCGTCCGGCATCATCGCGCCGGTGCGCAGGTAGCGCGCGCAGGACCAGTCGTACGCGGTGTAGCCGAGGGCGATGCCGTGCCGTGCGGTGACGGCGTCCAGCACCCGCCGGGCGGCGGACAGGACCTCGGGCCCGATCCCGTCCCCGGGGATGAGGGCGATGCGGTGGCGGGCGGGGGCGGCGTGGTGGGTCGTCATACCGGGATTGCAGCAACGCCCCGCGGCACCGGTCAAAGACCGTTCCGCGATGGGCCCCATAGGGGCGGCCTATGGGTGGGCCGGACCGGACCGTCCGGGGCCGCCGCCCGCTTCCAGGGCGCCGTCCAGGAAGGCCCGGGCCGCCGGTGTCGGGGCCGTGCGGCGGCTGACCAGCGCGAGGTGCAGACCGGCCGCCGGTTCGAGGTCGAGCACGAGCGCCCCGGCGCGCTCGGCCGGCTCCCGCCAGGCATCGGTCACCACGGCCAGTCCGACGCCCCCGAGGACGAGGGGCACGATCGCCACGCGGTGCTCGGTCTCCACCGCCACCGTCCAGTCCACGCCGTCGGAGCGCAGCGCGTCGGCGTACTGCCGCATCCCGGTCCCCGGCTGACCGACGATCAGCCGCTGCCCGGCCAGCTCCTCCCGGCGCACCGGCGCACCGGCCGCGAACGGCCCCCCGGGCGGCGCGAGCAGGACGAACCGCTGCTCCCCCAACGGGTGGTACCGCAGCTGCCCCGGATCCCCGGCCGGCCACCCCTCCCCCAGCGGTCCGGGCACCGCCACCAGGCCCAGCTCCGCCGCACCGGTCCGGACCCGCTCGGTGACGTCCCGCGGGGTGGCGGCCGACTGCACCGCCACGGACACCCGCGGGTACCGCTGCGCGAAGCGCCGGATCAGGCCGGTCAGCGGCTCGACGGCCTGGGAGGGCAGTGCCGCGATGTCCACCCGGCCGCGGTCCAGGCCGTGTACGGCCGCGACCGTCGCGCGGGCCAGTTCGAGGCTGCGGACGGCGGCCCGGGCCGGTTCGATCAGCGCGGCCCCGGCCCCGGTCAGCACCGCCGTGCGCCCGAGCCGGTGGAACAGCTGCGTACCGAGGTCGCGCTCCAGGGTGCGGATGGTCTGCGACAGCGAGGGCTGCGCGACGTAGAGCGCGGTCGCCGCACGGGTGAAACCGCCGTGGTCCACCACCGCCAGGAAGTACTGCAACTGCCGGACGTCCACCGCGCCTGCCTCCCGCCACCGCGCCCACCGGGGCCCCTGCCCGGGTCCGGGCCCCGGCCCATTGTCGCGGTCCGCACGCTGCCGCCGGGCGCGGGAGGGGCCGTGCTCAGGTCCACCGGACGCGGAAGGCGGTGGGCAGCGAGCCCAGTGCGACCAGCTCCGCGGCCAGTTCGGGCGCGGCCGCCGCCACCGGCGCACCGTCCACCAGCGGCGCGGAGCGGTAGATCTTCCGCAGCGAGAAGTCCCAGCCGGAGGCCCGGTCGGCGTCCCGGTCGGCGGGGCGGTCCGCGGGCACGACCGCCAACCGGTGCGGCTCGTACCGGACCCGGATGCTTTCCGCCCGCGTGGCGGCGCAGGTCTCGAACGCGGACCACAGCTGCGGATCGGTCATCCGGGCGAACCGTTCCGCGGTCGGGCCGCTGCCGTCCAGCAGGCGGCGGGCCAGGCGCCGGACCACCGAGACCGGGCCCACGTTGTCCCACGAGGTGTGCAGCCGCGCTTCGGCGCCCACCAGGCGGACCAGGGCGGCGGCGGTGGCGCGGTCGGCCGACACCGCGGAGTCCCGCAGGGTGAGGCCGCGCAGCAGGGCGGCCGGGTCGGCGTCCAGGCACCCGGCGGCCCGGCCGCTGCGCACGTAGGAGTCGAGGTGGTCGAGGTTCAGCAGACCGGGGCGGCCGGTCAGCGGCGAGGGCGACCGGCCGTCGAGCACGGCGGCGACGGTCTCCGCGGCGACCGAGTGCCGCAGGAGGAGCGCACGGATCGGATCGGTGTCCAGCAGCCGCCGGCCGAGGACGTGGTGGTCCAGGCCGGACACGCCTTCGCAGGTGTGGCTCAGCGGCAGATGGCCGATGTCGTGCAGCAGCGCCGCGACCCGCAACGGCTCGTCCGCCGGGCAGAAGTGCGCGACCAGCGCGAACACCCCGAGGGAGTGCTCCAGGCGGGAGTACGACTGGATGGTGCTGAGCGCCGAGGCACCGCCGTGGGCGATGAAGTGCAGGCGGCGCAGCGGTGCGGAGCGCAGCAGGGCCACTTCCACGGGCGCCAGGCGGACCGGTATCCGCCACAGGGGATCGGTGAACACGCCGGGCATCCCCACGACGTTCGTCGGCACGGCCCGCGCGGCGGCGCCCCCGCAGTCCGGCACCGTACGCGCGCCGTTGTCGCTTCCGCTCTCCACCGGCCCACCCTAACGGCCCGCGACCACGGCCGCCCGGACCGCCGGCGGACCGCTCCGCCGTAAACGCCAACTCCCGTGCATGACCGGGAGGTTGGCGTCACCACGTGGCGGCGCGCGGGTCCCGGGGCCGCGGTCCGGGCCCGCCGGTGCGCGGCGGAGGTAGGGTCCTCGCTCGTGACTGAACCTTCCTCCCACCTCGGCTCGACAGCCGATGCCTACGACGCCGTCGCCCGCCGCTACGCCGATATGGCCCGTGACGCGCTCGACGCCTTTCCGCTGGACCGCGCGGTGCTCGCCGCGTTCGCCGCGTACGTGCAGAGCGCCGGCGCCGGGCCGGTTGCCGAACTCGGGTGCGGACCCGGGCAGACGACCGCGCACCTGCGGGACCTGGGGCTGGACGTCTTCGGTGTCGACCTGTCGCCGGTGATGATCGGCCTGGCCCGCGAGGCGTACCCCGACCTGCGCTTCGAGGTCGGGTCCATGCATGCCCTGGACCTGGCCGACGGCGCGCTGAACGGCATCGTGTCCTGGTATTCGCTCATTCACACACCGCCGGAGGAAATACCGGCGTACCTCGCCGAATTCGGGCGGCTGCTCGCCACCGGCGGCCATCTCCTGCTCGGATTCTTCGAGTCGGAGGGCGGGCCGGTCTCGGCCTTCGACCACAAGGTCACGACGGCTTACCGATGGCCGATCGACGAACTGGCGGTCCTGGCCGGCCGGGCCGGATTCGCGGAAATCGGCCGGATGCTGCGGGAGCCGGGCGAAGGGGAGCGGTTCCGCCGGGGCCACCTCGTACTGCGCAAAGGCCGGTGAACGCGGCGCGGACGGCCGGCGCGGTCCGGCGCCGCTGAGCGCCGGCCGGATCCTTTCCTGAGGCGTGCACCGGTCGGTTTCTTCGCGCCGACCGGCTCCCACGTGCCGGTACCGTCGGCCGCCCCGGATTCCGGAGAGTCCTTCCCCGGGAACCCGGGGCGGCCGTTCGGCCGTTCAGGAAACGGCTATCCCCTTCTCCCGGAAACCGCCTCGGCCTCCGTATCCATTTCCGTAGCCGTATCCGTTTCCGTAGCCGGTGTCCGCGCTCCGGGCGCTCCCGGTTCTCCGGGCGCTCCCGGCTCCTCGCCCTCCTGCGGTGGCATCGGTCCCGTGGCGGTCCGCGGCCGTACCCACAGTGCGTAGACGCCCCCGAGCAGGGCGAGCCAGACCGCGCCGACGACCAGGGCGATGCGGGTGTCGCCGGAGAAAGCGAGGAGGACCATCACGCCGACCATGAAAAGGGTGGCGGCTATCTGGGCGAGCGGCCATAGCGGTGCGGGATAGCGCAGTGCGGCGGCTTCCTCGGGGGACATCTTCCGGCGGGCGTTGAGCTGGCTGAGCAGAATCATCAGCCAGACCCAGACGGTGGCGAAGGTCGCGATCGAGGAGATGATCAGGAAGATCTTCTCGGGCATCAGGTAATTCAGCACCACGCCGACCAGCAGCGCCACGATCATGATCAGGACGGTCATCCACGGCACGCCGTTGCGGGAGAGCTTGCGCATGGCGGCGGGGGCCTGGCCGCGCTGGGCCATGCCGTACATCATGCGCCCGGCGGCGAAGATGTCGCTGTTGATCGCGGACAGCGCGGCGACGATGACCACGACGTTCAGCACGGTCGCGGCGGACTTGATGCCGAGGCCGGCGAAGATCTCGACGAACGGGCTGCCGGAGGTGCCCACTTCCTGCCAGGGGTTGAGCGACATCAGCACCGCGAGGGTGAGGACGTAGAAGAGGACCACCCGGAGCGGAATGGAATTGACGGCGCTCGGAATCGTCTTCTCCGGGTCCTCGGCCTCGCCGGCGGTGACGCCGATGACTTCGGTGCCGCCGAAGGCGAACATCACCACGGCGAAGGAGAGGATGAAGCCGTGGACGCCGTGCGGGAAGAATCCGCCGTTGTTCCAGAGGTTGGCGATGCCGACGTGGTGCCCGCCGCTGTGGCCGATACCGAAGAAGAGGAGGGCGGCCCCACCGATGATCATCGCGCCAATGGCGATGATCTTCACGAGGGAGAGCCAGAATTCGAGTTCGCCGAATGCCTTGACGCTGAAGAGGTTGAGCGCGCCGATGATGAGGATGGCGGCCAGCAGCCAGATCCAGCGCGGGACGCCGGGGAACCAGAAGCCCATGTAGAGGCCGAGCGCGGTGATGTCCGCCAGGCAGACGATGACCATTTCGAAGGCGTACGTCCAGCCCGTGGTGAAGCCGGCGAGCGGGCCGAGGTATTTCGTGGCGTACTCGCCGAAGGAGCCGGCACACGGGGCCCGGACCGCCATTTCGCCGAGGGAGCGCAGGACGAGGAAGACCGCCGCGCCGCCGATAAGATAGGCCAGGAGTACGGCCGGTCCGGCCGCCCTGATGGATTCCGACGAGCCGTAGAAGAGTCCGGTGCCGATCGCGGAGCCCAATGCGATGAAGCGAATGTGCCGCGGACGGAGACCTCTGCTCAGCGTGGCCTTTTCAGTAGCCAACTGCGTCCTCCCTTGGGACCAGTGGGGGTGGGTGCCGGACGTTCGCGGAGGCGCAGGCGGCGGGTCGGTGGAGCGCGGACCCCGGTGGTGGGGGGTGCCCTGCACCGCGAGAGGGCACCTGTATATTCCTGTATAGACAGGCATTGTCAAGAGGTGAATCGATGAGTGAACGGCGCTCGACGTCGAGCACCTCCCCCGCGGTCGGCCGCGCGCTGGACATCCTGGTGCACCTCGCGGGCCGCTCCGGACCGGTCAAGACCGCCGCCCTCGCCCGCGACCTCGGCATCCCGCGCTCGTCGGCCTACCACATCCTCACGGTCCTGGCCGAGCGCGGTTTCGTCACCTACCTGCCGAAGGAGCAGGCGTACGGCCTGGGAGTGGCGGCCTTCGAGATCGGCTCGGCGTACCTGCGGCACGAGCCGCTGGAGCGGCTGGCCCGCCCCATCCTGCGCAGTCTCGCCGCCCACCTCGGCCAGACCGTCCACCTGGGCATCCTGTACGGCGCCGAGTCCGTCTACCTCCTCAAGGAGCGCCCGCCCGCCGGCCGGTCCGGTGACGCCGAGGCCGCGCTGGTCACCGACATCGGCGTCCGGCTGCCGGCCCACCTCACCGCCAACGGGCGGGCCATCCTCGCGCACACCGCCGAGCCCCAGGTCCGGGCGCTGTTCCCCCGGCCGGGCGACCTGATCACCCGCACCGGGAAGGGGCCGCGGTCCCTGGCGGAGCTGCTGGCCCTGCTCGCCCGGGACCGGGAGCGCGGCTGGTCCGAGGAGACCGAGCTGGTGTCCAAGGGCTTCCGCTCGCTGGGCGTGGCCGCCTTCGACCACCTCGGGCGGCCGGTCGCCGCGCTCAGCAGCACCTGGCACACCCACCGCGCCCCGCACGACCCCGCGCACGTACGGGACGCGCTGTGGGACGGCGCGGCCCGGCTGACCTCGGCCGTCTCGGGCCGGGCGCCCGCCACCGCGGCCGGCCGGACCGCGGGTCAGCCCGCCGGCCGGCCCGCCTCGAAGGCGCCTTCGAGGCGGTAGCGCGAGCCGGGGTGCAGCAGCCGCGCGACGCTCACCGGGGCGCCGCGCGACCAGGTGCGGCGGTGGATCAGCAGGCACGGCTCGGAGCCGGCGACCCCCAGCAGCGCGGCCTCCTCGGGCGACGGCAGCACCGCCTCCACGATGTGCTCACCGCGGTCGAGCGGGGCCACCTCGGAGAGGAAGCTGAACGGGGTGCGGGCGGTGAAGTCCTGCGCCAAGTACCCCGGCGCGAAGCCCGGGTTGACGTAGCGGTCCTCGATCTGGATCACCGTGCCGTCCTCGCTGTGCAGCAGCCGCGAGTGGAAGACCGGCCGCCCCTCGGCGACGCCGATCTCCGCGGCGGTGCGCGCCCCGGCCGGCTCCTCGCCCAGGGCCAGCACCCGGGCCTCGTAGCGGTGGCCGCGCCGCCGCACCTCCTCGGCGATGTTGTGCACCTCGACCAGGCACGAGCTGCCCTTGGCCAGCGCCACGAAGCTGCCCACGCCCATCACCCGGCGGATCAGGCCCTCGGCGGCCAGCTCGCGCAGGGCGCGGTTGACGGTCATCCGGGACAGGCCCAGCGACGCCACGAACTGGCTCTCCGAGGGCAGGGCGTCGCCCTCCCGCCAGCGGCCGCTGGTGATCTGCTCGGACACCAGGTCCTTGACCCGCTGGTACGCCGGGACGGCGCCGGAGCCGCGCGCCTCGTAGAGCCGCGCGAGATCCGCGATCCCCGTGGTCACCTCGTCCACCCCCACCCGCTCAGGCCGGTCGTGCGGCGCGCCCGCGGTGCCTGCGGTGCGTGCGGTGATTCTAGGCGAGCGCGAAGTCCGTTCTCGGATCCGAGAAGGCGGACCGGGATGCCTGGCACCGGCGGCGCGCGCGGTCTGTCATGGGACCGCAGACCGCGGTGGCGCCCGGGACGCGCCCGTGGGAACGCGGCGGCGCCCCGGCGCCCCCACCACGGCGGCGCGGCACCGCCCACCGCCGGCCGGCCCCGTCGCCGAACCCACCACCCCCGATCCAGGAGGCACCATGACCAGCGTCGCTCCGCAGGCCCGGACCGTCCGGGCGCCCCGCGGCACCGAGCTGACCTGCCGCGGCTGGCAGCAGGAAGGCGCGCTGCGGATGCTCATGAACAACCTCGACCCCGAGGTCGCCGAGCATCCGGACGAGCTGGTCGTCTACGGCGGCACCGGCAAGGCCGCCCGCAACTGGGCCGCCTACGACGCCATCGTCCGCACCCTGCGGACCCTGGAGGACGACGAGACGCTGCTGGTGCAGTCCGGCAAGCCGGTCGGCGTCATGCGGACCAGCGAGTGGGCCCCGCGGGTACTCATCGCCAACTCCAACCTGGTCGGTGACTGGGCGAACTGGGAGGAGTTCCGCTCCCTGGAGGCCCGCGGCCTGATCATGTACGGCCAGATGACGGCCGGTTCGTGGATCTACATCGGCAGCCAGGGCATCCTCCAGGGCACTTACGAGACCTTCGGCGCGGTGGCCCGCAAGAAGTTCAACGGCACCCTGGCCGGCACCATCACGCTCACCGCGGGCCTGGGCGGCATGGGCGGCGCGCAGCCCCTCGCGGTGACCATGAACGAGGGCGTCGCCCTCTGCGTGGACTGCGACCCCTCCCGTATCGAGCGCCGGATCGCCCACCGCTACCTCGACGTCGCGGCCAACGACCTCGACCACGCGCTGCGGCTGGCCGTGGAGGCCCGCGACGCGCGCCGGCCGCTGTCCATCGGCGTGACCGGCAACGCCGCCGAGGTCTTCCCCGAGCTGCTGCGGCGCGGCGCGCCCATCGACATCGTCACCGACCAGACCTCGGCCCACGACCCGCTCGCCTACCTCCCGGTCGGGATGAGCGTCGCGGACTGGCGCGAGCAGGCCGCCAAGGACCCGGAGGGCTTCACCGAGCGGTCCCGCGCGTCGATGGCCCGGCACGTCGAGGCGATGGTGGGCTTCCTCGACGCGGGCGCGGAGGTCTTCGACTACGGCAACTCCATCCGCGACGAGGCCCGCAAGGCCGGGTACGCCCGCGCCTTCGACTTCCCCGGCTTCGTACCGGCGCACATCCGCCCGCTGTTCGAGGAGGGCCTGGGCCCGTTCCGCTGGGCGGCGCTCTCCGGTGACCCGAAGGACATCGCGGCCACCGACAAAGCGATCATGGAGCTCTTCCCGGAGAACGCGCACCTGCACCGCTGGCTGAAGATGGCCGGCGAGCGGGTGGCCTTCGAGGGCCTGCCGGCGCGCATCTGCTGGCTCGGCTACGGCGAACGGCACCGCGCGGGCCTGCGCTTCAACGAGATGGTCGCCGCCGGCGAGCTGTCGGCCCCGGTCGCCATCGGCCGCGACCACCTCGACTCCGGCTCGGTCGCCTCCCCCTACCGCGAGACCGAGGCCATGAAGGACGGCTCCGACGCGATCGCCGACTGGCCGCTGCTCAACGCCCTGGTCAACACCGCCTCCGGTGCCTCCTGGGTCTCCCTGCACCACGGCGGCGGCGTCGGCATGGGCCGCTCGATCCACGCCGGCCAGGTCTGCATCGCCGACGGCACCGAACTGGCCGCGCAGAAGCTCGCCCGCGTGCTGTCCAACGACCCCGGTATGGGCGTCATCCGGCACGTCGACGCCGGCTACGACCACGCCGCCGCGGTGGCCCGCGAGCGCGGCGTCCGGGTGCCGATGAACGAGTCGGAGTGACCGCGCGCCCCTGAGCAACGGCCGGACCGGGCCCGCCCCTTCGGGCGGCGGACCCGGCCCGGCCACGCCCCGCACCTCCGCTCCCCCTCCCACCGAACGAAGGGCAACCACCCACCCATGAACGTCCCCGTGGACATCCCGTCCGAGCCGTGGACGGGCCGGGACGACGGGCCCGGCGACGACACCCTGCGCTGGCACCACACCGTCACCCCCGACGCCGGCCGGACCCCTGACTGGGACGCCGCGTTCATCGGCTTCCGCAGCGACGAGGGCGTCCGGCGCAACAAGGGCCGGCAGGGTGCGGCCGGCGGCCCCCCGGCGCTGCGCGCCGCCCTCTCCTCCATGGCGCTGCCCGCGCCGCTGCACGCGCTGGACGCCGGGGACATCGTCGTCGGCGACGGCGACCTGGAGGCCGGGCAGCACCGCCTCGGCCAGGCCGTCAGCGCCCTCCTCGACCACCGGCGCCGGCGGCCCGTGGTGGTGCTGGGCGGCGGCCACGAGGTCGCGTTCGGCACCTACCTGGGACTGGCCGGCAGCCGCGAACTGCGCGACGGGGCCCGGCTCGGGGTGCTCAACCTCGACGCGCACTTCGATCTGCGCGACGACCAACGGCCCAGCTCCGGCACGCCGTTCCGCCAGATGGCACGGGCCGAGGAGCGCCTCGGCCGCCGGCTGAACTACGCGGTCCTCGGCGTGAGCCAGCCCAGCAACACCCAGCGGCTCTTCCACACCGCCGACGCGCTCGGCGTCCGCTACCTCCGCGACACCGAGTGCGGACTGCTCCAGCTCGCCCGCGTCGACCTCTTCCTCGACGCGTTCCTGGCGAGCTGCGACGTGGTGCACCTCAGCATCGACCTCGACGTCCTGCCCGCCGCCACGGCCCCCGGCGTCAGCGCCCCGGCCGCCTACGGCGTCCCGTTGGAGGTCATCGAGCACGTCTGCACCCGCATCGCGGCCGGGGGGAAACTGGCTGTCTGCGACGTCGCCGAACTCAACCCCGGCCTCGACGTCGACCACCGCACCGCCCGCACCGGCGCCCGCCTCCTCCACCGCATCCTGACCACCGCAACTCACCTGGCACATCAGCCCAGTTGACCACCCGGCGAGTGGGTTTACCGCGCCCGTCCGGGTGAAGGCCCTTCCGCCGCGTCGCTTGTATGCCAAAAGTGATGCGCGATGAGCACACACGACATGAGCACACAGGACACGGACACCCGCCCCACCGGGGCCGCGCGGCCCTCGCGGCGGTCCGTCGTCGCGGCGACCGGCGCCTCGGCCCTCGCCGCCGGTCTGACCGCCGCGGCGCCCGCGACGGCGCTGAGCCCCGGCAGCGCGCCCGCCGCGGCGCCGGCCGCGGCGCCGCCCGGCATCGACCCCACGGCGTTCACCACGGTCGCCCGCGCCGTCCTGGTCTACGACGAGCACGACAGGCCCCTGGTACCGGGCTATGTGAAGGTCATCCGGGACGGCCTGCCGGCCGGCCGGGCCAAGGCGACGAAGCGCGTGCTGATCGTCGGGGCCGGACCGGCCGGCCTGCTCGCCGCCGACCTGCTCCGCCGCGCGGGCCACGACGTCCTCGTGATCGAGGCCAACGGCAACCGCGTCGGCGGCCGCATCAAGACGTTCCGCAGCGGCGGCCACGAGAAGGGGGAACAGCCCTTCGCCGACCCCGCCCAGTACGCCGAGGCCGGGGCCATGCGGCTGCCCGACAGCCACCCCCTGCTCATGGCGCTGCTCAAGAAGCACGGCCTGCCGCTCCAGGAGTTCTACCTGGTGGACGTGGAGGTCGGGGATCCGTCGAAGCGGGCCAACCGCACCTGGATCCACGCCAACGGCGTCCACCTGCGCCGGGCCGACTACCAGGACAAGCCCGACCGGACCGAGCAGCTCAACGCCACCTTCGGCGTCACGGGCCCCCACCTGCGCAAGCCCGCCTCCGCCATCCTCGCGGACGCCCTGGAACCGGCCCACCAGCTCATCCGGGGCAAGACCGGCACCGCCCTCGTCAACGGATGGGCCGAGATCCTCAAGCGGTACGGCCACTGGTCCATGTACCGGTACCTCACCGAGGCCGCCGGCCTCGACACCCGGACCATCGACCTCGTCGGCACCCTCCAGAACCTCACCTCCCGGCTCCACCTCTCCTTCCTCCACAGCTTCCTGTCCAGCGCCCTGATCGCCCCCGAGACCAGGTTCTGGGAGATCAGGGGCGGCACCGCACTGCTCGCCGACGCGCTCTACAAGCCGGTACAGGGCAAGGTCAGACTCGACCGGCGGGCCGTGCGCATCGAGCGCAGCGGCGGGCGGGTGCGGGTGCACACCGTGTCCGAGGACTGCCAGACCGGCAAGGGCGGTGTCACGGAGGTCTTCGAGGGCGACGAGGCGATCATCACCGTCCCGTTCTCCGGCCTGCGGCACGTGGCCTTCGACCCGCCGCTCGGCTACGGCAAGCGCCGGGCCGTCACCGAACTCCACTACGACGCCGCGACCAAGGTGCTGCTGGAATTCTCCCGCCGCTGGTGGGAGTTCACCGAGGACGACTGGCAGCGGGAACTGGACTCCATCGAGAACGGGCTCTACAAGAAGTACCGGGCGGGCGCGGTCCGGGACGGCCGGTACCTGGGAGCGCACCGGTCCGTACGCGACCTGAAGGTGACGCTCCCCGCCGAGCTCAAGAAGTGCTTCGCCTCCTTCCGCCCCGCGGCGCACCGCGACCCCGAAGCGGCGCACACCCGCGGCGGCGGTTCGGTGAGCGACAACGCCAACCGCTTCGTCTACTTCGAGCACTCCGGCGGCACCGAAGTGGGCAAGGGGGGCGTCGTCCTCGCCTCCTACAGCTGGTCCGACGACGCCCTGAAGTGGGACGCGTTCGCCGACGACGAGCGGTACCTGCGCGCGCTCGCGGGGATCCAGGAGATCTACGGCCGCCGCTGCGAGGTCTTCTTCACCAACAAGTGCAAGACCCAGTCCTGGATGCGCGACCACTACGCCTACGGGGAGGCGTCGGTGCTCCTGCCGGGCCAGCACGCGGAGTTGTTCCCCGACATCCCCACGTCCGAGGGGCCGCTGCACTTCGCCGGGGACCACACCTCCCTCAAACCCGCCTGGATCGAAGGCGCCCTGGAATCGGCCGTCCGGACCGCCCTGCGGGTGCATACGGGCTGACCGGGACGGCGGGCGCCGCCCCGGAGCAGGGCCGGTACGCGAAAGGTCCCTTCCCCGCCTGGGGAAGGGACCTTCGACAACGAGCGCCCGGCCGGCCTTGCACCTGCATCTCCCACCGGTTGGTGGACGTCTTTCCTTGGACCACGGACGCAACGACTCCCGTCCGCGTGCCGCGAACCGAAGTTGCATCATGATCATACCGGATCCGCCGGGTGCGACGCACCCGTCCCACCCAGTTGGGCGAGCGCCTGGTCATGGACAGCGCGACCCTCACCGGCGTCCTCGACCGCCTGGAACGGGCCGGCCTGGCCACCCGCTCCCCCGACGACCGGGACCGGCGCCTGGTGCGCCTGAGGCTCACCGCGGCGGGCGCCGGTCTGCGCGACGCGGTCCAGCCGGTGGTCGCCGCCCTGAACGAGGAGATCCTGGGACCGCTCGGGGCGGAGGGGGCGGCCGGTCTCCACGCCGGGCTGCGCGCGATAGCGGCGGCGCGGCGGTGAAGCGGCGGGCCGCCCCGCGCGTGCCCCCTGCCTGGTCCATGCTCGCCCTGGTCCTGCTGGGGCTGCTGACCGCGCAGGGCGTGCGGATCGCCTTCGGCGCCTTCGTCCCCGCCTGGCGGGACGGACTGCACGCCGGCCTCGGCTCCCTCAGCCAGGTGAGTTACCTGGTCTACGGCTGCACCCAGCCGTTGGTCGGCCGGCTGGCCGGGCGCTTCGGGCCGCGCGCGGTGCTGTCCGGCGGAGTCTTCGTCGCGGGAGCCGGCCTGCTCGCCGCGGCGACCGCGTCCACCGTGCCGGGCCTGGCGTTCCTGTGGCGCACCCCCCTCGTCGCCGAGGGCGCCCTCCTGGTGGTCGCGGTGGGCCCGCTGATCGCGCTGGCGCTGCGGTCCAGGCCCGAGGACAGCGGCCACGAGCCGTACGGCGGCCCGGACACGCCGGAGGCGGCGCCGACCCAACAGGCCACCGCGCGGGGCGAGTTGGGGGCGCTGCTGCGCTCACCGCTGCTGTGGGCACTGCTCGGCCCGTTCTTCGTGTGCGGGGTGACGACGACGGGCCTGATGGACACCTACATGGTCTCGATGTGCCGGGACATGGGCGTCTCGACCGGTCTGACGGGGACGGCGGTCGGGGCGATGGCCGCGGCCAACGTCGCGGGCACCGTGCTCTCCGGCCGGCTCGGCGACCGCTACGACTGCGCCCGCCTCCTCGCCGTCCTGTACGGGACGCGCGCCGTGACGCTGGCCCTCATGGCCCTCATGCCCACCGGGGTGCCGCTGCTCGCGCTCAGCGCCGCGTTCGGTCTCGTGGACTTCGCCACCGTGGCCCCCACCCACCTGATCGCCGCCCGGCACTTCCCCGGCGCCTGCCTGGGCCTGGTCTTCGGTCTGCTGTCGATGGCCCACCAGGTCGGCTCCGCCCTGGGCTCCTACCTCCCCGGCGTCCTGCACGACGCCACCGGCAGCTACACCCCCGCGCTCCTCGGCTGCGCGGTCGCGCTGCTCGCCGCGGCGCCGGTCTGCCTCGCCGCCCGCCCGGACGAGGCCAGCCGCTCCTCCCGGGGCGTTCGACCCCTACCGGCAGATCGGTGGAAATCGGGGCGCATAGGGGTGGGAGTGTCGGGCACGTGCGTGGGTGGAAGGACACGCCACAACGTAAGGAAGGCACATCATGGCTGCGTCCACCAACTCCGGTAACTTCGCCAACGACCGCGAGCGGGCCGCCGAGGCGGGCCGCAAGGGCGGCCACGAGAGCGGCGGCAACTTCGCCAACGACCGCCAGCGCGCCGCCGAAGCCGGCCACAAGGGCGGCCACGAGAGCGGCGGCAACTTCGCCAACGACCGCCAGCGCGCCGCCGAAGCCGGCCACAAGGGCGGCCACGAGAGCGGCGGCGGCCACTGACCCGGCGCCGGGCCCGCGACCCCGGGCCCACCGCGCCGCGTCAGGCCGCAGCCGCCACCGCGCGCCTGCGGCCTGCCCCTCCCCGCCACCTGGGCGCGGGCTGACCAGAGCCCGGGCGGCCGCCCGGACCCCGTCCGCGGCCTGCCCGCCTCCTCTCCCTCTTCTCCCCCTCCCACCGCTTCCCCGGCTGTACGAGCGCCGCGACGCAGCACAGCGACGGGTGACGGGAGGTGCGGAGCACCGTCCGCGCTGCCCGGCGGGGACCGCGTGCGGGGCGGGGCACCCGGAGCGGCGGCCAGCGCCGATGCGTATCCCGACTACGGAAGGAGCCGGTATGGGACACGGTGGAAATGTCATCGCCGAGCTGACGAAGGACCACCGGGAGGTGGACGCGCTGTTCACCCGGATCGAGGCGCAGCCCGCGGGGCACAAGCGCCGCCGGGAGCTGGCGGACGAACTGACGGCGGAGCTGGTACGCCATTCGGTCGCCGAGGAGCAGTACCTCTACCCGGCGGTCCGCAAGCACGTCGCCGACGCGGATTCCCTGGCAGACCAGGAGATCGAGGACCATGCGCAGGTCGAGCGGCTGCTGAAGGACCTCGAAGGCCGCGAGGCCGACGACGCCGGGTTCGACGCGCTGGTGGCGCAGGTCAAGGCCGCGGTCACCGAGCACGTCCGGGACGAGGAAGAGCGCCTCTTCCCGATGCTCGCGGCGTCCTGTAGCCCGCAGACCCTGGCCGAACTGGGCGACAAGGTCCGCACGGCCAAGAAGACCGCCCCGACGCGTCCGCACCCGGCGGCGCCCGACACCCCGCCCGCGAACAAGATCCTCGCGCCGGGCGCCGGGCTGGTCGACCGGCTCCGCGACCATCTCACCGGCCGCGCGCACTGACCTCCCCGCCCGTCCACCCCAGCGAAAGGACGACCATGACCACCGCACGAGAGATCATGACGCCGGACGCCGAGTGCATCGGCGAGCAGGACACGATCGCGGAGGCGGCCCGCAAGATGGCCGGGCTGAGCGTCGGCGCCCTGCCGGTCTGCGGGACCGACGACCGGCTCAAGGGCATGCTCACCGACCGGGACATCGTGGTGAAGGTACTGGCCGAGGGCAAGGACCCGCAGCGCACCACGGCCGGCGAACTGGCCCAGGGCGAGGCCGTGACCATCGGCGCGGACGACGACGCGGACGAGATCCTGCGCACCATGACCTCCCACAAGGTGCGCCGGCTGCCGGTCATCGACGGGCACCGCCTGGTCGGCATCGTCGCCCAGGCCGACGTCGCCCGCGCACTGCCCGACCCGCACGTCGGGGACCTCCTCGAAGCCCTCTCCGCCTGACGCCCCGGGCCCCTCGGAACGCCGCGCACGGTGCTGCACCCGCACGCCCGCGTGGCGTTCGCGCGTGCCCGGCGGTCCCGCGTGGCGGTGCGGCATCGCGGCCGCGGCGCGGCTGTCGGTGATCCGTAGGCGAGGCGTCGGTGGCCCCTGGGAGCGTGGCGGGCACGCCGCCGCTCCGCCGAGCGGCAGGCACCGCCCGCCCCGGGGCGTCCGCCGTCCCGGTCCCGCCGCAGCAAGGGAGCCACCGCCATGCCGTCCACCCCCGCCACCCCGCCCTGGGACGTCCGCCGGCTGCCGCGCGCCGAGGGCCGCGTGGTCCTCGTCACCGGCGGCAACGCGGGCATCGGGTACTTCACCGCGGAGCAACTGGCCACCACCGGAGCCACCGTCGTGCTGGGCAGCCGGGACGCGGCGAGGGCCGAGGCGGCCATGGCGTCGATCCGGGCACGGGTGCCCGGCGCCCAGGTCCGGGCCGTCCGGCTCGACCTGGCCGACCTCTCCTCCCTCCCCGCCGCGGTGGACGCCCTCCCGGACCGGCGCCTCGACGCGGTGGTGCACAACGCCGGTGTCGCCCTCGACGCCCCGCCCCGCCGCGAAACCGGTCACGGCCACGAGTTCATGTTCGGCATCAACCACCTCGGCCACTTCGCACTGACCGGCCACCTGATGCCGCTCCTCGCGGCCGCGCCGGCGGCCCGCATCGTGACCGTCGGCAGCTTCGCGGCGAAAACGGAACGACTGGACCTGGCCGACCTGCAATCCCTGCGGGACTACCGCGCCAAGCGCAGCTACGGGCGGTCCAAGCTGGCGCAGATGTACTTCGGGCTGGAACTCGACCGCCGCCTGCGGGCCGCCGGCAGCCCGGTGGCGAGCGTGGTGGTCCATCCCGGCGGTGCCCTGGACTCCCTCACCCCGCCCCGGCCGCAGGTGCAGCAACGGAGCGCCGGCGCACGGCTGCGCGCGGCCCCGGCCGGCCTCCTCGTGCAGGGCAAGGACGCCGGTGCCTGGCCCGCGGTCCGCGCGGTCCTCGACCCGGCCGTACGCGGCGGGCAGCTGTGGGGGCCGCGGGTCTTCGGTCTGCGCGGCACGCCCCGGCTCGAAGCGCTCTGGAGCCATCTCACCGACACCGCCGTCGCCGCCCGCCTGTGGGCGGCGAGCCGCGACCTGGCCGGCATCGACCCCGGCCCCCTGCCCCGCTAGCGCTCCGCTGATACCGTCCGGCGGCCGGTCCGCGCCAACCGGCCGCCCCGACGGGTGAGTTGCGCGTGCCGGTGCCGGCTACCGGCCGCGGACGGCGGGACTCACCGCCCTCCGCATGATCAGCGACGAGCAGGGTGGCGCGCTCGGTCCGCACGAGGCCCCCGGCGACGTCCGCCGGCCCGCCGCCGACCGGCCCCGCACGTCCCGTTGCTCCGTTCGCGTGTGACTGCCGGGTGGGTGCCGCGTGTCGGCGGCGCAGCGCCGCCGGGGCTCCCCCGCGCCGGAAAAATGACGGCTGGCAGCCGCCACCGCTTCGGCGTACCGCGTATCGGGAGACACAGGACTTGTGAGCATTCTCAACGACCCCACGGGGCCGGCCACCACCGACGACAGTGCTGTGCCGGTCCGGCGAAAGCGCCCCGGCCTGGTCGTGGTGAAGTGGCTGACGACCACCGACCACAAGGTGATCGGCTCGCTGTATCTGGCGACGTCGTTCGCGTTCTTCCTGGTCGGTGGCCTTCTGGCGCTGGTGATGCGCGCCGAGCTGGCGCGGCCGGGCCTCCAGATCATCTCCAAGGAGCAGTTCAACCAGGCGTTCACGATGCACGGCACGGCGATGCTGCTGATGTTCGCGACGCCGCTGTTCGCCGGATTCGCGAACTGGATCATGCCGTTGCAGATCGGCGCGCCGGACGTGGCGTTCCCCCGGCTGAACATGTTCGCCTACTGGCTCTACCTCTTCGGCTCGCTGATCGCGGTCAGCTCGTTCCTCACCCCGCAGGGCGCGGCGGACTTCGGCTGGTTCGCGTACTCGCCGCTGACGAACGACGTCTTCTCGCCGAACATCGGCGGTGACCTGTGGGTCATGGGCCTGGCGTTCTCCGGCTTCGGCACGATCCTGGGCTCGGTCAACTTCGTCACCACCATCATCTGCATGCGCGCCCCGGGCATGACGATGTTCCGGATGCCGATCTTCACCTGGAACGTGCTGCTCACCGGCGTCCTGGTGCTGTTCGCCTTCCCGGTCCTGGCGGGGGCGCTGCTGGCGCTGGAGGCGGACCGCAAATACGGCGCCCACGTCTTCGACACCGCCAACGGCGGGGCGCTGCTGTGGCAGCACCTCTTCTGGTTCTTCGGGCACCCGGAGGTCTACATCATCGCGCTGCCGTTCTTCGGCATCATCAGCGAAGTGATCCCGGTGTTCGCCCGCAAGCCGATGTTCGGCTACATCGGACTGATCGCCGCGACGATCTCCATCGCCGGCCTCTCCATCACCGTGTGGGCGCACCACATGTTCGTCACCGGCGGGGTGCTGCTGCCGTTCTTCTCCTTCATGTCCTTCCTGATCGCGGTCCCGACCGGGGTGAAGTTCTTCAACTGGATCGGCACGATGTGGAAGGGCGCGCTCTCCTTCGAGACGCCGATCCTGTGGGCCATCGGCTTCCTCGTCACCTTCCTGTTCGGCGGCCTGACCGGCGTGATCCTGGCGTCGCCGCCGATGGACTTCCACGTCTCCGACTCGTACTTCGTGGTGGCCCACTTCCACTACGTGGTCTTCGGCACGGTCGTCTTCGCGATGTTCGCCGGCTTCCACTTCTGGTGGCCGAAGTGGACCGGCAAGATCCTGGACGAACGGCTCGGCAAGATCACCTTCTGGACGCTGTTCATCGGCTTCCACACCACGTTCCTCGTCCAGCACTGGCTGGGCGCCGAGGGCATGCCGCGCCGCTACGCCGACTACCTGGCCGCCGATGGCTTCACCGCGCTGAACACGGTGTCCACGATCGGTTCGTTCGTCCTGGGCGCGTCGATGCTGCCGTTCCTCTACAACGTCTGGAAGACCGCCAAGTACGGCACGCCGGTCGCGGTGGACGACCCGTGGGGCTACGGCCGCTCGCTGGAATGGGCCACGAGCTGCCCGCCCCCGCGGCACAACTTCCTCACGCTGCCGCGCATCCGCAGCGAGTCCCCGGCGTTCGACCTCCACCACCCCGACCTCGCGCGCGTCGAGGCGCCCGCGCACCACGAAGTCCGGCCATGACCGACCGAGGACACCCGTGAGCGGAACACCGGGTCACCGCACCGACAGCGAACGCCTCGGCAACGAGGTCGAGGGGTACCTGCTGTGGCAGGCCAGGGTCCGCGAGGCGGAGCAGCGGGCGGAGGAGTTCGTCCGGCCCCTGGAGTGGCTGACGACCTCGCAGCGCGTGGAGATCGAGCAGCGCTACGTGGAGGACAGCCTGCGACGGGCCCGCCGGGACCTCGAACGCATCGCCGCCCGGTGCCGGTCGCTGCGCGCCGAATACGAGGCCCGCTACCGACAGCTGCGGCACCGCTGCCTCGCCCTGACCCTGGCCACCTGCGCGGGCCTGGGCATGCTCGTCACCTTGCTGCTACGCGCCTGACGCACGACGCCCGGCCCATGACACCCGACCCATGACGCCTGACGTACGACGCCTGAGGGGCGTGGTGCGTCGGGCGTCTCGGCGATTCGGGGAGGCGCACCGCGGGCTGCGGCGGCCGGCCCCCAGCCGTATCCCACCAGCCGGCCCATCGGGGCCCTGCGCCGAGACAACGCCGGCACGGCGTGCATCATCTCGGTGCCGCACTCGGGGCAGGGGCGGTCGACGGGGTCGGCGGGGCTCCAGCGGGTCCAGCCGCCGGTCTTCCAGCCGGGGGCGTGGCAGAGGTTGTTCAGGTAGAGCTCGCCCGGGTCGTCCGCGTACGTGGTGTACCGCGCGGGGTCGATCGCCTCCCAGCGGCTCATGTCCGCCAGCCGCTCCCGCAGCTGGCGGCTCAGCTCCGAGGGGTTGGGGAATTCGGTGACCTGCTCGGGTGAGAGGAGGCACGGCTCCGGGAGGTAGGAGGGGGACTGCACGATGGGCGGCTCGGGTGGGGCGTCGAGGACGTGTGGGGTTCGGGCGGGATGCCTCGTTCCTCACCGCGCGCTTCCGCCAGGCCGCCTGGTTCGGCGGTGCCCGGTTCAGCGGCGAGACCTGGTTCCGTGCGGCAGAGTTCCGCGGTGAAGCCGGCTTCCTCAGGGCTGCCTTCGAACGGGGCGGTGGGGTAGGCCCGTTGGTCTGCCTGGGGACGGTGGAGCTTTCGGAGGCCACCTTCGGAGCTTCCGTGACCATCGAGGTGGCGGCACCGGCGGTGGTCGGCCGGCGGACGCGCTGGGCGTCGACCGCCGCACTGCGGCTGCGGCACGCCGAGGTCGACTTGAGCGACGCCGTGCTGGAACACCCGGTGAGCATCGCCGCCCGTTCCCGCCCCTTCACCACGGGCGGCGAGCCGTTGGCGGAGAGGGGTTCGCCCGGCAGCCGGGTACGTGTCGTGTCACTGCGGGGAGTCGATGCGGCGCCACGCCGTCGACATCCCCTGGGCCGAACGGGCGCTGCTCACCGCGTACTGGGCGCTGTCCGGCTACGGACTCCGGGCGTCCCGGGCCTTCCTGTGGCTGATGGCGGCCATGGCCGCCACGATGCTGGCGATGATCCTGTGGGGCCTGCCCCGGCACGACGTGCAGCCGACCAGCACCGGCACCCTCACCCGCCCCGGCACGATCACGCTCGTCACCACACCCTCCGGCCCGGCCGACCCCACCGGGCCGTACCGTGAGCGCTCCTCCTCGGCGGCGTCAGCCGGCCGTGCCGTCGGGGAGGGCGGCCGGGGCGGGGACGGCCGGGGCGGCCGGTGGGCCGGGGAGGCGGCGGGCCGCTGCCCAGGAGGTCGCCGTGACACAGGCCATGACCGCGTAGACCGCCTGGTAGCCGCCGGTGGCGTCGGCGAGGCGCCCGGTCACGGAGGGGCCCGCGAAGCTGGCGACGTTGGCGAGCGCGTTGACCCCGGCGATGGCGGTCGCCGCGTGCCGGCCGGCCAGTGCGCCGGTGCAGCGGCTCCAGAGGGCGGGCACCGCGGCGAGGTTCGCCGCGACCATCACGGTGAGCGCGGTCAGAGTGAGGACGGGGAGGTGGGAGAGCGCGGCTCCGGCGGCGGCGAGGGCGGAGCCCGCGAGGGGCACGGTGATGAGCGACGCCCGGTGGCCCGCCCGGTCGCCGTGGCGGCTCCAGAGCAGCATGGCCGGGACGGCGACCACGTACGGGAGGGCGGCCAGCGCGGCGACGCCGGCCGGGCGCACGCCGGGGAACAGGCCGGTGAGGACCTGCGGCAGGAAGAACTGGAGCGCGTACGCGGCGAAGGCCATGCCCGCCTGCACCAGCGCGAAGTGCGCGACGCGGCCGAGGACCGCGCCGCCCGTGCGGTCGGGCGGGGTGTCCGACGCCACCTCGGCCGCCAGTTCCCGGCGTTGGGCGATCGACAGCCAGGCGGCCCGGTCCGGTGCGTCGGGCAGGAGGCGGAGTGCCGCGATCCCGAGGACGACGGCGGGCGCGCCCTCGATCAGGAACATCGACCGCCAGCCGCTGAGGCCGAAGAGGCCGGCGTGCTCGACCAGCAGGCCGGAGGTGGGCAGGCCGATGGCGGTGGCCACGGGGATGGCCAGCAGGAACGCCGCCAGCGCCCGGGTGCGCCGGCGGGCGGGGAACCAGGTGGTCAGGTAGGCGACGACACCGGGGAAGAAGCCGGCCTCGGCCAGCCCGAGGAGGAAGCGGGCCAGGAACAGCCCGCGGGCGTCGGCGACGAACGCGGTGGCGGCCGAGCACAGCCCCCAGGCGGTGATCACCCCGGCCAGCCAGCGGCGGGCACCGAACCGGTTGAGCGCCCAGGCGGCCGGGACCTGGAAGACGAGGTAGCCGATGAAGAAGATCCCGGCGGCCGTTCCGTAGGCGGTGGGGCTCAGGTGGAGTTCGGCGTTCATGGCCAGGGCGGCGACGCCGATGTTGGCGCGGTCGAGGAAGTTGACCACGTACAGCACGAACAGCAGCGGCAGCAGGCGCCGGGCCACCGTACGCACCGCCGTCCGTCCGCCCGCCGCCTGCCCGGCCGCCCGCTCCCCCGCCGCCGCCCCGCCCGCACCCGCCTCCGCTGCCGCCGTCATGGTGTGCCGCCTTCCGCATCCCTTGTCACGACATGTCACCTTCCATCACGGAGTACAACGAGGGGGAACGGCACCGGATGTGCGGGAGGAGGGGCACCGGGGCGCGCGGACCGGCCTGCGGCCGCGGCGCGCTGTGCGCCGGAGTGCGAGGGGGTGAGTGGGCGCCCGGGGCGGCGAGCGGATCGGGGCCGTTTCCGTTCGGGACCGGTCCGGTCCGGCCCCTTCCGGCCGCTTCCGGCCCGTTCCGGTCCCTTCCCTTCCGGAAGGCGCCTGCCGGTAAGCAGCCGGTCAGGGGCGGCCCGTCCGAGGAGGGCGGTCCGTGTGCGCATGTCCCACTCCGGCCCGGGTGGTCCCGGGCTCAGCCGTCGGCGCCAGGGACGGGGTTTCCGCTACCTCGACGCCTCGGGCAGGCCGCTGCGCGACCCGGCGGAACCGGCCCGGATCAGGGCCCTGGCCATCCCCCGGCCTGGGAAGAGGTCCCGGTGGAGCACGAGCCCTGGCCCCTGTACGCGGCCACCGCCGGCGGCCTCAGCCAGAGCGTCACGGCCGCGGGCGGTGTCAGGGCCGTGTCAGCGGGATGTCAGGGCGGTCGGCGAGCGTGGTCGCATCAACCGCCACGAAAGGACATCCGGTGAGCGACACGGCCCCCCTCCCCAACGGTCTGACCAGTGAGCGCGATGCGGGACCCTTCGACCCGCCCTCGCAGTTCACCCGGCTGCGGGAGTCCCGCCCGGTCAGCCCGCTGCTCTTCCCCGACGGCCACGAGGGCTGGCTGGTCACCGGATACGAGGCGGCCCGCCAGGTGCTGGCCGACACCCGGTTCAGCTCCCGCCAGGACATCGGCATCCTCCACGTCCCCTACGAGACCCCCGGCATGCCCGCCCCGACCGAACCCTCCCCGCAGGAGCCGGGCCTGTTCATCTCCATGGACCCGCCGGACCACACCCGGCTGCGGCGCAAGCTCACCGGCGCGTTCACCGTCAAGCGCATGAAGCAGCTCGAGGACCGCATCGCGGAGATCACCGAACGGCAGCTGGACGAGATGGCGCGGCTGGCCCCGCCGATCGACCTGGTGAAGGAGTTCGCGCTGCCGGTGCCGTCCCTGGTGATCTGCGAACTGCTCGGCGTCCCCTACGAGGACCGGGACGGCTTCCAGGCCGACTCCGCCCAGTTCATGGTCAAGGACCAGACGCTGGAGGAGAAGATCGCCGCGTACACCGGGCTGACCACGTACCTCACGGAACTGGTCGCCCGCAAGCGCGCCGAGCCCGCCGAGGACATCCTGTCCGACCTGGCCCGGCAGGACGACCTGTCCACCGAGGAACTGGTCGGCATCTCCTTCCTGCTGCTGCTCGCCGGCCACGAGACCACCGCCAACATGCTGGCGCTGGGCGCCTTCGCGCTCCTGGAGCACCCCGACCAGCTGGCCGCACTGCGCGCCGACCCGGACCTGCTGCCCGACGCCGTCGAGGAACTCCTGCGCTACCTGGCCGTCGGCGACATCTTCTATCGCTACGCCACGGAGGACCTCGAAGTCGGCGGGGAGACCATCCCCGCGGGATCGACCGTCGTGGTCTCGGTGCTCACCGCCAACCGCGATCCGCAGCGCTTCGAGGACCCCGACGCCCTGGACGTCCACCGCAGGGCCCGCGGCCACCTGTCGTTCGGACACGGCGTCCACCAGTGCCTGGGCCAGCAGCTGGCCCGTATCGAGATGCGCGCCGGTTTCGGCGGACTGCTGCGCCGCTTCCCGACCCTGGAACTCGCCGTCCCGGCCGACGAGGTCAAGCTCAGGACCGATATGAACATCTACGGCGTGCACGCGCTGCCGGTGTCCTGGACGTAACCGCAGCGGGGGCCGCCGGTGGGTCGTGCGGGCGCCCGGCGTCCGGACGTCGCCGGCGGACCGGGGCTCGAACTGCTGTGGCAGGATTGCCCGGTGCGTATCGGGATGCTCGGGCCGTTCCTGGTCCAGGCCGGCGACGGGGTCGCCGTGGAGGTGCCGGGCGCCCGGGTGCGCGCGCTGCTGGCCGCGCTGGCGCTCGAACCGGGCCGCACCGTCCCGCGGGAGCGGCTGGTCGACTGGGTCTGGGGCGAGCGGTCGCCCGCGGATGCCGCCAACGCCGTGCAGGCGCTGGTGTCCAGGCTGCGCAAGGTACTGCCGGCGGGGGTGATCGAGGCCGGGTCCGGTGGGTACCGGCTGGTCATCGACCCGGACGCGGTGGACGTGAGCCGGTTCGACCGCCTCGTCGCCCGGGCCCGCGCCGCCGGGGAGCCGGCCCGGGCCCCGCTGCTGCGCGCGGCGCTGGACCTGTGGCGCGGCACCGCCATGGAGGGCATCGCGCTGCGCGGCAGCGCGGCGTTCGACGCCGCGGTCGCGGGGCTGGGCGAACGCCGTCTCGCCGCGCTCGGGGAGCGGATCGACGCGGAACTCCGGCTCGGTCGCGGTGCGGAGCTGGTCCCCGAACTGACCGGTCTGGTGGCGCAGCACCCGCTGCGGGAGGGCTTCGTCGCGGCGCTGATGCGAGCCCTGGCCGAGGCGGGCCGGGGCGCGGAGGCGCTGACCGCGTACCAGCGGCTGCGGGAGCGGCTGGCCGACGAGCTGGGCGCCGACCCGTCGGCCGAACTCGCCGCCCTGCACACCGCGTTGCTCCGCGGCGAGCTGGGCGGGCGGGCGGCGGACCACCGGACGAACCTGCGTGCCGAGCTGACGAGTTTCGTCGGCCGGGACGACGAGGTCGCCGCGGTCGCCGCCCTGGCCACCGGCCACCGGCTGGTCACCCTGACCGGGGCGGGCGGCTCCGGCAAGACGCGGCTGGCCACCCGCAGCGCCCGGACCCTGGTCGGTGAACTGCCGGACGGGGTCTGGCTGGTCGAGCTGGCCCCGGTGCGGGCCGCCGGGGAGCTGGCGCAGGCCACGCTGACCGCGCTCGGGCTGCGGGACCAGGCGCTGCCCGGCGGCGCCGCGGGCGGGGACCCGGTGGACCGGCTCGTCGCCGCGCTCCGGGACCGCGCGGCCCTGCTCGTCCTGGACAACTGCGAGCACATGATCGAGGCGGCCGCGGCGTTCGCGGACCGGCTGCTGGGAGCGTGCCGGCGGCTGCGGATCCTGGCCACGAGCCGGGAACCGCTCGGCATCACCGGCGAGGCGCTCTGGCACGTCGCGCCGCTCCCGCTGCCCGCCGAGGGCGCGGGCCCGGACGAGGCCGGCGCGTCGCCCGCGGTGCGGCTGCTGCGGGACCGGGCCGCCGCGGTGCGCCGGGACACCGGCTCCGACGCGCGGACCCTGGCCGCGATGGCCCGGATCTGCCGGGCGCTCGACGGGGTGCCGCTGGCGATCGAACTGGCCGCGGCACGGCTCCGTACGATGTCCGTCGAGCAGCTGGCGCGCCGGCTCGACGACCGGTTCCGCCTGCTGACCGGCGGCAGCCGCACGGCGCTCCCCCGGCACCGGACGCTGCGCGCGGTGGTGGACTGGAGCTGGGACCTGCTGACCGACGACGAGCGCGGGGTGCTGCGGCGGCTGTCGGTGTTCGCCGGCGGCGCGAGCCTGGAGGCCGCCGAGCGGGTGTGCGCGGACGGCGAGCACGTCCTGGACCTGCTGACCGCGCTGACCGAGAAGTCGCTGCTGATCGCCGACGGCGAGGGCGCGCCGCGCTTCCGGATGCTGGAGACCATCCGGGAGTACGCGGCGCAGCGGCTCGCCGAGGCGGGCGAGGCCGAGCGGGCGCGCGAGGCCCACTGCGCCTTCTTCACCGAACTGGCCGAGACGGCCGAGCCGCACCTGCGCCGGGCCGAGCAGCTGGACTGGCTGGCCGTCCTCGAAGCCGAGCACGACAACATCGGCGCGGCGCTGCGCGGCGCGATCGCCGACGGCCGGGCCCAGGAGGCGATGCGGCTGGTCGCGGCCGTCGGGTGGTACTGGTTCCTCAGCGGCCACAAGGCCGAGGGCACCGAGCTGAGCATCGCGGCGGCCTCCCTGGACGGTCCGGTGCCCGACGGGACGCGGGCGATGGCGTACACCATCGTGGCGATGCTGCTGACCGCCGGGCACGGCGATCAGTTCCAGGCACAGGAGTGGATCCGGCAGGCGCACCGCCTCACCCTGCGCGCCGACCACCGCCACCCGCTGCGCTGGCTCATCGGGCCGCTGGAGCGGATGCTGCGCGAACCGGACGACTTCCTGCCCGCCTTCGAGCCGCTGTTGGCCGACGACGACCCGTGGGTGCGCGCGCAGGCCCGGCTCAACCGCGGCCGGTTCCGCCTCCGGCTCGGCCACGACGCACCGGACGCGGAAGCGGACATCGAGGCGGCCCTCACCGAGCTGCGCGCCCTGGGTGAGCGGTGGGGGATCTCGTTCGCGCTGACCACCCTGGCCGAACGGCTCGCGCTGCGCGGCGAGTTCACCCGGGCCTGCGCGCACTACGAGCAGGCGGCGGCCGCACTGACGGAGGTGGGCGCGACCGAGGACGTGGTGGGTCTGCGGGCCCGGCAGGCCCACCTGTACTGGCTGCTCGGCGACGAGCGGTCCAGCGCCCGGGCCATGGCCGAGGCGGAGCGGTGCGCGGACCGGATCGCCTGGCCGGACGCCCTCGCAGAGCTGGCGCTGACCCAGGCGTACCTGGCGTGGTGGCGGGGCGACCCGGAGCAGGCCCGCGCGCGGCTGGCGCTGGTGCGGCCGCGGCCGGGCGGCGCCGAGCGCACCGGCATCGGCGCCGCGGCCGAGGACCTGTACGGCTATCTCGCCGGGGATCTCCAGCGGTCCCGTGCGCACCGGGCCGAGGCGTTCCGCGCCGCGGTGGCGATCGGGCACCAGCCGCTGATCGCGCAGGTGCTGGTCGGGGTCGCGGACGTCGCGCTGCGCCAGGGCGAGTACGCGCAGGCCGTGCGGCTGCTCGCGGCGAGCGACCGCGTGCGCGGCACCGCGGACCGTACGCAGCCCGACGCCCCCCGGATCGCCGGGGCCGCCCGGGACCGCCTCGGGGAGGCCGCGTTCGCCGAGGCGACCCGTACCGGCCGGCACGGTGACTGGCGGGCCCTGGCCGAGGCGACGCTCTCGGGGTGACGGGCGCGGGGCGCGGACTGACGGGCGCCGGGTGGCAGCGCGGATGAGGGGCGGGCGGGCCCCGGGCCTCGCCCCGCATCCCTCGCTCCGCGCCCCGCGCCCCGCCGCCCCGCCGCCCCGGTGAGTCCGGTCACACCCCTCCCGGCGTCTACTACGCGCGCTCGTAGTGCCCAACCGGCAGCCCGGCGCCGGGAATCCCGGGCCCCGGCCCGGGCCCGTCTACGGTCGCGGGTCGTACTGGCGGGCGTTGTCCCTGCCCGGGGACGCGCTAAGAATGTCGGCAGTCGTGCAGGGCCGCCTGTGCCATCGCCGGTGACCTCCCGACGCGGACCTGCGGGCCGGATTCCCGATCCGGCGGCCGGCCCCGCCCGTCGCGGTCCCGGCTGCGTGACCCGAGCGCACGGAAGAAGGTGCCCCATTCACAGCGTCGCCCTGCTCGCCCAGGCCCCGGTGGGCGCCCCGACACCCGGAGCGGCCGGCCGGATCCTGGCGTTCCTGGACTACTTCGCCGGGGTGTTCACCCTGCTCGCGCTGACCGCCGTGGTGGTCTGCGGGCTCGCCGCCACCGACCGGCTGGTGCTCACCCCGCGGATGCGGGTCGCCGTGCAGTCGGTGCACCGCGCGTGCGCCGTCGCCGCGCTCGGCTTCCTCGCCGTCCACATCGCGGTCAAGGTCGTCGAGCGGCACGCCGCCCCGCAGACCGCGGTGGTCCCGTTCACCGGCGGCGCCGCCCTCGCGGTGAGCCTGGGCACCGTCGCCGCCGACCTGCTCATCCTGATCACGGCCACCGGCGTGCTCCGCGGCCGGTTCGCCGGCAGCCGCCGCCCCTGGCTGTGGCGGGCGCTGCACTCGACGGCGTACGCGTGCTGGCCGATCGCGCTGGCGCACGGGCTGTCGGCGGGGCGCATGGCGCACCCGTGGGTGTTCTGGGGCTACGGTCTGTGCGCGGCCGCGGTGGCGCTCGCCCTGCTGGTGCGGGCCCTTGCCTGCCTGGGCCGCCACCGGGCCCGCAGCCGGCACCGGCGCGGTGCCCGGGCCTACCGCCCGGCCGCCACCCGCCCCGCCGCGCTGGCCCCCCTCTCCGCTCCCCGCCACTCCCCCGCATGGGCCCGCGGCCCCCGGCCCGCACCACCGACACCGCCCACGGCCCCCGCACCGACGGCCCCCACTCCCACGGCGACGCCCCCAGCCACGGCGACACCGGCCGCGGCACCGGCACCGGCACCGGGACCGACGGCGACACCGGCGGCGGTCCGCCAGTCCAGGCACGGCACCGGGCAGGGCGCCGTCCCGGCCAGGCAGCCCAAGCACGCCGCGGGCCCGCGGCCCCGGCCGTTCCGGCTGGCCCAACCAAGGAGCGCCGAATGACCCCCACCGCACTGGAGCTGCCCGAGGCGCGCCGGCTGGGGGCGGCCCGGCTCACCGCCGGCCTGGACCGGCACCAGCGCCTGGACCTCGCCGCGCACACCCGTGTCCACCCGCCGCTCGGCGGTGCGGACCGGGCCGGCCTGCTCGCCCTGGCCGACGCCGTCGGCCTGCCCGGGCGGGGCGGCGCCGGCTTCCCGTTCGCCCGCAAGGCCAGGGCCGCGCTCACCACCGCCGACCGCACCGGCACCCCGCCGGTCATCGTGGTCAACGGCGCCGAGGGCGAACCGGCCAGCGCCAAGGACACGATGCTGCTCGCCCGCGCCCCGCATCTGGTGCTGGACGGCGCCTGCCTGGCCGCGGCGGCGTTCGGCGCCCAGGAGATCGTGGTCGCCGTCACGGCGGGCAGCCCCGGCGAGGTGTCGGTCCCGGCCGCCCTCGCCGAACGCGACCTGCCCTGCCGGGCCCGCACGGTATGCCTGCCCGAACGCTTCGTCTCCGGCGAGTCCGGGGCCGTGATCCGCGGCATCAACGGCCTGCCGGTGGCCCCGCCACCGCGCAGGACCCGCGCGTCCGACGGCGGAACGGGCGGTGTGCGCGGCCGCCCGACCCTCCTCTCCAACGCCGAGACCTGGGCCCAGCTCGCCCTCGCGGCCCGGCTCGGACCCGACGCCTACGCCGCCGTGGGCACCGCCGCCGAACCGGGCACCCTCCTCCTCACCGTCAACCGCCCGCACGCCGGACCACTGGTCGTCGAGGTGCCGGCCGGCACACCGCTGGGCCTCGTCCTGGACACCTGCGGGCTCCGGCCGGGCGCCGGGGTGCTGGTGGGCGGCTACCACGGTGCCTGGCTGCCCGCGGCGGACGCGCCCGCCGCCCCGCTCTCCCGCGCCGGACTGGCCGGCCTCGGCGGAACCCTGGGCGCGGGCGCGATCGTCGCGCTCCCCGAGGACACCTGCCCGCTGGGCGAGACCGCCCAGGTCGCCGCCTGGCTGGCGGCCGAGTCGGCCGGCCAGTGCGGACCGTGCAAACGGGGCCTGCCCGACGCCGCCGAGGCGCTCGCCGCCCTGGCCGCCGGGGCCGCCGACCCGGCCGTCCTGGAAGATGCCCGGCGCGCCCTCGGCGCGGCCCAGGCGGGCGGCGCCTGCTCCCACCCGGACGGCACGGCCCGCTTCGTCCTCACCGCCCTCGACGTCTTCGCCGAGGACGTCGCCGCCCACCTCGCCGGCCCCGGCTGCGGCCGTCCCGTCCGCGGCGTCCTGCCCCTGCCGCGCGCCGGCGGCACCCGCCTGGAGGTGGACTGGTCCCGCTGCGCCGGCCACGGCCTGTGCGCCGTCCTCGCCCCCGACCTCGTCCGCCTCGGCCCGCACGGCTACCCCACGTCCCCCACCCTCCCCGTCGCCCCCTGGCAAGAACACGACGCCCGCCGCACCGTCAACCAGTGCCCCACCCTGGCCCTCCGCCTCCGGCACGGCCCCGACCGCGCCTGAGCACACCCGGGCGTCGGCGCACCCGCGAGCCCCCCCACCGGGCCGCGCGCGAAGGCCCGGTCCGGCGGGGCCGTCCGGCCGGGCGACCCGGCGGGGCGAGCCGGTCAGACGAAGAACGCGTCCATCCCGGCCACGTCGGACAGGTAGGTCTCGATGCTCGCGATCCTGCCGTCGCGCAGGCGGCAGACGGTGGACAGGTATTCGTCCAGCCGGACCTCGCCCCGGCGGGCGGTGTTGTGCAGGGAGAGGGCCATGTTCTCCCGGCTGACCAGGATGTGCAGCAGCTCGAAGCGGAGACCGTAGGAAGCGATCTTCCTGGCCCGCTCCACCACCGCGTCGGCGCCGGACGCCGTGCCGGAGACGGCGTTGTCACCGGGCAGCGTCCAGGTGGCGTCGTCGGTCAGCAGCGACCTGATGCCGTCCCAGTCCCCGGCCGCGAGGCAGCCGTGGAACCGCTTGCCGAGCTGGTGGGCGGCGTCGTACCGCGTCATGGATTCCTCCCGGAGTGCGCGTGCAGCAGCACGCTTAAAGCGACGATCAATGCCTTAGGCAGGCTAACCGGGCCGACCACTAAAGCACAACTCTTTGCTTTAAGATGGGGGCATGCCCGCCAAAAGCAAAGACAGCCGGCCCGGCGGCCGCAGCGCCCGCGTACGCGAGGCCGTCCACCGAGCGGTGGTGGACCTCGTGGCGGAAGTCGGCGCCGACAAGGTGACCATCCCCGCCGCCGCGCGCCGCGCCGGCGTCAACCCCAGTTCGGTGTACCGGCGTTGGGGCACGATCTCCGCCCTCCTGGCGGACGTGGCCGCGCGGCGCCAGGACGAGGAGACCCCCGAACTGGTCGGCGACCTGCGCCAGGACCTGGAGCGGGTGGCGGTGTGGACGCTCAGGGATCTGGCCCGCCCGGGAGGCGTGGCCTTCTTCCGCGCCGAAGTGGCACCGGACGTCGACGACCGCCGGGCCGGTCTCCAGGCATGCCTGGAGCGGGTCAGCGCCCGCTTCCAGGCCCCACTGGAGGCCGCCGCGCAACGGGGCGAGTCGCCCCCCTCACTGGAGCGCGTCCTCGATCGAGTGGTCGCCCCCCTCTACTTCCGCGTCGTCTTCTCCCTCCCGGGCACGGACGACCGCTTCGCGCGGGCCCTCGTCGCCGACCTGTGCACCCCGCCGCCCGCCGACCACCCGGCCCCGACCGGCGCCCCGGAAGCCGGGCCGGCGCGCTGACCGGGCCTCCGGTTCCGCGGCGCGCACCGGAACGGCGCCCCGCGCGGCGGGCCCGCGGCCCGGCCCGGCCCGCCTACGGGCGGCCCGCCCAGACCGGCGGGATGCGGTGGGACCACGGGCTGGCCTGTTCGAGTTGGGCGGCCAGGCGGAAGAGGCGGGATTCGAGACCGTAGCCGGCGGCGAATTGCATGCCGATCGGGAGTCCCGTTGCGGGGTCGGTGGTCAGGGGCACGGACATGGCGGGCGTGCCCGACACGTTGAACGCCGCGGTGAACGGCGAGCGGTCGAAGACGCGGTGCAGCCAGCCGAGGCCGTCCAGCGCCTCCACGCCCTCGGCGTAGGTGCCCAGGGGCACGGGGAGTTCGGGCAGGGTCGGGGTGAGGAGGACGTCGTACGCCGCGAAGGAGCGCGCCAGGCTCCGGGCGACCCGGTTCCGCAGCTCCAGGGCGGCGACGAACTGGGCGCCGCCGACCTGCCGCCCGTAGTGGTAGCCGGCGAGGGTGGCCGGTTCCAGGGTGGTGGGGTCGATGGGCCGGTCGAAGGCGGTGGCCAGTTCGTCGATCAACGCGGTGAGGTTCGCCGACCACTGGCGGGCGCTGGCGAGGAGGAACTCCTCCCATTCCACGCCGAGTTCGACCGACGCCTCCTCCACGCGGTGGCCGAGGGTTTCGAGCAGCCGGACGGTGCGGGCGAGGGCGTCGGCCACGGGTGCGGTGGTGCGGCGGCCGCCCCACGCCTGGGCCAGGACGCCGATCCGCAGCATGCCGGGGTCGCGGGTGACCTCCTCGGCGTACGGCCGGGACGGCTCCGGGGCGGTGTACGGGTCGCCCGGTTCCGGGCCGCGCATCCGGTCCAGGAGCGTGGCGCTGTCGCGTACGGTGCGGCTGACGCTGCCGTGGACGGCCAGGCCGTTGAAGACCTCGTCGACGAACGGGCCCATGGAGACCCGGCCGCGGGTGGGCTTGAGCCCGAAGAGGCCGTTGCAGGCGGCGGGGACGCGGAGCGAACCGGCGGCGTCGGTGGCGTGGGCCAGCGGCACCACCCCGGCGGCGACGGCCGCGCCCGCGCCCCCGCTGGATCCGCCCGCGCTCCGCTCCAGGTCCCAGGGGTTGCGGGTCGCGCCGTACAGCACCGGTTCGGTGGTCGTGCTGTAGGCCAGCTCCGGGGTCGCGGTGCGGCCGAACGTCACGAGGCCGGCGCGGCGGAAGCGCCGCATCAGGGCGGAGTCGGCGGCGGCGACGTTGCCGGCCGCGAGCCGGCTGCCCAGTTCCGAGCGCCGCCCGGCCATGGCGACCGCGATGTCCTTGATCAGGAACGGGACCCCGGCCAGCGGCGCACTGCCGGGGCGGGGCCGGTCGTCGGCCGGCCAGGTCTCCACGATGGCGTTGATCTGCGGATTGACCGCCTGCGCGGCCTGGCGCGCGGCCGCTTCCACCTCCGCGGCGGTCACCTCGCCGCTGGCCACCAACTCCGCGAGCCCGACCGCGTCGAACTCCACGTACTCACTCACCCGCACTGCTGCTCTCCCTCTCCCCGGTGCCGGCGCTGTCGCCGGCGCTGCCGCTGTCGCCGCGGCCGTGGCTGCCTGTGCCCCACGCCCCGTCCGCGGGACTGGCGATACCAAGCGGTTCCGAATGGTACCGAGCGGTATCGCGTGGAACTGCCTGGTACCGTAGCAGCAGGTGGGAGGGCCCACAACGGACGGACGTCACGGAGCAAGTCATGGCATCGACCGCCGGAAGGCCGGGCAGGGTGGCGAAACTGCCGCCGCGCGAGCGCATCCTCGACGCGGCGGAGGAGCTCTTCCAGAACGAGGGGATCCGGCGGGTGGGCGTCCAGGCGATCGCCGAACGGGCCGAGACCACGAAGATGGCGATCTACCGGCACTTCGAGACCAAGGACGCGCTGGTCGCCGAGTGGCTGCGGATCATTGCCGCGGAGTACCAGGCGGTCTTCGACCGGGTCGAGGCGGAACACCCCGGCCGGCCGCGGGAGCAGATCCTGGGCGTGGCCCGTTTCATCGCCGAGGGGTTGCCGACGATCTCCCACCGGGGCTGCCCGTTCATCAACTCCCTGGCCGAGCTGCCCGACCGGTCCCATCCGGCCCGGCAGGTGATCGAGCAGCACAAGGCCCGGCAGACCCGCAGGATGGTCGCCATGTGCGCCGAGGCCGGCCTGCCCGACCCCGAGCAGACCGCGGCCGAGATCACCTTCGTCCTCGAAGGTGCGCAGGTCAGCATGCAGAACGGCAGCATCGACCGGCCCGGCGACCGCGTGCTGAGGATCGTGTCGGGGATCCTCGACCGGCACCCCGCGCCGCGCGGTGCGTCCCGGGGCGCGTCGGACTGACGGCCGCAACGGGCCGGTGCGGTGCGGACTCCGCCGCGCCGCTCCCGGGACGGCGAGGTCCGCGACCGGGGGCGGAGCCGAGCCCAGGCACCTCTCCCTCGGGGGGCAGGGGTAGCGGGCCGGCCGGTGGGGCGCCTGGAGCTGCGTCGTCAGCAGTGGCTGAGCGAACCGGCCACCCAGGACACGTTGTCACCGGACTCCCAGCCCTTGATTTCGGACCCGGCCGGTCGCCCGTGGATCCACAGGTTGCCGTCGTGGTGGGTGACGTAGCACCGCATGGAGAACTTCACGCCCGCGCTCGGCCCTTGCTGCCACCCCGCGGCGTGCGGCGGTGCCGCGCCGCCCGCGCGCCGGCATCTTCCCAAACGGCCGTGGGGAGGGGACAGTTGGGGCCGACGTGCACGGGGTGGAGGGCCGCGCGAGCCGCGGGCCGGAATGAGGGGGCATGTCGGAGCCGGATACGCAACCGCCCGACCGGGCCGGCGGGGGGCCGTCCTCAGGGGCGGCCACCGGTCTGGTCGCCGCCGTCATCGGTGTGCTCATCACCTCCTTACCGCAACTCGCCGAGCAGCTCAGCCCCGGGAACCGCGCGCTGCTCGCACTCGTCGCGCTGTCCCTGGGGCTGAGCGTCTTCGCGACCGTGCGGGCCCGCCGGGAAGCCCCCCGCAGGCGGCTGTGGGTCACGACGGCGGTCGCCGGCGGGGTGGTGAGCGGGGGCACGGCGCTGGTGCTGGGCGCCGGCGCCCTGCTGGGGGCGGTGACGGCGCCGCCCGTCGCCATCGGTTTCAACGACGAGTTCCTGCTCCGCAGCCACGCCGACGAGGACGTGCGGATCGGTGCGCTGCCGCTGGCGGCCGGTTCGTACGTGATCTGGGCCAAGCTGTACGCGGAGAACCCCGAGGACAGCGGCGTACGGGTCACCTGCCGGCTCGACGCGGGGAACGACTACGACATCCTCGCCGCGGACGTACCTCCCGCGGGCAGCGCCCCGATCACGCTGACCGTCGCCCACACCTACCGGGACGCGGACAGCGTCGTCCTGCGGTGCCGCAACGCGTCGCGATCGGCCCGCAGCACCTCCTTGAAGCAGGTCAAGATCCTCGCCCTCGGAGCCGATTCCGTCCGGATCGACTACTTGGGCGGCTGAGGGGCGGCGACCGCGGTACCGCCGGTCCTCCGGGAGGGGGGCGGACGGGACGCCGGCCGAGGTACTCCACCGTGATCGGCGCGGTGCTGTTCCCCGGCTCCCCGCCACGCCGACGCCCTCCGGCAGGGGCAGCAACGTGTCGCCCTCGTGGTAGCCGTCCACGTCCATCAGGTCGAGCGCGGTCTCCTCGCCCACCCTGGCCCGGAGGGTGAAGCCGTTGACCTGCGCGTCCTGGAGCCGGGTGGCGAGGAACTCCAGTTGGCCGGCGGCCCGCGCGCGGCGTCGCCTGCCCCTTCACGTCCACCACGACGTTGAGGTCGTCCCCCGACCGGCCAGCGGCCCGGTCGGTTGCCGGGGGAGCGGACACGGAACGGCCACACATCGGACTCCGAACGGCAGCGGGAGCACCGGCCAGCCGCCGGTGAGCACGCCACCGCCCGCCCCGCGTCGTCCGGCGGGGCGGCCACCCCCGGCGAGGCGCCGGCCACGCGTGCGAATCCGGTGAACCGGACGGGTGCTCGGGCCGACTCCGACCCGTTAGCCCCATATGCCACCTTTCTGTAGATATTCTGTGGTGCGTGATCGAGTCTGGAGGGCCGCGGCTCCGCCGCTCCCGCGGCCGGGGGAGGCTTGTGCGGCTGTCGCCGGTGGTCCTGACCGTCGTCATCGCCGGCCTGGCCTACGCCACCCCCCCGGAACTGGCCTTCAGCCGCCTCCTGCCCGCGGCGCCCGCCCTCGCCGCCGCCATGTGGCCGGTGCTCCCCACCGTCCTGCTGGGGACGGCCTGCCTCTTCCTGATGATCGGTCTGAGCGTGGTGTTCCCCGGGCTGGGGACGTGGTGGACGGCCGGCGGGATCATCGCGGTCACCGTGGCGGCCGCGTACGGAAGCCACGTCCGGCTCCAGCGGGAGCGGACCCTCTTCCAGGTGCGGCTCGTCGCCGACGCGGCGCAGCAGGTGGTGCTGAGCCCGATGCCGCGCCGCTTCGGGAACGTCGAGATCGAGTCGCTGTACCTCGCGGCCGCGGCGGAGGCCCGGATCGGCGGGGACTTCTACGAGGTCGCCGACACCCGGTACGGGGTCCGGCTGCTCATCGGCGATGTACGGGGCAAGGGCCTGCCGGCCGTGGGCGCGGCCGCGGCGATCGTCAACTCCTTCCGGGAGGCGGCCTACGGCGAGGCCGACCTGGTCAGCGTCGCACGCCGGCTGGACGCCAGCAGCGCCCGCTACAACGCCGCCTTTCCCCCCGAGGGGCCGATGGAACGCTTCGCCACCGCGCTCCTGGTGGAGATCCCGCACAGGGGCGGGCGCCTCGCGATCCTGAACTGCGGCCACCCCCCGCCGCTGCTCCTGAACGGCGGCGGTGTCCGCGCCCTCGACCCCACCGCCCCCTCTCCGCTGCTCAACCTCGCGGAGCTGATCGGCGATCAGTACCACATCGACACGTTCGACCTCGTCCCCGGCGACCTGCTGCTCCTCTATACCGACGGGGTCACCGAGGCCCGCGCCCGCGACGGCGGGTTCTTCCCGCTGGCCGCCTGGATGCGCCGGCAGCGCCCGGCACCGCCCCACGAGCTGCTCGCGGCGCTCCACCGCGACCTCCTCCGGTACAGCAGGGGGCGCCTGGCCGACGACATCGCCGCCCTCGCGGTGCGCGTGCGGGAGCCCTCGGAGCAGCAGCCCCGCCCCTCACCCAAGTCCCCGCCCCCGCACAGCACTTGACGTGCGCGGGCGGCCGGCGGTCGGATGGCGCCCCATGGGCACCGGGCAGATGCACGAGGGGACGTCCGCCCGGGGCGGGGCGGCCCGCCGAGGGGTATCCGTGGCCGTGGCCGGTGTACCGGAGGCTGGCCGGGAGGAAACCGGAGGCGGGGGCGCTCGGCCGGCCGGTGCCGCTGGCCGAAGACCTGGCCGCGGTCGTGGCGGCCGTCCGGGAGGTCGCCCTACCCGGCGCGCCGCAGGCCCATCGCGGCGGCCCGCTCGCCTCGCTCGACGCGGCGACCCGGGCGGCGATCGGGGAACTGCGCGGGATCCCGCAGGAGGGCGTCGACCGCGGTGCTCGACTTCGGGTGCGCGGGGGTGGGCGATCCGGCGTATGGCGCGAAACGCCCGGCACGTGATCCGGGCGGTGCTGGGCGAGTCCTGACGCGCGCGGTTCCGCTCCGCCGGCGCGTCCGGCTCGTCGGATCAGGGCCCGCAGGAGCGGGGGCCGCGGTGGACGGGGACGTGGCGGGGGCCGCGGACCAGCAGCCCCGGGCGGTAGGGCAGGGTGCCGGCGGGCGCGCTCAGGACCGCGTCGGGCAGCGCCGCGAAGAGGCGGGGCAGGGCGATCGCGGCCTCCAGGCGGGCCAGCCGGGCGCCGAGGCAGACGTGCGGACCGTGCCCGAACGCCAGGTGCGGGGCGGGCCTGGCGCCGTCCGCCAGGTAGCGGGCGGGCCGGAAGGCGTCCGGGTCGGGGAAGCGGTCCGGGTCGCGGTTGGCGGCGGCCAGGACGACCAGGACCGATGCCTGGCCCGGTATGGTCACGCCGGCGCCCAGGTCCACCGGCTCGGTGGTGCGCCGCCAGGTCGCCCCCTCCAGCGGACTGGCGTGCCGCAGGGTCTCCTCGGCGACGGCGGCCCAGTACGGCGGGCCGCCCGCGCGGGCGGCGGCGCGTTCCCGGGGGTGGGTGAGCAGCAGCAGCGCCGCGGAGGCGAGCAGGTTCATCGTGGTCTCGTAGCCGGCGAAGAGCAGCAGGAACGCCATGGCGAGCAGTTCCCCCTCGTCCAGCCCGGGGTCGCCGGACCGCGCCACCAGCGCGCTCAGCACGTCCCCGGCCGGAGCCCGCCGCTTGGCGGCGATCAGCTCGGTGAAGTACCCGTACAGGCAGGCCCAGGCGTCGTCGAGCGCGCCGGGCGGCAGCGCGTCGGCGGGTGAGCCCACCCGGTAGGTCCACGTGCGCAGGTCCGTGCGGTCGCGCTCCGGGACGCCGAGCAGGTCCGCGATGACCAGGACCGGCAGCGGGAAGGCGAACGCGTCCACCACGTCGACCGGCCCGCCGCCGGCCAGGCGGTCCGCGACCTCGGCCGCCAGGCCGTCGGCCAACTGCGCGATCCGCGGGCGCAGGGCCTGCACGCGCGGCGGCGTGAACGACCCGGCGACCAGGTCGCGCAGCCGCCGGTGGTCGGGCGCATCGCGGTTGAGCATGTGCCGGGCCAGCACGGCCCGGGCGCGCCGGGCCGGTGAGTCGGGGCGGGGCCGGCCGGCGGCGGGCGGCGGCACGTTCGAGAAGCGCGGGTCGGCCAGCACGGTGCGCGCGGTGTCGTAACCGGTGACCAGCCATGCCTGGGTTCCGTTGGGCAACGTCACCCGGGTCGCGGGGCCTTGGGTGCGGAGCCGCGCGTAGGAGGGGTAGGGGTCACGGGCGAACACCGGGTCCGAGGGGTCCAGGACAGGGAGCATGCGGCTCATCCTCTCCGGACCGCCCGCTTCCGGGCCGGTGGTCCGGGGCCAAGGCGAGCGGGCTGTGGTTATGGGGATCCGACAACGGGCGGTGCGCGAGGCCGGCCCGGTCCGCCGTTCCGTGCCCTGACCGGGCCGGACCGTCTGGGGTACGATCGACCGTATGGGTAGTGCCAGGGCAGAGGTCGCGGAGGTCACCGACAAACGCCTCCTGCGCGGCGCCCGCACCCGGAAGACCGTGCTGGAGCGGGCGGTGGACATCGCCTCCCTCGACGGCCTCGAAGGCGTCAGTTTCGGCCGGCTGGCCACGGACACCGGGCTCAGCAAGGCGGGCATCCAGACGCTGTTCAAGACCAAGGAAGCGCTGCAACTGGCGGCCGTCGACTTCGCCCGCGAGATGTTCGTCGACCACGTCATCCGGCCGGCCCGGTCCGCGCCGCGCGGCGCCGCACGGCTGCGTGCGCTGCTCGACGCGTGGGTCGACTACGCCACCGCCCCGCTGTTCGAGGGCGGGTGCTTCCGGGCCGCGAACCTCGCGGAGTTCGACGGCCGGAGCGGGCCCGTCCACGACGCGCTCTTCCGCGACCAGCGGGAGTGGCTGGACGTCCTCGCCGGCGAACTGCGGCACGCCGTCGACCTCGGCGAGATCGCCCCGCTCGACGTCGACCTCGCCGTGTTCCAGATCGACGCGGTGCTGTGCGCCGCCAACACGGCCCTGCGGCTCGGGGACGACAGCGCGGTGGACAAGGTCCGCCGCACCGTCGAGGGCCTGCTGGCCGCCCCGCCGCAGTGACGATCCGTCAGCTCGGCTGCGCCGCCGGCTGTTTGGGCAGCAGGAAGACCACGATGCCCGCGATGACGGCGATGACGAACGTCCCGAAGGACGCGACGGCGAAGGCATGACCGGCGGCGGCGACCCGGCCGGTTTCCGCGGGGCGGAACGCACTGAAGAAGACCGCTCCGATCACGGCGACACCCAGCGCTCCCCCGCACTGCTGGGCCGTGGAGAGCACCCCTGACGCCACACCGGCCGACTCCGGTGTGACGCGGCTCAGCACGGTGTTGAGCGCCGGGGTGATGACCAGTCCGCCACCGACGCTCTGGAGGACGAGGGTGGGGATCACCAGCAGCGGGGTCAGGCGCGGGCCGGAGACCAGCAGGAGCCCGGTCGCCAGATAGCCGCTCGCCAGGATGACCGCCCCGATTTCGAGGACCCGTCGTCCGTACTTCGGGATGGTCCGGCTCGCCACCATGCTGAAGACGAAGAACGCGGTGGCGGCCGGCGCGTAGGTCAGGCCCGCGCCGAGCGCCGACATGTGGAGTCCTTGCTGAAGCGTGACCGACAGGGCCAGGTAGTAGGAGTAGATCAGCGCGTAGAGGGCGAGGACGAGGACGATGCCGAGCGAGAACGAGCGCTGCCCGAAGAGCGTCAGCGGTACCAGCGGATCCCCGCCCCGCCGTTCCCGCCCCCGCTCGATCGCGGTGAACAGGCCGAAGGCGACCGCGCTGCCCGCGAAGCACAGCCACACCCACCCCGGCCAGCCGGCCTGCTGCCCCTGGATCAGCGGGAGCACCAGGAGGAAGAGGGCCGCGCTGAGCACCAGGACGCCGGGCAGGTCCAGCTTGCGGGTGGCGGCCGCGCCCGTCCTCGGCACGTGGCGCAGGGCGAGCAGGAACATGGCGAGGCCGATCGGCACGTTCACCCAGAACACCAGGCGCCAGCCGGAGCCGAAGAGATCGGCACCGATCAGCAGTCCGCCGATGACCTGCCCGCCGATGGTGGCCATGCCCATCACGAGGCCGACCACGCCGTAGACGCTGTGCCGTCTCGCCGCCGGCACCAGCACGGTGACGTAGGCGAACACCTGGGGGACCATCAGGGCGGCGCCGAAGCCCTGGAGGACCCGCGCGGCGATGAGGCTGCCCGCGCTCGGGGAGAGGGCGCAGGCGATGGAGGACAGGGTGAACAGGGCCACCCCGAGGAGGAAGATCCGCTTGCGGCCGTACAGGTCGGCCAGGCGGGTGGCGGTGATGATGAAGACCGCGTAACTCAACTGGTAGCCCGCCAGCACCCATTGGATGTCGCTGTCGGAGGCGTGCAGGTCCGCCACGATCGAGGGGTCGGCGACCACCACGATGAACGAGTCGAGGACCGCTATGAACAGGGCCGCCAGGACGACCGCCATGGTCATCCAGGGGATGGCATCGGCCTTCGCGGCCGCTACCGGCCGGCCGGCTGTCTGCTGACTACGTGCCACGATGAAAGACCTCATTCGCGTTCGGGTTGCGCCGGGGTGGCGGGTCCCGGGGAACCGGCCAGTTTTCTGAGCACCTCGGCCGCCAGCACGGCCTGGCCGGAGGTCGAGAAGTGGATGCGGTCCGCGCTGAGCAGGTTGCCGCGGGCGTTGACCGGGTGGTCCCACATGTCCACCACGAGGGCGCCGTATTCCGCGGCCAGTCCGCGCACGATGCCGTTGACCGCGGCGATCCGCTCCGGCCAGTCGGGGAAGGCCGGGACGACGTACGCCTTGCCGAGCGTGAACGTGGTCAGCAACGCACCGGTGGCGTGGGCCAGTTCGTACATCCGCCGCAGCGTGCGCGCGATCTCGCCGAAGTCCGGGCTGCGCCGCACGATGTCATTGGCCCCGCACGGCAGGTGCAGCAGGTCGGGGGCGAAATCCCGCATGCGGGCCGCCTGGTGGGCGAGCGTCCGGGCGGTGGTCGCGCCCCGCTCGGAGACGTTGAGGTACGCCGCGTCCGGCCGGACGGACCGCAGGGCGTCGGCGACCCGGTCCGGCCAGCCCTGGTCCCGGTAGCCCGGGGTGGGATCGCCGGTACCCGCCGAAAGGCTGTCGCCGATCACGGCGTACCTGCGCCACGGGGCCCCGGCCAGCAGGGCCGCGGCTTCCGCCCGGTCCAGGCAGAACGGGTCGGTCGCCTCGGTGAGGACGAGTTGCTCCATGCCGGATAGAATACGGTCGGGCGTATGTATTTCTCAAGCGGCAGCTGCCGCGCACCTCACCGGCCGAGCTCGTCCGCCTGGTCCAGGAGGGTGTCGGCCAGGTCGGAGGGGGGCCGGCCGGTGCCGTCGGAGAGCGCCTGCTCGGCCCAGATGATCTTGCCGCGCGAGGTGTAGCGGGTGCCCCAGCGCTGGGCGAGGTGGGCGACGAGGAACAGGCCGCGGCCCCCTTCGTCGGTGGCGGCGGCCTTGCGCAAGTGGGGCGCGGTACTGCTGGCGTCGGCCACCTCGCAGGTCAGGAGGCGGTCGCAGACCAGGCGCACGGTGATCGGTGGGGCGCCGTAGCGGATGGCGTTGGTGATCAGTTCGCTGAGGAGCAGCTCGGTGGTGAAGACCGTCTCACCGAGGCCCCAGCGGACCAGCTGCTCCGCGCACGCCGCGCGGACGGGGCCGACGGCCGACGGGTCGGGCTCGACGTCCCACTGCGCCACACGGGACGGGTCGAGCCGGCAGGTGGTCGCCACCATCAGGGCGATGTCGTCCGTGGGGCGCGGGGGCACCAGGGCGCCGAGGATCTCGTCGCAGGTCTGCTCGCTTCCGCCGCGGGCACCGCCCAGTACGGTGCACAGCAGATCGAGACCGGTGTTGAGGTCGCGGTCCCGGCTCTCCACCAGCCCGTCGGTGTAGAGGACGAGCCGGCTGCCCGGGGGCAGGTCCACGGTATGGGTTTCGAACACCGACGTGCCCAGTCCGAGCGGGAGGTTGGCCGGTACGGGCAGGAAGTCCGCGGTGCCGTCGGGCCGGACCAGGGCGGGCGGGACGTGGCCGGCGCTCGCGCTGCGGCACCGGCCGGTGGTGGGGTCGTAGACGAGGTAGAGCAGGGTGGCGCCGGTGATCTGGCCCGGCTGGACGCCGCGCGGCGGGTCCTGGTCGATCCGGGTGACGAGTTCGTCGACGTAGCTGAGCAGTTCGTCCGGCGGCAGGTCCAGCGCGGTGAAGTTGTGGACGGCGGTGCGCAGGCGACCCATGGTCGCCGCGGCGTGCACGCCGTGCCCGACCACGTCCCCCACGACCAGGGCCACCCGGGCGCCCGGCAGCGGGATGACGTCGAACCAGTCGCCGCCGACGCCGGGCTGGGCGGGCAGGTAGCGGTGGGCGACCCGGACGGCGTTCTGCTCGGGCAGGTCGCCGGGCAGCAGGCTGCGCTGGAGGGAGACGGCGAGGACGTGTTCGCGGGTGTAGCGGTGGGCGTTGTCCAGGCACACCGCCGCCCGCGCCACCAGTTCCTCGGCGAACGCCAGGTCGTCGGGGTGGAACGGATTGTCCTCGCAGCGCCAGAAGTTGGCCCGGCCCAGCACCGTGCCGCGGGCCCGGATCGGGACGACGATCAGCGAGTCGAAGCCCGCACGAACCGCGCGTTCGGCGTGCCCGGGGCTGGGGGCGCGCCAGTCCTCGGCGGCGGCCAGGTCGGACACCAGGACCGCGCGGTCCTCTTCCAGGCTCCGCCGCTGCGGCGTGTCGGGCACCAGCGGCACCTGCGCACCGACGGCGAACTGCGGGTGTTCGGCGGTGATGCTGCACGCCGCCACGCGGCGCGTCGCCTCCGGCACGGCCGGCGGCGGATCCTCGCCCGCGACGACGAAGTCGAGCAGGTCGACGCTGGCCGCGTCGGCGAAGCCCGGGACGGCGGCCGCGGCCAACTCCTCGGCGGTGCGCACGACGTCGAGCGTGGTGCCGATCTGCGCCCCGGCGTCGAAGAGCAGTTGCAGCCGCTGCGCGGTGGCCTCGGCGCGCCCGGCCACCGCCCGCAGCTCGGTGGTGTCCCGCAGGGTCGCCACGCTGCCGGCGCGCTGTCCGGGGCGCCCGGCGGGGCGGTGGCTGACGGCCAGCAGCCGGTCCCCGGCCCGGTGCACCTCGTCGGTGGCGACCCGCCGGCCGGTCAGCAGGTCGGCGAGGTCGGGCGCCAGGCCCAGCTCGCCGACGGGCCGGCCCTCGGCGTCCTCGGGCAGCGCCAGGAGCCTGCGGGCCTCGTCGTTGGCCAGCACCAGGCGCCGGTCGCCGCCGGTGACGAGGACGCCTTCGCGCACCGCGTGCAGGACCGCGTCGTGGTGCTCGTACATCCGGGTGACCTCCGCCGGGCCCAGCCCGTGGGTCTGCTGGCTCAGGCGCCGGCTCAGCCAGCCGGCGCCCGCCGTGGCCAGGGCGAGCGCCACCGCCGCGCCGGCCGCGATGAGCGGCAGCTCCCGGCCCAGGATCGCCGAGACCGTGGTGAACTCCACCCCCGTCGTCACGATCCCCGCCACCGCGCCGTCGGCGCCCTTGACCGGGACCACCGCGCGCACCGCGGCCTGCGGCGCCCCCTGGAACCGCTCGGTGTACGACTGGCCGGCCAGCGCCCGGCTGAAGTCCCCGGCGGCCCGCGTCCCGATCAGGCGGGGGTCGGTGTCGGTGTAGCGGATGCCGGACGGGCTCAGCACGGCGACGAAGTCGACTCCGGAGGAGCGGCCCACGCGCACCGCGACGGGTTGCAGCGTCGCGGTGGGCTCGGGTGACCGCAACGCCGCGAGCGTCGAGGGGGATTCCGCCAGGGCGACCGCACTCGCCAGTGAGCGGTCCCGGGCGGCCTGGACATCGGCGGAGTGGTTCTGCCACGCCAGCACGGCCGCGCCGACCGCGATCAGCAGCAGCACCATCACCCACTGGAGCACGAACACCTGCCCCGCGACGCTGCGCACCCCCACCACACCGCGCCACCACCGGCTCCCGGGCGGCCGCGGCAGCCGGTGGTCGCGCGCTGGTGACCGGGTCCGTTTGCTGCCCATGCGACACCCTTTACTCGCATTTGCCGGTTCTTACCGCAGAAGACTACTTTTCCCGACCGGCGCATCGGGCGAAGGCTCTCGGGGCGAGCGGGGAGCCACCGGCGCCGCGGGGCGGTTCCCGGCGCGGGTGCGGATGCGGGCGCGAATGCGGATGCGGGTGCGGACATGACTCCCCCGATGACGGCAAGGTACGCACGGACGCGTACCTTGCCGAGGGGTGGAGTGATGGCGGCGGACGAGTTGGTGCACCCCCGGGCCGAGGACCTGGAAGTGGGGCCCATCCTGCTGGCCCTGGCGGACGCGAACCGGCGCCGGGTGGTGGCCGAACTGGCCGAGCGGCCGGACGAGGAGCGGCTGTGCGCCTCCTTCGACCTGCCGGTGAGCAAGTCCAGCCGCACCCGCCATTGGCGCGTCCTGCGCGAGGCGGGCCTGGTCCATCAGCGCGACGCGGGCAACGGGCTCCACATGCGCCTGCGCACGGAGGACCTGGACCGCCGGTTCCCGGGCCTGATCCGGGCCGTCATCGCCGCGGGCTGACCCGGCGGGACCGGCGCCGGGCGCGGCGCCCCCGGGTTCCGCGGGGGCGCCCGGCGGTCAGAACGCGTCGACGTACACGTACACCCGGTCGAAGCGGCGGGCGGCCAGGTCGGTGCGGCGGATGACCCAGTGGAAGAGGCCCGACTCCAGTGCGTCGCAGTCGTCGTCGCCGCGCCAGGTGGCCAGCAGCGTCCACGCGTCGCCGTCCGCGGCGGACAGCGGCACGTCGTCCCCGGCCGCCTCGACCGGGTCCCAGTTGAAGAGGACCGGGTGGCCGCCGAGCTGGAGGCGCCAGCGCGGGCGCCAGCCGACCACGTGCGACCAGGCGGCCGCCAGCTCGGCGGCCCGCTGCGACTCCTCGTCGTCGTCCTCCTCGGGGCACGGCCACGACCACTGGTGGAAGCAGAAGTCCAACCGCGCCCGGCGGTACGGATCCGGGCCCCGGTCCGGATCGGCGGGCCGCTCGGCCGTGGGTGTCCCGGCCGGTACGTACCGCACCGCGTCGGCGGCCACGTACCCATGGCCCGGATCGGGGTCGGCGAAGAACAGCAGCCGGCCGTCGGCGGGCAGCGGCAGGTCCGTCGCCCCGGGCGGCAGCGCCGCGCAGTCGACGGCCGCGACGAACGCCGTCTCCGGTGCGGGTGCGTCCGCCGGCAGCGGCGGGTGCCCGCCGGTCAGCGCCGCCACCGGGCCGGGGCCGTCCTCGGCGAGGTAGAGCGCCGGGCGGGCGGCGCGGAGGTGCGCCGCGACCTCGGCGGCCGGGATGCCCCGGGCGGCCGCCTCGGCGCGGAATCGGGCGTCCCTGGCCGCCGGGGTCTCGTGGGCGGTTTCCGTGTCGGTCATGGGAGGAGCATAGGAGCTGGTGGCCGGTCAAGCCGCGTGCGGGATACGGGAGTTGCCGGCCGCCCCGGGCAGCGGCGGGGCCGGGGTGGCGGCGTGGGCGGCGGCGGGAGCGGGCCGGGGTCCTGCGGGGTCGGGGCGCGGCGCCCGCGGCGTGGAGGGGGGTGTGTGCGTCGGCGGTGCCTGGCCAGGGGCGAACTCCCCTGGTGGGAGGGGCTTTCGGTCCGGACTTCGGGGCCGGGGCCGGGGTACTTCGATGGCGGGGGGAGTGATGCCGGTCACGGCGCCGGCGGGCGCGGCCGGCCGGTTCCCGTGCGGGGAGGGGGCGTTGGGGCGGGGCGCGTGCTCCGCGGCGTCGTCCGGGGCCCGGCGGCCGGCGGCGGGAGAGGGCGCGTCGGGCATGCTGGTGGGGGGCCGTACGAGAGGGAACGGGAGCTGGGGTGGAAGAGCGAACACAGGGGCCCTGCTGCCGGGAGGCGACGTCCGGATCCGTCGCGCAGCTGCGGCTGGACGAGCTGCTGGAGGGGTTGCAGCGGCAGGTGACGCAGGTGCGGGCGGCGCGGGACCGGGTGCACACGCTGCTGGACGCCGTGCTGGCCATCGGCTCCGACCTGGAGCTGGGGGTGGTCCTGCACCGCATCGTGGAGTCCGCGGTGGCCCTGGTCGACGCGGAGTACGGGGCGCTGGGGGTGCTGGGCGAGGAAGGCACGATCACGCAGTTCCTCACGGTCGGCATGGACGAGGCGACCGTGGCCCGGATCGGCCACTACCCGCGCGGCGAGGGCATCCTGGGACTGCTGGTCCGCGAGCCGGAGCCGCTGCGCCTGGCGGACCTGTCGCAGCACCCGGCGTCCACGGGCTTCCCGCCCGGGCACCCGCCGATGACCAGCTTCCTGGGCGCCCCGGTCCGGGTGCGCGACCGGGTGTTCGGCAACCTCTACCTGACCAACAAGAAGGGCGGCGCACCGTTCGACGCGGACGACGAAGCGGTGCTCCAGACCCTGGCCGCGGCGGCCGGTGTGGCGATCGACAACGCCCGGCTGTACGACGACGCGCGGCGCCGGCAGCGGTGGCTGGCGGCCGGCAACGAGCTGACCCGCAGCCTGCTGTCGGGCGAGGAGCCCCCGGCTGTCCTGGAGCGCTTCACCGGCACCGTGCGGGAGATGGCCGGCGCCGACCTGGTCACCCTGGCGGTACCGGTCGGCGACCGCGGTGAGCTGGTCATCGAGGCGGCCGCCGGGACCTGCGCGGCCGAGGTGCGCGGGCTGGCGCTGCCCGCCACCACGCTGGCCGCCAAGGTCTTCGCCTCCGGGGAGACGGTCCTCAGCGAGGCGGTCAGCGCCGATCCGCGCGCCGAGGGCGGCAGCGCCTCGATGGTGGAGCTGGGGCCGGCGTTCCTGGTACCGCTCGGGACGCGCGCGCACGTCCGCGGGGTGCTACAGGTGGCGAACGTACCGGGCGGCCCGCTCTTCCCCGACGCCGTGGTCGACATGGTGATCGGGTTCGGGAACCAGGCGGCGCTGGCCCTGGAGGTCGCCGAACGCCGGCGCGACAGCGAGCAGATGCTCGTGCTGACCGACCGCGACCGCATCGCCCGCGATCTGCACGACCTGGTCATCCAGCGGCTGTTCGCCGGCGCCCTGACCCTCCAGTCGACCCTGGGCCGGGTCGCCGACCGGCCGCAGGTGAGCGAGCGCGTCCAGCGGGTGGTGGACGACCTGGACGACACCATCAAGATCATCCGGTCCACCATCTACGGCCTGCGCGAGCACGACCGGGACCGGCTCGGCGCCGGCCTGCGCTCCCGGTTGGTGACCGCCACCGACCGGGCCGGCCAGGCACTCGGCTTCGCCCCGGCGCTGCGGATGACCGGTCTGCTGGACACCACCGTCCCCGGCGAGCACGCCGACCACCTGCTGGCCGTGCTCGGCGAGGCGCTGTCCAACGCGGCCCGGCACGCGCACGCCACCGCGGTCGACGTCAGCGTCTCGGTCACCGCCTCGGAGCTGCGGCTGCGGGTGGCCGACAACGGCCGCGGGATGGACCCCGCGGTGCGCCGCCGCAGCGGACTGGCCAACCTGCGCCGCCGGGCCGAGGAGTTGGGCGGGGAGTTCCGCCTGACCGCGAACGCGCCCCGCGGCACCGTCGTCGAGTGGGTGGTGCCGCTCCCCCGCACGCAGTGAGCCCGCCGCGGCCCGGAGGACCCGGAAGCGCCGGACCGGTCGGACGGCGGGGCGGGCCGGCGGGCGGCCCGCCTGGCGCGCGGCCTCGACCGCTTCCCCCCTCCTGGGTGCCGAGGCGGGTCCGCGACGGCCTCGGCCGGCACCGCCCCGCTACGGGGGTGCGCGTCGTCCAGGGCGGCGATCCGGTCGGGGGCGCCCCCGGCCGGCGCGGGGAACAGGCCGCCCTCCTCGACCTCGGTGGGCGGACCGAGGAGCCGCATGATCTCCCTGGCCACCTCCGCCGTCGGGCCCGCATCGGCGGGCCTTTGGTCCCCGGTCCGGGCCCGCGCGCCCCTCGTGAACGCCGGGCGAGGAGGGGTCGCCCGGCCCTACGCAGCTCCGGCCGGGTGCGCGAGCATGGCCGGGTGATCCATGACGAGGGTTTCCACGCGCTCGACCGGCAGGAGTGCCTCCGGCTGCTGGCCGGGGTGCCGGTCGGCCGCGTCGTCTACACCCGGCAGGCGCTGCCCGCGGTCCTCCCGGTCAACTTCGGCCTGGACCGGGACTGTTCGGTCCTGATCCGCACCTCGGCCGCCTCCGACCTGGTCCGGGCGGTCGACGGGGTGGTGGTCGCCTTCGAGGCCGACGCGTTCGACACCGCGGCGCACTCGGGCTGGAGCGTGGTCGTCACCGGCCGGGCCGCGGTGGTGACCGATCCCGCGGAGCGCCGGCGCCTGGCCCGGACCGGCCCGCGCCCCTGGATCGCCGCCCGGGACGGGGTCTTCCTCCGCATCGAGGCCGAGTGGGTCACCGGGCGGGAACTGACCGGCACGGGCTCGCCCAGGCGGTAGCGCGCGGCGTCCGGCCGCCGTCGGGGCCGTAGCGAACCGGATCAGCGCCTGCGCGCAGCAGCGGCGCCGCGGCAGGCCGGCCGCCGCCCGCAGGTCCGGCCACTCGCTCGCCCGGTGCAGCATCGACGTGCGCACCCCGTGCGCGGTGGCGGTCAGCAGCTCCCGTTCCAGGGCCTGGCCCGCCCGCAGCCAGTCCGCCACCCGGTCGCGGATCCGTCCACAGCAGGGCCACCTGGGCGTGGCGCTCGAAGCGCTGCGGCGGCACCGGCGGCCTGCGCACCCGGCCGGTGACGTCGTGCACCGGCATCCGGCCCTCACACCGGAGGCCGCAGCCTCCTCCCCACCCCGCGCTCCACGGCCCCGCTCGCCTCCCCAGCCATGCGGCGACGTGTCACTGCCAGCGGCGTTTGACGACCACCGTCTTGGCGGCCCGGTCGTGCAGACACTGCCGGAACGGCTCGTTCCACAGGCACGACAACACGCCGATGAGGCCCAGGACCGGCACCATGCCGATACCGAGATAGGCCAGCCAGCGCCCCAGCGCCTGACCGAAGCCGAGCTTGCGACCGGTTTCGACACGGACGACGCGCAGGCCGCAGATGGCCTTGCCGAGGGTGCCGCCCATCGCCATCGTCAGCGGTTCGAAGAAGAGGCCGACGAGCAACGACCAGGCGAAGAGGCCGAGAACCACCGGCACCCCGCGACTGTCCCCAGGCACGAAGGTCCTGCCCATCCACAGAGTTGTCGGTACCCAGGCACCCGCGATCAGCGCGCCGGTGATCAGGTAGTCGAGGAACCGGGCCAGCAGGCGCATGCCGGGGACCGCGAGCGCCTGCGCCGGCGGCCCCTGCGGCCCGCCCGTCTGCGGCGCCAGGGTCTGCGGCGGCCCGTAGGCCGGCACCGCGGACTGCGCGGGATACGGCTGGGACGGCACGCCCTGCGGTTGACCGTACGGTGCTTGCACCGGCCCGAAGCCGGGACCGGGCTGCTGGGAGGGCGGTGGCGTCTGGAAGGTACTCACAGAAGGCGATCCAATCCGACACCCCCCACCCACGATCGAAATCCGGCCACAGCCCCTTCCTCCCGACCCGCCTGCCCCCTCCACCACCCCACAGAGGGCCCTGACGGACTCCGGCGCCGCCCAAGCAGGCCCGGCAGCAAAGAGGTCCGGCAGCGAGCAGGCCCGGCCGGAACCTCACCTCATCCCCCTGACGGCACTGCCCGTGTGCCTCTGGCGACTGCCCATCGGCTTCGGCTACGCCATGGGCGGGACGCCCATGCCTCCGTCACCGTGGAACGCCCCCTACGCCCTCGCCCTGAGCATCGTCTCCGAACTGCTGGCACTGCTCTGCTTCGGCCTGGTGCGACGCTGGGGCGAGGTGGTGCCTGCCTGGGTACCCGGGCTGCGGGGCAGGCGGATCCCACCCTTCGCGGTGATCGTCCCCGCGGCGCTCGGCGTGCTCGCGTTCCTCGTCCTGCTGGCCGACTGGTTGCGCAGCGCCTTCCACCTCGGCGGCCGGCGCTTTCCGTTCGCCGACGGCTGGGACATCCTGGCCATGACCGTCAGCGGCCTGTTCCTCCTGTGGGGACCCATGCTGCTGGTCCTGACCTACGCGTACTACCAACGCCGCTACTACCAACGCCGCTGTCTAAGCACGCTCCTGACGGGCCGTCATCATCGGGTCTCCGACCGCCCCTTCAGCCCCCCAGCCCCTCACAGCCTTACGTCATCCACGCTCGGCATCCGCGTCCGTCGGGGCCGCCTTGCCCGTTGCCGTGGCTGGGGTGTGGAGGACTTCGCGTCCCTGCTCCGCGGCGCGAATGAGTCCTTCGCTGACGAAGTCCAGGAAACGGGCGGCGTTCTCCAGGCGCACGGCGGCCGGGGTCCCGCGGCCGAGGACTCCGACGCCCTGCCGCGCGGCCTCGATGAACTCGTCGTTGGCCCGGGCGCTACGGATCATCGCTTGGTACCACAGGTCGTCGTCCACGACGTAGCGCTCACGGCGTTGGCGTTCGTCCCGCACGCGGCGGACGAGGTCCTGGCTTTCCAGGAAGGTGATGGCTTTGGAGATGGAGGCCGGACTGACCTGGAGGCGCTGGGCCAGTTCCGAGGCGGTCAGGCTGCCGGAGTCGGTGGTGTAGAGGCAGCCCAGCACCCGGGCCATCATCTTGGGCACGCCGGACGTGATGTAGACGGTGGTCAGGGCCTCTTGGTAGTCGCGCACGGCCTGGGGATCGCGTCCATAGGGCTGCGGGGCCGCCTGGGGCCCCGCGGGCGCGTTCTGCCGGCGACGTTGGGTCCGTTGCCGGGTGGCGCGGTGGGCCAGGTCGGCGCGGTAGGCGGAGGGGCCGCCGTTGCGCATCACCTCACGCGTGACGGTGGAGGTCGGACGGCCCAAACGCCGCGCGATCTCCGCATAGGCCAGGCCCTCGGCCAATCCCGCCGCGATGGCCTGACGCTCGGACTGGGAAAGCCTGCCTCCCGGCACCACAACCCCCTTCGCGCCCCACCACCGCTCGGCAGGGCTTCTCCACGTCCCTCGACGCCCCCACCATAGCGTTCACCAACACCCCGTTGCAACGACAGTCGTCCCGAACATTGCATTAAGCGAGAGCGCGTTGCAATGATTTCAGCCCAACTACCTGCGGAAATAGCCTGCCTCTGCACATCAATCGTTGCCACCTAGCGGAAAGCAACGTAGCTTTTCCAGTGTTCGGAAACACCGAGGCACCCGCCCCGATCGCCAGGAGAACGCCATGCAGACCTTCCACACCCCCGCCCCCCTCTCCGCCGTCGTGAACATCCCCGCCGGCCGCATCCAGATCATCGCCGCCCACCGCTCCGACACCACCGTCGAGATCCTGCCCGCCAACCCCGCCAAGAGCCGCGACATCAAGGCCGCCGAACGGACCACCGCCACCCACACCAACGGCACCCTGCACATCCGGTCCACGGCCACGGACCAGTACTTCGGCCCCACCGGATCCGTCGAGATCACCATCAAACTGCCCGCCGGATCCCACCTCCAGGCCACGACCGCCAGCTGCGAGCTGCGCACCGTCGGCCGTCTGGGCAACGTCACCTTCGACGGCGCCCACCGCCACATCAAGCTCGACGAGACCGCCCGCCTCCACCTCACCGCCATCGACGGCGACATCGAGATCGGCCGCCTCAACGGTCCTGCCCGGATCACCACCGCACGCGGCGACATCCAGATCACCGAAGCCACCACCGGCACCCTCACCCTCCACACCCACAACGGCGACATCACCCTCGGCACCGCCCCCGGCACCTCCGCCACCCTCGACGCCGGCACCCCCCACGGCCGCATCAACAACACCCTCAAGAACAACGGCACCCCCCAACTCACCATCCACGCCACCACCGACAACGGCGACATCACCGCCCGCAGCCTCTGAACGCGCAGCAGCACCGGACTGCCAGTCCCCTGCTCCCGCCCCACGGCTCGCACAAGCCCCCAGGCAGCCGAAGGAGCCCCCAGCCCCTCTGACCGCCGTCCCCCATCCCCCTCCGCCCACCTCCCTCCCTCCTCCCACCACCTGTCCCATCAAAGGAGCACCCACCCATGTCCACCCCCACCACCGCCCTTGCCGACCGGCACCACTGCTTCTCCCCGTCAGGGCTGCGCCGGATCCACGACGTGCTGGCACGGCATGTGGAGAGCGGAAAGATCCCCGGCCTCGTCGCCCTGGTCAGCCGCGGCGGCCAGACACACGTCGAAGCGCTCGGGACGATGCGCCATGACGGTGGCGCGCCGATGCGCCGGGACACGCTCTTCCGGATGGCCTCGACGTCCAAGCCCGTCACCGTGGCGGCGACGATGGTCCTGCTCGACGAGTGCCGGCTGCGCCTGGACGACCTCGTGGAACCGTGGTTGCCGGAACTGGCCGACCGGCGGGTGCTCAAGCGCATCGACAGCCCGCTGGACGACACCGTTCCGGCGCGGCGACCGATCACCGTACGGGACCTGCTGACCTCCACCTTCGGTCTCGGCGTGGACCTGACGTCGCTGGGCACCCCGATCATGGACGCGATCTTCGAGCGCGGTGTCTTCTCGCAGGGAGCGGAAGCCGCGCCCGGGCCGGATGAGTGGATGCGCCGAGTGAGCACACTCCCGCTGATGCACCAGCCCGGAGAGCGCTGGCAGTACCACATCAGCAACGATCTGCTCGGCGTGCTCGTCGCCCGGGTCACAGGCCAGGCGTTCGAGACATTCCTGCGGGAACGCATCTTCGATCCGCTCGGGATGGCCGACACCGGATTCCACGTACCCGCCGACAAGATCCACCGGCTGCCGACCAGCTATGTCCCCGACCCGCAGACCGGGGAGTTCACCGTGTGGGACGAGGCCGCGGGCGGCCAGTACAGCCGGCCCCCGGCGTTCCGGTCAGGCGGCGGCGGTCTGGTCTCCACCGTCGACGACTACCACGCCTACTTCCAGATGCTGCTGAACGGCGGTACGCACCGCGGCGCACGCATCCTGTCCCGGGCCGCCGTCGCGCTGATGACCACCAACTGCCTCACGCCCGAACAGAACGCCGTCCGCAACGCCATGGCCCGCGACAACGTCCACATCTCGTTCGGGCAAGGGCAGCACGGCGGTTGGGGTTTCGGGATGGCGGTACGCACCTACCGCGGCGACTACGCGCCCGTCGGCCAGTTCGGCTGGGACGGCGGCACCGGCACCACCACCTACGCCGACCCGCACCACCAGCTCACCGGAACCCTCCTCACCCAGGTCGGCATGTCCACCCCGGACTCGGCCCGCCTCATCCACGACTTCTGGACCACGGTCTACCAGGCCATCGACGACTGACGCCGAACCCGGCAAGGCACAAGCCACCCGGCACCCGGCACCCGGCACCCGGCACCCGGCACCCGGCACACACAAGGCTACGCACCGCACGGGCCCCGCAACCGGACCGCGAAGTCACGGGCCCCCGACGCCAGGCATTCACCCGTTTGGCGGTATCTCCGGGCGCGCCACCTGCAAGAAGAGGACCGTGGAGGGGTCTGTTGCCTTCCACCATCCGAGGGGTTCTCCATGGTGATCAAGAAGTTGCACGAGGCCGGCCTGCGCAGCGACCACGCCTACACGGCCGCTATCGCCTCGATCGGCCTGGCATTCGTGGCCTGGGCCGGATCCGTGAAGGGTGAATCGGCCGGCGTGGAGCGCGCCGACCGGTGGGGCATTTTCGTCGGCGAGTGGGCACCCACCTTCTTCGGCCTGGGCCTGGCACTGTCCCAGTACGAAAAGGACTGACCGCCGCGCCCACCCAGCACCACCGTTCGGCCGACAACGCACCAAACGGCCAGGCCCCGACTCCCCACCTGGAGCCGGGGCCCACCCACGCCACACCCCGAACCCGAACCCGACCGCCCCTACAACAACCGTGCGACGTGCGAGGGCCGTCACCGCCCGGCCCCCTCCCCCTCCCCCGCTCCTTCCCCCTTCGCCGCGAAGTCCGCCCGCCACCGGTCGACCAGCGGAGGCAACTCACGCAGCATGAACGCGTAGAAGTCGGCCATCTCCGTCAACCGCTGCCCCGCCGGCGTGGCAGGGTCCCCAGCCGCCACAAGCCCCTGCCCGGCGACCTCCCCCATGGTGGCCAGCATCTGGTTCTGCTGCGTCATGAGCCTGGCCCAGGCACCGTCCGGGAAGCGGTAGTGGTCCCGGCGGCTGCCCGGCGCCGGCACCCGCTCCAGCAGACCGCTCGCGGTGAGCTGCTTCACCGCCCCGGAAACCGCGCCGGAGCTGATCTGGAGCTCCTCGCACAGGTCAGCGGCGGTCATCGTGCCCCGCTGGCTGAACAGCAGGGACGTCATCACCCGCGCCGTCGTCTTCTGCATACCGCCCTGCGCCAGGATCAGCGCCAGCCTCTCCGCCACCGCCCGCAGCTGCTCGTCATCGCTCATCCCGCAACCCTAACCAAAACTCTCCCCACTCAGAGTATTTACAGATCTCTGAAAGTTCTGCACGATTAGCTGCGTTGCACGGCACCACGCCACCGCCCACACCCACCAGAAGGGCCCACCCACCATGTCCGGCAAGAACGCGGTAGCCGCCCTCCACGGAATGTCCGACGAGGCATGGCAGAGGCACGCCAACCCCTGGAGCGTCTGGACCCGTTTCGCCGCCATCCCGGCCTTCGAGCTGGCCGTCTGGAGCCGGCAGTGGCTCGGCTGGTGGTGCCTGGCCGCCCTCGCCGCGGTCATTGCCTGGCTCTGGCTCAACGTACGCGTGTTCCCGCCGGTCCAGCCGACCGGTTGGACGGCCAGAGGCATCTACGGTGAGCAGCTCCACGTCGACGGCAGACTCCCCGCCGAGCACAAGACGATCCTCAACGTGCTGATCGCCACCGGCCTGACCGGCTTCGCCCTCATCCTCTGGGGCCTGACCGCCCTGCGCATCTGGCCGCTCGCCCTCGGCACCACCATGGTCGTCATGGGCCAACTCTGGCGCATCGACCGCTACGGCCTCCTCTTCCAACAGCACCTGCACACCCAGGCCGCGCAGCCCACGGCTTGAGACGCCGCCGCCTCATCGGCGCCGGGCTGCACGGCAAGGGAGGAAGTGGCCGGCGGCCAGGCTCAGGCGTACGGGTTGCAGACGAGGTAGCCGTCGATGCGGCTGAGGCGGTCCGAGGTGGGGTCGGGCGGGAGTGCACGGCCGAGGCTGTCGGCGCGGACCTCGCTGATCCACTGGTCGTGCTGGTACTCGTGATTGATCAACGCGACCAGCAGGTGATGGGCGACGACGGCCAGTTGGGCAGGGGCGCCGACCCTGCCGGCGGCGATGTCGCCGATGCGGGCGTGCACGCGTTCGGCGACGGTGTCGCGGAAGGCGGTGAGGCGTTCGACGGTGGGCAGGGCGCCGCGGAACTTCTCCGGGTTGGCCGAGTCCATGATCCCGTCCAGTTCCGGGTCGGGGCTGGGCTCGGCCGCGGTGAGGTTGCGGATCATGAAGTGGGCGACGTGGGCCTGGTGGCCGAGGTGCCAGCCGATGGCGCTGGAGTTCTCGTGCGGACGCCAGGTGACCTCGTCCGGGGTGAGGTCCTTCCACAGCTCGTCGGTATAGGCGCGGGCCCGATCGTACTCGCGGAGCAGTTCTGTCGTGTCGTGCATGATGCCGCCTGCCGGGTCAGAGGGTCAGGGGTGCGGGCGAACGCCACGTTAGGCGTCCCGCCAACGGGCCGGGTAGGGGTCCTCGTTGAATCACGTCATAAGCAGTGCGTATGGCTAGGGGCGGGCTGCCGCGAGGCCGTCGGCGAGGTGGAGGAGGTCAGCGGCGAGCGGGGAGGCGGCGCTCCAGACCGCTTCGAAGGAGATCTGCACCTCGCGGCCCCCGTTCAGCAGCGGCCGGTGGGGGACGTCGGGGGAGGTGAGTTTGGAGCGGGGAATCATGGCCGAGCCCAGGCCCAACTTCGTCCAGTCCGCCAGGACTTGGTAGCTGGCGGCCTCGCCCGGATAGGTGCGCAGGGGCATCTCGTGCGCCTGGAAGAGCTGCGTGGTGAACGTGGTCAGGCCGCAGGTGTCCGGCACGAGGATGAAGCGCTCGTCACCGGCTTCACCGAGTTCGAGCGGGGCCGCTTGCGCGGGGTCGGGGCTGACGACCACGATCGGCTCGACGTCGACGACGCGGTGCTCGAAGCGCGGCATCGCTGCCACGGCCGGGATCAGGATGATGTCGAGCCGGCCGTCCCGCAGGTCTGCGCGCAGCTCTTGCATGTTCGCCTCGCGCAGGACGAGGTCGCGGGCCACCGGCAGGTCCTGGACCATGCTGAACACGCGGGCGACCAGAGAGGAGCCGATCAGCGGGGAGAGGCCCATGCGGATCTTCTGCTCACCTGGTTCGGTCAGCCGTCCGGCCTCCGCCGCTACGGCGTCGAGCGCTTCCAGGGCGCGCTCGATCAGGGGGAGGATCCGGGCGCCGAACGCGGTCCGGGTCACGCCGCGCGGGGAGCGGTGGAACAGCTTGTCGCCCAGGCGCTCCTCCAGTTTGGCGATGCCGTTGGACAGCGCGGGCTGGGTCACGCCGTAGGCGCGTGCGGCGGCGCTGAACGACTTGGTCTCGGCGACCGCCTGCGCGTACCGGAGCGCTTCGGGATTGAGTCGATCGGCCATAGCCACCGTTTATCTCTCCATTCACTGGCGTCCCCTACCGGGCTGCCGGGGCCCCGCATACGGTGGGCCGCCACCACCACAGCAGAGCCAGCAGCTGACGCAGCATAACCATGAGTTATGGGCAGCGGAACGTCGTTCCGCTGCCGGAGGGAGGACCGCAGGGCAGCCGGTAGCCACGGCCGTCGCCGTCACGCCCTCCCGCCTCCTACGTCCGACGACCGGGCGCACGGGGCCCGCTGCCGCCGGGGGCAGGCCGACGAGGCCGTGCCCCGGCCGCGCGCAACCAGCCCCCTTCGGCGTCAGCCCGCCCCGAAAGCCGGACGGCGCACCCCCGGTGACCGCCAGCGGGGACTCGGTCCGCCCCATGCCCCCTGTCTCAAGCCCCATGTCCCACGCGAAAGGACGCACCCTCCATGCCCCACCGGGACGCCCACGACGTGCTCGTGATCGGCGCCGGCGCCTCCGGGCTGGCCGCGGCCACCGCGCTGCACGCCGCCGGCCGCGACACGCTCTGCCTGGAGGCCCGCGACCGCATCGGCGGACGCCTGCTCTCCGTTCCCGCCCAACACCCCGAACGCGCCCTCGACTTGGGCGCCACCTGGTTCTGGGACGGTGAGGAGCGCGTACGGACCCTGGTCGCGCGCAGCGGCATCGCCACCTTCGGCCAGCACCTCGCCGGTGACACCCTGCTCCAGGAGGCCACCGGTGTACGCCGGCTGGCCGGCAACCTGCTCGACGTCCCCTCCCGCCGCTTCGCCGCCGGAGCCCAGCGCCTCGCCACCACCCTCGCCGCCGCACTGCCCGGCCACACGCTGCGGCTGAACACACCCGTCACCGCCATCCGCCCGGACGGCGACGGCCCCCTCGCCGTCCGCACCCCGGCCGGCACGCTGTACGCCAGGCACCTCGTCCTGGCCGTCCCGCCCGCCCTGGCGGCGGAACGCATCGACTTCGGCGGCGCGCTCCCCTCCGACCTGGTCCGCCTTGCCCGGGCCACTCCGGTCTGGATGGGAGCGGTCGCCAAGGTCGTCGCCCACTACCCGACCCCGTTCTGGCGCAGGGACGGGCTGGCCGGTGCGGCGTTCAGCAGAACGGGACCGCTCCAGGAGATCCACGACATGTCGGGGCCCAGCGGCGAACCCGCCGCGCTCTTCGGTTTCGCGCCCGCCCGCACCCTCGGCGTGGGGGCCGGGGAGGCGGTGACCACCCAGCTCGCGCGGCTCTTCGGCCCGGCCGCGGCCGCCCCGGAAGCCCTGCACGTCCAGAACTGGAGCGCCGAGCGGTGGACGTCCCCGTCGACGGTGCAGCACCTGGAGGACTACGCGCTCTTCGGCCACCCCCTGTACCAACAGCCGGCGCTCGACGGCCGGTTGCACTGGGCGTCGACCGAGACGGCGACCGAGTACGCCGGACACATCGAAGGCGCCCTCGCCGCCGGGGAAAGGGCAGCGCGGTCCGTCCTGGCCGCTCGCGAGGGCACCGACGGCCCGGCCACCGGCCTGTCCCGAGCCTCCGACGCCGGCTGACGCACCGCCCCGCGCCCACCGGCCCGCACCCCGCCGAACTCTGCCCGTACCGTTGCCCATTGCACGTACCCGCAACCCACCGCCCATCCCCCGTCACGCACCACCCGTCATGCACCACCCGTTACGCACCACCCGTTACTGATCCCCCATCGCCGTCACCCGACGCGCATTACCCCTCACCCCACCCTCCATGCCTGCGACCCCGCTCCGGAAGAGGCCATGACCAGTACCGCACCCGCCACCACAGCCCACATACCCGACCCCGACCAGGCGCAGCGCCGCGTCCTGCGCGTCCTGGTCGCCTCCCAGGTCCTCAGTGGCGCCGGGCTCGCGGCAGGCATCACCGTCGGCGCCCTCCTCGCCCAGGACATGCTCGGCACCACCAGCCTCGCCGGGCTCCCCAGCGCCCTGTTCACCGCCGGGTCCGCCCTCGCCGCCGTCGCCGTCGGCCGCATCTCGCAGGCCCGCGGCCGCCGCCCCGGCCTCGCCACCGGCTACCTCACCGGTGCCCTCGGCTCCGCGGGCGTCCTCATCGCCGCGGCCCTCGACAACCCGGTCCTGCTGTTCATCGCCCTGTTCGTCTACGGCGCGGGTACCGCCACCAACCTCCAGGCCCGCTACGCCGGTGCCGACCTCGCCGCGCCCGGCCACCGCGCCCGCGCCGTCTCCACCGTCCTGGTCGCCACCACCCTCGGCGGCGTCGCCGGCCCCAACCTCGCCGCCCCCACCGGTACCTTCGCCGAACACCTCGGCATCCCCCGCCTCGCCGGGCCGTTCATCCTCTCCGGCGCCGCCTACGCGCTCGCCGCCCTCGTCCTCGCCCTCTGGCTGCGCCCCGACCCCCTCCTCCTGGCCCGCACCGTCGCCCAGGCCGAGGAAGCCGACGCCGCGACCAACCCGGCCGCCACCAGTGCCGCCGAGCCGGGAGAGGGCCGCGGAGGCGTCGTCCTCGGCGCCCTGGTCATGGTCCTCACCCAGCTCGTCATGGTCGCGGTCATGACGATGACACCGGTCCACATGCGCGACCACGGCCACGGCACCGCCGCGTCCGGCCTCGTCATCGCCCTCCACATCGGTGCCATGTACCTGCCCTCCCCGCTGACCGGCTGGCTCGTCGACCGCTACGGCCGGATGAAGATCGCCGCCGCCTCCGGCATCACCCTGCTGGCCGCCGGCATCCTCGCGGCCGCCGCGCCCGGCAACTCCGTCGTCCTGCTCGCCCTCGCGCTCGCCCTGCTCGGCCTGGGCTGGAACTTCGGCCTCGTCTCCGGCACCGCGATCATCACCGACACCGTCCCGCTCGCCGCCCGCGCCAAGACCCAGGGCACGGTCGACGTCGCCATCGCCATCGCCGGCGCCACCGGCGGCATGGCCTCCGGCATCATGGTCGCCGCCACCAGCTACCCCGCCCTCGCCCTCACCTGCGGCGCCCTCGCCCTGGCCCTGCTCCCGGCCGTAGCAGCCACCGCCTACCGCCGCTGAGCCAACCGAACCCACGGGCCCCAGCGAACCCCTCCCCCGTCGAAGCCACCGAACGACGAACCCCGCCACCCAGGCACCGAGGCACCGAGGCACCCAGGCACCCAGGCACCCAGGCACCGAGGCATCCAGGCGCCGATCCCCGGGACGGGTACCCCCTTCCGGATGCAGCAGAGGGAGAATCACGCAGGCTGACACTACAGAAAATCTGTAGCCGCTGGAGTAGACATTGGCGTCGCCGGGGGTTAGCGTCTTCTGTGTAGCGCAGAGGTCAGAAGAGCGCGGCAGAGACGAACTGCCGTGCAAGCAGATCAATGCAGGAGCGGCCCGGCAGCGGAGCGGTGGAGCCGGAAGTGGTGGGTTCTTCCGCTGGCTGCCGGGCCGGGCGGCCCAAGGGGCCGCACAGCAGTACCGTGTCACCAGCCAGTGCAGACTGGCCGAAGAGGTAAGGAGCAGAACGCCATCAGGATCGCCCGGGGTCGGGACGATGTCCGCCTGGGTACCGCAGACCCCGGATTGGAAGGTGGTCCCCGGTCACACAGCCGCGATCCCCGCAGCCCCGCCCACGCGGGTGGCCCTGCGGAACAAGAAGGCCGGTACAGTCAGCCGGCAGATGGTGTTGAAAGCTCGGGGCCCGGGCGCCATGTGGCGCTCGGGCCCCTCGATGCGTCCCCGGAAGAAGAGGTCTATGCCCCCTCGCAGTACCCGCCCTGCCGACAAGTTCGACGACGACGACTATCCCGCCTACACCATGGGCCGGGCTGCCGAGATGCTCGGTGCCACGCCGGCCTTCCTGCGCGCGTTGGGTGAGCACCGTTTGATCACCCCGCTGCGGTCCGAAGGCGGCCACCGCCGCTATTCCCGCTACCAGTTGCGTATCGCCGGCCGGGCTCGCGAACTCGTCGACTCCGGGACGCCCATCGAGGCCGCCTGCCGCATCATCATCCTTGAGGATCAGCTTGAGGAAGCCCAGCGCATCAACGAAGAACTCCGCAGGCAGGGCCGGCCTGAGCCCTCGGCCTGAACCCCGCTCGGCTCGCGAACGAGACGGAGCGCTCGAAGGCGCGGGCACGGTCTCCAACGGCGATGCGCCGGACGGCGTCGAGCCCGGGGGCCCCCCTTCCGGTCACGGATAGGTCCCCCTGCCACACCGATGGCCCCGAACCGCTGCCGACCGCAGCCGCTCGGGGCCCAGCCACGAGGCGGCGGCTTCACCGCCCACCGGGACGAGATGGCCTGTTCCCGTCGCGTATCACGGCTCTGTTCGGCTCCGGCTCACACCTCGCCGTGGTTGAGCGGGAGGGGTTGCGTGCCGAGCATGGCGGAAGCCCTCTGGTAGGGGCTGCCCACGGGAGCGGGTCCGGCGGTGAGGCGCGTACGGCAGGTGAAGCCGAGGCGGGTCATGGCCCTCAGGACCTCGGCGGCGCTGAAGTCCCGGCGGTCCTGGTGGGTGATGACCTGCCCGACCTGTTTGGCGGGATAGTGGCGTCGTCCGATGATGACGAGGTCGTCGGTGACCGGCTCGGGCGTGACGTCCTTCATCGCTTCCAGCACGCCGTTTTTGGTCAGTTCGAACGGGAAGCGGGCGATAACACAGCGCATGATGCCTCACAGGGAAGGAGCGGACGGGGCCGAACGGGGTGAGTGGGCGTTCAGTGCGGGACAGCGAGCGCGCCCGGGGCCGAGTCGTCGGCGACATCGCACAGGCGGATCCGGTCCGTGTAGTCGGGGCTGTCACGGACATCGGTGAGGGCGGCCAGGGTGACACGTCCGGTGCGCCGGCCGTCCTCGTCACAGATGACCAGGTGGCGCGCACGGGCAGCGGTCATGAGGGAGAGCGCCACCTCGACGGTCATGGTGTCCCAGACCTGTGGTCCGGCCGGGGCCATGCGTTCGGCCGGCGTCCGGGCCACGTGGGGGACGGGGGGACAGGGGTGCATCCGGACCGGTGTCACAAGGTGCCTCCTGCGGAGTTCGGTCAGCTTGCTGATCACAAAGGTCCTAGAACTAGGCCGCCACACCGGATGCGGACGACCCTGCGGGCGCCTGCCCGGTCATCGCAGCGGGGCGGCGTCGGCCGCGTGAGTCCGCCGCGCGCTTGCGGCGGCGTTCGGGCGCCGGTGCGGCGATGACGACGGGGATGCCGGAGGGGGCCTGTGCGCCGGTGATGCGGCGCAGGGCCTCTTCGCCAGGGCGGACCTGGGTGGTCTGCGGGACGACGCCGGCCGCTGCCATCAAGCGCGTCATGCTCCGGCGCTGGCCGGGGGTGACCAGGGTGACGACGCTGCCGGACCGGCCGGCACGGGCCGTGCGGCCACCGCGGTGGAGATAGTCCTTGTGGTCGGTCGGCGGATCAACGTTGACGACCAGGTCGAGGTTGTCGACGTGGATTCCGCGTGCAGCGACGTTGGTCGCCACCAGCACACTGACGTGACCCGATTTGAACTGGGCCAGAGTGCGGGTGCGCTGCGGCTGCGACTTCCCGCCGTGCAGGGCCGCGGCCCGCACCCCGCTGCTCAGAAGGTGCTCGGTCAGGCGATCGACGGCGTGCTTGGTGTCGAGGAAGAGGATCACTCGGCCGTCGCGTGCGGCGATCTCGGTGGTGGCCGCGTGCTTGTCGGCGCCGTGGACGTGGAGCACATGGTGCTCCATCGTCGTGACCGCGCCGGCCGAGGGGTCGACGGAGTGCACCACGGGGTCGTTGAGGTAGCGGCGCACAAGCAGGTCCACATTACGGTCCAAGGTGGCGGAGAACAGCATGCGCTGCCCTCCGGGGCGCACCTGGTCGAGCAGGGCGGTGACCTGCGGCATGAAGCCCATGTCGGTCATCTGGTCGGCTTCGTCGAGGACGGTGACGGCCACCTGGTCCAGCCGGCAGTGGCCTCGGTCGATCAGGTCCTTGAGGCGTCCGGGTGTGGCGACGAGAACCTCGGAGCCGTTGCGCAGAGCGGCCGTCTGCCTGCCGGCCGGCATCCCGCCCACCACCGTGGCCAGCCGCAGGTGCACGGAGCGGGCATAGGGAGTGAGCGCCTCGGTGACCTGCTGCGCCAACTCGCGGGTCGGTACGAGGACCAGCGCGAGCGGTTGCCCCGCCTCGGCACGCCGCCCGGCTGTACGGGCCAGCAGGGCCAGGCCGAAGGCGAGCGTCTTGCCCGAGCCGGTGCGTCCCCGGCCCAGCACATCACGGCCGCCAAGAGAGTTCGGAAGCGTCGCGGCCTGGATCGGAAACGGCACGGTCACGCCTTGCGAGTCGAGCGCGGCCATGAGCGTCCCGGGCATGTCGAGATCCGCGAACCTCTCCACGGCGGGAAGCGCGGGGCGGGTTGTCCGGGGGAGAGCGAATTCGGCCTGCGGCCGGGCGGGACGCACACTGCGGCCACCGGAACGGGCCGGCCGGCCAGGACGGCTCGCGCCCGGCGAGCCGAAGTGGCCGCTTTCCCCTGAGCCGGCGTTGCCCTCACGAGTGCGGGAAAAGCGGTTGCCTGTGCGGTTCAAGAGGAACCTTCCTTGATGCGGCACACATCAAGGAATTCTCCGCAGCGACGAGCTGCCCGGAGAATCACATGAATGGGCCGGATGGAACGCGAAGAGAACGTGATCGCGTGCAGTCGGCGCAGGCGCCCGCGGAAAAGGCGACCACACGATGGTGATGCGTCACCGGTAGCTTCGGCCGCAGGGCAGCCAGGGTGCGCTCCTACGCCCCTTCGGGGCACTTCGGGTGCGGCGAACCCAGCTTCCGAGTTGCCCCGGTTGTGACCAATGCCGCGCGATGCTTGCAGAGGGGGCCCGCACCCCGAAGGATGCGGGCCCCCTCTGCAAGTGTGTCAGCCGCGTCAGACGACAACGATGTTCTCGGCCGTCGGGCCCTTCTGGCCCTGCGCGATGTCGAAGTTCACCTTCTGGCCTTCGAGCAGTTCACGGAATCCCTGGGCGGCGATGTTCGAGTAGTGGGCAAACACGTCAGGGCCGCCACCGTCCTGCTCGATGAAGCCGAAACCCTTTTCCGCATTGAACCACTTCACGGTGCCTGAACTCATGTCATTCTCCTTCGGGGCAGTGCACCGGCATCCGCACGGTGCGAATGCCGTGTCGCCGCGATGATTACCCCGACCGGAAAAGACCGGAATTACCAGGAATTCTTCAGAGGCGCGAACGCCGGCGAAGCACCTGAAATGCTGGGAACCACAACTGCAACCAATGACGACAGTAGCACGCCGAAGCGGCTTGTGGGGGGCTGAACAAGCCATTGCGGTCGCCATGAAAATAAATCTGTACGCCGGCCCGGCTGAAATTCTGGATCCGCTGGAACAGTTTTTGAAGCAGCCGGAGCACAGCATTCCGGGAAGAGTGGTGCCGTGCTGAGCCTCCTCGCGGTGGTAGCCGTCGGAGGCTGCTGAGCAACGGCAGCACCCGGTAACGCCGGCCGGACGGCCGCGAACGGAACGTGAAGGCGTGCGGCACCAGGCCATCGTCGGCCAGAACCCCTCACCGGGCGCCCAGCGGTGACACCAGGGCATCACAGCCTTCAGGTAACTCGGCGGACGCGGTTCCGGCAGTCCGGCACCGCCCCTCCCGACGCTGCGGTAGCTGCCCGGACGACGATCACCGAATGTGACCGACGCCTCTCCCGGTATCGAGCCACACTCGACGCCGAAGCCGATCCGCAGCCGCTCAGCGGGTGGATCAACCAGGCCCACGCCCAGAAATTTTCAGCTGAGCAAGACCTTCTCACCACGACGGCCAGCCGGCCCGAGACCCTCACCACCGAACAGATCGCGCGCACGATCTCCGAACCCGGCTCCATGGCCGCCCGACTGCTCGCCGCCGAGCCCGAGCGGAAGCGCCCCCTCTACGAGGGCTTCGGGCTCGTACTCCACGTCGACACGCAAGAGAGGGCTGCGACCGTTGAGTCACAACCCTGTCTTGCGTGTGCATTTGGTACGTGTCCGAGGGGGGACTTGAACCCCCACGCCCGATAAAGGGCACTAGCACCTCAAGCTAGCGCGTCTGCCATTCCGCCACCCGGACTCAGGTGATCTTCGCGGGGTGTTCCCCGCGGCGACATGGACAACAATACCAAGGTTTCGGAGTGGCTTTCACCTGCGTATCCACGCTGGACATAAGGTCCGTTTATGGGTGAAGAAGGGCAGGTGGTGGCGGCGCGGGTGCCGCGGGTGGTGTCGCCGTTGCGGGAGCATCTGCGGGAGACGTTCTGGTTCGCGCCGACGGTGGGGCTGGCCGGGGCGGTGCTGCTGTGGCTGGGGGCCGTGGCGGCGGATGGCGAGATCGTGGCGTATCTGCGGGGCGAGCGGGCGTACGACGAGGTCGAGGAACTGATCGGGATCGCGGAGGACGCGCGGACGATCGTGACGACGGTCAGCTCGGCGATGATGACCTTCATCGGTGTGGTGTTCAGCATTTCGCTGGTCGCGGTGCAGATGGCGAGCGGCCAGCTGACGCCGCGGGTGGTGCGGATCTTCGTCCGCAGCCGGATCAGCAAGGCGACGCTGGCGGTGTTCCTGGCGACGTTCCTGTTCTCGCTGCTGGTGCTGACCTCGTACGAGAGTGAGCGGCCGGCGGCGGAGGTCACGTCGGTGCCGGTGGTGCAGAGCCTGCTGACGTTGACGCTGGTGGGGCTGAGTCTGGTGCTGTTCGTGGCGTATGTGTCGGCGACGCTGCGGTTGATGCAGGTGGGGCTGGTGGTCGAACGGATCGCCAAGGAGACCTTGCGGATGGTGGGGCGGGAGGGGGTGGGCGTGAGCGGGAGTGTGAGCGTGCCGGATGAGGGGCGGGAGTGCCCGTCGGCGGTCAGTTTCTGGATGTGCTCCTGCGGGGACCGCTGGGCCTACTGAGCTTCTGGCGCCCCACTCGGACTCCGGTGCGGGCCTGGGTGGGCGGGCCGACGCGCCGGTGCGAGTCAGGGTGGATGGGCGGACGCGCCGGTGCGGGAGAGGTGTCGGGGGCGCGGCGGGCCGTCGCTGTGTTCAGTCGGTAGCCGGTTGTGGTTCTTCGGGGCGGTCCGGTGTGTCGCTGTCGGCCACGGTGCGGTCGGCGATGGCGCGGTGGTGGCGGACCACCTCGCCGATGATGAAGTTCAGGAACTTCTCGGCGAACGCGGGGTCCAGGCGGGCCTCTTCGGCCAGGCGGCGCAGGCGGGCGATCTGGGCGGCCTCGCGGGCCGGGTCGGCGGGCGGCAGGCTGTGCCGGGCCTTGAGTTCGCCGACCTGCTGGGTGCACTTGAAGCGCTCGGCGAGCAGGTGGACGAGCGCGGCGTCGAGGTTGTCGATGCTGCTGCGCAGGTGGAGCAGCCGCTCCCGGGCCGCCTCGTCGGCGACGGAGGCCGCGTCGCCGGTCGCCGGTGCTGTCCCTTCGCTCATGTGCGTCTCGCCGTTCCTGGTCGGTTTCTGGGGATACGTCCCTGATCAGCGGGTGCGTGATCGCCTGCACCCTACCCGCCGGGGCGCCACGGGCCGCTGCGGGTCTCGCGGATCGGACGGGGCATGGCACGGCGGGGGTGAAGTTCGGCCAGTTCGAACGGAGCGGGCGGGGCGGGGGCGGGACCGGCCGCCTCCCCGTCGGCCGTACGTACGCTCAGGCGTCCTCACCGTCGCGTGCGGGCCACGTCCGGCGGGTGTGCTCGGTGTGCGCGCGCATCACGGAGGTGGCGCGGGCCTCGTCGCCGTCGGCGAGCGCCGCGACGAGCTCGCGGTGTTCGGCCCAGGACTGCGCACCTCGGTGGCCGGCGACCGGGGTGCAGTGCCAGCGCACGCGCCGTCCGATCTGCGCGGCCAGCTCGGCCAGCACCACGTTGCCGGCCAGTTCGGCCACTTTGGCGTGAAACGCCGCGTCGAGCGCCGCCGCGGTCTCCACCTCGTCGTCCTGGACGGCCCGTTCGCCCTCGTCGCAGAGGCGTTCCAGCTCGGTGATGCCGGCCGGATCGGCGTGGTCCGCGGCGAGCCGGGCGGCCTCGGTCTCCAGCAGCGTGCGGACGGTCAGCAGCTGGTCGGCCTCCTCCGCGGTGGGCCGGCGGACGAACGCGCCCTGGGCGGGGCGCAGATCGACCCAGCCGTCGGTGTTGAGCCGCTGGAGCGCCTCGCGGACCGGTTGGCGGGAGACCCCGAGATGGCCCGCCAACTCGCTCTCGACCAGGTGCTGACCAGGGCGGAGGGCGCGGGTGATGATCAGTTCGAGCAGTGCCTCGTAGACGCGTTCGCGCAGCGGGCCGGGGCGTTCGAGCTTCGGTACGGCGCCTGGTGGCAGCCCTCTGGACAGCATCGAGGCCCCCCTCTGGAATTGGCTATCGTCTACAGTCTACGAGCGCGGTCCCTCGCTCAGAGGCCGTCGTGGTGGTCCGGAGGACGGCGCGACGATGTGAGTGGGCGAGGCGGCGATCCGGAGGCGCGGTGGGACGATCCGTCCGGGTGGGGCGTGTCCGGCGTTCGGCGCGCCGGGCGGAGACGGGGGCGCCTCGCCCACCCTCGTACCGCCGGCTTCGTCACGCCTCGCGCGCCACTCGCCACGCACCACAAAACACGTACACACCACGACACACGCACACCGCACACCGCACACCGCACACCGCACACCGCACACCGCACACCGCAGCGAACAGGACCGGGGCTGATCAGACATGGGACGGGTCACCGAGCGACGCCGCGTCATCCGGATCCGCGACGGTGCGGTGAGCAGCCGACCGGACACCCTCGTCGCCGAGGAGCCGCTGGAGATCCGGCTGAACGGCCGGCCGCTGGCGATCACCATGCGCACCCCGGGGGATGACTTCGCGCTGGCTGCGGGATTCCTGGTCAGCGAGGGCGTCCTGGCGAGCGCGGACGAGCTGGCGAACATCGTGTACTGCGCGGGCGCCACCGAGGACGGCAGCAACACCTACAACGTGGTCGACGTCCGGCTGGCCGACGGCGTGCCGGTCCCGGACATCACCCTGGAGCGGAACGTCTACACGACGTCCTCGTGCGGACTGTGCGGCAAGGCGAGCCTGGACGCCGTACGGACCACCGCCCGCTGGTCGCTGGACAGGGGTACGGAGCCGGCGATACGGATCGCTCCGGAGACCCTGGCGGCGCTGCCCGGGCGGCTGCGGGCCGCGCAGCACGTCTTCGCGCGGACCGGCGGTCTGCATGCGGCGGCCCTGTTCACCGGGGAGGGCGAGCTGCTCGACGTCCGGGAGGACGTAGGACGTCATAACGCGGTGGACAAGATCGTCGGGCGGGCGCTCCAGGACGGGCGGCTGCCGCTGTCCTCGGCCGTGCTGATGGTCTCCGGCCGGGCCTCGTTCGAACTGGCACAGAAAGCCGTGATGGCCGGTATCCCGGTGCTGGCGGCGGTCTCCGCGCCGTCCTCACTGGCGGTCGACCTGGCCGCCGAGACCGGGCTGACGCTGGTCGGCTTCCTGCGCGGGGCGTCGATGAATGTCTACGCGGGTGAGCACCGGTTGGTGTTGGACACCCGCCCGGATTCTCCCGCGGGCCACGGCGCTGACTCCTCCTCGGGCCCCGGCGCTGACTCCGCCTCGGGCCCCGGCGCTGACTCCGCCTCGGGCTCCGGCCCTGACTCTCCCTCAGGCTCCCGCACGGGCTCCTCCACTGCGGGCGACCGACCCGGCCCGCTGCCGGCCCGGTAGACGCCGCCCGGCACTCTCAGTTCGCCCGGTTCGCCCGGTTCGCCCAGCCCCTCAGCCCTGCCGGTCCTTTTCGGCTGCCCGGTCCCGCTCGGCCCCGGCCGGCGCTCTCAGCCCGCTCGACGCTGCCCGGCGCCCTCAGCCCGCTCGGCCCTGCCCCGCCCCGCAAGCCTGCCCGTCCGGCTTCCCGGCCCCTGCCGGCGCCCCGGCTGCCCCCGGCGCCCCAGCCTCCCGCAGGGCCGCCGCCTCCCCCGGGCCGGCTTCTCCCCCGCTCTCCCCCACGGCCGCGTTCTCTCCCGGCGTCACGATCCGGGTCAGCAGGGTGATGAGCTGGGCGCGTTCGTCCGGGGTGAGCGCGGCGGTCAGTTCGGCGTTGGCCCGGTCGCCGAGGCGCTCGGTGCGGCGCAGCCGCCGCGTCCCCTCCGCGGAGATCTCGATGGCGTTCTTCCGCCGGTCCCGGGGGTCCGGGCTGCGCGTGACCAGGCCGTCCTGCTGGAGGTCGTTGACGATCGCGACGATGTCCTTGGGGTCGATGCCGACCGTCCGGCTCAGTTCGGCCTGGGAGACCGGGCCGAGTTCGGCGACCGCGGAAAGCACGGCGTGGTGCATCATCCGCATCCCCTCGGTGGCCAGCGCCTCCGCTACGAGCCGGTGGCCGCGGGCGGCGGCGCGGCCCAGCAGCCAGCTGGGGAGGGCACGGATCCGGCTGGGGGCGTAGGGGGCGGTGGGGTGGTCGGACATGGGATCACCGTAACGGGAATTCATAGGTGGCTCCAACGAAGGGAGCGAGGCTGCGCCGTTGGCGGCCCCCTGCGTCCCCCACCCGCCCAAAAAACATTGGTCCTCCCAACATTTTCAGATATCGTTGGGCCTCCCCATGAAATTGGCCGCGCCCGCGCGGCCCACCCCCGGAGGTGACGGCCCGTGCGCCGTGTTCGCTATCACGCCTATGGCGGTCCCGAGGTGCTGTGTCTGGAGGAGGCCGAGGATCCGGTACCGGGGCCCGGGGACCTCCTCGTGCGGACGGAGGCGATCGGGGTCACCCTGCCGGCGGTGCGGCGGGTGCGCGGTGACGGCAAGGGGGGCGGCGATCCGCTGCCCGGTGTCGTCGGCGGGGAGATCGCCGGCGAGGTGCTCGCCGTCGGCGCGGAGGTCACCGGCTTCGCCGTCGGCGACCGCGTCACCTCGCTGACCCTCACCGGTTCGTACGGCGAACTCGCCCTCGCCCCGGCCTTCCTGGCCAGTCGCATCCCGGACGGCGCCAGTGCGGTGGAGGCGGTGGCGCTGGTGCGCGGCGGGCAGGTCGCGCTCGCCGCGCTCAGCACCGCCGCGCCGACCGGCGGCGAGTCGGTGCTGATCACCGGCGCGGCCAGCGGCACCGGGCACCTGGCCGTACAACTGGCCAAGCTCCAGGGCGTCCCGCGGGTGATCGCGGCGGTCGGCTCGCCGGCCAAGGCGGAGTTCCTGTACGGGCTGGGCGCCGACGAGGTGGTGACGTACGACCAGGAGTCGTGGGGCGAGCAGGCCGACATCGTGCTGGACGGGGTCGGCGGGGAGCTGCTGCCGCGAGCCCTGGCCGCGCTGGCGCCGGGCGGGCGGTTGATCTTCTTCAACTCCGGGGGCGGCACGGTCCCGGCGTACGAGCTGCTGGCGGGTTCGAAGACCATCACCGGGCTGACCATGCGGCGCTTCGCCGCCGTCCACCCGGAGCGGTACGAGCGGCACCGCGAGGAGCTGTGGGAGCTGGCCCGGTCCGGGCGGCTGCGGGCCGCGGTCCATGCCGAACTGCCGCTGGCGGACGCCGCGAAGGCACACGAGATCATCGAGGCGCGGGCCAACCTGGGGAAGGTGGTGCTGCGGCCGTGAGGTGGGGCGGGTGCCCGGAGGGACGGGGAGCCGCCCCGAGTGGGGGCACCCGGCGGAGTGCGGGCGGCGCGGGAGGGTGAATTCCGGGCCGGGCGCGGGGAACCGTCGCGGGCTCCTTGTCGCGTCCGGCGCCCGGCAGTAGCTTCCGTCGCAGCCGCACATAGGACGTCGGATGTCCTGATGACCCGACCCGATGCCTCGAAGGGCAGGCCGGACCATGACGTCAGAGCTCCGCGCGCACCCCCGTCCCCGCCGCAGGCCCCGGCCGTACCGCGCATCCGCCGTCGCCACCGCCCTGGCCGCCACCGCGCTCGCGGCCCTGGCCACCGCCCCCGCCCCCGCCCAGGCCACCGTTCCCACCCGAACCACCACCGTCGCCCAGGCCGCCACCCCCGCCCCGGCCGTCGCCGCGCGAGCCGTAGCCACGAGGGGCGCCGCCTCCGGGGCCGTGACCGCGGCCGCAACTGACGCCCCGTCAGGCGGATTCGAGCAGCGGGTGCTCTTCAAGGCGGCCCGGGAGAAGGGGTACGTCTGCTTCCGTATCCCCGCCGTCGTGCGCACCGTCCGCGGCACCCTGCTGGCCTTCGCCGAGGGCCGGGTGCACGACTGCGGGGACGCCGGCGACATCGACCTGGTCGTCAAGCGCTCCACCGACGGCGGCCGGACCTGGGGTCCGCTCCAGGTCGTCAACCGCGGCGGTGGGGACACCCACGGCAATCCGGCGCCGGTCGTGGACCGCCGCACCGGACGGATCCTGCTCGCCGAGACCTACAACAAGGGCCGCGCCGACGGCCTCGGCTGCGACACCCCGTGCGACCGCACCCCGCACCTCCAGTACAGCGACGACGACGGCGCCACCTGGTCCGCGCCCCGCGACCTGACCCGCAGCCTCCGCCCCCGGCAGTGGAACTCCTGGTACGCCACCGGCCCGGTGCACGGCATCCAGCTCACCCGCGGGCGGCACGCCGGCCGGCTGCTCCTCGGGGTGAACGGCGAGAGCTACGCGGGCCACCGGGTCACCGCCAACCACGCCGCCCTCGTGCTCAGCGACGACGGCGGCAACACCTGGAGGGTCGGCGCCCGGGACACCTGGCCGGTCACCGGCGGCACCGCTCCCCCCGCGCACCCGCCGCACGGCGGTGCCGGTCCGCAACCGGCCGGCGCCTTCCGGCAGAAGCCGTCCGAGATGACCCTCCTGGAGCGCTCCGACGGCTCGGTGTACGTCAACGGCCGCGAGCAGGACGGCACCGACCTGGGCAACCGCACCGCCGCGGTCAGCCGGGACGGCGGGGACTCGTTCACCGCTCCGTTCCGGGCCATCCCGGACCTCTACGCGCCGATGGTGCAGGCGTCGGCGCTGCGCCTGCCGCACTCGTCCGCGGCCGGCGGCGGCAGCCGCACCCTGCTCGCCGCCCCCGCCGACCCGGACCGCCGCCGCGCCATGACCCTGCGCTCCTCGTACGACGAGGGCCGCACCTGGGAGGGCGTGGAGCGGGGCGCGCGGGTCACCGCCGACCGGTCCGGCTACTCCGACCTGGTCGCCGTCTCCCCCACCGTCACCGGTCTGCTCTACGAGGGCGGGAGGGCCGACGCCCGGGACGAGATCCGGTTCGCCCGGTTCACCGAGGAGTGGCTCGGTCCGCGCCGCGGCCCGGACCCCACCACGCCCGATCTGGCCCCCGGCGCCCGGCCGGCCGCGGTGCTGGGCGGGGCCCGGCTCACCGGCGGCCCGTTCGGCCGCGCGCTCGCCTTCGACGGGGCCGACGACGCCGTGCGCCTCCCCTTCCGCGACACGCTGCCGCTGGGCAGCCGGGACTTCACCGCGCTCCTGTGGTTCCGCTACCGGGCCGCCACCGGGGAGCAGCCGCTGCTGTGGATGGGCGGCGTGGGCAGCACCGCCCCGCAGGTGGCGGTGGTGGGCGATCCCGCGCACGGGCGGCTCACCGCGCGCCTCACGGCCGTCGACGGCGCCCGGCCCCCGGCGACCGCCCGGGTCGCCGCCGGACGGCCCTACAACGACGGCGCGTGGCACCACCTGGCGCTGCGCCGCACCGGCGGGCGCCTGACGCTGACCGTGGACGGCGCCGCCGCGGCCTCCGTGGCGGACGTGCCCGGAACGGTCAGCCGGACGTCGGCGTTCGGCGTCCACCTGGGCCAGCGGCCGGACGGCCGGGCGCAGTTCACCGGGGCGCTGGCCCAGGTGCGGGTCTACCGGCGGGCGCTGACCGACGCGGAACTCGCCCGGATCCGCGGCGCCAACACCACGGTGCCCGGCCCCCTGGTGCTCGCCCTGCCGCTGGACCGGGTGAGCGGGGGGCGCTGACGGGTCACGCCCGGCGCCGGGCGGCTTCCCGGGCCGCGCCGGCCCCGTGGGGCGAGGCGGACCCGGCGCCGTCCACCGGGGCGGCGGGTGCCGCCCCCGGGGCGGGCGCCTCCTCGAGGTCCGCGCGGGCCGCGTACCGCTTGGCGAGGACCGCGCACACCATCAGCTGCATCTGGTGGAACAGCATCAGCGGCAGCACCGCCAGCCCGGCCTGGGCCCCGAAGAGGACGCTGGCCATCGGGAGCCCGGCGGCCAGCGACTTCTTGGAGCCGGCGAAGGTGATCGCGATCCGGTCCGCGCGCGGGAAGCCGAGCTTCTTCGAGCCGTACGAGGTGAGCGTCAGCATGGCCGCCAGCAGCACCGCCTCCACGCCCAGCAGGCACAGCAGCCGCAGCGGGGAGACCTGGTGCCAGATGCCCTGCACCATGCCGGCGCTGAACGCCGCGTAGACCACCAGCAGGATCGAGCCGCGGTCGACGTAGCCGAGGACCTTCTTGCGGCGGGTGAGGAAGCCGCCGACCCAGCGCCGCAGGAACTGCCCGGCGAGGAACGGCAGCAGCAGCTGGCAGACGATCGAGACCAGCGAGTGCGCGGAGAAGCCGCCACCGTCGCCGTGCAGCACCAGCCCCGCCAGCAGCGGCGTGACCACGATCCCCACCAGGCTGGAGAACGAGCCGGCGCAGATCGCCGCCGCCACGTTGCCGCGCGCGATGGAGGTGAACGCGATGGAGGACTGGACCGTCGAGGGCACCAGGCACAGGAACAGCAGCCCGGTGTACAGGGCGGGCGGCAGGACGTACGGCACCAGGGCGCGGGCCGCCAGGCCCAGGACCGGGAAGACCGCGAACGTGCAGGCCAGGGTGGTCAGGTGGAGGCGCCAGTGGCGCAGGCCGTCCATCGCCTCCCGGGTGGAGAGCCGGGCCCCGTAGAGGAAGAAGAGGAGGGCGACGGCGCCGGTGGAGGCGCCGTCGGCGACGGTCGCGGCGGTCCCGCGGGCGGGCAGGAGGGCGGCCAGCCCGACCGTACCGAGCAGCGCGAGGACGTAGCCGTCCACGGGGAGCCAGGAGGGCAGGCGGAACACAGGGCGGCGCATGGTCTCTCTTCGGGGTCGGCGGCTCACGGCCGGTGGCACCGGCGTGCCCCTCCAGGGTGCCGGGCCGGGTGGCGATCGGGAACCCTGCTTACCGTGGTGACTGTCATCATGGAAAGCGATGGACGCAAGGACGGTACGGGAAGGCGAGGGCCGGGCAGGGGGCGGGGGTCCGGGTCCGGCGTGCGGGGGTGTGACAGGAGTGGGGAGGCGGGGACCGTGTTCGAGCCCGTGCAGCTGCGGACGTTTCTGGCCGTGGCGCAGACGCTGAGCTTCACGCAGGCCGCGCACCGGCTGGGGCTGCGGCAGTCCACCGTGAGCCAGCACGTGCGGAAGCTGGAGGAGGCGGCCGGGCGGCGGCTGTTCGTCCGGGACACCCATGCCGTGGACCTCACCGAGGACGGCGAGGCGATGCTGGGGTTCGCGCGCACCATCCTTGCGGCCAACGAGCGGGCGGCGGGGTTCTTCGCCGGGACCCGGCTGCGCGGGCGGCTGCGCTTCGGGGCGTCGGAGGATTTCGTGCTGACCCGGATGCCGGAGGTGCTGGAAGGGTTCCGGCGGGACCATCCGGAAGTCGATCTGGAGCTGACCGTGGAGCTGTCCGGCACGTTGCACGAGCTGCTGGCGGCCGGCCGGCTCGACCTCGTCCTGGCGAAGCGGCGTCCGGAGGGCCCGCGGGGGCGCCTGGTATGGCGGGACCGGCTGGTGTGGGTGGGCGGTGAGCGGCTGCGGCTGGATCCGGGGCGGCCGGTTCCGCTGGTCGCCTTCCCGCCGCCGGCGGTGACCCGGGCGCGGGCGCTGGAGGCGCTGGAGCGGCAGGGCCGGGAGTGGCGGATCGCGTGCACCAGCGGAAGCCTGAACGGGCTGGTCGCCGCCACCCGCGCCGGGCTCGGCGTGATGGCGCACTCCCTGGGGATGATCCCGCCGGGCCTGGTCCGGATACCGTCCCGGGCCGGGCTGCCGGACCTGGGCGACGTGGACTTCGCGCTGCTGCACGGGCCGCGCGGGGGTGCGGCGCGCGGCCCGGCCGAGGCGCTGGCCGAGGCGATCCTGGCGGGCGGGGACCGGCTGCACCTCCCGTAGGGCTTGGTCCGGACCACCGCCTACTGCCGCGTACCGCCCGGAATCCGCCGTACCGCTTGGCGGTTCCGGTCACCCTGCCCGGGGCACGGGCGCGAGCCGCGGACCGTCGGGGCGCGGCGCCGGATCTCCCGCGAACCTCCCGGGAACCTCCCAGGGATCCACGCCATTTCCCGGAATGCGGCTCCGACGTGCTCCGATGCCGCGCCGGATGCAGAGATTCGGTGCAGATCCGGTCCCGGGGCGGTGTTCGTCCGGCGACGGAACGCCCGGATAATGTCCACGGTTACCCGAAGTAACCCGATTTCCCGGCCTGGCCGGTTCCGGTTGCCCGGCCGCCACAGCGTGGTACCGCACTCCCACCCACCGTCGCCGTGGGGTACGGTCGCGGCCTTGTGAGAAGCACCACGAGGAGCTGGGTCATTGCGCGAGTTCACCGTCCCTCCTTTGGCGACCGCGCCGCGGGTCGGCGGGCTGGCCGACTCGGTCTACGACCACGCGGACTCCGATCCCGGACGGACCGCGCTCGCCCGTAAGGACCCCGACGGCCGGTGGCGGGACGTCTCCGCCGCGCAGTTCCGCGACGAGGTCCTCGGACTCGCCAAGGGCCTGCTCGCGCAGGGGATCCGGTTCGGTGACCGGGTCGCCATCATGTCCCGCACGCGCTACGAGTGGACGCTCTTCGACTATGCGCTGTGGTCGATCGGCGCCCGGTCCGTGCCCCTGTACCCCACGTCGTCGGCGGAGCAGGTCTGCTGGATGCTGCACAACGCCGAGGTCTCGGCCTGCCTGGTGGAGCACGAGGACCACGCGATGACGGTCGGCTCGGTCGTCGGCCGCCTCCCCCAGCTGCGGAAGCTCTGGCAGCTGGACGCCGGCCCGGTGGCCGAACTGACCGCGGCCGGTGCGCACATCGACGACGAGGTGGTGCACCGGCACCGGATGGCGGTCACCCCCGACGCCACCGCGACGATCATCTACACTTCCGGCACCACCGGCCGCCCCAAGGGCTGCGTGATCAGCCACGCCAACTTCATGGCCGAGGCCGACAACATCGTGCTGCGGTACGACAAGGTCTTCCGCTCCAAGCCCGGCGACGAGGCGGCGACCCTGCTGTTCCTGCCCCTGGCTCACGTCTTCGGGCGGATGGTGCAGGTCGCGGCGGTCCGCGGCCGGGTCAAGCTCGGCCACCAGCCGGAGCTGTCGGCGCGGGCGCTGCTGCCGGACCTCCAGGCGTTCCGGCCCACGTTCATCCTGGCCGTGCCGTACATCTTCGAGAAGGTGTTCGCCGCGGCCCGGCGGCGGGCGGAGAGCGACGGCAAGGCCGGCCCGTTCGACAAGGCGGTCGAGGTCGCGGTCCGTTACGCGGAGGCGCTGGAGAACAAGGCGTTCGGCACCGGGTCCGGGCCCGGCGCCTCGCTGCGCATGCAGCACCAGCTCTTCGACAAGCTGGTCTACAGCAAGGTCCGGGACGCGCTGGGCGGCCGGGTGCGGCACGCGATGTCCGGCGGTTCGGCGATGGAGCGCCGGCTGGGCCTGTTCTTCGCCGGGGCCGGTGTGCGGATCTTCGAGGGCTACGGGCTGACCGAGAGCACCGCGGCGGCCACCGCCAACCCCCCGGAGCGCACCCGCTTCGGGACCGTCGGCACGCCCGTTCCCGGGACCACCGTGCACCTCGCCGACGACGGCGAGGTCTGGCTCTACGGGGGCCAGGTCTTCCAGGGCTACCACAACGACGCCAAGGCGACCGACGCGGTGCTGCACGACGGGTGGTTCGCCACCGGGGACCTCGGCGCCCTGGACGAGGACGGCTATCTGACGATCACCGGCCGGAAGAAGGAAATCCTGGTCACCTCGGGCGGCAAGTCGGTCTCGCCGGTGCCGCTGGAGGAGCGGGTGCGGGCGCATCCGCTGGTGGCCCAGTGCATCGTCGTCGGCAACGACCGGCCGTTCATCGCGGCACTGGTGACGCTGGACCCGGAGGCGGTCGCGCACTGGCTGGCGCTGCGCGGCAAGCCGGAGATGCCGCCGCGGGAGCTGGTGCGCGACCCGGATCTGGAGACCGAGATCCGGCGCGCGGTGGTGGCCGCGAACACCCTGGTCTCGCAGGCCGAGTCGATCCGCACGTTCCGGATACTGGCCCACCAGTTCAGCGAGGAGCACGGGCTGCTCACCCCGTCCCTGAAACTCAAGCGCAAGGCCATCGAGACGGCGTACGCGGCGGAGGTGGACGCGCTGTACCGGGGGTGAGGGTCCGGTCCGCCGCTCGGAGGATCCGTCCGGGGGCGCGGGAATGTCCGGGGGCGGACGATCGTTGTAGGCGTGAGTACCACGCAAGCCGACGTAAGGATCGAATTCCCCGTGAGCACGGTTCCGTCCATCACGCTCCACAACGACGTCACGATGCCGCAGCTCGGCTACGGCGTCTGGCAGATCCCCGACGAGGAGGCGTTCACCGCCGTCGGCCACGCCCTGGAAGCCGGCTACCGCAGCATCGACACCGCCGCGATCTACGGCAACGAAGAGGGCACCGGCAAGGCGCTCGCCGCCTCCGGCCTCCCCCGCGAGGAGCTCTTCGTCACCACCAAGGTCTGGAATTCCGACCAGGGCTACGACGCCACCCTCCGCGCCTTCGACGCCTCGCTCGGCAAGCTCGGGCTGGAGTACGTCGACCTCTACCTGATCCACTGGCCGCTGCCCTCCCGCGACACCTACGTCGACACGTACCGGGCGCTGGAGAAGATCCAGGCGGAGGGCCGCGCGAAGGCCATCGGCGTCTCGAACTTCCTCCCCGCCCATCTGGAGCGGCTGCTCGGCGAGACCTCGGTCGTCCCGGCGGTCAACCAGATCGAGCTGCACCCGTGGCTCCAGCAGGCCGAGTCCCGCGCGTACCACGCCCGGCACGGCATCGCCACCGAAGCCTGGTCGCCGCTGGGCCAGGGCAAGGGCCTGCTGGCGGACGCGCAGATCGCCGCTCTCGCCGGGAAGCACGGCAGGACCCCGGCCCAGATCGTCCTGCGCTGGCACCTCCAGCTGGGCAACGTGGTCATCCCGAAGTCGGCCACCCCCGCCCGGATCCGGGAGAACTTCGACGTCTTCGGCTTCGAGCTGGACGACGCCGACCTGGCGGCCCTGGCCGCCCTGGACGCCGGCAACCGCCTCGGCCCCGACCCGGCCACGTTCGACGTCGCCTGAGACACGGCCGGCCCGGTGGCGCCGCCCGTCCCCTTCCTGCGCGGAGGGGCGCGGGCGGCGCCGCGCGCGTCCGGGGCGGCGGCGGTCCCGAGTGGCGGGGTCGCCGGGCGGCGGGAAATGTGGAGTGAGGAACGGCCGCAGCCGCGCCGGCCGCCGAGGTGCGGCTGCCCCGCCGGCAGCCACCGCCCCGCCCCGAGGAGGCACCGATGCCCGAGGTCACCACTCCGTACGCGCCCGGGACGCCCTGCTGGGTCGATCTCGCGGCGCCCGACCAGCAGGCCGCCCTCGACTTCTACGCGGGAGTCCTCGGCTGGGTCGGCGAGATCGGCCCCGCGGAGACCGGCGGCTACGCGGTGTGCCGGCTGAAGGGGCAGCCCGTGGCCGGCGTCATGGCCGCGGTCCCGATGGGCGACCAGCCCGCCCCGCCGACCGTCTGGACCACCTACCTGGCCTGCGCCGACGCGGACGCCGCCCGGCGCTCGGTGGAGTCGGCCGGCGGCACCGTGCTGACCCCGGTCGTGGACGTGATGTCGCTGGGCCGGATGTTCATCGCCGCCGACCCCACCGGGGCGGTGTTCGGCGTCTGGCAGGCGGTGGACTTCCCCGGTGCCGGTGTCGTCAACGAACCGGGCGCGCTCATCTGGAACGAGCTGAACACCACCGACCGGTCCGCCGCCTCCGCCTTCTACCGCGCCGCCCTCGGCATCGAGTCGTCGGCCATGGCGGGCGTCGAGCACTACGACGCGCTCCAGGTGGACGGGCGCCCGGTGGGCGGGATGCAGCCGATGCCCGAGCACCTGCCCGCCGACACGCCCTCGCACTGGCTGACGTACTTCGCGGTGGCGGACACCGACGCGGCGGTCGCCGAGGTCCGCGCGGCCGGCGGCAACACGATCATGGAGCCGTTCGACATGGTCGCCGGCCGGATGGCGGTGGTCACCGACCCTCAGGGCGCGGTGTTCGCCCTGATCCGCCCGAAGCCGATGGAGGGGTGACACGGTAGCTGACGGGGCGTCAGCCCTGCTGCCGCGCGCCTGGGTTGCCGCCCCGCCGCCCCGCCGCTTCCCCCGCACCCGCGTCCCGTCACGACTCAGGCGCTGTCACGGCTCCGGCGCTGTCACGGCTCCGGCGCGCAGGCGGTGTGCACCGTTTGGGCGGAGAGCAGGAAGACGTCCGGGCGGCGGGTGACGCCGGCCGGGTCGTGGGGGTCGGTGAGCCGGGTGAGGGTGCTGAGGTCGTCGGGGTCGAGGCGGTCGCCGTACTCCTCCGCGGCGCGGCTGAGGTTGGCGTGCAGGTACCGGCGGGCCGGGTCGGGGAGCGGGGCCGGCAGGTCCAGCAGGAACGTGCGGCTGCGCGGGGTGCGCAGACCGGCGTTGGCGAGGAAGGCGGGCCAGTCCTCCAGGGTGTCGGTGGCGTCGGGCAGCGCGGCCCGCATCTCGGTGAACCAGTCCTCGGCGGCGGCGTCCAGGCGCGCCTGGAGGCCGGGGCGGCCGATGCCGATGTCGCGCGGCAGGAAGCGCGGCGCCAGACCGCCCTCGCAGACCGCCAGCAGCCCGCCGGGGCGCAGGTGGGCGGCGAGGGCGGCGACCGCGCCGCGCTGGTCGCCCACGTGGTGCAGGGCCTTGCTCGACCAGATCAGGTCGGCCCCGCCGAGCGCGTCCAGGCCGTGCGGGACCTCGGCGTGGTGGGTGTGGACCCGGTCGGCCAGGCCGAGGCGGGCGGCGCGGGCCCGGGCGCGCTCCAGGAGCGCCTCGGCGGCGTCCACCGCGCTCACCTCGGCCTCCGGGAACGCCCGGGCCAGCAGGCAGCTGACCACGCCGGGGCCGCTGCCGACGTCGAGGATGCGGCGGACCGGCCGGGGCCGCCCGGCGCCGTCTGATGCCGGGGCAGGGCGGTGGTCCAGCAGCTCCCGCAGCCAGGCGGCGGCCTGTTCGTACACCGGGGTCTGGATCTCGGCGCCCCGTTCCAGGAGCGGGCCGAGCACTCCCCAGTCGATGGCGGCACCGTCCCGGCCGGCGCCGCCGTGGGCGTGGCCGCCGCCGGCGCGGAGCGGTGGACTGGCGGGTGAGTGCCCGGGCACGGGCCGGTCGTGACTGGTCATGGCAACGAGCCTCCGATACGGGGTGGTCCGGCGGCAAACGACCGGGCCGGTGCAGGGCGGAACGGCCCCTGGTACCGGCCCGGGGCCGAACCGCCGTAGGGTCTTGACCTGTGGGTACTCCGGGATGGATGCCGCCGACGGACACCGAGCGGCGGCTGTACGAGGCAACGGCACGTGCGGACGGGGACGGGCAGGTCGCGGCGATCGCCGGTGAGGACCTGTATCTGGCGGTGCCGCAGCCGGGTCAGGATCCGCTGCCCGTCTACGACGATCCGGTGGCGGGCGGTAAGTGCATTCCCGTACTGACGCGCGGCATGCTGCCGCCCTGGGAGCCGCAGACGCTCTTCGACCGGGTCTCGGTCGAGGAGCTGGCCCAGGACTGGCCCCACGACAAGTGGCATCTGGCGGTCAATCCGGGCACGCCGTTCGCCGCGTACCTGCGCGCCTCGCCCGCCCACCGCGCCGCCTGGCTGCGGGTCCGGGCGCAGGTCGGGGTGCGGCCGGGCGGGCTGCTGGTCACGCACCACGGCGGGCCGCTGCACGGGCCGGTGGCGCAGGGGCTGGCGTGCGGCGCGCCGCTGGCGGTGCACCACAGCGTGCCGTGGAACGAGCTGGGGACGGCCTTCTTGGACTACGCCGCGGACGCCGAGACGCTGCGCGGGCAGTGGTCGGTGGCCGATCCGGGGAGCTGGCAGCAGCGGTTCGAGCAGCTGCTGGGCGGGCAGTTCGTGCCGGCGGAGACCGAGGCGGCGCTGCGCGCCCGGGCCGCGGCGCCGTCCGGGGCCGCGGCGCCGTCCGGGGCCGCGGCGCCGGAGGTCCCCGAACCGGTGGGCCGGTACGAGGAGCGGTTCCGGGCCGACGGGCTGCTGCCGGCCGGCGGCCGGGTGGCGTCGCTGGCCGCGCTGGACCTGGCGCACGCGGTCGGGCTGGTCCGCTGGGGTCTGGGCGCGCGGCTGTGCGCACCGCCGCAGGCCGAGCAGGCGGTGGCGCGGGTGGGGGCCCGGGCCGCGGAGGTCTACGGCGGGTGGGAGGAGTTCGCCGCGGGGTATGCGCTGGGGCGGGTGCTGGCGTTCGACGGCGGCTGGTTCGGTCCGGTGTACGCCGAGACGGCGCATCTGCACCGGGTGCTGACGCAGGATCCGGGTTCGCCGTGGCGGGCGCTGCCGTTCGGCTGACGCGGCCGCGGGCGGGGTGGCCGCCGGCCCCTCGCGGGGGCCCGCGGCGCCGGGGGATGATGCAGGACCGGGAACCGGGGACGATACCGGACCAGTTGGACAACGGAGGACGGGTACCACATGGGCGGGAGCGGTATGGGGGGCGGCGCGGGGCGGCGGGGCCGGACGGCGGGGGTCCGGCATGGAGGCTGAGACCGCGGCGTCCGCCGCCCCGGCGCGGACCGGGCCCGAGCGCCCGGCGCGCCGGGCGGGCTGGAAGCGCTACCGCACGGCGCTGCGCCGCACGCCGCTGGCCGTCTGGCACGACGACCTCACCGACTACGCGGCGAGCCTGACGTACTACTCGGTGCTGGCGCTGCTGCCGTCGGCGATCGTGACCATCTCGCTGATCGGGCTGGCCGATCCGGCCGGCACCGAGCAGCTGATCAACCACCTCAGCTCGATCGCCCCGGCCGAGTCGGGGGCGACGGTCCGGCACGCGCTGGTGGTGATGGCGCAGCAGCGGACCGCGGCCTGGGTGGTGGTCGGCGGTGCGGTGGTCAGTGCGCTGTGGTCGTCGTGCAGCTATCTGGCGGTGTTCCGGCGGGCGCTGCACGCCATGCACCGGACGAAGGACGACCGGCCACCGTGGCGGAAGGTGCCGCGGATCCTGATGACCGCGCTGCTGCTGATGGCGCTGCTGATCAGCAGTGCGGTGGCGCTGCTGGTGAGCGGGCCGGTGGCGACCGCGGCGGGCCGGATGCTGGGCTTCGGCGAGGGCGGCGAGGCGCTGTGGAACCTCCTCCAGTGGCCGCTGCTGCTGTTGCTGGCGACGGTCCTGGCGATGGTGCTGTTCCGGTCCGGGCCGCCGAACTCCCGGGGGGTGCGGCGGGCCGGCCCCGGCGGGGTGCTGGCGGTGCTGCTGTGGCTGGTGTCGTCGGCGGGCTTCGCGTTCTACGCGTCGTACGTCGGCACCTTCAACCGGCTGTACGGGTCGCTGGCCGGGCCGGTGGTGTTCCTGATCTGGCTGTGGTTCTCGAACCTGTCGCTGCTGTCCGGGGCGCAGTTCAACGTGGAGCTGGCGCGGGCCGGCCGGGTGGTCAGGCAGCGCCGTCCGAGCTGAGCGAGCCGGGGCGGGCCGGGGCGGCGGGCGGTCCGGTCAGCGCGCGCCGTGCCCGGCGGCGATCTCCTCGATGCGGCGGGCCAGGCCGAAGTCCAGGTAGGTGATGCGGCCGCCGGCGCTGTGGGTGGTGACCGAGGCGGTGAGCCGGTTGTAGCCCAGGGTCAGTTCGGCGTGGTGGCCCAGCTCCTCCTGGATCTGGGCGATGTGGATGACCATGGCGGCGGCCTGGAAGTGCCGGTCGAAGCGGTAGGTGCGGTGCAGGAGGGAGTCCTGTGCCGCCCAGCCGGGCAGGTCGAGCAGGCGGTCCTGGATCTCCGCGTCGTCGAGGGGGGTCACCTGTGCGCTCATCACGTTCGCCTTTCGCCGGGCCGGTCGCCGCCGTCGGGGTGCGGCGGTCCCAGCCTGGCACGCGGGGCCGCCGTTGCGCGCCCTTCCACGCGGGGCGCGGGGCCGCGGGCGGACGCCCCGCGGGCCGCCCGCCCGAACGCGGAATTACCCCCGCGAACAGGCGTTTGATCGACTACCGTCCCGGCCATGACGACTGCCACGGCGTACGCGCCGGAGACCACGGGCGTCGGCGCCCTGCTGCGGGAGTGGCGCGACCGGCGCCGGATCAGCCAGCTGGAACTGGCCCTGCGCGCCGACTCCTCCGCCCGCCACATCAGCTTCATCGAGACCGGCCGCGCCCGCCCGAGCCAGGAGATGGTGCTGCGGCTGGCCGAACACCTCGACGTACCGGTGCGGGAGCGCAACGCCCTGCTGATCGCCGCCGGATACGCCCCGGCCTTCCCGGAGACCCCGCTCGACGACCCGTCGATGGCGGCGGTCCGCGCCGGGATGGCGCAGCTGCTGGCCGGCTACGACCCGTACCCGGCGCTGGTGTGCGACGGCATGTACACCGTGCAGGCGGCCAACCGGGGCATCGGGGTGCTCCTGGAGGGCGTGGATCCGGAGCTGCTCCGGCCGCCGATGAACGCCATGCGGATCACCCTCCACCCCCGCGGGATGGCGCCCCGGATCCGCAACTTCCGGGATTGGCGCGGGCACCTCTTCGACCAGATGGACCGGCAGCTGGCCCTGCTCCGGTCCTCGCCGCTGCGCGCGCTGTACGACGAGGTCAGCGGCTATCCGCTGCCGGACGGCGGGCGGGAGACCGCGACGGCGGGCGAACACCCGCCGTTCGCCCTGCCGCTGGTGATCGAGCACCGCGGCGCCGTGCTGTCCTTCCTGTCGACCATCGCCACCTTCAACACGCCGATGGACGTGACCGTCTCGGAGCTGGCGCTGGAGGCGTTCCTCCCCGCCGACCCCGAAACGGCCGAGCACCTGCGCGCAGTGGCGGGGTGAGGGCCGCCCCGCAAGGGTGCTTCACATCGCCGGGACGCGGTCCAGGAAGCCGGAGACCGCGCGGATCCGGCCGTCCGCGGCCAGCCGCACCACGTCGAAGCCGGCGATCGGCGCCGACCCGTCCGGCGCGACCAGCTCCCAGCCGAACCGGGCGATGTCGTGGTGCCCGTCCACCGCGCCGAGCGGCCGGAACACGAACCCGGCGAACTGCTGCTGCGCCCCGGCGATGGCCGCCGCGAGCCCGTCGTGGCCGGCCACCTCGACCAGCGGGTCGGTGTAGGTGGCGTCCTCGGTGAACGCGGCGGCGACGGCGGCCTTGCGCTCGCCCTCGCCGGTGGCGTTCCAGGCCGCGAGGTACCGCTCGGCGGCGGCCGCGTGGTCGATGGCCTGCTCGGGGGCGCCCTGCTGCACGTGCTGCGACATCACGAACTCCTGGTGGTATCCGTCGGGGCACCGGCCCGACCGGCCGGCGCTTCGCTGACGAGCCGTCAGCTGCGGTCCACGGGCCGGAGTGCGCCGGCCCGTGAACCGATGCCACGACTCTGCCGGAGGGCGGCCAAAGGGTCGATTACTCGCCGGGTAATGCCGCCGGCCGCAGGGCGCCCCCCGGGGCGGCGGGCCGGGCGGGTCAGCGCACGGCCGACCCGACGGCCTGGGGCTCCTGGGCCTCCTGGGCCGCTTCCTCGGGGGCCGCCGCGTCACCGGTCCCGCGGCGCCGCTCCCCGGACCGCCGGGCCGCCATCAGCGCGTACACCAGGATCCCGGCGAAGAGGAACAGCACGCCCTGGTAGATCGCGGCGTAACCGGCGCCGGCCACCAGCCAGAAGGTGAAGCCGAAGGCCACCAGGGCGAGCACCAGGTCGCGGACGAAGCGGGCGGGGCGGAGCCGGTCGCGGCGGCCGGTGAGCAGGAAGTAGATCTGCGCGCCGGCGGCCAGGAGGTAGGGCACGGTGGCCGAGAAGGTGGTGATCAGCACCAGGATCTCGAAGACACCGCCGCTGCCGAGCAGGTAGTTGATCACCGTCAGGGCGCTGGCCAGCACCGCGGCGGCCAGCACGCCGAACGTCGGCACCCCGCGCCGCTTGGTGAGGAACGCGGCCGGGAACAGGCCGTCCTTGGCGGCGGCGTACGGGGACTGGGCGCTCATCAGCGTCCAGCCGTTCAGCGCGCCGACGATGGAGATCACGGCCGCGGCCGCGATGACCGTACCGCCCCACTGGCCGCCGAACATCGCGTCCACGGCGTCGGAGAACGGCGCCTTGGAGTGCACCAGCTTGTCGTGCGGGACGGTGCCGAAGACCGAGAGGGTGCCCAGGAGGTAGACCACGGCGGCACCCAGGGTGCCCAGGACGGTGGCCCGGCCCACGTTGCGGCCGGGGTCGCGGACCTCGCCGGCGCTCATCGCCGCGGACTCCACGCCCACGTAGCTGTAGAGCAGGATCGCGGCCGCCGCGGACAGGCCGCCGAGGGTGCTGCCGCCTCCCTCGTGGAACGCGCCGAGCTTGTGCGGGTCGAAGAAGAACATCCCGACCACCGCGATGAACAGCAGCGGCACGAACTTCAGGACCGTGGCGACCAGCTGGACCGCGCCGACGTACCGGGTGCCCGCGAAGTTGGCGAGCGCCGGCAGCCACAGCGCGGCCAGCGCCACCAGCAGGTCCACGCCCCGCGACTGGTGGCCCGGGAAGAGCACGTGGACGTAGCCGACCGCGGCGACCGCCAGCGCGGCGTTGCTGACCCACGTCATCGTCCAGTAGGACCAGGCGGAGAGGAACCCGGCGAAGTCGCCGAACGCCTCGCGCGCGTAGACGTACGGGCCGCCGGTGTCCGGGTGGCGGCGGGCGAGCTTGCCGAAGACCAGGGCGAGCGAGATCGCCCCGAGGGTGAGCACGCCGAAGGCGACCAGGCTCACCGTGCCGAAGGGGGCGACGGAGGCCGGCAGCAGGAAGATGCCGCCGCCGATGATGTTGCCCATGACCAGGGCGGTGGCGGTCAGCAGATTCATCCGGAACGGACGGGTGCCCGGTGCGGGCTGGTCAGCGGAGGCAGGGATGACCTCTGCGGCGGGATCGCGGTGCATGTGTGTGACGCGTCTCTCATCGTGCTGGTCTCGCCGGGGTGCCGGCTCAGCCCATGGTCACCGCCCGCCCGCACGCCTCAAAATCGCCGCGAATCCTCCCGCCGGGCGGGCCCCTGGAGCGAAGATCTGCGGCGGCACCGCCCGCCGGCCGGACGTCCCCGGGACACTTCCGGGCACCGGCGCGGCCCGGCCGCACCGTCCCACCGCCCGCGGCACGGCGGCTCACCGGGCCGGCGGCCCGCTCTACGGGCCGGCGCTCGGCTCGGCGGCCGCACCGCGTCGGCCGCCCCGGGCCCGAACGGCGTCAGCGGGTCGGGCCCGGTCACCGCCCGGTGGCGAGGTGGTGCTCCCCGCCGTCCGGGCCGAGCACCACCGGGCCGTGCGTCGCCGAGCGGACCAGGACGAAGCCGATACCGGGGTGGCCGGCCAGCGCAGGGAGCAGCGCCGGGTGGCGGCGGTCCAGTTCCTCCCGCGTGGCCCGGCCGGGGAGGTCGGGGAACGACACCAGCCCGAGCCCTTCCCGGAGGCCGGGACGACGGGGTGGGCAGGGCGGCGGGGGTGCTCACCGGGGCGGTGCTTCCGGGGGCGCCGGGGCCTGCCCCCGGCCCCCTCCGGCCGGCCGCCGTCCGGCCCGCCCGGGGGCGCCCCGCCGGTCGCCGCCTCCGGGTCCGCGGCCCCCTCCGGGCGGCCCAGCGCCGCCCGGGCCGCCTCCCGGGCCTCGGCGCCACCGGGAGCACGCCCGACCCGCCGCGCATCGCCCCGCCGCCGGCCAGCCCGCACCCGGCGCGGACCAGGTCGCCCAGTGTCAGCCCGTAGCGGTCCCGGAAGGTCACGCCGGGGCTCTGGCCGTGGTCGGACAGCAGCACGATCCGGTACGGGCGGGACGCGTGCCGGGCCGCCTCGGCGATCAGCCCGACGCACCGGTCGAGGCGGCGCAGCACCTGATGGGTGTCGCGGTGCGCGGGCCCCGAAGGGTGGGCGACGCAGGCGCAGCGGAAACTGCGGGAGCACGGCGTCCTGGTGCTGGTGCTGTCCCGTCTGGTCCCCGCGGGCCGGATTCCGGTGATGCTGGCGTGCCTGTTCGCCGCGACGCCGCCCCGGCGCTTCGCCCGCGGCGACCTCCCGGCCTGCCTGGCCCGGGCCGCGGCCTACGAACTGATCGGGTCGCTCAGCGGCTCCCTCTTCCGCGAACCCTGGCAGGGCGTGGCCGCCGCGAGCGGCCTGACCGTCCACCTCGGCGCCGCACCGGCCCTGGGGCGACGCCTGACACCCGCCCGCCGGCGACAGCCCCGCCGTGCGGGGGCAGGCGGGGCGAACGACACCCGGGGCGGGGCGGGCGACGCGGCGACGGGTGGCGACCCGGTGGCGGGTGGCGCCGACGGGGGACCCGGGGGCAGGTGACGCTGGGGCGGCCGCCCCGGGGCAGGCCACGGCACACCGTAGTGCGGCGGCAGGTGACGCAGCAGCGGCAACTCGGCGGCAGGTGACCGCACCTCGCGACGCGGCGGCAGACCGTAGCGGGGCAGCAGACCGTAGCGGGGCGGCAGACCGTAGCGGGGCGGCAGGTGACGCGGTGCCGTAACGCGGCTCAGCGCTCGGGCAGCACCCGCGACGCCCCCACCGCCAGGTCCCACAGGTCCGACTGCGGACGGCCCGCCGCCGTCCACGCGGCCCGGACGCGGTGCAGCGGCTCCAGCGGCGGTTCGGCGGAGAGCAGGAACGTCGCCCAGTGCATCGGCACCAGACACCGCGCGCCCAGGTCCCCACAGGCCCGCACCGCCTCCTCCGGGTCGGTGTGCACCGGCCGCAGCATCCAGCGCGGGTCGTACGCCCCGATGGGCAGCAGCGCCAGGTCGATGTCCCGGTAGCGGCGGCCGATCTCCTCGAACCAGTGGCCGTAACCGGTGTCCCCGGCGAAGTGGATCCGCCGCCCATCGGGGGCGGTGAGCATCCAGCCGCCCCACAGGGAGCGGCAGGTGTCGGTCAACGTCCGCTTGCTCCAGTGGTGCGCGGGCACGAAGTCGATCCGCACCGGGCCACCGGGGCCGGGCAGTTCCACCGCCTCCCACCAGTCCAGGTCGGTGACCTGCGTGAACCCGCGCCGCCGCGCCCAGACCGCCAGCCCGGCCGGCAGCAGCAACGGTGTCTCGCGCGGCAGCCGCTTCAGCGTCGGCGCGTCCAGATGGTCGTAGTGGTTGTGGCTGATGACCACCGCGTCGATGGCCGGCAGGTCCTCCCAGCGGACGCCGACGGGCGTGACCCGGGGCGGCGTGCCGAGGATCTTGCGGGACCAGACCGGGTCGGTCAGAACGGTCAGCCCGCCGATCCGGACGATCCAACTGGCGTGCCCGGCCCAGGTCAGCGCGACCGTCGAAGGGCCGGCGTCCGGCATCGGGCCTGGTTCGAAGGGGAGTTGCTGGATCTGCTGGAGCGTCTGGGGTGCCGGGCGGAGCTTGCCCTCCCGCGCGATCCGGGCCACCGCGCGCACGCCGGGCAGCGGCGCGGTCAGCCGGTCGGTGAAGTCGCGGGGCCAGGTGCGCGGCTCCCCCAGGGGCCGCGGCTCGGTGAGCGGGGGCGGCACCGTGCCGGGCACCGACGCCGCCCCGTACCCCGCCATGCCCCCGGCAGTACCGTCGGCCATTCCGCCACCAGCCTCCTCTGTAACGGCGTCAAGGTCATCGTCGACGGCACCGGACACGCCGCCGCGGGGGCGCTGTCCGGTGCCGGAGGGTTCGGCGAGGGAGCGGCGGGCGAGTGAGCGCTCGGTCTGTTCGGTCATCCAGGGGCTCCATTCGGTGGCCGGGCGGAACCGGAGTCGCGAGGCGGACGGGCGGATCGGGACGAGGGGGATGAGTACGGCAGGGGAGATAAGTGCGGCGAGTGGGGTCAGTGGGGCGAGCGGGAGTGGTCGGCAGCTGGAGGCGGCGGCTGGATCGTGAGCGGGAACGGACTCGGGCCCGGGAGCGGGCTCGGGCCTGGGAGCGGGAGCGGTCTCGGGCCCGGGACCGGACTCGGGCCTGGGAGCGGACTCGGGCCTGGGAGCGGTCTGCGGCCCGGGGGCGGGCTTCGGTCCGGGCTTCGGTCCGGGCTTCGGCCCGGACTTCGGCCCGGGCTTCGGCCCGGGCTGCGGCTCGGGCGCCCGTGGAGGCGAACGGGCCGTTCTCAGCGGTCACTGCCGCCCTCATACGGGCCGCCCCCGTCCTGCCACCGGTACCGCCCGTCGCCTCCGCATCCCTTCCTACGGTCGGCAGGCCCGGCCGTTCCGGTGGCCCCGGTCGTTCCGGTCTCACCGGCCCCTCCGGCCCCTTCGGCCTCGTCAGCCTGATCGTTCCCCTCTGGCCTACCGGGCCTACCGGGCCCACCGGGCCCACCGGGCCTATCTGCCGCGCCTCCCCCATCTGCCGCTGTGGCCCTGCCTGTTTCCGCCTGCCCGCCCGTCCCGGGCTTCCCGCCGGCCCCGCCTGCCCTGCCAGCACCACCGGTTCCGCCTCCCCCGTCTGTCCCGCCCCCTCCGGACCCTCCAGCCGCTTCCGGGGCTTCCGGCGCTACCGGGGCTTCCGCCAGTTCCGCCAGCACCTGCCCCAACGACGCCAAACCGGCCCGCACATGCGGCAGTTCCAGCGGGTCCGCCGCCTCCAGGACCCGCTGCCGCAGCTCCATATCGGCGCCGAGCAGGGCGTCCGCCCCCAGCCGCACCCGCAGGGCATCAGGATCGTCCTCGAAGCGGTGGCCGCCGCGGGCCGCCCAGGGCGCCAACTCCCGTTCCAACGCTCCCGAACCGGAGACGCCGTGGGCGGCGAGCGGCTGCCGCAGCGGCTCCAGATCGGCGTACAGGCAGCTGCCGGCATGCGGCGGGCGGCACAGCGCCCCGGCCGCGGTCAGGGTCCGGTGCAACGCCCTGGTGAGCGCCCCGTAGACCCGGGCGGCGGCCGCGGTCCGCTCCCGTACGGCCTCCGGTTCCCCGAGCGCGTGGACGACCGGCCCGACCAACGGGCCGGGCAGGGGCGTGCGCAGCCGGGTGAGCGTGTGCAGCACCGCGTCCCTCAGGACGGCGCCGCGGCGGGTGCCCGGAAAACGGGCCAGCGCCGCCGGCCAGGAGGCGGGCAGCAGCGCGTCCCGCAGATCGGTCAGCACCACGACCTCGCCGGGCAGCATCTCGGCCGGGCTCAGCACCACCGTGTCGTGCGGATCGTGCAGCAGATCGCGGCGCGACTCGTCGCTGATGACCCACAGCCCCTCCTCGGCCGCCGCCTCGCACACCTCGTGCAGCTGCTCCGGCGGCGGGCACGTCCCGGACGGGTCGTCGGCCACGGAAAGCACCAGAACCCGCGGTGTGTCGCCGTGCATCCGGGCCCGTCGTACGGTCTCCAGCAGGGCGAACGGATCCGGCAGGCCGCCCGACTCGGCCGGCACGGGCGTCAGGTGCACCGGCCGTCCGAGCAACCGGGCGGGCGGCGCGTACCACTGGGCGCACGGCCGCGGCAGCAGGACCGCCCCGTCGGCCGCCGCATACAGGGCGAGGAGCAGCGCGGGCGCCCCGGGGGCGGCGAGGACCCGGTCGGCGGGGGTGAACAGACCGCGCCGCTCCCAGTAGCCGCAGGCGGCGGCACGCAGCGGCGCGGAGCCGCCGGGAGGTTCGGGGGCGGTGCGGCCGGCGGCCGCGGAGAGGTGCGCGGCGAGCTCCGGGAGGACCGGCAGGCCCACCGGCGGGGCCGGTCCGGGCTCCCGCTGCGGATCCGGGACGGTCCGCTGCATCCGTACCTCCACTCCACGGCGGCCGGTCGATCGTGGGCCCCTCATATGATGCGCGGCCCCGACCACCTTCGCAGATCAGGCGGGTGGCGGCGGCGGACGACACGTCAGCGGAGGGTGACCGCTGCGCCGGGCGTGCGCGCCGGCGCGTCGTAGTGGTGCACCTCCACCTCTTCCGCCGTCGCGCCCGCGCCCCACCACTGCCGCTCGGTGCACCGGCGCACCCAGCCCCGGCGCTCGTACAGGGCGACGGCCGCCACGTTGGAGGTCTTCACCTCCAGGACGAGCCGCAGGCCGCGGGCGGCCGCCTCGGCGTCGATGGTGTCCAGCAGCCGGGCGCCCAGGCCGCGGCCGTGGGCACCGGGCGCGACGTAGAGCCGGCTGACCTCGTTGCCGCACAGGGCGGCATGGCCGACGACCTTCCCGTCCAGTTCGGCGACCCAGGCGGCGGTCATCCCTGCCGGGGTGAGCCAGCCCGCCGGGTCCCCGGGCCACTGATGGGGGTACCCGCTGTGCACGTGCACGTCGGCGAGCACCGCCACACAGGCCCCGAGGTCCTCCGCCTCGCGCCTCCGGACCCGCCCCTGCTCCGGCCGCACACCCCCACCGGAACCGCCCGGCTGCCGCCCCCGCTCCCCAGTCATGGCTCCCCTTTTCCTCACGGCCGATCGCCCTCGCGGCCGATCGGCCTTGCGGCTGAATCGTTCCCGCCGCCCCTCGCCGCGGTGGCTGATGCGTCCGGCGGGCCCGACCGTCCCCGTGACCGATCGCTCCCGTGGCCGATCCTCCCCTGGCCGGTTGGCCCACGTGACCGCTCGCCGTCATGACCGCTCGTTGACGGGACCGCTCGTTGACGGGACCGCTCGCCGTCGTAGCCGCTCGTTGGCGTGGCCGCTCGTTCCTCGTGGCCGGCGGCCGTGTGCCGCGCAGCCCCAGCAAGTTACTTCAGCCACCCTCACACCTCCTACCCCAACAATCCACCCGCCCACCCCGGCACCTCTCCCTCCCCAGCGCCCCCTACCCCCCATCAGCCTCTCCCCCGCCTGCCGGCCCCCTCCCCCGGGTACACGGCACCCATGCGAACACTCCTCACCACCCTCGACCGCCGGGCCTTCGACCGGATCGCCGCCCGCGACTGGCCCGGCGCCCAGCGCGTACTGCCCCGATTGACCCGCAGCGCCAACCACGGGCTGCTGTGGTTCGGGCTCGCGGCCGGTGCGGCGGTGCTCGGCGGCCGGCCCGCGCGCCGGGCCGCGCTGCGCGGAGTGGCCTCCCTGGCCCTCGCCTCCGCCACGGTGAACACCCTCGGCAAACGCTCCGTACGCCGCGCCAGACCGGTCCTGGACGCCGTCCCGGTGATGCGGCGGGTCCGCCGGCAGCCCTTCACCTCCTCGTTCCCCTCGGGGCACGCGGCCTCGGCGGCGGCCTTCGCGACCGGTGTCGCCTTCGAGAACCCGTGGTGGGGCCTCGCCCTGGCACCGGTCGCGGCCTCCGTGGCGTTCTCCCGCGTCTACACGGGTGTGCACTACCCGGGCGACGTACTGGCCGGGGCCGCCCTCGGCGTGGGCGCCGCCCTCGCGATCCGCGGCCTGGCGCCCACCCGCTCCCAACTCGCCCCGCCGGCCCGCCCGCGCGCCGAAGCGCCCGCGCTGCCCGGCGGCCGCGGCCTGGTCGTCGTCGCGAACCCGGGTTCCGGACAGCGCACGGGCCCGCTCCCGGACCGGACCGCCGAAGTGCACCGCGTACTGCCGGAAGCCAAGGTGGTGCTCTGCGGCGCCCCGGACGGCCCTCCGCTGGACGAGGGGCTGGAGCAAGCCGCCGAGCTGGCCCGCGAGCTGGGTGGCGCGCTCGGAGTGCTCGGCGGCGACGGCACCGTCAACGCGGCGGCCGCGGTCGCGGTACGCCATGGCCTGCCGCTCGCCGTCCTGCCGGGCGGCACCCTCAACCACTTCGCCTACGACCTGGGGATCGAGAGCTACGCGGACGCGGCGCGCGCCGTGGAGAGCGGTGAGGCCGTCGCCGTGGACCTGGCCCGCTTCCGGTCCGGCCCGGAGGACGAGGGCCGGTACTTCCTCAACACCTTCTCCGTCGGCGTCTATCCGGAGCTGGTACGGATCCGGGAGCGGTGGGCGCACCGGATCGGCGCCTGGCCCGCCGGAGTCCTCGCCGCCTGGCACGTACTGCGCACCTGCGAACCGCTGAGCGTGGAGATCAACGGCGAACGGCGCACCGTCTGGCTGCTGTTCGCCGGCAACTGCCAGTACCGGGGCCTGGGCGCCGCACCGGTACGCCGGCACGACCTCGCCGACGGCATCCTCGACGTCCGGGTGGTGCACGGCGGCCGGCTGGCCCGGACCCGGCTCCTCGTGGCCGCCCTCCTGGGCACCCCGCGCCGCTCCCCCGTCCTGGCCGAGGCCCGGCTCCCCCGCCTGGCCCTCAGCGGCCTCCCCAGCGGCACGCCCCTGGCCTACGACGGCGAAGTAGCCCCGCTCACCGGCAACTTGACCCTGGAAAAGCACAACGAAGCCCTGACCGTCTACCGCCGCGTTCCGACCTGAGCTGTTGGGCGGGGGCCCCTTCCCCGGGGGCCCTCCCCCCCGGGCCCCTCCCCCCGGGGCCGCCCC
>NZ_JALMUV010000060.1 GCF_023155275.1 Streptomyces rhizoryzae
AACAACGTGACGGTGATCGACAGCGCCACGAACACGGTCCTGGCCACCGTCCCCGCCGGCACGGTCCCGGGGGTGATCGCGATCGCGCCCAACGGCAACGTCTACGTCACCAACACCGTCTCCCACAACGTGACGGTGATCGACAGCGCCACGAACACCGTCCTGGCCACCGTCCCCACCGGGGCGGGCCCGTTCGGGGTGGCGGTGGCGCCGACCGGCAACGTCTACATCGGCAACAGCAATTCCAACAACGTGACGGTGATCAGCAGCGCCACCAACACGGTCGTGGCCACCGTCCCGGTCGGTGCGTTCCCGTTCTCCGTGGCGGCGGCGCAGAACAGCAACGTCTACGTCACCAACGCCAACTCGGCCAATGTGACGGAGATTTCGCCGTTGACGGTGACGACCTCGCCGGCGTCGCCGGTGTGCGGGCAGCCGGTGACGTTCACCATTTCCGGGGGCACTCCGAACGGGACAGCGGTGGTGAACTTCGGGGACGCCGGCCCCACGGTCACCGTCGCCCTGGACGCCACCGGGAGCGGGCAGACCACCCACACCTACACCACTGGTACGTTCACCGCGACCGTGAACGGCAACCCCACCCCCGTCACCGTGGCCCTCAACCCCACGACGCCGACGCTGACGGTGACGCCGGACCCCTCCACGTGCGGGCAGAGCGTGACCGTGTGCGCCACCATCACCCCGACGACAGGCACCACCTCGGTGCCGACCGGGACGGTCACCTTCACCCTCCCCAACGGCCAGACCCAGGTGGTCCCCGTCAACGCCTCGGGACTGGCCTGCTCCACCACCACCGCCCTGACCACCGGCACGCTCACCGCCACCTACAGCGGTGACAGCTGCTTCACCGGCTCCTCCGCCAGCACCCCCGTCACCGTGAACCCCAACCCCACAACGCTGACCGCGCAGCCAGGCATCATCCGGCTCCGGCTGACCCCGCTGCCCGAGTTCTTCATCCCCACCCTCAGCGCCACCCTGACAACCACCTCGGGGATGCCGGTGGCCGGTCAGCCGGTGACCTTCACCGCCACGACGCTCTTCGGCCCGGTCAACCTCGGCACCGCCGTCACCGACGCCAACGGCACCGCCACCCTCCACAACGCCGTCGTCCCCGTCTTCGCCGTCGCCACCCCCTTCTACGCCGCCACCTTCCCCGGCAATGCCTGCTACACCGCCGCCACCGCCCACGGCATCCTGCTGTTCATCCCCCTCCCGGGCTGAGCTCATCGGCTCCGAAAACCCCAGATCACCTGGTCTGCTGCGACGGTGATCCAACAGACCACGGTGCTGGAGGGGCGGCACGAGACAGCACCCCCGGTGCTGAACGCTCACCGCGTGCGGCGCCGCCGACCCGTCCCCAGCCCCAGCCCCAGGGCCACGGCACCGCCCGTTCTTCGTCTGGTGGTGTCATGCCCGGCCCTCGCGTCCCGACCGCTGGCCAGGGAGCCGCGATGCCGCGTCGCCTCCCGTCAGGGCCGCGCTCAGGGCGCTGCGTCGATGGATGCCCAACTTGCGGTAGCTGTGGGTCAGATGGGTCTCCACGGTACGGCGGGCCAGATGCAACAGCTCCGCGATCTCCGCATTGGTACGTCCCCCCGCGGCCAGTTCGGCGATCCGGCGCTCGCTGTCGGTGAGCGAGGCGGCACCGGTCCGCGTCGCCGGACGGCGCGCGCCGCCCGCCCGCAGCGCCTCCTCCGCCAGGTCCCGCAGCCGTACCGCGCCCAGGCGTTCGGCGAGCCCGGCCGCCTCCCGAAGGATGCCGCGGGCGCGGGACGACTCGCCCGACGCGGTCAATTGACGGCCCAGGGCCAGCCGCGCCGCCACGATCTCCGGTCCTGCCGGGCCGCTACGCAGCAGCCGCACCGCCTCCTGAGTCAGCTCCAGACCGCGGCGCCCGCCGGTCGCCGTGCCCAGGACACGCAGTGCCCGGCCCACCGTGCGGGGCGTGTTCCACACCCGGGCCAGGCGCAGTTCCTCCTCGGCCAGGGCGAGCGCCTCCCGTGGGACGCCCAGGGCCAGATGGCACTCGGCGGCCGCCGTGCGCCACGGGGTGACGACCGGGCTGAACACCTCCCGGGCCGACTGGCGGCGCCCGCACTCCAGGAAGTCGTGCAGGGCTCCCGCCAGGTCACCGTTGGCGGCGCGCAGCACCCCGCGCGCGTACAGGAACCGGTTCAGCTCCCAGGAATCCGGCGCCATCCGTAAGTCGAAGGCGCCGGCCAGGCGTTCGGCCTCGGCGGTGCGGCCCGTCTCGACGAGAGCCGTCAGCGCATGGGCATGGGCGTTGGTCGGGGTCGCAGCGGCGGGCAGCGGCTCGGCCAGCAGGCGCGGGTAATCGGCCCGCGCCGCGATGATGTCCAAACGGGTGTTGATCAGCGACCCGTGCATGGGATGCAGGAAGTCGGGGCGCTGCCCGGCCAGACCGCGCTCCACCAGCCGTTCGGCCTCGTCGAGTTCGTCGGCCCACTGAGCGACCGCGGCGGCCGTCCCCAGCAGGTACGGCTCGGACAGCGGGTCGGCCGGTTCCGCCAGCAGACCGCGCAGGCGCAGCATCGCCTCCGTCGCCGAGCTCAGACCTGCCGTGACCGTGTATTTCACCAGGTAGGCGTGACCGGCCGTGCTGATCGACTCCGGCGAGCGCTCGGCCACCTCGGCCAGCCGCTTGTACGCCTCCTGCCGCACCAGCTGGTCGTTGTCGGACAGTTGCAAGAACGCCTGCCGCAGGATGCGCACCAGGTCGGGACGGTCGGCGAGCGCGTCGTACAGTGAGCGCAGCACCTCGACCCCCGCGCTGGTCCTGCCACGGGCGGTCAGCGCTGTCCCCAGGGCGACCGCGGCGCGCACCCGTTCCTGCGGCGGTCCCGGCAGCCGGAGCGCCTCGGTGAGCCTCAGGATCGCGGCCGAGGAGCCGGGCACCGCGTACTCCAGTGACCCCAGTTCGGTCAGCAGGCGTTGTCTGCTCTCATCGGAGAGGGGTTCGTCCAGAGCGCGGCGCAGGAAGGCCAGCGCGTCCTCGATGCGCCCCTCACGCAACGCCAGTGAAGCGGCGTCCTGAAGCACCGGCAGTGCCCAGGGCGCGTCCACCACGTCGGTGAGCAGCAGCTGACGGGCGACGAGCTCGTAGGAGACACCTCGGTGCAGCATCGCCTCGGCGGTCGTCCGGTGCGCGGCGCGCCGCCGGGCCGCGGGCACGCCGGTGAGCATCTCGTCCCGCAGCAGCGGATGGGCGTAGCGGGGGCGGCCCATGCCGTCGGGGCGCAGCAGTCCGAGGCCGGTCATCGCGGTGATCCAGCCCGCGACCCGGGCCGGGTCGGCGCCGGAGAGTTCGGCGAGGAGTGAGGGGATGTGGAGGACGGGGAACCCCGTGCCGGAGGCGGGTCCGTGGTCCCAGCCCTCGTCCAGGACCGCCAGCGTCCGCGCCACCTCCGCGGTCCCCGGCCCGGCGCAGTCCAGCCACCACTGCACGGCCGCCGAGAACGCTCCCGGGTACAGCGCGGCCGAGGTGTCCGGCACGACCGGGTGACTGCCGTCGGAGAGGTCGTCCAGCAGGGCGCGCAGCAGCAGGGGGTTGCCCGCGCTGGCCCGTACGCAGTCCTCGATCCAGGAGTCGTCGGCGTCCGGGAAGGCCGAACGGATCGCTGTGGCAGCCGAGGCGTCGGACAGCGGGGCCAGGGTGTGGGTGGTGACCAGGGCGGGGGAGAGGCTGTGGGCGAGGCCCTGTGCGGGCGGGTCGACGTCGTACTGGCTGCGCTCGGTGGCCGCCAGGACGATCGGCAGCCGGTCCATGAGCCGGGCGGACTCCACCAGCCAGCGGCGGGACGCCGGGTCGGCCAGGTGCACATCGTCCACGGTGATCAGCAGCGGCGACTGCTCGGCGTGGGAACGCAGTACCCGCCGCAGCCCGGTCCCGGTCGCCCGTTCATCCCCGTCCCAGGCCCGATCGGCTGAATCGGGTACGGAGCAGAAGAGTTGACGGACCGCGGCGAAGGGAATCGCCGAGTCGCCGGCGGAGCAGCGAGCGCGCAGTACCTGCATACCCCGGGCGGCGGCGTCCTCGGCGGCGTCCTCCAGGACCGTGGTGCGGCCCGTGCCGGTGGCACCGCGCAGCAGGATCAGACGACCGGTGCCCGCATGAGCGCGCTCGGTCGCGGTGACCAGCAGCCGTGCCGCTTCCCGTAGTGCACATGCCGGTCGGGACATCCCTACCTCCTCGTGTGGACGTGAGCGTCCTCACGGACGAGGACGCAGTGCGCCGTACAACGGTGGCGTGATCCGCACCGTGAGAAGCACCACCCTGACCGCGCACCAGTGTGACGGAACCGGGATGTCGCATTTGCCGTCACGTTCCCACTGTCGTGGTTCCGGCCGCCCGATCTCGTGGTCCGTGTTGTGGTGCTCCACGATTGCGCTGGTCACGGGCGTCACATGAAGGTAAACAGCCTCCGTACGCCTCTGGCCTCACAGAAGTGGCGGGGTCGTGGAGAGGAGGCAGGGTGCTCAACTCAATCCGGATGCCACACGCCGGTACGGCAGACGGCACCGCCGTGCCGCCGGCTCGGATTCCCGTGGCGATGCGTCTCCCATGGGTGAAACGAGGTCATTCGAGGTGCTGGTTACGTCTGTCGTCCCTCGTGACGGCGTGGACCGAGCATCCCGAGGACGAACACCGACTCATCTCCGCCATGTTGGCCGTCCTGCTTTCCGGTGAGGCGCTGCACGCCACCGCACTGCTGGGTCCCCTCGGCGCCTCCCGGCTGGACCCACCGGAAGCGAAACCTGGCACCCCGCCCGTGGCGGAGATCGTCGCGGGCCGGGCCGGAGCGGTGCGGGCCTGTCACGGAATCGACCTCGCGGCCGCCAGTGGCGTCCGGCAGTGTGCGGGGCCGCTGGACACGCCGGTGGTCGTCGGTGGGCCGGGCGATCGGGAGGCGGCAGGCCGGGCCCGGCGGGTCGCTTCCGTGGGTACGGGTGCGTTCCTGCTCGCGCGGACCGGGCTGCTGGTGGCGTCCGTCCAACGCCCGCACGGCCGAGCGCGGTTCAGCACCCAGCCCGCCGCGCAGCGGCCCGTGCGGAAGCCGCTGCGGGACGTTCAGGCATGGGCCACCGCCCACCTCACTGACGACCTGACGGTCCGCGTGCGCGCCGAACGGGCCGGTACGAGCGAACGCGACGTCACCCGGGTCCTCCGCGCCGGGACCGGACTCACCCCGGCCGCCTCCGTGGAGACCGCCCGCACCGAGGCCGACCGGGCTCTGCCGGAGACGACGGACACCACCATCGACGCGAACGCCCGGCCCCGCGGCTTCGGTTTCGGCTTCGCCGAGACCCTGCGCCGCCGCTTCCAGCGGACCCTGGGCGTCACACCGGGCCCGTACCGCCACCACTTCTCCCGAGCAGGGGGAAGGAGCGCCTGGGCCCGGCCGTCGCGGTGAGAAGCCCGAGTGCCGCCGGCTCGTCTCCTGGGGTGCTTTCGGGCCCTGCGGGTCGTGGAGCACCGTTGGCCCTCCGCTGACCCTCCGCTGACCCCCGACCTGGTCGTAAGACGGCACGTCAACGGCCGTACCCGGCACGCACCGCACCGGAGCGCCCGTTCCAGGTCAGCGGCGCAGTACACCACCACCACGGTCTGACCCGGCCGCGCACACCGCCCCCGTTCTCCCGTCCCCCGTAACCGGAACACCGCTGATCGGAGCAGTCTCGATGAACGACACCAGGCCGGCAGAGTCCTCCCCGTCCCGGAACGCAACGGCGGGTGGGCACCCGTGGGACTGCACGTCGAAGGCGGCTGAACACCCGCCGGGCGCGGCCCCGGCCGTACCGGCCCGGCTCCCGCTGCCGTGCGGGCTCATGGCCGTCACCGGGCGACGGTCGGCGACTGCCGGTGTCTTGGCGGTGCATGGTGACGCAGCCAACGGTTACGGCTGAGCAGCCAGGTCGGTATGAGTTCCGTTCACCTTTGCAAGCCGGACACATCGCCTGGCTCATAGCACAGAAGCAGGTTATGCATGGCAGTATCGTCAGCTTACGACGGCAGTGACATAGCGGCAGCTCCTTTCCGGGTGCTCGGGCCGCTCGAGGTGTGCGGCGAGCTGGGAGCCGTACCCGTGGCACCGGGGCGTCAAGAGATCGTCCTCGGAGCGCTGGTGCTCGAACTGAACCGGGTGGTGGAGACGACCCGTCTGGTGGACGTCATCTGGGCTCACCACCCGCCGAAGACCGCACGCGCCCAGGTGCAGATCTGCATCTCCCGGCTCCGCAAGGCACTTGCGGACGGGGGAGTGGACGCCACCATCGAGACCCGCGCCTACGGCTACCTCCTGAGGGCGCCGGAGGACGCGACCGACATCGGCACCTTCCGCCGGCTGGTGGCGGAGGCGCATGCGCTGGCCCGTGACGGTCTGAAGATGCCTGCGGTGGACACGCTGCGCTCGGCGATTGGGCTGTGGCGGGGGCGGTGCCTGGCCGGTGTACCCAGCGAGGTCCTGGCCGGTACGGCGGCGCAGTGGGACGAGAGCCGCCTGGAAGCGGTGGAGACCTGCATGCGGCTGCTGCTGGAGCTGGGCCGTCACGAGCACCTGGTCGGCGAGCTGATGCAGCTTGTCGCCGACCATCCGCTGCGTGAGCGGCTGCGGGGACACCTCATGGTGGCGTTGTACCGTTCGGGCCGGCAGGCGGAGGCGCTGGACGTCTACCACCAGGGCCGGGCGATGCTCACCGAAGAACTGGGCCTGGACCCGGGAAGGGAACTACGCGACCTGGCGCAGGCAATCCTGACCGGCGACGCTGACCTGGCACTGGCCGAACCGGCCGACCCCCGTTCTCTCGCGGCGACGCCGCTGACCGAGGGGGTGCAAGAGCGCAGTGCCGATCCCGACCCGGTCGTCACCCCCAGACAACTTCCCGCCGACATCGGTGACTTCGTAGCCGACGACACGATCGTCTCAGCGGTCTGCGACGCCGTCACCGGGGGGCAGGAGAAGGGGCAACTGAACGTGGTCCTGGTGCTCGGCAGACCTGGTGTCGGCAAAAGCACGTTGGCCAGGCACGTGGCGCACCGACTCGCGACGGAGTACTTCCCGGACGGACAGCTCTACTGCGACCTCCGAGGGCCGGGCGGACAACCGGTCGGCCCCGCCCAGGCGCTGGGGCGGTTCCTCCGGGCGCTGGGCGTACCGGGCCAGGCCATACCCGATGCGCTCGACGAGCGCGCGGAGATGTACCGCAGTCTGCTGGCCGGTCGCCGGATCCTGGTGTTGCTGGACGACGCGGTGAGCGAGTCGCAGGTGATGGCGCTGCTGCCCGGAACCGGCAGCAGCGGCGTGCTGGTCACCAGCCGCGGCCAGCTCACGGCGCTGCCGGGCACCCGCCGGTTCAACTTGGAGCCGCTGAGCCCGGAACAGGCCATCCAGCTCCTGGGACGGATCATCGGCGAGCACCGTGTGGAGAGCGAGCGGGAGGCGGCGGGGGTCGTCATACGCTTGGTGGGCGGGCTGCCCCTCGCGCTGCGTATCATCGGCGCGCGCCTGGCCGCGCGCCCGCACCGGTCACTGACCTCCATGTGTCAGCGGCTCGAGGACGAGCACCGCCGGTTGGACGAGCTGGCACACGGCGAGCTGTCGATCCGGGCGAGTCTTTCGCTCAGCTATGACGGCCTGGCGGCGGCCGACCGTCGCCTGTTGTGCCTGCTCAGCCTGGCCGAGGGGACGGAGATCCCGAGCTGGCTGGGTGCCGCCCTTATCGACGACCGCACGCCGCACCCCGCTGACCTGCTGGAACCGCTCATCGACAGCCGGCTCCTCGACATCACCGCGATGGACCGGAGCGGGGAGTTCCGATGCGGACTGTCGCAGATCGTACGGATGATCGCGCACGAACGGCTGCCCGCGGAGATTCCCGAGAAAGAACGCGCCGGAGCGGTGCGGCGCATGGTCGGTGGCTGGATGGCGCTCGCCGAGCGGGCGCACAAAGAGATCTACGGCGGTGCATACACCCTCGTGGTGGGCCGGGGCGAACGGTGGCATCCGCCGGAGGACCAGGTCCAGCGGTGCCTCCGCGACCCGCTCGGGTGGCTGGAGAGCGAGCAGACCAACCTCTTGAACGCGGTCGAGCTGGCGGCCCGGTCCGGGCTGGACGAGCTGTGCTGGGAGCTGGCCACGACTCTGGTGACGCTCTTCGAGGCCCGTGGCTATCCCGAACTCTGGGAGCGCACACATCAGGTGGCGCTGTCCGCCGTACAGGAGGCCGGCAACGAACGGGGCCGGGCGGCGGTCCTCGGCTCGTTGGGGACCCTGCACCTGTACCGGGGCGAGCATGAGGCAGCAGGCCCCTACCTCAGCACCGCTCTGGAGATCTTCGAGCGGATCGGGGAGCCGAGTGGCCAAGCGCTGTGCCTGCGTGACCTGGCACGCATCGAGCGGCACCACGGTGACGACGATCGGGCGATGGCCCTCTACGAGAGCGCCGAGCGCAACTCCGTGCGGGCGCAGGACGTCATCGGCCGGGCATACGTGCTTGTCGAGATGGCGCACATCACGATGCGGCGAGCGGACTTCACGCGAACCCGTTCGTACCTCGACGAGGCTCTCGGGATCTGCCGGTCCGCCGGCTTCGACCGGGGCCAAGCCCTCGCACTGCGGCGGCTGGGCCACATGCTGATGTACCAGCAGCGGTACGAGGCGGCGGAACGGACCCTGCTCGAGGTCCTCGCCATGGTCGGGGCGAGCGGCGACCTGGTCGGAGAGGGGTATGTGCTGCACGACCTCGGCCGGGTCAATGCCCATCTGCGTCGCGTGGAACAGGCCGTCGAGTACTACTCGCGATCGGCCAGGATTCGGGAGCGGATCCTGGACCACAGCGGGGCCGCCGCCGTACGGGCTGACATCGTTGCCACCCTGGGCAGGACGATGACGCCGGTCGGCTGACACCAGGAGGCATGCAGGCCCGTCACGACCACGGCGTGTTGTCGGTGGGTGGTTCACCGGCCGGCAGCACGGCGACCGGGCCCTGCTCCACGCCGTGCCGATTCCCCGCAGCGCCGAGGACCGGCGCGACGACGTCCCCCGCGGCAGCCGGCAACTTCTTGATGGCCATCTCCGTTCTCCTCCCTTCGCAATCCGTTTCGCAACCCGTTTCGCAATCCGTCCGGGTGTTGCTGATACCAGCGTGCACCAGGCGCCCATCGCGGCTGCATGCCCGCGCTATCACCGCCTTACTCCGGCCCCGTGCCGCCGTGGATGCGCCGTGATGCCGGGCCGATAGGGCGACACCGGAGATTGGGCCCTGCCGACCTCGGCGCCCCTTCAGGGGACGGCCCTCAAGGAGTGGTCCGCATGACCGTATTGACCCGGGACGCGGTGACGCCCGCCGCGTGCGGCGTCCCGGAAACCGAATCGCAGCGCAGCGCAACGACCCCCGCGACAGCAGCGGTGGGCCTTGACCGGGAGTTCCCACGGAAGAGGAAGGAGCCGGTGCCTGCACACCAGGGCCTCTCCTCGACCGTCGTTCAGGGGAGGGTGCACGGCCGATGACGATGGACGCGGAGTTCTACTCCCGGGTGGCCGAGCGGTTCGGCGGCTACCGAAGCGATGCGCGGAGCACCGACGTGTTCGCCGACGGCCGCCCGGACGACGTCTTCGACGAACTGGCGATCGCACTGGGAGCGCCGGACGCCCGACTGCTGGATGTCGGCTGCGCCGACGGGCGTAGTCTGCTGCGCATCTCCCGTGCGTACGGCGCCGTGACCGGGATGGATCTGTCGCCGTCGATGCTGGAATGCGCCGCGCGGTATCGAGCGGAGGCAGGTCTGCCGCACGTCACGTTCGAGCTGTGCGATGCCGCCCACACGGGGCTGCCCGACGGGTACGCCGATGTGGTCACTTCCCGCCGCGGCCCGCTGATCCCCCGTGAGTTCGAGCGGGTGCTGCGCCCCGGCGGGGCCGTGGTGTACATGGGGATCGGGGAGCAGGACGCGCGAGAGCTGAAGGAGACATTCGGCCGCGGCCAGAACTTCGACAGCTGGAACGGCCGGCCTTTGTCGGAGGAGATTGCTCAAGAACTGTCCGACGCCGGTTTCGTGGTGACCAGAAACCAGGCGTTCCGGTTCGAGGAGTTCTACCACTCGGCGGGCGATCTGGACACCTTTCTGCATCAAGTGCCGATCATCGATACCTACGATTCTGCGGCGGACAAGGAGGCATTCGATCGATATGTCGCCGCGGTGACCGTCGATCAAGGCATCCGGCTGAGTCGGCACTGGTTCATAGTGCAGGCGCAGAAGCCCGCGGCCGTCGAGCCGTCCCACTCATAGGAAACGGTGCGCCATGGAGCAGGATCTCGTAGTCAACGAAATCTTCGGTCCGACCGTCCAGGGCGAGGGGCGGTCCCTCGGACGCAGGTGCGCGTTCCTGCGACTCGGCGGGTGCAACCTGTCGTGCTCGTGGTGTGATACGCCCTACACGTGGGACTGGACCGGAGCCGGTGAGAGCGGGGTCGCCCACGATCCGCGCAAGGAGCTGCACCGCCGCCCGGTGGAAGAGGTCGTCGCGGAATTGCTCGCTTTCGACACCGAGCTGATCGTGATATCCGGCGGTGAGCCCCTGGGTCAGCAAGAGCGACTGATTCCACTGGTGGCAGCGCTGACCGGACGCGGCAAAGAGATCGAGATCGAGACCAACGGAACGCACGCCGCGCACCCCGAACTCGTCGCCGCCGGCGTCAGGTTCAACGTCTCGCCGAAGCTGTCGCACTCGGGCGACAGTCTCCGGCGCAGGATCGTCCCTGCCGCCCTCGCCAGCCTTTCGGCGCTGCCGGGAAGTACGTTCAAGTTCGTCTGCCAGAACACCCGCGATCTCGACGAAGTGGCCCAGCTGGTCGCCGCCTTCGACCTGCCCTCGGTGTGGATCATGCCGATCGGGCGCAGCGCCGACGATGTCACCAAGCACATGAGCGAGTTGGCCGACGCGGTGGTGCGGCGCGGCTGGAACCTCACGACCAGACTGCACACCTTGGTGTGGGACGACAAACGCGCCGTGTGAGCAACGGCGCGCGCAAAGCAGAAGGGAACTCGGATCGATGGCATTTCGCATCACCAAGAAATTTGAATTCTCGGCCAGTCATCGGCTTGCCGGCCTTGCTCCTGAGCACCAGTGTGCCCGAATGCACGGGCACAACTATGTGATCGAGTTGGAGCTTGGAGCCGATGATGCGGACCTGTTGCCCGTGGGCTTCGTCCGCGACTACGGAGAGTTGTCCGCATTCAAGACCTGGCTGGACGAGCACCTTGATCATCGTCATCTCAACGATGTGATGGACGAGAATCCGACGGCCGAGAACATGGCGGCCTGGCTCTACCGGACATGGTCGATGAAGTTTCCCGAGCTGACCTGCGTGCGTATCTCAGAGACTCCCAAGACCTGGGCCGAGTACCGGCCGTGAGGCCGGTAACTCCGCAGCCCGGACGAAAGGTGACCACATGTCGATGACAAAAATGGACCTCGATGGTGACCCGTCGGCGTCGAGGACGGCCGAGGACCCCCTGGTCGAGATCGCCCGCCAACTGTTGGTGGAGATCGGCGAGGACCCGAGCCGGGACGGACTGCGCGACACGCCGGCGCGGTTCGCCCGCTGGTGGCGAGAGTTCATCAACTACGACCCGGGTTCGCTGGGCACGCTTTTCGAGTCCATCGGCACGAGCCAGCTCGTAGTCGTCTCGGACATCCAGGTCTGGTCGCTGTGCGAGCACCACCTCCTGCCGTTCAACTGCTCCGTGACGATCGCGTACCGCCCGACGGGGCAACTGCTCGGCCTGTCGAAGTTCGCCAGGGTCGCCCATCAGTACGCGCACAAGCTGCAAGTCCAGGAACGCCTCGTGGATCAGATCGCACTCGAGATCAGCACCCTGAGCGGCACCCCGGACGTCGCGGTCATAGCGAAGGGCGAGCACCTCTGCATGTCGATGCGGGGTATCAAGGCTGCCGCGCAGATGACCTCGACCGCATATCGCGGGGAGTTCAGCACGGACCCCGGACTCCGGGGCGAGCTCTTCGACCTGCTCCGGGCGTGACGAGTCGTCCGACTCCGCAAGTGCGGCGTCCGGCGCGGCGCTCGGGACGGGCGTGACGCTGCTCGCGAGCGCACTCTCCGGACCGCTGCGCGGGCCGACCGGTCGATCGCGGCCGACGGCACACACGCGAATCCGGTCCGCTCGACAGGAAAGGACAACGATGAACGAAAACGATTCTTCGACGCCTGCGGAAGCGGCTCGGCTGCTCCCCGCGCTGGACGCCGACCGGCTGGTGGCCGACCTCATGACGGCGCGCGACCACCTGTGGGATGAGCAGAGCTCGCACGTGAACGGGCGAGTGTCCAGGTGGGCCGAACAGGACTGGCGCTGCCTCCCGGTGCGCAGCCCCGGTGGCGACAAGGCACGTACCGACCCGGGCGGCCCCGGCAGCGCGGAGTTCGCCGACACCGAGTGGCTGGGCCACATGCCGTACGTGCAGGAGGTCCTGCGCTCGATCCCCGGACCCCTCTACGCAGTCCGATTCATGGATCTGGGGCCCGGCGTCGTCGGATACCGCCATTGCGATCCCAAGTTCGCCCCGGACTGGGGCATGGCCCGGCTGCACATCCCGGTCCTCACCCACGAGGAAGCCACGCTGGACCTTGACGGAGGGGTGTACCGCTGGCAGCCCGGTGAGTTCTGGTTCGGCGACTTCAGCCGCAAGCACCAGATCCAGAACCTCGGTACCCAGCACCGGGTGCATCTCGTCGTGGACGTGCTCGTCACACCGGAGCTCGCACGGCTCTTCCCGGCTGACTGGGCCGACTACTTCAACGGCCCGGAGGTGCTCTACAACCGTCCGGCCGTGGCCACGACCGGCCAGGAGCGGCAAGCCGCACGGTGTTCGTTCGACGCGCCGGCGCACCTGCTGGAGATAGAGGTGTTCGGGTCGCTCACCGGCCCGCAGCCGCAGGCCACCTTCAGCATCGTCGACACCGGCACGGACCTGGCCATTCGCTCTCCCCAGGACCACCTCTTCCCGCTCGTGGCCCTCGGTGGAAACGAGTACCGCTTGGTCGGATGGAGCGAGGAGCGAACCGTCACCACGAGGCTGGACGGCCCGCGGCCCGAAGTCGAACTGGCCTACCGCAAGGGCCACCGATCGACCCGGCTGCTCGTCCCGGCCACGCCGGCACCGTGACAGACGCCCGCACGTCCGCCGCCGTTCCGGTGCGCACACCGCGGCCCTGATCCTCCAGCACTGATCCTCCACCCCTCTCTGTCTGCCGGAAGGCGACGCATGCCGAAAACTGTCGCAATCGTGTCCGGCGGCCTGGACTCGGTCACCATGGCCTACCACCTCCAGGCGCAAGGACACACACTCCACCTGCTGTCCGTGAACTACGGCCAGCGTCATCTCGTCGAGCACGAGTTCGCCGCGAAGGCGGCTCGATCACTCGGGGTGCCGCACGACATCGTCGATCTCAGCCCCGTCGGCAAGCTCCTGAGCGGCTCCTCGCTCACCGACCCGGCCGTCGACGTGCCGGATCACCAGGGTGGGTCGTCCGGCGGAAGCCCGAACGTCGTACCCAACCGCAATGCCCTCCTGCTGTCCGTCGCCTTCGCGGTCGCCGTCGCCGAGAAGGCGGAAGCGGTGGCCGTCGGGGTGGTCGACGACCTCCAGGCCGCGCCCGACAGCAATGCCGCGTTCATCGATTCCTTCCTCGCCATGGAGCGGATCGCGACCCGCGGATACGCACACCCCGACCTGACCCTGACAGCGCCGCTGGTCAGGCTGCGCAAGAGCGACGTGGTGTCGCTCGGTGAGGAACTCGGTGTCCCCTGGACCGAGACCTGGAGCTGCTTCCGCGGCGATGCGGTGCAGTGCGGACGGTGCGCCGCCTGCCGGGAGCGGCAGGAAGCGTTCCGGGACGCCGGCGTGACCGACCCGACGCACTACCAGACCAGCGAGGCGAAGGAGCTGCCATGACCGACCGCTTTCCCGTGCTCGACCTCCGTGACGCCGCCGGTTCACGAGAAGCCCGGGCAGAGTTCCTGACCCGGTTGCGCCGGGCCATCCACGAGATCGGCTTCTTCCAGCTCGTCGGCCACGGCATCGAGGACGCCGAGGACATGCTCGAACTGTCCCGCCGGTTCTTCGACCTGCCCGAGGCCGATCGGCTCGCGCTGAACATCCTCGATTCGCCGCTGTTCCGCGGCTACTCCGAACTCGGCCGCGAACACACCAAGGGCATCCCCGACCAGCGCCGGCAGCTGGACATCGGGCCGGAGCAGCCCGCGACGACGCCCGCGCCCGGCGACCCCGCCTACCGGTGCCTGATCGGCCCGAACGAGTGGCCCGAGGCGATGCCCGAGCTGCGCCCGGCCATCGAGTCGTGGATCACCCGGCTGACCGATCTCTCCCATCGGCTGCTACGGCTGATGCTCGAGTCGCTGGACGCCCCCGCCGACTTCCTGGACGACGTGGTCGATCCGGATCCACAGATCCACCTCAAACTCCTGCACTACCCCGGCCCCGCGGAGGCGAGCGAGAACACCGGCTCCGGCCAGGGCACCGGCATCCACAACGACCTCGGGCTGCTCACCCTGCTCGTCCAGGACGGCAACGGCGGCCTGCAAGTCGCGGTCGAGGACGGTCAGTTCGCCGACGTGCCGGTGGTCCCGGGGGCGTTCGTGGTCAACTTGGGAGAGCTGCTGGAGGTGGCGACGAGGGGCTATGTGCGTGCCACCCTCCACCGGGTGGTCCGGCCCGCCCCGGGCGTCAACCGCTACTCCATTCCCTTCTTCTACAACCCTCGGCTGGACGCCACGATGCAGCCACTGCCCAGCCCCTATGTCGAGGGCGCCGGCGGAGTCATCGACGTCGCCGACAACCCGTTGTTCGCCCTCTACGGCGACAACGTCATGAAAGGGCTGATCCGCTCCTTCCCCGACATCGTTGCCCGACACCACCCGACCCTGGCCGCGGCAGCCGGGTCCAGGAGTTCCTGACACCCCGGCGGCCGAGCACATCCTCACCGCCCGGTCCGAGTGGTCGGGCCCGGCGGTGGCGTCGCCGGCCGGTCCGACGGTGACCGAACGAACATGAGACAGGGCGAATTTCATGAGAATCAACCTTCTCGGGCCGCTCCAGGCCTACGGGGACGATCACCGCGTCGACATGGCGCCGGCCGCCCAGAAAGTACGCCAGACACTGGCAACGCTCGTGCTGAACGCGGGCCGGGTGGTGCCCTTCGAGCAACTCATGGACGAGCTGTGGAACGACAACCCGCCGGCCAGCGCGCACACCGCGCTCCAGACGTATGTGTACCAGCTCAGGAAGCGGTTCTCGCTCGGCAACCCCAGGAGCGGCGGCGCGGTACGGGCGGCCGGGCCGCTGCTCGGCACGGTCGACGGCGGCTACCAGCTGTCGCTGCCCGCCGACCACGTGGACGTCTTCCGGTGCGAGCCGTTGCTCGACCGTGCCCGGGCGGAGTTCCGCGCCGAGGACTTCGCCCGGGCCCGTGACACGGCCGCCGCCGCGCTGCGGCTGTGGCGGGACGATGCCCTGGTGGACGTGCGCAAGGGGCCCACGCTGAAGGCCGAGGCGGTCCGCCTGAAGGAGTTGCGTAGCAGCGCACTCCACCTGCGGATCGAGTCCGATCTGCACCTCGGCCGGCACCACGAGGTGCTCGGCGAACTCACCTCGATGGCCGGGCGGGAACCGACGGACGAGCGGGCCCAGGGCAATCTGATGACGGCTCTCTACCGCATGGATCGGCGGGCGGAAGCGCTCCAGGTCTACCAGCGCGCACGCGAGCGGATCGCCACCGAGCTGGGTCTCGACCCTTCGCCCCAGCTCCAGGCCCTGCACACGGCCGTGCTCACGTCGGACGAGACGCTGCTGCGTCCCGCCGGGCGGCTCACGGCCGTGACCGCCGCCACCCGGGCGCCCTGCCACCTGCCCGCCCCGCGCGAGCGGCTGACCGGACGCGCCGGCCAGCTGGCGCGCCTCACCGCGGTGCTGGCCGGCCGGGCGCGCCAGGACCGGCCGCTCGTGATCGTGGGGGGCGCCCCCGGCACGGGCAAGAGCGAGCTGTGCCTGCACGCCGCGCATCAGGTGAGCGGTCACTACCCGGACGGACGGCTCTACGCGCGTCTCCGCGACGGCGCCGGCCGCCGGGTGCGGCCCGCCGAGATCCTGCGCTCGTTCCTGCGCGGACTCGGCGCGACGGAGCAGCAGTTGCGACTGGGCACCACCGACCTGAGCCTGCTGTTCCGTACCTGGACCGCCGAGCTGCGCGTCCTGGTGGTGCTCGACGACGTGTGCGACGTACGGGACCTGACCCCGCTGCTGCCCTCCGGCGCCGGCTGCGGCGTCGTGATCGGCAGCCGCCGGCGGCTGTTCGTGTCCTCGTCGGCGGTCCACGTCGAACTGGCCGGACTGCCCTTCGACGACTGTCTGCACCTGCTGGCATCCTCCGTGCCCAGACACCGGATCACCATGGACCCGGAGGGGCTGCGAGGGCTGGCCCGGTTGTGCCAAGGGCTGCCTGGCGCGCTCTTCGCGGTCGCCTCGCAGTTGCGCCGCCGCCCGCACTGGACGGCCCGGCAGGCCACTGCCTGGGTCCTCGCGTCCAAAGGCGCCGACAGCGATCCGCTGGGCGTGCGGGCCGGATTCGACCGGACGCTCGCGACGCTGCCCGCCGAGTCGCGGCCCCTGGCGTACGCGCTGTTGTCTCCCGGCGTCCCCGACCGGCTCACGCCGGCGCTTGTCGCGGCGGCCCTGGGGATCAGTGACCAGCAGGCCGAGGATCTGCTGGAGGAGCTCGCGGAGAGCTACCTCCTGCGCGTGCAGCACCCGTGCGTGAACGGCCGGTTCTCCTACACATGGGAGCCCGGGATACGCCCGTTCGCGGCGCGACCGAGCAGCGCGCCGGTCATGTGCTCCGCCTGACGGTCACCGCTCCCGTACCACCTTGCCCGAACCCCTCCACCGCAGCCGATTCTTGGAGAACCGTCATGCCGCAGCGCCCGAAACTTGTCCTCGCCGGTCAGTTGTCCGTGTTCCCCTGGGTGTTCGATGCCGCCGAGCGGGCCGGCATCGACCTGATCCTCATTCCCCGGGGGGACGACTCGGCGGAGTCCGCCGGGCGGGCCAACGCGGTGGTCGAACTGCTGCCGCTGGACATCGACGGAGACCCGGACGGTGCGTTGTCCGCGCTCGCCGACCGCTACCGGCACGAGCCCTTCGACGGCATCATGTCGGGCAACGAAAGGGTCATCCCGTTCGTGGCACGCGCCGCTCGGGAACTGGGCCTCCCCGGGCTGACCGAGGAGGCGGCGGCCGTGGTGCGTGACAAGCGCAGCATGCGCCAACGCCTGCTGGAAGCGGGTCTGGGCGTGCCCGGCTTCGTGGTCGTCAAGGATCCGGTGAGCTGGGCCGACGCGCTGACCCTGCGGTTCCCCGTCGTGGTCAAACCGGCGAACGGCCACTCCAGTTTCGGTGTGATCCGTGCGGACGACAGGGACGGCCTGGAGCAGGCCGTGGCCCGCACCTGGAAGCTCGTCGAGACCCACCTGGGCGCCGCCCTCGGACCGGACCCGGACCCTGGTGTGCTGGTCGAGGAGTACCTGGACGGGCCGGAGATCTCCGCCGAATCCCTCGTGTACCGCGGGCAGGTACGGGTCTGTGCCGTCAGCTGGAAGGGACAGCTGACGGGGCCCTACTTCGAGGAGACCACGTTGCGGGCCCCCGCCCGACTGCCGGCCGAGATACTCGCCGCGATCGAGGCGGAGGTGATCGGTGCCCACCACGCCTTCGGCGTCACGGAAGGCACCACGCACACCGAACTGCGGCTGGTCGGCGGCGTGCGGCCGGTGCTGCTGGAGATGACCGCGCGCCTCGGCGGCGGGGGCAACATGCACCACCTCGCCCACGTCAGCAGCGGGATCGACCTGGCCGCCGAGGCGCTGCGCATCCACCTCGGCCGGGAGCCGCTCTGCTGGCGTGCGGAGCCGGCACCGGCCGGCCACGCGGCGGCGTACCTGGTGCCGATCGGCAGCGGCGGACGGGTCAAGCGGATCCGCGGCCTGGACGCGGTGCGTACCGACCCGCAGGTGGACTACGTGGTGCAGACCGCGGGCCCCGGCGCAGTGCTGCGTCCCTACCCGGACTGGTCCGGAAACCCGGCGGTCGTGCTCTCCCACCACGCGTCGGACGCGGAAGCCCAGGCGTACCTCGACCACCTCGCCCGGACCCTGCACGTCGAGTACGAGGAGCAGGAGTGAGCACCCGCCACGACACACCACGCCTCCGGCGACCTGCCCGCGGCGACCGTCGTCAGCGGTCGTGACCGGACCATCCATCGCACCCGAGACCAACCGCACCCGGCCGGGCCGGAAACGCCGGCCCCGCCGGGACACCCGTGCAAAGGGGAAACACCATGACCGACAGCACCAGCACCACGCTGACCACCGCACCGCAGCTCCGTGACGGCGTGCCCGCCTTCTCGGCGCAGGTCCGCCGCACCGGCTTCGTCGTCCTGGGCAAACAGGAGCTCGCCGGGCTGATCGGCGACGCCGACCTCGAAGATCTCCGCGGCGCCTGGGAGAACCTGCCGGTCGACACCCAGGTCGACGGCGTCGGCGTCTACCGCGAGCGCCGCTACGGCCGGCTGCGCGTCGACGTCGACGGCGACACCGTCACCTTCGAGGTCCTGCCCAACGCCGTCTTCCGCCAGGACGCCATCCCGCTCTGGAAGGGCAAGGACCGGGTCTTCGAACCGGCATCCGAGGACGTCCTGCTCAGCGCCGGCATGCGCGCCCTGGTCAGCTTCGACGCCCGAATGGCGACCGCGGTCAACGGCAACACCTCGTGGACGGTCGGGGTCCACCTGGTCCGCGTCGTCGCCCGCGCCGGCGCCGATGGCCTGCCCACCCCCGAGGGCCGCCACCGCGACGGCCATACCTGCGTCGGCTTGCACCTGATGCGCCGCGAGGGCGTCACCGGCGGCCTGTCCACCGTCCACCCCAACGACGGCAGCGGCATCGTGCAGACCACCCTGCTCCAGCCGCTCGACTCCATGTTCTTCGACGACAACATGATCACCCACGAGGTCTCACCGACCGTCTCCGAGGGTGCCTCGGGCGTGCGCGACATGCTCCAGGTCGACTTCAACCCGGTGGCCTGAGCCTGCGCCATCCGCCCCGGCGTGCCGCTTGAGCGTCAGACGGGTGTCGCTGACAAAGGCAGCCACCGACCCGGGCCGGCTCCTTCGTGGATTCCTGGAGTGGATTCCCATGGGAGCCGGTCGGGGTCCACGGCGTGGGAGAACTCTCCCTGCCGCGGCGGCAGTCGGCCTCAGCAGTACGGCTCCCAGAGCTCGTACTCCAGGGCGTCGGAAATCGCGGGCGAGGAGTCGCGCAGGCGGGTGAGCAGGGCGCGGTTGTGCCCGCGGATCTCCTCGTCGTACCCGGCCAGCGGGCTGTCCTCGGACAGGTCCAGCAGCCACAGCGGCCGGAGCGTCGCGCCGCGCAGTGCCTTTGCTTCCGCGGTCTCGGTGCCCGCGTGAATCCGGCGCACTCCCGGGAGCCGCGCCGCCATGTAGTAGGTGATGTTGAAGTACTCGGCGGCCGAGGCGAGTTGGTCGTGGTCGAGGCCGAGCCCCCGCAGGTACACGGTGTCGCCGCAACGGTAGTACAGGCAGAAGCCGACGGGCGGTTCGCCGGGGCGCGAGCACAGCACCACTTCGGCGCGCGAACCGGCGAGTTCCCCCTGTTTGCGGAAGGACTCCGCCATCGGCGCCACGTCGACGGTTCTGCCGTAGCGCAGCAGCGAACGGGCCAGCAGCCGGGCGACGTCCTGCCAGCACTCGGCGAGCGTCCGGTGCTCCAGCTCGTATCCGGCCTTCTCGAACTTTCGTATCTCGCTGCGGATACGGCGCGCCCGGTGCGCCGACAGCGACTCCAACCAGGCTCGGTAGCCGCCGGGTGGGATCTCGATCCAGGCGTCGGTCTTCAACGCGACCGGGGTGGTCCGCACTCCCGCCGCGCGCAGCGCCCCCACGTCCTCGGTGGTCAGGTACATCGCCACGCGGGCGATCTTCGACTCCTCGTGCAGGGGTGAGCGCAGCGCGCGGACCGCGTCGAGCACCGCGGCGGCGGCCTCGGTCCGATCGGTTCCTTCGCCGGTCAGCAGGTGCGCCAGGTAGCCGCGGCGCTGGCCGATGAGCAGGCCGCCCGGCTCGGGCGCCGGCAGGCCGCGCGCGGCAAGCAGGTCGTGCCACCGCAGGTCCGGGGTGGGCTCGTCGGTCACCGCCGCCACGGGGATCGCGGCCCGGCCGCCGCCCGGGGTCTGCACGTGCAGCCCGCCGGAGACCGCCCCCGGGTCGATGGCGCACACCCGCAGCCACAGCGCCGACGAGTAGAACCTGCCGCCGGCGAGCCGGTCCCACTCGGTGTCCCCGAGCCCGCCGATGGCGTCGGCGAAAGTGTCCGTCGTGGCGGTCATGGCGCCTCCCGTGGTTTCTGCCCGACCGTGCCCGCGCGTTCGCTGCGCGAGCGGGCGCTGAGTGTGCCGAACATCGTGCGTAGGTGATGACTGATCGTTTGCGGCGTGCGGTTGACCGGTGCCAGAGGCGCCGCTGGACCCGCGGGCGACGGGCCTGCCCCCGTCGCGGGCCGGTTGCGAGCCGAAGGTGCGCGGTCGCAGCGGCGGTGCGGTGCACTCCTGTGGTACGAGGGCGCGCGCGGTGCCGGCCGTCATGCCGTCATGCCGTCACCGTCGTGAGGTTCTCCGAGAACGGCACGTCCAGGGCGAGCAGCGGTTCGGTGTCCCGGCACACCACGTGGGCGGGACGGGCCTGGCCGGACGGTCGCGGCAGATTGGCCGCGTCGTTGTAGGTGGCGATGAGCAGCCTGCGGGTGAAAGGGGACATGTTGGGCGCCGAACCGTGCACGATCTCCGGCGAGAAGAACACTATGGAGCCGGCGGGGCCCTTGGGGCTGGACATCCCGTGGCGGCCGACGAGCTGGGCGAGCTGTTGTGGGGTCAGGGAGATGTCATCGGGGTCCAGGTGCTGGTCCGACTTGGCGGAGTCCGCCCGGCTCTCCCGGACGAGCCCGTCGCGGTGGGATCCGGGCAGGAAGATGACCGGCCCGTTGAACTCGGTCACGTCGTCCAGGAAGACACCGACGTTGATCTGCCGGGGGGCGGGCAGGCCGTCCGCGAGGCGCCAGGCGAGGTAGTCCTGGTGCCAGGCCCACTTGTCGCCGCCGAAGGCGGACTTGGCGTTGATCTTGAACTGGTAGATGTAGACGTCGTCGCCGAGCAGTTGCTGGACGGGGCGCAGCACGCGCGGGTCGCGGATGAGCCCGGCGTACTCCGGTTGCCGCTGGTGCGAGGAGTACACCGCGCGGACCTCCGTCCCGCCTTCCTCGGTGATGACCTGTGGGCCGGGGAGCATGCTGTCCCGCTCGAAGGCGGAGCGCAGTGCTTCCACTTCTCGCTGGTTCAGCAGGGATTCCAGCAGCAGGAATCCGTTGGAGCGGTATTCGTCGACTTGGGTCTGGTTCAGTCGCATGCTGATGCTACTCCTGAAAGTGAGGGGGAGTTGATGGAGCATTCTTCAGCTCGTGAAATGGCCGCCGCCGATGCGTTCGGGCATTCTAGTGTTAACACAGATCGTCCGTGCCCACAGGGGCCGTTGATTGACAATTGAGTCGCAATTGAGTCGCGCCGAGAGCCGGGATGAAACGATGAACGCTGCGGGCCGAGGGGCCCGGCCACCATCGAGCAGGAGCGGAGACCTCATGTCGGCGGAGCGGGTAACAGCCCAGTACAACGAGGAGTTCCGCGCACCGGGCAGCGACTTGCCCACGGTCGCCCAGCACGTCAAGAACTTCCCGACGCTCGCACCGTGGCACGGCGAGTATTTGGCCAGGCCCCTCTTCGTCGCCGAGCGTGAGGTTCGCGATTTCGGCGATGACCTGCAACACCTCCTCAACATGCTTCTTTCTTTGCCGGACCGGATGTTCGGCGGCGATCTGGAAGCATTTCGCTCGGTGCTGGGCATCAGCGACAGTCACTGGAAAGCGATACGACATTTCGGTGACGTACTGCCGGCCCAGTACGGCCGGGCCGACATGTATCACGACGGCACCTCGTTCAAACTCCTCGAATTCAATCTGGGGAGCGAGGCCGGCGGCTGGGGCCTCGCGGGTGAAATCTCCCGGGCGACGATGGAGGTGGACGCCTTCGCCGCCTTCGCGCGCCGGAATCGGCTTGGCTACGTGCATCCCGCTCGCGCCGCGGCGGAGGCGCTGCGCCGCTTCGGCGCCCCGGTGGCGGCCGGGCGCGAGCCGGTGGTGGCCCTGCTGGAATGGCGTGGCGGTTTGGCGGACTACGGCGCCGCCTGGCTCAACGACCTGTCGGCGCTGCGCTGGGCGGGCCTCGACATCCGGATGGCCGAGGTCTCCGACGTGCGCGAACGCGGCGGGGCGCTCTACCTCGGGGACACGAAGATCGACGTGGTCTACCGCGGCTTCGTCGCGGACCAGATCGCCGAGGCACCCGACGGCTGGGACCTGGTCGCACCCCTGCTGCGTGCGCACCGAGCGGGCGGGACGCTGCTGTGGACCCCGCTGTCCAGCAACATGTTCGCCAACAAGGCCTGTATGGCGCTGCTGTCGGACCCGGCGCGGCGGCGCAACCTCAGCGAGGACGAGTGCCGGCTCATCGACCGGGTGCTGCCCTGGACCCGGTTGATCAACACTGACGCGCTCAAGACGGACACCGACCTCGTCGACGAATGCCTGGAGCGGCGCGAGGAGTTGATCCTGAAGGTCAACGCGCGCGGCGGCGGAGTCGGCGCCGTGGTGGGCTGGGAAACGGACGACGCCTCTTGGCGGCGGGCTCTGGAGAACTCCGCCGCCGAAGGATGTGTCGTACAGCAGAGAGTGATCCCCCGGCCCGAGCTCGTGGTGGACCCGGTATCCGGGGAAACCGAGGAATGGCATGCGGCCTATGGCATGTTCTACACCCCGCAAGGTTGTGCAGGAGTGTTCGGCAAGCTGGTGCCGGCCGGCTCGGGCGGCATCATCTCCGTCCTGTCGCATGCCAGGGCGCGTAGCGCGGCCGTCTTCCAGCAGAGCGAGCTGCCCGCCGGGGGCGAAGCGCCTGCCGCGGGCGAATTGCCCACCGGTGCAGCGAAGTAAAGAGAAGCCATGATGCCGCAGCATTCCCCCGCGCCGTCGGCGTGGCGGCGCGTTCAGACGGCCTGGGGTCTGCCGGACCTCGCGGGAAAGGGCCGATTCGTCACGGCCAACCTGATCGACAGCCTGGGAAACGGGTTGGTGACGGCGTTCGTCGTCGTCTTCTTCGTGAAGACGACGTCGCTGTCACTGGTCGCCGTCGGTGCCGCGCTGACCGTCGGCCAGCTGCTCGTCCTGCCCTTTCCGCTCCTCATCGGGCGCCTGCTGGACACCTACGGCCCGCGCACCGTGGTCGCTGCGGGCAACTGGGTTTCGGTGGCCGGATTCATCGGTTTCCTGTTCTCGCACGCGGCCTGGCAGATCGTGCTGTGGCAGTTCGTGGTGCAGCTGGGGTCCACCGCCTTCTGGATGGGCAGCAGTCCGCTCACCGTGCTGGTCGCCCGGGGCGTTGAGCGGGCCCGCTGGTTCGGCTTCGTCCGTGCCCTGCGCAATGTCGGCGTCGGTTTCGGCGGCGCCGCGTCCGCGGTGGCCCTGAGCATCGGAACGGTCGCCGGGCTGCGGGCGGTCATGGTGATCAACGTGGTCTCCTTCGCCGTCGCAGGCTGGCTGGTGATCACCTTGCGGGGCGCGGACACGAGCGAGGCGGCCGGCGCCGGGGCCGCGGATCCGGCGCCCGCGCTGTCGGAGCCCGGGGAGGCGAAGCCCGCGGAACCGAAGTCCGCCGAGCGGGAGCAGGCGGCCGGTGACTCCACCGGACAACCCTCGGGCGGCTACCGCACCGTGCTGAGGGACACCCGGTATCTGCGGCTGGTCGCGACGAACATCTCCTTCGTCTTCGCCTCCACGGTGATCACGGTGCTGCTCGCCGTCTACGCGGCGGACAACCTCGATGTCGGCTCCTGGATCGTCGGCGTGCTCGTCGTACTGAACACGGCCATGGTCGCGCTGCTCCAGACGCTCGCCAGCCGGTGGATCGAGGCCCGCAGGCCGGTGACGGTGCTGGTGCTGGCCCTGCTGCTCAACGCGGCCGCGTTCGTCGTCTTCGGCACGCTGCTCGTGCTGCCCGGCTGGGCGGTGATCGCCGGACTGCTGATCGCGATGGTGCTCTACACCCTGGCAGAGATCCTCAGCTCGCCGCCGACCAGCGAACTGAGCGTGGTGATGGCGCCCGAACATCTGCGGGGCCGCTATCTGGCCGTCTACCAGCTGTCCTGGTCGGTCGGCAGTGCGGTCGCCCCGGCGCTGCTCACCGCGCTGTTGGAAGGCGGCCCGGCACTGCCCTGGGTGTTCCTCACCACGATCACCGTGCTGGCCGTACCGCTGGCTCTCGGGCTCGACCGGCGGCCCGCGGCCACGAGCGGGGCCGCACCGGCCGGGGACGTCGCCCCCGTGGAGGACCTCGACGGCGACCCCGTCGGCTGAGCCTGCCCGCGCCTGTCGAGCGCGCATCGCGCTCGGCGCCGACCGCCGCCCGGCAGCACACCGGCGGCGGTCGGCGCTTGGCATGTCCCCACTCCCGGCACCGGAGCACCGGTGGCGCACGGAACGGGCAGTCCCTCGGCGATCCGGCGTACTCGGACGTACGCGTCGAGCAGTTGCCGCGCGCCGCGCAGTCCCGCCGGCCTGCTTTCGCCCTGCTCCGTACGCGGACGGGGGCACAGCCGCGGGACATGAACGCCTCCGCCCGCCCGTGTCGCGCCGGACAGGCGTCGACCAGGACGACGCTCGTGCCGGTGGTGCCGCTCACCGCTGGGTGTCCGCCTCCAGCGCCTCGGCGAGGCCCGCGACGGTGGGGTTTCTGAAGACCAGGGCCGGCGAGACGCGGCGCCCGAGTCGCTCGCCGAGCCGGCCCGCGACCGTGGTGAGGGTCAACGAGGTGCCGCCGACGTCGAAGAAGTCGTCCTGCGGCCCGAAGTCGTCCTCGACGCCCAGGCACTCCCGCCACACTTCGGCGACGAGGCGCTGCTGCTCGGTGACGGCCCGGCGGACGGCGGGGGCCGGGGCGGACGCCGGGCGCGGGTCGGGCAGTGCGTCCCGGTCGACCTTGCCGTTCGGGGTGAGGGGGATCTCGCCGATCACGGTGTAGCTCTGCGGCAGCATGTACGGCGGCAGGTGCTCCGCCAGGTGGGCGCGCAGTTCCGCCGGGTCCGGGGCGGGCCGGTCGGGGTGCTCGGGGATCAGGTAGGCCGCCAGCTGGTCCACACCGGCGCGGGTGCGGCGCACGGCCACCACACAGTCGGCCAGGGCGGGGTGGCTCTGGAGTGCGGACTCGATCTCGCCGAGCTCGATGCGGAAGCCGCGCACCTTGACCTGGTGGTCGTTGCGGCCGAGGAAGACCAGATTTCCGTCGGGCAGCAGCCGGACCACGTCGCCCGTGGCGTACATACGGGCGCCGGGCTCCGCGGCGTACGGGTCGGGCAGGTACGCCGCGGCCGTGCGGGCCGGCCTGCCGAGATAGCCGCGGCCGACCGCGCTGCCGCCGACGTACAGCTGGCCGCGACAGCCCGGGGCGACCGGGCGCAGCCGCGGGTCCAGCACGTAGAGGTGCGCGTTGTCGGTCGCCCGGCCGAACGGGACGCTCGGGAGATGGCTGTGCCGGTCGAGCAGCTCCTCGGTGATCGGGCAGAACGCCGAGGTGACGGTCGCTTCGGTGGGCCCGTACTCGTTGAAGACCTGGCATCCCGGCGCGGTGGCGGACAGGATGCGGCGGGCCACGTCGTGCGGCACGGCCTCGGCACCGGTGAACACCAGGCGTACGGAGCCGAGTCGGGGAGCGGTGTCCGTACCGGACTCCAGCAGGATCCGCATCTGCGAGGGCGTCGCGTTGAGCGTGGTGATGCCGCGCTCGGCGACCTCCCGCAGGAATTCCTCGGGGTCGTAGGCGGCGGTGGGGCTCGCCAGGTGCAGCTCGGCGCCGGACACCAGGCACTGGAAGATCTCCCAGACCGAGTTGTCGAACGCCACCGAGTGGTTGAGCAGGGCCCGGTCCCGCCCGGTGAGCCGGCACAGCCGCTGGTTCCACTCCAGGAACCCGGTGATGTTGGCGTGGGTGATCGCGACGCCCTTGGGGTTGCCGGTCGAGCCGGACGTGTAGATCACGTAGGCGAGGTGGTGCGGTTGTGCCTCCTCGGCCGGTCCGGGGTCCGCCCCGGGTTCCTGGTCCACCGCCACCAGCCGCACGCCGTCGCCGAACAGCGCCGAGGTGGGGTGCCCCGGGTCCGCGACGACCAGGCGTACGCCCGAGTCGGCCAGCAGGTACCGCAGCCGGTCCGCCGGGTATCCGGGGTCGAGCGGGACGTAGGCGCCGCCCGCCTTCAGCACGCCCAGCAGGGCGACCACCAGCTCCACCGAGCGTTCCAGGCAGACGCCGACCAGGCTTTCGGGGCGCACGCCCCCGGCCCGCAGCTCCCGGGCCAGGGCCGAGGCCCGCGCGTCGGTCTCGGCGAACGTCAGCGACCGGCCGTCGCCCACCACGCAGACCGCGTCCGGGGTGGTCCGCACCTGGCGGTCCCACAGGCGGACCAGGGTGGTCGGCTCGGGCAGCGGCTCGGCCCGGTGGCCGAGGGAGAGGGCGCGCAGCTCATCGGCCGAGACGATCTCCAGCTCGGACAGCTGGGCCGTGGGGCCGGACACCATCTGCTCGATCACCCGCAGGAAGTGCCGGCCGAGGCCCCGGACGAAGTCCGCGTCGAACAGGTCCGTGGCGTACTCGATGGAGATGCTGAGGTCACCGGCCCCGGCGGCGTGGTCCGTCACGTCGAGGGCGAGGTCGAAGCGGGCGGTGCCGAGCCGTCCCTCCAGCTCCTTGCGGTCGTACAGCTCGGTGAGGTGACCGGCCCGGGGCTCCTCGTGCAGGGCGAACAGCACCTGGAAGAGCGGGTTGCGGCTCAGGTCGCGCTCCGGGCTCAGCTGCGCCACCAGCTTCTCGAAGGGCAGCTCCTGGTGCGCGTACGCCTGCCGCGCGACCTCGCGGACGCGGGCCAGCAGCTCGCGCCAGGTCGGATCGCCCGACAGGTCGGTACGCAGGACGACGGTGTTCACGAAGTAGCCGACCACTTCGTCCAGTTCGGGGCGCGGGCGGCCGCCCGTCAGGGTGCCGACGGCGACATCGGTCTCGTCGGCGTACCGGCCGAGCAGCACCTGCAACGGGGCCAGCAGGCCCATGAACAGGGTGACGCCCTCGGACCGGCACAGGGTGCGCAGCCGGTGCGCCAAGTCGGCCGGGACGCGCAGCAGTTCGCGGCGGCCGCGGTGGCTCGCGACGGCCGGCCGGGGGCGGCTGGTCGGCAGCTCCAGGACGGGCACGCCGGACAGCCGGGTGCGCCAGTGGTCGAGCAGCCGCTCCAGCTCGGCGCCGGTGAGCCGCTCGCGCTGCCAGGCCGCGTAGTCGGTGTACGTCACGGGTAGCGGTGCCGGGGCGGGGCGGCGGCCGGCGGCGAGTTCGGTGTACAGCTCGCCCAGTTCCCGCACCAGCAGGTCGACCGATGCCCCGTCGCACGCGATGTGATGGACCGTCAGCAACGTGAGGTCCCGGCTCGGGGTGCGCAGCACGTCCGCGCGCAGCAGCGGGGGGCGGTCGAGGGCGAAGGGGGCGCGGATCAGCTCGGTGACCAGCGCGTCCAGGTCCTCCTCGGCGACCTCGGTGCGGCGCAGCGGCACCGGTCCCGGCTCGCGCAGTTCGGGGCGGACCCGGCCGCCGACGGCGACGAGGGCCGTGCGCAGCGCCGGGTGCCGTCGCACCAGCGCGGACAGGCAGTCCTGGAGCAGCGTCAGGTCGACGCGCCCGCCGGGCATGCCCAGGGCGACCGGCAGGTGGTAGGCGGGCACCGAGTCGTTGAGCTGCTCGAAGAACCAGATCCGCTCCTGGCCGAAGGAGAGTTCGGCGGTCGCGGCCGCGGGGATCGGCTTCTCGTCCGAGGGCGCCACGCCGTCCAGGGCCGCGGCGAGCCTGGCGGGTGTCGGATGGGCGAAGACCGACTGGACGTCGACCGGCACGCCGAGCTCCGCACGCAGCCGGCCCACGGCCCGTACCGCGGTGAGCGACTGGCCGCCCAGGCCGAAGAAGTCGTCGTACGGGGACACCTCGTCCAGCCCGAGCACCTCGGCCCACACGCGGCGCACCGCCGCGGTGTGCGGCGGCAGCGGGGCGTCGTCGGGCATCGCCCCGCTCTCCCGTACCGGGCTGTGCGGGGTCCGCCGCACGGCGCCGCGGTCGGCCTTGCCCGCGGGGGTGCGCGGCAGGGCGTCGAGCACTGCGTAGCCCTGGGCCACCATGTGGGCGGGCAGCCGCTGCGCGAGGTGGTCACGGACCTGGCGGGGCAGGTCCTCGGATGCGTTCCGCGCGCCGTGCGCGGGCACGAGGTAGGCCACCAACTGGTCGCCGCCGGCCGCCTCGCGGTCGACGAGCACCACCGCGTCCGTGACGAGGGGGTGGCTGCGCACACAGGCTTCGATCTCGCCGAGCTCGATGCGGAAGCCGCGCACCTTGACCTGGTGGTCGTTGCGTCCCAGCACCTCCAGCATGCCGTCGGCGGACCACCGGGCGAGGTCGCCGGTCCGGTACAGGCGCCCGGAGGCGTCCCCGAACGGGTCGGGCACGAACCGGTCGGCGGTCAGCGCGGGCCGGTGGAGGTAGCCGCGCGCCACGCCCGCGCCGCCGATCCACAGCTCGCCGGTGACTCCTGGGGCGGCCTCCCACCCGTCCTCGTCGACGACGTGCAGCCGGGTGTTGGACAGGGCCGTGCCGACCGTGACCCGGTCGGCCACGGCGTCGATGCGGGCGGCGGTGGCCCACACCGTCGCCTCGGTCGGCCCGTACAGGTTCCACAGGGTGCCGCCGGTGGCGAGCAGATCGCGGGCCAGCTGCGGATCGAGCGGCTCACCGCCCGACAGCAGGATCCGGCCGTGCCCGTCCGTCCAGCCGGACGCCAGCAGCATCCGCCAGGTGGTGGGGGTCGCCTGGACGACGCTCACCCCCGCCTCGGCGAGGGTGGCGGCCAGCAGCTCGGGGTCGGTGTTGGCGGCGCGCGGGGCCATCACCACCGTCGCTCCCCGGGTCAGCGGCAGCAACAGCTCCAGTATCGAGATGTCGAACGACAGCGGGGTCAGCGCGAGGACCCGGTCGTCGGCCGCGAGGCCGGGGCGTTCGGCCGCACTCCGCAGGAACGAGGCGAGCGCCGCGTGGTCGACGGCCACGCCCTTGGGCAGACCGGTCGAACCGGAGGTGTAGATGACGTAGGCCAGGTGGTGCGGGTGTACCACCGGGGCCACCGGCGCGGCAGGTTCCGCGGGGAGGTCCTCGACCAGCAGGACGTCGGCCACGCCGGACGCCAGGGCCTGCGCGCGGTGGTCCGCGTCGCACAGCCACAGCCCGGCCCCGGAGTCGGTGGTCATGTGCCGCAGCCGGTCGGCCGGGTAGCTCGGGTCGAGGGGCAGGTACGCGGCGCCGGACTTCAGGATGCCGAGCAGGGCCACGACCATCTCGACCGAGCGGCCGAGACAGACGCCGACCAGGTCCTCCGGTCCGATGCCGCGGGCCTGCAACTCGGCGGCGAGTGCCGTGGCCCGGCGGTCCACGTCGGCGTAGGTGGCGCGGTGTGCTCCCGCGACGACGGCGACCGCGTCGGGTGCCGCGGCTGCCTGCTGCTCCCACAGGGCGACCAGGGTGGTCGGCGCCATGAACGATCCTCTCTCAGCTTCGTGCGGGGAAGGTGCGCGTGATCGTCTCCGCCAGCTGTCGTTCCGAGCCGCGGACATACAGGTGGGGGGCGCCCGGGAACAGGTGCAGTGCGAAGTCGGCCGAGGTGTGCTTGCGCCAGTCGGCGAGCTCCGCTTCGTCGACGCTGTCGTCGTCCGAGCCGGCCAGCACGGTCAGGGGGCAGGGCAGGGGTGCCTCGGCCCGGTGCGTGTACGTCTCGCACAGCGTGAGGTCCGCGCGCAGCAGCGGCAGCAGCAGTTCCTGCAACTCGGGATCGACGCCGTCGAATGCGGCTGTGGCGAGCAGCTTGTCGTCGGGCAGGGTGTGCCGCGGGTCGCGGTCCGGCAGGCCGGGTGCGCGCATGCCCGACAGGAACAGGCGCTCGGGTAGGCGCGTGCCGAGTGCACGGAGCCGCCGGGTCGTCTCGAAGGCGATCAGGGAGCCCATGCTGTGCCCGAAGAAGGCGTAGGGCAGGTCGGTGTGGTTCGCGATGAGCGGTGCGAGTGCGGCCACGGCCTTGTCCAGGGATGTCAGGGCCGGTTCGGCGAGCCGGGTCTCGCGGCCGGGCAACTGGACCGTACAGACTTCGAGGGTGTCCGGCAGGTGCGCCGCCAGCTGGTAGGCGGAGGCGCCGGCTCCGGCGTGCGGGAAGACGAACAGGCGGTGCTGTGCGGTGGGTTCACGGCTGCCGAGCCCGCGCAGCCAGGTCGCTGCGTGGTCGGCGGCCGTCATCGTGGCGCTCGCACGGAGCGCGGGGTCAGGTCGGTCCACACCTGCTCGATGTGGTCCAGGCATTCCTGGCGGGTGCCCTGCGCGCCGGTGGCAATCCAGCCGGCGGGCAGGGCACGGTCGGCGAACCAGACCGAGTACTGCTCCTGGTCGTTCATCACGACGGCGTACCGGTCCTCGGTGGGGTGCGGGGTGGGTGAGGCGCTCATGGGTCAGGTCCCTACTCCGGTGAAGAAGTCGTTTGCGCGGTGGCCCCGGCCCGCGGCGACGACGCGGTCGTGTACCCATTTGCCGACGGCGAGGTCGAGTACGCCCAGTCCGAACGGTGAGAAGATCGCCGGGCGTTCGGGGTCCCGGTGCAGCCGTCCGCGCAGCAGGTCGCCGAGGGTGCCGTCGATGAAGTCCCGGTTGCCGGTGCGCTGTTCGGTCAGGTGCAGCGAGGTGCGCTCGCGTACGGCGTGGTCGATGTCGTCGGTGAAGTTCTGGGCGGTGAGGATCATCTCGGGGGCGAGGTCGCGCAGGGACAGGTGCAGGACCACCGGGTTGTGGGCCAGCAGCCGGGGGTCGTGCAGGTGTGGTTCGCCGGCCACGGTGGTCAGCACCACCAGGTCGCAGTCGGTGAACGCGTCCTGCGCCGTGTCGGCGACCATGATCTCGGCCTTGGTGTGCTCGGCCATGGCGGCGCCGAAGCGGCCCGCCGTGGCCGGGTCGAGGTCGAAGAGCCGGAAGCTGTCGATCTCCCAGTGGAGATCACGCAGGAACCGCCCTACGTGCTGGGCGATCAGACCCGTGCCCACGATGCCGACCCGGCGGGCACGGCGCGCGCCGAGCAGCGTCTGCGCGCCGAGCACCGCGGAGGCCGCGGTCCGTGTCGCCGAGACGATCGAGGACTCCATGCAGGCGAACGGGTAGCCGGTGACGCAGTCGTTGAGGATCAGCGTGGCCGAGGCGCGGGGGATTCCGTGGCGGGTGTTGTCCGGAAAGCTGGCGATCCACTTGTTGCCGGCGACCTCGAACTCGCCGCCCAGGTAGGCGGGCAGGGAGATGATGCGCGACCGGCTGTGGTGCGGGAAGCGCAGGAACGAGCTGTGCGGGTTCGAGCTCTGTCCGGCGTCGTGCGCGAGGTAGGCGGCACGGACGACGTCGATGAGCTCCGGACGGTGACGGTCCGTCTCGGCGGCGACGTCGCCCGCGCCGATCACGGTCAGGGGCGGTGGGGCCAGGCTGGACACGGGTGGCTCTCCTTCACTTGACGGCCAGGGCTTCGACGCCGGCGGGCGGTACCGCTTCCGCGCGCAGCTGCTGGACCCACGTGGGGTCGTAGACGGTCCGGGCGTAGGCATGGCCGCGGTCGGCGGCGAGGAAGGCGACCCGGGGACGGTGTGCGCCGGGAGGGTGACGAGCGAAGTAGTCCTGGACGGCGGCATAGCTGCTGCCGGTCGAACCTCCCGCGTACAGGCCGTACGTGGCGACCAGGGCGCCGCACGCCTCGACGGCGCGTACCTCGGAGACGATCTCGACCTGGTCGATCAGCGCCTGGCCGCACAGCGGCGGCACGATGCTGGAGCCGATGCCGGGGATGCGCCGCTTCTTCGGCGGGCCTCCGAAGATCACCGAGCCTTCGGTGTCGACCGCGACGACCACACAGCCCGGGTACGTTTCCTTGATCCGGTGGGAGAGCCCGGCGATCGTGCCGCCCGTGCCCACGCCGACGAAGAGGTAGTCGAGCGGGCCGGCCTGGGCGATCAGCTCACCCGCGGTGAAGCGGTAATGCGCGTCGCGGGCATCGGGATTGGCGTACTGGTTGGGCCAATAGGCCGAGTCGAGCTCCACCAGCAGTTCCTGCACCCGGGACAGCCGGGTCTTCAGGTAGCTGCCTGCCGCATCACGGAGGGAAACCTTCTCCACCCGTTCACAGAGCTGCCGGAGCTGGGCCTCGGTGGCCTCATTGCAGTTCGGATCGATGACCGGGACGAACGAGATGCCAAGAATCCGACAGTAGAAAGCCAGGGCCAGCGCGAAATTGCCGGACGACGACTCGACCACCGTGGTGTCGTGCGCTATCTCCCCGCGACCGATTGCCTGTTCCAAAATCCACAGTGCCGAACGGTCTTTGGTACTTCCGGCGGGATTGCAGAATTCCAGCTTGGCGACGATGTCACACCGCTCGTCCGCCAAGGGAATCAGCGGGGTTCCCATGAGGCCCCGGCGGATTTGCTTTGTCCGTTCGCTCAGAAATTGATCAGCACGCCTGTGGAGCATGGGCCGAGTGTGGCACGCGGCCGGTCGGGACGGCTCAACCCCGACTCAAGCGCGGTACGACAAAAGCCTGTCCGGGGGGCTGCCCGGGCGTGGAGGCCGTCGCGGCCCGGCTCGGGCCGGGCAATGCGGGCTGGCGCGGGCGCTGGCTGTCCCGCTCGGTCGGCATGGTGATCACCGAAGCCGTCCACCGGCACGTCCTCGAGATTCCGCGGAGGACCGCGTCCGGGCCGCGCGTTCGACCGGCCTGCGCAACCTTCCGCTGCACCACACCGCGCAGAACGGCATCTGGCTGGAGACCGGAGCGCTCTCGACCTGCTGGCCCGGATGCCCATGCTCGCCCTGACCGGCCGGGCAAGGCTCTGGGAACCGCGCCGCCTGTGGTTCCGCCTGGCAGGAGGCGGCGCCGGCACGGACCGTGTGCCGAAAACCGGCGACCGCGCTGTCGCGGCTACGGCGTCACAGTTGCGGTTCAGGCAACGACTGCGTCCGAGTGGTGAGGGGTGAGACGTTATGGCCACGCGCCGTAGAAGGCCCCTCCCAGTGCACCGCGCGCTAACTGTCGAGGCGGAACTGGTCCATGACGCGGGCAACCAGGTGGTTCACGATGTCGTCTATCGATTCGGGCTTGTTATAGAAGGCCGGCATGGGCGGCAGAATCGTCACTCCCATCCGGGAGAGGGCTAACATGTTTTCCAGGTGAATACCCAGAATCGCCCCCGTGGCGCCCGTCATCCCTACGACCAACCGTATGTCGTCACCTCTCGCTTGAACTTGCCTGAATGCCCTGTATCGCGCCGATGCGAAGCCGAGGTATTCCCGTAGACAGAAAGGAGCTTCTCGATGAACGCCGCACCGAGCTCGGGCGTGTCTCGATGCCGCCCGCCCGCACCCGGCTCCGACATGAAGCTGCTCGGCATCTATCTCAACGACCACCTCGCCGGCGCCACCGCGGGCACCCAGCGGGCCGACCACTTGGTGCGAGCCGCTCGTGGCTCCCCGCTCGGAAGGGCGCTTGGTCCGGTCGCCGCCGAGATCGCCGAGGACCGGTCGGCGCTGCTGGGCATCATGCGGGACCTGGGGGTACCCGTACGCCGCTACAAGGTATGCGCAGGTTGGGCGAGCGAGAAGCTGGGGCGGCTGAAGGGCAACGGCCGCCTGGTGCGGCGTTCTCCGCTCAGCACCGTGCTCGAACTGGAGGCGCTGCGCATGGCGACGGAGGGCAAGGCGGCCGGATGGCAGACCCTGCGCCGGCTCAGTGCGACGGACGAGCGCTTGGATTCCGCCCTGCTCGACAGACTGCTGGAGCGGGCCCGGCAGCAGCAGAAGACCGTGGAGGAATGGCGCACCCGCCAGGCCGAGACGGCACTGCGTACGCCAGCTGGATGAACCCGGCAGTCAGGACATGGATCGCCGGAGCCGCGATGCCACGGCCCGATCGGCATGGCGATCGGCTGACCAGGCATGGGGTGACGCCCTACGAGCGGGCGCCACAGATTCGGCAGCGCCGGGTGGCTACGCGTCGGCGTGTTGCCCTGTGTGGCTCGCAAGGGCTCGGACTCCGATATGCGAGACCAAATGCAGGCATCGGGGTCGGCCACCCATCCGAACTTCGGAGCAGAGATCTCACTGTCGGAGAACCGCCAAGGAAGAAAAGGGGGGTTCGCCGCTCCGCGCAGGTCACGAGCAAGACGGATCCTCGGCGGCACGGTCGTCCTCGCTGGCGGCTCCGAGTGCCCGGTCAGGACGTGACGTCCAGTTCGGTGTGCATACCGGCCGCGTAGTGACCGGGGAAGTTGCACACCAGCTCGTACGGGCCCGGGGGCAGCCTCACCGTGGTCCAGCCGATGGCACCGGGAGCGATGCCCTGTCCGCTACCGGCCCCGCAGGTACGCGAGGCTTCGCCCAGGCTGCCTGCCTCGCTGACGGTCCCCCCGGCGCCGACCACTCGGTTACCCGCCGCCTTCCCGGGAGGCAACGGCAGCACGACGACCTCGTGAGGAAGGGTGCCGTCGTTGACGACCCGCAGCGAGACCACGCCGGCGGGGACGGTGTTCGGCGCCACCCTCAGCCACATCATGCCCATGCCGTGCCGAAGACTGCCGCCGGGCGCCGTGGTACGTGCACCCGCGCCGCGCATCATGCCGGATCCCATGTCGCCCACTGTCACGTTCACCACATGGCCGGCCGGCGCCGGGGCACTGCACTGTGCGCCCGGTGGGCGTCCGGTCACGGGCGCAGGGCTTTGGAAGGGCCCCGTGACGGCGAGCACGACCGTCGTGGCGACACCGAGCACGAGCGCGGCGACCGCCCCGGCCACGACAGGCCACAGCCTGCGCGGGCCACCGGTGGTCATCGGTGCTCCCGCAGGAGCCTGAGCCGGCGCCGGTACTCCTCCTCGTCGATCTCCCCGCGAGCGAACCGCTCGGCCAGCAGGTCCTCCGCACGTCTGCCGCCCCATCCCGGCTCACCGCCGGGCGGAGGGGGGCCAGTCCGTCGGGCGCGGTGACCGCTGCTGAAGAAGCGGAAGAGCATCGCGATGACGGCAATGATCAACCCCCAGAACAACACCATGATCACGCCCATGGCGAGCCACCCGTCCCAGCTCCAGCCCCCGTCGTACCACATCACGCCGATCACCTCTCCGGGCCGGCAATGCAGCCTTCAGCTCCAGGATGCTCCCGCTGGGCGGCCCACAGGGCGCCCAAGTGAGCGGAGCGCCGGTACGGGGCTGTCTCTGCGCGGCGCAGTGTTCGAGGGGCGCATTCCAGTTATGGCCCTCCTGGCCATCATCGAGGTGAGGGTTGGCAATACCGGCGCGCTTCCTTGCCGGTCGCCCGCGCATCCGTACCTTTCGATCCAGAGATCGCGCAAAGTGGCGAACCGATAGCAATGAGCTATGGGGCTGCGGGCAAGAGAGATGCGCGTGCCTCGCACGTCGTTTGTCGACTTCGCGGTTGCGCGGCGGCGAACGGCACCTCAGGCGCCCAGGCTCATGGCGCATGGGCGCGAGGGGCCTCTCGAAGGCATTCGTTTCGGTTCCCGTCACACGATGCCTGGCACGGTGCCTGGCTTCGCTTCCCCTCACCCTGCCCCGGGCGCCACGTCGTTTCCGAGTTTCAGGAGCTGAGCCGTGCAGACCTCGTTGTGGGACGGGATCCCCACGCATGTGTTGTTCGCCCACTTCGTCGTGGTGCTGGTCCCGCTGGCCGCGCTTGCGGCAGTGGCCTGTGCCGTCTGGCCCCCGGTGCTGCGCCGCTTCGGTCTGGTGCTGCCTCTCCTCGCGCTGGTGTGCGTGGTCCTGGTGCCGTTCACCACCGGTGCGGGGTCGTGGCTGGAGGAGCACGTGCCGGAGAACGGCTTGGTGGAGCGGCACGAGGAGGCGGGTGAGGGGGTGCTGCCGTGGACGGTGGCTCTTCTGGTGGTGAGCGTGCTGCTGTGGTGGGTCTACCGCAGGGCGATGGCCCGCGCGGCCGTGGGCGGTGGGGCCGAGGACCGGGAGCCCGCCGGCCCGCACGTTCTGGTGCGGCTGTTGGCGGTGCTGCTGACGCTGATCATCGCCGCAGGTGCCGGCTACGCCACCTACGATGCCGGGCACTCGGGCGCGAAAGCGGCGTGGCACCGGCCGGAGCAGCGGCGCTGGGGCCGGCAGGGCTGACCGGTGGCTGGGGCGGGCCCTGGTCGCGGGCCCGCCCTGGCCGTCACCGGGTGGTGCGGGTCAGTGGAGTTGGTTGCGGGCGTTCTGGAAGGCGCGGGCGTGGCCGGCCTCGTCGGTGGCGTTGTGGGTGAACTGGGTGGCGGCGTTGGTGTCGCCGGCCGTCTTCGCCTGGCGGGCGTAGGTGGGGTACATGGTGCGGGACTCGTACT
>NZ_JALMUV010000061.1 GCF_023155275.1 Streptomyces rhizoryzae
GGCGGGCGCATCCCGGCCCCCCCCGCTTCTCCCCTCCTGGGTGCCCCGCGGTGCGGGGGGCGTCAGGCCGTCGCGGGGGTCTTGGGGCTGTCGGCGACGGGGGCGGGCGGGGCGGCGTGGCCGTCGGCGGACAGGGTCCGTTCGTCGAACGGCAGGCGGCCGGAGAGCACCTCGGCGACCCGGGCGCGGTCGATCTCCTTGGTCCAGGTGCCGATCAGGACGGTGGCCACCGCGTTGCCGGCGAAGTTGGTCATCGCCCGGGCCTCGCTCATGAAGCGGTCGATGCCGACGATCAGGCCGACGCCGTCGACGAGTTCGGGCCGGTGCGACTGGAGGCCGCCGGCCAGCGTGGCCAGGCCCGCGCCGGTGACGCCGGCCGCGCCCTTGGACGCGATGATCATGAAGACCAGGAGGGAGACCTGCTGGCCCAGGGAGAGCGGCTTGTCCATCGCCTCGGCGATGAACAGCGAGGCCATGGTGAGGTAGATGGCGGTGCCGTCGAGGTTGAAGCTGTAGCCGGTCGGGACGGTGATGCCGACGACCGGGCGGCTGACGCCCAGGTGCTCCATCTTCGCGATCAGCCGGGGCAGCGCCGACTCCGAGGAGGAGGTCGACAGGATCAGCAGGAACTCCCGGCCGAGGTACTTCAGCAGCGCGAGGATGTTCACCTTGGCGACCAGCCGGAGCAGCGCCCCGAGGACCAGCACGACGAACAGCAGGCAGGTGGCGTAGAAGCCGGCCATGATGACGGCCAGGGACTTCAGCGCGTCCAGGCCGGTGGCGCCGACGACCGCGGCCATCGCGCCGAACGCACCGACCGGCGCCGCCCACATGATCATCGACAGCACCCGGAAGACCAGCTTCTGGACGTGGCCGATCCCGCGCAGCACCGGCTCGCCGGCCGTGCCCAGCGCCTGGAGGCCGAAGCCGACCAGCAGCGCCACCAGCAGGGTCTGTAGCACCTCGCCCTTGGTGAGGGCGGAGACCAGCGTGTCCGGGATGATGCCCAGCAGGAAGTCGGTGGTGGACGCGTGGCCGCCGGCGGTCTGGGCCTGGCCGGCGTGGCGCAGCGCGTCGGTCAGGTGCAGGCCGGAGCCGGGCTCCAGGAAGTTGCCGACGACCAGGCCGATGGCCAGCGCGATCGTGGACATCACCATGAAGTAGCCGAGCGCCAGCCCGCCCACCGCGCCGACCTTGGCCGCTTTGCGGACCGAGCCGACGCCCAGCACGATGGTGCAGAAGATCACCGGCGAGATCATCATCTTGATGAGCGCGACGAATCCGGTGCCCAGCGGTTTGAGCTGGACGGCGGTGCCGGGGGCGGCCAGGCCCACGGCGATGCCGAGGAGCACCGCGCCGATCACGGCGAGGTAGAGGACATGGGTCCGGTCCCGCTTGGCCGGCGGCGCCTGTCCGGCGGTGCCCCCGGACGACGGGGTCTGTGCAGCCACGGCTGCCCTGCCTTTCTGACTGGGGCCACGTTCCGCGCCGCTTTCGCGGCTCGCGGCGCGGAACAGGTCCCGGCGACTATGCACGGCGCTGTGGCGCTGGTCACCCTTGCGTACATTTCGTTCACGTAAAAGTGACCGGGCAGACTGTTCCGCATGCGCCTCCCCCGTCCCCGTCCGCCGCGGCGGCTGCCCGGCCCCCGCAGTCTCGCCGGGCAGCTCTTCGCCGTGCAGGTGGTACTGGTGGCGGCGGTGGTCGCGGTCTGCGCGGTCTTCGCGTACGTCAGCGCCGGGCGGCAGGCGCAGGAGACCGCGCGGCGGCAGGCGACCGCGGCGGCCACCGCGGTCGCCGACTCCCCGGCCGTGGCGGCCGCGGCCCGGACGAAGGACCCCACCGCCGTGCTCCAGCCCTACACCGAGCGGCTGCGCAAGGACGCCGGGGTGGACTTCGTGGTCGTGATGGCGCCGGACGGCACCCGCTGGACGCATCCGGAGCCGTCCGCGATCGGTGGGAAGTACCTCGGCCACACCGGTCCGGCGCTGCGCGGCGAGATCTTCCCGGAGACGCACCTGGGGGTGCTCGGCCCGTCCGTGCGGGTCGTCGCCCCGGTGCGCGACCCCGGACGGGGCGGCCGGATCACCGCGCTGGTCAGTGCCGGGATCACCATCGCCACCATCAGCGAGCAGCTGCGCGACCAGGTCCTGGCGCTGCTGGGGGCGGCCGCGGCGGCGCTGGCCCTGGGCGGGCTGGGCACGTACGTGGTCAACGCCCGGCTGCGCCGGCACACCCACGGAATGAACGCCGCCGAGCTGTCCCGGATGTACGACTACCACCAGGCGGCGCTGCACGCCGTCCGCGAGGGGCTGCTGATGCTCGACGGGCAGCGCCGGGTGGCGCTGATCAACGACGGCGGGCGGGAGCTGCTGGGGCTGACCGGGGACGTGGTGGGCCGGCCGGTGGACGGCCTGGGGCTGCCGGCGCCGCTGACCGGGGCGCTGCGCGCGTCCGGGCCGCGCGTCGACGAGCTGCACCTGACCGGCGAGCGGGTGCTGGTGGTCAACTCCGCGCCGGTCTCCGGCGGCCGGCGGCGCGGCACCGTCGTCACCCTCCGGGACCACACCGAACTCCAGGCACTGTCCGGGGAGTTGGACTCGGTACGGGGCTTCGCCGAGGCGCTGCGCTCGCAGGCGCACGAGGCCGCCAACCGGCTGCACACCGTGGTCTCGCTGATCGAACTGGGCCGCGCCGAGGAGGCGGTGGAGTTCGCCACCGCCGAGCTGGAGCTGGCGCAGGCGCTCACCGACCGGGTGGTGGGCGCGGTCGCCGAGCCGGTGCTGGCCGCGCTGCTGCTGGGCAAGGCGGCGCAGGCCAACGAGCACGGCGGGGAGCTGGTGCTGACCCCCGACAGCCGGATCGACGACGGGGTGATCCCGCCGGACCTGCCCGCCCGCGACCTGGTGACGGTGCTCGGCAACCTCATCGACAACGCCCTGGACGCCGCCCCGCCGGAGCACGGCGCCCCGCCGCAGGTGCGGGTCACCGCCCGGGCGGACGGCGGCGAACTGCTGCTGTGCGTCGCCGACAACGGGCCGGGGGTCGCCGCGGACGCCACCGAGGAGGTCTTCCGGCGCGGCTGGAGCACCAAGGAGGCGGCCGGCGCGGGCACCGCCCGGGGGCTGGGCCTGGCGCTGGTCCGGCAGGCGGTGCACCGGCACGGCGGCACGATCGCGCTGGACCGGGGGCCGGCGGGCGGGGCGCGGTTCACCGTGCGGCTGCCGCTGGGCGCGGCGGCGGACGGCGGCACCCGGTGAGCGCCGTGGAGCCCGCCGCCGCCATCCGGGTCCTGGTCGTCGAGGACGACCCGGTCGCCGCGGCCGCGCACGCCCTGTACGTGGGGCGGGTGCCCGGCTTCGCGGTGTCCGGGACGGTGCACACGGGCGCCGGCGCCCGCCGCCACCTGGACCGGCACCAGGTCGACCTGCTGCTGCTCGACCTGTTCCTGCCCGACGGCCACGGGCTCCAGCTGGTGCGCACGCTGCGCGCGGCCGGGCACGGCGCGGACATCATCGCGGTGACCTCCGCCCGGGACCTGGCGATGGTCCGCGAGGGCGTCTCGCTGGGCGTGGTGCAGTACGTGCTGAAACCGTTCACCTTCGCCACCCTGCGGGACCGGCTGCTGCGCTACGCGGAGTTCCGGGCGGCCAGCGGCGAGGCCAGCGGGCAGGACGAGGTGGACCGGGCGCTGGCCGCGCTGCGCGCCCCGCGGCCGGCCGCGCTGCCCAAGGGGCTGACCGCGGCCACCCTGCGGGCGGTGACCGATGTGCTGCGGGCGTCCGGCGGCGGGCTGACCGCGGCCGAGGCCGCCGCGCACGTGGGCATCTCCCGGATCACCGCCCGCCGCTACCTGGAGCACCTGGTGGAGGCCGGCCGGGCCGCCCGCGCCCCGCAGTACGGCCAGGTCGGCCGCCCGGAGCTGCGCTACCGGTGGGCGGACGGGGCCCCGCACGGGCCCGGGGAGCGGTGACCGGCGGCCCGCGCCCGGGCGGCCGGAGGTGCGCCGGACGGATGCGGGGCGGCGGGTTCCGGGGCGGCCGGTTTCCGTGCGGCGGTTTCCCGCGGCCCGAATCCGGGCGGCGAATCCCGGGCCCGGATTCGCGTATCGGAGCGCATTTTCGCTTTCTTCGGGAATTACCGTCCGATCGCCTTCGCGGGAACACCCCGCATTTCCGGCCCGCCCGTCGGCGCCGACAACCCGGCTCGAAAGCACAAAACGGCTGGCCAGCGCCGGTTTGGGGAGCGAGTTGGCGGGAAAGCTGCGAAAGTTGGCCGGAGCCCGCCGAACCCCCCGTACTTTCCTCCAACCCGCAAACTTGGACATCCATACGATAGGTACGACGCCACCTCGTCACTTACCGTGTGCCGGTGAACACGCACGACGGGGATGCACGCCGGCCCCCTTTCAATGCCGACGCCGCTCGGCGGCTGCGCGAGGCCCTGGGCATGACTCACGCGCATGTCGCCTACGGAATCTGGGCCGCATTCGGAATTCGCCTGGAGCCCGCCACGGTGGCGTCCTGGGAATTGGGGGAGAACTCCCCCACCGAGGCCGAGTTGACCGCACTGGCCGGCGCCTTGTGGTGCGCTCCGGCCGACCTCCTCGGCACCCCCGGCACGCTCCGCGAATTCCGGCTGGCGCTCGGCCTGGCACCGGCCGACCTGGCCCTGCGGATCGGTATGGACCCGGGCGTGTACGAGCGGCTGGAGGCCGGCGGGCGGTGGACGGGCAGCGACCGGCAGGCCGCGGCGCTGGCCGCCGCCCTGCGGCTCCCGCTGCCCGCCCTGATCCGCTTCACCGGCCAGGAGGAGCGCCTGGTGGAGCTGCTGGTCAGCGCGGCCACCACCCGCTGGCAGGGCTACGTCCGCCCGGTGGGCAAGCTGGTGCCGCTGCCCAAGGAGCGGCTCCAGGACGCGCTCCAGGCCCTGCACGAGGAGTACCACGCGACGATGACCGCCTCGCTGAGCTGGACCGGCGGGGACGCGTCCGACGAGGCCGGCAAGGCGGGCCGGGACTTCCTCGACGGGATCCTGGCGGAGTTCTGGCGGCGGGCCGGCGGGTCCGCGCCCTGAGCCCGGCGCGGCGGCGGCCGCTCCGGCACCGGACCGGGCCGGGCCGCCGCCGTGTCGGTCTGCGGGGGGACCGGGGTCCGTCCCGAGGATGACGTGCGGGCCGGGCGTGGCACTTCCGGCCGGTCCGGCTTTCGGTCCTTGCGGCCGAAGACGGGCCGGCCCGCGGCATCGAGGATGGAAGGGCGCTTCCGACGCGCTCTTCCTCCCCCGCCGTCCCGTCCTTCCAGGAGTTGTGGTGCCGCACACCGCCGTCCCTCGTACCGCCGTCCCCGCCCGCGCCGCCGCGGCCGTCGCCGCCCGGGCCACGGACCTGAGCAAGGTCTACGGCCAGGGCGAGACCCGGGTGGTCGCGCTGGACTCCGTCACCGTCGAGTTCGGCCGGGCCCGGTTCACCGCGATCATGGGACCGTCCGGCTCCGGCAAGTCCACGCTGATGCACTGCATGGCCGGCCTGGACTCGGTGACCGGCGGTTCGGCCCGGATCGGCGACGTGGAGCTGGCCGACCTGAACGACAAGCAGCTGACCCGGCTGCGCCGCGACCGGATCGGCTTCATCTTCCAGGCGTTCAACCTGCTGCCGACGCTGACCGCGCTGGAGAACATCACGCTGCCGCTGGACATCGCCGGCCGCCGCCCGGACAAGGACTGGGTCGGCCGGGTGGTGGAGACCGTCGGCCTCTCGGGCCGGCTGGCGCACCGGCCGGCCCAGCTCTCCGGCGGCCAGCAGCAGCGGGTCGCGGTGGCGCGGGCGCTGGCCGCCCAGCCGGAGATCATCTTCGCCGACGAGCCGACCGGCAACCTCGACTCCCGGTCCGGCGCCGAGGTACTGGGCTTCCTGCGGGAGTCGGTGCGGGCGATGGACCAGACCGTGGTGATGGTCACCCACGACCCGGTCGCGGCCGGCTACGCGGACCGGGTGGTCTTCCTCGCCGACGGCCGGATCGTGGACGAGCTGTACGAGCCGACGGCGGACGCCGTACTGGACCGGATGCGGCGCTTCGAGGCCGCAGGCCGGGCAAGCTAGCCGCAGGCCGGGCCAGCCAGTCGCAGGCCGGACCAACCAGTCGCAGGCCGGACCGGCCGGCCGCGCGCCGGGCCCGGCCGCGGGCCGCGCCCCTCCCCCACCCCCGCCGTACCCAGGACTGACACCACCACCATGTTCCGAACCGCCCTGCGCAATCTCCTCGCGCACAAAGCCCGGCTGATGATGACCGCGCTCGCGGTGCTGCTCGGCGTCGCCTTCGTCGCCGGCACCCTGATCTTCAGCGATTCCGTCGGCGAGGCCGTCAAGAACGCCTCCGCCCGCAACCTCAAGGACGTCGCCGTCTCCGTCCAGGCCGTCTACGGCCCCGACCGGCCGGGCGGGGAGGGCAAGGACGGCAAGCGGGCCACCGCCCTCGACGACCGGCTGGCGGACCGGATCCGCGCCCTGCCCGGCGTCGCCGGGGTCCGCTCCGACGTCACCGGCCAGGCCACCGTCGCCGCCCGCGGCGACGGCCACCCGATCGGCAACGGCTGGCAGAACCGCGCCGCCAACTACCAGCCGGGGCCCGGCGGCGACGATCCCCGCTACCCGCTGGTGCGCGGCCGGGGCCCGGCCCGCGCGGACGAGGTCGCGCTGGCGCGGAGCACCGCCGACGCCGCCGGCTACCGCCTCGGCGACCCGGTGCGGCTGGCCACCGACGGCCCGGTGCTGACCAAGAAGCTGGTCGGGATCGTGGCGAGTGACGATCCGGCGGTGACCGCGGGCGGCAGCCTGACGCTGTTCGACACCGCCACCGCGCAGCGGCTGTACCTGCACCCCGGCCAGTTCGACGAACTGGTGGTGGCGGCCGCGCCCGGCACCGACCAGGAGGCGCTGACCGCGAAGGTGGCCGCGCTGCTGCCGGCCGATCGCGCCACGGCCACCAGCGGGCGGGAGCTGGCCGCCGAGCAGGCGCGGCGGATCGCCGACCAGAACCACGCGCTGAGCCAGACCCTGCTGACCTTCGCCGGCATCGCGCTGTTCGTCGGCGTGTTCATCATCGCCAACACCTTCACCATGCTGATCTCCCAGCGCACCCGGGAGATCGCGCTGCTGCGCGCGGTGGGGGCCTCCCGCCGCCAGGTGGTGCGCTCGGTGCTCGTCGAGGCGGGCCTGCTGGGGCTGCTGTCCTCGGCCGTCGGCTTCGGGCTGGGCGCCGGGATCGCGGTGGGCCTGCGGGCCGTCCTGGCGTCGCAGGGCGCCGGCTTCCCGGACGGGCCGGTGGTCATCAGCCCGTCGGCGGTGGCCGCGTCCCTGGCCGTGGGCGTCGGGGTGACCGTGCTGGCCGCCTGGCTGCCGTCCCGCAAGGCGGCGCGGATCGCGCCGGTCGAGGCGCTGAGCACCGTCGATGCCCCGCCGACCCCCCGGAGCCTGGTGTTCCGCAACGTCCTGGGCGGGGTGCTGACCACCCTCGGCGTCGCGGTGATGCTGTGGGTCTCCACCTTGACGGGCGGTGACAACCTGCCGCTGGCGATGGGCGGTTCGATGCTGACGCTCATCGGGATGATCGTGCTGGCGCCGCTGCTGTCGCGGCCCCTGGTCTCGCTGGCCGGGCTCGTCACCACCCGGCTGTTCGGGGTCGGCGGCAAGCTCGCCAAGGAGAACGCGCTGCGCAATCCGCGCCGTACCGCGGCGACCGGCTCGGCGCTGATGATCGGCCTGACCCTGATCACCGGGCTGACCGTGGCGGGCCACTCCTCCCAGCTGGCGCTGGACCGGATGGCCGCGGCCGGGCTGACCGCCGACTACAAGATCAGCACCTCGACCGGCACCGGCCTGGACCCGCAGCGGTCGGCGGCGGTGGCCCGCGTCCCGGGCGTCGCGGCGACCGCCCCGCTGCGCGGCGCGGGCTACACCGTCCAGGGCGGCGGCAGCGGCCCCGACGGCGGCTTCGGCTACGTCCACGGCACCGACCTGGACCAGATCGGCAAGGTCACCGCGCTCACCGTCACCCAGGGCTCGCTGGCCGCGGTCCGCTCCGGCGGGATCGCGGTCTCGGAGACCGGTGCGAAGGAGCACGGCTGGCGGGCCGGCGACACCGTGGCCCTCACCTTCTACGACAAGAAGACGGTGACCGTGCGGGTCGGCGCGGTCTACGCGGACAACCCGGTCCTGGGCGAGTCGTTCGCCGGCACCGCGCTGGTCGATCCGCACCTGGACCGGCTCCGGGACGACGAGCTGCTGGTCAAGGCCCGCGACGGCGGCTCCGCGGCGCTGGCCGGGCGGATCCGGGCGGCGCTCGGCGACAGCCCGCTGCTGAAGATCCAGGACCACAACGACCTGCGCAAGGAGACCGCGGGCCAGATCGACACCATGGTCTACATGATCTACGGGCTGCTCGGGATGGCCGTGGTCATCGCGGTGGTCGGGGTGGTCAACACCCTGGCGATGTCGGTGTTCGAGCGGACCCGGGAGATCGGGATGCTGCGCGCCATCGGGCTGTCCCGGGCCGGGGTCAAGCGGATGGTCCGCCTGGAGTCGGTGGTGATCTCGCTGTTCGGGGCGGTGCTGGGCATCGGCGTGGGGATCTTCCTGGCCTGGGCCGGCGGCAAGCTGGTCGGCTCGTCGTTCGCCACGTACCGGATGGTGCTGCCGTGGGACCGGCTCGGGCTGTTCCTGCTGCTCGCCCTGGTCGTGGGGGTGCTGGCCGCGCTGTGGCCGGCCCGCCGGGCCGCCCGGCTGAACATGCTGGAGGCCATCGGCGCCCACTGAGGCGGCCCGGGGGCCCTGACCGCCCCGGCCCCCGGACGCACAACGGGCGGCGCGCTGACAGCGCGCCGCCCGCTGGCTTTTGACGGGGCGTCAGCAGGGTCGGTGCCCGTGCCGCCCGGTGCGGATCAGAAGACCGACTCGGCCTCGTCCATGCGGTTCTCCGGGACCCGCTTCAGCTCGGTGATCGCCTCGGCCAGCGGGGCCATCACGATGTCGGTGCCACGCAGCGCGGTCATGTGCCCGAAGTCGCCGCGGTGCGCGGCCTCGACGGCGTGCCAGCCGAAGCGGGTGGCCAGCACCCGGTCGTAGGCGGTGGGGGTGCCGCCGCGCTGGACGTGGCCGAGGATGACCGGGCGGGCCTCCTTGCCCAGGCGCTTCTCCAGTTCGCGGGCGAGCGCGGTGCCGATGCCGGAGAACCGCTCGTGGCCGTACTGGTCGATGGCGCCCTTCTTGTAGTCCATGGTGCCGGGCCGCGGGTGGGCGCCCTCGGCGACACACACCACCGCGAACTTCTTGCCCCGGGCGAAGCGTTCCTCGACCATCGTCACCAGGTCGTTGACGTCGAACTCGCGCTCGGGGAGGCAGATGCCGTGGGCACCGCCGGCCATGCCGGACTCCAGGGCGATCCAGCCCGCGTGCCGGCCCATGACCTCCACGACCATGACCCGCTGGTGCGATTCGGCGGTGGTCTTCAGGCGGTCGATGGCCTCGGTGGCCACGCCGACGGCGGTGTCGAAGCCGAAGGTGCGGTCGGTGGAGGAGATGTCGTTGTCGATGGTCTTGGGGACGCCGACCACCGGCATACCGGCGTCGGAGAGCATCCGGGCGGCGGTCAGCGTGCCCTCGCCGCCGATCGGGATCAGGACGTCTATCCCGTACTCGCGGGAGAAGTCCTTGGCGCTCTCGCACGCCTCGCGCAGCCGGGCGCGCTCCAGGCGGGCGGAGCCGAGGATGGTGCCGCCGCGGGCCAGGATGCCGCTGACCGCGTCCAGGTCGAGCTTGCGGAAGCGGCCGTCGAGCAGGCCCTTGAAACCGTCCTCGAAGCCGATGACCTCGTCGCCGTGGCCGGTCAGGGCGCGGTGGACGACGGACCGGATCACAGCATTCAGGCCGGGACAGTCGCCGCCCGCGGTGAGGACTCCGATACGCATCGTGCTGTGTCTCCTGTGCTCGCTGTCGGTTCGTGTGAGCCGGTCCGATTGTTTCATGTGCGGCCCGGTCCGACCCCGGCCCCGGGCGCGTCCGGGGGCCACCCTCCACTGTCCCCGCCCCGGGCGCGCCAGGGAAACTGGGAGAGCGGCTTACCCACCCGCGCAGGTATTGTCAAGAGGGGCAAGCCCACAATAACGGGTAATTGCCACCTTGTGACCAGGGAATTCCCGCGAGCGCGGAGCCTCGCGGCCATCGGAACGGACGGAGTGCACACGTGACGCGCAGCGTGTACGTGACCGGTATCGAGCGCGGCGACGGCCGCCAGGTCGTCGAGCTGGGGGTCATGGAGTTGCTGACCCGCCACGTCGACCGGGTGGGGGTGTTCCGTCCCCTGGTCCACGACGGGCCCGACCGGCTCTTCGAGCTGCTGCGGGCCCGCTACCGCCTCTCCCAGCCGGCCGAGTCGGTCCACGGCATCGGGTACGAGGAGGCCGCCGCCGTCCAGGCCGAGCGCGGCACCGACGAGCTGGTCTCCCGGCTCGTCGACCGCTTCCACGAGGTCGCCCGGGAGTACGAGTACGTCCTGGTCCTCGGCTCGGACTACGCCGACACCAGCCTGCCGGACGAGCTGGCGCTCAACGCCCGGCTGGCCAACGAGTTCGGCGCCGCGGTGATACCGGTCGTCGGCGGCCAGCGCCGGGAGGCCGAGTCGGTGCGCGCCGAGGCCGGCAACGCCTACCGCGCCTACACCTCGCTGGGCTGCGACGTCGTCGCGCTGGTCGTCAACCGCGTGGACCCCGGCGAGCGCACCGCGATCGTGGAGCGGCTCGCCGCCCGGCTGCCGGTGCCGTGCTACGCGCTGCCGGAGGACGGTTCGCTCTCCGCGCCGACCGTCGGCCAGATCGTCCAGGCGCTCGGCGCCGACGTACTGCTGGGCGACGACTCCGGGCTGGCCCGGGACGCCCGCGACTTCGTCTTCGGCGGTGCGATGCTGCCGACCTTCCTCAAGGCGCTCACCCCCGGCTGCATGGTGATCACCCCCGGGGACCGCGCCGACCTGGTCGTCGGCTCGCTGGCCGCGCACAGCGCCGGCGCCCCGCCGATCGCCGGTGTGGTGCTCACCCTCGACGAGCGCCCCGGGCCGGACATCATGGCGCTGGCCGCCCGCCTGGCGCCGGGCACCCCGGTGGTCTCCGTCCCCGGCGGTTCGTTCCCCACCGCCGCCGAGCTGTTCGCGATCGAGGGCAAGCTGAACGCCGCCTCGCCGCGCAAGGCGGAGACCGCGCTCGGCCTCTTCGAGCGGCACGTGGACACCGCGGAGCTGACCGACCGGATCTCGGTCGCCCGCTCCGGCCGGGTCACCCCGATGATGTTCGAGCACGAGCTGATCGAGCGGTCCCGGTCCGGCCGCCGCCGGGTGGTGCTGCCCGAGGGCACCGAGGAGCGGGTGCTGCGCGCCGCCGACGTGCTGCTGCGCCGCGACGTGTGCGACCTGACGCTGCTGGGCGAGGAGGAGGCGATCCGCAAGCGCGCCGCCGACCTGGCCATCGACCTGGCGGACGCCCAGATCATCGACCCGCACACCTCCGAGCTGCGCGAGCGGTTCGCCGAGCTGTACGCGACCCTGCGCGCCCACAAGGGCGTCAGCTACGAGCTGGCCTACGACGTGGTCGCCGACGTCTCGTACTTCGGCACGCTGATGGTGCAGGAGGGCCTGGCCGACGGCATGGTCTCCGGCGCGGTGCACTCCACCGCCGCCACCATCCGCCCGGCGTTCGAGATCATCAAGACCAAGCCGGGCGCCCAGATCGTCTCGTCGGTCTTCTTCATGTGCCTGGCCGACCGGGTGCTGGTCTACGGCGACTGCGCGGTCAATCCGGACCCGGACGCCGAGCAGCTGGCCGACATCGCCATCCAGTCCGCCACCACCGCCGCGCAGTTCGGCGTGGAGCCGCGGATCGCGATGCTGTCGTACTCCACCGGCACCTCCGGTTCCGGTGCCGACGTCGACAAGGTGCGCAAGGCCACCGAGATCGTCCGCGAGCGCCGCCCGGATCTGCTGGTCGAGGGCCCGATCCAGTACGACGCGGCGGTGGACGCGGCGGTCGCCGCGACCAAACTGCCGGGCTCCGACGTGGCCGGCAAGGCCACCGTGCTGATCTTCCCGGACCTCAACACCGGCAACAACACCTACAAGGCCGTCCAGCGCTCGGCCGGCGCGGTGGCGGTCGGCCCGGTGCTCCAGGGGCTGCGCAAGCCGGTCAACGACCTCTCGCGCGGCGCCCTGGTCCAGGACATCGTCAACACCGTCGCGATCACCGCCATCCAGGCCCAGGGCGCGCTGCCCGGCGCCGGCCACACCGCCTGACCCCTCCCCCCCACCGGAAAGACCCTTCATGACTGCCAACGCCACCCGCGTCCTCGTCCTCAACTCCGGCTCCTCGTCGGTGAAGTACCAGCTGCTCGACATGGCGAAAGCGGCGGACGGCGGGTCCGCCGCGGGCGTCCGGCTCGCCGCCGGCCTCGTCGAGCGGATCGGTGAGACGACCTCGCGCCTGGCCCACACGCCGCTGGCCGCCGGCGGCGGGACCCGGGAGACCACCGGGCCGATAGCCGACCACGACGCCGCGCTGAAGGCGGTGGCCGGCGAGCTGGCCGCCGACGGGCTCGGACTGGACTCACCGGAGCTGGCCGCGATCGGCCACCGGGTGGTGCACGGCGGCCTGAAGTTCACCGCGCCGACCGTCATCGACGACGTGGTGCTCAAGGAGATCGAGCGGCTGGTGCCGGTGGCCCCGCTGCACAACCCGGCGAACATCACCGGCATCCGCACCGCCCGGGCGCTGCGCCCCGACCTCCCGCAGGTCGCGGTCTTCGACACCGCCTTCCACACCACGATGCCGGAGCACGCGGCGCGCTACGCCATCGACGTGGCGACCGCCGACGCGCACCGGATCCGCCGCTACGGCTTCCATGGCACCTCGCACGACTACGTCTCCCGGCGCACCGCGGAGCTGCTGGGCAAGGCGCCGGAGGAGGTCAACGTGATCGTGCTGCACCTGGGCAACGGCGCCTCGGCGTCCGCGGTCCGGGGCGGCCGGTGCGTGGACACCTCGATGGGGCTGACCCCGCTGGAGGGCCTGGTGATGGGTACCCGCTCCGGTGACGTCGACCCGGCGGTGACCTTCCACCTGGAGCGGGTCGCCGGGATGGCCACCGACGAGATCGACGAGCTGCTGAACAAGAAGAGCGGTCTGCTCGGGCTGTGCGGCGACAACGACATGCGGGAGATCCGCCGGCGGATCGACGAGGGCGACGAGCGGGCGGCGCTCGCCTTCGACATCTACATCCACCGGCTGAAGAAGTACATCGGCGCCTACACCGCGGTGCTCGGCAAGGTCGACGCGGTCGCCTTCACCGCGGGCGTCGGCGAGAACGCCGCGCCGGTGCGGGCCGCCGCCATCGACGGGCTGGAGGAGCTGGGCATGGCGGTGGACGCGTCGCTCAACGCCGTGCGGTCCGGCGAGCCGCGGCTGATCTCCCCCGCTTACGCGCGGGTCGCGGTCGCCGTGGTCCCCACCGACGAGGAACTGGAGATCGCCCGGCAGACATACGCCCTGGTCACCGCCTGACAGCTAGGTCTTCCACCAGCTGGAATATTCCGCTGCGAAACAAACCCGATAGGATCCAGCCATGCGCCGTTCCAAAATCGTCTGCACCCTGGGCCCCGCCGTCGACTCCTACGAGCAGCTGAAGACGCTGATCGAGGCCGGTATGAACGTGGCCCGTTTCAACATGAGCCACGGGAGCCACTCGGAGCACGAGGAGCGGTACCACCGCCTCCGCAAGGCCGCCGAGGAGACCGGCCGCGCCGTCGGCGTCCTGGCCGACCTCCAGGGCCCCAAGATCCGCCTGGAGACCTTCGCCGAGGGCCCGGTCGAGCTGGTCCGCGGCGACGAGTTCGTCATCACCACCGAGGACGTGCCCGGTGACAAGCACATCTGCGGCACCACCTACAAGGGCCTGCCCGGCGACGTCTCCAAGGGCGACCCGGTCCTGATCAACGACGGCAACGTCGCCCTCCAGGTCGTCGAGGTCGACGGCCCGCGGGTGCGCACCATCGTCATCGAGGGCGGGGTCATCTCCGACCACAAGGGCATCAACCTCCCCGGCGCCGCGGTCAACGTCCCCGCGCTGTCCGAGAAGGACATCGAGGACCTGAAGTTCGCGCTGCACATGGGCTGCGACATGGTCGCGCTGTCCTTCGTCCGCGACGCCAAGGACGTCCACGACGTGCACCGCGTCATGGACGAGGTGGGCCGCCGGGTCCCGGTCATCGCCAAGGTGGAGAAGCCGCAGGCGGTCGCCAACATGGCGGAGGTCGTGATGGCCTTCGACGCGGTGATGGTGGCCCGTGGCGACCTGGCGGTGGAGTACCCGCTGGAGAAGGTCCCGATGGTGCAGAAGCGGCTCATCGAGCTGTGCCGCCGGAACGCCAAGCCGGTGATCGTGGCGACCCAGATGATGGAGTCGATGATCACCAACTCCCGGCCGACCCGCGCCGAGGCGTCCGACGTCGCCAACGCGATCCTCGACGGCGCGGACGCGGTCATGCTGTCCGCGGAGTCCTCGGTGGGCCAGTACCCGATCGAGACCGTCAAGACCATGTCGAAGATCGTCGAGGCGGCCGAGCAGGAGCTGCTCTCCAAGGGCCTCCAGCCGCTGGTGCCCGGCAAGAAGCCGCGCACGCAGGGCGGTGCGGTGGCCCGCGCGGCCTGCGAGATGGCCGACTTCCTGGACGGCAAGGCGCTGGTGGCGTTCACCAAGTCCGGTGACACCGCCCGCCGGCTCTCCCGCTACCGCGCCGCCCAGCCGATCCTGGCCTTCACCACCGACGTCGCCACCCGCAACCAGCTCGCGCTGAGCTGGGGCGTGGACGCCTTCGTCGTCCCGCACGTGGACAACACCGACGCGATGGTCGAGCTGGTCGACGCCGAGCTGCTCAAGCTCCAGCGCTACAACCCCGGTGACACCATGATCATCACCGCCGGTTCGCCCCCCGGCGTCCCCGGCACCACCAACATGGTGCGGGTGCACCACCTCGGCGGCGAGCGCGTCTGACGCGCCGTCACCCGAAGCGCGGCGGTTCCCGAAGGCCGGTCAGTCCTCGATGGACACGTTCATGCCCGGGACGTGCAGGGTGCCGCCGAACTGGCCCGCCTGGTCCAGCTTCACCTTGCTGAAGTAGGCGAACGGGACGTTGATCGGCGGCGGGTGCTCCGGGTCGAAGACGATCGGGATCAGCCCGAAGAGGTTGCCCTGGAGCCGCTCGGTGTAGAGCGTCACCTTGCCGCCGCGGATGGTGGACGTCGAGCCCGGGGTCGAGCGCACGTGGTAGTGCTTGCCGGAGGTCGGATCGTCGACGATCTGGTGCAGGTCGGCGATGTCGATGCTGTCCGCGGTGAACTTCAGCGCCTGCTTGGTACGGCCGCTCTGCGTCGTGACGTTGACGACGCCCTCGTAGTCCAGGCCGCGCAGGGTCAGCCCGGTGGACTCCAGGTGCCAGGGCAGGTCCGCCAGGGTGACCGGCGTCTGCTCGTTCTTGCCCGCCTGCTTGTTCTCGACGACGCAGGGGTAGCCGGGCTTGCCGCTGGCGTCCTTGCCGTCCAGGCCACCGCCCGGGAGGTTGCCGTCGACCGTGCCGACGGCGCCGTGCACGGTGTCGTCCACCGTCTTCGACGGGTCCGTAAGACCCCGCCCGACGGTGGTGAGCGCGTCCTTGACCGGCGAGCCGCCGTCCTTCCCGGAGCCCGAGGCGGCGGGCGCCGGGGAGTCCTCGGCGGCCGCGTCCTTGGAGGCGGTGGCGGACGGCGTCGGGCTCGGCGTGGCCGACGGCCCGGCGGACTCCTTGTGCCCGCCGAACAGCCCGCCCAGCGCGTCGCCGAGCCCGCCGAGCAGCCCGCCGTCGTCCTTCTCCGGCGTGGCCGACGGCGCGGGCGTGGCGGAGGCGGACGGTGTCGCGGACGGCGCGCCGCCGCCCGCCGCGTCCTTGCCGGCCGAGGGGGACGGGGTGGCCGAGGGGTCCGCGGACGGCGCGCCGCCCTTGCCCCCGCCGTCCTTGCCGTCCTTGCCGTCCTTGCCGTCCTTGCCGGCAGTGTCCTTGGCGTCCTTGCTGTCCTTGGCGTCCTTGCTGTCCTTGGCGTCCTTGGACGCGGCGTCGTGGCCGGAGGTGTCCGGGGCACTGACGCACGGGCCGCCCCGGAAGGGGCTCTCCGGCGGCGCCGGCTTGGCGATCGCCATCTGGGGCGTCAGCCCCATGCCCATGAGGACGGCGGACGGCATCGCCGCGATGGCGATCGCCTTGCCCGCGGGCACGTGCAGCCGGGTCAGCAGCGGCTTCCTGGGCGCCGCGTGCCGGGGCCCGCCTCTCGCCCCGGTGGCTGCGTTCTCCTCGTGCAGCTCGTCACCCGGCACGGTGCCTCCCGTTGCTGTGGTTGGTCGGGCTCGTTCCTGACATACCGTCCAGTCCGTTGCCCGACCCGGGCTCGCCGGCCGGCGGCGCGGGGTGGGTGGCGACCACCGGCCCGACGACCCGCTCGGGCTCCTCGGCGCCGTCGGCGGCCCGTACCGGCTCGCCCGCCGCCCAGGAGATGCCCAGCGCGCCGCCGATCAGCCCCAGCAGGAAGCCGACCACGAAGCCGCCGATGTTCGAGACGACGAGCGAGACCAGGGACAGCAGGATCGCCGCGACCCCCGCGAAGACCCGCGAGGCCGGCTGGAACCACATCGTCAGGCCCAGCACCACCAGCAGCACGCCGATGATCAGCGACCCGGCGCCGGCCGTGGTGGCCATGCGGACGGTGAGGGACCCCACGGTGAGGTTGGCGTAGGGGAGGTACATGATCGGGACACCGGCCAGCAGGGTCAGCAGCCCGCCCCAGAACGGCCGTTGGCCGCGCCACTGGCGGAACGCCTGCCGCTTCCGGCCGAGAGCCTGGCCCAGCTGTGGTTGCGTTGCAGCGCTCATGCGCCGGCCTCCCTACGGTCGGCGGGCCGGCACTTCTCGCTCCGCTCGCTCATGTCGTACGGCTCCTCGGGACTGGCACATCGGTGGTTCTGTGGGTACGTGCTGACGGTGCCCGGCGCCACGGGCACGGGGAAACGGCCCGAGGGCCGCGCGACTCGCCCCGCGCCCGCACGCCTAGGCCGTCAGTAGCACTCGTTCTTGCCCTTGCTGACGTCCATCTTCAGCCCGCTGAGCTGGAACGTGCCGGCCGTGGTGGCCCAGGCACGCTGGTGGACGCCGGTCAGCACGGCCGACTTGGCCTCCTGGGCGAAGGAGCCCGGGTCGGTCTTGTCGCCCTCGCGGATGCCGGGGCCCTTGGTGGACGACCCCGCGGCGACACCGATGTTGATGTCCTCGAACGTCGCGTCCGCGCCCAGCTGGTCGAGGTCGATGTAGAGGTTCTTGGCCTCGACCGGGTGCTTGGGGTCGCCACCCGCCTTGAGCTTCATCGACACATCGCCGAAGACCGGCACCGGCACGACGACCGACTGGCACAGGTTGTAGATCTTGGCGTGGGTGAACGCCGAGACGGCGACCGGGACGTTCTTGCCGTTCTTCTGGGCGTCGACCGCGCCGTACTGGACGAACCCGTCGCCCTCCAGACGGTCCGTGCTCACCTTGAACTGCTGGCCGGACACGCTGAACGACGCCGCCAGGGCACCCTGCGAGAGGGCGACGCCGATCGCGGCGGTGGCCGCGACGCTCGGCACCATGACGACGGCGAACCGCTTCCATCTGGTCCCGCCACGAGTCAGGGACTCCATGACTTTCCTCCTTCTCGGACGTACATCTCCGGTACGTACCGCGCCCGTTGGGACCGGTCGTACCTGGGATGGGAGAAGTGCTACGTCCTCGGGAAGGAGAGCGCCCGTCTCGGAGGCACAGCGTGTTTCCGAATACCGGCGATCACCCCCGAGCGACAACCACTGGCCACGCTCTCGCGCAACCTCATCGGACAGGCCCTGCCATCGGGGCAGAGACCCCCCTGTCCGCGGCCGGCGCCACTGCCGCCGGCCCACTCGGTGGGGACCCATCAGCTCCGCCGCACCGGCCGGCTGCCGGGCTGCGGGAATGGACCGAGCGTGGCCGATCGTCGTCCATTCCCGGCCGCCGCACAAGGCCCTCGTTACTTGCGGGTAACGGAGCGGTAACCGCACCGCGACGCACAGAGATCACCCAGGCACCCAGCGTCGCCGTTAACGTCGATCGAACAAGGGGCAATTCCCAACAGAATCCGGCAAGTTGGGCGGGGTGACTTACTCCAAGTAACAGCGGCCACGCTTACCAAGTTTCGGTAAAACGTGGCCGCCGTTCCGTTTGCCGGTGGTGCCGGTGGAAGCCGCCGCGGGGGCAGATCCGGGCAGGAGGAATGAACCCGGAAAGAGCCGCCGGCCGGGGCGGGTCGGCTCAGAACAGGACGCGCGCCAGGGCGGTCCGCGCCTTCGTCACGCGCGGGTCGTCCGCGCCGATCACCTCGAAGAGCTCCAGCAGCCGCACCCGGGCCGCCTCGCGGTCGTCCCCCGCGGTGCGCTGCACGGTGTCGACCAGCCGCCCGAAGGCGTCCTCGACATGACCGCCCACCAGATCCAGGTCGGCCGCGGTGATCTGGGCCGCGACGTCGGCCGGATTCTCCGCGGCCGCGGTGCGGACCGCCTGCGGGTCCAGGTCCTGCACCCGCTGGAGGAGTTCGGCCTGGGCGAGCCCGAGCTTGGCCTCGGCGTTGGCCGGGTCGTCGGAGAGGACGTTGCGGTAGGCGCGGACGGCACCGCCGAGGTCGCCGGCGTCCAGCGCGTCGGCCGCCGCGGTCAGCGCCGCGTCGTGCGGACCGGCCGGCTGCGGGGCGGGCTCCGGGCCCTCCGCGTCCGGGGCGGCCGGCGCGCCGACGATGCCGAACTGCTGCTCGGCGACCTGGACCAGCTGGTCCAGCACCTGCCGCAGCTGGGCCTCGGGGACCGCGCCCTGGAAGAGCGGGATCGGCTGGCCCGCCACCACCGCGAACACCGCCGGGATGCCCTGCACCCCGAACTGCTGGAACAGCATCTGGTTGGCGTCGACGTCGATCTTGGCGAGGACGAACCGGCCGGCGTACTCCGCCGCGAGGCTCTCCAGCAGGGGCCCGAGCTGCTTGCACGGCTGGCACCACTCGGCCCAGAAGTCGATGACGACCGGGACCTCGGTGGACCGCTGGAGGACGTCCTGCTGGAACCCCGCCTCGTCGACGTCGAACACCAGGCGGGTGGCCCCGGCCGGCGCCGCGCCCGTACGGGCGGCCTCGGCGCGCGCCTGCTCGGCCTTCTGCTTCGCTTCCCCGGCCGCCTTCACCGCTGCGAGGTCGACGACTCCACTCATGGACATGTTGCGTGGCTGCATGGGTCCATCCTCCCCCCTGAACGGCTCGTTCCGGAAAGCGATCCGCACAGCGGGCGCCGCGCCCGCCCGTACGCCCCGCTGGCTGCGGCGCACGCCTGGGCCGGTGCCCGGTGGAACGGCCCTTCACGAGGGCCGGTGCGCGGCCATGGGTCCCCACCCACGGCCCGTGGTTGTCACTCTTACGCTACGGGTCGTAGCGTAACTCGCCGCCGCCCCCGGGCGGCACCCGGTTCCGGGTCCGCCGCGGGTGATCTCCCTCACGGCCGACGAACCGGAGCCCGATCTCCTACCGGCCGGTATGGTCGCCCGCATGCACCAGTCCGCCTGCTCCCGGAAAGGCCGCACGGGCCGCCCCCGCAGCGCCGCGACGGATCACGCGATCCTCGACGCCACCCGTGCCGCGCTCGTCGACGTGGGCTGGAGCGGGCTCACCATGGGCGAGGTCGCCACCCGCGCCAAGGTCGCCAAGACCACCCTCTACCGCCGCTGGGCCGGCAAGAGCGAACTGGTCGTGGACGCCGTGGCGGTGCTCTTCGACGAACTGGAACTCCCCGACCGCGGCTGCCTCCGGGCCGACATCGAGGGCGTGGTGCTCCAGTTCGGCGCGCTGCTGGCCCGGCCCGAGACCAAGACCGCGCTGATGGCGGTGGTCGCCGAGTCCACCACCGACGACGCACTGCGCGAACGCATCCGCTCGGCCATCGTGGACCGGCAGAAGCGGCTGGTGCTGCTGGGCCGGTCGCGCGCCCAGCAGCGCGGCGAACTGCCGCCGGACGCCGGCGGACCGGACGGCGCGCGGGCCGCCGAGGGCACCGTGGGCCTGATCTTCGACGTGATCGCCGGGGCCGTGGTGCACCGGCTGCTGGTCAGCGCGGAACCGGTCGACGCCGACTGGGCCCGGCGGTTCACCACCCTCCTGCTGGCCGGCCTGGCCGGACTGGAGCCCTGACCGTCAGACCTGGTAGCGGTCCGCGCGGAACAGGTGCAGGTGCTCCGCCACCCACTCCGACGTCCGTGCCAGCCCCTCCGCGAGCGGCACCCGCGGCTGCCACGAAGCCCACCGGCGGGCCCGGGAGTTGTCCGACAGCAGCCGCTCCACCTCACTGCCCGAGGGCCGCAGCCGGTCCGCGTCCACCACCACCTCCGCGTCCCGCCCGGACGCCGCGATCAGCGCCTCGGCCAGCGCCCCGATGGAGATCTCCCGGCCGCTCCCGAGGTTGACCACCTGCCCCAGCGCGCGGTCGCAGTCGGCCAGCGCCAGGAAGCCGGCCGCGGTGTCGGTGACGTAGGTGAAGTCCCGGGTCGGGGTGAGCGAGCCGAGCTTGATCTGCCGGGCACCGGAGTGGAGCTGGGCCAGGATCGTCGGGATCACCGCGCGGGCGGACTGCCGCGGCCCGTAGGTGTTGAACGGCCGCACCACCGTCACCGGCAGCTCGAAGGCGTGCCAGTGCGACAGCGCCATCATGTCCGCGCCGATCTTCGAGGCGGAGTACGGCGACTGCGGTTGGAGCGGGTGCTCCTCGCTGATCGGCGCGGTCCGCGCGGTCCCGTACACCTCGCTGGTGGAGGTGTGCACCATCCGCCGCACGCCGTGCCGGCGGCACGCCTCCGCGACGTTCTCGGTGCCCACCACGTTGGTCTGCACATAGGCGCCCGGCGAGTCGTAGCTGTACGGGATGCCGATCAGCGCGGCCAGGTGGAAGACGGTGTCGCAGCCGGCGACCGCGTCGCTCACCCGCCCGGCGTCCCGCACGTCGCCGGCGACCATCTCCACCGGCCCGCCCGGCTCCAGGTAGCGGGCCAGGTTCCCCTTCTCCGCGTACGGCTTGTAGTGGACGAAGGCGCGCACCTCGGCGCCCGCCGCCACCAGCAGATCGACCAGCGCCGATCCGATGAAGCCCTCGGCCCCGGTGACCAGGACCTTCCGTCCGGCCCACGACGGGGCCGCGGTGGGGTCCGTCGTGCTGCTCACTGCGTTCATGCTGACTCCTTCAGAGGGGTGGTGAGGGGGGAGGTCCCCGGGCCGGGGGCGGGTCGGCCGGCCAGCGCCAGGGTCCGGGCGGCCAGCAGATCGGCGGCCCGGGCATGCGTCCCGGGGTCGGCCGCGGCGCCCATCGCGGCCAGCCGGTCCGGATCGGCCAGCAGCGGCCCGACCAGCGCGTCCAGCCGCTCGGCGGTGGCCTCGGCGTCCGGCAGCAGCAGCGCCGCGCCGGCGTCGGAGAGCACCCGGGCGTTGTGCGTCTGGTGGTCGCCGGGCGCGTGCGGGTACGGGACCAGCACCGCCGGCATCCCGGTGGTGGCCAGTTCGGCGACGGTCGCCGACCCGGCCCGGCAGACCACCAGGTCGGCCGCCGCGTACGCCAGGTCCATCCGGTCCAGGTACGGCACCGCCTCGGCGACCGCCGCCCCGCCGTTCGCCGCGAGCGCGGCCCGGGCCCCGTCCAGGGCCGCCGGACCGGTCTTGATCAGCAGGCGGAGGCCGGTGCGGTCCCGGTGGCGGCCGGCCAGGCCGATGGCGGCCTCGGTGAGCCGGGCCGCGCCCAGGCTGCCGCCGTTGACCAGCAGCAGCCGGGCGCCGTCGGGGACGCCCAGGGCCCGCCGGGCGGCCGGCCGCAGCGCCGCCCGGTCCAGTCCGGCCAGCGGTCCGGGCAGCGGCATCCCGACCGTCTCGGCCCGTTCGCCGCCCGCCAGGTGGGGGCGGCTGCGGTCGAAGGCCAGGGCGATGTGCGGGGTGAGCCGGGCGGCGAACCGGTTGGCCCGCCCGGGCACCGCGTTGGACTCGTGGATCAGGCTGGGCAGCCCGGCCAGCCGGGCGCCCAGGATCACCGGGGCGCTCGGGTAGCCGCCCATGCCGACGGCGACCTGGGCGCCCTGGCCGCGCAGGATCGCCCGGCACTGGGCGCCGGCGCGCAGCAGCGCGGCCGGCAGCAGATAGCGCCGGGCGCCCAGCGCCGGGTCGAAGGGGATCATGTCGACGGTGTGGAGCCGGTAGCCGGCCTCCGGGATCAGCCGGGTCTCCAGCCCGCGCTCGGTCCCGACGAAGGAGACCACCGCGTCCGGTTCGGCCCGGCGCAGTGCGTCGGCGAGGGCGAGGCCGGGGTAGATGTGGCCGCCGGTGCCGCCCGCACCGATCACGACCGAGAGTGGTGTGCGCATGGCCGCCACGCTCGCCCGCCGCCTTAAGAACGTTCTAAGACGGCGTTTGGGAGCCTTGGCTCATGACCGCACGCCCCGCGCCCGCGCCCGCCCCCGGGACCCCGCCGCCCGCCGCCCCCCGGATCCTGGTCGTCGACGACGAACCGGAGGTCCGCGCCGCCGTCGCCGACGGGCTCGCCGTCGAGGGCTACGCGGTGCGCGAGGCCGCCGACGGCCTGGCCGCGCTCTCCGAGGTCGCCGCCTGGCAGCCGGACGCGCTCGTCCTCGACGTGCTGATGCCGGTGCTGGACGGCCTGGCGGTCTGCCGCCGGCTGCGCGCCCTGGACGACCGCACCCCGATCCTGGTCCTGACCGCCCTGGACTCGGTCAGCGAACGCGTCGACGGCCTGGACGCCGGCGCCGACGACTACCTCGTCAAACCGTTCGCGCTGGACGAGCTGATCGCCCGGGTCCGGGCCCTGCTGCGGCGGGCCGCGTCCGCCGCCGCCGAGGACACCCGGCTGGCCTTCGCCGACCTGGTCGTGGACCCGGCCACCCGCAGCGGCCACCGGGGCGGCCGCCCCCTGGAGTTCAGCCGCACCGAGTACGCCCTGCTGGAACTGCTGCTCCAGCACCCCGGGCAGGTCCTGCCGCGGGAGCTGATCCTGGAGCGCGTCTGGGGCCGCGACTTCGGCCCGGACTCCAACTCCCTGGCCGTCTACATCGGTTACCTGCGCCGCAAACTCGAAGCCGGCGGCGAACCCCGCCTCGTCCACACCGCCCACGGCATCGGCTACCGCCTCGACCACCCGGAGACCCCATGACGGCATCGCACGCGCCGCGCCCGACGGGCTCCGGCGGCCCCGCACACCGGAACGGCAGCCGGTACGGCAGCCGTTCCGGACACCGGCCCGGGACGGACCCGCGGCACCCGGCCCGGACGGCAGCCCCCGCGCGAGGCCGCGGCGGCCCCGGCCGGCACGACGGTGTCGCGGCACCGCCCGCGGCCGGCGAGCACACCGGCCACACCCGGCGGCCCCCCGCCCCGCACCCGCACCCGCCCCACCGACCGGCACCACCGCTACGGCCACAGGCACCGGCACCGGCACCGCTACAGCTACACCTACAGCTACACCTACAGCTACCGGCAACGCCTCAGGGGTGCGGCAGGTGCCGCCGCGGCGGGCTCGGCGGGCTCGGCGGGCGCCGCTGGCTCGGCGGGCGCAGCGGGGCCGCCGTATGACCGGCCGGCGCCGCCTGGGCGGGCGCTGGGTCCGGCGCCGGCCGCTGCGCACCCGGCTGGCACTCGCCGCCTCCGCCGCGGTCGCGGTGGTCGCGGTGGGCGTCTGCGCCGCCGCGTTCGTGGTGCTGCGCGTCCAGATGACCCGCCAGCTCGACCTGAACCTCGCGCAGACCGCCACCCAGCTCACCCAGCGCACCCGCAACTGGGGCCCGACCGCCGGCGACACCTCCTGCCGCTACCAGGCCGTCCCCTGCGTCCAGATCGTCCCCGCCGATCCGGCCCGGGACCCCCGCGAGCGCTACGGCCTGCCGGTCTCCCCCGCCACCCGCGCGGTGGCCGCCGGCCGCGGCGCGCCGTACTACACCGGCCTGACCGTCGCCGGCCACCCCGTCCGGATGTACACCACCCGCCTGCCCCACAAGGACGAGGCGCTCCAGGTGGCGCTCCGCTCCGACACCGTCGAGCGCGGGGTGCACCAGGCGGCCTGGGCGCTCGCCGCGGTCGGCGCCGCCGGCGTCCTGCTCGCCGCCGGGCTCGGCTACGGCGTCTCCCGGACCGGCCTGGCCCCGGTCGCCCGGCTGACCGCCACCGCCGAACGGATCGCCGCCACCCGCGACCCCCGGCACCGCATCGAGCTGCCGGCCGGGCCGGGCGGCCACGAGGACGAGATCACCCGCCTCGCGGCCAGCTTCAACACCATGCTCGGTGAGCTGGAGCAGTCCGTGACCGCCCAGCGGCGGCTGGTCGCCGACGCCTCCCACGAACTGCGCACCCCGCTCACCGCACTCCGCACCAACGCCGAACTCCTGGCCCGCGCCGACCGCCTGACGGATCGTCAGCGCGACCGGGCGTCGTCCGCCCTCACCCGCCAGCTCCGCGAGGTCACCACCCTCGTCAACGACCTGATCGAACTCGCCCGTGACGAGGAACCCCGGCCGCTGCTGGAGGAGGTCCGCCCGGCCGCCCTCCTGGAGCACGCGGTGGCCGCGGCCCGCGAGCACTGGCCGGACATCGCCTTCACGGTCCACCTCGACCCCGAGGCGGCCGGCATCACGCTGCCCGGCGTCCCGGCCCGGCTGACCCGGCTGCTGTCCAACCTCCTCGACAACGCCGCCAAGTTCTCCCCGCCCGGGGGCCCGGTGGAGACCGGGCTGACCGCCGGCGCGGGGGCGGTGCGGCTGACCGTCCGCGACCACGGCCCCGGGATCGCCCCGGAGGACCTGCCGCACGTCTTCGACCGCTTCTACCGCGCCCGGGCGGCCCGCGCGCTGCCCGGCTCGGGCCTGGGCCTGGCGATGGCGCGCCAGATCGCCCGCGCCCACGGCGCCGAACTCACCGCCACCCCCGCCCCCGGCGGCGGCGCCCTCTTCCACCTCATCTTCCCCATCAGCCCCCCACACCGCGCCCAGGAGGGAACGGGCGGGGAGGACGGACCGGGCTGACCGGCCGGGCGGGCCGACCGGACTTACCAGAGGGGCGGGCGGGCAGGACGGGGCGGTCGATGAGCGGCGGCCCGACCGGAAGAGGCCGGCGGGCCGATGGGCCGGGGCGGCGGCCCGACCGGGAGCGGAGAGCGGGCCGGAGCGGCCGGGAGCGGAGGGCAGGCCGGGAGCGCAGGCACGGGCCCCGGCACAGGACCAGGCACAGGCTCAGGCCCCCGCAACGCGCAGGCCCGCGCGCCCCTCCCCGGCTCAGAAGCCGGCCGGCTCCGTGTAGACCCCCCACTCGTCCCGCAGCACCCCGCAGATCTCGCCGAGGGTCGCCTCCGCGCGGACCGCGGCCAGCATCGGCTCGATCATGTTCCGGTCACTGCGGGCGGCGGCCAGCAAATCCTTCAGCGCGACCTGCACGCGGGCGTCGTCCCGGGCCGCCTTGCGCTCGGCCAGCACCCGCACCTGCTCCCGCTCGACCTCGTGGCTGACCCGCAGGATCTCCAGATCGCCGGTGACCGACCCGTCGTGGCAGTTGACGCCGACGACCTTCTTGTCCCCCTTCTCCAGCGCCTGCTGGTACCGGAACGCGGACTCGGCGATCTCGCCGGTGAACCAGCCGTCCTCGATGCCCCGCAGGATGCCGGAGGTGACCGGACCGATCGGGTGCTGCCCGTCCCGTACCGCCCGCGCCCCGCGCTCCGTTATCTGCGCGAAGATCTTCTCGGCGTCCGCCTCGATGCGGTCGGTGAGCGCCTCCACGTACCACGAACCGCCCAGCGGATCCGCGACGTTGGCCACGCCGGTCTCCTCCATCAGCACCTGCTGGGTGCGCAGCGCGATCTCCGCGGCCTGCTCACTGGGCAGCGCCAGCGTCTCGTCCAGCGCGTTGGTGTGCAGGGAGTTGGTGCCGCCGAGCACCGCCGCCAGCGCCTCCACCGCCGTGCGGACGACGTTGTTGTACGGCTGCTGGGCGGTCAGCGAGACCCCGGCGGTCTGGGTGTGGAACCGCAGCCACTGCGCCTTCTCGCTCTTCGCCCCGTAGACGTCGCGCATCCAGCGGGCCCAGATCCGGCGCGCGGCGCGGAACTTGGCGATCTCCTCGAAGAAGTCCACATGGGCGTCGAAGAAGAACGACAGGCCGGGCGCGAAGGTGTCGACGTCCAGTCCGCGGGAGAGGCCCAGCTCGACGTAGCCGAACCCGTCGGCGAGGGTGTACGCCAGCTCCTGGGCGGCCGTCGCCCCGGCCTCCCGGATGTGGTAGCCGGAGACCGACAGCGGCTTGTAGGCCGGGATGCCGTGCGCGCAGTGCTCCATCAGGTCGCCGATCAGCCGCAGGTGCGGCTCGGGCTGGAAGAGCCACTCCTTCTGCGCGATGTACTCCTTGAAAATGTCGGTCTGGAGCGTGCCGTTGAGCACCGCCGGATCGACGCCCTGGCGCTCGGCGGCGACGAGGTACATGCAGAAGACCGGGACGGCCGGGCCGCTGATCGTCATCGACGTCGTGACGTCGCCGAGCGGGATGTCCTGGAACAGGACCTCCATGTCGGCCGCGGAGTCGATGGCGACGCCGCAGTGCCCCACCTCGCCGAGCGAGCGCGGATCGTCGGAGTCCCGCCCCATCAGCGTCGGCATGTCGAACGCCACCGAGAGGCCGCCACCACCGGCCTGGAGGATCATCTTGTAGCGCTCGTTGGTCTGCCGGGCGTTGCCGAAGCCGGCGAACTGGCGGATGGTCCACGTCCGGCCGCGGTAGCCGGTGGGGTAGAGCCCACGCGTGAAGGGGTACTCCCCCGGCCAGCCGATCCGCTCGAAGCCCTCGACGGAGTCGCCGGGGCGCGGCCCGTACACCGGCTCGACGGGGTCGCCGGAGAGCGTGGTGAAGTCCGCGTCGCGCTTCCGGGCGGAGTCGTACCGGGCCTGCCAGCGGCGGCGGCCCTCTTCGATCGCGTCAGCGTCCATGCCCCCGAATTTACTAGGACGTCCAACTACCTGTCGATGGGAGAAGCCCCTGATTCCCGCTCTCCGGGATCCCCCTAAGGGCTCCGCAACCCCCCGGGCCGAGAACTGCCCAGCCCCCGACCTGCGAAAACACCGACCCGCCGGGCAGAACCACCGCCCCGCGCGAAGACGCCGCGCCGAGGCGACGACCAACCCCCGGAGACGCCGAACCGAGGCGCCCCCGGCCCCCGGCCCCCGGCCCCCGGCCCCCGACACGCAAACGCGCCCCTCCGGCTACGGAGAGGCGCGTGAGATGCCTGAGATGTCTGAGACGCCTGTGGCACGTAAGGCGCGCGACGCAAGCGGCGAGGCCACCGACCCGGCGACGCGAGCGGCCCGCCGACCCGAGCGGCCCGCCGCGGAGCGCCACCGCCACCGCCCGGCGAAGGCCCGGCCCGGCGCCCGGCGCACCCGGCCGGGCCGGCACGGCCGGTTCAGACCTTGACCGGCTCCGGTGCCGCGTCCGCCAGCAGCGGCTCGACCTCGCGGACCACCTTGCGCTCCACGAAGAACGCGGCGGTCGGGATCGTCCCGGAGACCAGCACCCACAGCAGCTTGGCGAACGGCCAGCGGGCCTTGGAGCCCAGGTCGAACGCGAAGATCAGGTAGATGATGTAGAGCACGCCGTGGACCTGGGCGACGACGAGGGTCAGGTCCTTGCCCATCCCGAAGCCGTACTTGAGAACCATGCAGGCGCAGAGCACGAGCAGCATCACAGCGGTGATGTAGGCCATCGCCCGGTAACGGGTCAGGACACTTCGCTTCATGCCCCCGAGCGTAACCGCCCCTTCCGGGGCGATCTTCGCCACCCCCCGCCCCGCGGGCCGCGCCCGGCGGGGCGCTCACCCGCCCGGGCGGGCGGGCGGTCACTCGTCCGTGAAGTCCCCGGCCGCCACCCGCAGCGGGCGCAGCAGCGCGAAGATCTCCGCGCACTCCTCGGCGTCGTACGCCCCGAGCCCGAAGTCCATCGCCATCAGGTCGCGGGTGGCCGCGTCGCACACCTCGCGGCCCTTGTCGGTGATGGACGCCAGCGTGCCCCGGCCGTCGTTCGGGTTGGGCCGCTTGGCGACCAGCCCGGACTTCACCAGCCGGTCGACGGTGTTGGTCACCGAGGTCGGGTGGACCATCAGACGCTCGCCGATCTTCGACATCGGCAGCTCGCCGGCCTTCGAGAACGTCAGCAGCACCAGCGCCTCGTACCGTGCGAAGGTCAGTCCGTAGGGCTTGACCACCGCGTCCACCTCGGAGAGCAGGATCTGCTGGGCGCGCATGATCGAGGTGATGGCGGCCATCGCGGGCACGGAGCCCCAGCGCTGCTTCCAGAGTTCGTCGGCGCGCGCGATGGGGTCAAAGGCAAGGCTGAGCGGCTTCGGCACGTCTCCGACCCTACCCGGCGGTCATATGCTGGTCAGCCCTGTCTCAGCTTTCGGTCTCAGCAGGTGGGCGGCGAGCGGTCGGCGAGCGGTCCGCGCGCGCCTCACACCACCGCCGCGCTCCCCCGCGCCCCCGCTCTCCGCACCGCGGCGATCACCGCCAGGACGGCCGCCGTGCCGACCACCCCCGCGGCCGGCATCACGGTGCTGAGCGGCGCGAACTCGGCGGCCGCCCCGGCCAGCCCCATCGCCAGGCCCATGAGCGTCATCCGGCCCGCCTGCATCACCGTCATCGCCTGCCCCAGCAGCTCGTCGGGTACCGCGGCGACGAACCACCGGTCCACCCCGAAGTTGTACGAGATCCCGGTACCGGTGAGCACCAGCAGCACCAGCGCCCAGCCCAGCGACGGCCGGGCCGCGAACCCCAGGGACGGCAGCACCGCGAACAGCCCCATGGGGAAGGTCAGCCGGGCCCGCGCCCGCGGCCCCAGGAACGTCCCCACCAGCGTCTCCGCCACCACCGCGCCCACCGGCATCCCGCACATCAGCAGCCCCTGCCCGGCCGCCCCGGCGCCCAACTGGCCCCCGTACGGGACGAGCAGCGCCTCGGGGACCACCACCAGCGCCGGCGGCACCCAGCCGAGCAGCAGCAGCGCCCGGATCCGCCGGTCGGCCAGCAGTCGCCGGGTGCCGGCCAGGGAGGCGCCCAGCAGCGGTCCGGCGGCCGGGCCGCGCGCCGGGCGGGCGGCGGTCCCCAGCCGCAGCAGCAGCGCCGAGGCGGCGAACGTCCCGGCAGTGGCGGTGAGCACGGTGCCCGGGCTGACGGCGGCCAGCAGCAGCCCCCCGGCGGCGAAGCCGGCCAGCTGCGCGCCCTGGTTGACGATCCGGATCAGCGAGCGCCCCAGGACGAACAGGTCGCCGTCGCCGAGGATCTCGCCGAGCGTCCCGGCCCGGGTCCCCGCGAAGACCGGGGCGACCGCCGCGCTCACGCACCGCAGGCCGAGCAGCACCGCCACCGGCGTGCCGGGCACCACCATCGCGGCGGCCGCCGCCGCGCACACCAGGTCGCAGACCACCAGCACCCGGCGGGCCGGGTAGCGGTCGGCGACGGCGGACAGCAGCGTCCCGCCGACCACGTAGGGCAGCAGGCCGAGGGCGAAGCTCAGGGCGCTGAGCAGCGGGGAGTCGGTCAGCCGGTAGACCAGGACGGACAGCGCCAGCTCGCAGACCACCACGCCCAGGGAGGACAGCAGGTGGGCGGCGAAGACGTACCGGAACTCGCGGACGGCGAAGACGGCGCGGTAGCCGGTACCGGCCGGGGCCGGCGGCGCGTCCGGACCGCCGGGGCCCGGGGGCGGGCATACGGGGACGGGGCCCGGCTGTGCGGGCCCGGGAGGCGTGGGCATGGCGCCAGGCTGCCGGGGACGGTCGGTGGGCCGTAGTGTTTCGGCTCCGGCCGAATCTCGGGAGGGGAGGCCCGGCGGTGCCGCTGGAGCTGCATTTCGGGGCGGACGACCTGCTGCGCATCCGGTTCGCCATCTCGCCGCTGTGCGAGACCCACGAGGCGCTGCGGACCCTGCGCCGCACGGACCGGCACGGCTACCACCTGCCGTGGCTGCGGCGGATGCGGGACCGGGTGGCGGGGCTGGACCTGTCGCCGGTGTGGCTGTTCATGCCGGCCCGGCAGCCCGGTTACACGCCCGATTTCCTGGGGCGGCCGCCGGACGTGCCGCTGGCGGACTTCGCCGCGGAGCTGGCCCGGCTGCGGGCCACCGATCCGGCGCTGGCGCGCGCCGAGATGGCCAAGTCGCTGGCGTGCGTCCCCGGGGCGGCCCGGTCGCCGCGGGGCCGGGCGGCGCTGGCGGATCCGGCACGGGCGGTGCGGGAGCTGGCGGACGTCACCGAGCGGGCCTGGGAGGCGCTGCTGGCGCCCGACTGGCCCCGGCTGCGGGCGCTGCTGGAGGCGGAGATCGCCTACCGCTCGCGCCAGTTGGCGAGCGGCGGGCTGCGCCGCCTGTTCGCCGATCTGCACCCCCGGCTGTCCTGGTCGGACGACGGCACACTGACCGTCCGCACCCGTACGGACTTCGCGCAGATGCAGGACCTGGACGGGCGGGGGGTGCTGCTGCTGCCGAGCGTCTTCGTCTGGCCGGACGTGATCAGCGGCTTCGATCCGCCGTGGCAGCCGACCGTGATCTACCCGGCGCGGGGCATCGGCGGGCTGTGGCAGGAGCCGGCCGGCGGCCCGGCGCTGGCGCGGCTGCTGGGCGCCAACCGGGCCGCGGTGCTGGCGGCCCTGGACGCCCCGGCGACGACCTCGGCGCTCGCCGGCCGGCTGGGACTGGCACCGTCGTCGGTCTCGGCGCACCTGTCCGTCCTGCGCGGCGCCGGGCTGCTCACCTCGCGCCGCCAGGGCCACCAGGTGCTCTACGAGCGGACGCCGCTGGGCATCGCCCTGGTGGCCGGCGGCTGACCGCGCTCACCCGTCAGGGGGTGCGCCCGTCCCCGGCCAGGTAGCGCTCGACGGTGTCCACCTTGGAGGTGAGGCCGTCGGTGACCCCGGGCCGGATGTCGGCCTTCAGGACCAGGGAGACCCGGCCGGCCCGCGCCTCGACGGCGGCCACCGCGCGCTTGACGACGTCCATCACCTCGTCCCACTCGCCCTCGATGGACGTGAACATGGCGTCCGTGCGGTTGGGCAGGCCGGACTCGCGGACGACCCGGACGGCGTCGGCGACGTACTCGCCGACGTCCTCGCCGACGCCCAGCGGACTCACGGAGAAGGCGACGATCATGCGTTGACCGTGCCTTCCCGGCGGGCGCGGGCGGCGATCACACCGGCCTCCTCCTCGCGCTTGAGGACCTTGTCGGCGTAGAGCCCGCCGAACGGCAGGACGGCCAGGAGGAAGAAGAACGCGACCCGCTTGAACGGCCACTTGGTGCGGTTCCAGGCGTCCAGCAGCAGCACCAGGAAGATCGTGAAGAGGATGCCGTGCAGGAGGCCCAGCGGCATGACGAGCTTGTCGTAGCCGAGGAAGATCCGGAAGCCCGTGCCGAATATCAGCAGTGCCGGGAAGGACAGCGCCTCCGGGATGGATGCCAGGCGCAGTCGGTGCAGGGCAGCGGCGGTCTTGATGTCCACGGGAACCTCGTTCGGGCGGAGGGGCGGCGGCAGGACAGGCTTGTGCAGCAGTTCACAAGCATTCCGCCCCATTGTTACAGCCGCGCCGGCGATCACCGCCCCTGGGGGCACCGGGCGGGCCCGACGCGCGAGGCGCCCCCGGGACGCTCTCCGGGAAACCTCCGGGACGGCTCCGGGACGAAAGCCCTGCCCCGCCCGGCCCCCGGCGGATACCGTCTGGTCCGTGGCTCAGTTTCGGCTTGAGGGAAGCAAAGTGCTCGCCGTCGATCTCGCGGGCGACGCCGTCCGCGCGAAGAACGGGGCGATGGTCGCGTACGACGGCCAGATGGCGTTCAAGAAGATGACCGGCGGCGGGGAGGGGCTGCGCGGGATGGTCACCCGCCGGCTGACCGGCGAGCAGATGGCGGTGATGGAGGTGAAGGGCCAGGGGACCTGCTATTTCGCCGACCGCGCCACCGAGATCAACCTCGTCCGCCTCCAGGGCGAGAAGCTGTTCGTGGAGGCGAGCAATCTGCTGTGCACCGACGCGGCGCTGCGCACCGGCACGACGTTCACCGGGCTCCGCGGCGCCTCGCAGGGCAACGGCCTGTTCACCACCACCGTCGAGGGCCACGGGCAGGCCGCGCTGACCTCCGACGGCCCGGCCGTGGTGCTGCGGGTCACCCGGGAGTACCCCCTCCAGGTCGACCCGGGCGCCTACGTCGCGCACACCGGGCAGCTGAAACAGCACCTCCAGTCCGGCGTGAACTTCCGCACGTTCCTGGGCGAGGGTTCCGGCGAGGCGTTCCAGCTGCGCTTCGAGGGCGAGGGCCTGGTCTACGTCCAGCCCAGCGAGCGCACCACCGTGGGCGGTGAGGTCTGATGCCGTTCACGGCCCTCAACTCCCGCATGGTGGAGGCCAGGATCGCCCCCGGCCAGCGGATGTTCAGCCAGCGCGGCGCGATGCTCGCCTACCGCGGCGAGGTCAGCTTCACGCCGAACATCCAGGGCGGCCAGGGCGGTGTCGGTTCCATGATCGGCCGCCGGATCGCCGGGGAGGCGACGCCCCTGATGACCGTCGAGGGGGACGGCACGGTCATGTTCGGCCACGGCGGCCACCACGTGCACGTCATCGACCTCACCGGCGAGACCCTCTACGTCGAGGCCGACCGCCTGCTGGCCTTCGACGGCTCGCTCTCCCAGGGCACGATGTTCCTGGGCGCGCAGGGCGGGGTGATGGGCATGGTGCGCGGCCAGGTCACCGGCCAGGGCCTGTTCACCACGACGCTGGCGGGCCACGGCTCGGCGGCGGTGATGGCGCACGGCGGCGTCATCGAGCTGCCGATCACCGCCCAGCGCCCGGTCCACGTCGACCCGCAGGCGTACGTGGCCCACCGCGGCGAGGTCCGCAACCGCCTGTCCACCGCCCTGGGCTGGCGCGACATGATCGGCCGCGGTTCCGGCGAGGCGTTCCAGCTGGAGCTGTCCGGCCAGGGCACCGTCTACGTACAGGCGTCGGAGGAGAAGCTGTGACCGGTCCCGTGATCCATGACGTGCACACCCTCCCGGCGAACGACAACGTCCACGCCTACGCCTTCAGCGTCGACCTCGACGGCCGGTGGTTCCTCCAGAAGGGGAAGATGATCGCCTACTACGGGCAGATCGACTTCCACGGCATCGGCCACGGCCACCTGGAGGGCCTGATCGCGGGGAGCTTCCATTCGCCTCTGCACGCCGCGGACTGGGTGGTCGCCGAGGGCCGGGGCAAGATGCTCCTCGCCGACCGGTCCTTCGACGTCAATTCCTATGACCTCGATGAGGGGAACCTCACCATTCGCTCCGGCAATCTGCTCGCCTTTCAGCCATCTCTGTCGCTGAAGCAGTCGATCATCCCCGGCTTCCTCACCCTCATCGGCACCGGGACCTTCGTGGCCGCCTCCAACGGGCCGGTGGTCTTCGTCGAGCCCCCGATCCGGGTGGACCCGCAGGCCCTCGTCGGCTGGGCCGACTGCCCCTCCCCCTGCCACCACTACGACCACCAGTACCTGCGCGGATTCTGGGGCGGCCTGCGCGCCCACACCGGCATCGGCGGCGCCTCCGGCGAGGAGCACCAGTTCGAGTTCACCGGCGCGGGAACGGTCCTGCTCCAGTCGACCGAGCAGGTGCTGCCGGAGCGGGAGACCGGCGCGCTGCCGGCCGAGGAGGGCGTCCCGGGCGGCGGCGTCCCGGCTCCGGAAAGTGGCTCACAACTGCCGCAGCTCCCCGGGGGCCTGGGGGGCCTCCAGCGCCGCTTCGGCCTGTGAGCGGTAGTCTGCGGACGGTGACCTCGAACGCCTGACCGGCCATAGAGGACTAATTCATCATTCAACTTTCACGGGTAGAATTCCTCCATGACGACCGACAGCGACACTCCCTGGCTGACCGACCAGGAGCAGCGTGCCTGGCGCACCCATCTGGACGTCAGCAGGCTGCTGATGCACCAGCTGGAGCGCGATCTCCAGCCGTTCGGCCTCACGAACAACGACTACGAGATCCTGGTCAACCTCTCCGAGGCCGAGGACCACCGGCTGCGGATGAGCGACCTGGCCGCCGGCACGCTCCAGTCCAAGAGCCGCCTCTCGCACCAGATCACCCGCATGGAGAACGCGGGCCTGGTACGCCGCGAGAGCTGCGAGTCGGACCGCCGCGGGCTCTACGCCGTCCTCACCGAGGAGGGCTGGGACACCATGCGCCGGGTCGCCCCGCACCATGTCGCCTCGGTCCGCAAGCACTTCATCGACCTCTTCACCCCCGAGGCGCTGGAGTCCCTCCGCGCCTCGCTCACCCCGGTGGCGGAACATCTCCGCGAGCGGCGCGGGGGGCTGTGATTCCCACGTTGTGGTGACGGCGGGTCCGTGTTCCGCCGGGCCCGGTTCGTCGGTGGTTGCGCGCCGTGCCGGCGGTTGGGTGGTGTTTGTGGCCGCCCCACGTTGTCGTCGCTGGGCGCGTTGTTTGTGGCCGCCCCACGTCGTCGTCGCTGGGCGCCGTGGCTGGCTGGGGTGGCCTCGGCGTTCCGCCGTGGGTGGGGGGCGGAGGGGCTGCCCCG
>NZ_JALMUV010000062.1 GCF_023155275.1 Streptomyces rhizoryzae
CGACCCACCCGACCCACCCGGCCCGCCCGGTCCACCAGGCTCCCGCCCCCTCGGGCACCCCGGCACCGCCGACGGCCGCCGCCCCCGACGCGGTCGAGCAGGTCCTCGGCATGATCAACCAGGCGCGAGCCGCCCACGGCCTGCCGCCTTACTCCCTCACCGCCGGCCTCAACCGCAGCGCGACCCGTCACAACACCGCCATGGACAACGGGTGCGGCCTGTCCCACCAGTGCCCCGGCGAGGCGCCGTTGGGAGACCGGGAGACCGCCGCAGGCGTCCACTGGGGAGCCGCGGGCGAGAACATAGGCCGGGCCTCGGCGGGACCGGACGCCCGGCAGATCGCCACCGCCGCCGTCGGCCTCACCCAGGCCATGCTCGACGAGAAGCCGCCCAACGACGGCCACCGCCAGAACATCCTCAGCAGTGCCTTCACCCACATCGGCATCGCCGTCCACCGGAACCCCAACGGCACCGTCTGGCTCACCCAAGACTTCTCCGACTGAACCCCACCGAGCGGGCCCCCTCCGGCACCCGGGCCCGCAGCCCTCGGCCGGCGTCCGCCCGCCCTTCCGCGAGCCCTCCGCCGGCTGGGTGCGTGGCTACCGCGCGCCCTTCAGCAATCACTTGAGTGGCCGCATCGCCCGGGGCCAGCGCGCTGGGTGAGCGCGGAAACGCCACCGACCCGCTGACCGGCCGCGCCGCGCCCCACGGAGGTCCGCACCCGCCCCCGCGTTCGTCCCCCGGACAGAACGCGCGGGGCCCCGCCGCCAGGGGCCAGAGGCCGCCGGCCTCCCCCTGGACCGCGCCGCCCTGATCGCCGAGGCCGGCCCTACCGCCCAGCCCTCCAGGCGTACTTCGGCGTCAGCCGAAACGCCTTCCTCAACGCCCGGAATCAGGCCGAGGCCGCCGCCCCCTCGTCGACGCCCTGACCGGCGACCACCCTGCCTTCCGCATCCAGACCCCGCAGTGGGCCCGCGACTTCACCGGCACCAAGCTCACCGACGTCGACGGGTCGGCCGTCCAGGCGCTCACGCGCCCCTGGGCCCGCTGACCAACGGGCAAAGGGATGCCCCTCCCACCGGGACCGGGGGATTCGGGCACCCGCCGCAGGACGCGGAGCAGGACGGAGCGCAGCACGTCGGACGCGGAGCAGGACGGAGCGCAGCACGTCGGCGCCGCACCGCCGCACCCCGCCGATGTGCGGCGCCCCGTGCACGCCCCACCGCGACGCCGGTTTGACGTCCACCTGCCGCCGCAGAAGACCGACGGCGGATCGAGAGGAAATTCCCGGCTTTCTGTTATGCGGGGCGGCCTGGCGGGTTCTCCCAGGTGTAACTCCCCCCACGCGCACAGAAAGGCTCAACGCCATGCGCCATAAACGACCGACGCGTCGGCGTGCCGCAGCGCTCGCGCTGACCACGGCACTCCTTGCCGCGCTCACCGCGGCCCTGGTGCCCACCACCGTGCAGGCGGCCACCGCCCCGCCCGCCACCATCCCCGCCGTACAGAAGTGGAGCGCCGGCTCCGGCAGTTACCGCTTCACCGGCACCTCGCGCGTCATCGCCCGCACCGCCTCCCTCCGAAACACCGCCGAACTGCTCGCGGGCGACCTACGGTCAGTCACCGGACACGCGGTGGCGGTGGCCACCGGCACACCGGCGCCTGGAGACATCGTTCTCACCCGTGGCTCCTACGGGGCCGAGAGCTACCGAATGGCCATCGGCAGCACCGCCACGATCTCCGGCACCCCGACCGGCGTCTTCTACGGCACCCAGACCCTGCTCCAGATGCTGAAGCAGCACCTCGAACTCCCCCAGGGCACCGTGAACGACGCCCCGACCCGCCCCGAACGGGGCGTCATGGTCGACGTCGCCCGCAAGTACTACTCCCTCGGCTGGCTGCGGAACCTGGTACGCGAGCTGGGTTACCTCAAGTACAACCGGCTCCACCTGCACCTGACCGACGACCAGGCGTTCCGCCTGGAAAGCAGCACGCTCCCCGAGGCCGTCTCCGCCCAGCACTACACCAAGCAGCAGATCCGCGACCTCGTCGCCTACGCGGCGCAGTACCGGGTCACCATCGTGCCCGAAATTGACATGCCCGGGCACATGACCCAGATCCTCAACGGGCACCGGAGCCTGAGCCTGCTGAGGAACAACGGCTCCCGCGTCCTGGACCTGTCCCAGGACACAGCGGCGTTCAAACTGACCGGCGATCTGATAAACGAGTACCTGCCGCTCTTCCCGGGGCGGTACTGGCAGCTCGGCTCCGACGAATGGCTGACCACCGCCGAACTGTCGCAGTGGCCCGCGCTGCAGACCAGGGCGCGGGAGTTGTTCGGGCCCGACGCCACCGGCCGCGACCTGGAGTACGACTTCATCAACAAGGCGAACAAGCTGGTGCGCGGAGCCGGCAAGACCTTGCGCGTCTGGAACGACCAGCTGGTGCCCGGCACCGTCGTCCAGGTCGACCCCAGCGTCCAGGTCGCCGACTGGTTCGGCTCCACCGACATGACCCCGCAGGACCTCGCCAAGCAGGGCCACGACCTGATCAACGCCAACTGGAACGTCCTGTACTACATCATCGGCGGCAACCCCCCGAACGCCCGGACGATCTACGAGTCCTTCGCCCCGAACCAGTTCCCCCTCGGCTCGGGCAGCACCACCGTCTCCGACTCCGACCCCCATCTCCTCGGCACCCAGCTGAGCCTGTGGGGTGAACCCGGCCAGGACGAGCCCGAGGGCAGCGTCGCCAACAACCTCAAAGCGCCCCTGCGCTCCCTGATCCAGAACACCTGGGGCTCGCCCAAGGTCGCCGGCTCCTACAGCGGCTTCCAGGCCGTCATCGACACCGTCGGCGATGCCCCCACCGGCGGCAGCGCGGCTCCCCGCCCCGGTGGCGCGAGGGCGTCGTCGTAGGCGAGGACCTACCAGTCGCACACGCCCGCGAACAGGGGTGACGGCGATCCTTCCACCTTCAACCAGTCCGGCAGCGCCGCGGCCGGCGGGGCCTGGATCCGGTGACCCCTGGGCCGGGTAAGGCGAGACCGGCGACGAGTTGCCGCTCACCGGCGCCGCAGGGATCTTCCCGGGCCACCCGAACGATCGAACTGACGGCCGATCAGACCGCCCCCGGATCCGGCAACGGGGCCGGCCCGTATCGGGCCGGCCCCGTTTGTCCTGCCTGCGTGCTGGATCACCGCACCGACACCACGGCCGGCGTCACACGTTGAACCGAAATGTCGGAGGCTGCGCTATGACCTGCGGGAACGCCCCGTCGTAGGGTCCGATCCCGCACGTATCCAGCGGTCGGTGATCGCCGCCGCGCGCGGCTCACAGAGCGCCATCGGGCGGTAACCGACGGGGGATCAGGCGGTCCTCCGAGGCGTCGTCCGGCTCACAGACCGTGCTCGTCCATCAGGCGCATCAGGTTCCGCTTGCGTTTGTGGGCGGTACGCAAAGCGGTGACGTAAGCGGTGAGCTCCTCGGGCGACCCCAGCCGACGGTGGCAGTCCCGGATGCTCAGCAGCAGACTGACCAGCTGCTCGTAGACCGCGTTGCCGGTCTGCCCGGTCAGCGGCTCGGCCAGACGCAGGTAGACGCCGAGTGCGTCGGCCGGGCGGGTGGCACGGGCCTGGTCGGCGAGGGCGAGCCACTGCCCGTCGTGGGCGCCGGTCTCGGTGGCGGCCTGCCAGGCGGCGTCGACGTCCTTGTCGTCGAGCAGGGCGTCGACCAGGACGGGACCGCCGTACCGCCATTGCCGCCGCCCCGCGTCGGCGCGCAGCAGGGCCAGCGCGCCCTCGCGCTCGGCCGACCAGCAGTCCGCGGCCCGGGCAGCGGCACGCAGCTGCTGGTAGGTGAGCAGGGTGCGGCGGGCGCCGAAGTGGTCGCGGCGTAGGGCGACGGCGTCGGCGAGTCGACCAGCCTGCGTGTAGCGGTCGCAGAGGTGGTCGACGAGGGCGGTGTCGACGGCAGCGAGGTCCCCGGCCTCCCGGACGCCGCGTTCCGCCCAGTGCAGGGCATCGCCGGGGCGTCGGGCGAGGTCCAGCTCGCGGGCGATGACCAGGTGTGTGTGTGGCCGTCCGGTGCGAGGTCGGCCGCATGCACCGCAATCACCGCATCGACGTCGCCTCCCTTCTTGGCCAGACGCTCCATCAGGTCCTTCTCCGCCCAGCCACGGCGGTTCCCCTGCCACGCCTCGATCGCCAGCTTCCGCAGGGCGGCCATCCCCGCTGCGCCGAGAACATCCTCGTAGTCGAGTGGATCGATGTCGGTGAGGCCTTCGTCCGCCTCGCCGAGTACATGGCCGATGAGCCAGCCCGCGAGCTCTCCCGGGTCGGGGCGCGCCGCACGGCACGCGTCGAGATGAGCGTCGGCGAGGTCGGCGCCCACCTGGCCGAACCAGCCGTCGGAGTCGTCGACGCTCTCCGCCGCCTGGGCCAGCAGCTTCATCGCCTCCCGCGCCAGGACGACCGCGTCGGCCGCCCGTCCGGAGCCGGTCAGCGCACCGATCGCCGACACCGCCTGCCCGGCCTGATCCGCGTAGGCGCGGGCATCGGCGTACTCGACGTACCCGTACTGTGCGAACGAGCCGACGTCGAGCAGTTCACGGACACGGGCCACGACCGCGGCGAGATCCCCGCGGTCGCTCGCGGCCCGCAGCTCCAGGCGGTGCCGCAACTTCCGGTCCTCGCCGAGCCGTTCCCGCAACACAGCGAGCAACTCGTCCTTGGACAAGGCGGTCAACCACGCTTCGAGGTGCTGTGCCCGATCCCGCGCCGCCTTCCGCTGCCGCGGCAGGCTCCCCGAGTGAGCGAGCACCGTCAGGCCGAGGGCAACCAGATGCTTGCAGAAATTGCCCTCACGGCCATACGGACAGTCGCACGCGCCGGACAGCCCGCCAGCCCCTTCCAAGGACAGTTCCACTTCGTACCGTTCCGTGCCGTGGACGCTGGCGGTGATCCATCCGTCACCGACCTCGACCCCGGACACCGCATCCAGGTATCCGCGCCCGCGCTCGAAGGAACGGACACCCGCCAACATCTTGAGGTTTGTCTCGGTGAGGCCGCGCATGGTCTCCGTCGCCCTGCTCCTGCTGCTGTCCCTTACGGCCGCCAGCTCAGGACTGACGGTCAGTCCGATCAGAAGGTCCACGGAATTTCCGCAAAGGCTGTGGCCGTACCGCGGGCTGGGTGCCGGGCAGGAGGTGGCAGGTGCTTCTCCGGCGGCCGGACCGGCCCGCCACACCGCCGCGAACTGCAGAAGCGCCCCTTGCGAGGGCAGCAAGGGCCAGCTGAGGAGGCAACCGGCTTCCTCTGGCTACCCTCGTGACTCCCTGTACTTGTTGATCTCTTCCTGGGCTGCCGCCACGCTCCCGTGCTGGAAGGCCAGTCGACCGGCCGGTGCCGCCAACTCCACCCGTAGCACGCGAGGGTCACCGTTCGCCGCAAACAGTGCGCAGTCGACTCGCGGTGTCGCCGGCCCTGTACTGGCACCGGTGTCGTCGATCCTGGCCTGCGCCGCTGCCAACGTGATGTCCAGTTCGAAGCCCTCGAAGCCCGCCGCCTGCAAGCGACCACGCAGCTCCGTGATCACGCGCAGCGTGACGTCCGCCAAGGCGCCGTCCCGCAGCGGGTATTCCAGATCAAGCGGCTCCCTACCGAACCCAGTCTTCTCCCGCACATGCAGCCGGAGTATGTCCGTTCTCAGTACCGAGTGGCGATCCAGGATGAAGACCAGGACCATGGCCGTCTTCACAGCGTCGGCAACGGTGTCTTCCTCTCCCATGGGGGGCAGCAGCCATTCCCGCTTCTCCTCTGCCACACGTTCCGGACGCTGCCCCTGAAGCAGCGCGGTGATGCCCTCCGCCGGTGAAGCACCGAGGAGCCATGAGCCACCGTGATCGACGGAGAAGAGACGAGCCTGCTCGTCGACGGCGAGCAGAGCATCGGAGTCGGTGCGGCCGAAGGGAAACAGTTCGACGCCCAGCGCCTCACTCAACCCGGCAAGCGTGCTGTGGGTGTACCGGCCGAGACGGGGATCCACTGTGCATCCCGTGGCGGCCACCTGCAGACCGGGCACCGTGGGCCGGAAAGTCAATCCGTGAAACTCGCGAACGCTCTGTTCTGCGGCCGGAAAGAGCACCCATCGCCCAGGGCCGGACCGCGCGACCGTGCTTACGGTCTCCAATATCGCGAGCATCCCGTCGTTGCCGGTATCCCTACCGGGTTGCCATCCTGCGGTGTGAAGCACGCACCTGTCATCAGTCACGGCCCATGATCCTCACGCCGAGTTCGTCAAGCAGCGCGGTGCAAGAACGGCAGGGCAGCGTCGGTTGCCCATGCTCTGGATCACCGGGCTCACGGATGAGCCGCGAGAGGATTACGGCATTCGTGAAGTGCGGTGCTGCGACTTCCAGCGTGACATGGCTACCGCCTGGCCGCTCCTTATCCAAACGCCACAACTGGTCTGAGACAAGCGCCGATTCGGCACAGTAACCCATGAATGGTTCGCGCAACTGCACGGGCAGAAAGCGCAGGAAGCGGTCGACCGCTGGATGCAGATTGGGTTCCCCGCTACCTGCAAGATTGGTCTGACTGAGCACCATGTCGTTAATGAGCAGGGATGACGCGACACCCGGTACCGGGCTAGACAAAGAAATCCTCCGCATCCTGCAGACGGCTACCTTCCAGACGCTTGGCAAACGCCTCGATCGGCCGCTCGGCCACGAAGTACGAACCCGTTTCGTGCAGGTAAAATACTCGCTCCGAGTCGTCCATCAGCACGATGCCGAATTCTCGCGTTTCGTAAGCCACAGGAAAAACCGGCCTGCCAAGATTTTGACTCAGCTCGACTATGTCTTCGGCATCGTCGTCGTACCCGAATGTTGGGGTCACGACCATCTTGATCTCGGGACTTCGAGGGTAGGGGAGTTCGAGGTTGCCGTACTCACGCACAAAAGCTGTCGCACACGGCAGCGGAGCAATATGCACGCCTTGGTCCGCGAAATCTCGTATCCTGTCCGCAACGAGCCGGTCGGCCTCCTCGCCAATGTCCCGGCCGAGGAACCAGCCGTGCTCCGCCAGCCAAGATCTGACTTCTTCTTCTCCGATCACGGTTTCTACCACTCCCTCGAGCGCCTACCTAGCCTCTATGTGGGATGATACCGAGTCGCGGCAGCATCCGCTTACAGGAGTCACAGGGTGGCTTGTAATCCCCGTGCCCCTCGATTAGTTCACCACCCCTCTTCCTGTCCCCGATGTTGTTTGTGTGCATCACTCCTCCTGCCAGTTCCCTCTTCAGGGCTTCCTCGCTGGTCAAACGTGTACCGTCAGGATCCAAGCCCCTCAACCGGTCAGATATCAGGGCCACTTCGGCACACTTTCCGTGCCCCGCACTGATATTGCCCTCTCGCTCAATGTCGTCCAGCATCTTCTTGAGTTCAGGGTGGACATCGATGGCAACACGTCCCCCAAATTTGGTGGAACTTGTATGCCCCGTGATCACGCCGTTATGCAAGAAACTTCCGGCGCATCCATTCTTAATGCGATATGCACCCGGCGTCTCGACACCTGACTGTCCCGGCGGCGCATTGTGCGCATCGTCTGCTAGTCGCCGCGACTCTTCCTCAAGCTGCCTGAGCCTCTGGTCGTGATTGAGTCCACTCACGTCCAGGGCACGACCATGGTGGTTTTTCATCCCCCATGCGCTTTTCCCGTGCCATGGAGGGTTGATGGGTTGCCCCTGCGGGGCATCGCTCCCACCCGGCGGCCGACTGCCGGAGCCTCCCGCTCCCTTCCCCCCACCCTGCCCTCTGCCACCACCTGCAGCCCCGCCAGTTCCCGGAGCCTTCGACCCCTTGGCAGCGTTCTTCCCAAGGCCCTTGAAGTGGTCGGCGAGACCCTTGTCGTTGTCGTGGTGGTTCTTGGCCATCTGCTTGATGCCGCGGGTCATGTTGTCGTCGAGGTGCTTGGCGGTCTTCTTGACGCCGTCTTCGATGCCTTCGATGACCTTGTCGAGCACCGTGTTGGCCGCATCGGCAATGGCGTCCTTGCCACGAGTACGGCCGTGGTGGCTCTTGGCCCTTCCGATCTTGCCGCCGGCCTTGTTCCGGAAGGTACCGCCCGCACTCTCCAAACTCGTCACGGCGCGGTCGTGCTCATCGGCGTCGAAACTGAACCCGCCACTGCCTCCGGCTCCAGCATCGCTTCCCCCACCACTGCCGCCGGCGCTGAGAAGTTCCATGGGGTTGTCCGCTGCCGATTTCGCGGCACCCTTGGCTTTTTGCACGCCCTGGGCGAAACCTTCCTTGCCCGCCTTGGCGGTCTGACCCAGGTCCACGCCATCCTTGACACCAAAGGCGTTGGCGCCGAGCTGGACGACCAGGTCACCCACCATCGCGCCCAGGGCCTCCTCGACCGGAGTGAGGGCGATGCTGACGACCTGCTCGGCAACCTGCTGACAAACCTCTTTGAACAGCCGCTTGAGGATCATGCGGGTCGCCTGCGTCGCACCCATTGCGCCCAGTTCCGACAGCCCGAGGGTGAAGGGGGCCGCGGCCTGGGCGGCGATCACCTCCGCGGCGAGTATGCCCAGCTGGACCAGCGCGCCGATCTTCGCACCCTCGATGAGGAGCGCTACGCCGTCCATCGCGGTGCCCGCCATTCGACCGCAGTCGGCAAGGCCCTTGAGGTGTTTGCTGTTGATCTTGCCCCAGTGGCTGTTGAGCGCTTCCACGGCGAGAGAGCCGCCGGCCGAGCTCACCAGACTCTGGATGGCGGTGTGTGCTTCGTCGGCGCCTTCATCAATGTCATCGGCGAACTCCCGCATGGCGTTGGCCATTTCGCGATAGTCGTCCTCGTCGACGTTCGGCCACGAGACACCGATCAGGTCAAGTAACTCATCCGCCCACCCAGGCAGCACAACACCCATGCGAACCCATCCCCCATGAACCGTAAGTCAGATGATCACACATTCCCATCTGGGTGGAGACTCCCTCAAGTCGGAAGTGAGCCTGCCGCACGTCGGCATCGTCGAAGGGTGCGTCTGCGCTGATGGCGCCGCAAGCGCGGATTGAACCGCTCGCGCACTGAGCGAGCTGCGGCACTACTTCCAGCATGACGTCGTTTCATTCGGTGAGCCGTCAGCAAGCGAGGAGGGCCACGGCGATCGAAGGCGCCGAAGTGGGTCGGCTTGCGCTCGCAGCGGAGGTGTCGGCATCGGCAGTCGGCCAGTCAAGGCACCACTCGCTGCAACCATGCAGCAGTGTTGCCCCTGAGGTGTGATGACTCGTCGCCTCGCTGGCGGTGCAGACGCCTCTGCCGGCACCCGGGCTGGTGCCACCGCTTATAGGGGCAGCAGCTGTTTCGGTCAGTCGGCGCGGGGCCGCCACGTCAGTGCGCGTCGTGCGGCTGTGGAACCACCCGCAGCCGTTGCGGCTGCGGCCAGGAGGCCCGTTGCTGTCAGGACGGCCGTGATGAGGTCCCAGGACAGGGTTGCTCCGCTTTCTCCTCCGGTCACGGGCTGGACCAGGACGACGTGAACGAACGCGCCGACGGCACCAGCGCCCAGAAGCGGGACCCCGAGGCACCAGAACGCCGTCGTGTGGAAGACCTGACTGCGTCCGGTGAGCACGGTGATTGGGGCCAGTGTCTGCGCGTACCGCAGAAATTCCGAGAGGGCGGCGAGTGCCATGGCGGTGAGCAGAACGAGCGTGCCGATGGTGCCGAGGAAGGGAATCCAGCGTGACTGATAGCCGACGGTGAAGGATTTGGCTCCGTCTTCTGCCACCGGCTCGGTGAGTGCCTTCACGCTCAGGTGCAGGTGGGCGGCACGTTTGACGGCCGGGATATCCATGGGCTTGTCGAGGTCGGTGAAGACGACGGCCTGGAGACCTTCGGCACGGTTGATGGCGCTGACGGGACCGGTGCGCACCGCAGCGGGAGTCTGGCCGAACGTCTGGTAGCCGGAGACTCTGAGGCGCTTGTCGAGTTCCCCGTACGGCACTGTGGCCTCTTGTCCAGCGGGAGGGCAGGGGAGCCGGAGGGCACGGAGGTCGCTGCACGGCGCTTGGAGGACTCGACTGGCGCTGGAACCGTCGGGCTGGATGTTTCCGGTGCCGATGGCGACCGTGTGCGCCCCTTCGGGAAGTGCGGCGGTGAAGGCGTCGGTGAGCCGGATCGCTGACGTTTGTACGAGCGCCATGCTCCGGCCCTGCGCGGAGTTCAGCTGTTCCTCGTCTCCGGAGCGGGCGAACAGCAGGCTGGTGATGATCTGGGTCTGTCCGATGACGCCGATGGCGATGATCATTGCGGCCACCAGACGGACCACCATGCCCGGTCGGGCCGCAGTGGTGCGGGCGGCGATCAGGCGCGCCGGGGCGCCACTGTGGTGGGGCGACTTCGCTGCCCGCCTGCTGATCCGCGACGCGGCCCAGCCGATCACCCAGGGAAGCGTCACCCATGCGCCGACGACCGCGAACAGATAAGCCGCCGCGGAGCGTTGCGCACCGAAGGACCTCGACGTCAGAGCCAGGACGAGGAAGGCGGGACAGGACCCGAGCGCCAGAAGTCGCAGCAGACCGCTGCCTGCCGCACGGGGTCTTGTCGATGCCCCTTTACGCGCGGCGGCAGGACGCAACAAGAGGATCAGTGCGAGCATCCCCAGGGCGGAGACGGCCACGGCAGCCGCCAGCGTCGCGCCCACGCGACGCAGGTCCGTGGCGTACAGGGTGTAGTCGATCCACGGCAGTTGGACATCGACAAGGAGGAACGGAACGGTGAACAGGGCTGCGAGAGCGGCGCCGATGCACACAGGCCGGACCGCGGCCCCGATGTCCATCCAGGCGCGTGCCGCCCGGCCGGCACCGAGAGTGTGCAGCAGCGCATCCCGACGGTCCCGTCCCGCAGCGCCCATCCTGGCCGCTGCTGCCGCCAGCCCCAGAGCCGGAAGTCCCAGCAGTACGCCGATGACAGCCATCATGGATGACTGAGGGCCGACGATCCGCAGGTCGCCGAAGACCGGGCCGGGGCCTCCGTACCCGGTGATCCCCTCCATCCGTGCTGTGCCCAGCATCGCCGTGGTGGGACGCACGTAGGCCAGCCGTTCGCCCGGTGATGCCAGCCCCTCGGCGGAGACGGTGCCGACGGTGGTGCCGTACCGGTGGGTGAAGTCCTCACTGGCGGGCCCCTCGGCCAGCGCCGGCGACAAGAACACCTCACCGGGGGCCGGCCAGCGCGCGAGGCCGGGCGGCAACGGCGCATCCTTGGTCAAGGGGGCGATGACCACCACGGTGAACTGGCGCCCTTGATAGCTGTCCCAGTACCGGCTCCACAGCGCCGATGCCTGGTGCCCGTGATCCGCGAGGGTGGGTACGCGCGCCGCGCCGCGCTGCTCGCGCCCCTCCCACGTCGCAGCGGTCGCGACCAGCGAGCACAGCGTGACGGCGACGACCGCGGTGCCGGCCAACAGCGCCCAGAACCGGGCCCGGCCGCCTTCGGCGGTCCGCCCGGCTGCCCGGCCGATGCGGAGCATGTGGTGGATCTGGCCACGCTTCATCGCGCACCTGCCAGGGCCCCTTGTTCCAGCTGCATGACCCGGTCGGCCCGGTTTGCCACAGCGGGGTCGTGGGTGACGACGAGCAGCCCGCACCCGCGGGCGGCGGGTACGGCGAACAGCGTGTCTGCCACATGGTCACGCGATGCCTCGTCAAGTGCACCGGTCGGCTCGTCCGCCAGGAGCAGCGCGGGGCTACCGATCAGCGCCCGGGCCACGGCCACTCGTTGGCGTTCACCGCCTGACAGCTCACTGGTGGCGGTGTCAGTGACGGGCACACCAAGTTCATCCAGAAGTTTGCGGCTCTCGCCATAGGCACGGTCGCGATCCGTGCCGTCCAGCAGAGCGGCCAACGCCACATTCTCCACCGGAGAGAGTTCGGGCAGCAATTCCCCGAACTGGAAGACCATCCCCATGTGCTTCCTGCGGTGCTCTGCCAGGCGACGACCTCGCAAAGTGACGACATCAATTCCAGCGACCATGACTGAGCCGGCATCAGGGCGAACAAGCCCCAGAAGGATGGAAAGGAGTGTGCTCTTCCCGGAACCTGAAGGGCCCATGACCGCGACGGACTCGCCTGCGCTCACGGAAAGTTCGAGCCCGTCGAGCAGGCGTCGGCCCCCGACCTCATACCTCAGCTCGCGGACTTCAAGGGGCAACGCATCCGACACGCCATCTGCCTTTCAGGAGAAGAGAATCAGCAATGCGCTGCCCGGGCGAAGAGCGTCCCGGGCAGCGCGATGTCACAGCGGACCGTTATGACTTAGTGGTCGTCGCTCCACCAGTTGGAACAGTCGTCCGGCCACTTGTCGATTTCGGTACAGACTCGCATGTCCCACACCTTGCCACCCTGATTGCTGTACACCTTGGTGCCCTGTCCACTGTGATTCCACAGCGTGTACAACTCAGTGCTCGGGTTGTTGCGGTTGTACTCAGCCTTGACGGAGTTGCCGTCTCCCTTGGTGTCCTGCAGGCCGACCTGAGACCCGCCTGCCGTCCGCCACGAATGCGCACCTGACGTGTACCGGTCCATGTCCGCGAAGGCGGTGGTGGACCCTGCTGCTATGGCAACCCCCGCGATCACCACGGCTGCCCGTGACGCTAATCTGCCGGCTCTCTTCATGGAACTTCTCCCGTTGTCGCGCAGCCGCCCGTCGGCCTCTGCCGGCGGGCGATGAACGCTGACGATCTTTACAGTCGGCAAAGGCAGTATAAAGTCACATTCTGGCCATTGCGTTTACAGAGTGGCCGTTCCCGCCTGGATTCGAACCTAGTTCCTGCGTAGACCACTAAGCGGAATTAAGCACTCCCGCATAGACATCCACACCGACCGTGCCGAGGCTGCCCCGCGCAAGGGCGCACCTCGCATTTCCAAGATCTCCGAGGGACTTCTCTGTCCCATACACCGCAAGGGGGCTCTGATCCTTCGCGGGACTCACGCCATCACTTGAAGCAATCATTCCGTTCATCTGCCGGTCGCGGCAGGTCTCGAGACATTCGGCCTGAATGAGAGGTCGTTGGGTTCGGGGAGGTAACGGCGGGTGGTGAAGGCCGCGGCTGCGCCGCCGAAGGCAAGGCTGTGTCCTGGCTTGCAGGAGCCGCATCGCGAGCTTGAACGGTTGGAATCCGCCAACCGCCGTTTGCTCGCCCCCTCAGGGGGCGCCCGAGCTGGCCTCTGCCTGTTCCAGAAGGAGGTCCGCACGGACGAGGTCCTCAGGGGTGTCCACTGCAAGGCCGGCGTCGACCACGGGCAGCATCTGCACGTTGCGCGAATGCTCGATGAAGCGCAGCATCTCGACGCCCTCGGCACGTTCGAGCGGTCCCTGGCTCAGGTTCCGGAATATCTCCAGCCCCTCGGCCGTGAACGCGTACAGCCCGAGCTGACGGAGGTAGGCAGGGTATTGACCCCGCGGGTACGGGACCGGCGGGCGGGAGAACATCAGCGCATTGTTGTCCGCGCTGACCACGCCCTCTCCTACGCCCCGGGACGCCGCTCGACGCGCCTGCGCGATCTGAGGGCTTTCGGCGCGCGGCATCTCGCCCCTGCACGCACACGCCACCTCGGTCTTTCTCCTGCCCCACGCCGAAGCCGTGATCCGGGTCAGCCGGGACGAACAGCCCACCTCGATTCAACGAGCCATCGACCTCACCCGCTGGCTGGCCGGCCAGGGACTTGAGGTCACCGAACCACTCGCCGTATCGCAGCCCTTGGACATTCACGGATACGTGATCACCCTGTGGCGGCACTACCCGCAGCCCGATGGACCGCCCCCCGGCCCGGAACACCTTGGCCGTCTGCTCTCGGACGCATACGGCTACGACCTCGCGGACTGGCAAGGGCTCTCGGTGCTCACCGAGCTGCGAGACCTCCACACGCTCGGCTCATTCATCCGCCGCGCCGACCAGGGCGACCGTGAGGCAGCTGTCCAGCTCGCCTTCCGACTGGACACTCTGAAAAGCGGCGACCGCACGAAGAGCTGGGCCATTCACTGACCACCAATCCAGGCGTGCACGGAGCCGGAGGCTGAGCCGGAAGATCCAAAAGGTGATCTTTTGAGGGGAGGGGTCTCCCGGGGAACCCGTCGGCACCCTCCCTGGGCCGACTGCTGGTTGATTCCTCCATGAGCGACTTCATCGCCCAGCACTCCCGCCACAGCGTGCTGACCCGCGTCGACAAGCCCGAGGCGCTGCGGGAGGCCCTGACGGCTAAGGGCATCACGACCGAGGCGCTGCCCGACGGACGGATCGAAGCCATGGAAGTGACGGTCGAAGAGGTAGGCCGCATCGCGCAGGCGCAACAGATCGCCGTCTACGAAATGGCTGCGCAGTCCGCATCGTTGGAAGAGGCGTTCATGCAACTGACCTCGCAGCAGACCGAGTACCGGGCCAGGAAGAAGGTGCAGCGGTGAACCATGTCATCCGATCAGAGTGGATCAAGCTGAGCAGCTTGCGGACACACGTCTGGTCGCTCCCGGTTTACGTCGTCATCTGCCTGGCGATCAGCGGTCTGATGGGCTACACCAGTCGGCACAGCAAGGGCATTGACCCGGTCGCTCTGGGGTTCTCCGGCCTACAGAGCGGCATGATCCTCATGGTCATGCTCGGGGTCTTGGCCGTTACGCACGAATACTCCTCCGGCACGATCAAGAGTTCACTGCTCGCTGTGCCGAAACGGAGTGTGTACTACGCGGGGAAGCTCGCAACCATCCTGCTGGTGACCGTCGTACTGTCGGTGCTCACCGCCGTGGTGAGCTTTTTCTTCGTGCAAGGCATCCTCGGTAACTCCGGCATCGCAGTGGACGTCGGGATCATGGGTCGTTTTCTCGGCGCAGCCCTCTACACGATGCTGCTGGTGGCCTTCTCCATGGGCCTGGCGACGGTGCTGCGGTCCGGCACAGTCACACTCGGCCTGCTGGTGCCGATGTTCTTCATGCTGTCGACGATCCTGAACAACATTCCTGCGACGCGCGCAGTAGCCCAATTTCTTCCCGACATGGCCGGGGCCTTGATCCTCAGAAGGACCCTCCCCCCCGCACACAGTGCTCAACGGCGGAACGGGATTGGCAGTCCTGGCCGCGTGGGCCGTGGTGACGGTGACCGCCGGATACGTCGCGCTCGCCCGACGCGACGCCTGACCCGAGGATGATCCAGTCAAGAAAGAGAAGCAGTCCCGGAACTTAGGGCCTGGGAAGTTCAACCCGGAGTACGGGAAGGGGAGGTCTCGTGGGGGAAGCGGAGCGATCATTCAGTTTTCGCCACAGCGCTGCAATCGCCGCAGCCAAGGACGCTTCCAAGGCATCCGGCGCCAAGGACGCGGCCATTGCCGCCCGCAATGCCGCAGCCAAGGCCCGCAGCGCGGCAAAGGCCGCCGACTATGCCGCCACCGCCTCGGCCCAGGCCGCGAGCGCCGGGTCCGCAGCCGCGTCGGCAGCCCGTAATGCAGCCGCTGCCGCGAACGCTTCCGCCGCAGCGGCCGCCTCCGCAGGCAAGGCGCAGGCCCAGGCAGCGGAAGCCAAGCGACAGGCACGGATCGCGAGCTCCAACGCCTCCATCGCCACCAATGCTGCTGGCACAGCGCAGGCTTTGGCGAACACAGCAGCGAAGGCAGCCCGTACCGCACGCGACGCTGCGAACAGCGCGGCCGACCACGCGGAGAAGTCCGCGGAGGCCGCCGAATGGGCTGCCAAGTACGCGGGCCAGGCCGTCGAGTACGCGAAGAAGTCCTCCGAGTTCGCCAACGAAGCCACCAAGGCCGCCAACACCGCCACTGACGCCGTCAACCAGGCGATAGAGGTGGAGAAGCAGGCCCGAGAGGCCGAGTGGCAGCGCCTGGACGAGGACAGGAAGCAGGCGATGGAAGAGGCCCGCCTGCTCGCGGAGATCGAAGAGCAGGAAAGGGCGGACCTCGCCGAGAGACGTACGCAGTCCGAGCAGGCCGACAAGGCCACCAAGGACCTCATCTCCAAGGCCGAGTCAGCGCTGAAGGCGGGCGACACGGGACTCGCCGCCACCCTCGGGCGCAAGGCGGCCATCGCCCTGATGGACTCCCGCGGCGGCTGGTCGCGCGAGGCCGCACGGTTCGCCCTGTCCCGCACGGACGCGGACATCCATGCCTGGATCGACACCGACCGGCAGATCGCGCAGAGGCAGGACGACCGAGAGACCGTCCTGTACATCGCTCAGACCTCCGCCCCGGACGTTGCCGATGCCGCGGCCAAGGCGCTGGAGAGCGACGCCCCGGACGCCGCCACGAAGTTCCTCGACACCGGCGTCATCGAGGCCGCTGCGACGGACAACCGCGTCGCGGTCTCCCTCGTTCTGGCGAACCACCCCGGCAGCGCGGTGAAAAAGGCAGCGAACGACGCGATGAACGCCGGAACCGCCAAGGCCCTCTACGAATTCCTCAGCACCGGATATGAGTCGGCACAGCGGGAGGACGACGCGGTCGCTGCCGCCACCCTCATCGCCACGGCAGGCCCGTACACCAAAGCCCACGCCCAGGCCGCGCTGGAAGGCCCGGCGTGGATGCGCCGCACTTTCTTGCCTCGGTCCAGTTCAAGACCGCACAGCTCGATCACGACGCCGCCAGCCACATCGCCGGCATCCAAGGCGCCATCGCCGCCGCTGCGAAGATCGCGCACAAGGCGCAGGAGGATGCCGCGCGTGCCCAGGAGGCGGCGGCGAGAGCCCGCGACGCAGCCACAGACGCAGTGAAGTGGGCGGATAAGGCGAAGAATTCCGCCCAGCAGGCCGCCCAGTCCGCGAAGCAGGCGGACGCGAACGCGGACGCCGCCGAGAAGTCGGCCAAGGACGCACAAGCCTCGGCCGACAGGGCGAAGCAGGCAGCCGCCACCGCCCGTACGGCCGCGCGTTCGGCGAACTACTCAGCCAACCGCGCTGTGGATGCCGCGCGCCGCGCGGTGTCCTCCGCCAACTCGGCTCAGGTGTCGGCCTCTTCCGCGCGCAGCTCTGCAATCCAGGCCGGCAAGGACGCGAAGACGGCGGCCAACGCCGCAACCCAAGCGCACCAAATCGCCACCGTCAAACGGCAGGCAGAAGCAGCAGCGGCGGCCAGGAAAGCCGCCGAGGAAGCGCATAAGGCCAAGACAGCCGGCAAGAATCCAGCCGACACGCCCGAAAACGACACGGTCAAGCTGCTCAAGGACATCTACCGATGGTGGAAGGGGGAGATGCGATGGCTGGCGGACGTTACCAACTGGGCCAGCATCGGAACCGGATTCATCTCGGCCCTCCTCGGCGTCGGCGGCCTGGCGGTCGGCGTGTTCTTTCCACCAGCCGTTCCCTTCGTGGAAGCTGCCGCCACCGGGTTCGGGTACGCCTCACTCGCCTTTGCCGGACTGAACACGCTGTACACCGGAGCCGGGTACGGTTTCACGAGTGGCGAGTTCAAGTCATCCTTGGCAAGCACCGCGCTAGGAGTGCTCACCTTCGGCCAGTCCAAGTGGATCGGCGCTCTCGGCGGCACTAAGGTCGCCACGAAGATCACGCAGTTCGGACACGATCTCATATCACCGGTTACCGGCCTGTTGGGATCTCTTGGATTCTGAATAGATACGACATAGGACTCGCATCACGGGCTGGCGCAACACCCGCCAGCCCGTGATGTGCTGCCGAAAGGACCTGCCGTGCTCGCGCAGCTTCCCCTCGTCTACCTGCTACTCATGGCAGCTTTCGCGACCTTCATATTCTGTCTGGCCATAGAAAAGTGGATGAAGGCGCGCAAACTGACAGTCGTGCTTCTCACCCTCTCCGTCGGATGCTGCCTAGGAATGATGGCAGTAGGAAGTATCCAGTATCAGCACTGGAATGCTCGACAGATGCTGGTTCTGTACTCCTTCGCTTGGACCGGACTCACCATAGGCCTTCTTCCGGCCGGAAAACTCTTCCGCAAGTACGGCGAAGAAATGCGCCGAGGTGTAAAGCGAGACAAATACGAGTACCCTGCATGGGCTGTCGCGACCCCGATCATTTCGGTCAGCCTCATGTGCATATTGGCATTCGTGCTCGCGACATGACCGCACGCCGTAAGTGCCGTGCAGCCAGGTGGATTTCAATCAGCGACGGGGTTCGGTGGTGGCCGGTGCGAATGTGGGGGAGCGTGATCGTTTGGTCGGCCGGATGCCGCCCCGGGCGGTGCCGGGGCGGCGGCCGGGTCAGGTAGTGGCGGCGAGGGCCGCGGTGGCGGCTTTCCCGATGGCGGTGGCGGCCTGGGCCGGGTCGGTGAGTCCCAGCAAAGTGGTACCGGGCAGGGGGCGGGGGTCGGGGTCGAACGCGAGCCACAGCACCGCGCACCCTGCTCGTCGAAGGGCGGTGATGCGCTCCGCGGCGCGGGCGGCTTCGTCGGGGCGGTAGCAGCCGTCGGAGGCGATGACCAGCAGGCGGCCCGCCCCCGGGCGGTCGAGGCCGAGCCCGGCGGAGAGGGCGTCGATGGCTTCGGCGTACGGATCCAGCACCGGGCACGACAACGGGGCCGGCCCCGAATGGAACCGGCCCCACCTGACCTGCACATTTGCCAGATCGCTACATCAATACTATGACCGGCGTCACACGTTGAACCGGAACTCCACCACATCCCCGTCCTGCATCACGTAGTCCTTGCCCTCCATGCGGGCCTTGCCGGCGGCGCGGGCTTCGGTTACGGAGCCGGTTTCGACGAGGTCGGTGAAGGAGATGACCTCGGCCTTGATGAAGCCCTTCTGGAAGTCGGTGTGGATGACACCGGCGGCCTCGGGGGCGGTGGCGCCCTGCTTGATGGTCCAGGCGCGGGTTTCCTTGGGGCCGGCGGTCAGGTAGGTCTGCAGGCCCAGGGTGCGGAAGCCGACGTGGGCGAGGGTGGCCAGGCCCGGCTCCTCCTGGCCGACGGACTGGAGGAGCTCCAGGGCCTCCTCGTCGTCCAGCTCGGCGAGGTCGGCCTCCAGCTTGGCGTTGAGGAAGATCGCCTCGGCGGGGGCGACCAGGGCCCGCTGCTCGTTCTTGAAGTCCTCGTCGGTCAGCTCCTCCTCGTCGACGTTGAAGACGTAGAGGAAGGGCTTGGTGGTGAGGAGGTGGAGGTCGTGGAGGAGCGCGGTGCGCTCCGTGCCCTGGGCGTAGCCGGCGGCGAAGAGGGTGCGGCCCTCCTCCAGGATGGCCTTGGCCTCCTCGACGGCCTTGACCTTGGGGGCGATGTCCTTCTTGATGCGCGACTCCTTCTGGAGGCGCGGGAGGACCTTCTCGATCGTCTGGAGGTCGGCCAGGATCAGCTCGGTGTTGATGGTCTCGATGTCGTCCTTGGGCGAGACCTTGCCGTCGACGTGGACGACGTTCTCGTCCTTGAAGGCGCGGATGACCTGGCAGATCGCGTCGGACTCGCGGATGTTGGCGAGGAACTTGTTGCCCAGGCCCTCGCCCTCGGAGGCGCCCCGGACGATGCCCGCGATGTCGACGAAGTCGACGGTGGCCGGCAGCACCCGCGCGGAGCCGAAGATCTCGGCGAGCTTGGCGAGGCGGGGGTCGGGGACGCCCACCACGCCGACGTTCGGCTCGATGGTGGCGAACGGGTAGTTGGCCGCCAGCACGTCGTTCTTGGTCAGGGCGTTGAACAGGGTCGACTTGCCGACATTGGGCAGACCGACGATTCCGATCGTGAGCGACACGGTGGCGACTTCCCGGAGCTGGAGGTGGTGGGCGGTGGAGGGCGGCCGCTGCCCGGGAGCGGACCGGGCGGGCCGGGCCTGGCCTGGGACGGCCGATCCACCAGTCTACTGGGCGGGCACCGGGGGGCGGCGGGACCGGGGACGGTCCCCGGGAGTGGGCACCCGGCACCCCGGGTAGCCGCTCCACGTGCGCCGGGCTGCCGAACGAAGACCCCAAGGTAGGTCAAAGTGCGTGTCCTGTGACCTGTTGATCCCACTTAGCGGCCTACCGTGGCCGGGTGGAGCACGACGTGGAGCAAGAGGTGGAGCAACACGAAGCGCGGCCCCCTTACGGCCGGCCGCGCGGCGGCAGCCCGGAGGCGGGGCAGGACGCCCGGCTCCCGCGCCCCGCGGAAGCCGTGGCCCCGGAGCCCGACGACGCCTTCCTGTCCGCGATGCGGGCGTCCGGCTACGCCTCCGTACCGGCCGGCACCGAGGTCACCGCGCGCGGCTACGCCCCGGCCCCGGCCGAATTCCGGGCCCCGGCCCGCGGTGCGGCCGTCCGGCCCGGCGACCGGATGCCGCGTCCGGCCACCGGTCCGCCGGCCGACGGCGAGGAGGTCGCGGCCGTCTACCGGGCGGGCCCCCGGCGCCCGCCGGCGCCCGCCCCGGTGGCCGGGCTGGTCCGCCGGCTGCCGGCCGCCAAGCTGACCGGTCTGGGCTGCGGTCTGCTGGCCACCTTCGCGCTGCTGGTCCTCGGCTTCCTGGACCGCTGGCTGCTGGGCGGCGCCCAGACCGTGTACGGGGCCGGTTTCCTGCTGGTCAGCGTGGCGGCCGGGGCGTGGGTGCGGCCCTACGACCTGATCGCCGCGCCGGTCGCGCTGCCGATCGCGTTCACCCTGGGCGCGCTCCCGGTGCAGCACGGCCCGGCGGGCTTCACCGGGCTGCTGGTCGGGGTCTTCACCGTCCTGGCGCTGAACGCCGGGTGGCTCTACGGGGGCACGCTGGCCTGTGCGCTGCTGGTGCTCGTCCGCAAGGTGCTGCTCATCGCCCGGCGTCGGGCCAGCCGACCGCTGAGTCGGCAGCGGAACGCGGGGCCCGGTCCGCGGGCGGCGGGCCCGCGGGCGGACGGGCCGGCGGCCCGGGCTCCGGGCCGGTCGCGGCCGGGGAACCGTCCGCGGCAGGTGGCGCGGCAGCCCGAGCGGCATGCGCGGCCATCGCAGCCCCCACGATCCCCGCGTCGTTCTGAAGCCGCGCCGGTACGATCTCGGCCCTGATCCCCTCGATCAGCGGGAGGAACTTCTCCGCCTTGCGGCTCACCCCGCCGCCGATCACGAACAGCGAGGGCGAGAAGAGCATCTCGACGTGGGCGAGGTACTTCTGGACCCGGCGCGCCCAGCGCTGCCAGCTCAGCTCCTCGTTCTCCTTGGCCTTGCCGGACGCGCGCTTCTCGGCGTCGTGGCCGTGGAGCTCCAGGTGGCCCAGCTCGGTGTTGGGCAGCAGCCGGCCGTCGGTGAAGACCGCGCTGCCGATGCCGGTGCCGAAGGTGAGCAGGATGACCGTGCCGGTGCGGCCGGCGCCGGCGCCGTAGCGCATCTCGGCCAGACCGGCCGCATCCGCGTCGTTGAGCAGCGCGACGGGGTGGCCGGCGGCGGCCTCGCCGAGCCGGTCGGCGAGCAGCGCGGCGGCGTCCAGGCCGATCCAGTCCTTGTCGACGTTGGCGGCGGTGCGGGCGGTGCCGGCGGTGATCACGCCGGGGAAGGTGATGCCGATCGGGCCGGTCCAGCCGAAGTGGTCGACGACCTCCCGGACGCCGTCGGCGACCGCCGCGGGGGTGGCCGGATGCGGGGTCAGGACCTTGTGGCGCTCCTCGGCCAGGATGCCGTGCTCCAGATCCACCGGTGCGCCCTTGATGCCCGTACCGCCGATGTCCACGCCGAAGACCCTCATGGGAAAAGGCTAGGACGCCGGTCCGCCCGCCGCCCCCGGTATGGCGAAGACAGGCGGGCGGGACGGCCCGATCAGCGCTCGGTGGCCGCCCGGGCCTCGGCACGCAGGTCGCGGCGGAGCTCCTTGGGCAGCGAGAAGGCGATGGACTCCTCGGCGGCGGTGACCGTTTCGACGTCCTCGTAGCCGCGGGCGGCCAGCCACTCCAGGACGCCGTCGACCAGGATCTCGGGAACGGAGGCGCCGGAGGTGACGCCGACCGTGGCCACGCCCGCCAGCCACGCCTCGTCGATCTCGTCGGCGTAGTCGACCAGGTAGGAGGCGGCGGCGCCGGCGCCGAGGGCGACCTCGACCAGCCGCTTGGAGTTCGAGGAGTTGCGGGAGCCGACGACGATGACGAGGTCGGCCTGGGCGCCCATCTGCTTGACGGCCTGCTGGCGGTTCTGGGTGGCGTAGCAGATGTCGTCGCTGGGGGGCGAGAGGAGGTTGGGGAAGCGGCCCTTGAGGGCGTCGACGGTCTCCATGGTCTCGTCCACGGAGAGCGTGGTCTGGGAGAGCCAGACGACCTTGTCGGGGTCGCGGACCTCGACGTTCGCGACGTCCTTGGGGCCGTCGACGAGCTGGATGTGCTCGGGGGCCTCGCCGCTGGTGCCGATGACCTCCTCGTGGCCCTCGTGGCCGATCAGGAGGATGTCGTAGTCCTCCTTGGCGAACCGGACGGCCTCCTTGTGGACCTTGGTGACCAGGGGGCAGGTCGCGTCGATGGTGGCGAGCCTGCCGCGCTGGGCCTCCTCGTGGACGACGGGGGCGACGCCGTGGGCGGAGAAGATGACGATGTTGCCCTCGGGCACCTCCTCCGTCTCCTCGACGAAGATCGCGCCCTTCTTCTCCAGGGTCTTCACTACGTACTTGTTGTGGACGATCTCATGGCGCACGTACACCGGGGCGCCGTACTGCTCAAGGGCCTTCTCGACGGCGATCACGGCACGGTCCACGCCCGCGCAGTAGCCGCGGGGGGCGGCGAGGAGGACCTTGCGGCGGGGCTGCGCAGCGGGAGTAGCAGACATGCGTCCCATCGTAAGGCCGTGCCCGGGCAGGGGTTGATCGCGGCGGTGGCCCAGACTGGTGGGGAGCACCGACGGCGGAAGCGGGGGGAGAAGGAGGCGGGATGCCGGGCACGGTCGGCGCGGCGGTCGGCGACGGGGTGGGCAGCGGCACCGGGGCGCTGCCGCGGACGCTGTCGTTCCGGGACCTGGTCGTCTACGGGCTGCTGTTCATCGCCCCGATGGCGCCGGTGGGGATCTTCGGCACCCTCCAGGCCGCCTCGCACGGCGCGGTCACCGTGGTCTACGTGGCCGCGACGGTGGCGATGGCGTTCACCGCGTACTCCTACGCCCAGATGGTGCGCGTGGCCCCGGGGGCGGGGTCGGTCTACACGTACGCACGGGCCGGCCTGGGCGAGGGTGCGGGGTTCGTCGCCGGGTGGATGGCGATGCTGGACTACCTGCTGATCCCGGCGGTGGCGTACCTCTTCTCCGGGATCGCGCTGCACGCGCTGGTGCCGCAGGTGCCCCAGGGGGTGTGGACGGCGGCCGCGGTGGTGGTCACCACGCTGCTGAACCTCCGGGGGGTGCGGACCGCGGCGGTGGTCGGGTTCGCGGTGCTGGCGCTGGAGATCGCGGTGCTGGTGGTCTTCGTGGCGGCGGCCGGCTGGGCGCTGGCGGTGCACGGGGCGCAGCGCGGCTGGGCGGCGCCGCTGACCGGGGAGGGCGGGTTCTCCGTCCCGGCGGTGCTGGGCGCGGTGTCGGTGGCGGTGCTGTCGTACCTGGGCTTCGACGCGATCGCGGCGTTCGCGGAGGAGGCCGGGGACGCACCGCGCGGGGGGCGTTCCGGGAAGGGCGGCGGGCGGCGGGCGGACAGCTCGCGGCGGGTGGCCAGGGCGGTGCTGACGTGCCTGGTGGTGGCCGGGGTGCTGTTCGCGGTGCAGACGTATCTGGCGGCGCTGCTGGCCCCGATGAGCGCCGCCGAGCTGGCCGCGAAGCCGGGCGAGCAGGGCGCCGCCTTCTACACGACGGTGGACGCGGCGGTGGGCGGCTGGCTGCACGACCTGGTGGCGGTGAGCAAGGCGGTCGGGGCGGCGTTCGCGGCGCTGGCCGGTCAGGCCGCGGCCGGGCGGCTGCTGTTCGCGATGGCCCGGGACCGGCGGCTGCCGGGGGCGCTGGCGACGGTGGACGCGGGCAGCGGGGTGCCGCGCCGGGCCCTGCTGGGGGCGGCGCTGGTGACGCTGGTGGCGGCGGTCTGGGCGGCCACCCGGGACGACGGCCTGGACCAGCTGTCGTCGGTCGTGAACGTCGGCGCGCTGACCGCGTTCGCGCTGCTGCACGCCTCGGTGATCGGCTGGTTCCGGTTCCGCGGACGGACGGCGGGGACCGGTCTGCTGCGGCACGGGGTGGTGCCGCTGGCGGGGCTCGCCGTGGTGGTCGCGGTGGTGGCCGAGGCGTCCCCGACGGCGCAGGCGGTGGGAGCCGGGTGGCTGGTGCTGGGGCTGTCGGTGCTGGCGGTGCAGGACGTCCGGCGGCGCCGGGCCGGGGCGGCCGGGGGCTGAGCGCGGCCGCCGGGCGCGAGCGGACCGCCACTGTCAGTGGCCGCCGCTAGGCTCGCTCGTATGGCTGTCTCTACGTCTCCGGAAGCGCCGATCCCGGTCGGCGAGGTGTCCCGGCTCATCGGCGGGTGGATCGACCGGCTCGGCGCGGTGTGGGTCGAGGGGCAGATCACGCAGCTCTCCCGGCGGCCGGGCGCGGGCGTGGTCTTCCTGACGCTGCGCGACCCCTCGTACGACATCTCGGTGAGCGTGACGTGCTACCGCCAGGTCTTCGACAAGGTCGCCGAGGTGGTGACCGAGGGCGCCCGGGTGGTGGTGCACGCCAAGCCGGAGTGGTACGCCCCGCGCGGCCAGCTGTCGCTGCGGGCCGCCGAGATCCGCCCGGTCGGGGTGGGCGAGCTGCTGGCCCGGCTGGAGCAGCTGAAGCGGTCGCTGACCGCGGAGGGGCTGTTCGCGGCCGAGCGCAAGCGGCCGCTGCCGTTCCTGCCGCAGCTGATCGGGCTGGTCTGCGGCCGGGCCAGCGCCGCCGAGCGCGATGTGCTGGAGAACGCCCGGCACCGCTGGCCCGCCGTCCGCTTCGAGGTGCGCAACGTCCCGGTGCAGGGCGTGCACGCCGTCCCTCAGGTCATCGCGGCGGTGCAGGAGCTGGACGCGCTGCCCGAGGTGGACGTGATCATCGTGGCGCGCGGCGGCGGCAGCGTGGAGGATCTGCTGCCGTTCTCCGACGAGCAGCTGGTCCGGGCGGTGGCGGAGGCGCGCACCCCGGTGGTCTCGGCGATCGGCCACGAGCCGGACAGCCCGCTGCTGGACCTCGTCGCCGATCTGCGGGCCTCGACGCCCACCGACGCGGCGAAGAAGGTGGTGCCCGACGTCGGTGAGGAGCTGGCCCGGGTCCATCAGCTGCGGGAGCGGGCCCGGCGGGCGCTCGGCGGCTTCCTGGACCGCGAGGAGCGGGGCCTGACGGCCGCACTGCACCGCCCGTCGATGCAGCGTCCGCAGCGGATGGTGGAGGAGCGCGAGGAGCAGGTCACCGCCCTGCTCCAGCGCGGGCGGCGCACCCTGGGCCATCTGCTGGACCGCGCGGACTCCGAGCTGGCGCACACCCTGGCACGGGTGGTGGCGCTCTCCCCCAAGGCCACGCTCCAGCGCGGCTATGCGGTCCTCCAGAAGCCGGACGGCACCGCGGTGCGGGACCCGTCGGAGGTGGCGGTGGACGAGGAACTCCGGGCCAGGGTCGCCGAGGGCGATTTCCGGGTGCGGGTGGCCGCGGTGCCGGATCCCGGCGCCGGACGGTCCATGACGAGCGGGGCGGACTCCTAGGGTGGGAGACATGGCGAAGACGGAAGACGTGGTGGACGTGGCGGCGGACGGGGCCCCGGCGGAGTCCGCCCTCGGGTACGAGCAGGCGCGGGACGAGCTGATCGAGGTCGTCCGCCGCCTGGAGGCGGGCGGTACGACGCTGGAGGAGTCGCTGGCCCTGTGGGAGCGCGGCGAGGAGCTGGCGAAGGTGTGCCGCCGCTGGCTGGACGGCGCCCGGGCGCGGCTGGACGCGGCGCTGGCCGAGGTCTCCGAGGAGGGCGCGGAGGCCGACCGGGCCTGATCCGGCGCGGCCGGCGGCCCGGTGCGGCCCCACCACCCGTGCCCGCAGCGGCCTTTCGGATGCCGGGAGGCCGCTGCGTCGTCGTACCGCTGCGTCGCTGCGTCGTCGTACCGCTGCGTCGCTGCGTCGTCGTATCGCTGTGAACCCCCTCACAGATTCCACCCGTTAGTTGAACTTTAATCTATCTGGGTTAGAGTGGTTCGCGTAGACAGCCCCGACAGTGCCGTCTTCCGCAGAACCGCACGAACCCACCCGAGCCCCGAGGTGCCCCTGATGTCTCTCGCCCTTGACGCCGCCGCACAGGACCTCCTGTTCCGCGAGGCCCAGACCGCCAACTCCTTCACGGACGAGCCGGTGACGGACAAGCAGGTCCAGGCCATCTACGACCTGGTGAAGTACGCCCCGACCGCGTTCAACCAGTCGCCGCTGCGGATCACCCTGGTCCGTTCCGAGGACGCCCGGAAGCGCCTGGTCGCGCACGCCATGGGCGCCAACGGCCCGAAGACCCTGGCCGCGCCGCTGACCGTGATCCTCTCGGTGGACCTGGACTTCCACGAGAAGCTGCCGCAGCTCTTCCCGCACGCGCCGGGCATCAAGGACGCCTACTTCTCCGAGGCCGCGGTCCGCGAGGTCGCCGGCACCCAGAACGCCACCCTCCAGGCCGGTTACTTCATCCTCGGCATCCGCGCCGCCGGTCTGGCCGCCGGCCCGATGACCGGCTTCGACTTCGGCGCCGTGGACAAGGAGTTCTTCGGCGACGGCAAGCAGAAGTCCTTCCTGGTGATCAACCTCGGCAAGCCGGGCCCGGACGCCTTCTTCCCGCGCGCCCCGCGGCTCTCCTTCGACGAGGCCGCGACCACCGTCTGAGCCGCCGTCCGGCCCCGGGCCGGGACCGCAGGTACACAGAGGCCGCCGCACCCACCCGGGTGCGGCGGCCTCTGCCGTGTCCGCGGCGGCCTGCGTGCGCGACCGGCCGGAAGCGGAGCGGCCCGGCCGGAAAGCGGAGCGGTACAGGCCGGAAGCGGAGCGGGCCGGCCCGCCGGCGGCCCGGCCCGCTCTCCCCGCGCTCAGCCCTTCTTGGCGACCAGCGCGGCGGCCAGCTCGGCCAGCCGCCCGTACGGCGCGGTGCCGGTGACGACCGTGGTCACCCCGGGCTCCTGGTGGACCAGCGCCCGGTAGGTGTCGCCCTTGTAGCGGTCCCACTTCTTGCCGTCGACGGCCTGCTGCCCCTCGGCCTTGGACGCGCCCAGCGTGACGTCCCGGATGAACTGCTGCGCCGGCGCGTCGCTCTGCTCGACGGCCGCGTACTCCTGCTCCGGGTCGAGCATGCCCAGGTGCCAGGCACCGCCCTTGCCGTCGCTGCTCGCCTTGTACGACACCGAGGTGGCCCGCCAGGTCTTGGGCAGCCCCTCGGGCGCGGCGACCGGGTACGGGGCGGCGCGCCGGGCGGTGAGGATCTCGACCCGGGTGTCGACGGTCTTGACGGCGTTCTTCTCCGCGCTCGCACTGTCGTCGTGCGGGATGAAGAAGTAGATCGCCCCGACCAGGACCCCGATCACCGCCAGTGACAGGACCATGTCCGTCACTCTTTGCCTGCCTCGCATACCAGCCACGTCCCTATCGTCCCCCATGCCCGTTCCGGCCCCGCGACGCCCCCCTGGGGACGGCACCCACCTGGGCAAACACCCCACCGTCCGGCGCCGCTCGGCCGCCGGCGATACCCAGCCGGTGGCTTGCTCATGCGAAGGCCCCCCTGCTCATTTTCACGACCTACCGATAAAGTCATGAGCACCCTCATCAATCCGGCCGTCGCCGTACAGAAAGGTGCGCTCGATGACCGAGCATCATCTGCCGTCCCAACTCGAGGTCAGCCCGGAGGCTCCGGACCGCAACCTCGCCCTGGAACTGGTCCGGGTGACCGAGGCCGGCGCCATGGCATCGGGCCGCTGGGTCGGCCGCGGTGACAAGAACGGCGCGGACGGCGCGGCGGTGAGGGCCATGCGCGCCCTGATCCACACCGTCTCGATGAACGGCGTGGTGGTCATCGGGGAGGGCGAGAAGGACAACGCCCCGATGCTCTACAACGGCGAGCGGGTCGGCGACGGCACCGGCCCGGAGTGCGACGTGGCGGTGGACCCGGTCGACGGCACCACGCTGACCGCCAAGGGCATGGCCAACGCGGTCTCCGTGATGGCGGTCGCCGAGCGCGGCTCGATGTTCGACCCGTCGGCGGTCTTCTACATGGACAAGCTCGCCACCGGCCCGGAGGCCGCGGACTTCGTCGACATCACCGCCCCGGTCGCGGTGAACATCAAGCGGATCGCCAAGGCCAAGAAGTCCGCGGTCGAGGACGTCACCGTCGTCATCCTGGACCGGCCGCGCCACGAGGGCCTGGTCAAGGAGGTCCGGGAGGCCGGCGCGCGGATCAAGTTCATCTCCGACGGCGACGTGGCCGGCGCGATCATGGCGGCCCGCGAGGGCACCGGCGTGGACCTGCTGCTGGGCATCGGCGGCACGCCGGAGGGCATCATCGCGGCCTGCGCACTGAAGTGCCTGGGCGGCACCTTCCAGGGCAAGCTGTGGCCCAAGGACGACGAGGAGCGGCAGCGCGCCCTCGACGCCGGGCACGACCTCGACCAGGTGCTCCAGATCGAGGACCTGGTCCGCGGCGACAACGTCTTCTTCGTGGCGACCGGCATCACCGACGGCGAGCTGCTGCGCGGCGTCCGCTACCGCGCGGAGACCGCCTACACCCAGTCCCTGGTGATGCGGTCCAAGTCCGGCACGATCCGCCAGATCGAGTCCCAGCACCGGCTGTCGAAGCTGCGCGCCTACAGCTCGATCGACTTCGAGCGCCCGAGCTGACCGGCGCCCGCGCCGTCCCGCTACGCACCCCCGCCCCCGCCGGAAGTCGCTTCCGGCGGGGGCGGGTGCGTACGGGCGCGGGCGCGGCGGGCGCCGTACCGGCCCGCGGCGGGTCAGCCGGCCGCGGGCATCGGGGCGGCGGCCCGCAGTTCGCTCTCCCGGCGCCGCCGGCGGGTGAGCACGACCCGGCGCTCGGCGGCGGTCAGCCCGCCCCAGACGCCGTAGGGCTCGGGCTGGAGCAGGGCGTGCTCCCGGCACTCGACCATCACCGGACAGCGGGCGCAGACCCGCTTCGCGGCTTCTTCGCGGGCCAGGCGGGCGGCGGTGGGCTCCTTGGACGGGGCGAAGAACAGCCCGGCCTCGTCCCGGCGGCACACCGCCTCCGCATGCCAGGGACCGGCCTCCTCGCGAGCCTGCCCTCGCTGGGACGGAACGACAGCGGCATCCTGCAGGGGCTGATGCGGTAGCAGCACGGTCTACTCCTGACGACGGCTTCGGCGCGAGAGATCACCCTTGCCCGTCTCGCTGCGCACGGCTTTCTTCGCACCCCGCAGCCGTACGAGAGACGATGCACCAGCCCTACCCGCTGTACGCGGGCTTATGCACACCGTGGCGATCGAGGACAAGACCGCCGCCCCGGAACCGCGCCGGCACCCCTAACCGAAGCGGCGGCGCTCCCGGCGCTCCTCGCGGCGCTCGCGGCGGTCGGCCCTCAACTGGTCCATCCGCTCCCGGCGTTCGGCCCGCAGCTCGTCCCGCAGCGCGTGGTGCGCGGCCCACGCCTCGCCCCGGCGCTCGTGCCGCTCGGCCCACGCCTCGGCCATCGCCTCGTGCCGCTCGGCCCGGAGCCCCTCCAGCCGCTCCCGCCGCTCGCCGCGCAGCCGGTCGCGCAGGTCGCGGATCCAGGCGCCGCGCCGGGGCTTGGCCTCCACGCTGCCCAGCAGCGCGAAACCGTTGACCACGACCTCGGGGGCGTCGCGGTCCTCGGCGTCGTGGGTCTCCACCTCGAAGCTGCCCAGGATGCCGGAGCCGCTGCTGCGCAGCGTGATGTTCTCCGGCACCCGGACCTCGACGCTGCCGAAGACCGAGGTGACGTTGATCTGCACGCGCTGCTGCGGGAAGACCGCCTCGGTCAGGTCGATCTCGACGCTGCCGAAGAGCGCCACCGCGTTGATCCGGGCCGGGACGCGCCAGCGGCCCTTGCGGGTGGCGGCGCTGAAGATCGCGACGAGGTTCTGGTCGGCGGCGGGGGCGGCCGGGCCGTAGCCGTGGTCCGCCTCCGCCGGCCGCGGGCCGCCCGCCGCGGGCAGGTCCCGTACGATGGGCGCCAGCTCGCCCATGGTCTTGGCGCGGTAGACCGCGTCGATCCGCTCGGCGTGCTCCTCGGCGTCCAGCCGGCCCTCGGCGAGGGCCTCGCGCAGGATCTCGGCGATCCGGTCGCGGTCCGCGTCCGAGGCCCGCATATCGGCCTCGGCCACCGGCCGGACCCGGGGATCCGCCGCCCCCTTGGTCAGATTCACCGCCTGCGGCTGCTGCTGGTCCAGCTGCTCCGCAAGCGTCCCGGGCGGGGTCTTAGGGCCCGGTCGTCCCCCGTTTCCTGAAGCGTCCACGGCCCCAGCGTACCGAAACGCGATAGATCGCGACTAGAGGACGGCGGCGCGTCGCGCACGGACTGAGCCCTACCTCACAGCGGTGGCCCGAGGGCGGGGTTCTACGCTGGTCGGGCGCTGCCGTAGAAGCCAGCCACCACCCCTCCGAGTAAGGACACATCCCCCATGGCCGCCACTCCCCGCCCGGCCCACCCGGCATTCGCCTATACCGACCTGCTCCCCACCGGCGAGGACAACACCCCCTACCGCCTGGTGACTTCGGAGGGCGTCAGCACCTTCGAAGCCGACGGCCGGACGTTCCTCAAGGTCGAGCCGGAGGCGCTGCGCAAGCTCGCCGCCGAGGCGATGCACGACATTGCGCACTACCTGCGCCCGGCCCACCTCGCCCAGCTCCGCAAGATCCTGGACGACCCCGAGGCCAGCGCCAACGACCGCTTCGTCGCCCTGGACCTGCTCAAGAACGCCAACATCGCCGCCGCCGGCGTCCTGCCGATGTGCCAGGACACCGGCACCGCGATCGTGATGGGCAAGCGCGGCCAGAACGTGCTCACCGCGGGCGGTGACGAGGAGGCCCTCTCCCGCGGCATCTACGACGCGTACACCCAGCTCAACCTGCGCTACTCGCAGATGGCGCCGCTGACCATGTGGGAGGAGAAGAACACCGGCTCCAACCTCCCGGCGCAGATCGAGCTGTACGCCACCGACGGCGGCGCCTACAAGTTCCTCTTCATGGCCAAGGGCGGCGGCTCGGCCAACAAGTCGTTCCTCTTCCAGGAGACCAAGGCCGTCCTCAACGAGGCGTCCATGATGAAATTCCTGGAGCAGAAGATCCGCTCGCTCGGTACGGCCGCCTGCCCGCCGTACCACCTCGCCATCGTCGTCGGCGGCACCTCGGCCGAGTACGCGCTGAAGACCGCCAAGTACGCCTCCGCGCACTACCTGGACGAGCTGCCCACCGAGGGCTCGCCGACCGGCCACGGCTTCCGCGACAAGGAGCTGGAGGAGAAGGTCTTCGAGCTGACCCAGAAGATCGGGATCGGCGCGCAGTTCGGCGGCAAGTACTTCTGCCACGACGTCCGCGTCGTCCGCCTGCCCCGGCACGGTGCCTCCTGCCCGGTCGCCATCGCGGTCTCCTGCTCCGCCGACCGCCAGGCCGTCGCCAAGATCACCGCCGAGGGCGTCTTCCTGGAGCAGCTGGAGACCGACCCGGCCCGCTTCCTCCCGGAGACCACCGACGAGGACCTGACCAAGGGCGCGGGGCCGGACCTCGACGCGGTCGCCATCGACCTCGACCGCCCCATGGACGAGGTGCTCGCCGAGCTGACCAAGCACCCGGTCAAGACCCGCCTCTCGCTCACCGGCACCCTGGTCGTGGCCCGCGACATCGCGCACGCCAAGATCAAGGAGCGGCTGGACGCGGGCGAGGAGATGCCGCAGTACCTCAAGGACCACCCGGTCTACTACGCCGGCCCGGCCAAGACCCCCGAGGGCTACGCCTCCGGCTCCTTCGGCCCCACCACCGCGGGCCGGATGGACGCCTACGTCGAGCAGTTCCAGGCCGCCGGCGGCTCCAAGGTCATGCTCGCCAAGGGCAACCGCTCCCAACAGGTCACCGACGCCTGTGCCGCGCACGGCGGCTTCTACCTGGGCTCCATCGGCGGCCCGGCCGCCCGCCTCGCCCAGGACTGCATCAAGAAGGTCGAGGTCCTCGAATACGAGGAGCTCGGCATGGAGGCCGTCTGGAAGATCGAGGTCGAGGACTTCCCCGCCTTCATCGTCGTCGACGACAAGGGCAACGACTTCTTCCAGGACCCGGCCCCGACCACCCCCACCTTCACCAGCATCCCGGTCCGCCGGGGGGCGTGACGTCCCGGACACCACGGTGCACGGCCGTCGCCCGCGGATGCGCGGGGGGCGGCCGTTTGCCGTGCGGTCCGCGTACCGGCCGTCCTGCCGCCGGGGAGCGTCAGCGGCTGCGGTGGCGGGGGCAGGTGCACGGGGGCCAGGCCGGGGAGACGTCGTAGACGTCGAAGCGGTCGCCGGCGACGACGTGGATCTGGGCGCGTTCCTGGGCGACGACGCCGTCGTGGGTCGCGGTGTAGACGCGCAGGGTCATCAGCGACTGGCGGGATCGCGGACCCGGAGGTGTCTGGCCGGCGCTCGTGGCCATGGGCGGCGCTCCTGTTCGGTGGGGGTGTGGGCGGCTGTCCCGTCAGGGGGGCAGGCGGCTGGCGGAGTTCCTCGTGGGATCGCATGGACTTGCGGCGGATCACTACGGTGCGTGTTCCCATCGTCACGGTGCGGCGTAACCTCGGAGAAGGGTGAGAGCTGATTCCGGCGAGGGCGGGGAGGAGGAGGGGGCGGGGAAGTGGGGG
>NZ_JALMUV010000063.1 GCF_023155275.1 Streptomyces rhizoryzae
GAACACCCCCCACCCCACAGACCCGGCACCGCTGCCGAACAGCCCCGCGCAGCGGAATCCCAATCCCCGCGAAGCGGGGACCCGCCCCGCGCAGCGGACCCCACCCCGCGAAGCAGGGCACCGCCCCGCGCAGCGAGGGCCCCAGGCGCCGGAGGCGCAACGCACAGGCACCCGCACGGCGGGAAAGCCGACAACGTGGGAAGCCGGCCCTACCGGGCCATCTCTTCGCGGAGAGCCGCGACAAAGCCGTCGACATCGCTCTCGGCGGTATCGAAGGCGCACATCCAGCGGACCACCCCCGCCGCCTCGTCCCAGAAGTAGAAGCGGTACCGCTTCTGGAGGCGTTCGCTGACATCGTGCGGGAGGCGGGCGAAGACGGCGTTGGACTGGACGGGGTAGAGGATCTCCACGCCGGGGACCTCGCGGACGCCGGCGGCCAGGCGCTGGGCCATGGTGTTGGCGTGGCGGGCGTTGCGGAGCCAGAGGTCCTTGGCGAGCAGGGCCTCCAGCTGGACGGAGACGAAGCGCATCTTGGACGCCAGCTGCATGGACAGCTTCCGCAGGTGCTTCATGGCGCGGACCGCGTCGGGGTTGAGGACGACCACGGCCTCGCCGAAGACCGCGCCGTTCTTGGTGCCGCCGTAGGAGAGGATGTCCACGCCGACGGCGTTGGTGAAGGCGCGCATCGGCACGTCGAGGGTGGCCGCGGCGTTGGCTATCCGGGAGCCGTCGAGGTGGACGAGCATCTTGCGCTCGTGCGCGTGGTCGCAGATCGCCCGGATCTCGTCGGGGGTGTAGACGGTGCCCAGCTCGGTGCTCTGGGTGATCGAGACGACCTGCGGCATCGCGCGGTGCTCGTCGTCCCAGCCGTACGCCTGACGGTCGATCAGCTCGGGGGTGAGCTTGCCGTCGGGGGTGGGGACGGTGAGCAGTTTCAGGCCGCCGACGCGCTCGGGGGCGCCGCACTCGTCGACGTTGATGTGCGCGCTCTCGGCGGTGATCACCGCGCCCCAGCGGTCGGTGACGGCCTGGAGGGCGACGACGTTGGCGCCGGTGCCGTTGAACACCGGGAACGCCTGGGCGCGCTGCCCGAAGTGGCTGCGGAAGACGCGCTGGAGGTGGGCCGTGTAGTCGTCCTCGCCGTAGGCGACCTGGTGGCCGCCGTTGGCGAGGGCGAGCGCGGCGAGCACTTCGGGGTGCGCACCGGCGTAGTTGTCGCTGGCGAAGCCGCGGAGCTGCGGGTCGTGGTGCTGCCGGGCGTCGGTCGTCGCCCGGTTCACGGCTTGGGGGTCAGCCACAGACGCTGTCCATTCACTTCCTGGGCGGGCCGGTCCCAGACCCCGGCGATGGCCTCGGCCAGCTCCGTGACGTCGGTGAAGCCCGCGAACTTGGCGTTCGGTCGCTCGGCGCGCATCTGCTCGTTGACGAGCGCCTTGACGACCAGGATGGCAGCCGCGGCGCGCGGTCCGGCCTCGCCCCCCGACTTGCGGAAACCGTCCGCCATGGCGAGCGTCCACGCCTCGGCGGCGGCCTTGGAGGCGGCGTAGGCGGCGTTGCCGGCGGTGGGCTTGCTGGCGCCGGCCGCGCTGATCAGGACGTAGCGGCCGTTGTTGCTGCGCTCCAGCGCGTCGTAGAAGGCGAGGGAGGTGTGCTGGACGGTGCGGACCAGGAGGCGGTGCAGGGTGTCCCAGTCGGCCAGGTCGGTGTCGGTGAAGGTGGAGCAGCCGCGCCAGCCGCCGACGAGGTGGATCAGGCCGTCGACCCGGCCGAACTCCTTCTCAGTGCGGGCCGCCCATTCGCGGGCCTGGTCGAGGTCGAGGAGGTCGACGGTCTCGCCGATGACGGTGGCGCCGCCGTGCGCGTAGCGGGCCGCGTCGACGGCCTCCGCCAGCCGCTCGGGGTTGGCGTCCGAGCCGACCACCACCGCACCGGCCTCGGCCAGCCGCAGCAGGGTGGCGCGGCCCGCCGGGCCGGCCGCTCCGGCCACCGCGATGACCGCACCCTCCAGCGGCCCCTGGCCGCCCGTCGAAGTACCCATCTCCGTCGCCTCCTCGTCCTGCCCGTGGCCGGCCGCCGGCCGGCTCGCCGGGTCGGTCCGCTCGCTGCGCATGTGCTGTTCGGTCCGGTCGCCGGGTGCGCGCGTCACGCCGCGGCCGGGGTGTCGCTGTGGGCGGTGATGCCCTTGGTCGAGGCAATCACGCGGCGCAGCTTCTTGGCGAGCGCCTCGTAGAACATGCTCAGCGGGAACTCGTCGGGGAGCACGTCGTCGACGAGCTTGCGCGGCGGCTGGTCGAGGTCGAGGGCGTCCGGTCCCTTGGCCCAGACCGAGCCGGGGTGCGGGGCGAGGTAGGCCGAGACGAGGTCGTAGGCGGCGAACCAGTGGACGAGCTTGGGCCGGTCGATCCCGTCGCGGTAGAGCTTCTCGATCTCGCCGCAGAGCTGGTTGGTGACCTTGGGTGCCCGCTCCCAGTCGATGTGCAGTGTGTTGTCCGTCCAGCGTACGACGTCGTGCTGGTGGAGGTAGGCGAAGAGCAGCTGGCCGCCGAGGCCGTCGTAGTTGCGCACCCGCTCGCCGGTGACCGGGAAGCGGAACATCCGGTCGAAGATCACCGCGAACTGCATGTCGCGGGCCTGCGGGTAGCCCTCGGCCTCCAGCTTCACGGCCTCCTTGAAGGCGGTGAGGTCGCACCGCAGCTCCTCCAGGCCGTACATCCAGAACGGCTGGCGCTGCTTGATCATGAACGGGTCGAACGGCAGGTCGCCGTGGCTGTGGGTGCGGTCGTGGATCATGTCCCACAGGACAAACGCCTGCTGGCAGCGCTCCTGGTCGCCGAGCATGGCGTGGATGTCGGCGGGCACCTCCAGGCCGAGGATCTCCACGGCGGCCGAGCTGACCCGGCGGAAGCGGGCGGCCTCGCGGTCGCAGAAGATGCCGCCCCAGCTGAACCGCTCGGGGGCCTGGCGGACCGCGATGGTCTCGGGGAAGAGCACCGCGGAGTTGGTGTCGTAGCCGGCGGTGAAGTCCTCGAAGGTGATGCCGCAGAAGAGGGGATTGTCGTAGCGGGTGCGCTCCAGCTCGGCGAGCCAGTCCGGCCAGACCATGCGCAGCACGACGGCCTCGAAGTTGCGGTCGGGGTTGCCGTTCTGGGTGTACATGGGGAAGACGACCAGGTGCTGGAGGCCGTCGGCGCGCCGGCGGGCGGGCTGGAAGGCGAGCAGCGAGTCGAGGAAGTCGGGGACGCCGAAGCCCTCGTCGGCCCAGCGGCGCAGGTCGGCGGCGAGGGCGCGGTGGTAGTCGGCGTTGTGCGGCAGCAGCGGGGCGAGGTCGCCGATGGCCGTGATGGCGCGGTCGACCTGCCGGCGGACGGCCTCGGCGCCGGGGGCGCCCTCGGCCGTGAGGTCGATGGAACCGTCCTTGGCCTGCCAGGGGCGGATGGTCTCCACGGCGTCCTTGAGCGCGGCCCACGCGGGGTGGGTGACCACGGAATCGGGGGACATGGTGCCGCCCGGGGCCCCCACAGGCGAAAGAATTTCCGTCATGACTGCCCTCCGGCGGTAGATCGTCCTGCGAAGCCACGGTAACCAGCCGGGGATCACCCATTCAAGTGGGGCAGACGAAAAATATTCTGCTGACCACCCATGGTCACGGATGTTTTTCCTGTGAGGGACGGTTTCGACCTCACTTCCTGCCATACGTGGCAAGGGTTTCCGCGTTTTCTCCGGCGTGGAGGGGGTAGGAGGCCGGGTCACGGACGGGGCGGTGCGGACGGCCGCGGGCACCGGGTCCCGGGGGTGGCCGGGCGGGCGGCGCGTAGGCGCCGCGGCGGAGGGGCACTCGTACGGGCTAGAAGGCACTTGTCCCTGCGGGGCTGCCGCCCTCCGGCGGTTTACGCTGTGCGCGCCCTTTCGGGCAGCAGTGCGCCGGCGGACGGCATGTGCACGGGGCCGACCGCAACCGAGCCGACTGAAGCGAGGCAGCCTTGTCCTTTCTCACCATCGGGCACCGCGGATTGATGGGTGTGGAGCCGGAGAACACCCTGCGCTCCTTCGTCCGGGCCGAACGCGAGGGCGTCGACGCCGTCGAACTGGACCTGCACCTGAGCAAGGACGGCGCGCTGGTGGTGATGCACGACCCGGACGTCGACCGGACCACCGACGGTGCCGGCCCGGTCGCCGAGCGGACCCTCGCCGAACTGCGCGAACTGGACGCCGGGCAGGGCGAGCGGATCCCGGTGTTCGAGGACGTCGTGGACGCGGTGCGGGTGCCGATCCAGGCCGAGATCAAGGACGTCGCGGCGGCCCGGGCGCTGGCCGAGGTGGTGCGCTCGCGCGACCTGACGGGCCGGGTCGAGGTGATCTCGTTCCACGACGAGGCGCTGGCGGCGGTGCGCGCCCTGCTCCCGGGGGTGCGGACGGGGCTGGTCGGGGAGCACTACGGGGCCGAGGTGATCGACCGGGCCAAGGCGGTGGGCGCGGAGCTGCTGTCGCTGGACATCCGGCGGCTCACCCTGGAACTGGTCGAGCGGGCGCACGCCGCCGGGCTGCGGGTGCTGGGCTGGACGGTGAACACCCACGACGAGCTGCGGCTGGCGCGCGGCCTCGGGCTGGACGGCGTGGTGACCGACCAGCCGGAGATCCGCCGGGCGGTGCGCTTCACCGCGTAGCCCGCGGGCACCGCGCCCGGCCGGCTGCCCCCTCCCGGACCGGCTGGGAAACCCGCAGTTCACAGCGGTGCAATCCGCTTCCAGCATGTGGACATCCGGCCCCGGTGATCTCGACAGCGGGGCCGGTGCACTGCCAGTCTTCGCGGCATGTACCCGTCCCCACGCCCCGTGCGTCTCGCCGTCTGCGCCACCGCCGTCCTGCTCGCCGCGGCGGTGGGCTGCGCCCCGCAGGACGCGTCCCCCGGCGGCCCGCGCGCTGCCGGGCAGGGCAGCCCGCAGGGCGAGCAGAACTGCACGCCCGGAAAGCTGGCCACCGTGGCGCCCGGGAAGCTGACCGTCGGCACCGACAAGCCCGCCTACGCGCCCTGGTTCGCCGACGACGACCCGGCCAACGGCAAGGGGTACGAGTCGGCGGTGGCCTACGCCGTGGCCCAGGAGCTGGGTTACCGCAAGGACGCCGTGCAGTGGCGGACCGTGCCGTTCAACAGCGCCTTCGCACCCGGCGCGAAGACCTTCGACTTCGACATCAACCAGGTGTCGATCAGCGCCTCCCGGCGGCAGGCGGTGGCGTTCTCCAGCGGCTACTACGACGTGCGGCAGGCGGTGGTCGCGCGCAAGGGCTCCGCGGCGGCCCGCGCCCGCGGCGCCGCCGACCTCAGGGACGTCAAGCTCGGCGCCCAGGTGGGGACCACCAGCCTCGACGTCGTCAACGACACCGTCCGGCCCCGCCGGGCGCCCGCCGTCTTCCAGAAGAACGACCTGGCCACGTCCGCGCTGGAGAACGGCCAGGTGGACGCGATCGTGGTCGATCTGCCGACGGCCTTCTACCTCACCTCGGCGGAGCTGAAGGACGCCGTGGTCGTCGGGCAGTTCGCGCAGCAGGGCCCGGCGGCCGAGCAGTTCGGGCTGGTGCTGGACAAGGAGAGCCGGATCACCGGCTGCGTCACGGCGGCGGTGGACGCGCTGCGCCGCAAGGGCACGCTGGCCGCGCTGGAGAAGCGGTGGCTGGCCGACGCGGTCGACGTACCGGTACTCAAGTGACGTACGGGGCGGAGCAGATGACGGAAACGACGGCGGCGCCGCCCGGGGACGACGGGTACGTGCCGTCGGCGCGGCGGCTCGCGCGGGAGCGGTACCGGCGGGCCCGGGCGCGCCGGGCCACCGCGGTCGCCGCGCTGAGCACCCTGGTCACCGGGGCGGTGCTGGTCTTCGCGATCACCGCGGCGCCCGGCTGGCCGCGGACCCGGGAGACGTTCTTCAGCGCCGCGTACGCGCGGCTGGCGCTGCCGAAGGTACTGGAGGGGCTGCTGCTGAACCTGCGGCTGCTGGTGGTGTGCGGGGCCGCGGTACTGGTGCTCGGGCTGCTGCTGGCGGTGGCGCGGACGCTGCGCGGGCCGGTGTTCTTCCCGCTGCGGGCGCTGGCCACCGCGTACACCGACTTCTTCCGCGGGATGCCGCTGATCATCTGCCTGCTGATGGTGGTGTTCGGGGTGCCCGCGCTGCGGCTCCAGGGGGTGACCACCGATCCGGTGGTGCTCGGCGGGGCGGCGCTGGTGCTGACGTACTCGGCGTACGTCGCGGAGGTGTTCCGGGCCGGGATCGAGGCGGTGCACCCCTCGCAGCGGGCCGCGGCCCGGTCGCTGGGGCTCACCAGCGGCCAGACGCTGCGCTTCGTGGTGCTGCCGCAGGCGGTCCGGCGGGTGGTGCCGCCGCTGCTGAACGACCTGGTGTCGCTCCAGAAGGACACCGGGCTGGTGTCCATCGCGGGCGCGGTGGACGCGGTGTACGCGGCGCAGATCATCGCCGGCAAGGACTTCAACTACACGCCGTACGTGGTGGCCGGGCTGGTCTTCGTGGCGCTGACGATCCCGATGACCCGCTTCACCGACTGGGTCACCGCCCGGATGGACCGCCGGCGTTCCCAGGGAGGGACGGTATGAGCACGACGGACGGCACCGCGGTGGCGGGCGCCGGGGAGCCGGCGGCCGGGGACGGCGGGCCGGTGCTGCGGATGGAGGCGGTGCGCAAGACCTACGGGCGCGGCCGCACCGTGGTCCTGCGGGACGTGGACCTGGCGGTCGCCCCGCACACCGTGACCGCGCTGATCGGCGCGTCCGGCTCGGGCAAGTCCACGCTGCTGCGGTGCGCCAACCTCCTGGAGGAGATCGACGACGGGGCGATCTTCCTGGACGGCGAGGAGATCACCGATCCGCGGGCCGACGCGGACGCGGTGCGCCGCCGGATCGGGGTGGTCTTCCAGGCGTACAACCTCTTCCCGCACATGAGCGTGCTGGACAACATCACGCTGGCGCCGCGCCGGGTGCACGGGGTGCCGCGCGCACAGGCCGAGGAGCACGCCCGGGCGCTGCTGGCGCGGCTGGGGCTCGGCGGCCGGGCCGGGGAGTACCCCGACCGGCTCAGCGGGGGCCAGCAGCAGCGGGTGGCGATCGCGCGGGCGCTGGCCGGGCGGCCCCGGCTGCTGCTGCTCGACGAGATCACCGCGGCGCTCGACCCGGAGCTGGTCGGCGAGGTGCTGCGGGTCGTCCGGGACCTCAAGGAGGACGGGATGACGATGGTGCTCGCCACCCACGAGATGGGCTTCGCGCGCCAGGTCGCCGACCAGGTGTGCTTCCTGGACGGCGGGGTGGTGCTGGAGCGGGGCACGCCCGAAGAGGTCTTCGGCGCGCCCCGGCAGGAGCGGACCCGGCAGTTCCTCCGGCGGATCACCGAGGCCGGGCGGCTGTAGCCCGGGGCAGGCCGGGGCGGCGGTCAGCCCAGCGGCTTGACCAGCAGCTCGAACTCCAGGTCGTCGCGCTGCGGGATGCCGAACCGCTCGTCGCCGTACGGGAACGGGCTGAACTCACCGGTGCGGCGGTAGCCCCGGCGCTCGTACCAGGCGATCAGCTCCGGGCGCTGCCGGATGACCGTCATCCGCATCTCCGGGACGCCGAACGCGGTGAGCGCGGTCCGCTCGGCCTCGGCGATGATCACCTTGCCCAGGCCGCCGCCCTGGAGGTCCGGGCGGACCGCGAACATCCCGAAGTAGGCGTGGTCGCCGCGGTGCTCCAGCTGGCAGCAGGCGATCAGCGCGCCGTCCCGCTCGGCGACCAGCAGCCGGCCGCGCTCATCGGCGACGACCGCGGCGACGCCCTCGGGGTCCGTCCGCTGGCCCGCGAGCAGGTCCGCCTCGCTGGTCCAGCCGGCCCGGCTGGCGTCGCCGCGGTAGGCCGATTCCACCAGCGCGACGAGGCCGGGGACGTCCGCCTCGGTGGCGGTGCGGAAGGTCAGCGGTGCGGTGAGCATGGCGGGCGGGTCCTCTCGGGGAACGGTGGCTCTGCCGGCGAGGCTAACAAGCGGGCCCGGGCGGCCGCAGGGCCGGACGGTCCCGTGGCGGGGCCGGTGCGCGCCGTGTCCCTGGCCGGGCCGCCCGCCGGCGGCGGCGTAGGGTCCCTGCCATGGTGCAGGTACTGAGCAGCAGGGTGCTTCTGCGGCCGGCGGATCCGGAGCGGTCGCGGACGTTCTACGGCGAGACGCTGGGGCTGGCCGTCTACCGGGAATTCGGCACGGGCCCGGAGCGCGGCACGGTCTACTTCCTCGGCGGCGGCTTCCTGGAGGTCTCCGGGCGGTCCGCGGACGCCCCGACGCCGACCCTCCAGCTGTGGCTCCAGGTGGCCGACGCGGCCCGGGCGCACGAGGAGCTGGCCGGGCGCGGGGTGGAGGTGCTGCGGCCGCCGGTGCGCGAGCCGTGGGGGCTGATCGAGATGTGGATCGCGGACCCGGACGGGCACCGGATCGTGCTGACCGAGGTCCCCGCCGACCATCCGCTGCGCTACCGGCCCTGACGCCCGGCGGCACCGGCGCGCCGGACCCGGCGGCGGCCCGGCGGCGCGCCGGTGCGCGCCCGGTGCGCCGCGGACTCGCGCGGCGGTCACTGGTGGCCGCCGCCGGCCTTCACTAGCGTCGCGGCCATGACCACTACCCAACACCCGCTCGCCGGGGAGCAGTTCGACGTCGTCATCGCCGGTGGCGGTCCGGTCGGCCTGCTGCTGGCCGCGGAGCTGCGGCTGCACGGCGTCCCGGTCCTCGTCCTGGAGAAGGGGCGGCGCGGCGACGGCGAGCCGCGCACCCTGGCGCTGCACGCCCGGACGCTGGAGACGCTGGACCGGCGGGGCCTGCTGGCGGACTTCGTCCGGGCCCAGGAGAGCCTGCCGGGGCTGGCGGACCACCGGCGGGAGCTGGACGACCGCGCCGCGCGCGGCCACTTCGCCGGGCTGTACCGGCTCGGCCGGCACGGCGCGGAGCGGACCGAGCAGCCGCACGGGGTGACCCTCCCGCACGACGTCCTCAAGGAGCTGCTGGCCCGCCGGGCCGACGCACTCGGCGCGGTGGTCCGCTACGGGCACGAGGTGACCGGGCTGGCGCAGGACGAGCGGGGCGTCACCGTGCACGTGCGGACCGCGGACGGCACCGCCGCGGTGCGCGGGGGCTTCCTCGTCGGGTGCGACGGCGGGCGCAGCGCGGTCCGCAGGGGCGCCGGGATCGACTTCCCCGGCACCGCTCCCTCGCTGGTGTGCCGGATGGGCCGGGGCACCCTGGAGGTGGCCGGCGGCGGGCGGCTGCCGGCCGGCTGGGAGCGCACCGGCGGGGGCTGGTTCCTGCGGATGCCCGACGGGCGGGTGGCGGTGATGGAGTGGGACGTCCCGGACGATCTGGAGAGCCCGGCGACCGCGGACGAACTGGCCCGCGGCATCGAGCGGGTGACCGGGCAGCGGGTCGTCCTCACCGGCGTCGACTTCGTGACCCGCTTCACCGACAGCGCCCGCCAGGCGAGCCGCTACCGCGCGGGCCGGGTGCTGCTGGCCGGGGACGCCGCGCACATCCACTTCCCGGCCGGCGGCCAGGGCGTCAACCTCGGCCTCCAGGACGCCTTCAACCTCGGCTGGAAGCTGGCCGCGGAGTGCCGCGGCGGGGCGCCCGAGGGGCTGCTGGACAGCTACGGCACGGAACGGCATCCGGTCGCCGCGCGGGTGCTGGAGAACACCCGCGCCCAGGTCGCGCTGATGCGGCCGGGCCCGCAGGTGGACGCGCTGCGCGCGCTGTTCACCGAGCTGATGGCGATGGACGAGGTCAACGCGTACCTCAGCGACGTCATCCACGCCACCGGCATCCGCTACGGGTCCGCGCCGGGCGCGCACCCGCTGGCCGGTGCGTTCGCCCGCGATCTGGCGCTGACGACCGCGGCCGGGCCGGTCCGGCTGGCCGAACTGCTGCGTGCCGGGCGGCCGTTGCTGCTCTTCCTGGACGGGGCGGACGGCGGGGACGGCGGACGGGACGCGGTGAGCGCCGCGGCGGGCTGGGCCGACCGGGTCGAGATCGTGCGCGCCTTGGCCGCGGACCCGTACGCGGCGGCCCTGCTGGTCCGGCCGGACGGCTACCTCGCCTGGGCGAGCGACGGTCCGGTGGACGCCGGGGCGGTGCGGCGGGCGCTGACCGCCTGGTGCGGGGCGGCGGGCCCGGGTGCGGCGCCGACCGGGGCGGACGGCGTCCGCGCGGTCTGAGCGGCGGCACGGTGCGCTCCCCGCTTGCGTCCGTGCGCTCCCGTGTGCCCCACCCCCGGCCGGGCATCCTGCGGTTGCCCACCGTCCGCCCGGTCCGGGAGGTGTCCTTCCGTGCACACACCGCCGCTGGTCGGCTGGCTGCTGGTGCTGCTGTGCGCGGCCACCGGCGGCTACTGCCTGTCCCGTACGCGCACCGGCCCCGCCGCCCAGCGGGTGACGGCCCGCGGTGAGGCGCTGATGGCGCTGGGGATGGCGGTGATGGCGCTGCCCGCCTCGGTGGTGGTGCTGCCGGGGTGGTCGGCGTGGGTGTTCGCGGCGGTGTTCGGCGCGGCCGCGCTGCGGGGGCTGGTGCGGCGCCATCTGCACCACGCGGTGGGCGCGCTGGCGATGGTCTACATGGCGCTCGCGATGACGGGGATGGACGGCACGGGCGGCATGGACGGCACGGGCGGCGCGCCGGGGCGGGCGGGCGCGGCCGGGACGGCCGGGATGGCGGGCATGGCGGGGATGACCCACTCGGCGCCGGCGGGCCTGCCGGTGCTGACCGGGCTGCTGCTGGCGTACTACACGGTGTACGTGCTGGCGGCGGGGGTCCGGCTGGCGCCCGCGGGCCGGGCGGGGGACGGTGCGGAGGCGGGCGGCGCCGGGCCCGCCGGGTCGCCCGCGGTGCTGAGGGCCTGCCAAGTCGCCATGGGGCTGGGCATGCTCGCGATGCTGACGGCGCTCTGACACCGCGCGGCCAGTCGGGCGGGGGCCGGTCGGCCCTTGCGCACCGGCCCGGCGGCCGGCGGCGGCCGCGCCCCGCCGGCCCGTTCACACCTCCCCCTCGCGTGGCGTGCGTCACATCGCCCGCGGGACCGTACCAACCGGTAGGAGGGCGCTCATAGGCTGGCGCCATGATGGTCCCCCTCACGCTGATGATCCTCGGCGTGCTGGCCGCGGCGACGGGGCCGCGCCTGATGGCCCGCGCGGACTGGCCCGACCGGGAGCCGGTACTGGCCCTGTGGGTGTGGCAGTGCGTGGTCGCCGGTGTCCTGCTGTGCTGTGTGCTCGCCATGGCGCTGAGCGCGGCGGCCGCCTGGGAGGCGGTCCGCAGCCCGGTGTTCGGGTTCGCGCCCCGGGTGGTCGTCGAGGCGTACGCGCTCAACACCTACGGGCCGTGGGCCGGTGCGCTGGCGGTGCTGCTGGCGGCCGGGGGCGCGTGGACGGCGGTGGCGCTGACCCGCGAGGTGCGGGCGGCGCGGTCCCGCCGCCGGCGGCGCCGGGCCGAACTCCGCCGCCGTTCGCCGCTGCTGCCCGGTGAGGACCCGCGCGGGGGCCGCCTGGTGGTCCTGGAGGGCGACCGGCCCGGGGCCTGGTGGCTGCGCCACCCCTCGCCGCAACTGGTCATCACCACCTCGGCGTTGCGGCGTCTGAGGGGCCGCCAGCTCGACGCGCTGATCGCCCACGAGCAGGGCCACGTCCGGGCCCGGCACGACGTGCTGCTGCACTGCGCGTCGGCGCTGGCCGACGGCTTCCCGCAGATCCCGGTCTTCGCCGCGTTCCGCGACCAGGTCCACCGGCTGGTGGAGATGGCCGCCGACGACGTCGCCTCGCGCCGCTTCGGCCGGCTGACCATCGCGCTGGCGCTGGTCCAACTCAACGAGGACCGCGGGGTGTTCGGGCCCTGTCCGCCGCAGCTGGCGCAGGTACCGCAGCGGGTCGACCGGCTGCTGGCCCCGGCCGCCCGCCTCACCCCCGGCCGCCGCCTGCGGACGACCGCCTGCGCCCTGCTGCTGCCCGCCGTGCCGCTGCTGATCACCTTCGGGCCCGGTCTGAGCGCGCTGACCTGACGGGGCCGCGGGGCAGGCGCCACCATGGCGGCATGACGACGACCCCCAGCACACCCGGCGGTCCGGTCGGCGGCGGGATCGCCGGCGTCCTCTTCGACTTCTCCGGGACGCTGCTGCGCATCGAGTCCGCCGAGTCCTGGCTCCGCGCGTCCCTGGCCGCCTTCCACGCCGCCCCCGGTACGGCGCCCTGCCCGCTGACCGGCGCCGACATCGCGCGCCTGGCGGCCGCGCTGGCCCGGGCCGGCGCCCTGCCCGGCGGCTCCGCACCGGCCGTACTCCCGGACCGGCTGGCCGCCCTGTGGCGGATCCGGGACCGCGACGCCCGCCACCACCGCGCCCTCTACACCGGACTGGCCCGCCAAGTCCCGCTGCCGCACGCGGAGTTGTACGACCCGCCCGGCGCGGCCCGCTCGCTCTACGACGTCCTCTACGCCCGCCACATGGCTCCGGAAGCCTGGGTCCCCTACCCCGACGCCGCCGAGGTGCTGGCCGCCCTCGCCCGCCGCGGCATCCGCACCGGCGTGCTGAGCAACATCGGCTGGGACCTCCGCCCGGTGCTGCGCGCCCACGGCCTCGACCGCCACCTCTCCGCCTGCGTCCTGTCGTACGAGCACGGGTTGCAGAAGCCGGATCCGCGGCTCTTCACGCTGGCCTGCCGGGAGGTGGGGGTGGCCGCGCCGCGGGTGCTGATGGTCGGCGACGACCGCACCGCGGACGGCGGCGCCACCGCCATCGGCTGCGCCTACTTCCCGGTGGACCCGCTCCCGGTCCACCTGCGGCCGGACGGGCTGCGGCCGGTGCTGGAGCGGGTGGGGGCGGAGGGACCCACAGGGCCGGCGGGGCCAAGGGGGGCAGAGCATCCCACGGGGGCAGAGGGTCCGACGGGGGCGGCGGGACCGGGCGAGTCGGTGCGGTGACAGTCTTCCCGGCCGGTCCGGGCGCGGCGTACGTGACCGGCCGGACGGTCTTCGTGGACGGCGGCTGCTCGGTGACGTGAGCCGCGCCGCGCCGGGGCGCTCGGTCAACTCCCTTCGGCGGCAAGGGAGTCGAGGAGCTGTCCGACCGTCTCCTCGGTGATCCCGGGGTGCAGGAACGCCAGCCGGGCGACGGTCTCGCCCTCCCACACGCTGGGGGTGACGAACGCCGTCCCGGCGGCCAGCAACCGCTTGGACCAGGCGTAGTAGTCCTCGGGCCGCCAGCCGGTGCGCCGCACCAGGACGACGGTCAGTTCCGGCTCGCGGAGCAGTTCCAGGCCGTCCGTCCGCCGGATCCGGTCGGCGGTCCAGCGGGCGATCCCGGCGCCGCGGGCGATCGCATCGCGGTAGGCGTCGGTGCCGTGCACGGCCAGCGAGAACCACAGCGGCAGACCGCGCGGGCGGCGGGTGAGGTGGTAGGCGTAGTCGCTGGGGTTCCATTCCCCGGAGGTCTCGCCGTCGGCACCGTGGATGGCGTCCAGGTAGGAGGCGTCCTGGGTGTGCACGGCGCGGGCCAGGTGCGGTGCGCGGTAGAGCAGGGCGCCGCAGTCGAAGGGCGCGAACATCCACTTGTGCGGGTCCATGACCAGCGAGTCGGCGTGCTCGATCCCGCGCAGCCGGTCGCGGAGGCCGGGGACGAAGAGCGCGGCGCCGCCGTAGGCCGCGTCGACGTGCAGCCACAGGCCGCGGGCGCGGGTCTCGTCGGCGATCCCGGCGAGGTCGTCGATGATGCCGGCGTTGGTGGTGCCGGCGGTGGCGACCACGGCGACCACCGGGGCGCCGCCGTCCCGTTCGGCCGCGTCCAGGGCGGTGCGCAGGGCCGCGCCGGTGAGCCGGTGGTCGTCGGTCGGGACGACCAGGGCTTCCACGCCGATGATCCGCAGGGTGTTGCCGACGGAGGAGTGGACCTGGTCGCTGACCGCGATCCGCACCGGGGCCCGGTCGTCCAGGCCGCGGGCGCGGCGGCCGGTGTCGCGAGCCACGACGAGCGCGGAGAGGTTGCCGGCCGAGCCGCCGCTGACGAAGCAACCGCCGGCCCCGGCCGGCAGGCCGGCGAGGTCGGCGAGCAGCCGCAGCACCTGGTTCTCCGCGGCCACCGCGCCGGATGCCTCCAGCCAGGACACGCCGTGCAGGGAGGACGCCGAGAGCACCATGTCGAACAGCGCGGCGGCCTTGGTGGGCGCGCCCGGGATGAACGCCAGGAAGCCGGGGTGGTCGCAGGAGACGACGGTGGGTTCGAGGTCCTCGGTGTACGTGCGCAGCACCTCGGTGACGGGGCGGGGGCCGGAGCCTATGGCGTCCTTGAGGGCGACGGAGAGTTCGCCGGGGTCGCCGAGCCGGCCCAGCGGCGGGGGGTCGAGCCGGAGGCGGTGCCGCAGGTGGTCGATGACCTGCTGGGCGAGTTCCTCGTCGTAAGCGTGCACGGGCGTCTCTCCTGTCGCATGGCCCGTCGCGTGGCCATGGGTCGCGGGTCCGGTGGCCGCGCGGGCGGGGGCGCGGGGCCGTGGGGCGCGGGGCCGCGGGGCGCGCGACCGCGGGCGGGGCAGCCAACCGTTAATGGGTCTTCGATGGATCCATTTCGGGGGGAGAGTATGCGGCCACGGCGAGGACGTCAATCGGCCGTCAATCGGCTCGCGGGGGAACGGGAGCACGCGGGGACCGGCGGACGGGGCAACTCCCGTCGGCCGCCCGGCCGTTCGCTAGGCGTGCGCCGCGAACTGGTCCAGCACGGTGAGGAACTGCCGGTGGGCGTCGCGCAGATGGTCCCGCATGGCCGCCTCGGCGGCCGCGCCGTCCCCGGCCAGCACGGCGAACGCGATCGCCTCGTGCTCCTCCCGGATGGCCGGCCCGAAGTCCCGGTCGGTCGGGTAGACGCGGCTCCAGTCCGAGCCCAGCCACAGGGCGTTACCCGCCACGAACATCTCGGCGCGCGCCCGGGTCACCGCCTCCGCCAGCACCTCGTTGCCGCCCGCGGCGGCCAGCCCGAGGTGGAAGCGGGTGTCGATCCGGTGGTATTCGCCCAGGTCCGAGACCTGGGCGTCGAGCAGCGCCACCAGCTCCCGGCGGGCCGCGCCGCCCCCGCGCTCGGCGGCCAGCCGGGCCGCGTACGGCTCGATGGCCTGCCGGTACTCCATGTAGTCGCGCAGCGCCGCGCGGATGCCGGCGGTCACCGCGGCGCGGGCGCTGTCGCCGCCCGGCCGGGCCGGCGCCACGCGGGTGCCGCCCGAGCGCCCGAGGGTGGTGTGCACCAGCCCCTCGTCGGCCAGCTCGCGCAGCGCCTGGCGGACGGTGTTGCGGCCCACCCCGAACGCGGCGGCCAGCTCCCGTTCCGGCGGCAGCCGGTCGCCCGGCCCGAATCCGCCGAGGGCGATCCGCTGCCGCAGCGCCTCGGCCACCACCGCCCGCGAGGACTGCTGTCCCGCGCCGCCGGTCCGCTCCCCGTCGCCGCCGGGCCGCAGCCTCCCGGCACCTTCCTCACGCATGCCCTCGCTCACCCTCCCACCCTATTGGACTCGGGCCGGAACCTATTGACAGGCGTCCGACCCCCGCCTACGGTCACCCCCTCATTTTTGGATCCCGGGCAAACCCATTGCCCGCGGCGCCCTCCTTCGCCACGCTCTTCGTCGGCGCCCTGGGCCGCCCGCTCGGCGCGATCGTCTTCGGTCACCTCGGCGACCGGTACGGGCGCAGGAAAGCCCTGATCTGAGCGCCGCCCCCCCCGCTGACCGGCCCGCCCGCCTCCTGGCCCCGGCCGCGACGCGCCGCGGACGGACTCCTCTCCCCCGCCGTCCGCAGCACGTCCGCGCGCCGGGGCCCACCGGCTGCCCCCGGCTTCCCGGCCGGGCGGGGTGCGCCCCTCCCGCCCCGGGGGACGCACCCCGCTCGCCCCCTTACCCCTCAGGTAATCGCCCCAACTCCCCTTCCCCGGGACGATGGTCACCGCCGCACCACGCGGCACTGCGCACCCGCCCGTACCTACCGAAGGGACCCCGACCATGCCGCCGGCCACCCCCACCGCGACCGCCCCCGCCACCCGCACCGTGGTGGAGGACCTCCTGCGCCGGATCGGCGAGGGCGACCCCGACCGCATCGCCGAGCTGTACGCCGACGGTGCGGACTGGAAGCTGGACTGGCCGGAGTCGGAGCACGGCCGCGCCGCGACCCCGTGGATCCGCCACCGCTCCAGCCGCGCCGACGCCGCCGCCCACTACCGCACGCTGGCCGAGCACCACGTCCCCGGCGCGGCCGACACCCGGATCGAACGGATCCTCGTGGACGGTCCGGACGCGGTCGTGCTCTGCGAGATCCGCCAGACCGCCCGCGCCACCGGCCGCGCCTACCGCTCCCGGTGCGCCCTCCACCTCACCGTCGAGAACGGCCTGGTCACCCGGCACCACGTCTACGAGGACAGCCTCGCCGTGGCCCAGGCGTTCGACGGCGCCTGACGGCCGGCCGTCACCTCCCCCGTTCCGCCCGCCCCGCCGCACCGGCGAGCTCGGCCGCCCCCGCGTCCAGGATCCTGCCGAAGACATGGGTGATGACGGGCCTGGCGACCACCCGGCCGAGCGCCGCGCCGAACGGAACGGGGAGGTGGAAGGCGGTCGACCACTCGACCAGGGTGCCCTCGGCGGTCTCGGTGAAGGTCATCCGGCCGGCCTCGTGCCGGGCCGGCGGGAAGCTGCGGTCGACGGTGTAGTCGAAGGCGTACGGCGGCTCGTAGGAGGTGATCCGTTCGCGGAACCAACCGATCAGCCAGGTGTGCAGTCGCACCGCCCCCACCCCGTAGGGCGCCCCGGCACCGGGCCGGGCCAGGCGCGCCTTCAGGACGAACGGCGAGCGGGTGTAGTTGGTGGTCGTGGCGCACCACTCGAAAACCTCGGCGACCGGCGCCGCGATGATCCGCCGTACCGTTACGTGCTCCATCTCTCGCCCTTTCTGTGGCCCTCAGCTGCGGAAACGACGGCCGGGCCCGGCTCGTTCGGCCCACCGGCCCCCGGCGCCGGGCCCGCCGTACACGCGGTGGACGACGCAGGGCCGGCAACTGTGACGCCCCTCGGCCCGTGATCCGCGTCACGCGGGGCGCGGGCCCGGCTCCCGCGCCCGGTCGGGCGGCTCAGCCCGCGTCGCGGCGCTCGTAGACGCTGACCCGGCGGCCGCGTTCGACGCGGTCCGCGCGGAGGGTGAAGTGCGCGTCCAGGACGCGCTGTTTGGTGCGGTCGCGCGCGGTGGCGTCGCGGCGGGGGCCGGGATCGGTGACGAGCACGATGCGCCGCGCGCCCAGCATGGCGCGCTCTATGGCGCGCGGTTCGGCCTCTATGCCCTTGAGCGTGCCGGACTCCACCGGACCTTGGGCCAGCGCCAGATCGCGGAGTCCGGCGAACGCGCGGGGGGAGACCTGGGCGGTGTCGCGGCGCGCGGCGGGGATGAAGAGCACCCCGTCCGCACCGCCCCGGACGCGTCCGACGGTGTCCGCCGCGGTCAGCACGTCGTCGATGCGGCTGTCGACCGTCCGCAGCCGGAGCTCCACCGGCAGCAGCGCCAGGAGGGCCACCGCGACGGTGGTGGGCAGCAGCACGCGGGCGGGCGTCCGGAGCCGGGCGGCGAGTGTGACGAGGAGGACGCCGAGGGCGAGCGCGAGACCGGCGTAGGCGTACAGCACGTAGCGGGTGAGGTAGAGCGGTGTGACGAGGAGGGAGGCCAGGACCAGGCCGACCTGGGGCACCGCGCACAGCGGCAGCGCGACCGCCGCGAGGGGCACGCCCCCGCGCGCGCCGTCCTGCCCCGCCCCGGCCGCGCCGCGGGCGGGCGGCAGGCGGACGCAGACGGCCGTGACCGCCACCGTGGCCAGCACCCCGAGGATCGTGGACCAGCCCAGCGGTTTGATCCAGGAGACCAGCGCCATCTGGCTCCGGCTGGTCAGGATGACCGGCAGGGTCCCGGCGACGGCCCCGGCGGCGGCCAGCGCCCACCCCGCGCGGCGGGCCCGGTCCGGGCGGACGCACAGCAGGGTGACACCGTGCGCGGCGAGCGCGAACAGCGAGAACCAGTTGAGCCACGCGGCGACGAGCACGACCGCCGCGTACCGGATCCACCGCCCGGCGCCCGGCCGCTCCAGGGCCGCCACCAGCAGCCGGGTCGCGAGCACCACGCAGGCGAGCACCAGCGCGTAGGACCGCCCCTCCTGGGCGTGCTCCTGGACCGCCGGGACGACGGCCAGGGCGAGCCCCGCCGCCGCGCCGGCGCCCCGACCGGCGAGGCGGGCGCCGAGCTGCGCGGTCAGGCCGCAGGCCGCCGACGCCGCCAGCACCGAGGGCAGCCGCAGCGTCACCAGGCTGTCGCCGAAGACGGCGAACAGCCCGTGCATCACCTCGTAGTACAGGGTGTGGACGACGTCGGCCCGGCCGGCCATGTGCACGATCTCGCCCGGCGTCCGGTGTGCGGCCTGCCAGGTCGCCGCCTCGTCGCGCCACATGCTGTGCTCGCGCGTCAGGCCCCACAGCCCGAGCGCGAGCGCGAGTACCGCCGGACCGGCCCAGACCGGTATGTGCCCCCGCCGCAACGGAGTCTCCCCTCACCCGATGGCGCCGGGGCGCTCCGCTCCACCCCGCCCCGTGGCCCCCCGCCGCCGTCCGATCACCGCGGCACGATCCCTGCGCCCCTGGAGACGCGGCCGGACACGGCGCGGTTGATCGTGTGACGGGACGACATAGGGGAATTTCCTGCCCCTCGGGGATTTCCTCCCTCGCGGCCGGGCCGGGACGCGCCCGGCACCGGCTCCCCGGCACCCCTCCCCACCCCCCTCTATACGCTTGATGTATACATACCGCTTATAGTCGCTGGGTCCGCTGCCCGGCGCACCGCGCCCTCCGGTCTGGAGAATTCACGTGCTCAACGACAGTTCGGCCCCTCTCGTACGGCAGAGACCCGGCTCCCAGGAGGACGCCGCGCGGCGGAGCGGGGCGGACGGGCGGGGCGGGCCGACCAGGCCGGCCGGCGGCGCCCGGCTGGCCGCCGTCGACGGGCTGCGGCTCGTCGCCGCCGTCGCGGTGGCCGCCTACCACTACGTGGGGACGACGACCCCGGGCTTCTGGGGCGCCCACGACCCCCGGCAGTTCGCCCCGGTCCTGCACGGGATCAGCCGCTACGGCTGGCTGGGCGTCGAATTCTTCTTCCTGATCAGCGGTTTCGTCATCTGCCTGAGCTGCTGGGGGCGCACCCCGGCGCAGTTCGCCGTCTCGCGCGTCTCCCGGCTCTTCCCGGCCTACTGGTGCGCGGTGCTGATGGTCGTCGGCCTGGTCCTGATCGCCCGGCTCGGCCACCTCCCGGCCGCCCCCCCGATCGACCTCCGGACGGTGGTGGGAAATCTGACGATGGCTCCGGGCCCGCTGGGGCTCCCGCTGATCGAGGGCGTCGCCTGGACGCTCTGGGTGGAGGCCCGCTTCTACCTGCTGATGGCGGCCCTGCTCTTCCTCGGCCTCAGCTACCGCCGCCTGCTGGCGTTCTGCGGGGCCTGGCTCACCCTCGCGCTCGTCGCCCGGGAACTCGGCTCGGCCGTCCTCGACGAGTTCGTCCTCAGCCAGTACGCGGGCCTGTTCGTCACGGGCATCGCGCTGTTCCTGATGTACCGGTTCGGCCAGAACCTCGTCCTGTGGCTGCTGGCCGGCTTCGCCTGGTGCTACCAACTCACCGTCCTCGGCGACCGGGTGGCCGCGCACGCCGTGCCGCGCGCGCAGGGCGGCGCGCTCTCCTGGGCCGTCTGCGCCGCGGTGCTGACCGCCTTCCTGGCCGTCCTCGCCCTCTCCGCCTTCGGCCCGCTCGCCCGGCTCCGCCGGCGCTGGCCGGTGACCGCCGGCGCACTCACCTACCCGTTCTACCTGGTGCACCAGAGCCTGGGCATACCCGTGGCCAAGGGGCTGCTGCGGAAGGTCCCCGCGCTCGGCGTCCTGCCGTCGATCGCCGTCGCGGCCGCGTTCTCCCTGCTCCTCGCGGCCGCCGTGCACCGCCTGGTCGAACGGCCCCTGGGCCGCGCGCTGCGGCGCCACCTCACGCGCGGGATGAGCCCCGGCCGCACCGGCCCGGAAAGCGGCACCTGACCGGGGCGGCCGCGCCCCCACCGGCGCACACGGCGCACCGGACACGCCCCGGCACGCACCCCCTGGACTCCGCGCGCCCCTACCGACCACCACCGGCCGCCGGAATGATGAGCGCACCGCACGTGATCCAGGCGGCCCGGCATCCCTGCCCCCGGCCCGGCGGAGATGCGGTGGAAGGAGCCCCCGTTGTTGCTTCTCATCTCCCCGGACGGCGTCGAGGAGGCCCTCGACTGCGCGAAGGCGGCCGAACACCTCGACATCGTCGACGTCAAAAAGCCCGACGAGGGCTCGCTCGGCGCCAACTACCCGTGGGTCATCAAGGAGATCCGCGACGCGGTCCCGGCGGACACACCGGTGTCCGCCACCGTGGGGGACGTACCGTACAAGCCCGGCACGGTGGCCCTGGCGGCGCTCGGGGCGGCCGTCTCCGGAGCGACCTACATCAAGGTCGGCCTCTACGGGTGCACGACCCCGCCGCAGGCCATCGAGGTCATGCGCGGGGTGGTCCGGGCGGTGAAGGACTACCGGGCGGACGCGTTCGTCGTCGCCTCGGGGTACGCCGACGCCCACCGGATCGGCTGCGTCAACCCGCTCGCGCTGCCCGACATCGCCCGCCGCTCCGGCGCCGACGCCGCCATGCTCGACACCGCGATCAAGGACGGGACCCGGCTGTTCGACCACGTACCGCCGGACACCTGCGCGGAGTTCGTCCGGCTGGCCCACGAGGCCCGGCTGCTCGCCGCGCTCGCGGGCAGCGTCCGGCAGGCCGATCTCGGCACGCTGACCCGTATCGGTACGGACATCGTGGGGGTGCGCGGCGCGGTCTGCGAGGGCGGCGACCGCACCACCGGCCGCATCCGCCCGGACCTGGTGGCCGCCTTCCGCGCGGAGCTGGACCGGCACGCCCGGGAGCAGTCGGCGGCCGACGGCGACCGTCAACGGGGCGCTTTGAACGGCTATGTGACGCGCCATCAGTTCTGAGCCCGTTCCCCGCCGCCGCCCCCACTCCTCCCCCCTCCCGCCCCGACCCCGTCCGGAGCAGCCGTGGCCATCAGGTTCAGCGCGGCGGTGCTGCGCGGGTACGAGAGCCGGTTCGCCGTCGAAGAGGTGGTCCTGCACGAGGGGCCGGCCGACGGCGAGGTGCTGGTCCGGATCGCGGGCTGCGGGATGTGCCGGACCGATCTGGCGGTCCGGCGTTCGGCGGGCCGCTCACCGCTGCCGGCGGTGCTGGGCCACGAGGGCGCCGGTGTCGTGGCGGCGACGGGCGGTCCGGACACCGGGCTGCGCGTCGGCGACCACGTCGTGCTGAGCTTCGACTCCTGCGGGCGGTGCCGCTCCTGCCTGGGCGCGGCCCCCGGCTACTGCGACGCGTTCGCCGCGCTCAACCTCTTCGGCGGGCGGCCGGAGCACGCCGCCCGGTTCACCGACGCGGCCGGCGGCGCGCTGGCGCCCCCGTGGTTCGGCCAGTCCGCGTTCGCCGAGTACGCGATGGTGCGGGCCCGCAACGCCGTCCGGGTCGATCCCGCGCTCCCCCTGGAACTCCTCGGCCCGCTCGGCTGCGGCTTCCTCACCGGCGCCGGGGCGGTCCTGAACACCTTCGGCCTCGGCCCCGGCGACACCCTCGCGGTCCTCGGCGCGGGAGCGGTGGGCATGGCCGCGGTGCTGGCGGCCACCGCCGCCGGCGCGGTCGCCGTGGCCGTCGACCGGCACCCCGGACGCCTGGCCCTCGCCGAACGGTTCGGGGCCTGCCCGCTCCCCGCCACCCCCACCGGCCTGCCCGACCGCCTCCGCCGCCGCACCGACGGCGGACCGCGGTACGCCCTCGACACCACCGGCTCCGCCGGGCTGATCAACGACGCGCTCCGCGCCCTGCGCCCGATGGGTCACCTCGCCCTGGCGGCCCGGCTCCACACCGCGCTGCCGCTCGAACCGGGCACCCTGGACCGCGGCCGGAGGCTCTCCCACCTCTGCGAGGGGGACGCGGTCCCGGGCCTGCTGATCCCGCGGCTGACCGCGCTGTGGCAGGCCGGCCGGTTCCCCTTCGACCAGTTGATCCGCACGTACCCGCTCTCCGCCGTCAATGACGCCGAACGCGACTGCGACGCAGGCGACGTGGTCAAACCCGTCCTGCTCCCGCCGGGCGCCGGCCGGCCCCCCGCCACCCCACCCGCACCGAGGGAGAACCCATGACCGGCACCGCACACCGCAACACCGGCACGACGGACGCCAGGGGGCCCGGCGGGGCGCCGGAGGCGGGGCATTCCGCGGGGGTGGACGGTACGGACCGCACGCCGGGCGCGGAGGGCGGTGTCGCCGGCGGGGTCGGCCTGACCGCCCTCCTGGTCGCCGCGGCCCGGGCGATCGAGACCCACCGCCCCGACAGCCTGGCCCAGGACCCGTACGCCGAGCACTTCGTCCGCGCCGCGCCCGCGACCGCCCACTGGCCGGTCCGCCCCCGGCCGGCCCCGGACGGGGACGCCGACCCGCTGTGGGGGCGCTTCGCCCGCTACTTCGGCCTGCGGACCCGGGTCCTCGACGACTTCCTCCTCCGGTCCGCGCACACCGGCGGCACCCGCCAAGTGGTCCTGCTCGGCGCCGGGTTGGACACCCGCGCGTACCGCCTCGACTGGCCCGGCGGCTGCGTGGTCTACGAGATCGACCGGGACGGCGTGCTGGCGTTCAAGCACCAGGTCCTCGGCGCGCTGTCGGCCGCCCCGAAGGCGGCGCGGGTACCGATCCCGCTCGACCTGCGCGCCGACTGGGCCGGCGCGCTCACCGCCGCCGGCTTCGACCCGGCCGCGCCGAGTGCCTGGCTGGCCGAGGGCCTGCTGTTCTACCTGCCCCGCGCCGCCGAGGTCCACCTCATCGACACGGTGGACCGGCTGAGCGCGGGCGGCAGCACCCTGGCCTACGAGGCCAAGCTCGAAAAGGACCTGCTCGCCTACCGCGACAGCCCCCTCTACACCGCCACCCGCCACCGGATCGGCATCGACCTGCTCAGCCTCTTCAGCCGGGAGCCCCGGCCGGACTCCGCGGGCCGCCTCGCGCACCAGGGCTGGTCGACTTCGGTCCGCACCCCGTTCGCCTACTCCCGGCACCACGGACGCGGTCCCCTCCCCGAGCCGAACGACGCCCTCGCGGGCAACCGCTGGATCTTCGCCACCAAGCCCCGGCCGTAGCGCTCCCGCCACCCGGCCTACCGGCCGCACCGCACACTGTACGAACGCCTCGGCTTCACCAGCCGCAGGCCCGTCACCTTCCGGGGCTTCCGCACGCCGTGACCCGGTGCGGGCCGCCCACCGCGGTTCAGAGGCGGTGCAGGCGGGCGAGGGTCTCTTCCAGTTCGGTCTGGAGGGTGTTTCCGGCGGTGTCGGCATCGCCGGACTCGATGGCCCGCACCAGGGCCGCGTGCGCCTCGTCCCCGTGGTCCGGCTCGTGGGTACGCAGGCCGAGGATGTCCAGCAGCTCGATCAGCCCGCTGCGCAGGACGGGCACGAACTCCGCGAAGAGGTCGGTGAGCACGGGGTTGCGGGCGGCGCCGACGACCGCCGCGTGCAGGGCGATGTCCGCGTCGACGAAGGCCGCGTCGTCCCCGGCGGCCGCGGCCCGGCGGGCGTCCAGGGCCGCCCGCAGAGCGGTGCGGTCGGCGTCGGTGCGCCGCCGTGCGGCCAGGCGCGCGGCCTGCACCTCGACCAGCATGCGCACCTCGTAGACGTCGGTGACCGCGGCGTGGCGCAGCCGGGTCGCCCAGTCCTCCTCGGGCTCGGTGGCGATGACGAAGACGCCGGCGCCCTGGCGGGCCTGCACCAGGCCCGCACCGGCCAGCGCGCGCAACGCCTCCCGCACGGTGGAGCGCCCCACGCCGAGGGTCTTGGCCAGGGCGGTCTCGGCGGGGAGCTTGGTCCCGACCGGCCACCGGCCCTCGGTGATCTGCGCGCGCAGGTGCTGGGTGGCCTGTTCGACCAGGGGGCTGGGGCGGAGGGCGCCGAGCGACATCCCGCTGTCACCTCTCGGGTTGTCCGACGAATGGGGCGAGCCGAGTTTACGCGGCGGTGCCGCCCGCCCCGGCGGACGGACCGACCGGGCCGTCCGGCGCCGGGAGCCGCCCGCGCAACCCCTCAGGTTGTCTGAGGGGTGGTTCGCGGCTACTGTGACCGCCATGCTGCGGCACACACTTCTCCTCCTCGGACGCCGCTGCGGGGCCTGACCCGACCGGCACCCCGCAGCGGGGTTCCAGGCTGCGCCGGTCGCCGGACTGCCGACCGAGAGACGTTCCGCCCCATGACTTCCCACGCTTCCGCGACCTTCCCCACCCTCCGCACCCCCGCAGGTCCTGTCCCGCCGGACGCACCGGCGTGGAATCGGCAGCGCCCCGGCGCGATGCCGCACCACCGCTACCGCCCCGTACACGACCGGGTCGCGCTGCCGCTGACGGACCGGACCTGGCCGTCCCGCGGCATCGAACGCGCCCCGCTGTGGGTGCCCGTCGATCTGCGCGACGGCAACCAGGCGCTGGCCGAGCCGATGGACACCGAGCGCAAACGCCGCCTGTTCGACCTCCTGGTCGCCATGGGCTTCAAGGAGATCGAGGTCGGCTACCCCTCCGCCAGCGAAACCGACTTCGCCTTCGTCCGCCACCTGGCGACCGGCGGCGCGGTGCCCGAGGACGTGACCGTCTCCGTCTTCACCGCGGCCCGCCGCGACCTGATCGACCGGACGATCGCGTCGGTCGAGGGCCTGCCGCGCACGGTCGTCCACCTCTACACGGCGACCGCGCCCACCTGGCGGGAGGTGGTCCTGGGGCGGTCCCGCGGCGAGGTGCACGGGATGATCCGGGACGCCGCCACCCACCTGATGCGGCGGGCCGGGGAACTGCCGGGCGCGGACGTCCGGTTCGAGTTCTCCCCCGAGGTCTTCAACCTCACGGAGCCGGACTTCGTCCTGGAGGTCTGCAACGGGCTCACCGAGCTGTGGGAGGCGTCCTGGGACCGGCCGGTGATCCACAACCTGCCGGCGACGGTGGAGGTGGCCACGCCGAACGTGTACGCGGACCAGATCGAGTACATGCACCGCCACCTGGCGCGGCGCGACGCGGTGATCCTCTCCGTCCACCCGCACAACGACCGCGGCACCGGTGTCGCCTGTGCCGAGCTGGCCGTGCTGGCCGGTGCGCAGCGGGTGGAGGGCTGCCTGTTCGGCAACGGCGAGCGGACGGGGAACGTCGATCTGGTCACCCTGGCCCTGAACCTCTACGCGCAGGGCGTGGACCCGATGATCGACTTCTCCGATATCGACGCGGTACGGGAGGTGGCGGAGTACTGCACCCGGCTCCCGGTCCCGCCCCGCCACCCGTATGCCGGCGCGCTCGTGCACACGGCCTTCTCCGGCACCCACCAGGACGCCATCGCCAAGGGCCTGGCCCGGCACGCCGAGCAGGCCGCCGAGCAGGGCGTCCCCGCCGGCCAGGCACCGTGGTCGGTGCCGTACCTGCCCATCGACCCGCACGACATCGGCCGCACCTACGAGGAGGTCATCCGCGTCAACTCGCAGTCCGGCAAGGGCGGTATCGCCCACCTGTTGCGCACCCACCACGGCCTGGACCTGCCGGGGGCGCTGCGGCCGGACTTCTCCCGTACGGTGCAGCGGGCCACCGACGCCGGCGGCCGGGAGCTGTCGCCCGAGGACCTGTGGGACCTCTTCCGCGCCACCTACCTCCGCCCGGCCCAGGACGGCCCGGTCACCCTCGTCTCCTGGCACACCGCCGAAGAGGCCCCGGGCGTGCACCGGTTCGCCGGCACGCTGCGCATCGGCGGCCGGGAGCACCACTGCCGGGGCACGGGGAACGGCCCGCTGTCGGCCTTCACCGACGCCCTCGGCACCGCCGGGATCGCGGTCGACATCCTCACCTACGCCGAACACGCCGTCACCTCGGGCCCGGGCAGCCCCGCCATCAGCTACGCCGAGTGCCGGGTGGGGGACGTCACCCGCTGGGGAGCGGGCTGGGACACCTCCCTGCTGGCCGCCTCGGTGCACGCCGTCCTGGCCGCGGTCAACCGCGCCGAACGGCCCTGAGCGCCCACCCGAGGCCACCCGCCGGCCGCCCGGGACGCGTGCGCTGCTGCCGTTCGGTGATGTCCCAGCGCCACTACGGCCACGCGGCGGTCTGCGGGCCGGCGTTCGCGGCGACCGGCCTCTCCGGCCTGTGCCAGCCGCTCTTCGGCGCGCTCGCCGACCGGAAGCCGCGGCCCTGGCTGGTGCCGACCGGCTTCTGCACCGCGGCCTTCGGCGTGACGGCGGCGGGGCTGCCGGGGAGCTACCCGGCCACCTGGCTGTGGATCGCGCCGGCCGGCATCGGCATCGCCGCGTACCACCCGGCGGCCACCGGCCGCCGCCGACCGGTCCCGTACGCGCTCCGCCCGGCCGAGCAGCCCGGCCGCACGGTGCGCGTACGCCAACACCCCTTTTCTCCCCGGCCGTTCACCCGACCACTACGCTGCGACGATGGACACCGCGCACACCTCCCACCCGCCCGCCGGTCCCACCCGGTCCGCGGGTCCGGCCGGGCCGAACGACTACGACAGCTTCGCCGAGGCGTACTCGGCGGACACCGAGCACAACCTCCTCAACGCCCACTACGCGCGGCCCGCGATCCTGGCGCTCGCCGGGGACGTGGCCGGCCGCCGGGTCCTGGACGCCGGGTGCGGTGCGGGCCCGCTGTCCGCCGCGCTGCGCGACCGCGGGGCCCTCGTCACCGGCATCGACGCCAGCGCCGGGATGCTGGCGCTGGCCAGACGGCGGCTCGGTGACGACGCGGCGCTGCACCAGGCCGACCTGAGCGACCCGCTGCCGTTCGCCGACGACACCTTCGACGACGTGGTCGCCTCGCTGGTGCTGCACTACCTGGAGGACTGGGGTCCGACGCTGGCCGAGCTGCGCCGGGTGCTGCGGCCCGGCGGCCGGCTGATCGCGTCGGTGGAGCACCCTTTCGTGGCGTACGCGATCCAGCAGCCCCGGCCCGACTACTACGCGACCACCAGCTATTCCTTCGACTGGGTGTTCAACGGGCGGTCCTTCCCGATGACGTTCTGGCGCAGGCCGCTGCACGCGATGATCGATGCCTTCACCGCCGCCGGCTTCCACCCTCCGGCCCTCAGCGAGCCGCGGCCCGACCCGGCCGCCCGCGCGCTCTTCCCCGACGACTTCGACGACCTCGCGACCAAGGTCAGCTTCCTGTTCTTCGTCGCCGAGGTACCGCGGCCGGCCGCCGGCACGGACGGTTGAGGGCCGCCTTCCGGTGGGAAGCCGCCGGGCACGCCGCCGCCCTGGAGGCGCAGATCAGCCTCCCGCGGCTGCGGCAGGGCCTGATCGAGGACTTCCTCGGCGCCGTCTTCGACGGCCTCCCCGCCGGCCGCGTCCACCCCGCGGTCCGGCGCTCCCCCACCCCCGAGTTCCCCCGCGACCGGGCGGAGGAGCAGGTGGCGGCCTGGGTGGAGTGGGCGGAGCCGGCCCTGGATACGGCCTTCCGCGCCCGTCTGCGGCGCCTGGTCGAAGACCACACCGCCGATCCGCCCGGCGGCCACCGCGCCGGGAACGGAGCCAGGGCCGGGGCCCCGGCTCCGGACCTGGTGCCTTCAACCGGCCAGGGCGGCGAGGGTGGCGTCGAGGTCGCTGTCCCCGGAGCGGTTGTGGGGCAGCTTGGCGAGGAGGTTGGCCATCGCGCAGGTGTTGGTGAGCGCGGAGAAGACCAGGCCGCCGGCGACGCCGGCACTCAGCGCGCGGGCCTTGGGCCAGCGCCGTCCGGTCAGCAGCCCGGCCAGGACGAGGGAACCGGCGGCGAGGCGGACCTGGCGGTCCATGGCCCAGGGGGTGCGGGCAGCGGCGGCGCGGTGCGTCTCGTGACCGCTCTGCGTCCACGCGGTGGTGCCGCCGGTGAGGTTGGCGGCGGGGATGCCCTCGTCGGCCAGGCGCCGGCAGGCCCGGGTGGAGCGGGCGCCGGAGGCGCACACCAGGAGGAGGTCGCCGCGGCCGGCGGCCGCCTTCAGCGCGGGCAGGGCCTGCTCCAGGTGGTCGAGGGGGATGTTGTGGGCGCCGGGCAGGTGGCCGGAGGCGTACTCGCCGGGGGTCCGCACGTCGATGGCGGTCAGCTCGTGCAGGCGGTCGTGGGCCTGCTCGGCGGTGAGGTGGGTGGTGGGTGCCACGGGGAATGTTCCTTTTCTCTGCGGAGTTCCCCCCTCCGCTAGAATACCCGTAGGGGTATCACCGGGAAGGGAGCAGGGGCTGTGGAGTTGACGATGGCGGCCGAGGAACTGAAGACGGCGGTCAACCGGCTGCGCCGGGCGCAGGGCCAGATCGCCGGGGTGATCAAGATGATCGAGGAGGGACGGGACTGCGAGGACGTGGTCACGCAACTGGCCGCGGCGTCCCGGGCGCTGGACAGGGCGGGCTTCGCGATCATCGCCACCGGCCTCCAGCACTGCCTGACCGATGACGGGGCGGCCACCGGTCCGGCGGACCGCGAGCAGATGCGGGCCCGTCTGGAGAAGCTCTTCCTCTCCCTCGCCTGAGCCGCCCGGCACGCGCCGGACCCTGAGCCGGACCGGTGCGCACCGCCGAAGCCTCATCCGGCGGCGCACACCGGCCACGTCGCGCCGCGGGCGCCGGCGGCGCACCTCCGGCGCACCGGACCGGCTCGCCCCCCGCCCACCGGCCGATTCGCCTCGCGCGCACCGTACCGCTCGTTTCACCGGAGAGCGTCGGCGAGCATGAAGGCCGCCACGGCCAGCAGGGCGAGCGCGAAGATCCGCTGGAGCAGCGGGCCGCTCACCTTGGCCGCCAGGCGCCTGCCGTCCCAGGCACCGAGGATCGCGGCACCGGCGAAGGGGGCGATCACCGCCCAGTCCAGACCGGCCGCGGTGGCGCCGCGGGTGACCAGCGCGGCCAGCGAGTTCACCGAGATGACCAGCAGGCTCGTCCCGACGGCGGCCGGCATGTCGAACGCCAGCACGGTGACGAGGGTGGGGACGGCGAGGAAGCCTCCCCCGACCCCGAGCAGCCCGGTCAGCGCGCCCAGTCCCGCACCGGCGCCCGCGGCACCGGCCGGTCGCACCTTCGGCGTCCGCCCGGTGCCGGCCCGCCCGGGGCGCAGCATGCGCACCGCGGTGAGCGCGGCGATGCCGGCGAAGGCGGCGGTCAGCACCGGTTGCGGCAGGCCGGAGGCGGCCGCTCCGGCCGCGGCGGCGGGCAGCAGACCGGCCGCCGCGAAGAGCGCGCCGGCTTTCCAGCGGACGTTGCCGCTGCGGGCGTGGCCGTACAGGGCGGTGAGCGAGGTGGCGCCGACGATGACCAGGCCGGCGGTGGTGGCGGCGGCCGGGGTGAAGCCGAGCAGGTAGATCAGCGCGGGCACCGCCAGGACGCTGCCGCCCCCGCCGAGCGCGCCGAGCGCCAGCCCGACCACGCCCCCGGAGACCAGGGCCAGGATCAGCGCGCTCATATCAGGGACCCGCTGCCGCCGCACGCGCCGCCGACCGGCCCGCCCCGTCCGGCCGCGGGACGCGCGGCCACGCCCCGCACCGGAGGACGGAACGCGCCCGGTGCGCGCCCGGTCTGCCGCTGCGGCAGGTCCCCGGTGCCCGGGGAAGGGACGGTCCGGCCGTCGCCGGTGTGCCGCGGGGCCGGGGGCGCGGTGCGGCGACCGGGGGCGCGGCGGAGAAGGGTGAGCATGGTGCGGTCACTCCGTGGGGGTGGTGCGGGGCAGGTCGGGGGTCAGTCGGTGCCGAGCGGACCGGCGAGGCCGAGGCCCGCCTCGGTGGCGGCCTCGAAGCCGTCGTCGATGGCGACCACGTCGCGGCCGGCGGCATCGAGCAGGGAGGCGGCGATCGCCGCACGCATCCCGCCGGCGCAGTGCACCCACACCACCCCGTCCGGAACCTCGCCGATCCGGCCGGGCAGCTCGTGCACCGGGATGTGCACCGAGCCCTCGATGAAGCCGTCCGTACGCTCGGCGTCCCGGCGCACGTCGAGCACCACCACCGGCTCGCCGCGCTCCCGCACCGTCGCCAGGTCGGCGAAGCGGGCGCGCGGGAAGGAAGCGAGCCGCTCACCGGCGCGGACCCAGCCGGCCGCCTCGCCGGTGGCCGCGGCGGCCGGGCGGTCGATCCCCACCCGCGCCAGCTCCCGCTGCGCGTCGGCGACCTGCTCGGGCGTCTCGGCCAGCAGAGTGACCGGCTTGCCCCACGGGATCAGCCAGGCCAGGTAGGTGGCGACCTTCCCCGCGCCCTCGAAGTTGAACGAGCCGGCCACGTGCCCCTGGGCGAACGCGACCCGGCTGCGCAGATCCACCACCCACTCTCCGGCGGCCAGCCGGGCGGCGATCTCCGCGGCGTCCGCGGGCTCCGGCGGGGTGAGGTCGAGGGGCGCGGGGCCGGCGGCGTTGGCCGGGCCCATGTGGGCGTAGTAGGCGGGTACGTCGTCCAGCCCGGCGAGCAGCTCGGCGACGAAGGTGTCCGCGTCCTTGGCCAGCGCGTCGTTGCTGCGGCGCTCCTCGCCGATCGTGGTCGCGTCCCCCGCCGCCTGCGCGGAGGAGCAGAAGCTGCCGAACCCGTGGGTGGGCAGCACCGGCACCTCGTCGTCCAGCTCGTCCGCCAGGCGGTGCGCGGAGGCGTGCTGGGCGCGGGCCAGCTGCTCGGTCAGCCGCGGCTCGACCAGGTCCGGCCGGCCGACGGTGCCGATCAGCAACGAACCGCCGGTGAACGCCGCCACCGCCCGGCTCTCCTCCTCCAGGACGTACGAGGTGTGGTGCGGGGTGTGCCCCGGGGTGGCGAGCGCCCGCAGCACCAGGCCCGTGTCCACCGCGAAGGTGTCGCCGTCGGCGACCGCGGTGCGGGCGAAGCCGACCGAGGCTCCGGCCGGTACCAGGTAGCGGGCGCCGGTCACGCGGGCGAGCTCCAGACCACCGGATAGGTAGTCGTTGTGGACATGGGTCTCGGCCACCAGGGCGATCCGCACCCCGCGCCGGGCGGCCGCGGCGATGACCCGCTCGATGTCGCGGGGCGGGTCCACCACCACGGCGGACCGGGCCCCTCCGGCCAGGTAGCTGCGGTTGCCCAGGCCCTCGCATTCCAGGGTGTCAGCGAAGAACACGTCTACGACTCCTTTGGGACGGTGTACCCCGGGGGGTATCTGTCACCCACCCTAGCAGGGGTACCCCCGGGGGTATTCCCGGGTGCCGGGCAGCCCCTCCGCCGGGCGTTGCCCCGACGCCGCCCGGGCACCCCCCGGGACACCGGGGAACCAGCCGCCGCACCACTCGCCGCCCCCACGCCCCGCACCGCAACCCGAACCCCCCGCCCCCCGAGCGCCCGACCGAGCCCCGACAGGACCAGGCACCGCCCCCTCGCACCTGACCGCGACCACGCAAAAGAGGGCGGGCACCGTGAGGTGCCCGCCCCGGCCGCGCGACGCCGCGCGGATCAGTGGAGCTTGCTGCGTGCCGCCTCGAACGCGCGGGCATGACCCGCCTCGTCCGTCGCGTTGTGGGCGAACTGCGCCGCGGCCTTGGTGTCCCCGGCCGTCTTCGCCTGGCGGGCGTAGGTGGGGTACATGGTGCGGGACTCGTACT
>NZ_JALMUV010000064.1 GCF_023155275.1 Streptomyces rhizoryzae
CCCCCTCCCGCCGGAAAACGGCCCCACCCCTGGGGAAGACATCAGGGGAGGGACGGGATGCTCACGCCGAGGCCGCGCTTCTGGCACGAGGGCCACCACCACGGACCCCATCCCTCCCCCACCGGGCGGGGAGCCGTTCGCACGGACCCAGGGGGCGGGGTGTGGGGACGCCTCAGCTGTGACCCAGCTCTTCCGCCGGCCCGCCGTCCTCGACCGAGCCGCCGTCCGTGGCGGGCCGGATCGAGACCGCCTCGACCACGGTCTCGTCCAGCACCGGCTCCGCCGGCTTCGGCGGCTTCGGCATGACGGCGGCCTCGGAGTGCGCCCCGCAGCCGTAGGAGAGGGAGACCACCCGGCCGTCGGCCGGGGAGAACTCGTTGGCGCAGACACCGAACGCCTGCCGCAGCGAGCCGGCCAGCGGCGTCAGGAAGCCGCAGGACATGCAGCTGGCGGGGGCCGCCTGGGCCATCGGGGTCTTGGGCCCGAAGGCTTCCTCCCAGCGGTCGGCGGCGGCGTGCAGGCCGTAGCGGGACAGGACCCGGGCGCGGGCCATGCCCAGCTCCCCGGCGACGGCGGCGATGCTGCCGCGGTCGGGCACCGGCTGGGCGGCGGGCGAGCCGGGGAGGACGTCCGCCTCCTCGGTGTCGGCGACGTCGGCGGCCATGCCCTCGGCGACCGGGGAGTTCGGCGGCGGGGTGTCCTCACCGCTGAAACCGGGCTCCAGCCGCAGGTCGTCGGCCTCGGTGGGCAGCAGGTCGCCGGGGCCCATGTCGCCGGGGCGCAGCCGCTCGCTCCACGGCACCCACTCGGGGGCCAGCAGCGCGTCGGGGCCGGGCAGCAGCACCGACTCGTCCAGGGTGACGACCTTGGCGCGGGAGGCGCGGGCGACGGTGACGGCGTAGCGCCAGCCGCGGTAGCCGGGCTCCTTGCAGTCGAAGAGGTGGGTGACGACGCGGTCCGCCTCGGCGACGGCGTCGAGGTGCTCGCCGACCATCCCGGGCGCGGCGACCTCCTCGGCCGCCGCGCGGGCAAGGTCGACCGCCTCGGCGCACAGGCGGTCCGGGGTACGGCTTCGCATCGCAGCACTCACAAGAATCGATTCTCTCTTCCACGCCGTCTCACGAGCGCGCCAGCCGGGGCTGTCCTGGTCCTGTCCGGACGACCGGCGGGGGCCGGGGCGGGCGGAGCGGACCGGGGGACCGCGTCGACGTCCGCGCCCGGCTGGATCGTTCGGTCGAGCGCACCTCTTACGTCCTATTCTGCGCGATCGCAGGGAAATGAGGTACGCGGCCGGAACGGACCGCCGGTGGCGCTCTGGACACGCTACCCCTTCAAGGCTGTACGACCCCTCGGCGGGAGCGGCAAATCTCTCCCGGGACCGGCGGCGGGAGCCCGGACCGGCGCCCGCCGGGGCGGGTGCGGCCCGCCGGTACAGGGGGAGAAAACGCCGTCTCTGGGGTGAGTTGGGGCAGTATGGCCGGGTGGCTGCCGTCAGGGCGTCGAGGGAGTCGAGGGCCCGCCGGGCGGGCCGGGCGGCCGGGCGCGCGCTGCACCGGCCGCTGGCCGGCGCGGCCCGGGGAGTGCGGCGCGCGACCCGCGCGGAGGGCGCCGGCGAGACCGGGCTGGCACAGCTGATCGAGCTGCACGCGGTGAACGCGGCCGGCGACCTGCTGATCACCGTCGCCCTGGCCTCCACGGTGTTCTTCGCGGTGCCGACGCACGAGGCACGCGGCCGGGTGGCGCTGTACCTGGCGGTGACCATGGCGCCGTTCGTCCTGCTGGCGCCGGTGGTCGGGCCGCTGCTGGACCGGGTGCCGCACGGCCGCCGGGCGGCGGTGGCCGGCTCGATGCTGGCCCGGGCGGTGCTGGCGCTGACGATGGCGGGGGCGGTGGCCGGCGGCGGCGCGGCGCTGTACCCGGCGGCGCTGGGGGTCCTGGTGGCGTCGAAGGCGTACGGGGTGGTGCGCAGCGCGGTGGTGCCGCGGCTGCTGCCGCCGCGGGTCCCGCTGGTGCGGGCCAATTCCCGGGTGACGCTGGCGGGGCTGCTGACGACCGGGGCGGCGGCCCCGGTGGGCGCCGGGCTGCACCTGATCGGTCCGGCCTGGCCGCTGTACGGGGCGTGCGCGGTCTTCGCCGGCGGGACCGCCCTGTCGTTCGCGCTGCCGCACACCGTGGACTCCGCGAAGGGCGAGGCCCGGGCACGGCTGGCGGCCGGGGACGGCGCGGCGCGGGCCGGGGCGGGCCGGCGGCGGGCGCGGCCGGGGCTGCGCACGGTCGGCCCGCCGGTGCTGCACGGCCTCCGGGCGAACGCGGCGCTGCGCGCCCTCTCCGGCTTCCTGACCTTCTTCCTGGCGTTCCTGCTGCGCGAGCACCCGCTGGACGGGCTGGGCGCGGCGGTGTCGCTGGGCCTGGTGGCGGTCGCGGCGGGGGCCGGCAACGCGCTGGGAACGGCGGTCGGCGCCTGGCTGCGGGCGCGCGGCCCGGAGCCGATCATCGCCGCGGTGCTGGGGCTGGCGCTGGCCGCCACGGCGGTGGCGGCGCTGGGTTACGCGGTGCTGGCGGCCGCGGTGGTGACCGCGGTGGCGGCCGCCGCGGGGCTGTGCCAGGCGCTGGGGAAGCTGGCGCTGGACGCGCTGATCCAGCGGGACGTCCCGGAGACCGTGCGCACCTCCGCGTTCGCCCGGTCCGAGACGGTGCTCCAGCTGGCCTGGGTGGCCGGCGGCGCGCTGGGCATCGCGCTGCCGCTGATCGGCGCACTGGGCCTGGCGGTGGCCGCCTGCCTGGTGGGGGCCGGTGCCGCGGTGTCCCTGCGGGGGCTGCTGGGTGCGGCCCGGCGGGGCGGTCGGCCGGCTCCCCGGGTGGTGTGAGGGCGCCCGGACCCGCCCGGGCGGCGGTGTCCGCGGTGCGGCGCGCCGCACCCGCGCGCGGCGCGCGCGGGGACGCCCGATAGCCTGCCCGTATGACCGCTGCGTTGATCTCCCGGGGCAAGGGCCGCCGCGCCGCCGCTGCCCTCGGTGCCGTGTCCCTGGGCCTGCTCACCCTCTCCGCCTGCCAGCAGCCGACGTCGCTGGCGACCGTGACCGTCGGCTCGCAGACGGCGACCGCGGAGGTGACCCCCGGCTGCGACGGCAACGGCACGTCCCTGAGCCAGGCAGAGCTCAAGAGCTGCATCTCCAAGAAGGGCACCGAGACCCTCACGGTGCACTCCGGCGAGAAGATCCGGGTGGGTGTCGACCCGAAGGTCGCCAAGGCCGGCTGGTTCGCCGTCGGCGCCACGCCGTTCATGCAGCCCACCACCCAGACGTACCGCTCCTTCAGCGTCGACGACCTCTTCAAGCAGACCAACCCGGTCAGCGGCCAGTCCGGCTACGTCAGCGAGGTCACCCTGCTGATCGCCGAGGCCGGCAAGGAGACCGGCCAGGGCCCGCAGGCGCTGTGGCACGTCAACCTCAAGCTGAAGGACTGAGCGCACACGGCGGGGGGCGCGTGATGCGGGTGCTGGTCGTCACCGCGGTGGCCGCCGAGCGCGACGCGGTGTGCGCCGCGCCGGACCCCGGCGACGGCAGCGGTTACCGGCCCGAGGCACTGCCCGGCGGCTACGCCCTGCACCGCGCGCCCGGCGGTTCGGCGGCCCCCGACGTCCTCGCGGCCGGGGTCGGCCCGGCGGCCGCGGCCGCCGGCACCGCCACCGCGCTGACCGCCGCGGCGCTGGCCGGCGCCCCGTACGGCCTGGTGGTCTCGGCCGGGATCGGCGGCGGCTTCGCGCCCGCCGCGCCGCTGGGCTCGGTGGTCGTCGCGGACGCCATCGTCGCCGCGGACCTGGGCGCGCAGACCCCCGACGGCTTCGTCCCGGTCACCGAACTCGGCTTCGGGACCGTGCTGCACCGCCCCGACCCGGCGCTGGCCGCGGCCGTCGCGGCGGCGGCCGGCGGGCGCACGGGGCCGGTCGTCACGGTCTCCACCGTCACCGGCAGCGCCGCCCGCGCCGCCGAGCTGGCGGAGCGTCACCCCGGCGTGCTCGCCGAGGGCATGGAGGGCTTCGGGGTCGCCGAGGCGGCCGCCGCGCACGGCCTGCCGGTGCTGGAGGTCCGCACGGTCTCCAACGCGGTCGGCCCCCGGGACCGCGCCGCCTGGCGCATCGGGCCCGCCCTCGCCGCGCTGACCGGCGCCTTCCGCACGTTTCCCGGAGCCCTGGCGGGCACCCCCGCGGCGGCCCGGGTCCCGGCACCACCGCCCCACACCCTCCGGAGGACCCCATGACCCGGCCGCTGTCCATCGCCTACTCGCCCTGCCCGAACGACACCTTCGTCTTCGACGCGCTGGCGCACGGCCGGGTCCCGGACGCGCCGCGGCTGGACGTCACCTTCGCCGACATCGACCGCACCAACGGCATGGCCGAGCGCGGCGAACTGGACGTGCTGAAGGTCTCCTACGCGGTGCTGCCGTGGGTGCTGGAGGAGTACGCGCTGCTGCCCAGCGGCGGTGCGCTGGGACGCGGCTGCGGCCCGCTGGTGCTGACCCGGCAGCCGGGCGGTCCGGCGGACCTGGCGGGCAAGACGGTCGCGGTGCCCAGTGAGCGGTCCACCGCGTACCTGCTGTTCCGGCTGTGGGTGGCGGACCGGGTGCCGGGCGGGGTCGGCGAGATCGTGGTGCTGCCGTTCCACGAGATCATGCCGGCCGTGCGGGACGGCAAGGTGGATGCCGGGCTGGTGATCCACGAGGCCCGCTTCACGTACCAGGACTACGGGCTGCGCTGCCTGGCCGACATGGGCGAGCACTGGGAGCTGACCACCGGGCTGCCGATCCCGCTGGGCGCGATCATCGCCAAGCGGTCGCTGGGCGCGCCGGTGCTGCGGCAGCTGGCGGAGGCGATCCGCACCTCGGTGCGGATGGCCTGGGACGACCCGGAGACCTCCCGCCCGTACGTCCTGGAGCACGCCCAGGAGATGGACCCGAAGGTCACCGACCAGCACATCGGGCTGTACGTCACGGAGTTCACCGCCGACCTCGGCGAGGACGGCTACGCCGCGGTGCGCGGGCTGCTCACCCGCGCCGCGGCCGAGGGGCTCGTACCGCCCCTCGGCCGCGATGCGCTGGCGTTCGTCTGAGGGCCCGGCCCGGGCGGGCCGGCCGGCGTCAGACGTCGAGCTGGTCGGCGACCGCCCGCAGCATGCCGGCGATCTTCGCGCCGTGCTGCTTCTCGGGGTAGCGGCCGCGCTCCAGCTGCTGGGTGACGTTCTCCAGCAGCGTGGTGAGGTCCTGGACAATCGAGGCGAGCTCATCGGGCTTGCGGCGCTGGGCGGCGGCTACCGAGGGGGCCGGTTCGAGGAGGTTGACGCTCAGTGCCTGGTCGCCGCGCTGGCCTGCGACGACTCCGAACTCCACGCGCTGGCCGGGCTTGAGCGTGTCCACGCCGTCGGGCAGCACCGACGAATGTACGAAGACGTCACCGCCGTCGTCGCGGGAGAGAAAGCCGAAGCCCTTCTCGCTGTTGAACCACTTGACCTTGCCGGTAGGCACGTCTGTCCTCGTCCTCGTACTCGTCGGGAAATGCGGGTCTGGTCCACCGACGGACCTGTGGGGCGGGCCGCGGCGGGGAAAATGGGTCTGGATAGCAGTGCAGCGGGCCACCGAGCCCGCCTACCCCAAGGCTAATGGTCCGGGGCCCGGTGACAAGACGTCGCCAGGGGGATCCTCGGCGCTCCTGAGCCGGACTTACCCTGGTCAGGTGTCTGATGAAACGCCCCAGGCCGGGGATCTGCTGGTCCGAATCGGCGCGATCGTGTTCCTAGTTGGCGCGCTGGCCACTCTCGCCACAGTGCTGCCGCTGTTCCTCGGAACGCAGCCGCTGCCATGGGAGTTCTACTGGGTGTCCATGCTGATGGGCGCCGGTTTTCTGATCGCGGGAGCCGGGGTGGTGCGCTCGGTGTCCGCCCAGCGGCGTCAGGCCGAGGCGGCCACCGCCGCGTCCCCGCCGGCGCCGTCCGCGAGGTAACGATCCAGCCACGCCGGGAAGTGCGTGAGGTCGTCCAGCAGCACCTGGGCGCCGGCCGCCCGCAGCTCCTCCGGGGCGCACGGGCCGGTGGCCACCGCGACGGACAGCGCGCCCGCGGTCCGGGCGCCGCGCACATCGCCGGTGTGGTCGCCGACGTACACCCCGGCGCCGTGCGCGCGCAGCGCGCCGGCCTTGGCCTCCGCCCACAGCGAGCCGATGACCGCGTCCGCGGCGATGTCCAGGTGGGTCAGGTGCAGCTGGGCGTTGGGCTCGTACTTGGCGGTGACGACGACGGCCCGGCCGCCGGCCGCGCGCACCGCGCCGACCGCCTCCCGCGCGCCCGGCATGGCCAGGGTGCCGGCGATGGCGTGCGCGGGGTACAGCTCCCGGTAGAGGTCGCAGACCTCGGCCACCCGCTCGGCGGGGAACCACCGGCGGATCTCCTCGGCCAGCGGCGGCCCGAGCCGGGTCACCGCGGCGTCCGCGTCGATGTACGTCCCGGTGCGGGCGGAGAGCGCCTCGTAGGCGGCCTTGATGCCGGGACGGGAGTCGATCAGCGTCATGTCGAGGTCGAACCCGACGGTCAGGGAGTGCGGAGCCATGCCTGCCATTGTGCCTGCGGACCGAACCGGCCACGCCGTACCGTTAGCCTTGCCTTACCTAACCTGCGGGTCCCGGACCCGTGGCGCAGCGCTTCGAGGACCGCACCGCCGACGACCGTGAGAGGGACCCGACCCCTGTGATGTCATGCCCGTGACGCCCCGGAAGCGGAGCCGGCGGCTCGGCCTGACCGCCCTGGCGGTACTGGCGCTGCTGCTCGCGGTGGTCCTCTCCCTCGCCGTCGGCAGCGGCGCCTTCACACCGGCCGCGGTGCTGGACGGCCTGGTCCGCGGCGGCAGCGGCGACGCCGCGCAGGTCGTCCGGTACCTCCGGCTGCCGCGCACCCTGATCGGTGTGATGGTGGGCGCCGCGCTGGCGGTGGCCGGCACGGTCTTCCAGGGCCTGACCCGCAATCCGATCGCCGACCCCGGCGTCCTCGGCATCAGCCAGGGCGCCGCGGCCGCCGTGGTGGCCGCGATTGCCTTCGCCGGGGTGCACACCCTGACCGGCTACGTCTGGTTCGCGTTCGCCGGTGCGGGGCTGGCGGCGGTCGTCGTGCACGCCGTCGCGAGCCGCGGCCGGGGCGGCGCGACGCCGGTGAAGCTGGCGCTGTCCGGCGCGGCGATCAACGCGCTGCTGGTGTCGGTGTCCATGGCGATCCTCACCACGAAGGCGGCGGCGCTGGACGAGTTCCGGTTCTGGCAGGTCGGTTCGCTGACCGGGCGGGACGCCGCGGTGGCCGCCCAGATCTGGCCGTTCCTGCTGGTCGGTGCGGTGCTGGTGGCCTCGGTGGCGCGCGGTCTGGACGCCCTGGCGCTCGGCGAGGACGTGGCCCGCGGCCTGGGCCAGAAGATCGCCGCGGTACGGATCGTCGGCGGGCTCGGCGCGACCGTGCTGACCGGCGCCGGTGTGGCGGCGGCCGGGCCGATCGCGTTCGTGGGCCTGGCCGTGCCGCATCTGGCGCGGGCCCTGGTCGGCGGCGGCCACCGCTGGGCGCTGCCGATGGCGGCGCTGCTCGGTCCGGTCGTGGTGCTGGTCGCGGACACCGTGGGGCGGGTCCTCTTCCCGCCGTCGGAGGTCCCGGCCGGGGTGATGACCGCGCTGATCGGCGTGCCGTTCCTGGTGGCCCTGGTGCGGCGGCGGACGGTGGCGGCATGACGGCCCGCTCCCAGGCCCCCGCCCCCGCCGCCGCGACCGGCCGGGCGCCGCTGCGGCCCGCCGGGTACGCCCTGGTGCGGGCCGGCCGCGGCTCGTTCCTGCTGCACCGCCGCGCCACCGCGGTCGCCGCGGCGCTGGCCGGGCTGCTGGCCGCGGTGTGCCTGGTCTCCCTGTGCGCCGGGGAGAGCTGGGTGGCGCCCGGTGAGGTGCTGAAGGTGCTGGCCGGCGAGCCGTCCGGGCAGCAGCTGGTGGTGGGCACGCTGCGGCTGCCGCGGATGGTGGTCGGGCTGCTGGCCGGCGCGGCCTTCGGGGTGGCCGGCGGGCTGATCCAGACGGTCGCCCGCAATCCGCTGGCCAGCCCGGACATCATCGGCGTGACCCAGGGCGCCGGGGCGGTGACGGTCGGGGCGATGACCTTCGGCGTCACCTCGTTCGCGGTGCTGCCGTACGTCTCGGTGGCCGGCGGGCTGCTGGCCGCGGTGCTGGTGTACGCCTTCGCGTGGCGCGGCGGCCTGCACGCCACCCGCTTCGTGCTGATCGGCATCGGCTTCGCGGTGGCGCTGCGCTCGGTCACCCAGCTGTTCCTGACCAAGGGCGACTACCTCGTCGCGCAGCAGGCCCAGGTGTGGATGACCGGTTCGCTCAACGGGCGCGGCTGGGCGGAGGCCGCGCCGCTGGGCTGGGCGCTGCTGGCCCTGCTGCCGGCCGTGGTGTGGGCGGCGCGCGCCCAGCGGACCGTCACCCTGGACGACGACACCGCGACCGCGCTCGGCATCCGGCTGGGCCGGGCCCGGCTGGGCCTGGTGGCCGTCGGGGTGGTGCTGGCGTCGATGGCGACCGGCGCGGCCGGGCCGGTGGACTTCGTGGCGCTGCTGGCCCCGCAGATCGCCCGCCGGCTGACCCGCACGGCGCAGATCCCGCTGGTGTGCTCGGCGCTGCTGGGCGCCGTCATCGTCGTCCTGGGCGACCTGCTCGCCCGCAAGCTGCTCGCACCGACCGAGCTGCCGGTGGGCGTGCTGACCGCCGCGGTCGGCGCCCCGTATCTGATCTGGCTGCTGGTCCGGGGCCACCGGGCCCGCGGCCGGGCCACAGGAGGAGAAGCGTGACCGGTACCGGCACCCCGCGCCCCGCGCCCCAGGCGGGCCCCGCCGCCCAGGAGCGGCCCGCGGCCCGTCTGGCGGCCCGCGGCCTGACCCTGTCCTACGAGGAGCGGACCGTCGTCGAGGACCTGGACCTCGACGTGCCGGACGGCGCGGTCACCGTCGTCGTCGGCCCCAACGCGTGCGGCAAGTCGACGCTGCTGCGCGCCCTGGGGCGGCTGCTGCGGCCCCGCCGGGGCGCGGTCCTGCTGAACGGCACGGACCTGGCCCGGATCCCCACCCGGCGGATCGCCCAGGCGCTCGGCCTGCTGCCGCAGACCCCGGTGGCACCCGAGGCGATCACCGTCGCCGACCTGGTCGCCCGCGGCCGCCAGCCGCACCAGCGCTGGTGGCAGCAGTGGTCCGAGGAGGACGAGCGGGCGGTGGCCGAGGCGATGGCGCGCACCGATGTGGCGGCGCTGGCCGACCGGGCGGTCGACGAGCTGTCGGGCGGCCAGCGCCAGCGGGTGTGGATCGCCATGGCACTGGCCCAGGAGACCGACCTGCTCCTGCTGGACGAGCCGACGACCTACCTGGACATCGCCCACCAGGTGGAGGTCCTGGACCTCGTACGGCGCCTGAACCGCGACCGCGGGCGCACCGTCGTCGCCGTCCTGCACGACCTCAACCAGGCCGCCCGCTACGCCGACCACCTGGTGGCGATGAAGGCGGGCCGGATCGTCGCCCGGGGCCGCCCCGGCGAGGTGGTCACCGCGGCGCTGGTCGAGGAGGTCTTCGGGCTGGAGGCGGTGGTGGTCCCGGATCCGGTGACCGGCTCGCCGCTGGTGGTTCCGGGCCGTCCCTGGGAAGGGGACGGGCGGCGGTGACGTCCGCGCCGCAGGGCGCCCGTCCCGCCGACCGCCGCGCAGCCGAGCCGAAAGGACAGGGCATGTCCCGCTCCACCGCAGCCGCCCGCCCCGCCCGCCGCACCGCCGTCCGCACCGCCGCCGTCGCCGCCGCCGGGGCGCTGCTGCTCACCGGCTGCGGCGGCGGGGAGGGGCCCGGGGCCTCCGCCGCCGGGCCCGACGGCACGTTCAAGGCCGCCGACTGCCCCGCGCAGCCCACCACCGGCTGGCCCGCGCCGGCCCCGCGGGGCGGCGGCCGCCACCCGGTCCGCACCGCGATGGGCGAGGTCACCGTCCCGGACAGCCCGCGCCGGGTGGTCGTCCTGGACACCGCCGAACTGGACTCCGCGCTCACCCTGGGCGTCACCCCCGTCGGCGCCGCCCGCTCCGACGCGGCCACCGGCTTCCCCGGCTACCTCCCCCAGGACAAGCTCGCCGACATCAAGGACGTCGGCACGATCGGCGCCCCGGACCTGGAGGCGGTCGCCGCCCTCAAGCCCGACCTGATCCTCACCAGCAAGGTCCGCGACGGGCAGCGCTACGCCGCGCTGAGCCGGATCGCGCCGACGGTGATGACCGAGTCCACCGGCTATCCCTGGAAGCAGAACTTCGCCGTCCACGCCGCCGCGCTCAACAGGATCCCCGAGGCCAGGCGCACCGTCGCCGCGTACCGGCAGCACGCCGAACGCGTCACCCGGGCCCTGGGCGGCCCGGCCGCGGCCCGTGCGCTGCGCACCAACGTCGTCCGCTTCGTGCAGGGCGCGGACACCCGGATCTACGGCTGCCGGAGCTATATCGGCACCGTCCTGGACGACCTCGGCACCGGCCCCACGGCCGTCGTCAACGGCGCGCCGGACGGCCTGATGGTGGAGGTCAGCCCCGAGCAGATCACCCGGGCCGACGCCGACGCGGTCTTCTACACCGCCTACGGCAGCCCCGAGAAGTCCAAGGAGGCCCAGATCACCGCTGGGCCCCTGTGGCAGCACCTCAAGGCGGTCCGCACCGGAAAGGCCCTCCGCGTGGACGACCAGCTGTGGATCCAGGGCATCGGCTACACCGCCGCCAACAAGATCCTCGACGAGCTCCAGCAGCGCCTGGCCCGGAAATGAGCCGGGGGGTGGCGTGCCGGGGTGGCGGTCGGACGCCGGCGTGACCGATGCGACCGATGCGACCGATGCGCCCGATGTGTTCGATGTGTTCGATGTGTTCGATGTGTTCGGTGCGGAGGGTGCGTTCCGCCGCGTTGATGCGGCAGACGACGCGCCACGGCCCGTGGCGGAGCCTGCGGTGGTCCGTCCCCCAGGGCCGGGAACCCTCGGGGCGGGGGCCGTCGCTCAGCCGGCCGGTGGCGTGGGCGCGCCTCACGCCGCTCCGCGCGCCGCCCGCCGCAGCCGCCACAGGAGGAAGAGCGCCGAGGCGACCGCCGCCGCGCGGGCCGCGCCGGGGAGGCCGGTGAGGAATTCCTGGCCCAGCCGGCCCGGGGGGATCGCGTCGCCCCAGCGGCCCTGGGAGCGGCCCCAGAGCCACAGCACCAGCCCGCCGGCGAAGACCCCCGGTACGCCGAGCGCCGCGAACTTGGTCTCCGTGCGGCTGAGCCGGCGCGAGACGTAGGCCAGGCCCCAGCCGCCGGCCAGCGCGAGCCAGGAGCCGGCCACCGCGCCGGCCCCCAGCAGCAGGACGGCGAGCGCCGGGACCGGGCTGAGCCAGGCCCGCAGCGGCATCCGGGCCGGGGCGGCCTCCTCGGCGGCGGCCGCCCCGGCCGCCGCGGTCCCGCCGTCCTGCGCCGCGTCGGCCGGGGGCGCGGCGGCGGGGGCGGGCCGCCCGAGCGCCCGCCGCAGCAGGGCCGGAAGGGCCGTGCCGCGGCCCGCGGGCCCGCCCGCACCCTCCTCCGCGCCGCCCTCCTCCTTCTCCTTCTCCTTCTCCTTCTCCTTCTCCTTCGCCTGGGGGTCCTCCCAGACCTCCGGGAGTTCGATCCCGCCGACGAATCCGGGTACGGCGTCGTCCGCCCCGTGGCCGGTGCCGTCCACCCCGTAGGGCGCGGCCTCCACCCGCCACCAGTCGGGCGGGTCCTCCGCGTCGCCCAGTTCGTCGGCACCGGCCAGGTGGGGCGGCGCGGCGGGCGGGGGTGCCTGCGGGGCGGGGCGGGGCCGCTTGGTCAGGAAGCCGGGCCGCCGGCCGCCCTCCTCGGCGGCGTCCCCGTCGCGCGGTGCGGGCACCTTGCCGACCAGCCCGCCGAGCCGCTCCCGGGCCCCGGCCCACGGCGCGGGACGGGGCGGCCCGCCGGGCGCCGCCGGGGCCGGGCGCACCCCGGACGCCGCCGTGCCGGACGCCGCCCCGCCGGGGGCCGCCCCGCCGGGGGCCGCCCCGCCGGTTCCGGCGCCGCCCTCCGCCTCGGCCGCGGCCCGCACCACCGCCTCCGGTGTCCCGAGCCGGGCCAGCATCCGCTTCACGCCGGGCACCGAATCGGCCTTCTGGTCGGCCCGCCGGGCGTCGATCTCGGCCCGCAGCGAGGCCACCAGCCGCATCCGGGCGCCCGACGGCAGGCCCCGCTGCTGGGCCAGGTCGCCCACCCGGCTCAGATAGTCAAAGACGAGCTGCTCGCTCTCGATCCCCACGAAAACCCCTGCGGCAGGCGCTGGTTGCTGCCCCGACGGTACCGGGTGGGACCCTGCGGCCACCGCCCACCGGTAGGGGGCGGGGTCGTACGGCCACCGGCACCGGCCACCGGGTGGGCCCGTACGGCCACCGCCCGCCGCACGCCCCGGGCCGCGGCCGGGCCCCCGCCGCCCCCGGGGCCGGAACCGCCCGGCGTCCTCGCCTCCTCCCGCGCCCCGGCCCGCCCGGCTAACGTAGGACGAATGACCAGCGCTACCCCCCGCACCCTCGCCGAGGAGCTCAGGACCCGTTCGGACGACGGGCTCGCCGGGCTGCTGCGGGCCCGCCCCGATCTGCTCAACCCGGTTCCGGGCGATCTGACGCAGCTGGCCACCCGGGCCGGCACCCGGGCCTCGGTGGTGCGGGCGGTGGAGCGGCTGGACACCTTCACCCTCCAGACCGCCGAGGCACTGGCGGTGGCCCCCGACCCCTGCCCGTACGGGACGCTGGCGGCGCTGATGGCCGGCGACGCCGGGGACCCGGCGGTCACCGCGGCGCTCCCCGGGGCGGTGGCGGCGCTGCGTGCCCAGGCGCTGGTGTGGGGGCCGGACGACCGGCTGCGGCTGGTGCGCACCGCCCGCGAACTGCTCACGCCGGGCCCGGCCCGCCCCTCGCCGACCGGTCTGGGCCCGACCGTCGCGGAGGCCACCGCCGGGATGTCGCCGGGCCGGCTCCAGGAGATCCTGGCCGCCGCCGGGCTGGCCGCCACCCACGATCCGGTGTCCGCCGTCGCCGCGCTGACCGGCCTGTTCACCGACCAGGAGCGGATGGCGGCGCTGCTGGACACCGCGCCCGCCGAGGCCGTCGCCGTCCTGGACCGGCTGCTGTGGGGCCCGCCCTACGGGGCGGTCACCGAGCGGCCGGCCGGGCACCTGCGGTGGCTGCTGGACCGCGGTCTGCTGCTCCCGGCGGGCGCCCGCAACGTCGTCCTGCCCCGGGAGGCCGCGCTGCACCTGCGCGGCGGGCGCGCGCACCGCGTCCCCGAGCCGCGGCCGCCCGCCCTCGCGCCGGCCACCACGCGCGATCCACAGGCTGTGGACGGCGCCGCGGCGGGCCAGGCGTTCACCGCGCTGGCCACCGTGGCGGAGCTGCTCAAGGAGTGGGACCTCGGCGGCCCGGCCGTCCTGCGCGCCGGCGGGCTGAGCGTCCGCGACCTGAAGCGGACCGCGGCCGCCCTGGACACCACCGAGCAGCTCGCCGCCTTCTGGCTCGAACTCACCTATGCGGCCGGGCTGATCGCCTCCGACGGCGAGGCCGACGAGCGGTACGCCGCCACCCCGGCCGCCGAGGAGTGGCTCCAGTTGCCGGACCACGAGCGGTGGGCGGTGCTGGCCGCCGCCTGGCTGCCCGCCACCCGCACCCCCGGGGTGGTCGGCACCGCCGACGCCAAGGGCCGCACGCTGGCCGCGCTGGGCCCGCACCTGGACCGCTCCCCGGCCCCCGAGGTCCGGCACCGCGTCCTGACCCTGCTGGCGTCGCTGCCGGCCGGTACGGCCGTCCCGGAGGCGGCGGTGCTGTCCCGGCTGCGCTGGGAGCGGCCGCTGCGGGCCGCCGCCCCGGCCCCGGCGCCCCAGGGCACGGCCCGCTCCGCGCCGTCCGCCGCCCCGGCCGGGCCCGCCGCCTCCGACGACCTGCGCTCCCGGCTCGCCCAATGGGCGCTCACCGAGGCCGAGTTGCTCGGCGTCACCGGCCGCGGTGCCCTGTCCACCCACGGCCGGGCCCTCCTCGGCGCGGCGGACCCCGCCGTTACGGCCCCGGGCACCACGGAGGCCGCGGGTGCCGCGGGTGCCGCCCCGGCCGCCGCCGCGGACACCCCTGCCGCCCCGGCCGCCGCCGCGGACACCCCTGCCACCCCGGCCGTCCCCGGTGCTCCCCCGGCCCCGCCCACGCCCGCCGAGGCGGCCACCGCCGCCGGGCGGGCCGCCGTGCTGCTCGCCCCGCTCCTCCCCGAACCGCTCGACCACGTCCTCCTCCAGGCCGACCTGACCGCCGTCGCCCCGGGCCCGCTGCGCCGCCCGCTGGCCGAGGCGCTCGGCGTCCTGGCCGACATCGAGTCCAAGGGCGGCGCCACGGTCTACCGCTTCACCCCGGGCTCGGTCCGCCGCGCCCTGGACGCCGGCCGGTCCGCCGCCGAACTCCAGGAGTTCCTGGCCACCCACTCCCGCACCCCGGTCCCGCAGCCGCTCGCGTACCTCATCGACGACGTGGCGCGGAAGCACGGCCGGCTGCGGGTCGGCGCGGCCGGCGCGTACGTCCGCTGCGACGACGACGCGCTGCTGTCGGAGATCCTCGCCGACCGCCGCGCCGCCGCCCTGCGGCTGCGCCGCCTCGCCCCGACCGTGCTCGCCTCCCAGACCGCGCCCGACCAACTCCTCGACGGGCTGCGGGCGATGGGCTACGCCCCGGCCGCCGAGTCCGCCGCCGGTGACGTCCTGATCGCCCGCGCCGACGCGTACCGCACCCCGCCCCGTACGGCGCCCGCCCCGGTGCCGGACGGGCCGCCGCCGCCCGACCGGACCCTGCTGGACGCGGCGGTCCGCGCCATCCGGGCCGGCGACCGCGCCGCCACCGCCGCCCGCAAACCCACCGCCACCGCCGCCACCGGCACCGGCACCGGCACCGGCGGCGAACCGGCCGCCGCACCCGCGCCCGGCGCACTGCCCCGCACCACCTCCGCGGAGACCCTGGCCACCGTGCAGGCCGCGGTCCTCACCAGCTCGCCCGTCTGGATCGGCTACGTCAACGCCGACGGCGCCGCCAGCCAGCGGGTGATCGCCCCGGTCCGCGTCGAGGGCGGCTACGTCACGGCCTACGACCACACCTCCGACGAGGTCCGCACCTACGCCCTGCACCGGATCACCGGCGTCGCGGAGCTGGCCGACGACACCGCCTGACACCGCGCCGGACCGGGCCGTCCGGGACCGGGGCGGCTTGTCGGCGCGATGCGGCACACTGGAGGTTTGGCACGTCCGGCCGCCGCGGCGGCCCGCGGGCCGCACGGTTCGGCCCCGGAGAGCGAAAGGCGAGGCGCGTGAACGGACCCCTCATCGTCCAGAGCGACAAGACGCTGCTGCTGGAGGTGGACCACGAGCTGGCGGACGCCTGCCGGCGGGCCATCGCGCCCTTCGCCGAGCTGGAGCGCGCACCGGAGCACATCCACACCTACCGGGTGACGCCGCTGGGCCTGTGGAACGCCCGCGCGGCCGGCCACGACGCCGAGCAGGTCGTGGACGCGCTGGTGCAGTACTCCCGCTATCCGGTGCCGCACGCGCTGCTGGTCGACGTCGCCGAGACCATGTCGCGCTACGGGCGGCTGACGCTCACCAAGCACCCCGCCCACGGCCTGGTGCTGTCCACCACCGACCGCCCCGTCCTGGAGGAGATCCTCCGGTCGAAGAAGGTGCAGCCGCTGGTCGGCGCGCGGATCGACCAGGACGCGGTGGTGGTGCACCCGTCCGAGCGCGGGCAGATCAAGCAGACGCTGCTGAAGCTGGGCTGGCCGGCCGAGGACCTGGCCGGGTACGTGGACGGCGAGGCGCACCCGATCGAGCTGGCCGAGGACGGCTGGGCGCTGCGCCCGTACCAGGCACAGGCCGTGGAGGGCTTCTGGCACGGCGGCTCCGGCGTCGTGGTGCTGCCGTGCGGCGCCGGCAAGACGCTGGTCGGCGCGGGCGCGATGGCGCGGGCCAAGGCGACCACGCTGATCCTGGTGACGAACACCGTCTCGGCCCGCCAGTGGAAGCACGAACTGGTCAGGCGGACGACGCTGACCGAGAGCGAGATCGGCGAGTACAGCGGCACGAAGAAGGAGATCCGGCCGGTCACCATCGCCACGTACCAGGTGCTGACGACCAAGCGGAAGGGCGTCTACCCGCACCTGGAGCTGTTCGACTCCCGCGACTGGGGCCTGATCGTCTACGACGAGGTGCACCTGCTGCCCGCGCCGGTCTTCAAGTTCACCGCCGACCTCCAGGCCCGGCGCCGGCTGGGGCTGACCGCGACGCTGGTGCGCGAGGACGGCCGGGAGTCGGACGTCTTCTCGCTGATCGGGCCGAAGCGGTTCGACGCGCCGTGGAAGGAGATCGAGGCGCAGGGCTACATCGCACCGGCCGACTGCGTCGAGGTGCGGGTGGACCTGACCGACGCGGAGCGGCTGGCGTACGCCACGGCCGAGGCGGAGGAGAAGTACCGCTTCTGCGCGACGACGGACAGCAAGCAGCGGGTGACCGAGGCGCTGGTGCGCCGGCACGCGGGTGAGCAGACCCTCGTCATCGGGCAGTACATCGACCAGCTGGACGAGCTGGGCGAGCACCTCGGCGCTCCGGTGATCAAGGGCGAGACCACCAACGCGCAGCGGGAGAAGCTGTTCGAGGCGTTCCGGCAGGGCGAGCTGTCGGTGCTGGTGGTGTCCAAGGTCGCCAACTTCTCCATCGACCTGCCGGAGGCGACGGTGGCGATCCAGGTGTCGGGCACCTTCGGCTCGCGGCAGGAGGAGGCCCAGCGGCTGGGCCGGGTGCTGCGCCCCAAGGCGGACGGCCACGAGGCCCGCTTCTACTCCGTCGTCGCCCGCGACACCATCGACCAGGACTTCGCCGCCCACCGCCAGCGCTTCCTGGCCGAACAGGGCTACGCCTACCGCATCGTGGACGCCCACGAACTCCTCTCCGGCCCGCGCCCGGGCACCGCTTCGGGCACCGGCGCGGCCACCGCGGGCGGCGCTCCGGACGGTGATCCGGGCGGCGATCCGGGCGGTGATGACGACCTGACATCGGGCGGGGTGGTCTGAGCACGGGGGCTTCAGGGGCCTGAGGGCCTGGGGGCCTGGGCGGCCTGAGGGCCTGAGGGCCGGAGCCTCCGGGTCATGAAGGCCGTGCGGGGTCTGGGGGCGGGGGTGACGGGGGGCGCGTAAGCGTCCGCGCGTCGCCCCCGGGGACCGCGCCCCGCGTCCGTCGGCCGGGCGGTCGGCGTCAGCGGGTGGTGGCCCGGTCCGTCTCGGCCCGGTCCGTGTCGGCCCCGCTCGTGGGGCGGAGGCTGTCGGCGCGCGGTGGGGGGACGCGGCGGGCGGTGGTGCGGGCCCCGGGCGCCGCGGGGCCGGTGGCGGCCGGGCGGGTCCACCAGGCGAGGGCGGCCAGCAGGGCGAGGCCGAGGAGCGGGTAGGGCGCGGCGAGTACCTGCTGCCACCAGGAGAAGTGCAGGGCGAGCGTGCCCCGGTGGTGGACCGCCCACATCGAGCGGGCGGCGAAGGCCACCGCGACGGCGGCGACCAGCGCCCACCGCCACGGGTCGCGCCGGGCGTGCGCGCCCAGCGCGGCCAGCAGCGGAACGCACCAGACCCAGTGGTGCGACCAGCTGATCGGGGAGACCAGCAGCGCCGTGACCGCCGTGGCGAGGACGCCCCAGTGGTCCAGGCCGCGGCGGACGTACAGGCGGCGGGCCACCCACAGGCCGCCGACGCCGGTGACCAGCGCCGCCACCAGCCACCACGCCCCGGGCCCGGTGGTGTGCAGCAGCCGGGCGACCAGCCCCTGGAGGGACTGGTTGTCGACGATCCAGACCTTGCCGACCCGCTGGGTCTCGAACATCCGCCGGGTCCAGAACTCCACACTGGCGCCGGGCAGCACCAGCGCGCCGAGCGCGACCGACACCGCGAACCCGGCGAGCGCACCGGCCGCGGCCCGCACCCGCCCGGTGATCAGCAGATACACCGCGAAGATCGCGGGGGTGAGCTTGACGCCCGCCGCCAGTCCGGTGGCGAAGCCTTTGAGGCGGGCGCCGTCCGGCCGGGAGAGGTCCCACAGCACCAGGCAGGTCAGGGCGAGGTTGATCTGCCCGAAGACCAGGGTCTGAAAGACCGGTTCGAGCCAGAGGCCGAGCGCGGTGGCGACGAGCACGAACGGCGCGGAGTACGCGGCCCGGCGCAGCCCGGCGGCCTTGCCGGAGAGGTGGACCAGCAGCGCCAGGAAAGCGCCGTTGACCAGCACGCAGGCGATTTTGAGGGTGGTCAGGGAGAGCCAGGTGGTGGGGATGAACAGCAGGGCGGCGAAGGGCGGATAGGTGGCGGGCAGGGCCCATTTGGTGACCGTGAAGCCGTAGAGGTCACCGCCGGTGGCGGCGGCCTGGCCCTCGGCGCGGTAGACCTCTATGTCGGACATCGGCAGCTGCACGGCCCGGGAGAGTGCGTAGAGCCCGGCGAAGGACAGGACCAGCAGCGCCGCGGCCATCGCCGGCCGTCCGGGAGCGGCGAGGCTCCGCGCCCAGGTGCGTCTCCACGTCCACGTCCCCGTCCCGTCGGCGGCAGACACCGGTGCCCCTCCTCGTCGCTCCGAGCGCGCGCTCTCTTCGGCGACGCTAGTGGATCGGGACCGACCGTCCGTAACGCTTTCCGGTCAACTGGGGGTCCATGCGGTGGCCGGTCGTCTCCCGCACGGCAGCCGGTGCGCGCCCGGGGCGCGCGGACGGCTCACCCGTCGGCGTACTCCCCCATCACCACCACACTGAACGCGGCGGCCGCGAAGACCTTGACGGCGCGCAGGGCGCCGCCGACCGCGGGGCGGTGCGGGCGGGCACCGGCGGGGGCGGGGCCGCGGGCCGGACCGCCCCGGCCCGGGCGGCGGTGGACGGGGTGGACGGAGGCTGAGGACATCGTTGCGCTGCTCATGCCTCCATCATCGATTTCACGCGATTGGTGCACATCGGCCCACGGTTCGATCTCCCGGCGCCCCCGCATCGGCCTGTGGGCCTACGCCGACCCCTACGGGAGACCTACGGTTCTCAGGGTCGTCCCTCCCCGGTACGGCCCCGGTACGGCACCGGTACGGCCCCGGCCCGGCGCCCGGAAATCCGTTGGCGCGCCCGGAAGGCCGCTGACTACAATCGCGCGCCTGCCTGCCTCCCGACAGAGGAGTGCCGCCGTCCGGTCGGAAACCGGCCGGTCCGCCCACCATGCCGCCGCCCGTCGCCGCACCGGCCGGCATGCCGCGCCATGACCCGCCACCGGAGGCAAGCCCGTGCCCTCGCACGCCCACCGTCCCGCCACGCCGGCCCCGCGCGCCGGAGACCCGCGGCCCGCCCCCACCGGGGCCACCGACCCGCTCCAGCGGGAGCGCGCCCACCTGGCCGCCTCCCGGGCCGCGCTGCGCGCCATGCGGGCGGACGCCGAGTCCCTCAACATCGCCGACGTCACCGCGAACTGGGTCAACGCCGAGGTTCTCCAGGGCGAGATCGACGCCCGCATCAAGTCCCTCGCCGACCTCGCCGGCACCCCGCTGTTCTTCGGCCGCCTCGACTACCTCCACGCCCCCGGCATCGACCTGGCCGAGGGCGCCGCGGGGGAGAGCTTCTACATCGGCCGCCGGCACGTCCACGACGCCGACGGCGACCCGATGGTCATCGACTGGCGCGCCCCGGTCTCCCAGCCGTTCTACCGGGCGTCCACGAAGGACCCGATGGACCTCCGGCTGCGCCGCCGCTTCGGCTACACCGGCGGCGAACTGACCGCCTACGAGGACGAGCACCTCACCGACCCCGCCGAGGCCGCGACCGCCAGCGCGCTCCTCCAGGCCGAGATCGAGCGGCCGCGCGTCGGCCCGATGCGGGACATCGTCGCCACCATCCAGCCCGAGCAGGACGAGATCGTCCGGGCCGGCATCGGCGGCACGGTCTGCGTGCAGGGCGCGCCCGGTACGGGCAAGACCGCGGTGGGCCTGCACCGGGTCGCGTACCTGCTGTACGCCCACCGGGAGCGGCTGGCCCGCTCCGGCACCCTGGTCATCGGCCCGAACCGCTCCTTCCTCCGCTACATCGAGCAGGTCCTCCCGGCCCTGGGCGAGCTGGAGGTCAAGCAGGCCACCATCGACGACCTGGTCGGCCATGTGGAGGTGCGCGGCGCGGACGACGCGGCGGCGGCCACGGTCAAGGGCGACGCGCGGATGGCGGAGGTACTGCGCCGGGCGGTCCGCTCGCACATCGCCCCGCCGCAGGAGCCCTGCGTGGTGGTCCGCGGCTCCCGCCACTGGCGCGTCCCGGCGTACGAACTCGCCGGGATCGTCGAGGAGTTGAAGGGCCGCGAGATCCGCTACGGCGCGGCCCGGGAGGCGCTGCCGCAGCGGATCGCGCACGCCGTGCTGGTCCGGATGGAACAGGCCGGCGAGGCGCCCGACGACCGGGTGCAGGACGCGGTGGCCCGCAGCGCCGCGGTGAAGGCGGCGGTCAAGGCGATCTGGCCGCCGGTCGACCCGGCGAAGCTGGTGCTGCGGCTGCTGGGCGACCCCGATTTCCTCGCCGAGCACGCCGAAGGGGTCCTCACCCCGGAGGAGCAGAAGACGATCCTGTGGCCGAAGCCGCCGCGCAGCGTCCGCAGCGCCCGGTGGTCCCCGGCCGACGCGGTGCTGATCGACGAGGCGACGGACCTGGTGACCCGTACGCACTCGCTGGGCCATGTGGTCCTGGACGAGGCGCAGGACCTCTCCCCCATGCAGTACCGGGCGGTGGGCCGGCGCTGCACCACGGGCTCGGCGACGATCCTGGGCGACATCGCCCAGGGCACCACCCCGTGGGCCACCGACTCCTGGGAGCAGGCCCTGGCCCACCTGGGCAAGCCGGGGTCCGCCGTCGAGGAGCTGACCCAGGGCTTCCGCGTCCCCCGGGAGGTCATCGCCTACGCGTCCCGGCTGCTGCCCGCGATCGCCCCGGACCTCGCCGAGGCGACCTCGATCCGCGAGGCCGCGGGCGACTTCGCGATCCGCCGGGTGCCGGCCGCCGACCTGGACGCGGCCGTCCTGGCCGCCTGCCGGGAGGCGCTCGGCAAGGAGGGGTCGATCGGCCTGATCGCGGCGGACGCCCGGATCCCGGTGCTCCGCGCGGCCCTGGCGGAAGCCGGTATCGGCGCGCTGGCCCCGGGGGCGGAGACCTCCGCGGAGGCCCGGCTGACGCTGGTCCCGGCCACGCTCGCCAAGGGCCTGGAGTACGACTACGTGGTGCTGGACGAGCCGGCGGCGATCGTCGACGGCGAACCGGACGAGCGGACCGGCCTGCGCCGCCTCTACGTCTGCCTGACCCGCCCGGTCTCCGGCCTGACCGTCGTCCACGCCGCCGGCCTGCCGGAGCAGCTCGGGGAGGCCCGTCAGGGCGGGGAGGGCCGGCAGCGCGAGGAGGGCCATCGGCGCGGGGACGCGGAGCGGCTTCGGGGCGCCTGATCCGGCGGTGACGGCCGGGGCCCGGCCCCCGGCGCCGGGAGGTGCGGGGCCCGGGTACCGGACCGGTAGGAACGGGGGCGCGGGTACCGGTGACGCGGGGGCGTGCGCCGGGGCCGTGCGGACCGCCGCCCGGGCGCGCGCCCGCCTGTCCCGGCCGCCCCGCGCCTCCCGGGCGCCGCCTCGTCCGTCTCAGACCCCCGCCGCCACCGGCGCGTCCAGCGCGGCCCGCCACTCCCGTACGGCCGCCGCGTCCACCGGAGCGGCCCAGCCCCCGGGGCGGGCGGCGCCGCCGATGTGGAAGGCGTCCAGCCCGGCCGCCCGCAGCTCCGGCAGGTGGTCGAGCCGGAGCCCGCCGCCGACCAGGATCCGCGGCGCGTACCCCGGTTCGCCGGCCTCCCGGCGGGCCTGCTCGGCGACGAGCGTGGCGAGCCCCGCACCGACGCCGTCCGCGGACCCGGCCGTCAGGTAGGTGTCGAGCCCGGCCGCGTGCCCGGAGCCCGCCAGCTCCCGGCGCAGCGCGTCCCGGTCGGCGGCCCGGTCGATGGCCCGGTGGAAGGTCCACCGGCAGCCGCCGACCACCTCGGCCAGCGCCGCGACCGCGGCGAGGTCCGGCCGCCCGTCCGGCGTCAGGAAGCCCAGGACGAACTCGTCGGCCCCCTCCGCCCGCAGCGCCCCGGCCTCCGCGCACAGCGCGTCCAGCCGGCCCGCGGCGAATCCGTCGGCGGCCCGCAGCATCACCCGCAGCGGGATGCCGACGGCCGCGCGGATCGCGGCGAAGGTGGCGCGCGGCGGCGTCAGCCCGTCGGCCGCCATGTCCGCGACCAGTTCCAGGCGGTCGGCACCGCCCGCCTGCGCGGCGACCGCGTCCTCGGGACCGAGCGCGATCACCTCCAGGAGCGCGCGCTGATTCATACGACCCAACCTTCCGACGGCGCGACGAGGCGACCGACAAGACGACGACACCCACAACAGGTCTAGTCCAATATCCCACCCTAAGCGCTCCCCGTCCGCCGCACCGCCCCCTCACCCCCGACGCGACCGAAAAACCACCCGCCCCCACCCCTCCGGCCCCTCCGAAACCACCCCATGGCGCGAGTGTGGATCAGCACCCACATGGGTAACACGCCTTTCCCATAAGGGCGTTGACCGGACCGCCACGCCCCTGGCAGAGCACGGAGACCCAGCATGCCCGACCTTGCGACCGTATCCGCCGAAATCGCCCCTTACCTCGCCCTGGCCGCCAACAGCCTGGGCACCTCCGTCCTCACCGCCGCCCAGGACCGGATCGCCGAACGCACCGTGACCGCCGGCGAGGGCTTCTTCCGCCGCCTGCTGCACCGCCGCGACGGCGCCCCCGCCGCCCTCGACGCCCCCGCCACCGACCGGCCACCGCTCGACACCGACTGCGCCGACGCCCTGGACGAGATGCTGGCCGCCCTCGACGACCACGACCGCCGGCTGCTCGCCACCGCCCTTCGCGCCTGGCTGCGCTCACCCGCCGCCGACCGCGACGCCGGCCACTTCCGCGACCACGTCGACCGGCTCGCCACCGCCCCCCGGACCGCCCACCACCACCCCACCACCTACGGCGACCACTCCATCGCCGCCGGCGAGATCCACGGCACGATCAACTTCGGAGGCGCCCCCCGCCCCCGGGACGACGCATGAGCACCCCCGAACCCCCGCGCGACATCCACAACAGCCCCACCACCCACGGCGACCACTCCATCGCCGCCGGAACCATCCGCAACGTCGTCATCCGCTGGGCGCTCCAGCACCCCAGCGCCAGCTGGCTGCCCCTGCTCCTGGCCTGCGCCGCCGTCGTTCTCGCCGGCACGGCCTGGCCCGACGGCCCGGCCGCCCAGTACGCCCTGTGGGGCACGCTGACCGCCGTCTCCCTCGGCACCGCCACGGCCCGCGTCCTCGTCCGCCGCCCCGATGACGCCCGCCGCGCCGCCGTCCTCTCCCTCGCCTCCGTCCTGGCCACCGTCGGCGGCTGGCTGGCCTTCCGGGACGTCGCCACCCACGGCGAGATCGACGCCACCGGCACGGTCACCCCCCAGGTGCGGCGGTCCCTGGCCGACGGCGCCCACGTCACCCTGACCCTGCACACCACCGCCCCCGAGGACACCCGCAACGCCCTCCGCCTCACCCTGGCCATCGACGACAGCGACCCGGCCGCCCCGACCTGCCGCCCGGACTCCTCGGCACAGGTCTCGCTGCTCTCCTCCGGCCTCGTCGACCAGCACGAGGTCCGCCCCGGCGACACCGCCGCCTTCTCCCTCGGCGGACAGGTCAGCACCGTACGGATCGACATCCGGCTCGTCACCGCCCGCGGCTGCCTCATGGACCTCCGCGCCACCCGGGCCACCCTCTACGACGAGTGAACGCCCCGACCGGAAGAACCCCACGCGACACCCGGCCGGAAGCCACCGGAAACCAAAAGGAAAACCGGGCCGGAAACCGAGGGGGAAGCCGGCCGGGAAACCCCTCCGAAAACCGGTCGGAAACCTGCCGAACAACACCGGGACAACCACCGGAGCAACCACCGGAGCAACCGCACCACGAAACGGGGAACCCATGACCGCACGCCGCACCGGAACGGCAGCATTACTCACCCTCACCGCCCTCGCCGCGACCGCCACCGCCTGCGGCTCCGCCGACTCCGCAAACACCTCCCTCTTCGCCTCAGGACGGGTCTCGGTCGGCGTGAAGAGCGACCAGCCCGGCACCAGCAAACTCGACCACTACCAGCCCCTCGGCTTCGACATCACCCTCGCCAACCGCCTCCTCAAGAAACTCGGCGCGGAACCGGATTTCGGCGCCGTACCGTCCGAGGACCGCAGCACCGTCCTCACCGGAAAGAAGAAAGACCTGGTCATCGCAACCTTCTCGATCACCACCGAGCGCATGGCCGACCTCGACTTCGTCGGCCCCTACGCCACCACCAACCAAGGCGTCATGGTCCGCAAGAACGACCCCCGCATCACCAAACCCGCCGACCTCAACGGCAAATACGTCTGCGCCTGGCCCGGCACCACCTCCGCCGACACCCTCAAGAAAATGTCCAGCAGCATCAAGGTCTACGAAGCCCCCGACGCCTCCAGCTGCATCGAGGACCTGGAAAAACGGAAAACCGCCGACGCGGTCTCCACCGACCAGATGATCCTCTACGGATTCACCCAGGAACACCCGGACCTCCGCGTCGTCCCCCACGTCACCCTCGGCCCGCTGAACCGCTACGGAATCGCCATGGACAAAGGCCACCGGGACGACTGCCGCGCGCTCCTGGACGCCCTGCGCGATTACCTCACCGGCAGCGACTGGTCCCAGGACTTCGCCGCCGCCCTCCCCGCCATTCCCCGCGCCGACCCCCTCTGGGAAAGCCACTACAAACCCCGCGTGGACACCCTCGACGCCTACTCCTGCCGTGACAAACCCGCCCCCTGACCGGGCACAATGACCCCCATGACCGAGCCCCGCACCGCCCTGGCCGGCCGCTGGGCCGCCACCGTCGACCGGGCCCGCGGCCACCGGGACGGCCCCGACCCGGCCCCGTACGCCGCCAACCTCCTCCGCCGCTGGGCCGAACCGCAGCGCCGCTACCACACCACCGACCACCTCACCGCGGTCCTCGACCGGATCGACGAACTCGCCGACCACGCCGACGACCTGCCCGCCGTCCAACTGGCGGCGTGGTTCCACGACGCCGTCTACCGCCCCGAACGCTCCGAGAACGAGGAACGCAGCGCCGCCCTCGCCGAACGCGCCCTGCCCGAACTCGGCCTCGACCCGGCCCGCACCGCCGAGGTCGCCCGCCTGGTCCGCCTCACCGTCACCCACGACCCGGCCCCCGGCGACCGCAACGGCGCGGTACTGTGCGACGCCGACCTCGCCGTCCTGGCCGGCACCCCGGAGGCGTACGCCGCCTACGCCGCCGCCGTCCGCGCCGAGTACGACTTCGTACCCGACCCCGACTTCCGCACCGGACGCGCCGCCGTCCTCCGCCAACTCCTCGCCCTCCCCCGCCTGTTCCGGACCCCGCCGGCGCACGACCGCTGGGAGGAGCCGGCCCGCCGCAACCTCACCACGGAACTGGCCCTCCTGGACAGCGGCCGCAGCTGACCGGGCCGCCACCCGCCCGCCTGCCCCCGGCGGGACGTTGCGGCGACCGCAGGACGGCCGGGCACCGGTGACGCCCCGCGCGGCACCGACGTGGCGCAGGCCACCACCCCCACCAGGAATGCCCACCACCCCCGCGCCGTTGGCACCTGTTATGCCAGCACCATCCGCCGCCCCCGCCCGCGCCCGCCTCCCGATAGCCGTCTACGTCCTCGGACTGTCCGTATTCGCCCTGGGCACCAGCGAGTTCATGCTCTCCGGCATCCTCCAGCCGCTCGCCCGCGATCTGTCGGTCTCCATCCCCCAGGCCGGACTGCTGGTCTCCGCCTTCGCCATCGGCATGGTCGTCGGCGCGCCCGTACTGGCCGGCGCGACGCTCCGCCTGCCGCGCCGCACCACCCTCATCGCCCTCCTCGCGGTCTTCGGCCTCGGCCAGGCCGCGGGCGCCCTGGCCCCCAGCTACGGCGTCCTCTTCGCCTCCCGCGTGGTCAGCGCCCTGGCCTGCGCCGGCTTCTGGGCGGTGGGCGCGGCCGTGGCGGTCTCGCTCGTACCGGTCAACGCCCGGGCCCGCGCCATGGCGGTGATGGTCGGCGGCCTAAGCATCGCCAACATCGCCGGGGTCCCGGCCGGCGCGCTGCTCGGCCAGCACGCCGGGTGGCGCTCCGCCTTCTGGGCCGTCGCCGTGCTCTCCGCGGTCGGCCTGGTCGGCGTCATCGCGCTCGTACCGCGCACGGAGGTGCCGACCGGCGAGGACCGCCCGCAGCTCCGCCGTGAGCTGACCATCTACAAGGACAAGCAGGTCTGGCTGGCGCTGATCGCCACCGCGATGAACGGCGCCGCGGTCTTCGCGCTCTTCTCGTACCTCTCCCCGCTGCTCACCGACACCGCGGGGCTCGCCGAGAGCTGGGTGCCGACGGTGCTCGCGCTGTTCGGTGTGGGTGCGCTGATCGGGACGTTCATCGGCGGCCGGATCGCCGACGCCCACCTCTTCGCCACCCTTTTCGGCGGCATCTCCGCCTCCACGGTCGTCCTCGCCCTCCTGGCCCTGACCGCGCACAGCCCGATCGCCGCCGTCGCGCTCTCCCTGATGCTCGGCGTCACCGCGTTCACCACGGCCCCGGCCCTGAACGCCCGGATGTTCAACGTGGCGAACGCGGCCCCCACCCTCGCCGGCGCCACCACCACCGCCGCCTTCAACGTCGGCAACACCCTCGGCCCCTGGCTGGGCGGCCTGACCATCAGCGCCGGCTGGGGCTACCCCGCCGTCGCCTGGACCGGCTCGGCCCTGGCCGCCGTCGCCGTCCTCACCACGGCCCTCGCCTTCCGCCTCCACCGCGCCACCGCCCACTCCCGCGTCATCGCCACCTCCAGCCCGGCAGCCGTCCAGCCGGCCGCCACACCGGAGACGGAGCGGGCGTAACGGGGAGGACGTGAAGAGGGGAGGCGGAACGGGGGCTCCCTTCCCCCCGGGGGGCCGCCCCCACCCCCCACCCCCCCGCGCCCCCTCACCTCCCCTTGGGCCGGCGCAGCCCCGCCTGCGTCAGGCGGCGCACCAGCTCCTTCGACCCGACCTCCACCGCGCCGGCCCGTACGGCATCGTCATACCGTTCGGCCGGCACGTCGTAGTGGTCGCGCTCGAAGGCCCGCCGCGGCGCGCCTATCCGGGCCGCGAAGCGGTGCAGTTCGTCGAACGACCGGTCGCTGACCAGGTGCGACCACATCCGGCCGTGCCCGGGCCAGGTGGGCGGGTCTATGTAGACCGCCACCTCAGCCCTCCGCCGGCGTGCGCAGCCGCCCGACCGGGGCGACGGCGACGGCTGTCTTCGGGCACACCCAGTGCGGGTCCGGCCCCAACTCCGGTTCCACGCCAAGGGCGTGGGGGTCGTCCGACTCCGTGCACACCGGGCACAGCGGCCAGCGCCCGTACCGCTCCAGCAGCGCGTCCTGGACGTCCTGCGCTATCAGTCCCGCGACGAACGGCGCACCGTCTGGCCACTGCTCCACCCACCATCGACGGTGGGTGACGGCGTCCTCGACGAGCGAGACGATCGCGGCGTCGGCGACGTCGTCCGCCATCAGGTCGGCGAGCACCAGTGCCCGCGCGGCGTGCAATGCCTGTTCCAGCTCCATGTCCTCATTCTCGCGCGGTCCGGCCGGGGCGCCGAAGTTATCCACAGGCGGGGCGGTGGGCCGTCCGCGGTCTGTCCACAGCACTCACGCAGGGTATTGACGCCTCAACCGGCCTGAAAATACCTTTCAGACATGAGTAGCGGAGTGAAGGAAACTTTCAGCAGGAGGTCGGCGACGGCCCCGGCCCCGCCGGCCCCCGCGGCCCTCGCCGCCAAGGTCCGTACGCTCGCGCCCACGATGACGCGGTCCATGCAGCGAGTGGCGGAGACGGTCGCCGCCGACCCGGCCGGCTGCGCCGCGCTCACCGTCACCGGCCTCGCCGAACGCACCGGCACCAGCGAGGCCACCGTCGTCCGCACCTCCCGCCTCCTGGGCTATCCCGGCTACCGCGATCTGCGGCTCGCCCTCGCCGCCCTCGCCGCCCAGCAGGCCACCGGCAGCGCCCCCGCCGTGACGGCGGACATAGCGGTCGACGATTCACTGATCGACGTCATCGCCAAGCTCGCGCAGGAAGAGCAGCAGTGCCTCGCCGACACCGCCGCCGCGCTGGACGTCACCCAGCTCGAAGCGGCCGTCGCCGCCCTCTCCTCCGCCCGCCGCATCGACGTCTACGGCATAGGGGCCTCCAACCTCGTCGCGCAGGACCTCGTCCAGAAGCTGCTGCGCATCGGCCTGATCGCCCACGCCCACTCCGACCCCCACCTCGCGGTGACGAACGCGGTGCAGATGCGGGCCCGCGACGTGGCCATCGCGATCACCCACTCGGGGCGGACCACCGACGTCATAGAGCCCCTGCGGGTCGCCTTCGACCACGGCGCGACGACGATCGCCATCACCGGCCGCCCCGACGGCGAGATCGCCGCCTACGCCGACCACATCCTCACCACCTCCACGGCCCGCGAGAGCGAGCTGCGCCCCGCCGCCATGTCCTCCCGCACCAGCCAACTCCTCGTCGTGGACTGCCTGTTCATAGGGGTGGCCCAGCGCACCTACGAAACCGCCGCCCCCGCCCTCTCCGCCTCCTACGAGGCCCTCGCGCACCGCCACAACCCCCACCACTGAGCCCTGAGCACCACGCCGCGCCACCGCGCCCCGCCGCGGACGGCCGCGCCGCCGGCTGGCCCCGCCGCCCCAGCGGCCCCCGGCGGGCAGCCGACCCGAAGCGGCGCCCCGGCGCGGCAGCCGGCAGCGGCGCGGCACCCACCGGCGCCCAGCCGGGCACGCCACCGCACCCGAGGAGCCACCCATGCCGTCCCCCGACCCCCACTACGCGAGCCTGCGCACCCAGCTGGAAACCCTCGCCACCGAGGCGTTCCGCCCCGACCTCGCCGACATCGACCGCCGCTCCACCCTCGACATCGCGCGCCTGATGAACGACGAGGACGCCACCGTCCCCGCCGCCGTCGCCGAACGCCTCCCCCAGATCGCCGCCGCCATCGACGCCACCGCCGCCCGCATGACCCGCGGCGGCCGCCTGATCTACGCCGGCGCCGGCACGGCCGGCCGCCTCGGCGTGCTGGACGCCAGCGAGTGCCCGCCCACCTTCAACACCGACCCGTCCGAGGTCCTCGGTCTGATCGCGGGCGGCCCTCCCGCCATGGTCACCGCCGTCGAGGGCGCGGAGGACAGCAAGGAGCTGGCCGCCGCCGACCTGACCGCGATCGCCATCGCCGACCGGGACGTGGTCGTCGGTGTCTCCGCCTCCGGCCGCACCCCTTACGCCGTCGGCGCGGTCGAACACGCCCGGGCCGTCGGCGCGCTCACCATCGGCCTGTCCTGCAACGCCGACTCCGCCCTCGCCTCGGCCGCCGAACACGGCATCGAGATCGTCGTCGGCCCCGAGCTGATCACCGGCTCCACCCGCCTGAAGGCCGGCACCGCCCAGAAGCTCGTCCTCAACATGATCTCCACGATCACGATGATCCGGCTGGGCAAGACCTACGGGAATCTGATGGTCGACGTCCGCGCCTCCAACGACAAGCTGCGGGCCCGCTCACGCCGCATCGTCGCACTCGCCACCGGCGCCTCCGACCTGGAGATCGAGTCCGCCCTCGACGCCACGGGCGGCGAGGTGAAGCATGCCATCCTCGTCCTCCTGGGCGGCGTCACCGCCCCCGAGGCCGACCGCCTCCTCCACACGGCCAAGGGCCACCTCCGCACCGCCCTCCGGTCCACCCCGGCCCGCACCCCCGCCACCTGACCTGCCGTCACCCGTCCCACCGACGCCCCACCGACTGCAAGGCGCCACACATGACCGAAGACAAGCACCGCGCCACCGCCGCCGCGCTCCTCCCCCTTGTCGGCGGCGCCGGCAACGTCACCTCCGTCGCCCACTGCATGACCCGCCTCCGCCTGGGCATCCGGGACCGCTCCCGCATCCAGGACGACGCCCTCAAGGCCCTCCCCGCCGTCCTGGGCGTCGTCGAGGACGACACCTACCAGATCGTCCTCGGCCCCGGCGCGGTCGCCCGCATCACTCCCGAATTCGAACGCCTCCTGACCCAACCCCACCATCCCGCCACCCCCGATAACCCTCCGCAGGAACTAATCACTCTCCGTAATCGTTGCCGTAAAGAGGAAGAAAGCGGCGCCCCCACGGCCCCAGCACAACCCGCCCCTAACACCCCATCCGCATCCGCACCCGCACCCGCACCCGCACCCGACCCAACCACCCCGACCAACAACCCCACCCC
>NZ_JALMUV010000065.1 GCF_023155275.1 Streptomyces rhizoryzae
TCCCCCACCCCCTCGCCACCCCTCCCAGCCCCTCCGACCCCGACCGGGACACACCACATGGACGCTCTGCTGCTTCTCCTCGTCGCGATCGCGCTCGGCGGTCTGGTCTTCCTGCCCTGGATGCGGCGCCGGCGGGCCGTCCAGCACGGCATCCGGGGCCTGGCGGTGGCCGCCGACCCCATGACCGGCTACGGCTTCGTCCCCCTGGAGCAGCTCGACGCCCGGCTGCCCGGCCCCGACGAGGCGCTGGACCAGGCCCTCGCCGAGGTCCGCCGGACGCACGACTGGCGGCCGGCCGCCGAGCTGCTGCGCTCCACCGGGGACGACTGGGAGCTGCGCTGGCAGCGGGTGCAGACGCTGGCCGGCGCCGCCGCGTTCGAGCTGGCGCAGACGCCCGGGGACCCGGCGGCCCAGGGCGGCCCGCGCACCGGCGGCATCTGGCTGCGCACCTGGCGCGCCGAGGCGCCCAAGGACGCCGGGGGCGCGGAGACGCACGCCCAGTTCCTGGTCGTCCAGGCGCTGCGCGACCCCGGTTCGCAGGACTTCCGGATGATCCTGGAGGAGGCCCGGACGGTCTGCCGGGAGGCGGCGCTGCTGGCGCCCGGGAGTCCGGTCCCGTACATCACCGAGCTGGCCGTCGCCCGCGGCCTGGGTGACCGCCCCGCCGACTACGAGGAGCTGTGGTCCACGGTCCGGAAGCGGGCCCCGCACCACATGGGCGCGCATCTGGCCGCGCTCCCGTACTGGTCGGAGAAGTGGCACGGGTCCCGCAAGGAGGCCGAGGCGTTCGCCGAGCGCGCCGCCTCCGGGGCGCCGGCGCACAGCCTGCTGCCGGCGCTGCCGCTGTTCGCGGTCTACGAGCACCTGCCCGAGGCCAACATGGTCCGCAGCCTCTTCCAGAGCGCGGTGGTCGAACGCGCCATCGACGGCGCCCACTTCGCCCTCCGGGAGGCCCCGGCCGACCACCCGATGACGCCGCACGTCCGCCACCTGCTCGTGTGGTTCCTGGTCCACGCCGAGCGCTACGCGGAGGCGATGGAGCAGCTCCGCCTCGTCGACGGCCACGTGGGCGCCGTCCCCTGGTCCTACGGCCGCAGCCCGGCCGCCGAGTACGCCGCCTACCGCGCCCTGGCCATCGCCGGCTGGGAGCAGCTCGGCGGCACCCCGGCAGACTTCCGCGCCCAGGACTGACGCCCCGGGGCCCGGCCCACCCCCGGGTCCCCAGCGGACCGTCCCCCGGATCGCCACCGAGCCCGTCCCAGCACCGGGCCGTCCATCACCCCGGAATGCCACCGGCCCCCGACACGTTCCCGTAGTACGCAACGCCCCGCCCGCCGCCCCTCCTCCCTCTCCCTCCTTCCCTCTCCGTCCCTTGGAGCCGATCCTGATGCTCTTCTCCCGCTTCAAGACCCACCTGCCCACTCCCGAGGAAGCGCTCAAGGGCCGCCCCGAGCGGGAGTTCCCCGTCCCCGACCGGCACACCGTGCTCGGCAACCCGCTGCTCGGCCCGTACCCGGAGGGCCTGGAGACCGCCGACTTCGGCCTGGGCTGCTTCTGGGGCGCCGAGCGGAAGTTCTGGCAGACCGACGGCGTCTGGACCACCCTCGTCGGCTACCAGGGCGGCCACACCCCCAACCCCACCTACGAAGAGGTGTGCAGCGGCCACACCGGCCACACCGAGGCCGTCCGCGTCGTCTTCGACCCGTCGGTCGTCCCGTACACGTCCCTCCTGAAGCTCTTCTGGGAGTCCCACGACCCCACCCAGGGCTTCCGCCAGGGCAACGACGTCGGCACCCAGTACCGCTCGGCGATCTACACCCACTCCCCCGCCCAGCAGCAGGCCGCCGAAGCCTCCCGGGACGCCTACCGCACGGTCCTCCACGCCTCCGGCTACGGCGACATCACCACCGAAATCCTCCCCGCCACCCCCTTCTACGCCGCCGAGCCCTACCACCAGCAATATTTGGACAAAAACCCCGCCGGCTACTGCGGGCTGGGTGGCACGGGGGTTTCCTGCCCGGTGGGCGTCGCCAAGGCCGACGGCTGAGTTCTTGCAACCGTAAGGGCGCACCCAGCAGCGTTGCCCAAAGGTGCCTCAGCATTCAATCTGGGTGTGTAGCCGCTGACGCGCTAGGTGGGGAGCAGAGGAGGCGTCGTAGGTCCCGTCTCAACCCGCGTCAATGACGGGGCCGGGTCACACCATCGAAGCCCGCAGCAGCCCTGGTCGCTCGGGCTGCCGTCTCTGCTGCCTTCCGCCAGTAGGTGAGGTTGTAGCGGGTGGCGCGGGTGTCGGGGTGGTTTTCGCCCAGAACCCGCACCCGGTCATCCAGAAGGTTGGCGAAGGCCTCCGCAGCTCCGCCCGCATCCCCCACCTCCCCCGCCAGGAAGCAAGATTGCCGCGGGTGGCGAGGGTGTCAGGGTGATCTTCGCCCAGGATCCGCACCTGGTCATCGAGGAGGTTGGCGAAGGCCTCCGCAGCTCCGCCCGCATCCCCCGCCTGCCCTCGCAAGGAGGCGAGGTTGTTGCGGGTGATGAGGGTGATGGGGTGATCTTCGCCCAGGATCCGCACCTGGTCATCGAGGAGGTTGGCAAAGGCCTCCGCAGCTCCGCCCGCATCCCCCGCCTGCCCTCGCAAGGAGGCGAGGTTGTTGCGGGTGGTGAGGGTGTCGGGGTGGTCCGGGCCGAGGTGGCGGCGGGTGCTACTGGCGAGGAGACGGAAGTGGTCGATGGCGGCGGAAACTTGGCCACTCTGCCCAAGACTTCGGCCGGTATGAAACAAGACGGCGTGGGCGTCCGGCCGGTACAGAGCGTATTCGGCGCAGCCGATGAGGGCGGTTGTGTTGGCGCGCAGAGCCTGCGGGAGGGTGGTGTCTCGTTCTACCTTGGGCCAGGCCGCTAGGAGGGCATCGGCGGCGGTGCGGGCGAGATGAGAGTGCTGGTCGGGGGCAAGCATGTCGCGCGTGGCGCGCTGGATGAGCTGGTGGACACGGACGGCCTGGTGGGGAGTGGCCTATGAGGCTGAGGCGGTGCAGTGCACGCAGGGCCTGTACGGCATCCCGGGGGGAGACCGGGGCCGGGTCCTCGGTGAGGTCCTGGCCGGTTCGGTGTCGGTGCTCGGCAACGAAGGCAAGGGCGGGCTCGCTGGTCAGGACGGCTTGGGGAATGCCATTGGGATCCAGGAAGGCAGCCAGCTGGAGCATGGGCCGGGCCAGGCCGGCAGGGCGGAGGGTATCGGCCCGGTCGATTGACAGCGACCACGCGGCGGCGAAAGGGAGGGCCTGATCGTCGGGGAGCCGGTCGGGAGCGGCGTCGGAGAGGGTGGTGGTCCGGTCAGCCAGTAGCGCTCGGTACGCGGCCACGTTCTCGCCGGAGTCGATGAGATAGGCAGTGGCCTGGGCCAGGGCCAGCGGAAGATATCCCAGGTCGCAGGCGAGGGCGGCGAGCTGCTCCGGGGGCTCTTCCAAGTCGTGGGAGGCCAGCGACCGGGTGAGATAGGCGACGGCCTCGGCCTCGGTGAACAGGCCGACCTCGATCCGGCGGCGGCCTTCCCCGGTCAGGGCGGCGTCACGGCGGCGCGTGGTGATCAGGGTGCGGCCGTAAGGGCTGGCAGGCGGCCCCAGACCGCGAAGATCGTCGGGGTCGGCGACGTCGTCCAGGACGATCAACCACCGGCATGGCTTCGCTGCGGCCTTGGGGGTGAGCCAGGCCAAGAAAGCCCGGGCAGCCTTTTCGGGATCGTCGGGGTCGGCCTGACAGAGTTCAACGCCAGCCTGCGCATAGCGGGCCACCAGCGCGGAGCGGGTGCTCGCGGTAGCCCAGACCAGCACGTCCAACTTGTCGCCCGAGCCCTCGTCCCAGGCGGAGCGGGCATAGTCGGCGGCGAGCTGTGTTTTGCCGACTCCGCCCATACCGGTCAGGACTTGGCCCAGCACAGCCGTGCCGCCGGCGCCAAGTACGGCTTGCACCCGCTCTGCCTCGGCGCGGTGCTGGAAGGCCTGAGCCCGGGAAGGGATCACTCCGACCTGGTGCGGCAAGATGGCAGGCTCACGGCGCGCATGCTGCTGCACCATAGTCAGCTTCTCCGTGCTGACCTGGTGGATATAGCCGGAGTTGGCGAGCCCTCCCTTGGAGGCGAACACACTCCCGGTCGTAGACACTCGTACCCGGGGGCCAGCGTCGTTGTCCGGCTGCGGGCCGCGGTAGCCGGTCACTGCCACGCCACCGGACACGGCCGTGGCGTGCCCCGTGTCGGTGACCGCTACCTGGGCGTCTACGGGCTCCGCGCGATCCTGGGGACCCGTCTCTCCGCTTACCACGTGGCCATTTCCTTTTCGTGCGTACTCAGCCCGGGTGCACCGCTCAGCTGTAGTCGATGCCGGTGACCGCGTTGCTGCCGTCGCCGGTGGCGGTGGCCTTTCCGGTCCTTTCCGCCTTCGCCGAGCCGCTACCGCGTCCCTGCGGGCGCTTCACACCGGTGACAGCCGTGCCCCCACTCTTGGCGTGGGCCTCCCCGGTGCTGACCGCCGTGTCGTCCGTGCGGTGTCCCGAGGGCTGGAACAGCGCCCAGACGAAGGCGATGATGCCGACGGCTGCCTGGATGGAGGCCCCGGCCAGCTGGCCTGCATCAGGGCTGTCCAGCAGCCAGAACAGTGGCGTGGAGACGACTCCGGCCGCCGCCAGCACGATGATCATGATCTTCCACCCGTGTGCCACCGGTCCCCCCGATTTGCCGGCCCGCCTCGAACTGCTGACGCTACGCCACTTCGGCTCACTCTATGAGATTTTCGCCTGAGCGGGACCCGACTTTGGAGCGCCTCCGCCCCGGTATGCCGGCTGGGTATCCACTACCTCCTCGTGGCCCTGTGCGCAGCCATCGATTCTTTGGCGCGATCTGTTCGGATAGGAGGACGGGGCAGAAACGAAGGGCTTTCAAGGGTTCTGGTTCCCCTGCCCGCTGTTCGGTAGCTCACCGTGTTCCAGGTACACCGTGAGTGTCTGCGCTCGGGCTGTGATTGCTGCCTTTACGCGCCGGGCAAGCCGCGGGATCAGCAGGTCATCGAGCTTCTCCGTGGGGTGGAACTCGGCTGCCAGCAGTTCGTCCGGCGCGAGCCGGATACCGGCGAGTTCCTCTGCGTGCAGTTGCCCGCCGTCGAACACGTACAGGACCTTGTCCCCCTCGGCTTCGCTCGGGGCCCAGTCGATGACCAGGAGCGGGCCGATGGCCGGAGTGATGCCGAGTTCCTCCTGGACCTCGCGGCGGCAGGCGGCCAGAGGGGACTCCGCGCGCTCGACGTAGCCGCCCGGGATTTCCCACTTCGGCTTGTACGACGGCTTGACCAAGAGGACCTGGTCCTGGTCGTCGAAGAACAGTGCGCCCGCTGCCATTCTGGGTGTCGCCATGCGCTGTTCGTGCTCGTTCTCGGCCATGCGGCCGACCCTAGCGGCCGTCGCTCGGCGGGGGTGAGATGCCTCGATCTCTGTCATTCGTTGTGCACGCTGTGTAACACTCGGGTGGGGCAGAGCGAGGGGAGCGCGGCCATGCGCGGCATGAGTGACCACCTGGAGTTCGGCAAGCGCGTGAGGTTCTACCGCAAGCGCCGGGGCATGCATCAGCGGCAACTCGGTGAGCTGCTGGGCCGGTCCGAGGACTGGGTCTATCGCGTGGAGTCCGGCCGCATTCCCGTGAACAACGTCAAGATGCTGGCGGACCTGGCCGACGCGCTGCGGGTGCACATCGAGGACCTTCAAGGAACGCCGGTTCTGCTGGAGGACAGCGACGGGTTCGCGGCCAGCGTGCCCGCCATCCGGGCCGCGCTGATGCAGTCCCGGCGGTTGGCGGGGTCCCTGGTGGCCGGCCGGGAACCCATGCGGTTGGAGCGCCTGTCGGTGGAGGTCGCCGACGCGTGGGAGCGGTACCAGTCCGGTCAGTTCGCAGCGCTGGCGGAGCGGTTGCCCGGTTTGCTGGCCGACGCGCGGACCGCCATGAACGAGCGGCGGTCGGGCAGCGAACGCGTACAAGCACTGAAGCTGTTCGCACTGACGTGCCATGCGGCGGCAGCGCTGCTGAGGAAGCTGGGTGAGACGAACCTGGCGTGGACGGCCGCGGACCAGGGTGAGATCGCGGCGATCGAGTCGGGTGACCCCGCCGCTCTTCTGTCCCTGCGGAGGGCCATCGCCCACGTCCAGCTCGGGGCGAACATGCCGGCGGAAGCAGTGGACAGCACTCTGGACAGTGCCGATGAGCTGGAGCGGAACTGGTGGAAGTCCTCGCCGACGTCGTTGTCGCTGTACGGCACGCTGTTCCTCAATGGCTGTGTCGCTGCGGCCAGGATGGGCAATCGTTCCCTGACGGACTACATGATCGGCAAGGCGCAGGAAGCCGCTGACCGTCTGGGCACCGATGGAAACGAGATGTGGACCGCCTTCGGGCCGACGAACGTGGCGATCCATCGGCTCGCGACCGCCTTGGAGTTCCAGGACATCCAGCTGGCCGTCGACATAGCGCCCACGGTGCGGGCGGTCGGCCTTCCCAAGGAGCGCCGGGCACGGCTGCGACTGGATGTCGCCCGCGCCTACGGGGAAGCCGGCCGGACCGATGAGGCGGTGGACAATCTGAAGCGCGCCTACACCACGGCGCCCGAGCAGGTGAAGGCACACGAGTTCGCACGGGACTTGGCCCGCAGGCTGCACAAGCGCACACGCCGGCGCGACGCGCAGCAACTCGCCGTCGCCCTCGGAGCGATCGCCTAGCGCGACGCGGAGGAAAAAACGGACCCGGAATTTTCTTCCGGGTCCGCTGTCGTTTGCGGGCTTACCGTCACGCCGTTCGACGTTCCGTAGACGCCTGGAAGGCGGTGAGCGACGGTGAGCAGCACGGTGACGGTCGCCCAGGAGGGAGAGCCCGAAGCCGGCATCCGGCCAGTGGTCGTGAGCCGCTGGTCCCGGCATCGCCGCTGTGTCGGCCTGGCACGCGCCGAACTGCGCAAGGTGCTGGCGGAGTGGGGCCTGGCCATGATCGAGGAGGCCGCCCTGCTGGTGCTCTCCGAACTCCTCACGAACGCGGTCCGGCACGCGCGCGTCCCGCCGGGTCGGGAGATCGAGACCCGCTACCTGCGCGAGGGCGGCGGGCTTCGTATCGAGGTACACGACGCGTCGGAGGAGCTCCCGGTCTTGGGGCCGTCCGGAGAGGCCGGCGGATGGGGGTTGCTCTTGGTCGATCGGCTGGCGGCGCGCTGGGGCGTGGCCGAACGGGACGGCGTCGGCAAGTTGGTGTGGGCCGTGGTGACGACGTGTGGCGGGAGTGAGGCGTGATGGCACGGATGTCTGCCTTGAAGGTGCAGCGGGGCGACCGCGTGCTGGTCCGCGGGGAGTGGCGGGAGGTGAAGGCCGTCCGCTCGGAGCGGTACGGATCCGGTGGGCCGGCCGTGACCCTGGTCTTCAAGTCGGGGGGTCCCCTGCGGGCTCACGCCGGTGACCTGTTGGACGTCGACCGCGGCGGAAGGCGGGGGCGCTGATGGCGATGGCGGCGATTCGGCGTTTCGCGGACTGGGTGCTGAAGGTGGAGACCTCCGGCAGCATGCCGTTCTACGAGATGGAGTGCATGTCGTGCGACGCCTCCTCGGTGGTGTCGGAGGAGCCGGGCGGGCCGCAGAACTGGGCGCTCAAGCACGCCGGGCAGACGGGGCACGGATTGTTCCGGGCCATGCACACCTGCTTCTTCCGGGCGGTGCCGAAGGCGGTGAAGCAGTGAGTGGAGGGACTGCGCGAAGCCGCTCGGGTCAGGCGCCGGGGCGTCCCGGAGACTCAGACGAGGCTGCCGGGGAGCGCGAGAAGCAGGCGGCGGAGATCATCGCGCTGTACGGCGAGGGAATGTCGGTGGCCCCCTTGAGGGCGCGGTTCGGAATGTCGTCCTGGGCGCTCTACCGGTTGCTTCGACGTCATCGCGTTCCGCTGCGGGGGCGGGACGTCCGCAATTCGGCGTCCGGCCGGGCTGCGGCGGCGTACGAGCGGTTGCGGGCGGACGGGATGACCCATGAGGAGGTTGCCGAGAAGTTCGGCATCAAGTGCGGCACGTTGGATCAGGCGCTGCGGCGCAGATCCGGCTGAACCGCTGACGGTCGCACCAAGGACTCGGCGGCGGTGACCGCCACCTATGCGACCGGACCAAGAGCTGTAACCGGACCACCCCGCGAACCTTGGCCGGGCGGGGGTGGTCCGGCCAGGAGTCCCTGCGGACCCCGGAGCCGATGCTACCGGGGCCGTTGCCATGCGTTCACGCTGCGGGCCCTGGCGGCCGGCCTTCTGCCAGCGAACAGCGAAGGGACTTCAAGCGATGGACAGGTCGGGGGACGCGGGCTTCGGGGGCGCACAGTTCGACCCGGACGCGGTGCTGTGGGTGCGTGGGGTGGACTACCTGACCGGCTGGCGTGACGCGACACGGGCGGCGGATGAGCTGGCAGACGCGCTTTCCGCGGCTGGTGTGGAAGCGGCGGGTGCGAAGCTCCGGGCTGGCACGGACACGGACGGCTCCGGCGTGGTGCGCTTCGAGCTGTCGCCCACAACCACGCGGCGGGTGGCGGGGCTGGTGCGCGCCGCGGCTTCCCGGGGGCGTAATGCCGGGTAGGGCAGTCGGGGTGCGACGGGCGGTACCTGGGTGGCGCGCTGTGCAAGCGCCGGTGGTCGTGGGGACTTTGGGCGGGAGCTGCCACGGGGCGAGAGAACAGGGGGCCTTACGCTGGCCAGCGATCGGGCTGGCTCCTCGCCTGCCCGCAATGGCCCGATCGGCCCCCTGTTCTTAGAGGCTCGCCCCGTGGTGGCTGCCTAAAGTCCCCACGGCCGCCGGCCCCGGGGCCACAACGCCCCTGCCCCGCACGGCGGTTGTCCGCTGGCCGGTACTCGGGCCGGTTGCGGTGCTGCGGGCGGTGGGCGTCCGCCGGGACCGGCCGCCAGGCCGCAGCCCGGCGGGGCGGCCTGGCCGCCCGGCGCGCCGCAGGCGCGCCCTTGAGTAAGTGAAGACAGGTTTCGACAGCCGCCGGGTGGAGGGCGTCAGACGGTGTGGAGCGCGCGGGGACTGTCGGCGGTGAGGTGGTAGGCGAGTTGGGCGCGGTCGGCGCCGGTGCGCAGCTCTTCGAGGAGCAGGGGGCGTCGGTCGGTGCCCAGGGTCACGCGGCAGGCGAGCAGGATCGGGGTCGCGTCGGGGACCTGGAGGACGTCGCGCTCGTCGGGCAGGGGCATCCGGGCGCTCACGGTCTCGTCCCAGGTGAGCGTGTGGCCAGCCTCAGTGAGCAGGGCGTAGATCTGCCCGGGGGCCGTGTCCGGGGCTTTGGCAAGTTCCTCGACCTGGTCAGCGGTGGCGAACGGGATCAGCACGCGGTGCAGCGCACGGGTGCCGGTGTGGGGGTCGGACAACAGCCGGTCCACGGCGAACAACGCCTCGCCTTCGCCGAGTCCGAGCAGCGGCCCGGTGGTCGCCGTGGTCGTGGTCCGGTAGATGGTGGGGGCCTCGGCCTGCTGCCAGTCCTGGTGGCCGGTGCGGAAGGTCGTGCCGGTGCGGGTGATGGTCCGCTCGATGTTCACCGCCGGGGCGGGCACCGCACGGACGTAGCTGCCCTTGCCGTGGATCACCTCGACCAGCCCTTCGGCGCGAAGGGCGTCGATGGCCTTGCGCACGGTTGGGCGGCTGACCCCGTACCGGTCGATGAGCTGGGCCTCTGACGGGAGCAGGGCTCCCGGCTTGTACTCACCCGCGGTGATCCCGCTTCGGATCTCGGCCGCCACCTGCTGGTACAGCGCTCCTGGGCGCTGGATCTCTCCCATGTCGGGGCCTCCTCATCACCTCTGGTCGGCGGTTCTGACGTTACCTGACGTCACTCGTAAGCATAAGCGCTTGCCCCGGGTGGTCACGGCATGCATAGTGGGCGCAACTCGTAAGCGCGAGTGACGTCACAGGACGTCTCCTCTGTATGGCCAAGGAGGCCGCAACTCATGCCGTCCATCCCTGTGGAGACCTCTCGGCTCGGCGTGCTCCGGTGCGCGGTCGGGCCGGAACCGAAGATCGCCGACTTCGAGACCCAGCAGGTCAAGAAGGACCGGGACGGCAACACCATCTACACCGTCGGCGTGACGGTACGTCAGGAAGGTCGGCGGGTCTCCGTGATCGAGATCGCCGTTCCCGGCGAGCCGAAGGATGTTGTGGAAGGCACCGAAATCCGCGTGACCGGCATGGAAGCCTTAGCGTGGGCCATGGGCGATCGGCACGGAATCAGCTTCCGCGCCGCCGCCATCACCCCCGCGCCCGCTACCTCTGCCCCCACTGCCGGTTCGGCCGGCAAGGGCGGCGGTGCCTGATGGGAATGCTCCTGTTCACCTGCGCGCTCGCGCTCGTGATCTGGTTGCTGGTCTTCCGCAACGAGCTGCAACGACGGCGGCCGGAGTGGCACTGGTACCTCGTCGGCTACCCCGTCACCGCGCTGCGGGTGGCGTTCACCTGGCGCCGGGTCGCCTACCTCAACGGCCTGACCGTCTCCCACAAACCGAACCGGCGCGTCCTCGGTGACCTGGAGATCAAGGGCGAACCGCTGCGCACCCCGCACCCCGCGCATATCGTTCCCGCGCGCCACGCCCTACGGGCTGGAAGTGCAGGTCCGACTGCATCCGGGACAGACACCCGCGCCCTTCCTCGCCTCGTCCGACGCCTTCGCCCACGCCTGGCGGGTCCACTCGGTCCGCGTCGTCTCCCCGGAACGCGGCATCGTAATGATCACCGCGACGGCACGTGATCCCCTGGAGAACACCGACCGCCCCACCCTGGGCGCGGGGGAACTGCTGTCGGCAACGGTCGGTGCACTGGAGTCGGGACGCGCGTGGACCATGGACTTCCGCCGGGTGCCGCACTGGCTGATCGTCGGCGCGACCCAATCGGGCAAGTCCACGCTGCTGGCTCGGCTGGTCACCGAACTCGCCCCGCAACCGGTGGCCTTGGTCGGGATCGACTGCAAGGGCGGCATGGAACTGGGGCTGCTGGAGATGCGGCTCTCGGCCCTGGCCACCTGCCGCAGTGAGGCGGTCACCGTACTGTCCGCCCTGGTCACCGAGATGCAGGCCCGCATGCAAGCCTGCCGCTCCGCCGGGGCCCGATCGATCTGGGAACTGCCCGAGAAGACCCGGCCCGTACCGGCCGTGGTGATCATCGATGAGCTGGCGGAGCTGTACCTGACCAACGGCAGCAAGGAACAACGCGCCGAAGCCGAGGAGTGCACCACCTACCTGCTGCGGCTCGCCCAGCTCGGCGCCGCCCTCGGCATGCACCTGGTCGTAGCCGGCCAGCGCGTCGGCTCGGACCTCGGGCCCGGGGTCACCGCTCTGCGGGCCCAGCTCAGCGGCCGGATTTGCCACCGGGTCAACGACCCCGGCACCGCCGAGATGGCACTCGGCGACCTCAACAAGGACGCCGTGATCGTCGCCCAGTCCATCGGTGAAGCCGAACGCGGAGTCGCCGTCACCACCGGCGACCTGGGCGGCTGGGTGCGCGGCCGGTCCCGTCTGACCACGCCGGCCGAAGCACGGGCGGCAGCGGCCGAACACGCCCGGATGACTCCCCGCCCGAAGTTCCTGGCGGGCGTACCCGGAGGGGGGACGCTGCTGTGAGCGAGCAGTCCGCCGTACTGCTGGCCCTGGTCTTCGGGGTCATCACCGTCCTCCTCGTCCGCTCCCGCGACGTCAAGTGGTGGGAAGCAGCCCTGATCAGCCTGTTCGGCATGTACGTGGGCCAGACACCCCTGCTCTTCGCCGCGGACGGCCTCGTCCAGTGGGTCATCTCCATCGTCACCCGCACCTGACAACCGGGAAGGCGCCAGCAATGTCCATGCGCCGCGTCCGCTGCCCCGTGTGCAAGGGACAGCGCTACCGCAAAACCCCCTCCGGCCACCGGCGCCGCTGCCGCTGCTGCCGGGGCACCGGAACCATCCGCTGACCGCCCCCTCACCGACCACAAGGAGTGATCACCGTGGACCCAACCCACCCAACCGCCACCATCCGCGCCGCTTCGGCGGCCCACCCCGGGAGGTCCCCACCATCACCGCCACCACTGCGGCTGACCGGCGCGCCGCCCTCGACCGCGCGGCGCGCCTCCGTCAGCTCTCCGAGACAGACCGAGACATCCTCCGCATCGCACAAGACCCCCAGTTCTCGCGCTGGTTGGCCCAGATCACCGCCATCGGCGGCTGCGCCCACCCGATCCACCTGACCGGCTCGACCACCACCCGCGACGGCGCGACCGGCGAGATCCTGCACCACTACGACACCAGGAACGAACCCGGCGAACGCCTCCTTGTCCGCTGCCGCAACCGCCGCGCCACCGTCTGCGCCCCCTGCTCCCGCCTCTACGCCGGCGACACCTTCCACCTCGTCCGCGCCGGACTCCTCGGCGGCAAGAACGTCCCGACCGACGTACGAGACCACCCCCGGCTGTTCGTCACCCTCACCGCCCCCTCCTTCGGGCCCGTCCACCGCACCACCAGGGACGGAGATCGTTGCCGCCCCCGGCGTGACGCCGACCGCTGCGACCACGACCGCCCCCTCGGCTGCCCGGCCACCCACGACGCCACCGACCCGCTCATCGGGCAACCCCTGTGCCCCGCCTGCTACGACTACCCGACGCACGTCCTCTGGCACGCCCACGCCGGCCGCCTCTGGAAGGCGTTCACCGACAACCTCTACAACCACCTCGCCGCCCGCACCGGACGCACCCGCACTGGCCTGCGCCGCGCGGTCCGTATCTCCTACGCCAAAGTCGCCGAGTACCAAAAGCGCGCGGCAGTACACGTCCATGCGGTCGTGCGCCTCGACGGCGCGGCCGGTCCCGGCGATCCGCCTCCGGCATGGGCGTCGGCCGAAGACCTGACCGCAGCCGTACGGACCGCCGCAGCAGCCGTCCACATGCGCACTCCGTATAGCCGGGTCCTTGGAGAACACACCCTGCGCTGGGGGTCCCAGATCGACGTACGACCGCTCCGTGCCTTCGGCGGCCACGAAGGCTTGGCTGACGACGCCGTAGCCGCCTACGTCGCCAAGTACGTCACCAAGGGTGCGACCGGCGCCGCTACCGGCCTGGACCACCCGATCAACGGTCCGGACGACATTCCCACGGGGCGGCTGTCACCGCACGTCCGAACCCTTGTCCACGCGTGCTGGCGACTCGGTGGCCTCCCTGAGCTGGAAGCGATCAGACTCCGGTCCTGGGCACACACTCTCGGGTACCGGGGCCACGTCCTCACCAAATCACGCGTCTACTCCACCACGTATGCGACGCTGCGCGCCGACCGCGCTCAGCACCAGCGTGCCGGCGCCTCGCCCGACCCGACCGCCACTCCCGGTGCGATCAGCGAGAAGCACTGGCGGTACATCGCATCCGGACACAGTCCCGGAGCCTCTCTTATCGCTGCCGGCATCGCGGAAGACCTCGCCATAAACCGTGAACTGGCCCGGGAAGAAAGGCACTTGCACGCCGAACGAAAGGGTGACGCATGAGTCACCCGAGCGCCCGCGAGTGGGGGCGGGCCCAGGCGGCCAAGGCCCCGATCTGGGGCGACGAGCGTTGGCATCGTATATCGAGGGTCCTCGGCGTGGCTCTGGTCGAACGCGGCGAAGAAAAAGAACGGGGCGAAGCCGGTCACGGGGGTGAAGGCATGCGATAGGAGCGCGCCGGGGAGACACGAGGCCCCCTGCCCTTCCTTCACACTCTTACGGTCCTAGAGGGAAAGATACGTTGAACTCATGGCGTCACACGCCACATGGGCGACTTCAAGTCAGTTGTTGGTCTATCAGGGCATAGCCGACTGGGCCCTGCTAACTTCACTCCCGTCCTAAGACCGCCCAAAGGGAGTAGAGGGAATGCACTTACCGATACGTCGTGGCGTGCTGGCTGCGCTTGCTGGCGCACTCGGCCTGGTCCCCATAGCGGCCGCGCCGGCGGCAGCAACACCACCCACGACGTCCTGCAACATCGCATACAGCGCGCAGATCACATTCTGGGCGATGACGTGCAGCCAGCCGGGCGAGCCGATGATTGGCGGGTTCGCGACCTGGCGGAACGAGCCCATAGCCTTCGACGGGGTCGACACGCCGACCACCACAGTTCAAGTTGCGAACTACATGAGGGTGTCACCGAACACCGAGGCTTCGCCCTTCGCACCGAACATCGAAGTCGGCCTCTACGCGGAGAAGACCGGCAAGGCGACGCAAACTTACGGGCCGCGCTGGAGCGAGCTCAGCACTCAGGGCGGTGTGACGAAGGCCATCAACGCCGGGGTCAACCCAACGAAGGCGGACCGCCGCAACCACACCTACATGGTCGTGCGACAGGAACGCGGCGATCAGTGGGACGTCCTTTACGACTTCAACAAGGTCGGCAGCACCGGGCACCAGTTGAAGGTTCCACGCGGGAACCCCAATCGGATCGACCTTGGCCTTGAAGTGATGGGTCCGCAGTACGTCCATGTCCCCGACATCGCCAGCCGCATGCAGTTCATGAGCGAAGACAAGGCATGGCATCAAGTAGCATCGGCCAATACCGCGCAGGTCATCTCACTCGGAACCTGCGGTGCCACCAGAAAGCCACCCTACTGCTTCAACGCGAAGATGTCCGGTGGCACTTCCTTCAGCCAGTGGACCGCAGGAAAGCCTCGCAAAGGAACGCCCACAAAGCCCTCCCTAACCACGGGATCGCGACTGACGGCTCAAGCGTCACCGCTGAACACCGACAGACCCGAAACCTTCAATGGGGTAAACCAGCAGGCACTGCAGCAGTGCCTGCGCGACAGCCCCGACGAGTGCTTGGCCAAGGTCCCGGGGCTGGCCGAATGCGTCACCGGCCCTCGGCTGTGCAACATGGAAGCCGCGCTCTCAGCGCCCCCCAAGGAAGCCGAAACGTCGGGACCGCCCAGCGAGGAGGACGTTCGGCAGAGAGCATCCGCGTCCTTCGGTGTGGCTCCTGACGGCCTGACTGTGGCTGGCCCGTCCAAGGTGGCCGGCTTCGCGGCAGGAATCCCTGACTCTTCCGTATGGACGGCGACCTCATCAGAGGCCACATCCGGCCCTGATCGCCATGGCGCCAAGTTTTCCGGGTTCCGGGCTTCCTATTCTGCGGTAACCGGCCAATTAATCGAGGCGTGTTGGGGACAGACATGCCAACGATGACGGCACTACCCGCTTCGACGCCGAAGGCCCTTGTAGCCCGTTCCGCCCGCAGACGCAGGATTCAGGAGTCTCAACGATGACTCACCACATAGCCATCGCGCGCAAAGCCCGCTTACTCGTCGTGGCTGGCGCCCTTATCCTGGCCGGTTCCCCGCCTGTTGCCAACGCCGCCACGAATCCGGCGTCAGCCAGTTTCAGCTCAAAGAGCAACTTGACCTTTGTCTCTGCGGCGACACTTCCCCCCGACACCCTGCGACGCCTCAACAACCCAGTGCCCCTTGACCGATATCGGCCGGAAAAAACAGCCGCGCCAGCTCTGGAGTTCGCCACAGGGCCCAGCCGTGTTCCCGTAACAGTCGGCAGCGAAGAGACCGACTTACGGGAGCAGTGCGCCAAACAGAAAGAAGCCGCAGCTTCAAAGGGATGGCTGAAAAGCAGGTTCGAAACCTGCCAGAAGCGCCCATTCGACCTCGTTCTACGCGATACCAAAGGCACCCAAGAGATTGGACGGCTTTGGTTCGACATGTGGGTGCTCGGCTTCGCCACCGATGGAGCCAGGCGCGTCGACTACGTGAGTAGTATCGAAAACATACGGGTGCAGACCGCACCTGGGTCCGGGGCGGACGCGCGGAACTGGACGGTAGGCCAGTACTTCAGCCACACGTCGGGGTTCCCCTCCGACCCCTCCAGTGTGGTGACAGGCCCCAAGGAGGAGAACCGTGACGAGCTTCTCGGCGCCTGGGACAAGAAGCCTCAATGGACTCTCACGTACACTTCGCCCGACTCCGGCCCCCAGTGGAGTAAGGGGAATCTGCAGTTGGCGACGTCCTTGGTGATGGCAGAGCTAACCGTCAACGCACCGGGCGTAAAGCCCTACAAGCAGGTTGACGCCTACCACTCCAATGTACGTTTCGACTACGCAGGGCCCACCGCCGGCAAGCATAAAGGGACGGTCTTCAGCGAAGGCCGTGCAGAGCTCAAGTTGAGCCTCAAGGACCCTGCCGTCAAGGAAAGTGCTCAGCACATACTCGACGCTCAGGAGCACCCGGAGCGCACGTTTCCCTCCTGGCCCGGCAAGAGTGTCCCAGGGGCCAAGGAGCCACTCCACCGCCTCATCGACATCAACAAGCAGAAGGAAAACAGAGAAAAGTCGATTAAAGAATGCGCTAAAGTATGGGGTGATTACTCTGGCACTCCCCTCCAGTGCGATGAATATCCTTTCGCCTCCACCCGCGAGGGATCAGGTAAGGGCGACGATCGCTACTCTGTGCGTCTCATCGACGGCAAGGACAACGAGACGGGCGGAAATCGACTCAACCTTATGTACACCGCCAACAGAATCCTCGACGGTGATCCCTTCTTCGTAACCATCACAAGCTGAACCAAGGAATGCATTGTGGCGCTGATCACCGAGTACACCGTGACAGCAGAACCGGACCGCTGTCTCGTAGAGGTCTACGACTCCGACGCGTATCTCCAGGACAGCGCCGCACTTGAGGCAGCGCGAGAGCAGGTGGTAGCCGGCAACGGCTACCACCTGTACCTCCACAGCCTGCAACCCGCTATTGGGGTCGATGTCATCATCCGGGTCTGGGACGAGCCTCAGAGTCCCCCCACCCACTGCGAAGGCAGCGTTCCCGTAACCATCGAATCCACCACCGCCTGCCTTGTCATCAACCAACTCACCTTTGGCCCTGCCGGAACCATGGACCTGCCGCGGCCAGGCGTCTACGAGGGCATCGCTTGGTGGACCGGGCGGCACGCCACGCTCGACTACTACAACCGCGCCCTCGTCGAGCTGGCCGAACGCCCCGATACGGGTAATCTCGAGCACGTCTGGCGCAACAACCCCACACCCGAGCGGTACGTCCTCGACCTCCACTACGCGCGGGAATCCAGTCCAGATGACGAAGACGCGGCATGAGGCAAGGCAGCGCAGCACCTTCTGCGAGTTGACCGGCCTCAGAAGAGGCCTTCCCCGCAGCCGTGCGAAGAATTGCGAGGCCAGCGGTGGCTGACCTCGCAAAGGACCAGGATGGCCCGGTCTCCAGCCGCTGAGGGGCCGTCAGCCACCGGTAGCTCAGGCCGATCACCAAGCGGTCAACTGATCCGAAAAACTACCTAGTCCTCGATCCATTTCGGGACGAGTAGGTCCGGGTTGAACGGCCTCCTGCCTCCGCCACCGACCGGAAGCACGATTACCGCATGCAGCATCTCGCGGATAATGGTTCGCTTCTGCGCCAGGTCGAGTTCACCTGAATACCATTTCCGCCGAACGTCTTCGTCGGTCACCGCGGAGTTGCGCTGGACGCGCAACGCGTGTTGAGTGCGAGCGTTACGCAGTTCCCTGATCCGAGCCTCCATGGTGCGGTTCTCAGGAAAGAACAACTCATCCGAGATTTCGTCGGCCTGCCATGCCCGCAGCAGCTTTCGCTGCTTCTTCGTCAGACGCTCGAGCTCCTCCTCTCCCTCCCACTGTGCAACGACCGCGCTCGAAGCCACCTTGCGTTCTTCAAGCTTTGCCAATACAGCTTCGGTGATGTACTCATCGACCTTGGCGCCATTGCGGCCGCTTCCCCCGCATCCACCCATGGAACGCGACGGGCATTGGTAGACGAACCCACCGGACAGATTCGGTCGCGTACTCACCCTCATCGGCGCGTTGCAGATCTGCCCGTCATCCTTCGGCTTCCCACATCGGAGAATTCCGGTGAGCAAGTGGTTCGGTGTCCTGTAGTCGGTGACCGTCCCATCCGCCTTGACGTTGGGGCCGATTCTGGACGAAAAAAGCGCATCGATAGCCATCCACTCCTTAGGGGTGATGAGGGGCTCCCACTGCCCGCTCACCGGCACACCGTTGGTGTCGCGCACCAAGTCGCCGTTGTGCCGGCGCCAGCCACAGAGGCGCGGGTTCCACAACGCGAGCTTGAGTGACCTGGACTGCCATTCATTGCCATGGACCGTCCGGACGCCCTCCTCCCGCCACTTCTTCAGGATGGAATGCAGAGACTTGCCCGCGATGACGTCGCGCGCTGCCTGGGCGAGCCTCTCGGCTTCCTCCTCACGGAGCGTCCTCTTGTCGTCATTCCAGCCGAACGGCCGTGTTCCTCCCACCGGGATTCCCAGCTCCGCCCGTCGGCGGTGGGACCGGCGAGTACGTCGCTTGATCTTGCGCACCTCGGCCTTGGCGATCACCACCCCGAAGAGCCCCATGGACTCGACGTCCTCGTTGTACAGATCCTTGAGCCCCTTCGCGTCGGCGTAGACCCGGCCGTCCTCGTGCGTCAGCGCGTCCACGAAACGCTCGTAGTCGCCGACACGCCTCACCAGGCGATCGTCAGCGACGACGATCGCGCCGCGTACGGCCTGCCCGTTCGGCATGCGTCCGGCCCTGAGAACCTTCAGCATCTCCTCGAAGTCCGGCCGAACGACCTCCGCTTTCGCAGCAGAGAGATCGTTGTCGGTGTAGTAGTGAACGATCCTCGCCCCCACCCTGGCGGCGGTCTCGTCGTTGACCTTGTGCTGGTCCTCCGCGCCGTGGCCGTCCCTGGCCAAGTCCGCCGAGATGCGCGCGTAGGCCACGACGGGAACCAGTTGTTCACTGTTGTCCGCGATGAACTCCCCCTACCTTCATGGCAGTTCTACTGCCTGGGAGATAGAGGTACCACCAGCAATATTTGGACAAAAACCCCGCCGGCTACTGCGGCATCGGGGGGACGGGGGTCTCCTGCCCGGTGGGGGTGGCCAAGGCGGACGGGTGAGGTCTTCGGCTGCGGCGGCTCCGCCGGGACGCTGAGCCGCTCGCCCTCGGCGCTCCCCCCGGCACCACGGGGCGACCTGTGCTGCGGCACCGGAAAAGAGATTGCACGAGACGGTTCGCCTTGCCACGACGAGAGCGTCCGCTCCTTCGTCGGCGCCTGCCAGGGCGACCGCGCGGCGCAAGGCGACCGGGAGCGGCCCGCGGACGCCGAGCGGGTGCTGCTCGTCTCGCTCGGCTCGTCCTTCACCAAGCAGCCCGGCTTCTACCGCGAGTGCCTCAAGGCGTTCGGCGGGCTGCCGGGGTGGCACGTCGTGCTCCAGGCGGGCAAGCGCGTCACCGCCGAGGAGTTCGGGGAGATCCCGGCGAACGTCGACGTACGCGACTGGGTACCGCAGTTGGCGGTCCTGAAGAAGGCCGACGCGTTCATCACGCACGCCGGCACGGGAGGCAGCCAGGAGGGGCTGGCCACCGCCACGCCCCTGGTGGCCGTGGCGCAGGCCGCCGACCCGTTCGGCAATGCGGAGATGCTCGAAAGGCTCGGCGTGGGCCGCTCCGTCCCGATGGACCGGGCGGACGCGGCCACTCTCCGGGCGGCGGTGCTCGCGCTCGTCGCCGTCCCGGAGGTGGGGCGCCGTCTCGCGGCCGTCCAGCGGGAGATGGCCGCCGAGGGCGGTACCCGGCGGGCCGCGGACCTCATCGAGGCGGAACTGCCCGCGGGGTGCCGCTAGAGGGTGTCCGCCCGGGCGGCCGGGTCCCGGGCCGGGGCTCAGGCCAGGTAGCCGCCGTCGATGTCGAGGACGGCCCCGGTGACGTACGACGCCGCCGGGCTGGCGAGGAAGACGATGCCGGCCGCGATCTCCTCCGGGCGGCCGAACCGGCCCATCGGGTTGGCGGCGCGCTGGGCATCCGCGAAGTCCCCTTCCGGCGGGTTCATGTCGGTGGCCACACAGCCGGGTTGGACGACGTTGACCGTGATGCCCCGCGGTGCCAGGTCCCGGGCCGCGCCCTTGCTGTAGCCGACGAGCGCCGCCTTGGTCGCCGCGTAGTCGGCCACTCCCGGGAACCCGGCGCGGGTGGCCAGGCCCGAACCGACCGTGATGATCCGCCCGCCCTCGCCCAGGACACCGGCGGCGGCCCGGACGGCCGAGGCGACGCCCCCGACGTTGACCGCCCACTGCCGTTCGAACGCGGCCGGATCGCCCGCGGCGTCGTCCACCGCGCCGTTGACCGCGACCGCCGCGTTGTTCACCAGGATGTCCAGCCGTCCGAAATCGGCCGCCACGGCTGCCACCAGATCGGCGACCTGCTGCCGGTCGCCCTGGTCGGCGCGGTAGGCGGCCGCCCGCACGCCGGCCTCCGCCAGCTCCGCCACCAGCGCGCCGGCCCGCTCCCCGGAGGCCGTCCAGCTGATCGCCACCGCGGCCCCCTCGGCGGCCAGCGCCCGGGCCGTCGCGGCCCCGATCCCCCGCGAACCGCCGGTCACCAGCGCGACCTTGCCCGCCAGTACCCCGCCTACCGCCACGTCCGCCGCCATCGCAGCGCCCTCCTCGTCATGCGTCGTCGCGGCACGGTGCCGCCGTCGTTGCCGCACCGTGCCGCACTGTTTTGGACTGAGCGATACGAAACGCTAGCACGGGTTATGGACAGGGCGGTACATAACCAGGTGCGGCCGGCGGGCGCGGGCGGCCGGCGGGCGGCCCGCGCGGGGTCAGGAGGACTTCGGGGGCGGGAGGTGGGCCTGGTCGGCGGCGGTGGTGCCGTGGTGCCAGCCGGCGGGGTCGTGGGCGCCGCGGAGGCGGACCGGGGCGGTGTCGGGGAAGAGGGCGCCGGTGGTCTCCCGCACGGCGAGGTCGCGGGCGGCGAGGACCGGCAGGAGCCGGTCGGGGTCGGCCGAGGCGGCAGTGGCCGCGGCAGTGGCGGCGGCCGTGGCCGCGGAGAGGCGGGTGCGGATGCGGTCCGCGTAGGCGATGAGGAAGGTCTGGCGGAAGTCGCGGGTGCGGCGGGAGCGGCCGCGGGCGTGGTGGGCGTCGGCGGCGCGGTGCATCGCGGCGGTGGCCTGGAGGAGCAGCGAGGTGTGCAGGAGTTCGGTGGCCTCCAGGTCGGGCGGGAAGCCGACGACGGTGGAGAAGCCCAGGTCGGCGGCCCAGACGGCCTGGCAGCGGTTGGCGGCTGCGACGGCGTCCAGGAGCAGCGCCCGGGCCTGTTCGTAGGGGCCCTCGATGCCGATGCGGATCGCCGAGGGGCCGTCGGCGGCGCGGGCCCCGGGGCGCGCGAGCAGGGCCTCGTCGATGCTGTGGCGGGCCATCAGCTCCTGGGCCTTGGCGGTCAGCGCCTCGGCCTCCTCGGCGAAGGTGGTGGCCTCGGCCTTCGCCAGCAGCCCGCGGATCCGGCCGAGCGCGCGGGAGGCGGCCGTCCCGCCGGCCGGGGCGGAGCGGCCGGACGGGGCCGGGCCGGACGGGGCCGGGGGCGGGAGCGGGGTGATGCGCGGGAGCCGGGCGAGCAGGCGCAGCGCGGTCAGCACGTCGCAGGCGGTCTCGAAGCGGGAGGTGCGGCGGCGGGCGGCCAGCGCGTCGAGGTAGCCGGCGTCGGCGTCCCACCAGACGCGGGCGTCGAGGGCGTCCAGCTGGGCGCGCCAGCGGGGGTCGCGGGGCGCGTCCGCCCCGGAGGCGGCGGCCGCACGGGGGCGGCGGGCGTGCTCGGCGGCGATGGCGTCGATAGCCAGGGCTGCCGCCGGGGACCCGGCCGGGGCGTTGCGGCGGACGATGCGCTCCAGGTCGGCGGGGTGCCAGCCGCCCGCCCAGCAGCGGCGTACGGCGTCCACGGCGGCCGCGACCACGGCGGTGCTCATGGCCTCCCAGCCGGGGGCGGCAGCGGCCAGCAGGGAGGCGCCCGCCTCGATGGCGTCCTCGGCGGGCGCCCCGTCCGCGGCGTAGCGGACCCGGCCGAGGAGGTCGCCGAGGAGGGCGGCGGCGGCGGGCCCGGAACCGGCGTCGCGGGCGCCGCGTCCGCCGCGGTGCTTCGTGTGGTCGCTCACCCGGCCACTGTACGGACGGCCGCGGGCGCCGCCCGGCCCGCCTCGGTCCCGGCGGCCGTGCGGGGGCGCCGCCCCGCGTCCGGCGCCGCCGCCCGGCCCGCCGGCCCGCCGCGCCCTCCGCCGCCCCGCGCTCCCCGACGCGCCGCGCCCGGCGCCACCGCGGCGTACGCGGTGGCGCCGGGCGCCGGGTGGTGCGGGTCCGCGGGGGCGGAGCCGCGGGGCGGTCAGACCGCGCTGCCCGCGACCCACTGGGACCAGGACAGGTTCCAGCCGTTGAGGCCGTTGTCCGGCTTGATGGTCTTGTCCGGGGAGTTGATCACCTTCACGACGTCGCCGATCTGCGAGTGGTTGTAGAACCACGCGCCGTCGGTGGACGGGTCGCCCGCGCCCTTGACGTCCTTCAGGCCGATGCAGCCGTGGCTGGTGTTGGCCTTGCCGAAGATGCCCTTGCCCCAGTAATTGCCATGGATGAAGGTGCCGGAGTTCGACAGCCGCATGGCGTGCGGGACGTCGGGGATGTCGTACTCGCCCTTGCCGTCGTTGTTGGTGAAGCCGACGGTGGAGCCGTCCATCCGGGTCTGCTGGAACTTCTCGGAGATGACCATCTGGCCGTTGTAGGTCGGGTGGTCGGCGCTGCCCGAGGAGATCGGGATGGTGCGGACGGTCTTCCCGTCCCGGACCACCGTCATCTGGTGGGTCGCGGCGTCAACGGTGCTGACCTGCGCATGACCGACGGTGAAGTGGACGGTCTTGTTCTGGATGCCCTTGACGCCCGGCGACGCCTCGACGCCGTCCAGCGCGAGCTTCAGGGTGACGTCGGAGTTCGGCTTCCAGTAGTCCTTGGGGCGGAAGTCGAGCCGCTTGTCACCGAACCAGTGGCCGACGACCTGCTGGTTGCTGCTGGACGCGACGGAGATCGCGGACTGCACGGCCTTGCGGTTCTTGACCGGCTTGTCGAAGGTGATCGACACCGGCATGCCGACGCCGACCGTCGAGCCGTCCTCGGGAGTGAAGTTCCCGATGAAGCTGTTGGCCGGGGAGACGGTGGTGAAGGTGGAGTTCTCCACCGCCGTCCGGCCCTGGGCGTCCTTCGCGTGCGCGGTGATCTTGTAGGTGGTGGCGCGGGAGAGCGCCTGGTCCGGCTTCCAGGAGCTGCCGTCGGCGGACAGCGTGCCGGGGACGGTCCTGTGCGGGGTCTGCTGCGCCTGGTGGGCGGCGACCGTGGTCATGGTGACGCCGGTGAGCTTGCCGCCACTGGCGGTCACCCGCACGCCGTTCGGTCCGGCGTCGGTGGAACCGTCCTGCGGGGTGATCGTGATCTTGGCCTGGGAGGCGTCCTGGGCGGCCGCCTCGTCGACCTGCTGCGCGCTGTCGTGCTGTCCGTTGCCCTGGCGACCCGCGGCGGCACCGCCGCCGTGGCCGGTGGCGCTGCTGGCGCCGCACGCGGCGACCGTGAGTACCCCGCCGAGCAGCGCGGCACTGGCTATGAGGCCCTTGCGGCGCTTGCGGTCCGTCATCACACGCTTCTCCATTGCTACCGATTGCGAAAAATCCCCGAGCGAGCCGCCAACTGGACGCAGACACATCTGGACGCAGGAATTCCGGCCGACTCCCATGGAACGCCTTATCCGTTTCGTCCGCGTCATTCCTGGCGGAATTGTGGGGAAGGACACGTAATCGCGGCAAAACGACCATCGCGGGAATGAGCCGGCTCACGCAGCGGGGGTTGCCCGGGTCACATAAGGGGGCCACACAGGGGGCCGCGGAGTGCCGTGGGGCGGAGTGCCGCCGGCCCCCGGAGGGCGCGGCGCGCGGCCGGCTCCTACGGGGGCCTCGGGCGTACGGGGGTCACGGGGCGTACGGGGGACGCGGGGGCGTACGGGGGACGCGGGGGCGTACGGGGGACGCGGGGGCGTACGGGTCCGCGCCGGGGTGCGGTCAGTCCTCCGCGGCCGCGTCGTCCGCCAGGTCCCACTCCGCCGCGTCCCACTCGGCGTCCGGGTCGTAGTCGGTCATCTCCTCGCTGCTCCAGGACGCCTGGGCGAGTTCGGTGCCGGGCACCCCGGTGACCAGGTCGAAGGGGTCGATGAGGTGGGCCAGCGCCTCCGCCGGGTCGTCCCGGACCGTTTCCAGCGACTGTCTGCGCTCGTCGTCGGGGACCGCGGCGTCGCCGTTGATGTGGTCGACGGCGGCGCCGGTCAGCCGGTCGGCGTCGGTGACCTCCATGACGAGTTCGACGTGAAGCCGCACAAAACGTGATGTCTCACCATTGCTCATGGACGGAGGGTAAGCACGTCCGGGTCCCGACTACCGCGCGACCCGCGGCGGTCACTAACATCTGCGGTCAACGGCCAATTCGCCGAGCCCACAAGGGGGATCGCTTTCGTGACCGCACGACGACCACTACTGACCGCCGCTGCCGCGGGATCGGTGCTGTTCGCCCTGTGGTTCGTACCCTCCGCCAATGCTCTCGTGGGAGCTGACGGAGCGACACCTTCCGGTGTGCGCGCGGATTCCGCGCCGGCCGGCCAGGGCCGGGCGAACGTCTCCGACGGGACCGGCACCGGCAACCACCCCGGCGCCCTGTCCGGCGGGAAGCGGAACGCCGACGCGGGGCACGCCGACAGCGGTTCCACCACCACCCGGCCCGGCGGCGGCCCCGCCGCGGACAGCGGACCGCGCCACTACCTCGCCGACACCGGCAGCCCGGACACCGCGCCCTACGTGGTCGGCGGCGCGGGCTTCCTGGCCCTCGGCGCCGCGCTGGTCAGCTACTCGGTGCGCCGGACCCGCGACGAGACCGCCTGACGCGGAACGCCCTCCGGAGCCGGGGCCGGAGCGGCCCGCCGCACCCCGGCCCCCGCCCCGTCGCACCCGGTCATCCCATGGCAAGGGGCGCGTCACGTCCGGTGTGAGTCCGGTCATGACGCGCCCTTGCGCGTACCCCTGCCGCGGTCAAGCGGAGTAACGGGCAGGTCCCGTGGCGCGGCGTCAGGCGAGCGCGCCGGTGACGGTCTCGGCGGCGGCCACCAGCTTGCCGTCGCGGACGAAGGCGTACGCGGCCTCCAGGTCGGGGGCCAGGAAGCGGTCCTCGCCCGGGCCCTGGACGCCCGCGGCGCGTATGGCGTCCAGGACGGCGCGGGTCGCCGGCGCGGGGGTCAGGCCCTCGCGCAGTTCGATGGCGCGGGTCGAGGCGTACAGCTCGACGGCGATGACCCGGGTGAGGTTGTCCACCGCGGTGCGCAGCTTGCGCGCCGCCGACCAGCCCATCGAGACGTGGTCCTCCTGCATGGCGGAGGACGGGATGGAGTCCACCGAGGCCGGCGCGGCCAGCCGCTTCAGCTCGCTGACCAGGGCGGCCTGGGTGTACTGGGCGATCATCAGGCCGGAGTCGACGCCCGGGTCGCCGGCCAGGAAGGCGGGCAGGCCGTGCGAGCGGTTCTTGTCCAGGAGGCGGTCGGTGCGGCGCTCGGCGATCGAGGCCAGGTCGGCCGCGGCGATGGCCAGGAAGTCCAGGACGTAGGCGACCGGCGCGCCGTGGAAGTTGCCGTTGGACTCCACCCGGCCGTCGGGCAGCACGACGGGGTTGTCGACCGCGGCGGCCAGCTCGCGCTCGGCGACCAGGCGGGCGTGCGCGAGGGTGTCCCGGCCGGCGCCGGCGACCTGCGGGGCGCAGCGGACCGAGTAGGCGTCCTGGACGCGCGGAGCGTCGTCCTGGTGGTGGCCCGTGTAGCCGGAACCCGCCAGGAACGCCAGCATGTTGGCGGCCGAGGCGGCCTGGCCGGGGTGCGGGCGGATGGCGTGCAGCTCGGGCGCGAGGACCTTGTCGGTGCCGAGCAGCGCTTCCAGGGAGAGCGCGGCGGTGATGTCCGCGGAGGTGAACAGCCGGGCGAGGTCGGCGCAGGCCATCACCAGCATGCCGAGCATGCCGTCGGTGCCGTTGAGGAGCGCCAGCCCCTCCTTCTCGCGCAGCTCCACGGGCTCGATGCCGTGGGCGGCCAGCAGTTCGCCGGACGGCCGGACGACGCCGTCGGGGCCCTCCGCCTCGCCCTCGCCCATCAGCGTCAGCGCGCAGTGCGACAGCGGGGCGAGGTCGCCGGAGCAGCCGAGCGAGCCGTACTCGTGGACGACCGGGGTGATGCCGGCGTTGAGCAGCGCGGTCATGGTGTCGACGACCAGCGGGCGGACCCCGGTGTGCCCGGAGGCCAGCGTCTTCAGCCGGAGGAACATCAGGGCGCGGACCACCTCGCGCTCCACCCGGGGGCCCATGCCGGCCGAGTGCGAGCGGACGATGTTGCGCTGGAGCTGGGCCCGGAGCTCCGGGCTGATGTGCCGGACGGCGAGGGCGCCGAAGCCGGTGGAGACGCCGTAGACCGGGTCGGGCTTGGCGGCGAGCTCGTCGATGAAGGCGCGCGAGGCGGCGACGGCGGCGCGGGCCTCCTTGGAGAGCTCGATCCGGGCCGCGCCGCGGGCCACCGCGATGACGTCCTGTGCGGTGGTGCCGGACGTCCCCAGCACCACAGTGTGCATATCCATATTCAGGCACCCTAGAGACTGAATCGCCGAATGTCACCACCGGATTTCGGGATCACCCCTTACCGATCTTCCGCCGCCGCCGGGCGGACCGCCCCGTCCGGCGCCCCGCCTCACCTCCGGAACCGCCGCCGCTCCGGGCCCGGCGGCGGCTCCGGCGAGTCCGCGAGCCGGACGACCGGGTCGGCCGCGCCGCCGTGCCGCCCGGCCACCACCGGCTCCGCCGAACGCGCCGCCTTGGCGCGGTACTGGGCGGCGTCCGCGAGCCGGAAGAGGCGGCGGGCGCTGCGCACCGGGCCGATCGGGTCGCCGGTCGAGGCCACGCCCACCGCGACCCCCTCGCCGAGGTCCAGTTCCGCGGCCCGGCCGCACAGTTCAGCGGCGATCTTGACCACCTCGTCGGACGCCGGGCCGACCGCCAGCAGGCAGAACTCGTCGCCGCCCAGCCGCGCCGCGAGCGTCCCCGGCAGCATCGCGCCGCACAGCGACAGCACCGACCCGAAACGTTCCAGCAACCGGTCGCCGACCGCGTGGCCGCGCGAGTCGTTCACCCGCTTCAGCCCGTTCAGATCGCACACCACCAGGCTGACCACCACCCCGTCGGAGCGGTGCTGCTCCAGCGCCTGGTCCAGCCGCATGTCGACCGCGCGGCGGTTGGCCAGCCCGGTCAGCGCGTCGGTGAACGCCAGCCGGCGGACCTCGGCCAGCCGCTCGGTCTGCGCGATCCCGGCCGCCGCGACGGCGGCCAGCACGGTCGCGAAGTCGGCGTCCGCCGCCCCGAACACCGGCTCCCCCGGCCGCCTCGCCACATACAGCTCGCCCCACGCCCGGCCGTGCAGCACCAGCGGGGCGACCACGCAGCAGCCCCGGCCGCGGCGGCGCAGCGCGGCCACTCTCTGGTGGTTGTAGCGACCCGCGGGCGCGGCGCCGCCGCCCGGGCCGTCCCCGGCGGTCTCCACCCAGGCACTCGGCCCGCCGCCGGCCCACCGCTCGTCCAGGAAGCCGACGATCTCCGGGAACTCGTGCACCGGATACGCCTCGTCGTCCGGGAACTCCCGCTCACCCGCGGCCAGTTCGCCGACGTTCACCAGCACCCGCAGCCGCCCCCGCTCGCGCTCCCACTTGGAGACCGCCGCGAAGGAGCCGCCCAGCGCCCGGCACGCGCCGCGCGCCGCGGCCCGGGCCGATTCGCGCGGCGTGTGCACGGCCGCCATCGCCTGCGCCAGCTCCACCACGGCCCGCAGCCTGGCGTCACCCTCACCCGTCACCGGATCCTCACATTCCGTCACTGTGAGCACGCTCCGTATTACAGCGTAGGAATGATTGACCCGATTCGCCCCTTCCCCCGGCAGATCGGTCCCGGAGGGGCCGGGCGGGGGCCGGCCGCCGCGCTCACTCCCCCGGCCAGTCCGGGTCCCGCTTCTCGTTGAACGCCGCGACGCCCTCGGCCCGGTCGCCGGAGAACGCCACGCTCCGCCACGCCCCGTCCTCCAGCTCCAGGCCGGCCCGCAGGTCCAGCCCGTGCCCCAGCCGCAGCGCGCGCTTGGCGGCACGCAGCCCCACCGGCGAGTTCCGGGCGATCGCGGCGGCCAGCGCCAGCGCCTCGGCCCGGTCCTGCCCGTCCGCCACGAGCCGGTCCACCATGCCCAGCTCCGCCGCCTCCGCCGCCGCCACCCGGCGCCCGGTGAAGACCAGCTCGGCCGCCCGCGCCGCGCCCACCCGGCGCGGCAGCAGCTGCGTGCCGCCGCCCCCGGGGATCACCCCCACCGACACCTCCGGCAGCCCGACCACCGCGGTCCCGTCCGCGACGATCAGGTCGCAGGCCAGCGCCAGCTCGTAGCCGCCGCCCAGCGCGAAGCCGTGGACCGCGGCGATGGCCGGCACCGGCAACTCCAGGACGCCGGTGTACGCGGCACGGGTACGCGGCCGCTGCCGCATCAGATCGGCGTCCGTGAAGGAGTTGCGCTCCTTGAGGTCGGCGCCCACGCAGAACGCCCGCTCATGCGTCGAGGTGAGCACCACCGCGCGCACCGAGCGGTCCGCGGCCAGGGCGGCGCACGCCCCGGCCAGCGCGTCGGCCAGCGCCGTCGACACCGCGTTCATCGCCTTCGGCCGGTCCAGGACCAGCTCCGCCACGAACCCGTGGCGCTCGATCCCGATCCACTCCTCCGCACCGAACCGCTGCATAACCGCCCTCCGCATGCCGGTTAACGCTCGTTGACCTGTCATCGGGGATCATGTCAGGTCGGCGGCGTTCCCGGCAGGGGCCGCGGCCGGTCAGCCGCGCCGGGTCAGCATCCACGGCTCGACGACGCCCAGCCCGCGCACCGGCCGCTGCCACATCGGCTGGAGCGCGAAGCGGTACGGGGGCGGCGGGCTGCCGGTGCCCTCCAGGGCGGCCTTCTCCGCGGCCGCCGCGTCCGCCTCGGAGACCGGCGCGTCCCCCGTGCGCCCCAGCTCCTCCGCGAACGCCTCGTCCACCAGCACGGTGTCCTTCGGCGCTATCGAGGTCAGCCGGCTGGCCAGATTGACGGTCGTCCCGAAGACATCGCCCATCCGGGTCGTGACCGTGCCGAACGCGATGCCCACCCGCAGCTCGGGCATCGTCTCGTCGTGGCCCATCGTCTCGATCAGCCGCAGCCCGATCTCGGCCGCGATCCCGGCGTCGTCCGCCGAGAACAGCACCTCGTCGCCGAGCGTCTTGATCAGCCGGCCGCCGTGCGCGGCGACCAGGTCGGCGGCGGTGGTCTCGAACGCCTCGACCAGCTCGCCCAGTTCCTCCTCCTCCAGCCGCCGGGTCAGCCGGGTGAAGCCGACCAGGTCGGCGAAGCCGACGGCCAGCCGGCGGTCCACCATCTCCGCGTCGTCCTGGGCCTGCACGACCCGCCCGGTGGCCGCCGCCAGCTGCCGCCGCCACACGTAGACCAGGAACTCCTCCAGCTCCGGCAGGAGCAGCTCCACCAGCGGATAGGTGATCTCCGTACGCGTCAGGCCGGAGTCCTGGGGCTCGGTCAGCCCCTCCAGGAACGAGTCGATCTGCCAGTCGGCGAGCCGCGCCGTGGTCTGGCCGGTGGACCGGGCGACCTGCACCGCCATCGCCTCGCTCAGCAGCCCCGCCTCGACGAGGCCGGCGAGCCGGCGCAGCGCCAGCACATCGGCCTCGGTGAGCGCCTTGACCTGGCCGATGTCCGCGAAGCCCATGGCCCGCCAGAAGCGGGCCGCCAGGTCCATGGAGACGCCGGCGCTGCGGGCCGCCTGGAACGGCGTGTAGCGGCGCTCGGCGCCGAGGATGAGTTGTTCGAGCTTGACGGCGATGTTGTTCTCGTCGTTGCCGTCGTCCCTCGCGGGGTCGCCCGCGGGCTCGTCCGCGGGGGTCTCGGCCGCCGCGTCGCCCCCGGCACCCGCATCGTTGGCCCCGGCATCGTCGGCGGTCACCGGCCGCTCCCTGTCCGATCCCTGCGCACTGCCCTTCCGATCTCGCTGCTCGCCCGTGGCCCGCTCCGCGACGGACCGCCTCAACGATACGGCAGGTGTGCTCTGCCTCACGTGGGCGCGGCGCTGGCTTGCTTCCCACGTCGTGGTTTCTCTTGGCGGGTGTTCCGCCGGGCCCGGTCTCGTCGGGGTTGCGCGCCGTGCCGGCGGGGTGGGGTGTTGGGGGTCGCCCCACGTCGTCG